>NZ_VFWK01000010.1:0-148993 GCF_006442655.1 Mesorhizobium sp. B2-1-3A
GTGTCGGTGGTCGCGTCGGACTTCTTCTTCGGTGCCGCCGGTGTCTGCCCACCCTGCGAGCCGCCTTCCAGCTGCTGGAAGCGGAACTCGTTGTCCTCCTGCTGCTTTCGGATCTGCTCCTGCATCTGCAGGACCTGGAAATTGAGTTCCTCGATCTTGCCGTTCATCTGCCGCAGTTGGTCTTCCAGGCTGGTGACGGCGGTGCCATCGGACTGCGCCATCCGAACCTGATCCGGTTTCTTCTTTTCCCCGAAAAGCTTGGGCAATTCGATGCTGGGCAGATGGAAGGAAAAGCCGCTGTCGGTTGATTGCCCTGTGCTGCTCGCCCCCACGCCGCTCGCCAGAGCGGTGAAGCCTGATAGGAGCAGCGCCGCAAGCGTGCCGCTCAGAACCGATCTCAAATGCATGTGCCTCTCGCCGTGTGTCGTTAGTCTGTTCGCGCCTTCCAACCAGAGTGGGACCAGCCAAGCGCCCTCGGCTCATAGCAGGGCGCGAGACTTCGGCCAAATTTTGTTTCGGGCATCCGGATATGAAAAAGGCGGCCCGAAGGCCGCCTTTCGCAAAGCTGTGTTGTATTTTTGTCGCTCGACTGTGGCGCGTTCTTGCAACGCGCCGGTCGGCTGTATCCGACTTAGGAACCAGCGCCGCTGAGCGTGGTGACGGCGCGGCGGTTCTGCGACCAGCAGGAGATGTCGTCGCAGACCGCGACCGGACGTTCCTTGCCGTAGGAGATGGTCTTCAGGCGGCTGGAGGCGACGCCCTTGGAAACCAGGAAGTCGCGGGCGGCGGCGGCGCGGCGGGCACCAAGCGCCAGATTGTATTCGCGCGTGCCGCGTTCGTCGGCGTGACCTTCGACGACGATGGCATACTGCTTGTATTGGTTCAGCCACTGCGCCTGGCGGGCAAGCGTCTGCTGTGCGTCAGCCCGGATCGAGGTCGAGTCCGTATCGAAGAAGATGCGGTCACCGATGTTGACGGTAAAGTCCTGTGCCGAGCCAGGTGTTGCGGCACCCGCGCCGTTGAGGCCAAGGTCAGCAGCGTTGTTCGGGGTCTTCTTGGAGGCGCAACCGGTGATGGCGAGCATCGCCACCAGCGCGATCATGACCGGGTTTGTGGTAAGTGCTGCGATACGGCCCATGCCGCCTCTCCTTCGTATTGCGAGTGATCATATTCGAGTGATTTCGTTGATCACCCAGTAACCACGTTTGGGTTAACCGGCATTCAAGAAACACGGTTAAAAATTGGTTTAGCTGCCCGTCCGCAACCTGTTTGATCCGGGCCACAGTTGGCGCGGACCCTAGGCGGAAATGCGGCCAAAACGCGACCAATGCATGGAAAAGGGGCCGAAACGGCCCCTTTCCATCATGTGTGGCAATTCAGCCGACTCTTATTCCAGCAGCGGCGACCAGGCCGGGTCGGACGCGAAGTTCGCGGTCGGGATAGGCTGTTCGTTGCGGCCGGTAAGATCGACCGAAACCAGTTTCGGTCCGCCATTGGCGTCGCGGAAGAACATCAAGACGCGGCCATTCGGCGCCCAGGTCGGCCCTTCCTGCTGGAAGCCGGACGACAGGATGCGCTCGCCCGAACCATCGGTCTTCATGACACCGATCTGGAACTCGCCGCCGGTCTGCTTGGTGAAGGCGATGAGATCGCCGCGCGGCGACCACACCGGCGTCGAGTAGACGCCATCGCCGAAGGAGATGCGGGTCTGGCCCGAGCCATCGGCACCCATCACATAGATCTGCGCGCGACCGCCACGGTCGGAGGTGAACACCACCTTGCTGCCGTCGGGCGAATAGGAGGGTGAGGTGTCGATGGCGGTCGAGTTGGTCAGCCGCGTCGTCGAGCGGCTGCGCAGGTCCATGGCGAAGATGTTGGAATTGCCGTCGTCGCGCAGCAGGCTCATGATCACCTTCTGGCCGTCGGGCGAGAAGCGCGGCGCAAACGTCATGCCGGGGAAATTGCCGACCAGTTCGCGCTGCCCGGTCTCTATCTGCAGGAGATAGACGCGAGGCTGGCCGCTTTCGTAGGACATATAGGTGATTTCCTGCCGGTTCGGCGAGAAACGCGGCGTCAGCACGATCGACTTGCCATCCGAGAGATAGCGGACATTGGCGCCGTCCTGGTCCATGATGGCGAGGCGCTTCTTGCGCGCGTTCTTGGCGCCGGATTCGTCGATGAACACCACACGCGTGTCGAAATAGCCCTTCTCGCCGGTCAGCCGCTCGTAGATGGCGTCGGCGATGATGTGGGCGACGCGGCGCTGGTTGGCGTCATTGGCGAAGAACTGCTCGCCTGCCATCTGCTGGCCGGCGAAAGTGTCCCAAAGCCGGTACTGGGCGCGAATACGGCCGTCGGCTTCCTTGCTGACGCTGCCGGTGACCAGCGCCTGCGCGTTGATCACCTTCCAGTCATCGAAGCGGGGGGCGGCATCCGGGTTGGTGATCTTCTCGATGAAGGCGCTCTTGTCGATCGGCGCGAACAGGCCGGAACGCTTCAGGTCGGCGGTAACGATCTGGGAGATCTGGGCGCCAAGCGCATCGCCGCCCTGGAAATCGGTGATCGCGATCGGCAGCGGCTCGACATTGCCCTTGTTGACGTTGAGCTCGACGAGCGCCAGCGCCGGCAGCGTGCCGGCTGCCGTCATGCCGATGGCCATGGCTGCTATCATCAGGAGCGGCTTGAGGATTGATTTCATGTCTTCTCGCTTCTCATACTGATTTTTTCGGATGTCAGGGCCTAAAGGCCCAGCATCTCCCTTGGATCGAACGTGACGCGGATGTCGTTCCAGATGTCTTGCTTGCCGGCGGGAACCTGCAGGCCGGCCACGTCGCATTTCTGAACCGCGCGAACCGCGCTTTCATCGAACTGCCGGTTGCCGCTCGACTTCTCGACCGATGGGCGACCGTCAAGCTTGCCGGAGTTGTCCAGGGTGAAGCGCACGACGACGACGAAATTCTCCGAGCCTTCCAGCCCGACCGGCAATGTCCAGCAACCACCCAACTGGCTTTCCAGGGCGCCTTGCTCCGACTTCGACAGCTTCTGGCCCTGATCCTTGTCGCCGCCGAGCGAGGCCTGCTGCGTCGAGCGCTTGGCGCCGCCGCCGGATGGCTTCTGCTTGTCGAGCAGGGCGGAGATCTCGTTGGCATTGAACTGCTTGTCGTCGGATTTCGGTTTCGACGAGGCTTCCTTGACCGGCTTGTCGGCATTCTTGCGATCTGGCGCCTTGGCGCTTTCAGCCGGTGCCGGCTGCGGCTTCGGCCGCGCTTCCGGCGCCGGCGCCGAGCTCGGCAATTGCGTCTCTTCGGTGGGCGGATCCTTGGCTATGGCCTCGGCGACGGCATCCGGCTTGACCACGGGCGTCGGGTCGATGGCGGCGGTCTTGTCCTGCGGCGGCGGGGTCGGTGCCGGCTTGGCCGGCGTCGGCTTGGGCTCCGTCTGCTTGACCGGCTCGGGCTTCACCTCTTCCTTGGGCTGCGGCGCCGGCGCCACTTCCGTCGCCGGAGTGGGTTTGGGCTTTTCCTGCGGCTTCGGCACGTCCTCGGTCTTCGGGATTTCCTTCGGCGTCGGCGCGGGCGGCGGAGCCGAGGTCGTGTCGACGGGCTTCGGCTTGGCCTCCGGCGTTATCGGCTTGTCGGTGTCGACGCTGTTTTCGCCGACTTTCTGCGAAGCCGGCACGATGTCCGGACGCTGCGTCGGCAGCGGCGCCGGCTTTTCATGCATCACGGCCTTCTTGTCGCCCTGCAAGGTCTGCGCAATGGCTTCCATCGGCACGATGTCGACCGCGACCGACTCGACATCGGCGGACGGCAGCGCGGCCGGCGCCGACAGGGTGAACAGGCCGAAGGCCAGCACCGCCGTATGCAAGATCACCGATGTGGTGAGGCCGGTCTTCATCTTGCGTCTATTGATCCTGTTCCTGCAGCGAAACCAGGCCGATATTCTTGTAGCCGGCAGCCGAAATACGGGCCATCACCTTCATCGCCGTGCCATAGTCGGTGGCCTTGTCGCCACGGATGAAGATGCGTTCCTCGTAGCCGGTCTTGGAGATCGCCTGCAGCTTGGCCACCAGTTCCTCGATCGGGATCTCGGTTTCCTGGAGATAGATCTGGCCGGCGGCATTGATCGAGACGGTGATCGGCTGCGTGTCGGCATTCATGGCCTTGGCCTGGGTGTCGGGCAGGTCGATCGGCACGCCGACCGTCAGCATCGGCGCCGCGACCATGAAGATGATCAGAAGCACCAGCATGACGTCCACCATCGGCGTGACGTTGATCTCCGACATCAGCCCATGGTGACGGCCGCGCCGCCTGTGGCCGCGCCCGCCGCGTCCCGACATGCCTACGGACATACCCATCAGTTACTCCTCAGGCCTTCGGCGCGACTTTTTCATCGATTTGGCGCGAGAGTATGGCGGAGAACTCATCGGAGAACCCTTCCATGCGCACCGCGAGCTTGCTCGCGTCGGATGACAGCTTGTTGTAGGCGATGACCGCCGGGATGGCGGCGAGCAGGCCGATCGCCGTCGCCAGCAGCGCCTCGGCGATGCCGGGCGCAACCACCGCAAGGCTGGTGTTCTTGGAGCCGGCAATGGCCTGGAACGAGGTCATGATGCCGATGACGGTACCGAACAGGCCGATGAAGGGGGCGGCCGAACCGGTGGTGGCGAGGAAGCCGAGGCGGCCCTCCAGCTTCTCCATCTCGCGGGTCAGTGCCAGGTCCATCGCCTTGTCGATGCGGGTCTGCAGGCCGAGCGGCGTCTTGGCGCCCTTCTCGAAGCTCTTCTTCCACTCGCGCATGGCGGCGACGAAAATGGCGCCCATGCCTGACGTCTTGCGGTCGGCGAGCGTGCGGTAGAGTTCCTCCAGCGACTGCCCGGACCAGAAGACCTGCTCGAAGCGGTTCAGCGCCAGCCGCATGCGGCCATAGGCAACCAGCTTGTCGATGATGATCGCCCAGGTCCAGACCGAGGCGCAAAGCAGGCCGATCATGACCAGCTTGACCACCCAGCTGGCCTGCATGAACAGCGCCCAAATCGACAATTGCGCGCCCGGATCGGCGAGTGCGATATTTTCCATCGTTACGTCCTTAAGATTTTCCGGGCGAAGCTGGCGGCTGGCCCATGGCATCCCTTGTGGTCGGTTCGCACGCAGCTACCGGACACCCCAAACCGTGCCGTTGTCGGCCTTTTCAGGGCAAATATTGGTGAAAGGAAGGCGCCGGATTGCGCCAATCTTCACCAATCTCTTCATGAACCGTTATGGTTAAGGATGGGTTAGTGAATAAGGCGCGGCGCATTGCCGCGCCCAGCGGCGCAGCCGACGCACTTCCACAGGCTAGGAGTCCGTTTCGTCCACGTGGGTGGGATAATCCTGCCCGCCATAGAGGACACGCAGGATGAGAACCTGCTCTTCGTGAACCCGGAACAGGATCGACGCGCGCCTTTCAAAGCCGACGACGCGGATTCCGGGTCCGATGGCGTCGCGAACGATGCCACGTTCCGGGAACGTGGACAGCGCCATGCACGCCGCCTCGATGCGGTCGATATAGCCACCGGCACGCGCGGCACCGCTTTCCTTTTCGATGTAGTTGTAAATGGCAAAGAGGTCGGAGCGCGCCGAGGGTCTGAAAACGACCCTATGCGTCACGCTTGGCAACCTTCATGCGGTCTGCATGGTGCTCGCGCAATGCCTTGAACACATCCTCGGCGGGGATATCCGGGCGCGGATCGTCGAGAGCTTCCTGCACCTTGGCTCGCATGATGGCGGTGATGACCTGCTCCTCGCGGTCAAGGGCGCGAAGCGCGGCACGCATGACTTCGCTCGCAGAATCGTACGCTCCCGACGCCAGGCGGGCGTCGAGGCTGCTCTGCTGGCGTCCGAGCGTCACGCTTATGGGTTTGCTGGTTCTCATGGCGAATGTCTTCCTTGTGTTACCCTTGTAGCACAATGTGTGACACTGTCATACTATTCAATCAGCCGAAGCAGGGGACCTGGGCATGAAGGCCGCTACCCATTCCTTGGGAAAGCGCCGCGGCCGGCCATTCTCGCCGATGATCGCTGCCTCGACCTTGGCTTCGACCAGCACCTCGTCGCCGCGCTTGAGCTGCTGCGCCATGAAGATGCGCGCGCCGGAAATGGTGTCGGTGCGAGTGTCGACGGTCAGGATGTCGTCGATGCGGGCGGGGATGCGGAAGTCGATCTCCATGCGACGCACCACCCAGACGATCTTCTCGCCATGCTTGCCGTCGGCGAGTTCCGTGTGATGCACGCCGGTGAGCCTGAGATAGTCGGAGCGGCCGCGCTCGAGGAATTCGAGATAGCGCGCGTGATAGACGACGCCCGAGAAATCGGTGTCGGCATAATAGACCCGCGCCATCAGCCGGTGGCCAAACGCCGTCAGCGCGCCGGAAAGGCCGGCCAGCAGCGTCGCCGATTCACCATGATCGCCCATTGCGCTTCCTTTTTCAGTCGCGGCGAGGCACCAGTTTCGCGCGTGACCTCGGACAAACGGTTTCCGTTTGTCCAGAGACCATGCTCCAGAAAGAAATGGAACAGGAAGACGGTTCAACCAAACGTCATCCTGATCTGACATCGGATGGCACTGTTGACGGCGATGATCAAGAGTTTGATGGCGGCGCTGCTGGTGCTGGCGGCCTTGGCGGTGCCCGGCCAGGCCGCGACCTTCTCGATGAAGCGCGGCATTAATCTCGACCAGTGGGTCGCCTGGCCGGGCGAGGACCAGTGGAGCGAGGCCAAGGCCATACTGCCCTATCCGGAATGGCGCAAATTCCTTCAGGAGGACGATCTCAAGGCGCTCAAGGAGGCGGGCTTCGATTTCCTGCGCATGCCGGTCGACCCGTCGCCTTTCCTGTCCGACCAGACAACGGCGCTGCGCGACGACCTCTATGCCAGCGTGCTGGACTCGGTGCGCATGATCAATCGAGCCGGCCTCAAGGTGATCGTCGACATGCACCTGATCCCGGCCGGCGGCAGCCGCAAGATAGGCATGGCCGAGGTGATGGACGATCCGCGGACCTTCGACCGCTACGTCGATATGATACGCAAGATGGGCCGCACCTTGGCCGGGGAGGATCCTGAAAAGGTTGCCTTCGAGCTGATGAACGAACCGATCGTCGATTGCGACAGCGACGGCACCAGCCTGTGGCCGGACCGCCAACAGAAACTGTTCGCCGCGGCGCGATCGTCGGCGACGAAGCTGACCCTGGTGCTGACCGGCTCTTGCTATTCCGCCGCCTCGTCCCTGGAGAAGATCGATCCGAAGGCGATTCCCGACGACAACGTCATCTGGACCTTCCATTCCTATGATCCATTCCTGCTCACCCACCAGGGCGCGACCTGGGCCGGCGACTTCATCCCCTATGTGACCGGCCTGCCCTATCCGCTGACGTCAGTGCCCAAGGCGCAGCTCGACGTTACGCTGGACACGATCCGCGCCCGGATCAAGGCCGAGGCGCCGTGGACACGGCAAAGCGGCCTGCTTGCCTATCTCGACGAGCAGGTCGCCAGCATGGACAGTCCCGCTAAGCTGCTTGGCCTGATGGACGCGCCCTTCAACAAGGTCGAGGCGTGGGCCAAGGCCAACGGCATCAAGCCGGAAAACATCACGATGGGCGAGTTCGGCATGATCCGCCAGGAATACGGCAATGCCTATGTGATGCCGGCCGAATACCGCGCCGCCTATGTCAAGGACATGATCGCGCGCGCCGAGGCGCATGGCTTCTCATGGTCGGTGTGGAGTTATGGCGGCGCCTTCGGCATCGTCGACGCCTTCAACGGCGACAAGGCCGAGCCGGACGTGATGGATGTGATCCGGTCGCTTCACTAAAGGTGTGAAACGGTTTCCCTTGGGAATTGCGTCAAAACAAAGAGCTGTATTCAAATCAACCGAGGTCGATCTGCAGGATTTCCGGCCTCATGCCGAAACGCACCGGCAGGATGCTGAAGCCGAGCCCGCCCGAGACGATCAGATTGCGGTCGTTCTCGACGACGTGGCCATAGGCATAGCGATTGCCGAAGCGCGAGGGCACGACGGGTGAATAGCCGAACAGCCGCACCTGCCCGCCATGGGTATGGCCCGAAAGGGTCAGCGAAACGCGCCATGGCACGGTCGGAAAAATATCAGGCTCATGGGCGAGCAGGATGATCGGCGCGCTGTCACCGACCTTGGCCAGCGTGCCGTCGAGATCGTCGAGCCCCTTGCACGGGTCACCCCTCCTGGCCGGCAACAGCGCCAGCTGGTCGGCCAGGCCGGCGATCCAGACGCCATGGCCATCCTTCTCCAGGCGCACGGCATCATTCTCCAGCACCGGGATGCCGACCTTCTCCAGGGCCTTGCGTGCTATGATCGGCCCGGCTCCGGCGCGCTGTGCGAAGCCATCGCTCCACCAATCGTGATTGCCAAGGATCGACAGCACCCCGAGCGGCGCCTTGAGGCCCGACAGCGCGGATGCCCATTGCGACGGCGTAACCGGCCCCGTCACCAGCGGCATGCCCGCAATATAGTCGCCAAGCAGCACGATCAGGTCGGGCTGCAAAGCGTTCGCATCGTCGACGAGCGAGGCAATTCGTTCCTGCGTCATCCATGGCCGGCAGGCATGGATGTCTGCAAATGCCACGACCCGCAGCTTCAGGCCATCAGGCCAGTGCGGCGGCGTCAGCGCGTAGCGCTTCACATGCGCCAGCAGCATCGGCTCGATGCCGACCGCATAGGCACCAAGCGCGACAGCCGTCAGGAAAGACCCGCCGATGAAGCGCAGGAACCCGCGTCTGCTTATCATTCCGTGGCTCCGGCACATGGATCGCGGCGGCATGCCGCGAGACAGTGCCGATAAAATCCACGATTGCGCCGGCAAATCGGCAAAGGCGAGCAGATTTTGCGCATTCACGCATGCTTGATCACTGGTCCGGTAACCAGCGCCCGATCACCTGCGTCCCTATTCTTCCTGGAACAGGTTGATCTGCTGCTGCGCCAGGTCCTTCGGCGCGTCGAGGCCGAGATGGCGCCAGGCATTGGCCGTCAGCATGCGGCCGCGCGGCGTGCGCTGGATGAAGCCCTGCTGGATCAGATAGGGCTCGATGATGTCCTCGATGGCGTCGCGCGGCTCCGACAGGCCGGCCGCGATCGTCTCGATGCCGACCGGCCCGCCGCCGAAATTGCGTGCGATCATGGAGAGGTAGCGGCGGTCGAGCGCGTCGAGGCCGAGCGCGTCGACTTCCAGCCGTGTCAGCGCCTCGTCGGCGATCAGGCGATCGACGTGACCATCACCGGCGACCGAGGCGAAATCGCGCACGCGGCGCAACAGCCGGCCGGCGATGCGGGGCGTGCCGCGCGCACGCCGCGCGATCTCAAGCGCGCCATCGTCGCCGAGCGGCATCTGCAGGATGCGGGCGCCGCGCCGCACGATCTGCTCCAGCTCTTCGACCGTGTAGAAGTTGAGCCGCACCGGAATGCCGAACCGGTCGCGCAGCGGATTGGTGAGCAGGCCAAGCCGGGTGGTGGCGGCGACCAGGGTGAAACGGGCAAGGTCGATCTTGACCGAACGCGCCGCCGGGCCCTCGCCGATGATCAGGTCGAGCTGGAAATCCTCCATCGCCGGATAGAGGATTTCCTCCACCGCCGGGTTCAGCCGGTGGATCTCGTCGATGAACAGCACGTCGCCTTCCTCGAGATTGGTAAGCAGCGCGGCAAGATCGCCGGCCTTGGCGATGACCGGACCGGAGGTCGAGCGGAAATTGACGCCGAGTTCGCGCGCCATGATCTGTGCCAGCGTCGTCTTGCCCAGCCCCGGCGGCCCGACGAACAACACATGGTCAAGCGCCTCGTTGCGGCCCTTGGCGGCCTCGATGAAGACCTTGAGATTGGCCCGCACCGCCGCCTGGCCGACAAAGTCGGCAAGCGTTTGCGGCCGCAAGGTCTGGTCGGCATCCTCGCCGCGTTTTTCCGGAGCAATGAGACGAGGCGACAGGCTCATGCTGCCTTCCTCGCATAAGGCAGAGGACCGGACAAGCGAGCCCTCACCGCGCCAGTTCCTTCAGCCCAAAGCGGATCAGCTTCGAGGCGTCTGCGTCCTCGCCCGCCGTCTTCAGCGCCGCGGCAACCGCATTGGCAGCGGTGTCGCGCGAGTAGCCGAGATTGACCAGTGCCGAAACCGCGTCGGTGATCGGCGCGGCTGCCACACCTTCGCCGAGCTCCTGCTTCAGGCCGATCGTCCCGGAAGCCGAACCCGCATAGGCCGGCGCCTTGTTCTTCAATTCGGTGACGATGCGCTCGGCCACCTTCTTGCCGACGCCTGGGGCGCGGGAAACCATGGCGATGTCGCGCAGCGCGATCGCATTGGCGAGGTCGGCCGGCGCCAATGTCGACAGGATGGCCAGCGCCACCTTGGCTCCTACGCCCTGCACATTGCTCATCAAAAGCCGGAACCATTCGCGCTCCAGCGCCGACTGGAAGCCGTAAAGCCGGATCATGTCCTCGCGCACATAGGTCTCGATGAACAGCACCACCGCCTCGCCGGGCGAAGGCAGCGCGGCCAGCGTGCGCGCCGAGCAATAGGCGACGTAGCCGACGCCATGCACATCGACGATGCAATGATCCTCATCGATCTCGTCCAGCGTGCCCTTGAGCTTGCCGATCATTTCCAACAGCCTCTCATGACGCAAGCGCCATCCGATAGGCGGCGCTCTGCCGGTGATGTGCGTGGCAAATCGCGATGGCCAGCGCGTCGGCGGCATGTTCGGTATCGAAGGTCGCCTTCGGCAGCAGCACCTTCACCATCATGTGGATCTGCTTCTTGTCGCCATGGCCGACACCGATCACCGCCTTCTTGACAGCATTGGGCGCGTATTCGGCGACGACGAGGCCGGCCCGTGCCGGCACCAGCATGGCGATGCCGCGCGCCTGGCCGAGCTTCAGCGTCGCCACGGCATCCTTGTTGACGAAGGTCTGTTCGACGGCCGCCTCATGCGGCATTGCCGCATGCAGGACTTCGGCGAGCCCGTCATGCAATTGGCAGAGCCGCGTCGCCAGCGCCGCCTTGTCCTCGGAGCGCACGGTGCCCGAGGCGACGAAGCGCAACGAATTGCCGAGGCTCTCGACGATGCCCCAGCCGGTGCGCCTGAGCCCCGGATCGATGCCAATGATGCGAATCGCGTCCCCCATACGGTAACTTTACCCCCTGGGCGGACAGCGATGCCAGCGAAATGTGAACAAACCGGAAACAGTGACCTGTCGAGCCGGAAATTTCCGAAGTCGCCTAGTTGCGGGCGAACGCCGTATTGAGCAGGCTGATCTGATCCGAAACCGGATTGGGTCGGCGGCTCAACGGCTGCATGTCGACCACGGCGCCGTCGCCGTAGATTTCGTCATCCATGCGGCGCACCAGTGCCTGCAGGCGAAGCGAGCGGTTGACGAGGTCGAGGAAATCCTCGGGCAGTTCGGCCCAGCCGGCGGCTTCGTCATGCGCGGAAGCGGTATCGAGGCGCACCTTGGACTTTTCCGACGCGACCTGGTCGCGGGTCATTTCGCCGGAATTGGCCGCGCGCTGCAAAAGCAGCCAGGACGCAACCTGCATCAGCCTGGTGGTCAGCCGCATCGATTCGGCCGCGTAGAGCGTGGCCGCCAGCCGAGACAGTTTCTTGGCCTCGGCGCGGCCCTTGCCATCGAGATATTCCGCCGCCTGTTCGACCAGCCCCATGCCTTCCTGGTAAAGCGGTTTGAAGGAGTGCGAAAAAACCCGGCGTTCCGCCAGCTTCACGGTTTTCGCACTGCCCTTCGAAGGCTCGTTCATTGATACGCCCCTGCACTTGCGACCGGCCGATTCGGTTCACTGCCGATACACCCGGCACCCTATATAACTGAAGCTTGAAAATGCGCTTCGGCGGGAGTGAAGGCAAGCACATGTTTAACAGAAGGTTAACAGCCATCCGCCGCGCGGGGTGCCGCCGGAATGCGGACAAAAAAAGAGCCGCGGATAAGGCGGCTCTCAGGAGTTTAACAGGGAGGCGTCAAACAAAGTGGCTCCAACCACTCGGTAAGAATCCAGATCACTGGATGCACATAGTAAACGCCTGTAAAGCTTAATGAACCTTTAATGGCACCGAAGTTTTTTGATCGAACACCCCATTCCTGTGCCGTAACAGCACAGGCCGGAAGTCAGTTTCCCGCTCTGCTCAGGCCTTCTTCCAGACCACCGGCAAGGAGATGAAGGCAAACAGAAGCATGCCTGCATAGAAGCCGATCGAAGCGATCCCCAGCAGCGGTTCGATTGCCGGATTGCCGGCAAGCAGGATGTAGAGGCCGATCATGAGCCCGATCCCGCTGATTGCCGTCAGCCAGAAGTGAACGACGGCGATCATCTTTTGCCCGACAGCCGGAAACAGATGATAGAAGAAGGCAAAGACCGCCGACATCAGCCAGCCGGCCACCATCGTATGGGCATGGGTCGGCATCTGGCCGTGGTCTTCGCTGATGGCCATGTGAATGCCGAGCGCCATGCCGAACAGCGAATAGATGACGGCCAGCGTAAAGAAATTCCGTGCTACCCCTTGCATGCTTGTCCCCTCGAATTGCCTTTTCCCGTTTTCGGGAATGGGTTGATCGTCAGGCGATTTCTGTCGCCACCGGGCTTCCGGCTCGGCGCACTAGCATCGGCAAATGTTTCTGGACGATGTCGCGCCGCCCCCTTCCCGCACTTCTCACGATAGCAGAAAATGCAGCCGCGCATCGGTAGATGTTGAGAACCGGCGCAAGCCGAAAACCGCCGAAACAAAGGCTGTTTTTTCGCGACATCGTTCCGAAACAGGCGCCACGCTAAACGCCCGCTCCTCTGACGGCTGGCGCATCTCCGCTCCGCCGCAAAACCACCAGAAATACCCAGGAGCTACCGATGGATTGGTATTCGATCGTCAAATTTCTCCACATCGTCTCGGCCATTTTGTGGGTCGGAGGCGGCTTCGTGCTGTTCCTGCTCGGCGTGCTTGCCGAGCGCGCCGGCAACATCGCGGACAAGCTTCAGGCGATGCGCGCCAGCGGGCAGTTGGGCGGGTGTTTCTTCGCGCCGATGTCGATGCTCACCCTGATCTTCGGCCTCATCATGTGCGGCTTCTGGGTCGGCTTCTCCGACCTGTGGATCGTCATCGGCCTGGTCGGCTACGCCACGACCTTCTCGATCGGCATGTTCATCTTCAAGCCAACCGGCGAGCGCATGGGCGCGATGATCGCCAAGGAGGGCGTCACGCCGGCTGTGCTTGCCATTGGTCAGCGCATGATGAGCGCGGCGCGCTTCGACTATGCGGTGATGCTGGTGATCGTGGCCGACATGGTGCTCAAGCCGACCACGCATGACATCGGCATCCTCGCCGGCATGGCGCTGGTCATCGCGGTGGGCGCCACGCTGGCCCTTGGCGGCAACCGTCGCCTCGTGCCCAGCGCCGCCTGATCCCTCTGACGGTGAGCGGCTGGGCAGCCGCCTCGCCCGCTACATCAGGCCGGCAAGGCCGTCCCACAGCAGCTTGACCGCCACGACGGCCACGGTCGCGTAGGTGAAGGGATAAAAGACCTCCGGCCGCATGCGCCGCACCAGCCAGGCGCCGGCGATGGTCGACAGTGGCGCGAGCGGCATCAGCACGGCGGATGCCGTCAGATTGGCGGTGTCGAACTGGCCGAGCGCGAAATAGGGGATGAGCTTCAACGCATTGGTCGCGGCAAAGAAGATCGCGGCCGTGCCCGACAGCACCTTGGGGTCGAGGCGGATCGGCAGCGCATAAACCTGGAAAGGCGGGCCACCGACATGGGCGACGAAGCTGGTGAAACCGGCGACCGTGCCCCAGATGGCGGCGGCCACGCGGTTGGGTTCGGCGGCGTGGTCGGAGCCGTGGCGGAACTGCAGGTAAAGCCAGCGCAGCACGAAGATGATGGCGACGGCGCCGACGATGAGCCGCACCGCCTCCTCGGTGACAAGTGCCGCCGTCAGCCAGCCGAGGCCGATGCCGATGACGGCGCCCGGCATCATGTCGACCAGCATCTTGCGGTCGTAAACGCCCCACCATGTCCACACCGAGACGATGTCCATCAGGCACAGGATCGGCAGCAGGATGGCGGCCGCCTGCACAGGCGGTATGGTCAGCGCCATCAGCGGCACGCCGACGAAACCGACAGCGCCGCCGAAACCGCCCTTGGACAGGCCGACCAGAATGACCGCCGGAACGGCGGCCGCGTAGAACCACGGATCGAGAAGCAGGCCTGACATGGGAGGGACTGGTCTGGAGGGAAAGTGCGTCACCGCCTGAATAGCCCAGAATTCTGAGCGGAGCGACAGCAAATCCAGGCAGGGCGCGTCTGGCCAATGACGCCCTTGTCGTCTCGACTATCCTATCGACGCGCCGAGACCAGCAGGAACATCGGCCGCTCGAGTTCTTCAGCCAGTTCGGGCTTGGCCGCGACCTGCGCATCCGTGGGACGGAATTCCTCGACATGCCCGATCGTGAAGCCGGACTTGA
Organism: Mesorhizobium sp. B2-1-3A; assembly: GCF_006442655.1. NCBI lineage: Bacteria > Pseudomonadati > Pseudomonadota > Alphaproteobacteria > Hyphomicrobiales > Phyllobacteriaceae > Mesorhizobium > Mesorhizobium sp. B2-1-3A. The sequence continues at coordinate 14,520 of NZ_VFWK01000010.1, forward strand.
TCAGCGCGTTGAGCGTCGTGCCGATGGTGCGGTGGTGTTTCACCACGCCCTTGGCCAGCCAGTCTGTTTTGCGCGGACCTTCCACCAGATAGCGATCGACAGGCCATGTCCGGCGGCCTTCGGCATCGACCACCCAGCCCGGCCTGGTCGGGGACATGTAGATCGGATGTTCGGTGGAGAAGACGAAATGCCCGCCGGGCGACAGGGCCTGATGCACCGTCCTGAACAGGCGCGCGACATCCTCGACATAGTGCAGGGCAAGCGAGCTGTAGGCGAGATCGAATCCGCCCGCCGGCAGGCTGAGATGGTCGAGGTCGGCCCGCCCATAGGTGATGCCGGTGTCCGGGCCGGCGGCTCTTGCCCGGGCCAGCATCTTCTCCGACAGGTCCAGCCCAAGGACGTGGCTCGCTCCATTGTCATGCGCCCAGCGGCAGAACCAGCCGAAACCGCAGCCGAGGTCGACGATCCGCAGGCCGCCGACATCGGGCAGCATCGCGCGCAGCGCCGGCCATTCGGCGGCACCGTCCAGGCCTTCGATCGACCGGCCAAGCTGGCTGTAGCCCGCGAAGAACTCCGGCTGGTCGTAGATATTTTGCGCCATGTTTTCTTCCTCGTCTCTCAGCCAATCCTCTGGCGGGAGACCGACATTCGGTGGACAGGCCGCGCATTTCCACCCCAGCCCTTGCGGAGTCAAGACGATCAGGCCGGCGCCCCGAGCGGTGGCGGCCGCCGCCGGATCGGCTGCGCCTTGATGATGGCGGTGCTGGTCTCGGCCTTGTCGGCAATGCGGTCGAGAATGCCGTCGAGGTCGCCGATCGAGCGCACGAACAGACGGGCGACGAAACAGTCGTCGCCCGTCACCTTGTCGCATTCCGCGAACTCGGCAATCTCTTCGATCAGCTTCTGGACGATGTGCAGCTTGCCCGGCAACGGCTTGATGCGCACGATCGCCTGCAGCGTATAGCCGAGCGCCAGGGGATCGATCTCGACGGTGAACGCCCGGATGACACCGCGCTCCTCGAGCCGCCGTAGCCGCTCCGAAACGCTCGGCGACGACAGCCCGACCTGGGCGGCCAGCTCCTTCAGCGAGGTCCGTGCATCCCTCACCAGGATTTCGAGGAGATTTCGGTCGAGATCATCAAGCATTTCAGATTTCTCACAGATTCGCAGCAGTAGCCTAATATAATTAGGCTATCCTTGAATATGACCTTTTCCGCAAGATGGAAAGCCGACACCTCGCATGAGAATATGACGCCTCAACGGGTTAGAGGCTCATCATGAACGATACGGTACGCGGCACGGTCGAGATGTCGGCCGCAATGGCGATCCTGGGCACGATCGGATGGTTCGTCATCATGTCCGGCCAGCCGATCATGGATGTCGTATTCTGGCGCTGCGCGTTCGGCGCGGCGACACTGCTTGTCATCTGCACATCGCTCGGCTTGCTGCGCGACAAGCTGCCCCTGCGCGTCATCGGCCTGGCCGCGCTTGGCGGCGCGGCCATCGTCATCAACTGGCTGCTTCTGTTCAGCGCCTTCTCGCGCGCGTCGATCTCGATCGCCACCGCCGTCTACAACACCCAGCCCTTCATGCTGGTCGGGTTCGGCGCGCTCTTCTTCGCCGAACGGCTGACACTGACCAAGCTGACCTGGCTGGCAATAGCCTTCGCCGGCATGGTGCTGATCGTCGAGGCCGCCCCAGACGCCGGCGATGTCGGCACCAACTATTTTGCCGGCATCCTGATGGCGCTGGCCGCGGCCTTCTTCTGGGCCGTCGCGGCCATCGTCACCAAGAAGCTCAAGGGCACGCCGCCGCATCTGATCGCGCTGATCCAGGTCTGCGTCGGCGTCGTCATGCTGGCCCCCTTCGCTGATCTTTCGCATCTTCCCGCCGACCCGTGGAGCTGGGCCATGCTGGCGACGCTCGGCATCGTCCACACCGGCCTGATGTACATCCTGATGTATGGTGCCATCCAGAAGCTGCCGACGCATCTGCAGGGATCGCTGTCCTTCATCTATCCGGTCGTCGCCATCCTGGTCGATGTCGTGGCCTTCGGCCACCGGCTGCATCTGAGCCAGGTCGTCGGCGCCGCCGCCATCCTGATCGCCGCGGCCGGCATGAATCTCGGCTGGTCCTTGTGGAAGCCGAAACCGTCCGTCACGAGCCCCCAGCCGATCGAGTAGGATCCGCCCGCCGGCAGCCCGCCGGCAAAAATCGCCATCCCGGCTGCCCGCCTGTTCAAAGCGGGCAGTTTGCTCTATGCCGCAATCCAACCATCTTCGCCCGGCATAGGCGAAACCCGGGATCGAAGAACCATGAACGACGCCACACCCCCAAATCGTTGCCGCATCGTGTTGATCGCGCCGCCCGGCGTGCCGGCCGCCCGCATCGCCAACGCATTCGACGGCGGCGACGTCGCCTCGCTGATCCTGCCCGAGAACGGCATGGACGAGGCCTCCTTCCAGGCTTTTGCCGAACAGATCGTGCCGACGGCCCAGGCCGCGGGCGTGGCCGTGATCATCGCCGGCGACACCCGCATCGCGGGCCGTGTCCAGGCCGACGGCATCCATGTCGAGGCGTCCAAGGCCGAACTCGCCGAAACGATCGAACATTTCCAGGCGAAGATGATGGTCGGCGCCGGGGGCGCCAAGAAGCGGGACGACGCACTCGAACTCGGTGAGGTCAGGCCGGACTACATCTTCTTCGGCCGCTTCGGCTACGACAACAAGCCGGAGCCGCATCCGCGCAATCTGTCACTGGGCGAGTGGTGGGCGCAAATGATCCAGATCCCCTGCATCGTCATGGCCGGATCCGATCTGGCTTCCGTCGTGGAAGTGGCCGCCACCGGTGCCGAGTTCGTCGCGCTGTCGAGCGCGGTGTTCGCCGATGGCGTCGATCCGCAAGCGGCAATAGGCCGGGCCAATGCGCTGCTCGACGAAACCGCGCCGCGCTTCGAGGACTGATGTGGCTCCGGTGAGGCTTCCCCTTCAGGCCTTGCTTGCAGCGGTCATGATCCAGGCCGCCGCCGCCGAAACGATTCCCTTGCCGCAGCCCAAGCCCGAAGTCGGCGTGCACACCGACAAGCCGATCGAAAAGCAGCTGCCGCAACCCGCCACCACGGCGGAGCCGGCGCCACTGCCCTCGGCCGACAGCATCAATCCCGACCGCTTCGGGGCCAAGCCGGCGGACGCGGCCTACGGCGCCTTCCAGCGCGGGCTCTACAAGACGGCCTACAACCTTGCGCTGGTCCGCGCGAAAAATGGCGACCCGGCGGCGCAGACATTGGTGGCCGAGATCCTGTCGCGCGGGCTGGGCGTACCCCTCAATACAGCCGAGGCCGCCAAATGGTACGCCGCCGCCGCCGAACAGGGCGTGCCGGAATCACAGTTCCAGTACGCGCTGATGCTACTTGACGGCCGCTACGTCAAGAAGGACACGAAAGAGGCCTATGCCTTGATGCAGGCCGCGGCTGAAGCCGGCAACCAGCTGGCGCAGTTCAATTTCGCGCAGATGCTGGTCCAGCAGGATCCCGGTGACGCCGGCCTGGCCAAAGCGGTCTCCTATTATGAGCGCGCCGCCGCGACCGGCCTCCCCGACGCGCAGTACGCCATGTCCCAGATCTATGCCAATGGCGTCGGCGGCAAGCCGCGCGACGATGCGCAGGCAAGGCGCTTCCTGGCGCAGGCCGCACGGCAGAACTATGACACCGCGCAGATCGATCTCGCCGCCTGGATGATCGAGGGGCGCGGCGGCGCCCGTGACCTGAAATCGGCTTTCGGCTGGACGAAGCAGGCCGCCGAGGGCGGCAATGTCGCCGCCCAGAACCGCTTGGCGAAACTCTATATGCAAGGCATCGGCACCGACCCGGACCTCGTGCTCGCCGGCGCCTGGTACATCGTCGCCCGCCGCGCCGGTCTCATCGACCCCGACATGGACGACTTCCTGCAAGGGCTGAGCGACGACCAGACCAAGCAGGCCCTGCAGAAGGCAAACCGCCTGCCGTGATGGCGCTCGTGCAATCGCCCGGCGCCGGCCCATTGCTGATCGCTCCCTTGCCTCTCCGGACGATTTGTGGTCTTGGGAGCCCCTAAATCGCTTGTCCCGGCGAAAATCTCATTCCGGATCCCATCATCATGGCCAAGATCAATGGCAACGAAATCCGTCCCGGCTACGTCATCGAGCACGATGGCGGCCTGTGGGTGGCGGTCAGGACCAACACCGTCAAGCCCGGCAAAGGCGGCGCCTACAACCAGGTCGAACTGAAGAACCTGATCAACGGCACAAAGCTCAACGAGCGCTTCCGCTCGGCCGAGACGGTCGAACAGATCCGCCTCGACCTGAAGGATTTTTCCTTCCTCTATGAGCAGGACGACGCGCTGGTGTTCATGGACACCCAGAGCTACGAACAGCTCGAACTGAACAAGGATTTCGTCGGCGACCGCGCCGCGTTCCTGCAGGACGGCATGATGGTGACGGTCCAGCTCTATGAGGAGAGGCCGATCGGCATCTCGCTACCCGACTATGTGACCTTGACCATCACCGAGGCCGATCCGGTGGTGAAGGGCCAGACGGCGGCATCCTCGTACAAGCCGGCGGTGCTGGAGAACGGCATTCGCGTGCTGGTGCCGCCCTTCATCGGCGCCGGCGAACGCATCATCGTCGACACCAACGAAATCACGTACGTGCGCCGCGCCGACTAGAGCATGATCCCGAAAAGTTGCAAACTTTTCGGACAAGATCATGCGTGCAAAGACAAGCAGATGAAGCGGGGTCGCGATCCAATTTGAGTTGATCCGCCCCAGGCTTTTGGAGTTTCAACGATATGGCACGCTCAGCCCTTCTCAACGTCATGGTCCAGGCCGCAATGAAGGCCGGCCGCTCGCTGTCGCGCGACTTCGGCGAAGTCCAGAACCTGCAGGTCTCGATGAAGGGTCCGGGCGACTATGTCAGCCAGGCCGACCGCAAGGCCGAGGACATCGTCTTCGCCGAATTGTCGAAGGCGCGCCCGGGCTACGGCTTCCTGATGGAAGAGCGCGGCGCGGTCGCCGGCGACGACAGCCAGCACCGCTGGATCATCGATCCGCTCGACGGCACCACCAATTTCCTGCACGGCATTCCGCTTTTCGCCGTCTCGATCGCGCTGGAGCGTCAGGGCCAGATCGTTGCCGGCGTGATCTACAATCCGGCCATGGACGAGCTCTATACGACCGAGCGCGGCGGTGGCGCCTTCCTGAACGACCGCCGCCTGCGCGTCGCCGGCCGCACCAAGCTCGTCGACGCCGTCATCGGTTGCGGCGTACCGCATCTGGGGCGCGGCCAGCACGGTAATTTCCTGATCGAGTTGCGCCATGTCATGGCCGAGGTTTCCGGCATCAGGCGCCTTGGCTCGGCCTCGCTCGACCTTGCCTATGTCGCCGCCGGCCGCATGGACGGTTTCTGGGAAATCGGCCTGTCGGCCTGGGACATCGCCGCCGGCCTGCTGCTGATCCGCGAAGCCGGCGGTTTCGTCTCGGACATGGATGGCGGGCAGGACATGCTGGACAACGGCTCCGTCGTCGCCGGCAACGAGGTCATCCAGCGCGCGCTGCTGAAGACGGTGAAGAAGCCCCTCGCACCCCGGTAAGGCCTTCCGCCGCGCTGAACGGCCGCAGTCGCAAAACCGCCATCTAAGCTTGAAATACTGTCCGGCGGTTGCCCAGATATGGGGTGACGCAGGACGATCGATGGCAGACACACCGCCGCAACTCGAAATCCCCTTTGTCGGGCGCTGGCACTACTCCCGCGCGGAGATGATCGCCGACGGCATTGTCCATGCTGTCGGCATCGTGCTGGCGATCGCGGCCGGTTCGGCGCTGCTGGCGCTGGCGGCGTTTCGGGTCGGACCCGGCGAGTACGTTGCCGCCGCCTTCTATGTCGTTTCGCTGCTCACCGTGCTCTCGGTCTCGCTGGCCTACAATTTGTGGCCGGTATCGTCACCGGCCAAATGGGTTTTGCGACGCTTCGATCACGCCGCGATCTATCTTCTCATCGCCGCCACCTACACGCCTTTTCTGGCCCAGCTCGACGGCTCACCGCTGGCCCACTGGATGATCGCGCTGGTCTGGATCGCGGCGGCGACAGGCATCGCCATCAAGGTCTTCTTTCCCGGCCGTTTCGACCGGCTGGCGATCGTCTTCTATCTCGCCATCGGCTGGAGCGGCATTATCCTGGTCAAGCCGCTCGTCGCGACACTGCCGACGACCTCGATCGTGCTCATCGTCGCCGGTGGCGTCGTCTATTCCTGCGGCGTCATCTTCTTCGCCTGGAAGGGGCTGCGTTTCCACAACGCGCTGTGGCACGGCTTCGTGGTCACTGGAGCGGGCCTGCATCTGGCGGCCATGGTCGACTGCCTGGTGATTAACCGCTTCTGATCCCCTCGCGGCAATATTGCCAAGCGCCATTCAATTTGGTCACAATTCCGTTTAGAGTCGCCAACTACGTGATCGGCGGCGCTGGACCAATTCCAGGGAAAGTGTGAGCGGTTTCCCGTTCGGAATTGCGTAAAGGCAAATAGAGCATCGGAAACGGGGCACGGATGGCTTTTCTCAGATCCTTCGGCATGGGCAGGCGCTCCGACGTACTGATCTACGATCCGCATAAACTGTCGAGTCCGCAGGTGTTCCTGCTGACCATGGTCATCTTCCTGGCCATCGTCGCCTTCATTGCCGCCATCCTGACCCGCCAGATCTCGACGGCTTTCGTCACCAATCCCGGCCTCAACGGCCTGATCATCGGCGTGCTGGTGGTCGGCATCCTGCTCGCCTTCGCCCAGGTCGGAAGGCTGTTTCGCGAGGTGCGCTGGGTCAACTCCTTCCGCGCCGGCTCGGAAACCATCGAACCGGTGCTGCTGGCGCCGATGAAAGCCATGATCGGCCGTTCCTCGACCATGGCCTTCTCGACCTCTTCGATGCGCACAATGCTGGATTCCATCGCCACGCGCCTCGACGAAAGCCGCGACACCTCGCGCTACCTGGTCGGCCTTCTGGTGTTCCTCGGCCTGCTCGGCACCTTCTGGGGCTTGTTGAACACGATCGGCTCGATCCGCGAGACCATCGAATCGCTCGACCCCGGCACGGGTGATGCCGCCGCGGTGCTCGATTCCCTGAAGCAGGGCCTGTCGGCACCGCTGGCCGGCATGGGCACGGCCTTCTCATCCTCGCTGTTCGGCCTGTCCGGCTCGCTGGTGCTTGGCTTCCTCGATTTGCAGGCGGGCCGCGCCCAGACGCGCTTCTACACCGAGCTTGAAAACTGGCTGTCCTCGGTCACTGATCTCTCTTCCGACATCGTCGTCTCCGATCCGGCCAAGTCCGAACCGTCGGACGAAATCCGACTGTTGTCGGAGCGGCTGCGCAGCATGCAGGAGAATGGCGGCGGCTCCAATCCTCGTGTCGCCACCGCCATGGCCAATCTCGCCGACGGCATTTCCGGCCTGGTCAAGAACATGCGCTCCGAGCAGCAGATCATGCGCGACTGGGTCGAGGCCCAGTCCGATGAACAGAAGGCGATGCGCAACACGCTGGAAAAGATCGCCGACGCCCTGAAGAAGCCCGGGGTGCACTGACATGGCGCTTGCCAGGGGCCGGCGTACCGATCGCCGCATCGACTACTGGCCGGGCTTTGTCGACGCTTTGTCGACGCTGCTGCTCGCCATCATGTTCCTGCTCACCGTTTTCGTGTTGGCGCAGTTCCTGCTCGGCCGTGAAATCTCCGGCAAGGACACGGTGCTCAATCGCCTCAACTCGCAGATCAACGAACTGACCCAGCTTCTGGCCCTGGAGCGCTCGACGGCGCAGGACAAGGAGGATTCGCTCGCCAACCTGCAGGCGTCGCTGTCGGCGGCGGAGGCGGAAAAGAGCCGGCTCGAACAATTGCTGGCGCAAGGAGCCGGCGCCGGCGACGCGGCCAACCAGCGTGCCGCGGAACTGGGCGGCGAACTCGACAGCCAGCGCCAGATCAGCCAGCAGGCACTGAGCCAGGTCGAGATCCTCAACCAGCAGATCGCCGCACTTCGCAAGCAGATCGGAGCACTCGAGGACGCGCTCAACGTTTCGGAGGCCCGCGACCGCGATTCCAACACCAAGATCGCCGATCTCGGCCGCCGCCTCAACGTCGCCCTGGCGCAGCGCGTGCAGGAATTGAACCGCTACCGCTCCGACTTCTTCGGACGTCTGCGCGAGATCCTCGCCGACCGCGAGAACATCCGCATTGTCGGCGACCGTTTTGTCTTCCAGTCGGAAGTGCTGTTCCCGACCGGCTCCGAGGTCATCAACGATGCCGGCAAGGTCGAGATGAAGAAGCTCGCCGACGCCATCATCGAGTTGCAGAAGGAGATTCCGCCGGAGATCAACTGGGTGCTGCGTGTCGATGGCCACACCGACAACAAGCCGCTCTCCGGCACCGGCCGCTACCGCGACAATTGGGAGCTGTCGACGGCGCGTTCGACTTCGGTGGTCAAGTTCCTGATCGAGAACGGCGTGCCGGCCAACCGGCTGGTCGCCGCCGGCTTTGGCGAGTTCCAGCCGCTGGACCCCGCCGATACCGACGAGGCGCGCAACAAGAACCGCCGCATTGAACTGAAGCTCACCGAACGTTGAACCATCATCACGCGATGTCACGCGAATTTGTTCGACGGCTCAACTCTAGGGCGCAGACGGGTGCCGGCAAGGCCTGAAAAGATTATCTTTTTTTAATTACACTTCCCGCCGGAGCGCTCCTAGCCTGCCGCCCAGGGCCGAGAACCGCCGGCGATGCCTCCCATCGCGACGCGACGGAACCCGACGGCCCGCGGCTGGAAGGTAGACGAAAGAACCGCTGCCTTCCTCTTCTGGAGGAGACGCGACGATGCGCTCTTTTAACCCCACGCTCAGAACTGCAGCATTGACCGCATTCTTTATCGCCATTCCGCTCGCCGGCGCCTATGCCGCGGGCCATCACAAGGGTGCTCTCGACGCGACCGCCCCGACCGACTTGACGGGTCCGCGTGTCGAAGCCCTCATTGAGCAGGCTCAAGGCGTCCGCCAGGGCATCATCGACGCCAGGCAAGCCAACAACATCACCCCGGCCGTGGCGGAACACCTGGAAATGCGCACCAACCAGATCAGCCAGGCCGCCGAGAAGATAGCCGCATCGGATCATGGCAGGATACCGGCCGCGCAGTATCGTGATCTGCTGCATCATCTCGACAATGTCGACCAGCGGCTGAGGGTCGACACCGGCAGCGGCTTCCTGATGGGCGATGGTTCCGACGGCGGAAACTATCCGAACGGCTGAGCCCTCCGGAACGGTCCAAGAGGAAGGGACCACCTGGCGCCTTCGGGACCCCAATCCCGCGGGCGTCCTTTTTCCTCGCCGGCCCAGTCTACCTACCAACCAAGCCTGCCTACCAACCAAGCCAGAGCGCGACCAGGGCGACCACCGCCGGCACGGTCTGGATGAACAGTATCTTGCGGCCGACCGTCGCCGCGCCGTAGAGGCCGGCAATGGCCACGCACAACAGGAAGAAGACCTTGACCTGAAACCCGGCGGCGCCGAGGTAAAGCCCCCAGATCAGACCGGCGGCGAGAAATCCGTTGTAGAGGCCCTGATTGGCGGCGAGCACCTTCGAGGCCTTGGCGAATTCGGGCGTCAGGCGGAATGTCTTGTGCCCGCTCGGCGTGTCCCAAAGCACCATCTCGAGATAGACGATGTAGACATGGATCAAGGCCACCAGCCCGACCAGGATGTTGCCGACCATTTGCTCCCCCTGCACGCGTCGCCCGCAGCATTTCATGTGTGGCATCGCCTGCGCAAGGTGCATCTGCCGGGAGGTATCTGAGGGTTGCCAACGCTTTTGCGTTGGTGTCTTTTCGCGCCGTCCTCAATCACGGAAGTCGCCATGTCCTTTCAGAAACTCGACGACCTCGGCCACAAGCTCGAAGCGCTTGAGCATGCACTGGCCATCCTCGGCGCTGACGAAGCGACGCATATGGCCGTCGGCGGCGGCGAGAAGCGTGCCGAGGCGATGGCGGCACTGGCCGGCATGTACCACACCAGGGCGACAGCACCGGAGATATCGGACTGGATCGCCGCCGCCGAAGCCGAGGCGCTCGACGACGAGCAGCGCGCGGCGCTCGGCGAATTGCGGCGGCAATACACCAACCTGACCTGCCTGCCTGTCGAATTCGTCGAACGCCAGACGACGGCGCGCATGCGTTGCGAGCAGCTGTGGCGCGACCTGCGCGCCAAGAACGATTGGGCCGGTTTCCAGCCGGCGCTCGAGGGCGTGGTGGCGCTGGTGCGCGAAGAGGCGGCTCTGCGCTCCGACGTGCTGGACCTCGCCCCCTACGATGCGCTGATGGAGCAATTCGACCCAGGCAACCGCACCGCGGACATCACCCCGGTCTTCGCCGACCTGAAAGCCTTCCTCAAGGGATTCGTACCGGAGGCACTGGCGATCCAGGAGGCGCGGCTGCGCAAGCATCCGCTGAAGCCGCTTTCGGGTACCTATGCGATCGACAAGCAGCGCGAACTCGGTCTTGCCATGATGGCCGCGGTCGGTTTCGACCTGACGCACGGCTCGCTGTCGGTGTCGCACCATCCCTTCTGCGGCGGCGTGCCCAGCGACGTGCGCATCACCACCCGCTACAAGACATCCGATTTCCTGTCGGCGCTGATGGGTGTGCTGCACGAGACCGGCCACGCGCTCTATGAACAGAACCTGCCGAAGGCATGGTCGCACTGGCCGCTGGGCAAGGCGCGCGGCATGGCCGTGCATGAAAGCCAGAGCCTGTTCGTCGAAAAGCAGATCGGCCGCAATCCCTCCTTCTGGCGCTGGGCGCTGCCGGTGGTGGAGAAGCATCTCGGCGAGGCCTGGTCGCTCGACGATCTCCTGCCGCATGTGCATCGCGTCGAGCGCGGCCTGATCCGCGTCGACGCCGACGAGGTGACCTATCCCCTGCATGTCATCCTGCGCTACGAGTTGGAGCAGGAGCTGGTCTCGGGCAGGCTTGAGGTGGCTGACCTCCCCGAAGCCTGGGATGCCAAGATGCGCGACTATCTCGGCCTCTCCACGATTGACAATCCGGCCGACGGGCCGATGCAGGACGTGCATTGGCCGGGCGCCGCCTTCGGCTACTTCCCGTCCTACACGCTGGGCGCGATGATGGCGGCGCAGCAATGGGCCACGCTGACCCGGGAACACCCTTCCGCCGATGACGACCTGGCGAAAGGGAATTTCGCTGCCATCAACGACTGGCGCCGCGAGAAGATATGGTCGCAGGGGTCGCGCTGGTCGACACCGGACCTGCTCGAGCGCGCCACCGGCGAAAAGCTCAATGCCGTGTATTTCGTCAATCACCTGAAGCAGCGCTACGGCGGATGAAATCGGCCATCGTGGCATCCGGATTCGGCAGACGGTAACAGTCCGCCGTAACCTACTCCGCCGCGCCCCTGAAGGCGCTGGCGCCGGTCTCGAACTGCAGCTTGGCCAGCCTGGCATAAATGCCGCCCTTGGCCACCAGACTCTGATGCGTGCCTTCCTCGACGATACGGCCGCCATCCATGACCAGGATCCTGTCGGCCTTCAGCACAGTTGCCAGCCGGTGGGCGATGACGATGGTGGTGCGGCCCTGCATCAGCCGCTCCAGCGCCGTCTGCACCAGCGTCTCGCTTTCGGCGTCGAGCGCCGACGTCGCTTCGTCGAGCAGCAGGATCGGTGCGTCGCGCAGGATGGCGCGGGCGATCGCCACGCGTTGGCGCTGGCCGCCGGACAGCGTGACGCCGCGCTCGCCGACCTGGCTGTCATAGCCGTTCTCAAGCTTGAGGATGAATTCATCGGCCAGCGCGTCCTTTGCGGCCGCCTCGATTTCGGCATTGCCCGCGCCCGGCCGGCCGAAGCCGATATTTTCGCGCGCGCTCGCCGCGAAGATGGTGACGTCCTGCGGCACGATGGCGATGCGCTCGCGAACAGCGACTGGATCGGCCTCGCGCACGTCGACGCCGTCGATCAGGATCTTGCCGGTTTCGGGATCGTAGAAACGCAGGATCAGCGAAAACACCGTGCTCTTGCCGGCCCCCGAAGGACCGACGATGGCCACCGTCTCGCCGGGCATGACCTGAAAACTCAAGCCATGGACGGCGGCGCGGTCGGGCCTTGCCGGATAGGAGAAGGAGACGTCGTCGAAGACGATCGCGCCCTTGGCAACCGACGGCAGCGGCTTCGGATCGGCCGGCGCCTGGATCGCCGGCTTCTCGGCGAGGATCTCGGTCAGCCGTTCGGCCGCACCAGCAGCCTGGGCAAGTTCGCCCCAGACTTCCGACAGCGCGCCGAGCGCACCGGCGGCGAACACCGAATAGAGCAGGAACTGGCCGAGCGTGCCTGGCGACAGATTGCCGTCGAGCACATCGCGCGAGCCGAACCACAGCACCGCCACGACAGACGAGAAGATGGTGAAGATGGCAAAGAAGGTGAGGAAGGAGCGTGCGAAGATCGAGGCGCGTGCAGCCTCGAAGGCAGCCTCCACCGCGCCCGAAAACCGCCCGGTGACCAGCTTCTCATTGGTGAAGGCCTGCAGCGTGCGCACCGCGCCGATCTGCTCGCTGGCATAGGCTGTCGCCTCGGCAAGCGTGTCCTGCGCCTGCCTTGACTTGCGCCGCACCGAGCGGCCGAAGGCGACCAGGGGCAGCACGATGATGGGAATGGCTGCGATGACCAGGCCGGACAGTTTCGGGCTGGTGATGACCATCATTCCCACCGCGCCGAGGCCGAGGATGACGTTGCGCAGCGCGACCGAGGCCGTGGCGCCGACCGCCGATTTGACCTGCGTGGTATCGGCGGCGAGCCGCGAGACGATCTCGCCCGACTGCGCGGTGTCGAAGAAGGCAGGCGACAGCGTCGTCACATGGGCAAAGACATCGCGCCTGATATTGGCGACGACGCGTTCACCCAGCGTGATGACGAAATAATAGCGGCAGGCCGATGCCGCCGCCAGCATGGCGGCCATCGCCACCAGCGCGGCAAAGTATTCGGCGATGAAGGTGGTGCTGGATGACGAAAAACCGTGGTCGATCATGCGCCGTACGGCCAGCGGCAGCGCCAATGTCGTTGCCGCCGCGATGGCCAGCGAGATGAGGGCGCCGACGACCAGCGTGCGATATTGCGTGATATAGGGGAACAGGCGTCGGAGCGGCTTGAGCGAGCGTCGGCGCTCGTCTGCGCTGCTTGATTGCGCCATCTCGGTGTTTCCTCTAGCCGCTTCAACTCTAGGCGTCGCAATATGCGCTTGCCGCGGCCTTGTGATTCAATTCCGCCTGATGTATAGGCTCGCCGACCGTTTTAGAAGCCGTGGCTCCTCAATAGCTGCGGCTTCGAGTTTTAAAAAGAGGCGCATCGACGCAGGCTTATGCCCGTCAGCCGCGCCGGCAAGCCAGGAACCGAGCCATGAAGAGCGCTATCCATCCCGACTACCACACCATCAAGGTCGTCATGACCGACGGCACCGAATACACGACCCGTTCGACCTGGGGCAAGGAAGGCGATACGATGAACCTCGATATCGACCCGACCACCCACCCGGCCTGGACCGGCGGCCAGCAGACCCTGCTCGACCGCGGCGGCCGCCTGTCGAAGTTCAAGAAGCGCTTCGAAGGTTTCGGCCTCTAAGCCAAGCAAGGCTTGCAGATCAAAAACCCGCCCTTGTGGCGGGTTTTTTGTTGTCGCTGGCGGTTTCGCTACCTGTCAACGATGCAGCAAAACGCCAAGGTCGTCTCTCTATTCGCTCAGCAGTTCCCTGAGCGCCATGCACTTGTAGGCGGCGACCAGCCTGTCGCCCTCCTGTCGCTCGACCGAGATGGCCAGCCGCACCGCGGCCTCGCCCATTTGCCAGACTAGAAACGCCGTGGTTTCCAGGGCGACAGGGTCGGCGCCGGGACGCAAGCGCTTCAGCACCGCCACAAGGAACTCCGCATTGGCCCGGCTGTCGGCGAGTTCGAGTTGGCGCAGCGCCTTGTCGGCCTGCGTGCCCGACCAGATGTCGCGCATCACCGGTTCGGCCAGGAACAGCCCGTAGTAGATATCGACCAGGTCCGAGAAAGCCCGCCGCAGGCCTTCGGCATCACCGACATTGGCGAGTGCCGCTGAAATGCAGGCCTGGCTTTCGGCCGTGTAGCGCTCGGCCAGCGCCCAGATGATCGCCCGCTTGTCGGGAAAGAACTGGTAGAGCGAGCCGATCGACACCCCTGCCCGCTCCGCCACCTCGCCCATGCGCATGGCGTCGCTGCCTTGCTCGGTGATCAGCGCCGAGGCCGCGGCCAGCATGCGCTCCACCCGCTCGCGGCTGCGCTGCTGGCTTGGCGCCCGCCGTGGCGAAGCGATCTGCTCGTTGGCCGGCGTGCCTTCCATGGACTGTCTCCAATAACGCATTCGGCACAATCGCCGGGGAAATGGCTTGACTCGCAAAATACGAGGGTTTATCACGTTTTGCAAATGTGAGGATTACTCATGTTTTGAAACGGAGGAAAACCACCATGACCGACACCAAACCAATCCTGATCCTCGGCGGCACCGGCAAGACCGGCCGCCGTCTTGCCGAACGGCTGACGGCGCGCGGCATTCCGGTACGGATCGGCTCCCGTTCCGGCACGCCGCGCTTCGACTGGGAAGCTCCGGCAAGCTGGGCTCCCGCACTCGAGGGCGTCAGCGCGGTCTACATCAGCTACTATCCCGACATTGCCGTGCCGGGTGCCGCCGAAGTGATCGGTGCCTTCACCCGCCTTGCCGTGGAGCATGGCGTTCGCCGGCTGGTGCTGTTGTCGGGCCGCGGCGAAACGGAAGCCCAGCGCGCCGAAGAGATGCTGAAGGCTTCCGGGGCTGATTGGACGATCCTGCGCTGCGCCTGGTTCTCGCAGAATTTCAGCGAAGGCTTTCTCGTCGAGCCGCTGCTGGCGGGCGAGGTGGCACTGCCGGTCGGACCTGTCGGCGAACCCTTTGTCGATGTCGACGACATCGCCGACGCCGCCGAAGCGGTGCTGACCAAGCCCGGTCATATCGGCCAGCTCTATGAGCTCACGGGGCCGCGGCTTTTGAGCTTCGCCGACGCGGTCGCCGAAATTGCCAAGGCGGCGGGACGCGACATCCGCTTTGTCAGAATTTCGCATGACGAGTTCACCACCGCTGTCGCCTCGCATGAACTGCCACCCGAATTCGTCTGGCTGCTCGATGAACTGTTCACCCAGGTGCTCGATGGCCGCAACGAGTCGCTCACCGACGGTATCCAGCGCGTGCTCGGCCGCGCGCCGAAAGACTTTTCCGCCTACGCAACCGAAACCGCCGCTAGCCTGGTCTGGAGCAACTGAGATGATCAAGCTTCTTCCCGCCCTCACCATCATTGCCGCGATCGGCTCGGGCCTCGTCGCTGGCGTGTTCTTCGCCTTCTCCAATTTCGTCATGGCAGCACTTGCCCGGCTGCCTGTCCCGCAAGGCATCGCGGCGATGAATTCGATCAACGTCACGGTGATCACGCCGACTTTCATGACGGCGCTTTTCGGTACCGGCCTGCTTTGTCTGGTGCTTATCGCTGCCGCCATCATGGGCTGGGCCCAGTCCGGCTCGTACTGGCTGTTCGCCGGCGCGGTGATCTACGTGATCGGCAACCCGATCGTGACCATGGTCTTCAACGTGCCGCTCAACGATGCGCTTGCCGCCGTCGACCCGGCCAGCAGCAACGGCGCCGCCGTGTGGGCGAACCATCTGAGCCAATGGGTGATGTGGAACCACGTCCGCACCATCACCGCCATCGTGGCGATGGCCTGCTTTATCTTCGCATTGCTCTGAACGAGACGCTTACGAAACACACTCGGACCCCGTCTCAGGCGGGGCCTTTTTGCGCATGTCCCTTCGACGTGTGGCCCTTGCGATCGGAATGACCGAGATCGCGATCCGGGTCGATCACGTCGCGCACCAGCTGCTTGAGCTTTGCCGCATCCGGAAAACCGCCATCGCGCTTGCGGTCCCAGACCAGCACGTCGTTGCAGGAGACGGTGAAGACGCCGCCTGTGCCGGGCACCAGCGTCACCTCGCCGAGATCGGTGCCGAAGGTGGAGAGCAGCTCCTGCGCCATCCAGCCGGCGCGCAGCAGCCACTGGCACTGCGTGCAATAGGTGATGCGGATGGCGGGCAACGGCTTCTCGCTCCCGCCGCTCACGCCGCGCTGAGCTTGGCCAAGGTCTCGTCGTCGACCTCGAAGTTGGCGTAGACGCTTTGCACGTCGTCGTCGTCCTCGAGCGTGGCGACCAGCTTCATCAGCGACTGTGCCCGTTCCTCATCGACCGGGACATTGGTCTGCGGCCGCCAGATCAGCTTCACCGATTCCGCCTCGCCGAGCGCGGTTTCCAGCGCCTTCGACACCTCGCCGAGATTCTCGAAGGCGCAATAGATCGTGTGGCCTTCCTCGTCCGACTCGACATCGTCGGCGCCGGCTTCGATCGCCGCTTCCATGACCTTGTCGGCGCTGCCGGCCGATGCCGGATAGTAGATCTCGCCGACACGGTCCCACATGAAGGACACCGAGCCGGTTTCGCCCATCGCGCCGCCGGCCTTGGTGAAGGCAGCGCGCACATTCGACGCAGAGCGGTTGCGGTTGTCGGTCAAGGCCTCGACGATGACGGCGACGCCACCTGGGCCATAGCCTTCATAGCGCACAGCCTCGTAGTTCTCGGCATCGCCCATCGAGGCCTTGTTGATGGCGCGCTGGATATTGTCCTTCGGCATCGACACGGCCTTGGCGTTCTGGATCGCCAGCCGCAGGCGTGGATTCATCGATGGATCAGGCGTGCCGCTCTTGGCGGCAACGGTTATTTCGCGTGCCAGCTTGGAAAACATTTTCGAGCGCACCGCGTCCTGACGGCCCTTGCGGTGCATGATGTTCTTGAACTGTGAATGGCCAGCCATGGCACCCCTGTCGTCTTCTCGGCTAGAGCATCCTGCAGCCAGGTGGATCACCTTGCCCTTCGCAAAAATGCTCGAATTCAAAATTTCAGAGCGTCCCAGGTGCAACCCACGGAAGCACGGCGTTCTCTGTCGGAATGGCCGGCTTATAGATAAATCGGCTCAATTCGTCCAGCGCGCCGTGTTGCGGCGATCCCCTGCAACGCCTTATGCCTCCAGATCGGACTTCAGCCGGTCGATGATGCTGAGTGCATGGCCGGCATACTGGCTGATCCAGCGGTCATGGATCTGCTTGATCGGCAGGGAATTGAGATGGTTCCAGCGTTCGCGTCCGTCACGGCGCGCAACGATCAGCCCGGCCTCCTCCAGCACCTTGAGATGCAGCATGACGGTACAGCGGTCGATGTCGGGAAAGGCATCGCACAGCATGCCGGTGGTCTTCGGCTCGTCCTTCAGCTGATCCAGCATTTCGCGCCGGCGTGGATGCGCCAGCGCCTTGAAAACATTGTCATCTTGCGATCGGCTTGACATGTTATGTTTATATAACATATCCTTGAACCGATCAAGCAAGGAGCTGTGGATATGTCCCTTGGATTCCGGGTTTCAGGACGCATTGGCAGGCCGGTCGCCGAAGTCTTCGACGCTGTCGTCAATCCGAAGAAGCTGAGCGGCTATTTCACCACCATCGGCGGCGCCAGCGCGCCGCTGGAAACCGGCATTGGCGTCGTCTGGTGGGGCAAGGTGCCAGTCGAGGTCGACGAGGTGGTCAAGGACAGCCGCATCGTGCTGCGCTGGGACGCCACCGATGCCGACGGCAAGCCGGCCTACAAGACCCGCATCGAGATGAATTTCGAACCGCTGGACGATGGCGGCACCTTCGTCACCATTGCCGAGAGCGGCTGGCAGGAAGGCGCGGTCGGCTTGAAGAAATCCTACCTCAACTGCGAGGGCTGGTCGCAAATGCTGGCCTGCATGAAGGCCTATGTCGAATACGGCATCAATCTGCGTGACGGCTACTACCGCAGCGAGATGAAGGGCGAACCCGCCAACGAGACCAATGTTTGAGCAACGGAGCCAGCAATGACTGCAAAAATCAGCGGAGGCATCAACATCGCCATGAAGGTGCCGCCGCACCAGTACCAGGCAACAATCGCCTTCTACCGCGACGTCATCGGCCTGACGCCGTTTACCGCCAAGACACCGGCCATCGGCTTCGAGCTCGGTCCGAACCGGCTGTGGATCGATGAAGCGCCAATGTCGAGTCAGGCCGAGGTCTGGCTGGAACTGTTCACCAGTGACTTTTCAGTCGCCGCCGCCCAGCTCGCCGAGGCTGGTGTCGTGCGGTGCGATGCCATCGAGCCCCTGGGCGAGGGCTTTCGTGGCGGCTGGATCACCAATCCTGCCAACATCGTTCACATGGTTCGCGAACCCGACGCCTGGTAAGCGCAAAGCCCACGGCGGACCAGCCTCAATGCCCGTCGCCGGATTTCGCTTTCCTGCGCCGCCGTGCCAGCATGTTGAGCCCCTCGACCAGCGCCGAGAAACCCATCGCCGCGTAGATGTAGCCCTTCGGCACATGGTAGCCCATGCCGTCGGCGATCAGCGTCATGCCGATCATCAACAGGAAGCCCAGCGCCAGCATGACGATGCTGGGGTTCCGGGCGATGAAGTTGGCCAGCGGCCCCGCCGCCAGCATCATCACGGTGACGGCCACGATCACCGCGATGTACATGATGGCGATCTCGTCGGTCATGCCGACGGCGGTGATGATGGAATCGATCGAGAAGACCAGGTCGAGCAGCAGGATCTGGAAGATCGCGCCGGCCAGCGAGATCTTGAGCGTCTCGCCCAGCATCGTGTCCTGATGGTCGTCCGGATCGACGGTATGATGGATTTCCTTCGTCGCCTTCCACACCAGGAACAGGCCGCCGGCAATCAGGATCAGGTCGCGCCAGGAGAAGCCATGGTCGAATGCCGTGAACACCGGCGTCGTCAGCTGGACGATGACCGAAATGGTGGCCAGCAGCACCAGCCGCATGACCAGTGCCGCCGAGATGCCGAGCCGGCGGGCGCGGGCCCGTTGCGCCTCAGGCAGCTTGTTGGTCAGGATCGAGATGAAGATCAGATTGTCGATGCCGAGCACGATCTCCAGCACCACCAGCGTCAGCAACGCGACCCAGGCCGTTGGATCGGATACAAAGTGAAAATGCGGCGCCAGGAACTCAATGAGCTGCATGGAGGTCGTCCCCTCTACGATCTAGAGCAGTGTCGCCGGCAGTTAGGTACTACAAACCTCTATATCAATGTCACGACCAGAAAGACGGAGCCGTTTCTTCAAGTCTCGGCCCGCGACGAAACGGCGCGATCTTTTCGGTCAGGCCCGTGCGGTCGGAAATAGTCACGCCGACACCGCACAATGTTGCAGGTCCAGTCGCAGCCTCGAAGCGGCCTTTCGGCACTTTCGACAGGAACCGGTTGAGCGGCTCCTCCTTGTCCATGCCGAGCGAGGAATCATAATCGCCGCACATGCCGGCGTCGGAAATGTAACCCGTGCCCCCGTTGAGGATCTGATGATCGCCGGTCGGCTGGTGGGTATGGGTGCCGACGACGAGGCTGGCGCGGCCGTCGACGAAATGCGCGAAGCACATCTTCTCCGAGGTCGCTTCGGCGTGGAAGTCGATGACCACCGCATCGGCCTGCTCGCCGAGCGGACAGGCGGCCAGCTCGCGCTCACCAGCCTGGAACGGATCGTCGAGCTCCGGATGCATGAACACCCGGCCCATGATGTTGGCGACCAGGACCCTGGCCCCGCTCCTGGCGATATAAACGCCCGATCCGCGCCCGGGCGTGCCCCTGGGAAAATTGGAGGGGCGAAGGAAGCGCTCCTCACGCGGCGCGAAGGCGAGCGCGTCGCGCTGGTCCCAGACATGGTTGCCCGTGGTCACGACGTCGGCGCCCGCCGCGATCGTCTCGCGAAAGATCTCCTCGGTGATGCCGAAACCGCCGGCGGCGTTCTCGCCATTGACGATGACGAAGTCGAGTTTGAAATCCGAGATCAGGCCAGGCAGTTGTTCCCACACCGCCGTGCGTCCCGTTTTTCCAACCATGTCTCCGAGGAAGAGAAGTCTCATATGATCCCGCACCGAAAGTCAGCGAAGCAAAAGCTGCATGACTCCAGCGAAAAGATCATGCCTCCATTATCTACAATTTCGGCGTGAAGCGGCGCAACCCGTTCTCTGTGAGTATTTCCGGGATGACGACGTCGTGGGGCTCATCCGGAACCTGCGGAACTTCCTGGCAGTCGAAGGCGATGCCGATCAGCCGGGGCGCATGCCCCTTGTCGACGAGCTTCGCGATGGCGCGGTCGTAATAGCCGGCGCCATAGCCGATGCGGTGGCCGCGCGCATCGAACGCGGCGAGCGGCACCAGCATCACCTCGGGATCAAGCACCTCGGCCTCTTCATGGGGCCCAACCGTGCCGAAACCCATGTCCACCATCGGCGCCCCGCGAACCAGCTCGCGAAAGACGATCGTGGTCTTGTCGAGAATGGCCGGCAGGCAAAGTCTCGCGCCCTTTTCGCGCAGGGCGAACATCAACGGCCTGACGTCGACTTCCGAACGCATCGGCCAGAAGCCGGATACGATCTGACCGGGCTCGATAGCGAGATGATCGCGCGCCGTCTCGGCCATTTCGAGCGCGGCCTCGACCCGCCAGAATTCATCGAGCGCATCACGGCGTCCAAGCGCTTCGCGCCGCAGCTGTTTTTTCAGGTCTTTGAGAGATGTCATGCGCGGACGATAGAAAAGGCCGGATAGGGATGGCGTTTTAGGAGCGACGTTTTCTACCGCACCATCCACCGGAATGCATGGGCGCATGCAAGAAGTGACGATCCACGCGACCGGTGGAGAGAGCGATCCCGGGAACCTACAAAGTAGGTGGGCGCCGTGTGAGAAAACCCACGGGTCTTCCCAGGGACAGCTCCCTAAGGATCGTTAAGGCCCCGGGGAAAATGTTCTCCTGCCGGGAAGCGCAGACCGTCTCCCCCAATATAGGCCGATGGTCCCCCGAGCGCCAGAGAGTTGCCATTCTTTCCGTGCCGGGCTCGCGACGTCGCATCGCCGCCCCACTCTTGCGCCGGCCGGGCCGCCTCCTTACGGTCGCCCGGAATGAATGAAGGAGCAAAAATGCGTTTCGAAGGCACGGCGGCCTATGTCGCCGACAAGGACCTGATGGTGGCCGTCAACGCGGCGATCGCGCTGGAACGGCCCCTGCTGGTCAAGGGCGAGCCCGGCACCGGCAAGACCGAGCTTGCGCGCCAGGTGGCGGCGGCCCTCGGCCTCGAGCTCATCGAATGGCACGTCAAATCGACGACGCGGGCGCAGCAAGGCCTTTACGAATATGACGCCGTGTCGCGGCTGCGCGACAGCCAGCTCGGCGATGCCAGGTTCAACGACATCAAGAACTACATCAAGCGCGGCAAGCTGTGGGAGGCGTTCGCGGCCGGCAAGAAGGTCGTGCTTTTGATCGACGAGATCGACAAGGCCGACATCGAATTCCCCAACGACCTCCTGCAGGAACTCGATCGAATGGAGTTCTTCGTCTACGAGACCGGCGAGACCATACGCGCCGCCGTGCGCCCCATCGTCATCATCACCTCCAACAACGAGAAGGAGCTGCCGGACGCTTTCCTGCGCCGCTGCTTCTTCCACTACATCCGTTTTCCCGACGTCGACACGCTGCACAGAATTGTCGACGTCCACTATCCCGGCATCAAGCAGAACCTGGTGCGGGCGGCCCTCACCCAGTTCTACGAAATCCGTGACGTACCCGGGCTGAAGAAGAAGCCTTCGACCTCCGAGGCGCTCGACTGGATCCGCCTGCTGGTCGCCGACGACATCGCGCCCGAGGATCTGCGCGCCGACCCCAAGAACGCGCTGCCCAAGCTGCACGGCGCGCTGCTGAAGAACGAACAGGACGTCCATCTGTTCGAGCGGCTGGCCTTCATGGCGCGGCGGCAGCAATAGGCAGGCAGCGATAGCGCTTTCCCCTTCTGTGGACCGTTGCTGCCGGCAAGACAGGAAGGCAGCTTCGGCCAGAACCCTTCGGAGGAATGAAATGTCTGAGATTATCGTCCGCCCGCTCGCGCAGTCCGACCACGCTGACTGGAAACGTCTGTGGACCGACTACCTCACCTTCTACGAAACCAAGCTGCCGGAAGAGGTCTACGCCGTCACCTGGAAACGGCTGTTCACGGAAGGCGAGTTCGAGCCGAAGGGCTTTATCGCCACGCTCGACGGCAAGGCGGTCGGCCTCACCCACTATCTCTACCATCGCTCAGGCTGGTCGGAGAAAAACAACTGCTATCTGCAGGACCTGTTCGCCGACCCGGACGTGCGCGGCAAGGGCATCGGCGCGGCGCTTATCAAGGCAGTGAAGGACACGGCGGAAAAAATCGGCGTCAAGAATGTCTACTGGATGACGCACGAAACCAACACCACCGCGCGCAAGCTCTACGACCATGTCGCGCGTCGCACCGGCTTCATCGAGTATGATCTGCTATAGATAGAAGATGTTCATACCCTTCTTCCTCGAACTGAAGGCAGCACGCGTTCCCGTCTCGCTGCGGGAATATCTGTCGCTGCTGGAAGGATTGGAAGCCGGGCTGGTCGACTATGACGTCGAGGGTTTTTATTACCTTGCCCGCGCCGCTCTGGTGAAGGACGAACGCCACATCGACCGCTTCGACCAGGTGTTCGCGCATGTCTTCAAGGGCATCGAGGCGCTGGGCGGACCGGATGCGGTCGACGTCGCCAACATTCCCGAGGAATGGCTGCGCCGGCTCGCCGAAAAACACCTGACCGAGGAAGAGAAAAAGCTGGTCGAGGCGCTCGGGGGATTCGAAAAGCTGATGGAGACCTTGAAGCAAAGGCTCGAGGAGCAGAAGGGCCGCCACCAGGGCGGCTCGAAATGGATCGGCACCGGCGGCACCTCACCCTTCGGCGCCGATGGCTATAATCCCGAGGGCGTGCGCATCGGCCAGCACGAAAGCCGCAACCGCCGCGCGGTGAAGGTGTGGGACAAGCGCGAGTTCCGCAATTTCGACGATGCCGTCGAACTCGGCACCCGCAACATCAAGATCGCGCTGAAGCGGCTGCGCCGCTGGGTGCGCGAGGGCGCAGAGGAGGAGTTCGACCTGCCCGGCACCATCCACGCCACCGCCGAGCACGGCTATCTCGACGTGCAGACGCGGCCCGAGCGGCGCAATGCCGTGAAACTGCTGATGTTCTTCGATGTCGGCGGCTCGATGGACGACCATATCAAGAGCGTGGAGGAGCTGTTTTCGGCGGCACGAGCCGAATTCCGCCAGCTCGAATATTTCTATTTCCACAACTGCCTCTACGAAGGCGTGTGGAAGGACAACCGGCGCCGCCATGCCGAGGTGATTTCGACCTTCGACCTCCTCCACAAATACGGCCCTGACTACAAGGTGATCGTCGTCGGCGACGCCTCGATGAGCCCTTATGAAATCGCCCACCCCGGCGGTTCGGTCGAGCACTGGAACCCGGAGGCCGGAGCCGTCTGGCTCGGCCGCGTGCTGCAGCAATGGCCGAACGCGGTATGGCTCAATCCGGAAAACCAGAAGAACTGGGGCTATACCCATTCGATCGCGATGATCCGCGACATCTTCGGCGGCCGCATGTTCCCGCTGACGCTGGCCGGGCTTGAAGCCGCCACGAAGCAGCTTTCTCGGAAACATTGATCTTGTCGAAGGTCCGCCGCTGGGCGAACCTGTAACAAATGCCTATGTTCATGCGAATATGAGTTGCAACCAATAACGAGCCGCCAAGGCTGAGGAGATCAAATGGACACCCACACCTACCCCGTCACCCGCACCGATGCCGAATGGCGTGCCCGGCTGACGCCGGAGCAGTATGCGGTCATGCGCGGCCACGGCACCGAGCGGCCGGGAAGCTGCGCCCTGCTCTATGAGAAGCGCGCAGGCACCTTTTCCTGCG
This sequence comes from Mesorhizobium sp. B2-1-3A, assembly GCF_006442655.1. NCBI lineage: Bacteria > Pseudomonadati > Pseudomonadota > Alphaproteobacteria > Hyphomicrobiales > Phyllobacteriaceae > Mesorhizobium > Mesorhizobium sp. B2-1-3A. Next base: position 38,497 of record NZ_VFWK01000010.1, read on the forward strand.
TCGGCTGCGACCAGCCGCTGTTCGAATCCAAGCTGAAGTTCGAGAGCGGCACCGGCTGGCCGAGCTTCAACGATCCGGTGCCGGGTTCGATCGAGACCACGGTCGACCGCAGCTACGGCATGGTCCGCACCGAATGCCACTGTGCTCGCTGCGGCAGCCATCTCGGCCATGTCTTCGAGGACGGCCCGCCGCCGACCGGCCTGCGCTACTGCATCAACGGCGTGGCGCTGACATTCGAGCCCGCGGCCTGATCGGTATCCTTTAGCTTTCGGCAAAGGGCGGCTTCGGCCGCCCTTTTTCGTACGCGCTCAACTGACTATCGCCTCAGACGACAACGGTCGCGATGAGCCAGAGCGCCGAGCCCAGCATCATCAACAATGCCTTGGCGCCTGATGTCTCGGCCGTCCGCCAGACCGCGATGGTGAGAAAGATGTTGTAGGGCACCGGTGCGAAATGCACCGCCAGCACGAGGCCGAGCGGCATCTTCAGCCCAAGCAGGATCAGCGCTGCCACGGACGATGCGATGCTGATCCCCGTCCCGACCAGCAGCATGTCGCGCCAGAACAGCCGATCGATCGGCGCCAAGCCAAGCCAACGCGAGCGGAAGAAGGACCTGACGCCTTCCCGGGACACCGGCGCCCTACCCCTGCCCGAGCACTTCGGTGACGGCGCGCTCGACACGCGAGCATTCGGTCACCAGCCAGTCGGTCATCGCCGGCCAGTTATCCTCGGCAAAGCAATTGACCCGCCACATCGAATTGATGCCGAGGCCCTCGCAGCTTTGTTCCGGCCGGAGCTTGAGCCGGTCCTCTATCTCTGGCTGGAACGGCTTCAGGCGCGACCAGCTTTGCGTCGCGCCGAACTTCTCGTTGCGGCCGAAGAAGACGCCGACATGGTTCTGCGCCGGCGCGACATACATGGAGATGACCAGGGCGAAGTCAGGCAACCCGCGCTGCCAGAACCAGGGTCCGCGCCGTGCCAGCCGGGCTCTTTCTTCCGGATGCCGCTCAGCGAACAGCGTCCAGAAACCGCGATGGCGGAATTCCGAGGCGCGACGGCCGCCGAAGTCGAATTCGCTCATGGTTCAAACCGTATCTCCCGCAACCGTATCGGGCACCGGGCGGTCAAAGCAATTCCAGGAAATGTGTGAAACGCTTTCCCTTGGGAATTGCGTCAACAAAGAGATAGGGCAGTTCGCCGTTTGCGTGAAACGGAGAACGCTCTGGTCCTACTCCATGCCGAGCGCGGCCATGTACAGATCGAGGATGGCGTCCTCTTCCTGGCGTTCGGCCTGGTCCTTCTTGCGCAGACGGATGATGGTGCGTATCGCCTTGGTGTCGAAGCCGGTGCCCTTGGCCTCGGCGAACACTTCCTTGATGTCGTCGGCGATCGTCTTCTTTTCTTCCTCGAGCCGCTCGATGCGCTCGATGAGGGCACGCAGCTGGCCGGCGGCAACAGTCTGGCTGGTCTCGGTGATATCGTCGGCCATGTTCTTCTCCAAGGATTGTTTCTGCGCCGCGACTCGCAAAGTTGCCGGCAGCGAATTTCAGCGGTTCGATGCCCGACCGGGCGCGGCGGGTCAAGCCGTTATCGAACAGCTCACCAAGGGCTGCCGACAGAAGCCGACAGCCTGCCCGCGCTTTCAGTTGAAGGCGATCAGCAGATCCTTGGCATCGATCTGGTCGCCGGCCTTGACCAGCACCTCGGCGACGGTACCGTCGCGCTCTGCATGCAGAGCCGTCTCCATCTTCATGGCTTCGATGGAGAGCAGCACGTCACCCGCCTTCACCGCCTGGCCGGTCGTGACGGAAAGGGCGGAGACCACGCCCGGCATCGGCGCGCCGACATGTGCCTCGTTGCCCGGCTCGGCCTTGCGGCGGGCCTTGGCGGCGGAAGCGCCATGCGCCCGGTCAGGCACCTTCACGCGACGCGGCTGGCCGTTGAGTTCGAAGAACACGGTGACCATGCCCTTCTCGTCGACATCGCCGATGGCGAGGCAACGCACGACCAGCGTCTTGCCTTTCTCGATGTCGATGAAGATCTCGTCTTCGGACTTCATGCCGTAGAAATAGGTCGGCGTCGGCAGGACGCTGACCGGGCCGTAGGTCTCTTGCGCACTGGCAAAGTCGGTGAACACCTTCGGATACATCAGCCATGAGGCGAACTCGTATTCCGAGAGTTTGCGCTCGAGCTTCTCCTCGATTTCCTTGCGGTTGGCCTGGAGGTCGGCCGGCTTGAGCAGCGATCCGGGCCGCGCCGTGATCGGCTTGTCGCCCTTCAGCGCCTTCTTCTGTAGCGCCGCCGGCCAGCCGCCCGGCGATTGGCCGAGATCGCCGCGCAGCATCGAGACGACCGAGTCCGGAAAGGCGATGTCCCTGCCCGGATTCTCGACATCGGCGACAGTCAGGTCCTGGCTCACCATCATCAGCGCCATGTCGCCGACGACCTTGGACGACGGCGTCACCTTGACGATGTCGCCGAACATCAGGTTGACGTCATGATAGGTCTGCGCCACCTCGTGCCAGCGCGTCTCCAGCCCGAGCGAGCGCGCCTGTTCCTTGAGATTGGTGAACTGTCCACCCGGCATTTCGTGCAGGTAGACTTCCGAAGCAGGCCCTTTCAGGTCGCTTTCGAAAGCGGCGTACTGGTTGCGCACCGCTTCCCAATAGAACGAGATCTTGCGGATCCATTGCGGGTCGAGGCCCGGGTCACGTTCGGTGCCCTTCAGCGCCTCGACGATCGACCCCAGGCAAGGCTGCGATGTGTTGCCGGAGAAAGCGTCCATCGCCGCGTCGATGGCGTCGACGCCGCTCTCCACCGCCGCCAGCACGGTCGCCGCCGACAGGCCCGACGTGTCATGGGTGTGGAAATGGATCGGCAGGTCGGTCGCCTCGCGCAGCGCCTTGAACAGCACGCGCGCCGCCGCCGGCTTCAGCAGCCCGGCCATGTCCTTGACGGCGATGATGTGGGCGCCGGCGGCCTGCAGTTCGCTCGCCAGCCCGACATAATATTTCAGATCGTACTTGGCCCGCGCCGGGTCGAGAATATCGCCGGTGTAGCACATCGCCGCTTCGATCAGCTTGCCCTCGGCGCCGACGGCGTCCATGGCGACGCGCATGTTCTCGACCCAGTTCAAGCAATCGAAGACGCGGAACAGATCGATACCGCCGCTCGCCGCCTGCTTGACGAAATGCTGCACGACATTGTCGGGATAGTTGGTGTAGCCGACGCCGTTGGCGCCGCGCAGCAGCATCTGCAGCAACAAATTGGGGGCCGCCTCGCGCACCAGCGAGAGCCGCTCCCACGGATCCTCGGTGAGAAAGCGCATGGCGACGTCGAAGGTCGCACCGCCCCAGCATTCGAGCGACAGAAGCTGCGGCAGGGCGCGTGCATAGGTGCCGGCGATGCCGGCGATGTCGTGTGTGCGCACGCGCGTGGCCAGCAGCGACTGGTGGCCGTCACGCATCGTCGTGTCGGTGACCAGAACCTCTTTCTGTTCGCGCATCCAGGCGGCGAATTTCTCCGGCCCGAGCACGTCGAGCTTCTGCTTGCTGCCGCCGGGCACATTGCCGTTGAGGTAGGGCACGACCGGTGCGGCCGCATCGGCCTTCGGCATCGGCCGGCCGCGCGTCTCGGGATGGCCATTGACGCTGACATCGGCCAGGTAGTTGAGCAGCTTGGTCGCGCGGTCCTGGCGCTTGACCTGTTGGAACAGTTCCGGCGTCGTGTCGATGAACTTGGTCGTATAGGAATTGTCCGCGAAGCTCGGGTGGTTGATGATCGCTTCGAGGAAGGTGAGGTTGGTGGCGACGCCGCGGATGCGGAATTCGCGCAGCGCGCGGTTCATGCGGGCAATCGTCTCGGCCGGTGTTGGCGCCCACGCCGTCACCTTTTCCAGCAGCGGATCGTAGAAGCGGGTGATGACCGCGCCTGAATAGGCGGTGCCGCCATCGAGGCGGATGCCGAAGCCGGTGGCGCCGCGATAGGCGGTGATGCGGCCATAGTCCGGAATGAAATTGTGCTCGGGATCCTCGGTGGTGATGCGGCACTGCAAGGCATGGCCATTCAGCCTGATGTCCCTCTGCGCCGGCACGCCCGACTGCGGCGTGCCGATGGCGAAGCCGTCGAGGATATGGATCTGCGCCTTGACGATGTCGATGCCGGTCACCTGCTCGGTGACGGTATGCTCGACCTGGATGCGCGGATTGACCTCGATGAAATAGAATTTTCCGGTATCGGCATCCTGCAGGAACTCGACCGTGCCGGCACCTATATAACTGGTTTCGCGCGCGATCTTCAGCGCATGGCCGCAAAGCTCCTCGCGCTGCGACATTTCGAGATAGGGAGCGGGCGCACGTTCGACGACCTTCTGGTTGCGGCGCTGGATCGAGCAGTCGCGCTCGAACAGGTGCACGACATTGCCGTGCGTGTCGCCAAGCACCTGCACCTCGACATGGCGGGCGCGCTCGATCAGCTTTTCGAGATAGACCTCGTCCTTGCCGAAGGCGGCCTTGGCCTCGCGCTTGCCTTCCGTGACTTCGCGGGCCAGATCGGCCTCGGACCGGATGGCGCGCATGCCGCGTCCACCGCCGCCCCAAGAGGCCTTCAGCATCACCGGATAGCCAATCTCCTTGGCCAGTGTCTTGACCACCTCCATATCGTCCGGCAACGGGTCCGTGGCTGGGATCACCGGCACGCCGACCTCGATGGCGAGGTTGCGCGCCGCGACCTTGTTGCCAAGGCGGCGCATCGTGTCCGGCTTCGGGCCGATGAAGGTGATGCCGGCTTGCGCGCAGGCTTCGGCGAATTCGGGGCTTTCGGACAGCAGCCCGTAGCCCGGATGGATGGCATCGGCGCCTGAAAGCCTGGCGACGCGGATCACTTCCTCGATCGACAGATAACTCTCGATCGGCCCCATGTCCTTGTTGAGATGCGGGCCGCGCCCGACCTGGTAGCTTTCGTCGGCCTTGAAGCGGTGCAGCGAATATTTGTCTTCCTCGGCCCAGATCGCCACGGTTTTGAGGCCCAGTTCGTTGGCCGCGCGAAAGACGCGGATGGCGATTTCTGACCGGTTGGCGACGAGGATCTTCGTGATTGCCAAGGACTGGGCTCCAGCAGCGGAAGGGACGGGAAATCGGTGCAATGATTAGCGTGAAAATGCTGCAGTGCAAACAAAATCAATACTGCTTTAAACCGATTTAAATCAATTATCCGGCCAACACTCGCACGCCTTGGCCCGAACCGGCGGAACAAGGGCGACAATTCCAATCCTGGATGCGCTCTTGCCCGGCCAGGAAGAAGGTCATCGGCCGCCGCGGAACGCCAAAGAAAATGCCCGGCGCAACGCGCCGGGCATCATGGATATCAGACCTGCTGGAGCAGCTTATTTCGGGAACCAGGAATACTTTCCGTCGTCCTTCTTCTTCCACTCGTACATGATGTAGCCCGGCAGCTTCGGGTCGCCCTTGGCGTCATAGGCGAGATCGCCCAGAACGGTCGGGTACGGTCCGTTTTCATGCAGTGCCTTGGCAACAGCCTGCGGGTCGTTCGACTTGGCGTTGGTGGCCGCCTCGGCGATCGCCTGCACGGCGGCATAGGCGTAGAGCGTGTAGGCTTCGGGCTCGAAGCCCTGCGCGCGGAACTTCTCGACGAGTTCCTTGTTGGCAGGGATCAGGCGCGGGTCGGGACCGAACGTGTTGAGCGTGCCGGCGACAGCGTCGCCCGCGATCGCGGCAAGTTCGTCGGTGACGATGCCGTCACCCGACATCAGCGTTGCCTTGAGGCCCTGGTCCGCCGACTGGCGGATGATCAGGCCGGCTTCGGTGTGCAGGCCGCCCCAGTAGATCAGGGTGACGCCGGCTTCCTTCATCTTGGCGATCAGCGCCGAGAAGTCCTTGTCGCCGACATTGACGCCTTCATACATCACTTCCGTGACGCCGGCGGCATTCATCGCCTTCTTGGTTTCATCGGCAAGGCCCTGGCCGTAAGGCGTCTTGTCGTGCACGACGGCGACCTTGGCATCCTTGAAATTCGCGGCGATATAGGCGCCGGCGATGCCGCCCTGCTGGTCGTCGCGTCCGCAGGTACGGAACACGTTCCACAGGCCACGCTCGGTGAACTTCGGATTGGTCGCGGCCGGCGTGACTTCGACGATGTTGTTTTCAGCGTAGACTTCCGAGGCCGGGATCGACACGCCCGAGTTGAAGTGGCCGACCACGAACTTGACGCCGTCGCCGACGAACTTGTTGGCGACCGAGATGCCCTGCTTCGGATCGGAGACGTCGTCGCCGACTTCGAGCTTGATCTGCTCGCCGTTGATGCCGCCCTTGGCATTGATCTCGGCGACGGCCGCCTCGGCGCCCTTCTGCAGCTGTGCGCCGAACGCCGCGTTCGGGCCGGTGATCGGGCCGGCAACGCCGAACATTACATCAGCCCACGCGTTGCCGCCGAACGCGACGAGCGCGGTCAGGGCCACGGCGGACAAAAGTGACTTTTTCATTTAAACGCTCCCATTAACGGAGTGGGCGTGGATGAAGCTTTCATGCGATGCCCACCCTTATCGCAGAAAGCATAGTTTGCCGATTTTCAGGCACTTGTCACGCCGATTCATCCCTGACGCGGCGTTAATGATGAGCCTCAACCTTTGGGTTTCCAGCTCAAGATTGAAGCTCTTTCGTAGAGCCAATTATACTGTGTGACCATCTGGTTGGTTCGTGTGTATTGATAGCCGACGAAGCCCAGTATCATCAGTACGATGGTGTCGACGATATAGTAATGCAGCGAGAACATCGTGCCGTTGAACAGCGCATGGTGGATGAAGCGGATGCCGATGCCGAGCCCGATCAGATAAGCGAACAGCTGGATGAAGCTGCGCCATGTCTGGGCGCTGGCCTTGCCGGTCATCCAGGCTGCCCAGCCGCCGAGCAGGCAGGTGACGAAGAAGAACTGCCAGATTGACGGTTCTTCGTAGAGAATGCCTTGCATGGTGAGGACTCCTGAACTCAGTGATGTCCGCCTTCGAGATAGGCGGCGCGCACTTCCGGATTGGCGAGCAGTTCCTTGCCGGTGCCGCTCATCGTCACATTGCCGTTGACCATGACATAGCCGCGCGTGGCGAGCTTCAGCGCGCCGAAGGCGTTCTGCTCGACCAGGAACACGGTCAGCCCTTGCGTGCGGTTCAATTCGCGGATGGCATCGAAGATCTGCTTGACGATCAGCGGCGCCAGCCCCAGCGACGGCTCGTCGAGCAGAAGCAGTTTCGGCCGCGCCATCAGCGCGCGTCCGATCGACAGCATTTGCTGCTCGCCGCCCGACAGCGTGCCGCCGCGCTGGGCGATGCGCTCCTTCAGCCGAGGGAACAGCGTGAACACCTTCTCGACGTCCTCGTCATAGTGCTTGAGGTTGTCGAGGCTGGCGCCCATCTGCAGGTTTTCCATCACCGTCATGCGCGGGAAGATGCGCCGGCCTTCGGGTGATTGCGCGATGCGCATGCGCGCGATTTCGTGCGTCGGCAATTGGGTGATGTCGGTGCCGGCGAAGGTGATGGTGCCCGTGCGGGCGCGCGGAGCCCCGAAAATGGTCATCATCAGCGTCGACTTGCCGGCGCCGTTGGCGCCGATCAGCGCCACGATCTCGCCCTCGTTGACGGAGACATCGACGCCGTTCAGCGCCCGGATGTTGCCGTAGTAGGTCTCAACGCCCTTGATATCGAGCAGCCTTGTCCCGGCCATTATTTGCCCCCTCCACGCTTGCTCGACACAGGTTTGGCCGCAGCCTTCCCCGAAGCCGCACTTGCGGTCTTCGATGCCGCACTGGCACTCTTTGCCGAAGCATGGCTGGTCGCCACCTTGCCCGCGTCGACACGGCGCGAGAATTCCGTATCCTTGCCCTGACCGAGCAGCTTGGCCTGCTTGACCCACTCCTCGCGCGCGATGCGCCCGTCGAAGGCGAGATAGGCTTCGGCCGCCTCGACATCGGCCTTCTTCCAGGCGCCGATCTGGTCGAAGTGGAAGATGCCGTGTTCGTTGAGCTTCTTCTCGTTGACCGTGCCGATGCCCTTGATGCGGGTCAGATTGTCCGCCTTGCCGCCACGAGGAGCGGCGAGGCGGTTCGAAACGCCTTCGGCCTTTGCCGCGGGCGCCTTGGTGGCGGTTTTCTTCGGTGCGGCCTTCGCCGCTCCGACCTTCGCGGCCGGCCTTGATGGTGTCCCGACGGGTTTGCTCGCCACGGTGGCCGCGCGGGCATCGACCTGCGCCGCTTTCGAGGCGCCCTTCGACACAGTAACGCGCTCGCCATCGCTGTGTCCGACGGTGTCGGTCACCGGTCCTGCCAGGTAGGACGACGATGTCCCCGGGCCATGCGCGGCATCCGGCCCGATGTCGAGCTGTTCAATGACGTCCTCATCGCCGACCTCGGTCAGCACGGTCTCGACCTCCTCGTCGTCGACGCCGAGATAGGCGGCGATGACGCGCGGATCGGTGCGCACCGACTGCGGATTGCCGTCGGAGATCTTGCGGCCGTATTCCAGCACCACGACGTGGTCGGAAATCTGCATGACCACCGACATGTCGTGCTCGATCAGGAGGATTGAGGTGCCGGTCGTATGCTTGATGTCCATCAAGAGTTCGTTGAGTGCAGCCGATTCCTTCGGATTGAGGCCGGCCGCCGGCTCGTCGAGGCACAGAAGCTCGGGCCCGGTGCACATGGCACGCGCGATCTCGAGACGCCGCTGCGCGCCATAGGGCAGGTCGCCGGCCGGATCGTCGGCCCGGTCGACGAGATCGGCCTTCTCGAGCCAGTGCCTGGCCAGGTCCACCGATTCAGCCGAGGCCTTGCGGTAGCCGCTGAAGCCGAACAGACCCAGGATCGTATAGCCCGATGCCTTCATCAGCTTGTTGTGCTGGGCTACCAAAAGGTTCTCCAGCAGCGTCATGCCCGAGAACAGGCGGATGTTCTGGAAGGTACGCGCCACCTTGGCGCGCGCCGGGATCTCATGGTTGGGCAACCGTTCGAGCAGATAGCTCGAACCGTCGGCACGGTTGAGCGTGATCATGCCTTCCGACGGCTTGTAGAAGCCGGTGATGCAGTTGAACACGGTGGTCTTGCCGGCGCCGTTGGGGCCGATCAGCGCCGTGATCTCGCCGCGCCTGGCGGTGAAGGACAGGTCGCCGATGGCGACCAGGCCGCCGAACTTCATCGACAGATGATCGACCTGCAGGATGGATTCTTTCATTTGCGTGGTCGCATTCATCAGCCGTGGCCCTCCTTGGTGAAGGAGCTTGAGACAGCTCTTCGCTCCTTGAGGAAGGCGGTTGGTTCACGACTGCCGACGAAACCGCGCGGCTTCCACAGCATGACGATGACCATGGCCATGCCGAACAGAAGCATGCGGTAGAGTTCCGGCGTGAAATCAGGCCCGAAGACCTGCTTGAGGAAGTCGAGTTCGCGCAGCGCCTCGGTGCCCCCGATCATCACCATCGCGGCGACCGCGATGCCGACCAGCGACCCCATGCCGCCGAGCACGACGATGGCCAGGATGATGGCCGATTCCAGGAAGACGAAGGATTCGGGGCTGACGAAACCCTGCCGCGCGGCGAAGAACGAGCCGGCGAACCCGCCGAACATGGCGCCGGTGGCAAACGCCGTCAGCTTGGTCGTCGTCGTGTTGATGCCGAGCGAGCGGCAGGCGATCTCGTCCTCGCGCAGCGCTTCCCATGCACGGCCGACTGGCATGCGCCGCAGCCGGATCGTGACGAAGGCGGTGAGCAGCGCCAGCCCCAGGATCAGGTAGTAGAGGAAGATCTTGTAGTAGGCGCTCGAGGTCGCGAGGTGCAGAACCTTGGCAATGTAGTTGGGGTCCGAAACGTTGAAGGTCATCAGGCCGAAGAAGGTGACTTTCGGAATGCCTGAGATGCCGGCCGAGCCGTTGGTCACGTCGCGCCAGTTGATCAGCACCAGGCGGATGATCTCACCGAAGGCCAGCGTCACGATCGCCAGGTAGTCGCCGCGCAGGCGCAGCACGGGGAAGCCGAGCAGCACCCCCCACAGCGCCGCCATGGCGCCCGCGGCCGGCAGCAGGATCCAGAACGACAGGCCGAAATGGGTGGCGAGAAGCGCGTAGGCGTAGGCGCCGACTGCGTAGAAGGCGACGTAGCCGAGGTCGAGCAGGCCGGCGAGGCCGACGACGATGTTCAGTCCCCAGGCCAGCATCACATAGATCAGGATCTGGATGCCGAAATTGTCGACCCATTTCAGCGAGCCCTGCAGCCCGGTGGCGACAGACCACGACATGAGCGACAGCACGACGACGACAAGAATCGGATAGAGCACCAGCGCGGCAATGCCTAGCTTGGTGAAGTTGGCATGGATGAAGCCACGGAAATAGTAGATCACGCAGGCCAGCGCATAGATCACCGCCAGGGCGCGCAGGAATTGCAGGTAGCCGGCCGGTTCCGCTCCCACCCATCCGGCGAGCGAGCTGTTGAACACGAACAACAGCACCGCCGCGACAATGGCCCCGATGAAGGCCGGCAGCGTGAAGAAACGCGACGCCACACTGGCCGGCAAAAGGCCGGTGGCTACGTTGGCGACCTTCTGGTTGGCCATGAAGGGTTGGCCGTAGGCGACGTAGAGGAAGCGTCCGACCGCGGTCGCGATGACCACGGCGGCGAGCAGGCCCCAGCGCTGCACGACGACCAGTTCGTTGGACATGTTCTGGTCGGTTCTGAGCCCGATGAACAGCACGAACAGGCCAAGCGCGATGGCGCCGGCATAGAACGCCTCGCGCAATGCGCGCGAAAAGGGGTTGGCGACGGTGTCGCGGTCGGGAGAAACGGTCACGGCCATGGTCTCATACCTTTTCGACTTCTGGCCGGCCCAATATGCCGGAAGGCAGGAAGATCAGCACGATGGCCAGGATCGAGAATGCCGCCACGTCCTTGTAGTCGATCGAGAAATAGGCCGACCACATGCTCTCGATGAAGCCGATCAGCAGCCCGCCGAGCACGGCACCGGGAAGCGAGCCGATGCCGCCAAGCACCGCCGCGGTGAACGCCTTCACCCCTGGGACGAAGCCGTCGGAGAAGGCGATGACGCCGTAATACATCAGGAACAGCGTGCCGGCGACGGCGGCAAGGGCCGCGCCCATGATGAAGGTGATCGAGATTGTCCGGTCGACATCGATGCCGAGCAGCGCGGCCATCTTGCGGTCCTGCTCGCAGGCGCGCTGGGCGCGGCCAAGCGAGGTCCTGTTGACCAGGTACCAGAACAGCGCCAGAAGCAGCGCCGTGACGACGACGATGATGATCTGCTTGAGCGACACGCTGACGCCGTTGATGTTGTAGACTTGGCTGACCATCGGCGGGATCGGCTTGTTGCGCGGGCCTTGCGTGACCTGGACGAAGTTCGACAGCGCGATCGACATGCCGATGGCTGTGATCAGCGGCGCCAGCCGGAACGAACCGCGCAGCGGCCTGTAGGCCACCTTCTCGATCGTCCAGTTATAAAGGCTGGTGAGCAGCATCGCCACGATCATCATGACCAGCAGCGCGATGACCACGGGCACGGAATAAAACAGCGCGCCGAGGATGAGGAAGACGATCAGCGCCGTGAAGGCGCCCACCATGAAAATGTCGCCATGGGCGAAGTTGATCATGCCAATGATGCCGTAGACCATCGTGTAGCCGATCGCGATCAGCCCATAGATCGATCCCAGCGTCAGCCCGTTGATAAGCTGCTGGACAAAGTACTGCATGTGTACATGGCTCCCCTGGAATGTCGCCCATGCAGACGCATCCCTTTTCGTATTTCCCCTAGTCGTAAAGTTTCGAGCCCGGATTGCAACGTGATTTTTTTGATCGCCCCGCGTGTTTCCGATTCACGTCGTTCCGACCGCCCATTCTTTGCACCCGACCCTGGACTATCGCGGACCCTATCATTGGCATAACGCAATGTCCTTGATGATTCAGACGTATAATGCGCTCCGTTTCGAAGAAACTGCCGTCAAAATTAGGTGATGGGACGAATCGTTGCGTTCCCGGCAGGGTTCATTCTTTTGCCGCATACCTTTCCGCAAGGGCAGGATTCCTCCTACTTGACAACAAAACCATGCGCGAACGGATCGCGGTCATCGATGAAGATCGTGTTCAGTCCGGTCATCCGTGCCCAGCCTCCGATCGAGGGAATGATCGCCGGCTTGCCAGCCACGGTGACCTCCTTTTCGACCTTGCCCTTGAACAGCGAACCGATGATCGATTCATGCACGAAGGCATCGCCGGCCTTCAGCTTGCCCTTGGCATGAAGCTGCGCCATGCGCGCCGAGGTGCCGGTGCCGCACGGTGAGCGATCGATCGCCTTTTCGCCGTAGAAGACGGCATTGCGGGCATCGGCCCCTTCCACTGTCGGCTCGCCCGTCCACAGCATGTGCGAGAGTCGGTTGATGCCGGGGTTTTCCGGATGCACGAAGGTGTATTTCTCGTTGAGCCGCTGCCGCACCACCGGGCTCCAGGCGATAAGGTCGCCGGCCGAATAATCCGCCATGTCGCGAAAGTTCTTCTGCGGCTCCACGATGGCGTAGAAATTGCCGCCATAGGCGACATCGACGGTGATCTCGCCGAGCCCGGGGCATTCGACCGTCAGGCCTTCGGCATGGAGGAACGACGGTACGTTGGTGATGCGCACCTCTTCGACATATTCGCCGACCTGTTTGTATTCGGCGATGACCAGGCCGGCTGGCGTGTCGAGCCTCAGCACACCTGGCGTCTTCGGCTTGATCAGCCCGTGTTCGATCGCCATCGTGACCGTGCCTATGGTGCCGTGGCCGCACATCGGCAGGCAGCCGGAGGTTTCGATGAACAGGATCGCGATGTCGCAATCCTCGCGCGTCGGCGGATAGAGGATCGAACCCGACATCACGTCATGGCCGCGCGGCTCGAACATCAGGCCGGTGCGGATCCAGTCATATTCAGCGAGGAAGTGCGCGCGCCTTTCCATCATGGTCGAGCCGGCAAGCAGCGGGCCGCCGCCGGCGACCAGCCGCACCGGATTGCCGCAAGTGTGGCCGTCGATGCAGAAGAAGGATTTCTTGGCCATGTCGCTCCTCGAAAATCAAAACCGTTGTGGGCTGAAAGGGGCCAGATCAACCGGCGGAGTCTGCCCCAGGACGAGTTCCCGGATCAACCGCCCGGTCGCCGCCGCCTGGGTCAGGCCGAGATGGCCATGGCCGAAAGCATAGACAACCGACCGGCTTGCCGGTGCCTTGCCGATGACAGGCACCGAATCCGGCAGTGAGGGCCGGAACCCCATCCATTCGCGGCCGCCGGACGGGTCGAGCCCCGGCAGGAATTGCTGCGCCTTCCGCAACAGCGCCTTCGACCGGTTGAAATTGGGCGGCCGCTCGATACCGCCGAGTTCGACCGCACCGCCGACGCGCAGGCCGGTTTCGAGCGGCGTGATGACGAAGCCATGGCCTGAGAAGATCAGTTGCCGCCTCACGTCGAAGGCGCTCCGCGGCAAGGTCGTATTGTAGCCGCGCTCGGTCTCCAGCGGGATGCGGTCGCCGAGCTGCCGCGCCAAGAGATGCGACCAGGCGCCGGCCGCGACCACGAGCTGCCTGGCTTGCCGGCTCGTGCCGTCGGCCAGTGTCAGCGTCGCGCCATTCTGGTCCGTCGCCACCCGGTCGATGCGGGCCATTTCAAAGCGGGCACCCTTGGCCTCGGCGTAAGCCCATATCGCCTTGCCGAGCAGCTTGGGATCGGCGACCGTCTTCCAGCCCGGCACGAAGGTGCCCTTGATGAAGCGCGGTGAAAGGCCCGGCTGCAGATCCGCCAGACTTTCGCCCTCGACATGGCGGAAGCCGATGCCGAAACGTTCGCGCGCCGCCCAGCCCGGCAACGAGGCGCGGAACTCGGCTTCGCTTTCATAGAATTCGAGCGAGCCGTCCTCGCGCAGCATGCGCCTTGTACCGGAACGATCGAGCAGGCCCATCCATTCCGCTTCGGCGAGCTTCATCATGCCGGCCTGGGCGGCGAGGCTGGCCTCGTATTTCGCCGGTGCGCCGGCGCGCCAGAAGCGGATCAGCCAAGGCAGCAGCTTCGGCAGGTAGGCGGGTGGAATGCTGAGTGGGCCGAGCGGATCGGCCAGCCATTTCGGCAGATTCTTGATCATGCCCTTGTGCGCCAGCGGCAGCACGTCGGAGAAGGCAAAGGCGGCGGCATTGCCGGAGCTCGTTTCCTCGCAGATGCCGGTTCGGTCGAAGACCGTTACGTTTCGCCCCGCCTCGGCAAGGAAGGCCGCCGCGCAGATACCGATGATGCCGCCGCCGATGATGGCGATGTCTTCCCCTTCCCCCCGTTCACGGGGAGAAGGTGCCCGAAGGGCCGATGAGGGGCGGCGCCCCCCGTCTGGAGATTTGGAATTTCCCTGCACGTCGATGCTGCCTCTCCCCTGACCGCGACCATGTTCTCCCGGTGAACAGGGAGAAGAAAGCCCTCAGAACTGCGGCAGCTTCGGACGAACCGCCAGAGCGTCCTTGACGATCTTCTCGACCGCCTTGCGGCGCTCGCCCGACAGGGGCTGGCGCGGCATGCGCACACGGTCGTTGGTGTTGATGGCGAAGACTTCCGCGAGCTTGATGTTCTGCACCAGATAGGTCGAGACGTCGAGGTCGAGCAGCGGCCGGAACCAGCGGTAGATTGCGAGTGCCTCCTCGCGGCGGCCCTGCTTCATCAGCTGATAGATGGCGACGGTCTCGCGCGGGAAGGCGGTGACCAGGCCGGCCACCCAGCCGATGGCGCCGACCGACAGCGCCTCGAAGGCCAGATTGTCGACACCGGTGAACAGGTCGTAGCGGCTGCCCAGACGGTTGATGATCTCGGTCGAGCGGCGGATGTCGTCGGAGGATTCCTTGATGGCGACGAAGCGCTTGTCCGACGCCAGCTCCTCCATCTGATCGACGGTGACGTCGACACGGTAGGCAAGCCGGTTGGAATAGATCATGACCGGCAGGTCGCCGGCTTCGGCGACGGCGCGCAGCGCCGCGACCGTCTCTTCCGCGTTGGTGTGGTAGATCGGGCTTGGCACCACCATGAGGCCGTTGGCGCCTTCCTTGGCGGCGCGCTTGGCGATGCTGGCCGCCTCGCGGGTACCCGCCTCGTTGACCGTCAGCAGCACCGGCTTCTTGCCGGCGACTTTCTGCGCGGTCTTCAGCACCTCGATCTTCTCGTCATGCGACAGCATCGGCCCTTCGCCGAGCGAGCCGCAGACGATGATGCCGTCGCAGCCGGCCTCCATCTGCAGGTTGAAGCAGCGCTCCATCTCGGCGTGATCAAGGCGATCGTCGGCGGTGAACTTGGTCGTGACTGCAGGGAAAACTCCGGTCCACATAGCTATCTCTCCATCTGATATATCAGTCGTATATCTATTAAGAAAGCCGCTGTCAATGCGGAATCTGTTATGATATATTCTAGATATATCAGGAGACCGCCTTTGATATCCATCGAACCAGGATCGACATCCGAGCCGGCCGCGACCAAGGCCTACCGCGTGCTCGAGCACATGATCGTCACATTGGAGCTGGCGCCGGCGAGCTTTGTCACCGAGGGTGCGCTCATCGAAAGGCTGGCGCTCGGCCGCACGCCGGTGCGCGAGGCGATCCAGCGGCTGGCCTGGGAAGGGCTGCTCGACGTCAGGCCACGCGCCGGCATCGCGATCGCGCCGCTGCATCCCGGCGACTGGCTGCGCGTTCTCGACGCCCGGCGCGGCGTCGAGGTGGTGCTTGCCCGCTCGGCCGCCCGCTTCGTCACCCGCGAGGCCGCCGACCTGTTTCACGAGGCGGCGCTGGCCATGCAGAAGGCGGTCATCTCAGGCAATGTGCTTGCCTTCATCCAGGCCGACAAGGCGCTCGACGAAGCCCTGGCGCTGGCCGCCGACAACCCGTTCGCCGCCCGGCTGGCAGCGCCCCTGCAGACCCACAGCCGACGCTTCTGGTTCCGCTACAAGGCCGATACGGGCCTGGCCGAGTCAGCCGAGCATCACGTCGCGCTGATCCGCTCGATCCTGGACGGCGACGAGGAGGCCGCGGCCAAGGATGCCAAGCGGCTGATGGCGCTGCTGCGCGGTCATGCCGAGACGGCAGCGACGCGCTGAACGGGCGATCAGATCCCTTGCGCGGCGGCGATGGCGGTGTTCTCCCATCCATCACCGGTCGCGAAGATGCAGCTTCGGCCCTTCACATCGGTCACCAGCATGGACCAGGTCCCGCTCGCCGAAACATAGATCTCGACAATGGCGGCTTGGCCGACAACACCGTAGCCGATCTGCTTCTGTTGAAAGGCCCGCTCCAGTCCCGCGACGATGTCGCTGCGGCCGCCGCAGATAAACTGCGCCTGCGCCGATAGCGTCGACAGCGCCAGCGCGGCGCCGATCACAGCTATCCTGATCCATCGAAACGAAAATTTGTGTGCCATTTGGCACCTCCTTCGCCTTGGCGTTCCGGCAAAGGGAGGCACATGGGGCAGCCTCAATACACCGGAACGCTCCAGGCCGGGTTCGACGTCTTCATCACGTCACTCCTTCTGGTTTCCGGTCTGTCGTCAGGGAACTTTATCATTCCCTGGAATCGATATGGTGAGGTCCCGATCCGAAAACAAGCGTCATTTCTGAGCTCGCGGCGCGATGCAGACGACGACCCCCGTCAAGCTTCCTCGGGGTCGCGGAGTGCCGCCCATTTCAACAAGGCGTCGAGGGCCGGGCACAGGGCCTGGCCCCAATCGGTCAGGCAGTACTCGACCTTGGGCGGCACCTGGTGATGCACGATACGGCGCACGATGCCGTCGCTCTCCATCTGCCGCAGCTGCTGGATCAGCATTTTCTGCGAGATCGCCGGGATCGCCCGTTCGAGGTCGGAAAAGCGCAGTACCTTGCCGCCGAACAGGTGAAACAGGATCACCAGCTTCCAGCGGCCCTCGAGGATACGCAGCACATTCTCGACGCCGCTCGCCGCCGACAACGGCGTCAGTGTCTCGGACTTGCTTTCGGGTCCAACCTTACTTTCGGGTAAGTACCTTACTTTTTCGTCGGTTCTTGTCATTTCACCAGCATATCTCATTTTAGAAGCCGGACAAGCGCCGCCGGCCTCCGCCGGCGGCGACAACCCGCACCGGAGACGACACCATGACCGCAAACCTTCCGCAGCCGCTGGCCAACTATTTCGCCGCCAAGAACAGGCATGACATCGACGCCATGCTGGCGCCCTTCGCGTCGGACGCCACGGTCAAGGACGAAGGCAAAACCCATCGGGGTCCGGCCGCCATCCGCGGCTGGATGGAGGAGACGACACGCAAATACCGGGTGACCGTCGAGGTCGCCGACGCGACGGTCCATGGCGATGCATGGCGGATCGCCGGCATCGTGTCAGGGAATTTCCCCGGCAGCCCCGCGACGCTCCACTACGTCTTCACGCTGGCCGGCGACCGGATCGCGCGGCTGGAGATCGGCGCATGACCATCGTCCAGAAATTTGCGTTCGACGACCGGGAATTTGCCGGCAAGCGCGTTCTGGTCACCGGCGGCACCAAGGGCGCCGGCGAAGCCATCGTGCGCAGGCTTTCGGCGGCAGGCGCGATCGTTCTCACCACTGCCCGTTCAGCGACCGAAGCATCATCGCAAGAGCTGTTCGTGCAGGCCGATGTGAGCACTTTGGCGGGTACCGAGACAGTGGCCGCGGCCATAATGAAGCAGCTTGGTGGCATCGACATCGTCGTACACAGCGTCGGCGGTTCGAAAAGCCCCGGCGGCGGATTTGCCGGACTGACCGATCAGCTCTGGCAGGACGAACTCAGCCTCAATCTGCTGGCGGCGGTGCGGCTCGATCGCTTGCTGATTCCCGGCATGATCGAGCAGGGCGCAGGCGTGATCATCCACATATCGTCGATCCAGCGCCGCCTGCCGCTGCACGAATCCACCATCGCCTATGCGGCGGCCAAGGCAGCCCTTTCAACCTACAGCAAGGCGCTGTCCAAGGAACTTGGCCCGAAGGGCATCCGGGTCAACAGCGTGGCGCCGGGCTGGATCCACACCAGCGCATCGGAAGCCATGGTGAAGCGGCTGGCATCCCACTCGGGCTCGGATGAGGCAACCGCCCGCCAGGGCATCATGGATGCGCTGGGCGGCATCCCGATCGGCCGGCCGGCATGGCCGCAAGAGGTCGCGGAACTTGTGGCATTTCTTGTCTCGGACCGCGCTGCGGCAATCCACGGCGCCGAATACGTCATCGACGGCGGCACGATTCCAACGGTGTGACGTCATGCAAAAGAAAAGGGCACGACAAAAGCCGCGCCCTGATCGTGAAACAGATATCGGACTTAGTTCATCGTCGGGATGACGAATTCCACACCGTCCTTGATGCCCGCCGCGCGCCCCGCAGCCGAAGGCGAGGACGCGCAAACAAAAAACCGTCCGGCTAGTTCATCGTCGGGATGACGAACTCCGCACCGTCCTTGATGCCCGCCGCGCGCCCCGGAGCCGAAGGCGAGGACGCGCAAACGAAAAACCGTCCGGCTAGTTCATCGTCGGGATGACGAACTCGGCACCGTCCTTGATGCCGGACGGCCAGCGCGAGGTCACCGTCTTGGTCTTGGTGTAGAAACGGAAGGCATCGGCACCATGCTGATTGAGGTCGCCGAAGGAAGACGCCTTCCAGCCGCCGAACGTGTAATAGGCGATCGGCACCGGGATCGGCACGTTGACGCCGACCATGCCGACCTGGACACGGCTTGCGAAGTCACGCGCGGCGTCGCCGTCGCGGGTGAAGATGGCGACGCCATTGCCCATTTCGTGGTCGTTGGCGAGCTTGATCGCGCTCTCATAGGTCGGGGCGCGCACCACCGAGAGCACCGGCCCGAAGATCTCTTCCTTGTAGATGCGCATGTCTGCCGTGACGTTGTCGAACAGGCAGCCGCCCATATAGTAGCCGTTCTCGTAGCCCTGCATCTTGAAGCCGCGGCCGTCGACGACCAGCTTGGCGCCTTCCTTGACGCCGGTGTCGACGTAACCCTTCACGCGCTCCAGCGCCTGCGCCGTCACCAGCGGGCCGAAATCGGCGGCCGAATCCGTCGACGGGCCGACCTTCAGGCTCTCGACACGCGGAACCAGCTTCTCCATCAGCCGGTTGGCGGTGTCGTTGCCGACCGGAACCGCCACCGAGATCGCCATGCAGCGTTCGCCGGCCGAGCCGTAGCCGGCGCCGATCAGCGCGTCGACGGTCTGGTCCATGTCGGCGTCGGGCATGATGATCATGTGATTCTTGGCGCCGCCGAAGCACTGCACGCGCTTGCCGGCGGCCGTGCCGCGCGAATAGATGTAGTGGGCGATCGGCGTCGAGCCGACGAAGCCGACGGCCTTGATGTCGGGATCGTCGAGGATGGCGTCAACGACTTCCTTGTCGCCGTTGACGACGTTGAGGATGCCTGCCGGCAGGCCAGCCTCGAGGAACAATTCGGCGATGCGGATCGGCACGCCCGGGTCACGCTCGGACGGCTTCAGGATGAAGGCATTGCCGCATGCAATCGCAGGCGCGATCTTCCACAGCGGGATCATCGCCGGGAAGTTGAACGGCGTGATGCCGGCGACGACGCCGAGCGGCTGGCGCATTGAGTAGACATCGATGCCGGGACCGGCGCCGTCGGTGAACTCGCCCTTCATCATATGCGGGGCGCCGATGCAGACCTCCACCACTTCGAGGCCGCGCTGGATGTCGCCCTTGGCGTCGGCGATCGTCTTGCCGTGCTCGCGCGCCAGTATGTCGGCCAGTTCGTCATAGTCGCGGGCGACCAGTTCGAGGAATTTCATCAGTACGCGCACGCGGCGCTGCGGGTTGGTGGCGGCCCATTTCGGTTGCGCCGCCTTGGCATTCTCTACCGCCGCGCGCAGTTCCGCCTGCGAGGCCAGCGCCACCGTGCCGCGCACGGAACCATCCATCGGCTGCATGACATCTTGCTTGCGGCCGCTGGTGCCGGCGACACGCTTGCCGCCGATGAAATGACCGTATTCGATCATGATTTCTCTCCCTGGGTTTGTGATGCTGCATTGTCCGCCTTTGCGGGGTCGAAGGCAACGCGAGGGAGAACGCAACCGTTGTGCGAAAATTAGATATCGATTGACGAGCGCGCATCAATTCTCGCAAATAGCGGCCACAACATATCTCCTGGGGGATTCCCATGAACTGGGATGACGTCCGCATCTTCCTCGCCGTCGCCCGCGCCGGCCAGATCCTTGGCGCCGCCAGGCGGCTGGAGCTCAACCACGCCACCGTGTCGCGCCGCATCGCCGCGCTCGAAGACGCGCTGCGTACGAAACTCTTTCGCCGGCTGACCACCGGCAGCGAACTGACGCCCGCCGGCGAGCGCTTCCTCGATATTGCCGAGCGCATGGAGGGCGACATGATCGCCGCGCGTTCGACCATTGCCGGCGAGGACGACGTTTCGGGCACGGTGCGCATCGGAGCACCCGACGGCTTCGGCGTCGCCTTCCTGGCCAGGCGTCTCGGCGAACTGACCGCACTGCATCGCGAGCTGACGATCCAGCTCGTGCCGGTGCCGCGCTCCTTCTCCCTGTCCCGGCGCGAGGCCGATATCGCCATCACCGTCGAGCGGCCGACGGAAGGCCGGCTGGTGGCCGGAAAGCTGGTCGACTATTCGCTCGGCCTGTTTGCGTCGCGGACCTATGCCGATGCCAATGGTCTGCCCAAGACCGCCGCCGAACTCGGCCAGCACACGCTCATCGGTTATGTTCCGGATCTTATCGTCAGCCCATCGCTCGACTACGCGGCCGAGTTCAGCACCGACTGGCGCACCAGCTTCGCCATTTCCTCCGCGCTCGGCCAGGCCGAAGCGGTGCGCGCGGGCGCCGGCATCGGCATCCTGCACACCTTCGTCGCGCGTTCGATGCCGGAACTGGTCGCGGTCGACGTGGTAGCGCCCATCCGCCGCGCCTACTGGCTGGTCTATCACGAATCGGTCAGGCCGCTGCGCCGCATCCAGATTGTCGCCAGCTTCATCACCAAGGCGGTTGAGCGGGAAAGAAGCCTCTTCCTGTGAAACAATTCCAGGGAAAGCGTGAAACGGTTTTCCCGGGAAAAGCGCGTAGCGCTTTCCCTGGGGAATTGCGTCAAATCAGAAATCCGCAGCGGCTCGGCGTTTCCCTGAAACGATGAACGCCGTGGAAGCGCCGTCAGGGGCCATCGAGAATGAATGAGCCCGCCACCCGTTCGGCCTCATCGGCCAGCGGTGCCCATTTCTGCTTGGTTTGCTCGACCGTGTCGCCTGTGAGCCCACACGTCACGAGGCCGAAGCGCATACCGCGGATCGAAAGCACGACCTTGGCATGGCCAGGGAAACCGGCGTTGCCGTCGTCGATCCGGAAATCCATGTCGGCCATGCGTGCCGGATAGCCATCCGGGAACCGTATCAGCTTGTCGCTGCTGAAAACGGCAGAGGCGAAGGCGGCTCCGACCATCTCCTGCCAGGCTTCCACTGACCAGTCCGTTTCCATGAATGCCTTGGGATCGGCCGGCGAACCGGACGCCCGCGGGTCGTAGCGGCCGACCGATACCCGGCAGGTAAGGCCCTGGTCGCCGGATTTTACCTTCAGACGCATCGTCTCGCCGGAAGGCGGCTCGTTGGTCCATTCCTCCGGAAAGGTCAGCGAGAACCCGTTGTCGTGGTCGTGGACGGTCTTGTCGGCGGCATTGGCCGCCGAGGCGCAGAACAGCAACGCGATAGCCATGGCCGGAAAGCCGATACGCATCACTGGTGCTCGCTGGATACCATGACGAGATTTGTGCCCTGACAAAGGCAGCTATGCCGCCGCGACGATAACACGGCAAGGTGAAACACGCCGCCTTTTCCTTGCCATAAAACCGGCCAGTGTGGCATCAGGCATGCGGTCGCCGGCCACGAGGCAGGGCCACCGGGTGGGGAAAATCGTTCAGAAAGCTGGCGCGGATAAAAATGCGAGCCGTTCTTGCCATCCTGCCGCTGCTTTTGGTTTCCGCATGCGCCAATCCGTGGGCGAAGGTGCCGGAAGCCGAATTGCCCAAACCGATCCGCTACGCCATGGCCCGCCCCTCGCCTTTCGTCATCGGCAATTACTGCGGCCCCGGCACCCGCACCGGCGATCTGTCGGCCCGGCCGGTCGACCGCCTCGATGCGGTGTGCCAGACCCATGACGCCTGCTACATCGCCCGCCACAATCATTGCGACTGCGACGGCGCGCTTGTCGCCTCGGCCAGGGCAATCCGCGATGACAAGACGGCGCCGCGAAAAATGCGAGGCGAGGCGGAACTGCTGATCGCCACTTTCGCCATCCCGGTCTGCAAGGTTTTTCCGCAAGGCTTCATGCCGCCGCGCGACCCGGCGCAGTTGAGCGCCATGAAGGCCGGGGCCACCGGGTGAACCGCCGCGCATCCGCCATCCCTGCCGTGTTCGGACTGGTGCTCATCGCCCTTGCCGGCTGCGCCGGCGCAAGCCGCGATGCCTGCGACCTCCTGCCTGGCCAGCAGGCCTGCACACGGCCCTCGCTGTCGGCCAGCACGCCCGGGCCGCAGGTGGCAGCGTCGCAGTATTTTGGCGATACCGGCACCAACGACTATGAAAGACGGTTCCTGGCACTGCTCGCCCACAACCAGCTTGGCGCCATGGATCGGGCCAACGGCACCGGCCCTTTTGGGCGCGACCGCCGCGATGTCCAAAATAGCAACTTCCAGGCGACCTATTCGACGCTGCAGCAGCTGGCCGGACCGGTCGCCAAGGCGCATCTGCCCCCAGCCGGTGGCGGCAGCGGCGAGGGCCATTTCGCCGCACGCTGGCGGGTCTCGCGGCAGACGCTCTACATCGATGCGGCCGCGCGCGCCTCGGCACCCAAGACTTTCGATTTCTCCGGCCTGCAGGCACGCAGCACCGAGATCGTCGTGCGCCAGGCCGGCAGGCAGCCTGCCGACATCGAGGGCACCTGCGACGGCGCATTGGCGATCCGGGCCGCCGGAGCGTCCCGCACCATCGCCGCCGGCACAACATTCCGCTTTCGCCTGTCGGGCGAGAACGATGCGGTCAGCCTGTTTCCCGGCGACAGCCTGAGCCGCTGCACGGCGAGGATCCGTTCCAGCCTTGACCCGGCAGGCGCTCCGCTAACCATCCGGCGCGAAGAGACCGCCGATCCGGCACTCGCCAGCTTCGACAGCCGCTACCAGCGTTGCCCGGTTCCCGACGGCGCCGGCCTCGATGCGCTTGAGCGCGCCTTCTATGCCAGCCGCTGGCTGTCGCAGACCTGCGCCATGCCGATCGGCGCGCCCAGGCTCCTGCGCAAGTCGCGCGAGGGCTTCAACGCCAAGGTCGAGGCGCTGATGGGCGCGCCGCTGTCCGATGCGGCAATAGACAAGGGCGACCCGGAACTGCCGCTCGATTTCTCCCGGGCGCCAAGGCTGAAGCTGATCTATCTGTCCTCGCTGGAATTCAAGGCGGACTTTTCCGGCCGCATCATCGAACGGCTGATCCGCCATCATGCGGCCCTTGGCACCGAGGTGCGCATCATGGTCACCGATGTGCTGGAGCGCGACAAGGACGACGCCATGCTGCACCGGCTGGCGGCCGAGTTCCCCAATGTCCAGTTGCAGGAATACCGCTGGCGCGCCGATCATGGCGCGCCGATCGACGAGCAGATATCGCAACTGCACAAGACCCATCATATCAAGATGCTGGCGACGCTGGCGCAGGATCCCGCGCGCTCGCGCGTCATCATCGGCGGCCGCAACATCCATGACGGCTTCCTGTTCCACCAGCCGATCGATCTGTCGCGCTATCCGGACCTGCAGCAATACGGCAAGACCGACGGCTTTTCGCTGAACTACTATTCGAACTGGAGCGACTTCGACATCGAGTTCGCCGACAGGCCGACGGTCGAGACGCTCGCCGCACATCTGTCGACAATATGGCTGCGCGACGCCGACACCAATCTGGCGCGCCCCTTCTCCATCCCGGTTCGCGCCGATGGCCGCCCCTTGGGTAACGCCCGGCACTTCATTTCCGTGCCCTACGAGGACGACCATGCGCTGGAAGGCTATTTCGTCGAGCTGGTCGACGCCGCCCAGCACCATATCCAGATCGTCAATCCCTATCTCAATCTGACACCGAGCCTCGCCCAGGCCTTTGACCGGGCGCTCGCACGCGGCGTCAAGATCGACATTGTCGGCCGCATCGATCTCAAGGGCGATATCGGCGGCAAGTTCCTCACCGCGCTCAACAAGCTGTTCGTCGAGAAATATGGCGACCGCATCGACATCCGCGAGTTCAAGGCGCCCGACGTAGTGCTGCATTCCAAGATCATGATGATCGACGAAAGGCTGGTCGCCATCTCCTCGGTCAACCTCAACAACCGCAGTTTCTTCCACGATTCAGAGAACGGCATGATGGTGCTGGATCCCGCCTTCTATGTCAGGATGAAGCCCATCTATGACGACTATTTCGCCCACTCGAACCCGGTTTCCACCGAGGTGACGATCCCCTGGGCCTACCGGTTGCTGTTCGATGAGACCTGGGTCAGGCAGGCGTTCTGATGCAATTCCAGGAAAAGTGTGAAGCGGTTTTCCGTCCGGAATTGCATCCACCCAAGGAAGCCCGTCCCTATTTCAGGTAGCGTTCCTGCGCCAGGGCACGGGCGTCGATATCGGGCACCCGGTTCGACATGATGTCGGCAAGCACCTTGGCCGAGCCGCAGGCCATGGTCCAGCCGAGCGTGCCATGGCCGGTGTTGAGAAAGAGATTGGAAAGCTCGGTGCGGCCGATCAGCGGTGGCCCATCCGGCGTCATCGGTCGCAGGCCGCACCAGAAGGTCGCCTCGCGCATGGCGCCGGCGCCTGGAAAGAGATCGCCGACCGAATGTTCGAGCGTGCGGCGCCGCGATTCATGCAGCCTGAGGTCGAAGCCGGAGATCTCGGCCGTGCCGCCGACGCGGATGCGGTCGCCAAGCCGAGTGATCGCCACCTTGTAGGTTTCGTCCATCACCGTCGACACGGGTGCGAGGGCCGCATCCTTGATCGGCACGGTGATCGAATAGCCCTTGACCGGATAGACCGGGATCGACCGCTTCATGCGGCGCATGAAGCCCGCCGAGTAGCTGCCCAGCGCCATCACATAGGCGTCGGAGGCCTTGAACCCCTTGCTCGTGCTGAGGTTGGCGATGCGGTTACGGCTGCGGATGACGCGGTATATCGTCGTGTCGTACTCGAACTTCACGCCCCGCGCCACGCAGAGTTCCGTCAATTTGTCGGTGAACATCTTGCAGTCGCCGGTCTCGTCATGCGGCAGCCGCAGCCCTCCGACGAATTTCTCGCGCACGCCGGCCAGCGCCGGTTCCGCCGCGATGCAGCCGGCCGGGTCGAGGATCTCGTAGGGCACGGCATATTTCTTCAGCACATCGACATCGCCAGCGGTGCCATCAAGCTGCTTTTGCGTGCGGAACAGTTGCAGCGTGCCCTGGGTCCGCTCGTCGTAAGTGATGCCGGTCGCCTCGCGCAGCGCCTTCAGCGTGTCGCGGCTGTATTCGGCCAGCGGCACCATGCGCGACTTGTTGACCGCATAGCGCTGCGCCGTGCAGTTGCGCAGCATCTTGACCAGCCATGTCCACATATGCGGATCGAAAGCCGGCCGGACCACCAGCGGACCATGCTTCATCAACAGCCATTTGATTGCCTTGAGCGGAATGCCGGGCCCGGCCCAGGGCGAGGCATAGCCGGGCGAAATCTCGCCGGCATTGGCAAAGCTGGTTTCCAGTGCCGGGCCCTTCTGGCGATCGATCACCGTCACCTCATGGCCGGCCTCGGCGAGATAGTAGGCCGTGGTCACCCCGATGACGCCACTGCCCAGCACCATGATCTTCATCGTTCACTCCTTGCGCGCCGCGCGTCCCCAGGACGCCCGTGGTCGCGACCGCATTTCTCGATTTGCGCATGATCCCGTGTGAAAATCGATGCCGATTTTCGAGTATCATGCGCTGTGGCCCATTCACGCCGCCGAGGGACCGGGGTCGTCGTCTTCTGTCTGCCGCATTCGGGCCGTCTCGCCAAGAGGCCGCCAGTCGGCTTCGGCGCTATAGACGAGAGTGAGCCCGTGCGGTCGCCGCCCTTCAGCCCGGTCTTTCTGCCTGACCGCGCGTCGGGCAGCCTCCGGCTGGTAAAGCACGGCCTTGATCAGGATCGACTCCCGTCGGCCATCGGCGTGTTCGATCGAAGCCGTTTGGCCCTGCGTCATGCCAAGCATGCAGAGACCGCGCCTGGTTGCCACCGACAGGCTCGAGCCGACCGGTCCGCGCACCTCGTTCTGCACCAGGGTGCGCGTCTCGGCGTGACCGGCATCAATGCTGAACACCACCCTGCTGTTCAGCGTAACGATATCGGGGCCGACCGAATCGATCGGGACGACATCGGCGCTTGAAAGCTTGTGTTCGAGTATGTGCGCGATCGGATCCGCGAATGCCCGCCGGCGTTCCAGCATGACTTCGAGGACGGCGAAGTCCTTCGTCGTCAGGCAGCAATTCGTGCTCGTCATCACCGCCTCCACGATCAGCGCCGCTGCTGGCCAGAGGCCGGCGAGTCGACGGCTTCGATGGTCACCGACAGTTCCCGGCCGCCACGACTGCTCCAGCACACCGTCTGCCCGATCGCCGCTCCGATGAGCGCCGTTCCCATCGGCGTCAGCACCGAAATCCTGTTTTCGGCAATGTCGGCTTCGCCGGGATAGACCAGCATGATGCGCTGGGTATCGCCGCCCTCGGCGCGGACCGTCACGATCGAACCCATGCGCACCACGCCGGCCGGCATCGCCGCCGCGTCCGTGATGACGGCCCGGTCCATTTCCGAAAGCAGTTCCTCGGCCGTCTCGGGGGCACGGTCGAGCGAGGCTCTCGCCAGGCCGGTCAACCTGTCATGGTCGGTGTCGCTGATCAGTATCTGGCTGCTTGGGCGCAGTCCTGTTGCATGTTGCATGGCAAACCTCATGGATCGGCGCGTCGAACGAATGCGCGCTTGCCGCCGCACTGGCGGCGCTACGAAAAGCCGCCAGCGGCAAAAGGCTGGACGGCTTGATGGCGATTTTGGATGTATGGATGCCCCGGTACGGACGGACGCCAAAAGGCGGCCGCGCCGGGGCTACGATCCCGCGATCGGGCAGACCCTGAACAAGGTTCTGATGTAAGCGAGGTTGCTCATGCCCCGAACCTTGCCGACAGGCGCCCGCTTGTCAAGCGTGGCCAAACCGCTCAACCGCCGACATAGTGCCGATGAAAGCGGGGACCAAGACTGGCCAGGATTTCATAGCCGATGGTGCCGGCATGGCCGGCGGCATCGTCGACGCTCTGCGAAGGACCCAGCAACTCGACGAGATCACCCTCGCGCAATCTGCCGGGCGGCAGGGCGGAAATGTCGAGAATGATCGAATCCATCGACACGCGCCCAAGGAAAGGCAGGCGTATTCCTTCGAACCAGGCTGCCGAAGCGGAACGTCGCAGCCAGCCATCCGCATAGCCGAACGAAATCGTCGCCAGGCTCAACGGACCGTCCGCGTAGTAGGTGTGACCATAGCCGATACCGGTGCCTTTTTCGACCCGGCGCGTCTGCGCCACCTTGGCCCGCAGCCGCACCACGGGCAGCATTGGATTGGGCGCGCCTGGCGTCGGGTTGATGCCGTAGAGCGCCGCCCCCGGCCGGGCGAGACCATAGTGATAGCTCTGACCAAGAAAGATGCCGGAGGAGTTGGCAAGCGAAGCAGGCACCTCGGGCAGCATGGCGCGCAGCCGCTCGAAAGCCAGCCGCTGCTCTTCGTTGGCCGGATGGCGCGGTTCGTCGGCGCAAGCCAGATGGCTCATCACATATCTGACGTCGATTCCATCGAGCGCGCTGGTATCCTTTGCGAGCGCCTCGACCTCGGCTGGTGCCATGCCAAGCCGTG
This sequence comes from Mesorhizobium sp. B2-1-3A, assembly GCF_006442655.1. Lineage (NCBI taxonomy): Bacteria > Pseudomonadati > Pseudomonadota > Alphaproteobacteria > Hyphomicrobiales > Phyllobacteriaceae > Mesorhizobium > Mesorhizobium sp. B2-1-3A. The sequence goes on from NZ_VFWK01000010.1 coordinate 66,488, forward strand.
ACATGCCGCTGTCGACCTGGATGGCGGCCGGGAGCCGGCGCCTGGCGTCACGCGCCGCCGCGCTCCAGGCTTTCAGCTGCGCACCGCTGTTGATCACCGCGCACAGGCCGGCCACCACCGCTTCCGGCTCGGAACCCGGCGGCAACCCATTAAGCACGTAGATTTCCGGTTCGCTCCCAACCACCTCGCGAAGCGCAATGCCTTCGGCCAGCAGCGCGACGAAGAAGATGTCGCAGCCTTCCTTCATCAAGGCCGATGCCACCCGCGCGGCACCGAGGCCATAGGCGTCGGCCTTGGCCACGCCGGCGCAGCGCACGCCGCCCAGCCTTGTCTTCAGTCGCCGGTAGTTTTCGCGGATCGCATCGAGATCGATGGTCAGGATTGCTCCGGCCGCCGCTTCACTTATGGCAACAACGTCCTCGGGCAGCAATTTTATGGGGGCGTCGTTCATGGCGACCCTCCTTGTGGCGCATAAGCATCAATAGGACCGCTGGGCCGGCGCGGCAACTGCGGCCCTTCGAACCACGGCCGCCACCCGTCCAGCTATGGCACGAGGTGCTGGAATGCCGCCACCACGTCTTCATAGACCTTGCGCTTGAACGGCACGATCAGGTCGGGCAGGTCCCGCATCGGCCGCCACGACCATTTGTCGAATTCGGCGGTGTGGCCGCCCGGCGGCGGATTGATCTGGATCTCGCTGACATCGCCATGGAAGCGGAAGGCGAACCATTTCTGCGTCTGGCCGCGATAGCGCCCTTTGAAGGCGATGCCGACCAGGTGGTCCGGCAGATCATAATTGATCCATCCCGGGGCCTCGGCGAGCAGCGAGACGCCGCGCATGCCGGTTTCCTCATAGAGCTCCCGCTCCGCTGCCTGCAGCGGCTCCTCGCCCTTGTCGATGCCGCCTTGAGGCATCTGCCAGAGCTGCGTCGTGCCGGCAAACTCGCTGTCGGGCTCAGCGATGCGATGCCCGACCCAGACCAGGCCCTCGCCATTGAGGATCATCAGCCCGACACAGGGACGGTAGGGTAGCGTTTCGCGGTCGACCTTTTTCGTCTTCGCCATTATCTGTGCTCCGAGGGGTTCGCGGCCAGGCGTGGCTAGCCTTTTTGCGGGTCTATGGCCACCGCCGAAATCGGCACGATCTCGATGCCGCGCTTCTTGGCCTCGGCAATCCATGACGAAACGGTGTCGACGGTCAGGTCGAAGGCCGAGCCGATGCCGACTGCGGTGCCCTTGGCCCGCGCGGTGGCTTCGAGACTGTCCAGCTTCTTCAGGATGGCGCCGCGATCCTGCACCGCGTCGATCGCGGTGTCGCCGGCGACGAAGGGCACGCCGTCCTTCAGCGCGAGGTCGGGCGCCAGGCTGCGCGCCGACGAGCCATCGTCGACATAGGCAAGCCCCCGTTTGCCGAGTTCGGCCATGAACGGCTCCATCGCCGTCGAGTCAGCGGAAAAGCGGGCGCCCATATAGTTCATGACACCGGTATAGTTCGTCGTCCGCGACAGCGCCCAGTGCAGGTTCTTCAGGTTCTCCTCGGCGCTCGCCGCCACCGTCAGCGTGTTGCGCCCGGGGTTGACGTTGGGATAGTCGAACGGTTCGAGCGGCACCTGCATGACAATCTCGTGGCCGCTCTGTCGGGCGGCCTGCATCCAGCGGCCGATGCTGTTGCCCTGCGGCGCGAAGGCCAGCGTCACTTCCGGCGGCAGCTTGGCGATCGCCGCCTGGGTGCCGGTCTGCGACACAGCAAGTCCGCCGATGACGATGGCCACCCGCGCTCCGCGTGCGCCGGACCATGGCCGCGCATAGACATCGAACGGCCGCCTTCCATCGGTGGAGCGTATCGGCAAGGGTCCGGTATCGCTGGCTTCGATCAGCGCCTTGTCGGGAAGGTGCGCGATCTTCAGGTTCTGCCCGATGCTCGAAGGGTCGCGAATGACGATGGCTGCCTGCGGAGGACCATCGCCCTCCTCCTTCTGCACATGGATGATCTGCGGTCCACCGGTCTTGGCCGGCGTTTCAACCTTTGGCGCCGCGACCGGGGCCAAGGCGGATGGCGCGGCGGCGGGCTCGGCCGCCGTCACTTTCGGCGTCGAAACGGCGACCTCTTGCGGCTTGCGAAACGGCTTTTCCCGCAGCGCGATCGCGGCCGAAACGCCGACCACCGCCAGCACGACAACACTCGCCGCGACAATGCCCGCGCTGACCTTGCCGGCGGCGCGCGGCGCCCGGACGGTCTGTCCAAGCGGGCGTTCGATGTCCTTGCCGATATCAGCCAAGCCCTGTCCCCGGAGCGCACGGCGCCGAAGGCGACCCCTTCGGCAGGACATGCGCAAATTCATCAACCCCGGCGCACCCCTGGCGCCATATCTGGAGGCCTCGCCTTGCCCCCGAATCAAACTGCCGGAACCTTTCGGCCCCGGCAGCATCGCATTGCTTGGTTCAGGCGGCCAGACCGTTGCTGGCCGCGAATTTTACTGGTTGAGCACGGCCTTTTCCGGATTGGGCGGGAAGGCCGGATCGGTCTTCTCGCCGCGCAGCAGCTGCTCGGCGAAGATCAGCTGCAGATCGTCCTTCGGATCCGGCGGCACATAGGCCGCCGAGCCCGAGCCAGTCGAGCTCTCGTCGGCGCCCTTGATATGGCCCTTGAGGTCGGACTCGCCGCGCGTCAGGTCCCTGCCCTGCAGTTCCGGCGGCAGAGGCTGGTCGACCTTGATGTCGGGCGTGATGCCCTTGCCCTGGATCGACTTGCCCGACGGCGTGTAATAGAGCGCTGTCGTCAGCCGGAGCGCGCCATTCTCGCCGAGCGGAATGATGGTCTGCACCGAACCCTTGCCGAAGGACTGCGTGCCGACCACGGTGACGCGGCGCAGATCCTGCAGCGCGCCGGCAACGATTTCGGAAGCGCTGGCCGAGCCGCCATTGACGAGCACGATCATCGGCTTGCCGTTGATGTCGTCGGTCTGCTTCGGCTTGGCGTCGAAGCGGGTGACGTCCTTGGGATCGCGACCCCGCGTCGAGACGATCTCGCCGCGCTTCAGGAAGGCGTCGGATACGCTCACCGCCTGGTCGAGCAGACCACCCGGATTGAGGCGCAGGTCGAGCACATAGCCCTTCAGCTTGTCGTCCGGCACCTGCTTCTTGATGGTGTCGATGGCGTTCTCGAGGTCGTCATAGGTCTTTTCGGTGAAGGAGGTGATCTTCATGTAGCCGATGTCGTTCTCGACCCGGAACTTGACCGCCTTGACCTTGATGATGTCGCGCACCACCGTCAGCTCGATCGGCTTGTCGGCGCCCTGGCGCAGGATGGTGAGCTTGATCGGCGTGTTGACCAGGCCGCGCATCTTCTCGACCGCGTCGTTGAGCGTCAGGCCGCGGACTTCTTCGCCGTCGATCTTGGCGATGTAGTCACCGGCCAGCACGCCGGCCTTGGCGGCAGGCGTGTCGTCGATCGGCGTGATCACCTTGACCAGGTCGTTCTCCATGGTGACCTCGATGCCGAGGCCGCCGAACTCGCCCTTAGTCTGCACGCGCATATCCTGCGCCTGTTCGGCGTTCATGTAGGAAGAGTGCGGATCGAGCGAGGAAAGCATGCCGTTGATGGCGTTCTCGACCAGCGACTTGTCGTCGGGCGGCGTGACATATTGCGCCCGCACCCGCTCGAAGATGTCGCCGAAGATCGCCAGCTGCTTGTAGGTCTCCGATCCCGCAGCGTTCGCCGACGAGCCAGGAGCACCATAGACAAGGCTCATGGCGGACGCGCCCATCAGCGCACCGGCAAACAGAAGCGACAGTTTCCGCATCATTTCACGTCCTTCCAGAAAAACGGTCCGCCCACCATGGGGCCGGATCGACGGGTTTTCCATCCTTGCGGAACTCGACATAGAGTTCCGGCGTGGCATTTACATTCTTCGAAACCGAGGTGCTTGCCACCCGGGCCTCTCCCATCGCGCCGACCGGCTCTCCTGCGAGCACCGACTGGCCAGTCACGACGCTGATTCTGCTCATCCCCGCCAGAACGACATGATAACCGTCGCCGGCATTGAGGATCAAGAGTTGACCATAGGAGCGAAACGGCCCCGCATAAAGCACATTCCCATCCGCCGGCGCGGTAACGATGGCTCCCGATTGTGTCGCAAGCATGTCGCCAAGCATCACTGCGCCGTTACCGTCATCGGCGCCGAAACGGCGCTTGATGCGGCCGGTGACCGGCAGCGCGATCTGCCCCTGCAGCGCCGAGAACGGGGCCGTCGCGGTGAGCCGGTTGCCTTCGGGGACAGGAATTGCCGCCAGCGATGCCGTTGTGTCGCCGCCCGTCTTATCGTCCCCCGCCTGGCCCGCGGCGGCCGCCTTGGCGGCATCAGCGGCCTTGCGGGTCTTGTCGGCCTGCGCTTCGAGCGAGGCGATCAGGTCCTTCAGGCTGGAGGCCTTAGCCGCCAGTTGCTCTGAACGCTGCTGTTCGGCCGCCATTTGCGCCTGCGTATCGGCCTCGAGCTTCTGCTTGGCTTCGAGCAACATGCCGAGCCGCTTCTTTTCCGCCGCCTGCTCGCCGACCGCTTCCGTCAGCCGCGCCCGTTCGGCCTCGATCGAGGCCGTCACCCGGGTCTGTTCCTTGAGGTCGGCCAGCAGGCTGTCGGTCTGCTGGCGCAATTCCGGCACCACGGCGCCAAGCAGGATGGCGCTGCGCACCGACGACAGCGCGTCCTCCGGCTTGACCAGGATCGCCGGCGGCGGGTTGAGCCCCATGCGCTGCAACGCGCCCAGCACTTCGGCCAGCACGTCGCGCCGCGCCACAAGCGAGGCGCGGATCTTCTGTTGCTGGCCCTTCAGCCCCTCCAGCTTGGCCCCGATATCCTCGATATCCTGGCCAAGCTTCTGCTCGGTCATCGCCGACTGGATCAGCGCGGCGGTGATGGAGGCATGGTCCTTCTTGACCGCGGCGATATCGGCGGCGAGCTTGGCCAGCCGTTCCGACGACAGCGTTATTTCCTTGGAAACCTGCTCGTACTCGGCGCGGCTCTGGTCCGGATCGGGCGCCATGTCGAGCGTGTTTTCGGCCCGCGCCGCGTGGAACGACAAAAGGATAGCCATCGCCGCGACGCCGCAACGCGCGCGCCCGAAGCGCCCGGTTGATGAGCCCCTTGTTAAGCCCGGTGTCGATTTCCAGCCTTCAGACATTCCCGGTCGATTCTATCCGCGGCTTCGTTAACGAACCATCAACCATGTTAACGCCTGTCGCCCAGAACCGCTCGGTTGTCCCGGGATAGCGGCATGCACATGGAAAAATAGTCTCCCAGCCCGATCTCGCGCGGGATTGGGGCGGAATTCGGTGCGATCCGGGAGCTATCAGGATCGGTGATAGGGGTGGCCGGACAGGATCGTCGCCACCCTGTAGAGCTGCTCCCCCACCATCACCCGCACCAGCTGATGCGGCCAGGTCAGCGCACCGAACGACAGCACCAGATCGGCTTGGCCGCGCAGCGACGGGTCGTGACCATCGGCGCCGCCTATGGCGAGCACCACCGCCTTGCGCCCGCCATCGCGTAACTGTCCGATGCGATCGGCGAAATCCTGCGAGGAAAGGCTCTTGCCGCGTTCATCGAGCAGGACAAGGGCAGTGCCCGGCTGCAATTGCGCCTGCAGCCTGGAGCCCTCGTCGCGCTGGCGTTCGCTGGCGCTTTGCGCGCGGCCCTCGGCAATCTCGGTGACCCCGGAGAATTCGAGCCCGACCGCGGGACCGCTCTTGGCGAAGCGCTCGAAATAGCGGTCGGCCAATTCCCTCTCGGGGCCGGCTTTCATTCGGCCCACGGCATGAACTGAAATCTTCATCCCGCCTCTATAAGCCGTTAATGCATGTCACCCAAAGGCGAAATCCGACGTCCGGGCAACGACACAACGCAGCTTAGTGAAGGGTCTCTTCCTCGAGATCCGGCGCCTGCCACATCTTTTCGAGATTGTAGAATTCGCGGACTTCGGGGCGGAAGACGTGGACGATGATATCGCCCGAATCGATCAGGACCCAGTCGGCGCCGGAGAGCCCCTCGACGCGCGCCGTGCCGAGGCCGGCATCCTTGAGCGCCTTGAGGAGATGGTCGGCGACAGCCGAGACATGACGGTGCGATCGGCCCGACGCGACAACCATATAGTCGCCGAGGCTCGATTTCCCCTGAATGTCGATTGAGACAATATTTTCGGCCTTGGAGTCTTCCAGACTGGCAAGGACTGTCTTGATGGCGCGGGACACGGCGTCGTCTACGCTGATCCCGGCCGGCGAAGGCATGATATCGGCCTTCTTCCGCAGTGCTGTTCTCAGTGTATTTCCTTTCGCAGCAAGAACAACCAAATCACCCCCAAAAGCAGGTGACACCACTTAGATAGGCAGAGTTCCCTGACAGTTTCAAGACGCAGCCCCGACTCACGCGAACTCACCGATTGCCCGCTTGTTCCATGCGGCACGCAAAAAAGATCGGAACCCAGGCGTCGCGCAGCGGTTATCGGCTGACCGACCAACCGGAATCCCGCCATGCCGATCGACCCGCAAGACACCCTTCTCACCGTTCAGGCCGGCCTCGCGCAGCTCAGCACGCTGATCGTCTCCTATTCCTTCTCCGCCATCGGCGCCGTCATCCTGCTGGTGGTCGGCTACATCGTCGCCGGCCTCGCCGAGCGTTCGATCTTTGCCGGCCTGGGTCATATCCACGGTTTCGATGCGACGTTGCGGCATTTCTTTTCCAAGATCGTCCGCTACGCCATCCTGATCCTCGTCGTCATCATGGTGCTCGGCCAGTTCGGCGTGCAGACCGCCTCGATCATCGCCGCCATCGGCGCCATCGGCCTCGCCATCGGGCTGGCGCTGCAAGGTACGCTGCAGAACATCGCCGCCGGCATCATGCTCCTGGCGCTGCGGCCTTTCCGCATCGGCGAATCCGTCGAGGTCGGCTCCATTGCCGGTTCGGTCGAGGAAATCGGCCTGTTCGCCACCAGGCTCAGGACCGCCGACGGCCTCTACATCCTGGCGCCCAATTCGACGCTGTGGAACCAGCCGGTGCGCAATTTCTCGCGCAATGGCGTGCGCCGCGCCGACATCAGCCTGAGCGTCGGCTCGTGGAACGATATCGACGGCGCCCAGAAGACGTTGCTCGCCATTGCCGGCACCGAGAAACGCATTCGTCGCGAACCGGCGCCGATCGCCTTCGTGGCCAGCCTCGGCGACACGACCGTTTCGCTCACCTTGCGCTACTGGACCTCGGCGGCCGACTATTTCTCCACGAACATCGACATGACGAAACGCGCCAAGCAGGCTTTCGACAGCGAGGGCATCTCCATTCCGCTGCCGCCACCGGAAGCGCCGGCGCCCGAAGCTCGCAAGCAATAGGGCAATTCAGCCCGGACCGTGTGCGAAAGGACCTCAGCCCCTGGCCCGGTCTTGCGGCTCGTCGGTGGCGAAGGCGAGTTCGACGGGCAAGGGCGCTTGCGCCGACATCGGCGTGAAACTGCCCGTGGCGGCTGCCGGGACCGGCCGAGCCGCTATCACCCGCCACAGCACGAACAAGCAAAACAGCGCGGCGATGACGATTCCGACATAGATGAACGTCGCGGTGCCGAAAACCACCGAAAGTGCCGTGACGATGCCCGGGACGACGAAGCCGGCCAGCGACCAGGCAAACAGCATCGAACTCGACAGGGCAAGAAGCTCATCCTTCCTGGCGCGATCGGCGGCATGCGCGCTTGAGAGGGAATAGATCGATTCCGCCGCACCGTCCCAGACCAGGTAGATCACCACCAGGACCATCAGCGCACCGCCGTCGAACACGATGGCGAGCACGCTGGCCACGATCGCCAGCATGGCAGTGCCAGCCAGCACGAAGCGCCGATCCGTGCGGTCCGAAATCCAGCCAAGGGGGATCTGCAGGATCAGCGTTCCAACGGGCATCGCCGACAGAAGCAGCGCGACATCGCCTTGCGTATAGCCCTTGGCGGTGGCGTGTATGGGCGCAAAGCCCGAGATGATCATCGACAAGCCGCCGACCGCCAGCATACCGGCGACCCCGACCGGCGAAATGCGCCATGCTTGCCGCAACGCGACCGAAGCCGCCTGCGGCGCTGGCGGCTGGGCAAGGCGGGTCATGCCGACGGGCAGGATCGACAAGGCCGTAAAGGTGATGCCGATCAGAGAGGCCGCGGCGGTGTGGATGTCGACAATTGCAAGTGTCGCATAGCCTACACCCAACCCGGCAACATAGGAGACGTAGAACACCGCCATGACGCGCCCACGTATGGCATTGGGCAGCGCGTAATTGAGCCAGCTCTGCGCGACGATGAACAGGCCGCATATGGCAAAGCCGTAGAGGGCGCGCGCGCCGATCCACAGCAGGGGATGCGGCCCGGCGCCGATCGCGACATTGGAAAGCGCGATCAGCGCTGAAAGCACCATGAAGGCGCGGGCATGGCCGACCCTGCGCACCAGTGGTCCGGTCAGGATGCATCCGGCGAGGCCGCCGGCCGACAGGCCGGTGACGATCAGCCCGGCCCAGATCGGATCGAAACCCTCGACGCCGAGCCGAACCGGGATGTAAGCGAACATCAGGCCGTTGCCGATGGCGATCAGCGCCATCGACATGATTACGCTTGCAATCGCGATCAGCGGCGTGGGCGCACTGCTATGCTCGCGGTCGGTTTCGGTGCGGTTTTCATCGAGAATCGGCATGTCCGCTCAGGATTGCCTGGGAAACCCTGCCAAGGGAGCAATAAAAGCGACATGGCAGCGGCGGCGGCCACTTGCGGTGGAGAGAAACACATCAAGCGTTAGGTGCGGGTGGCCTTCACGGTGCTTGAAACGGACGCTTTGCCGGCCAACCTCCTGCGCAACACGTCGATTGGGTATCCAGGCGTACCTCTACGGCACGGCTGCGATCAAAAGGAACATGACGAATATTCCAAGGTGGATCGCACCGTGCAGCGTGGTCGTTCGGCCCGTGCCGAGCGTGAGAGTGCTCACGAACAAAGTGAGTATCAGCAGAACCATGGAAGACGGCTCGAGCCCCAGCGTCAGCGGTCGTGCGGTCAATACCGCCAGGGCGGCGACCACCGGGATCGTCATACCTATGCTCGCCAGGGCGGAACCGAGGACCAGGTTGACGCTGTTCTGGAGGCGGTTGAGAAGCGCGGCGCGGACGGATGCAATTCCTTCCGGGAGGAGCACGACGGCCGCGATGACGACACCAACAACTGCATGGGGCAAACCGGCGGCTTCGACCGCGTCGTCCAGCGGATGCGAGAGCACCTTTGCGAGCAGAATGACCAAAAGAAGCGACAGCGGCAGCAGCACGATGCTGGCCACGGTTTCCCTGGAGGATGGAACGCGGTGCGGATGGTCGTTGCCGTCGGATTCGGCTGACGCCACCTCCATGAAATAGTCTCGGTGCTTGATGGTTTGTACAAACACGAAGATGGCGTAGAGCGCCAGGCATACGATCCCCACACCCATGACCTGTACGGTCGAGAACTGCAGGCTCGCGCCGGCCTTTACGAAAGCCGGAAGGATGAAAACAATCGTTGTGAGTGTACCGAGCACACCGAGCGCCGCCGAGGTCGCATTGACCTGGAATGCCTGCTCGTGATGTCTGCGCGCCCCGAGCACCAGAGATAGGCCGATCACACCGTTGAGTACGATCATGATCGCGGAAAACACCGTGTCTCGAGCGACCATCTCGCTGCCGTTCGCGCCGGAAAGCATTATGGACACAATGAGCCCGACTTCGAGGACGGTCACCGCGACCGCGAGGATGATGGAACCCATCGGCTCACCAACCTTCAGCGCCAGCATCTCCGCGTGATGCACGGCTGCAAAGACGCATGTCCCCAGTGCAATCGCCGCAAGGGCTAGTACCGGCACGGATTCAGGCAGGATGTGCGCAAAAATCAGCCCAGCCAGCGCCGCCGCGATTGCTGGGGCCGCTATCGACCAGAGCGGAATCTTGTCGGCATTATTGGTGCTCATGATCGACAGGCACGGCCTTCAGACAATCCATCGGACTGGATCGCACTCATCGGGATCCTGCCATCGTCATCGGTTGGGGACAGATCATCAGAATCGCCAGGTCACCCCCAGCACCGGCCCGGACAATCGGGAATCGAAGACGTGACCGCCGGACTCGTAGTCGACACTGAGCACCTTGTAGCCGCCCGAGACGGAAAGATGGTCGTTTATGATGTAGTTGGCGGTTGCCAGCACCTGCCAGGTGGTTCTGGACCCGACGTCGAAGCCCCCGACATCCGCCTGAACCTGCGCCGAGAGTTTGTCCGTCATCCTGAGAAAGGCGCGCGCGCCAACGACCGGATCAGCCCATCCAAAGCTTTCCTTGTAGCTGCCCGACAACCCTGCCGCCTGCACGGTCACCCGGTTGGAGATATGCCAGAAGCGGACACCGCCCAGCGCATCCAGGGTGAAGGCTGGACTGTCATAGACCCGATAGCCGGCCTGCAGCGTCGATGTGAATTCCTTGGTGTCCACGCTGCCGCTGACGCTGGGGATTTGCGGCAATGGCGGGGGCAGGGGCGGAAGCGGACCAGTTGCTTTCTCGTCTGTCGTGTCGACATACATGGCGTCGGCCGAGAAGACGAAACGGTCGTAGCGCCCCCATACATTGATGAAGCCGCCAATGTTCAAATCATTCATGACGTCCGAGAATGATTTGTCGACACCAATGGTCGGGGCCCTGCGGAAAGGCGATATGTCGCCGCTGATGCCCGCCGCCCAGAGATAGGGCGTGACCTGCAGGGCCCAGTTCTTTTCGCCATCCGCGGTCGTGTCGGAGCTTCCCGCAAGCACGTCGGCCGCCCTTGCTTCCATGGAAACGAAGGCGGAGACGGCAAGCATGCCTATCCCAAGGATTGCTCTCAAGATCATTCCCCCAGCGTGTTCTTGTGGATGTGCCCATCCTTCATGATGAGCTTCAACGTCCGATCCGGATTTGCGATGAGGGAAATGTCCTCAAGCGGATTGCCGTCGACGATGAGCACGTCGGCATAGGCGCCGGGTTCGATGTGTCCGAGTTTTCCAGGATACGGATTGCGTGGGCCGGAAAGGCCGGCAAGCTCGGCATTGCCGCTGGTCAGCAGCCGCAACACATCGACATTTTCATACCACCGGCTGAACTTGGCGAGTTGCTTTCCCTGTGTCGAGGTGCCTTTCGGGTTGAACAGGATATCAGTGCCCAGGGCCATCTTGATTTTGTATTTGCGCCCGAGCTCGACGGCCCGCGCCGTACCTTCGGCGATTGTCTGCTGCTGCGCACGCTGTTCCGGCAAGGCGTAGGTGTTGGCATCCTCGTCGGCAAGGAAGGGCTGGATGCTCCACCATGCGTCCGCACCGGCTATGCGTTTGGCGGTCTCCTCGTCGGCGAGTTGGCCATGCTCGATCGACTTCACACCGCTGGCGATCGCACGCTGCACGGCCGCGGGCGTATAGGCGTGGATGCACACATAGGTGCCCCAGTCTGCCGCCGCGGATACGGCAGCCTTCATCTCGGCTTCGGTGTATTGCACAGCATCGATCGGGTCGTAGGGCGAGGCGACGCCTCCCCCGCCCATGATCTTGATCTGGCTCGCCCCCAGCATGAGCTGCTCGCGTACACGGCGCAGCACTTCCGCCTCGCCATCGGCGATCTCGGCGATGCCAGCCTGTTCCGCCAGGCTTGCATTGCTTTGCGGCGTGCGCGGCAAATCCGTGCGCATGCGGAAGTCGCCATGCCCCGAAGTTTGCGAGATCATGGCGCCAGAAGGATAGATGCGGGGACCCACCAATCGACCTTCATCGATGGCGCGCTTCAATGCGAATGACGGACCACCGACATCACGAACCGTCGTGAAGCCGCGCAACACTGTCCGCTCGGCCTCTTGCGCGGCGACGAGATGAACATACGGGACGTCGGCCGTCATGGCCGCGACCTGCGAGATACCGGCGAGCAAGGCATGCCAGTGGGCATCTATCATGCCCGGCATCAGCGTGCCGCCCGCGCAGTCGATCACCTCGGCATCGGCAACCGTTTCGCTGGCGCCAGGCAGTGCCTTGATCGTCTTCCCGTCGATAAGGACAGACTTGCCTTCGATGAGCTTGCTTGCCTGGCCGTCGAAAATCGTGGCATTGCTGAGCAGGATCGGCTTACCCGCGGCCTGCGCGAAGGATGGAGATGCAAGGCCGAGCGCCGAAGCACCGAACATCCCGGCGATGCCGGAAAGAACAGAGCGGCGTGAAATGTCCTTGCTCACTCGATCGAAGAGGTTGAGTGCGAGCGGACTATGACAAGGGCAGTCCAACCCGTGCGCCAAGCCCCCATACCTGTTGCCGAAACTAATTCTCACGACAACCTCCCCCGCCGAAAAGAGGTAAAAATTGATGTAGGCAACGCTCGCACGCGATCAACTGTATCGCCGACGAACTCGTCTTTGATGACAGAGGCACCGTAGCCCGTCAATATAAGCTTGCGATAGCAGCGAACACTGCCGGATCGCTCACTTACTGTTGAGCGCTGTCGGTGATGCTGGACCAATTACCGCTTTGCCATCTTCCGGATCGCACTCGACGACAGCGACGAGCGCGGGCCGTGGATGAAGGTCCAGGCCGGCGCCTTCATGCGGGCGAGCCGCGGCGCGTCGCCTTCATCGATGCGGGCATAGTCGAAGGTCTTGGCGACGACCGACGACAGGAACGACAGCGTCGCGCCCGGCCGGTCGATGACCGCGATCGGGAAGGTCAGCACGATTTCGCGCCAGCGCTGCCAGCGGTGGAAGTCGCGCAAACTGTCCGCGCCCATGATCCAGACGAAGTCGACGCCGGGATTGCGCGCCTTGACCAAGGCCAGCGTGTCGGCGGTATAGCGCACATGATGCGCCGCCTCGAAGGCGGTGACCTTGATTTTCGGGTTCTTGGCGATCCGCTCCGACAGTTGCAGCCGCTCGGCCAGCGGCGCCAGCTCGCGCGTGCTCTTCAACGGATTGCCCGGCGTGACCATCCACCATAACTGGTCGAGCGCTAGGCGCCTGAGCGCAATCTCGGCGACCAGTGCATGACCGGCATGCGGCGGGTTGAACGAACCGCCGAACAGGCCGACGGCCAGGCCTTTTTCGGCATGCGGCATTTTCAGGTAGCGGGAAGAAACGGCGTCCTCGCCCTCCCCCTTGTGGGGGTCCACAGGACGGGCAAGACCCGTGGCTTGCCCAGGTCGGTCGATCCGCGAAGCGGAGTGGGGTGGGGGTGTCGTGGAATTCAGCGTCGTCCCCCCACCCGGCTCGCTGCGCTCGCCACCCTCCCCACAAGGGGGAGGGTAAGACCAGCGCTCAAGGCCTCACCTGTCCCGACCCGCGCACGCGGTATTTGAAGGAGGTCAGTTGCTCGACGCCGACCGGCCCGCGCGCATGCATCTTGCCGGTGGCGATGCCGATCTCGGCGCCCATGCCGAACTCGCCGCCATCGGCGAACTGCGTCGAGGCATTGTGCAGCAGGATGGCCGAGTCGATCTCGTTGAAGAACCGCTCCACCGCTCGGGCGTCCTCGGCGATGATCGCCTCGGTGTGATGCGAGGAAAAGGTCTCGATATGCTCGATGGCACTACCGATGCCGTCGACCAGCTTCACCGCGATGATGGCGTCGAGATATTCCGTCACCCAATCGGCATCGGTCGCCGGCTTGGCGTCGAAAAACACCTTCAACACCTCGGCATCGGCATGGATTTCGCAGCCGGCGGCGCGGAGCGCGTCGAGGATCGGCACCAGATGGGTTGATGCCACCGCGCGGTCGACCAGCAGTGTCTCGGCCGCGCCACAGACGCCGGTGCGCCGCATCTTGGCGTTGACGGCGATCTTGACCGCCATGTCGAGATCGGCCGAGCGGTCGATGTAGAGATGGCAGATGCCTTCGAGATGGGCAAAGACCGGCACGCGCGCCTCGCTCTGCACCCGCCCGACCAAGCTTTTTCCGCCGCGCGGAATGATGACGTCGAGCGCACCATCGAGGCCCTTGAGCATCTCGCCGACGGCGGCGCGATCGGTGGTCGGCACCAGTTGGATGGCGTCTTCAGGCAAGCCAGCAGCCTTCAGCCCCTCGACCAGGCAAGCATGGATGGCGGAGGACGAATTGAGCGAATCCGAGCCGCCGCGCAGGATCACCGGATTGCCGGCCTTGAGACAGAGCGCACCGGCATCGGCCGTGACGTTGGGCCGGCTCTCATAGATGACGCCGACGACGCCGAGCGGCGTGCGCACGCGCTCGATATGCAGGCCGTTCGGCCGGTCCCACTCGGCGATGACGTCGCCGACCGGATCGCGCAACGCGGCGATCTCGCGGATACCATCCGCCATGGCGCGGATGCGCGCCGGATTGAGCTTCAGCCGATCCATGAAGGATGCGGAGAGCCCCGATTCCTCGCCATTCGAAATGTCGATGGCGTTGGCGTCGAGAATGTCCTGTTCACGCGCAACGATCGCGTCCGCCATGGCAAGCAGCGCGGCATTCTTGGTGGCGGTGGTCGCGATGGCCAACGGTCGGGCGGCAGCGCGGGCTCGGCGGCCGATATCGGCCATCAGCGCCACGGTATCATCCCCGGATTTTTCATGCAGCTTCAGCATGGCTCATCCTCCGCTTATGTCGCCACCGGCCCGTACTTGTTCATCAGAATGACTCACCACGAGGTCGTCGCGGTGGATCATCGCCGAACGCGCTTCGTAACCGAGCACGGTTTCGATCTCGGCCGTCTTCAGGCCAGCGATCCTTACGGCATCGGCGGCATCGTAGGCAACCAGGCCGCGCGCGATCTCGCGGCCCTCGGGCGACAGGATCGCCACCGTGTCGCCGCGCGAGAAATTGCCGCTAACCAGCTTGACGCCGGCGGGCAGCAGCGATTTGCCCGATGTGAGCGCGCCGACGGCGCCGGCATCGACCGTGAGCCGGCCGGCCGGCTCGAGCTGGCCGGCGATCCAGGTCTTGTAGCCCTTGACCGGATTGGCGCTCGGTCGGAAGAAGGTCGCCCGCTCGCCGCGCTCGATCGCCATCAGCGGCGACAGCCGCGTGCCCGAAGTGATGATCATGGCGGTGCCGGCGGCGGTGGCGATCTTGCCGGCATCGAGCTTGGTGCGCATGCCGCCGCGCGACAGCTCGGACGCGGCCGCTCCCGCCATCGCCTCGATGTCAGGCGTGATGCGGTCGACCACCGGAATGAATTTGGCCAGGGGATCGCGCGCCGGCGGTGCGGTGTAGAGGCCGTCTATATCCGAGAGCAGCACCAGCAGGTCCGCGCCCATCATTGTCGCCACCCGCGCGGCCAGCCGGTCATTGTCGCCATAGCGGATTTCGGACGTGGCGACCGTGTCGTTCTCGTTGATGACCGGCACCGCCTTCATCTTGAGCAGCGTCGAGATCGTCGCCCGCGCATTGAGATAACGCCGGCGTTCCTCGGTGTCGCCAAGGGTCAAAAGAATCTGGCCCGACCTCAGGCTGCCCTTGCCGAGCGCATCCGACCAGGCGCCGGCGAGCGCGATCTGGCCGACGGCGGCAGCCGCCTGGCTCTCCTCGAGCTTCAGCGCGCGCTTGCCAAGGCCAAGGATGGTGCGGCCAAGCGCGATGGCACCGGACGACACGACCAGGATTTCGGCGCCGCCCTCGGCGAGCACGGCGATGTCGTCGGCGAGCGAAGCCAGCCAGTCGCGCTTCAGGCCGCTTGCGCGGTCAACCAGCAACGCTGAGCCGATCTTGACGGTGATGCGCCGGTATTTTTTCAGCGACTGCATGGCACTACTTTTCCCAGCGCGTCTCGACCACGGGAGCAGCCTCCGCGCGCGCCTCGGCAATCACCGTCATCAGCGCCCGCAGCACCGCCTCGACACCTTCGCCGGTGACGGCGGACAGAAGCATCGGCGCGCGGCCAGCGGCGCGCTTCAGCGAGGCGACCTTCTTCTTGCGCCCGTCCGCATCGAGCGTGTCGACCTGGCTGAGTGCCAGGATCTCGACCTTGTCGGTCAGCCCCTGGCCATAGGCTTCCAATTCGGCGCGCACGGTCTTGTAGGCCTTGCCCGGATTTTCCTCCTGCGCCGAGACCAGATGTAAGAGCACGCGCGTGCGCTCGACATGGCCGAGGAAACGGTCGCCGATGCCGACGCCCTCATGCGCGCCTTCGATGAGGCCGGGAATATCGGCGATGACGAATTCGCGGGCATCGATGCGCGCGACGCCCAGACCCGGATGCAGCGTCGTGAACGGATAATCGGCGATCTTCGGCTTGGCCGCGGTTACGGCGGCGAGAAACGTCGACTTGCCGGCATTGGGCAGCCCGACCAGCCCGGCATCGGCGATCAGCTTCAGCCGCAGCCAGATGTTGAGCTCCTCGCCCGGCAGGCCTGGATTGGCGCGGCGCGGCGCCTGGTTGGTCGAGGTCTTGAAATGCTGGTTGCCGAAGCCGCCATTGCCACCCTTGGCAAGCAGGAAGCGCTGGCCGACCACGGTCAGGTCGCAGATCAGCGTCTCATTGTCTTCCTCGAACACCTGGGTTCCGGCCGGCACTTTCAGCGTGACGTCGGCACCCTTGGCGCCGGTCATGTTGCGGCCCATGCCGTGGACGCCGGTCTTGGCCTTGAAATGCTGCTGGTAGCGGTAGTCGATCAGCGTGTTCAGCCCGTCGACCGCTTCCAGCCAGACATCGCCGCCACGGCCGCCATCGCCGCCGTCCGGCCCGCCGAACTCGATGAACTTCTCGCGCCGGAACGACACCGAACCGGCGCCCCCGTCACCGGAGCGGACATAGACCTTGGCTTGATCGAGAAATTTCATGGGATTGCAGTTTCTTTTATTGGCCTTGCGGCATTGCTCTAAACCTTGGGCCTTGCTCTAAACCAAGGCGCGGCGAAGGGCGAGGCCGTTTTGTGACAATGGCCGCGTGGGGTCGGCCGGAGAGATGTCGGTATGAAGCTTGTAACCTACAACATCCAGTACGGCATCGGTCTTGATGGGCACTACGATGTCGCGCGTATTGCCGACGCGGTACGCGGCGCCGACGTGATCGCGCTGCAGGAGGTCACTCGCAACAACCCCAGGAACGGCAGCCGCGACATGGTCGCCGAGATCGGCGAGGCGCTGCCCGACTATTTCGCCGTCTACGGCAGCAATTTCGAGGCCAATATCGGTTCGCGCATCGAAAACGGCCGCGCCATCACCACGACCTTCCAGCTCGGCAATATGGTGCTGTCCAAGACGCCCATTCATCTGTCGCGCAACCTGCTTTTGCCGCGCAGCCGCAGCTTCGAGATGATGAACTTCCAGCGCGGCGCGCTGGAGGCGCTGATCGAGACGTCGCTTGGTTTCATCCGTTTCTATTCCATCCATCTCGATCATCGCAGCCCCGTGGAACGCGCAAGCCAGATCCAGTTCCTGCGCCGGCGCCTGTTGAACTACGCGCTCGAAGGCGGCGCGCTGTCCGGCGTCGCCGAGATCGGCCTGCCGGAACTGCCGCATCCCGAGGCCTTTGTGGCCATGGGCGATTTCAACATGCTGGCCGCCTCGCCCGAATATGTCGAACTCGCCGGCCGGCCGGATCATGAATTCGGCATGCCGCTGACCGCCGACTTCGCCGTCGATGCCGCCGTGCGCCTTGATGTCGCCGGCGAGGATCTCGTCAGCTGGGTCGACCCCAAGGACCCTGCCAATGCCAGCCGCCACAAGCGCATCGACTATGTCTTCACCAGCGCCTCGCTTGCCCGGTCGCTGAAGCGTCTGTGGGTCGACCGGAAAGCAACGGGTTCGGACCACCTGCCCGTGTGGGTCGAACTGGACTGACGACTCTTCATCCGGCTGCGTTTTCGCGTTCGACGATCGCCATCATGATCGTATCGCCGTATTGCCCGTCGATACAGATAGCGTCGCGCTGCACACCCTCCCTGACAAACCCGACCTTGTCATAAAGAGCGATGGCGCGGGCATTGTCGGCGTGTACGGACAGCTCGACGCGGACAAAGCCCGTCTTGCGTGCCTGCGCCAAGGTGGCATTGATAAGCCGCAATCCGAGCCCACGCCCGCGATGGGAGGCAACAATTCCCATTCCGAGGCTGCCACGATGGGCATGGATGAGCCGGTCATGGCGGGTGATGTCGCACCAACCGACGACCTCGCCACGAATGACGGCCACGAACCCCGGATCGCCTTTCGCGATACGGTCCAATGCGAATCGGCGGGTTTGATCCAGCGGTGGCGCCTCGAGGAAGGACAGGTACTTCCGCTCGCGCGCAACGAGATCAAGCGCACGATGAAAGCTTTCGATGTCACCCGGCGTTATCGGCGCGATCGTTTCGATACCGTTGCTGTCATCGACCATTGGCTCGACCGCGCCATCCTTCAAAAGTGCACCCAGTTGCGCAGACTCGTCCACGTCTTGCGGTCCAGCCTGTAGCGCTCGACCGGCACCTGGCCGGCGACGATCGAGTTCAGCATGCCCTGGCCGGCATACTGGAAACCGCACTTGTGGATCACCCGGCGCGAGGCCGGATTGATGACCCGCGTCGAGGCATGCAGCACCTGGATCGAGGTATTCTGGAAGGCGAGGTCGACCAGCGCGTGGGCGGCTTCGGTCGCATAGCCCCGCTTCCAGTAGGGTTCGCCGATCCAGTAGCCGAGTTCCAACCCGCGATCGGTGGTGTTCAAGCCCGCGCAGCCGACGAAAGTGTCGGTGCCGGCCAGCGTCAGGGCATAGGCGATGCCGGCCCGGCGCGACCTGGTCATGGCGAGGAAGGCGCGCGCCTCGTCCTCGCCATAGGGATGCGGCATGCGCGCCAGCATCTCGGCGACATGACGGTTGTCGGCAAGCTCGACCAGTTGCGCGATGTCCTCTTCGCGCGGCGCCCGCATCACCAGCCGCTCGGTGCCCAGCACCGGGCAGTCTATCGCGTAACTTTCGTCTTCACTGTCTTCCGCTTCGGCAACCATTTGAACGTCCTCCAGGCACAAGAAAAAGGGGAGATGGAAACCCATCTCCCCTGATCCTTTTCCTGGTTTTGCCAGACACCGGTTCCCGAGATGGGCGCCGGTGTTCTAGTGCGGAACCGGCTACTCCGCGGCTTTGGTAATCGGGTTGACCGATACGTAGGTTCGGCCGTTGGCTTTTTTGTTGAACGTCACGGCGCCGGATTCGAGCGCAAAAAGGGTATGGTCCGTGCCCATGCCGACATTGACGCCGGGATGCCAGGTGGTGCCGCGTTGACGAATGATGATGTTGCCCGGGATGACGGCTTCGCCGCCGAACTTCTTCACGCCCAGACGCTTGGAATGCGAGTCGCGACCGTTGCGCGACGAGCCGCCAGCTTTCTTGTGTGCCATCTAACTAACTCCGTTGCGCCGCAAGGCGCCTAAAAGGCCTTATGAACGCGTTCGCGTTCCGTTTCAAGTCCGATCCGGCGACCTAATCGCCGGAAAAATTACTTCTTCGCCAGTTCCTTGGCCTGTTCGCGCCAGTCCTTGATCTGGTCGGCGCTGAACGGCATGTGCTCGTCGATCTTGGCGACATCCTTGTCGGTCAGCTTGGCCAGCTGCGCGAAGGTGATGATGCCCTGCTCGTTGAGATCCTTGGCGGCGACCGGGCCGATGCCCTTGATCACGGTCAGGTCGTCCGGCTCGCCCTTCGGCGCCTTGAACAGCGGCGCGGCGGCGGTCTCGGCCGTCACTTCTGCCTTGGGGGCGGCTTCCTTCTTGGCCTTGGCTTCCTTCGGCGCGGCCTCGGCGGCGACTTCGGCCTTGGCTTCCGCCTTCACGGCCGCCTTCTTGGTCGGCTTGGCGCCACCCAGCAGGATCTCGGAGATCCGCACGGTGGTCAAAAGCTGGCGATGGCCGATCTTGCGGCGCGAATTCTGGCGGCGGCGCTTCTTGAAAGCGATGACCGTGCGGTTCTTGCCCTGCTCGACGACTTCGGCGGTAACCAGGGCGCCGTCGACGAACGGCGCGCCGAACGTGACATTCTCGCCCTCGCCATGCGCGAGCACGTGACCGATCTCGACGATATCGCCGACATTGGCTTCGACTTTTTCGATCTTCAGGAGATCATTGGCGGCGACGCGATACTGCTTGCCGCCCGTTTTAATGACTGCGAACATTTTTTGCCTTTCGCTGTTCGGTCGGCCTTGATGAACCGCGTCTGGCGGTTCGGCCGTCTTTTTGTCAGTCTGCGGGTTCAAAAAACAAGCGGCGCGGAAGAACCCTCCACGCCGATTGCGCGCTGTCCCTAACCGAAGGTTGAGCGGGAGTCAAGGCAACACCCGTTGCCAGGACTGCTATTGGCCGGCCGGCCAGCAATCTTTTGCGGCAAGGCCTGTGGCACGCTGGAGAAATCGGTGGTGACCGCGATGACGTCAAGATCGCTATGCCCTGCCGGGCCAATGCGCAGCGGATGCCGCCCGTGAATCCCATGCTTGTCCGGCAAGCCAAATATCGGTGGATTTGGCCTTGTAACCTGCCCGTTCAGCCGTTATCTAGTGCGCCGCGCCGGCAACGGCCGACCATGACCGCGGAGAGGTGGCAGAGTGGTCGAATGCACCGCACTCGAAATGCGGCATGGGTGCAAGCCCATCGGGGGTTCGAATCCCTCCCTCTCCGCCAATCCATTCACGCCGGCCGATCCGGCCTGGCGGCACAATCTGCCCAACCCCCTGTCGGTGGCGTATCCGGGCAATGCGTATCCCGCCAATACGGCTCGGTCGACGGCATCGTCAGGCACCGGCACCAAAGACAATCGCCTGCCGTCCTTCGGCGGTGCCCGCTTTCAACCGGCGCAGCGCGCTGGTCACGTCTGCGAGCGAGACGCGCTCGACCTGAGCCTCGAACGGCAGCGCCTCGTGCAGTTGCATCAGTTCACGCATCTGCGCGCGCGTGCCCACGCTGGTGCCGGTTATCCAGACACCGGTGGCGGTGAGCCATTCCTGGCTGAGGGGTACCGGTTGCGAGACCATGGCCGCGGCGATGATCCTGCCGCGCGGACGGATGGCCGCGGTCATCGCATCCCAGCTCGCCGGTGTCGGCGCAAAATTGATGCAGACATGGGCACGCAGCTTCGCCGGCCAATCACCGGCCAGACGAGGCGAGGCAAGAAGCGTGTGTTCGGCGCCAAGTGACGCCGCGAGGCGGAGCTTGGCCTCATCCGTGTCGACGGCGATGACCACAGCACCGAGCCGCCGGGCGATCTGGATCGCATACAGGCCCAGGCCGCCGCAGCCGAATACGGCACAGACCTCGCCGGCAACGATCCCTGCCCGCTTCAGCGCCCCGAAAGCGGTCAGGCCCGCGCACATCAACGGCGCCAGCATGGCCGCATCGCCTCGGTCCGGCACGCGCGCGGCGAAACGCGCATCGGCCACGACATATTCGGCAAAAGTGCCCGCGACATCGAAGCCATGGGCGCGCTGGTGCTGGCAGAAGGATTCCATGTCGGCGTGGCATTCATCGCAGCAGCCGCAGGTGTCATGCAGCCAGGCGACGCCCGCCCGCTCGCCAATGTTCCAGCCCGTGACGTCGGCGCCAACCTGCACCACCCTGCCTATGCCCTCATGGCCAAGAATCGCCGCCGCTTGCCCCGAAGCCGGCCGCAGATGCCCTTGCCACACATGCACATCGGTATGGCATATGCCGCTGGCCTCCAGACGGACCAGTATTTCTCCGGGACCCGGTTCCGGCCGCGGCACGCTGATGATGCGCAACGGCTGGCCGGCGTGTTCCAGCACGGCTGCAAGCATGCTTTGCGTCATCTAAAGGCCGAGAGCGCTTTTCACGGCCGGCAAGGCCGGCTGACCGTCAAGGGTCGAGACGCCGTCCAGCCATTTCGCCAGCTTGTCGGGATTGCGCTTGATCATCTCGCGAGCGGCTTCGTCGGCGGATTTGCCATCCCCCAGGATCATCCGCATGCCATGGTTCTCATAGTCGAGATCGAATGCCAGATTGGCGAACAGCCTGGCGGCGTTGGGGCACTGCGCCGAAAATCCCTTACGAGCGATGGTGCGCACCGTGGCGCCGCCGAAATTCGGTCCAAACTCGACGTCCCCTCCCGACAAATAGGTGATCTTGTAGTCGAGGTTCATCGGATGCGGTTCCCAGCCAAGGAAGACGACCCAGCCCTTGTCGGCCACGGAATTGGCGACCTGCGTCAGCATCGCTGCCTCGCTGGACTCGATAATCTGCCAATCGCCCAGCCCGTGCCGATTGGCGGCCACCATGTCGAGCAGCGGCTTGTTCGAGCCTGCCTCGATTCCGTAGATCTTGCGGCCGAACTGGTCGGCATGGGAAGCAAGATCATCGAAGCTTTTGATCCCCTGGTCCGCGACATATTGCGGTACGGCCAGCGTGTATTTGGCGCCCTCCAGGTTCACGCCCAGCACTTCGACCGATCCCTCGTCGAAGTAGGACTTGTATTCCTCGTCCTGGACCGGCCGCCAATTGCCCAGGAAGACGTCCATGTCGTTCTCCTTCAGCGCTGAGTAGGCGACCCCCAGGCCGAGCAGCGTTTGAGAGGCGTCATATCCCAAGGCATCGAGGATGACCTCGGCGGTGGTGTTGGTCAGGGCGATGTCGGTCCAGCCCAGATCCGCCATGCGGACCTTCCGACATTGTGATGCGTCGGCGGCCATGACCGGCGAGGCGACGAGTGCTGAAAGCAAGGCCAGAACGAGTGTCGTGCGCATTGTGGCTCCCCATTTTTCTTCGTGAGACGAATTGCCCGCCAACGCTATGACCTCTGCATTATATGTCAATATAGAATCTTGTATGAGCATACAAAAATCTTCTTTGCTAGAAAGAGCAATGGCGACTCAGGGCAAGCGAACGAAAATCGAGGACATACGGCGCGTCGAGCTGATTGCCGCCGCCCGCCGCGTATTCCTCGAGCATGGGTTGCAAGGCATGACCTCGGCCCGCATATGCCGCGAAGCCGGCATGTCGCCGGGCATCCTTGCCTATTATTTCAAGGGTAAGGACGAGGTTCTGTTCGGCATGGTGCGCTACAACAATCGCCTGCTGATGGAAGACGTCATAGCGCGACTGGGGGCGGCGCGGACCGGTTGGGCACGGTTGGAAGCGATCGTTGAAGGAAACTTTCCCGCCTCGGCGTTCACCCGCCCCATCGCCAATGCGTGGCTGTCAGTCTGTGCCGAGGCGGGCGTAAATCCGCAATATGCCCGGCTCCAGCGGCTGTTTTACCGCCGATTGCGCTCAAACCTGGCTTCGGTGTTTGCAGGGATGTTCGATGCGACACGCCTTCGCGAGGCGAGTTTTGTCATCGCTGCCCTGATCGATGGACTTTGGCTACGCAAGGCAGCCGCCGACGATGTCGGGCGCGACGAAGCCATAACGCTGGTGTTCAGAGCGATCCGGTCGCTGCTGAGCAATGGGGAGGAGCAGCTGCTGCGCCACCCGACGGTTTGAAGGGCACATAGCTCCCAGCCTCTCCGCCATTTTCATCCGTCTCTTGTCACACTGCGGATGCCGGGGTTCCGCGCACGGTCACGCCGGGCTGGACGCTGCGCGTGACCACCGAGGCGGCGCCCACCGTTGCGCCGGCACCAATTTCCACACCGGGCATCAATTGGACGGCGCTGCCGATACGGGCACCCTGCCGAACGATAACGGGACCATCAGGTGTCCTCCCGTTGGGACTGAACGTGGTGGCCAGCGCGACGACGTAGGGCCCGATGGCGCAGTCGCTTTCGATAATGGTCCCTGCCGGAAATCCGCAAAACCCCTGAATTCTCGTGTTTTCTCCGATGACGCACTTGCTCCCCACCGTACAGGAGAAACCAACGCTGGTTCTTTCCCCGAGACGCGCGCCTTCGCGGATCAGGGTATGGTCACCGATATAGGCGTCGGGGCCGGTTATCGCCCCGGAGCAGACGATGGCGTAGGCGCCAACAATGGTTCTCTCGCCTATATCGGTCGGCTGCTGAACTGTTGGCTGGGCAACCGAACCGGGATTGGAATGGCTTGGCCTGCCTATTATGGCGCCATGCTCGATACGGGCCCCGCGGCCCAATCGTGTTCCGGGATAGAGGACGACATAGGCGCCTATGTAGACGTCGTCCGCGATTTGAACATCGTCCGCGCACATAAGGTAGGGCGCGCGATCGGACTTCTTCAACTCGTTCATTCTGTCGGCCTTCGATAGTGCTTGCGTATCAGGCGCTTTATCTTCGCAATGACGACGCGACGATTGATCTGGGACATGTGGATTTTCACGCCCGGTTCATCCCAGGTGTTTTCGGACAACTGGCCCTGATCAGCCTTGAGGTCCCGGTCGACTTTCGCCGCCATCCGGCGCCGAAATTCGTTTCGCTCTTCGCCTGCTGTCGGGATGTTGAGCTCCCTCGTCAGTTGCTCGATCGTGCGGCGGTATTGTTCGTTCTCGCCGCGAAGCCGGCTAACTTCATCCTCGGCTCTTTTGGCACGCTCGGCCACCGGTCCAAATGCTATCCGGGCGGACAGCAACTTGGATTCAGACCTCCAGTTCGACGCCACCAATCTCGACAGCTCAAGCTTCGGCGTGGTCCGGCTTGCCGTCGGCTTTGCCAGATCCGAACACAGATCGATCATCTGCTGGGCATGGATTCGAGCGTGGTGATGCATCATGACCAGTTTCCGATTCGCCATTCCCATGAGGGGATCATAGGCACCTAGATCGGTGACCAATTGTGAGGGCTCAAAGGGGCGCGACAAAGCGAGCCCCGCGAACGCGTCGGCCTCCATCGTCTCATAGACCTGTGGGGTTACCCAGCCGTCCATCCCAAAGACGTCGTACACATAGGCGGGCCGGCCGCAGGACATGGCATCCAGGATCGCCCGGGCCTTCCCCACGACGATATCGGCCTCCGCGATGGCTTGGACGATGTCGGCCGAATTGGTGCCGGCAGGGCTGCCGACCTGCATGAACTCGACCCCGGCGCCACTCCACGCGTCGACCAGGAAGCGCTTTGCTTCGCCTTGCAGATAATTCCCCAGCAAAAGCGCTTTCTTCGGCTGTTTGCGGGCTGCGCCACGGGGCGCCAGCCTGTCCACATCGATCGGTTGGCGAAAGCGAACAATCCGGTGCTTCGTGGCCAGGGCGCGAAGCCGATCTTCAAATCGCTCGCTCATGACAACAACCGCGCCGACCACGCCAGGAACAGCCGGAGGCGTCTGCAATTCGAAAAGCGGACTGTGGCAGATAAAAGCGTGAGGAACCTCTGGCCACCTGGCCGACATCTCATAGGCGACAACGCCGTCCTGGCTGAGCACGACATCGGGCGTTGGCAGCTCGAGATCCGTTGCAATCCTGATCGCGCGATCCCTGGCCACCTGAGCCATCTTCCCAGGTGCCTTCACATAGATCGTGATGTCGTGGCCAAGCTTCAGGAACTGTTCGGCAATCGTTATTGCATAGGTCTCACTGCCGCCGACATCATCGAACTGATAGGTTCCTAGAACTATTCTCACAGATGGATCCTGGCACAATTTTTCGGCAGCGAGCGAAGCCAGTCGGCACTGCAGCCCGCCGGCAAACGATCTCACGACCATGGCAATTCGAGTCGGCGAGGGAGGATATATCCGTGATCGTCATATCAGCCCCCTTTCAAAGCCAGCATGACGTATTTTGGCAAAGCATGTCAAAACCGGAGTCGTCTCCGCGCCGTGAGCCGTGACCGCTATTCCCTGGCCAATGCCGGCGGAATGCGACACAAAACGCGGCAGGCGGAACAAATGAGGACGCAGCACCTTGCGGAACATCGATTTCAGCTCCTGGCAGAGCCTGCTTGCCACCCTTATCGGCCTGGCGCTGTTCACGCTGATCAGCATCGGCATTCGCTTGCTGATGATGTTCACCATTCAGCAGCGCCGCGAACGCACGAACCGCCAGATCAACGAGCGGCTGCGTACCTTGATTGCC
Organism: Mesorhizobium sp. B2-1-3A; assembly: GCF_006442655.1. Classification (NCBI taxonomy): domain Bacteria; kingdom Pseudomonadati; phylum Pseudomonadota; class Alphaproteobacteria; order Hyphomicrobiales; family Phyllobacteriaceae; genus Mesorhizobium; species Mesorhizobium sp. B2-1-3A. Next base: position 92,416 of record NZ_VFWK01000010.1, read on the forward strand.
GCCTACAAGACGCTTGGCGGATCGTTCACCGGCAACCTCGCTGTCGATCCAGCCCATCTGCGCGACTTTCGCGAGCGGCCTGCCGTCGAAAGCGACACGGTCGTCGACCTCGGTGGCGAACGCGTCTCGGGATCGGAACGGGGGCGACGCATCCGCGACGCGGTCGAGGCATGCCTGTCGGACATCCTGCTGCTCGGCACCGAAGAGCAGGTCCGGCTGGCCGAGCACGCCATCCGGGAGATGGTGGCCGGGCGTCCCGTGCACACGCACGACCTAGTGGTTTCGCTACGCAACTTCATTCGCGAGGCCCTCGATCTGGCCCCGATCCCGGCCGATCTCACGATCCCGCAACAAGGTCCGGCAAGGCCATCGGCCTCGACCGCGCGCGGCAAGAACGAGCGTGGCAATGACACGTCAGGCGGTGGGAAAGGTGGTAGCGGTGGCATGGGCGGTGGCGGCATGGGCGGCGGTTCCGGCGGTGGTGGCGGCATCGCAACCGACGATCCGTCCGATGACCATCCCGCGTCGGGCCACCACCCCTAAGAGCCACCGTTCAAGCGCCGCGCCGCGCGAAACGGACGCCTCACTGCGCCGTAGCGCGATCGATGGTCACCGTTGCGGAGGTCCCGGCAACCAGCCTTGCCTTCGTGGCCGCGTCGCTGTCGAGCACGATATGCACGGGAACGCGCTGCGCGAGCCGCACCCAGGTGAAGGTCGGATTGATGTCGGCCAGCAGCGTGCCCGAGCTGCGTTCGCGGTCCGCGATTCCCGCGGCGATGCTTGCGACATGGCCGGACAGGGAGTTTGGCCATCCCATCAGCCTGATGGATGCCTTGGCGCCGATCCTGATGCGCGGAAGTTTCGTCTCCTCGAAATAGCCCTCGATGCGCATCGTGTCGGTGTCGACGAGCGCCATGGTGGCCGTGCCGGGGGCGACATAGTCTCCCGGGCGAAGGCTGAGATTGGTGATGATGCCATTCACCGGCGCCCGGACTTCGGAACGGTCCAGATTGAGCTGCGCCAGGTCGCGCGACGCGCTGGCCTGCAGGCTTTCCGATTCCGCCTCGGCGACCGTCGACCGCGCTTCCTCGATCTGCTGGATGCTGACCGCCGAAGCGGTCAGGCGCTGAAGGCGGTCGAGATTTCTCTTGGCCTGGTCGAGCGTTGCCTGCTTCCCCTCCACCATCGCCTGCGCCTGCGTGAGCGCCACGGCGAAGCGCTGGCGGTCGACCTGGAAAAGAGCATCGCCCTTCTTCACCGCCTGGTTGTCCTTGACCATGACCTCGGCCACCAGGCCCGACACGTCAGGTGTGACGCCGACGACGTCGGCGCGGACATGCGCATCACGCGTCCATGGGGCATTCATGTTGTCGTCCCACAGCTTCCAGGCGACGGCGCCAGCGACGGCAACGACTGTAGCGGTGACGAGGATCCTGCCGGTAAGGCGCAGAAAGCGGTACTTCATGACAACAGCCGATTTGAAAGCGAGGACAACGCCCCGAGGATGAGGATGTAGAGCGCGAAATTGAAGAGCGCCCTGTGCCAGACGAAGGAATAGAGCCCCGTCCACGACAGCACTTGCCAGACCATCCGCGCCACGACGAAGGCCGCCAGCATCAGGACAAGAAGACCCGGCAGATAGACGCCGGCTATGCTGATATCGCTTTGCATGATCGATCTACTCCGCCACCAGCAGCATGGGCTCCGGCATTGTCGAATAGATCGGTGGCGCGGCGTTCCGGTACAGCGCCCGTCGCACCCCGACCAGCGCGTCCGCCGACCGCCGCGCCGGCGTGGCCTGACGGCCCGCGACCGTGGCGAGGGCGCGATCGATGCGCGCCAGCAGCCGCGGCGGCGCGGTGACGGCAGCGCCGAGGCGCAGACGCTCCTTGAACAACTCGGCGACGGCCGACAGGACGGTGCCGACCTCGCGCCTCTCGTCGGGCGTGAGACGGTTGCGCATCCGCTGCAGTTCCACGATGTTCAGGCCGAGCCTGATTTCCGCATAGCCATCGATCGTCGACAGCGCCTTGTTCTCCGTTCCCGCGAGCCTGGGCACGAGCTGGCCGAGACGATCGAGCATGCGGCCGGCGAGCCGGCGCTGGTCCTCGACGCGGTCGCCGGCGGCGAGTTGGGCAAGATCCGACCAGCCGGCATGCACCAGTCGCCGGGCTGCGATCTCTCCGCCGAACGGCCGCAGCACCAGTGTCCACACCAGCGCGAAGCCCACACCCGCCAGGGCGGCGAGGCCGCCACCGGCGAACGAAACGAAATCGGCGGAAAACCGGTCGCTAAGGGCGATGAAGGATGCGGTGTTCACGGTGAGCAGCATCGCCAGCATGCTGAGCTGAGGCCTGGGAATGAGCGTGCCGAGCACTAGGAAAGGCGGCGCCAGCACGAGAACCAGCAAGGGGAAGCTTTGAACCATCGGCAGGATGGCGAACTGGTAGAGGGCGGTGACCGCCAGGCTGAGCGTGCACCAGACGAACATCGACAGGAGAAGCGGCGCCGGCCGATCGGCGGCGGCGAAAAACGAACTGCCGACCGCCACCATGAGCACGAAGCCGGCGCCTTCCGCCCAGCCCGAATAAATCCACAGAGCACTTGCCGCCAGCACGGCGAGGATCACGGAACCGGCATAGAAGAACAACATGCCGTAGTCGTGATGGCGGGTGCGCGAGAAGGTGCGGCGACGGCGGAAGGCGAGCCTCTCGCCCCGGGAATCGCCTGTCGCAATCTGCTTTTTCAGCACCAGGCAGTCGTGCCAGGCGTCGACGATCTCCCTAAGCCTGGCCAAGGCGCTGTCAAGGATGAGGCTGTCCCAATCGACCGCGTGCGCGGGCGGCCGCAAATCGGCAATACGGGATCGGAATAGAACGGCGCGGTCCGGACCGTCCACCGCCTGGAGCCAGGTTCCGACATCACCGAGCAGGGTGAAGAACTCCTCGTGGATCGCCCGGTCCTGCGACTTCAGGCCATGGATGCGATCATCGAGCGACGACAACAGCGGAAGCAGCAACATCAGCCGTCCGCGCAATTGTCGCGCCTGTCGCGTGACGCCGCGCGTGTGGGCATCGTATCCGAGCTGGCTGATGAGGATGTCGAGCCCTGAAATGTCCGATGCCAGCTTCTGCCGGGCCTGCAAGGTTACCCCAAGCGCGCCCTCGCCGCGCAGGATCTCGCCCGCCCATGCCGCGGCATCGCCAAGCCAGTTGGAAATGCGCGAGGACAAGAGCGAAGACAGCCCTATCGGGAACAGCAATTGCGCGACCACGCTGGCGCAAACGATGCCAAGGATGATCTCCTGGCTGCGGGCCGAGGCGATATCGAAGATCGTCTGGGGCGCATCGACCGCCGGCAGCGCGATCAGCGGAAGCGAATAGCCGGCCAGCATGAAGACATAGCTGCGCGGCGTGCGGTCCAGCATCGAAATATAAAGCAGCCCGCCAGTCCACAACGCCACGACCATGCTCAACAGCAGAGGCGAATTGACGAACATCGGCAAGAAAAGGACGGACGCCGACGCGCCGATCAGTGTGCCGAGCGCGCGATAGAGCCCCTTGGAGGAGGTCGCGCCGGCAAGCGGATTGGCCACGACGTAGACGGCGGCCATGGCCCAGTAAGGGCGCGGCAGGTCGAACGACAGCGCGATATAGAGCGCCAGCATCGAGGCGATGAACGCCTTGATCGAAAACAGCCAGTCTTGCCAGGAAGGGAGCGTCATTGTGCTTCAGCTCTTTGGCCCGCTCCTCCCAGGCGGGGTCCGGAAAGCTCCTTGAACCTAATTGTTGATGTCGACATCCTTCGTCTCATTCCCGATCAACAAGGCAATCAGGGTGAGCACCGCCATGGCCGACAGATAAACGCCGACCCAGAAAGGTCCGCCTCCGAAGCTCCAGAGGGCTACCGCGATGAATGGCGCCACGGCCGCGCCGAGGATCGAGGATACATTGTAGGAGATGCCCGAGCCGGTGTAGCGAACATTGGCTGGAAACAGCTCGGGCAGCAGCGCTCCCATCGGGCCGAAGGTCATGCCCATCAGGCTGAAGCCGATGATGAGCCACGCCATGACGCCAACGGTACCGGCATGAAGCATCGGCACCCACAGCAGGCCGAAAGCCACGATCGCCAGGGTGATCCAGATCAGCGTGCGGCGGCGGCCCCAGCGGTCGGCCCACGGGCCGGAAACCATGGTGAAGACGCCGAAGAAGACAACGCCGATGATCATCATCAGCACGAAGGTCGTGTAGCTGTAGCCGAGGCCCGGCACCGCCGCCGAGGGCGCCGCGCGGCCATAGCTCAACGAAAACGTCGTCATCAGGTAGAACAGCACATAGGTGGCGAGCATGTAGAATGTGCCGAGTATGAGCTCTTTCGAATGCGTCCTGACCGCCGAAGCCAGCGGGAGCTTTCTGACCTGGCCCGTGCGCACCGTATTGTCGAATGCGGCGCTCTCGACCAGGTTGAGGCGGACCCACAGACCGATGGCCACCATGACCACCGAAAACAGGAACGGGATGCGCCATCCCCACGAAAGGAACGCCATCGACGGCCGCGAAGGGTCGTCCGAGGGCATCGCTGCGGCAATGATCAGGAACAGGCCGTTGGCGATAATGAAGCCGATCGGCGCGCCGAGCTGCGGGAAAGTGCCGTAGACCCCGCGCTTTCCCTTCGGCGCGTTCTCCGTCGCCACCAGTGCGGCACCGCTCCACTCTCCGCCGAGCGCAAAACCCTGAGCGAGGCGCAACACCACCAGCAGGGCCGGCGCCAGCCATCCGGCGCTCGAGTAGGTTGGGAGCAGGCCGATCAGGAATGTCGCCAGCCCCATGGTGAGCAGCGCGCCAACCAGCGTGATCTTGCGGCCGCGCCGGTCGCCCAGATGGCCGAAGAAGATCGCGCCGAGCGGGCGCGCAATCATCGCCGCGCCGAACACCGCAAAGGAAGCGAGAAGCGCCGTCGTGTCGTTGCCGGCCGGGAAGAACAGGTGAGGAAACACCAGCACGGCAGCCGTGGCGTAGACATAGAAGTCGTAGAATTCGATCGTGGTGCCTATCAGGCTCGCCAGGATAACGCGCGAACGCGGATTTGCGGGAGTGGAAGCTGAGGGCACTGTGCTGAAAGCAACGGACATCGGAAACACCTAAAAGGGCCGGCGAACGCCGATCCCTCACACTGAGAACGGATACCTGGCGGACAGATGGAAGGATCGGCTTCGTCATCTCGCTGGTATCAATTGCATTCAAATAGATTGTATGCGAACGATTGGCAATGGAAAATGAACGATCCAGAAGCCGCGAAACGATCGGCCAGGTGATAACCAATGTTGCGCGCCTTTGGCGTCGCACCGCCAACGAGCGATTGGATCGTTACGGACTTTCACATGCCGTGGCCATGCCGCTGCTGGCATTGTGGCAACTGGGCGGTGAGGCCCGCCAGGGAGCGGTCGCGGAACAGGCCGGCCTCGAAGGGCCTTCGCTGGTGCGTCTCGTCGATCTCCTGGTGGCCGAAGGCCTGATCACAAGGCGTGAGGATCCCAGCGACCGCAGGGCCAAGATACTGTCCTTGACCAAGGACGGTGAGGCGCGGATGAGTTCGATCAACACGGTGCTGGCCGAGCTCCGCCACGAACTGGTCTCTCTCATTGGCGACGACGAGCTCGAGACCGCCTCGGCGGTGCTGCGGCAAATCCAGGCCGAACTCGCCACCAGGCTCGGGAGCTGAGTTGCAAACGCCGGCCTTGCCGGCACTCGCCGCCAGGCCGATCGTCTTCCAGGTCCCGGCGAATGAAATCTGCCCCGTAGGCTGCCGCCTGGCGCGCCGCCGGAAACTGTCAGCGTCACGCCGCTGACAGATGCGCCGCGATCGCGCCCAGGAATATCTCGCCGAACTCCTTGAGCTTCGCCCCTCCCACACCGTTCACTTCGGCGAAAGCGTCGAGGTCGCGCGGGCAGCGCTCGGCCATGTCGATCAGCGTGCGGTCGGAGAACACCACATAGGCCGGCACCTGGCGCTCCTTGGCCAGCCGCAGCCGTAGGGATTTGAGCATGGCCAGCAGCGAAGCATCGATGCCTTCGGCATTCATGGCCGAACCGTCGACCGCTCGCATCTTGCGCAAGGCGCGGCCGCGCACCTCGACGCGATAGTGGAACGGGACCTCGCCACGGCCGAGCGCGCGACCCTTATCGGCGATGGCGAGGCCGCCATGACCACTCGGATCCGGCTCCAGGAAGCCGCCGGCGACGAGCTGCCGGATCAGCGACTGCCAGAAATCCTTCTTGTGCGCCACCCCGCCGCCGAAGCTGGCCAGCCTCTCATGGCCCCTGGCCAGCACCTTTTCGGTCTCATGGCCGAGCAGGATGTCGATGACATGGGCGGCGCCGAAGCGCTCGCCGCTCTGGGCGACGGCCGCCAGGATGATGCGCGCCTCGGCAGCGCCATCGGCGCGCGGCACCTGGTCGAGGCAGTTGTCGCAATTGCCGCAGGGCTCGGCTTCCTCGCCGAAATAGCCGAGCAGCACCTGACGCCGGCACTGCGCCGTCTCGCAATAGCCGATCAGCGTATCGAGCCGGCGATGCGCGCGCTTCTTGTGCTCGGTGGACGCGTCCTCGTCGTCGATGAACAGCCGTCGCATGCGGATGTCACCAAGGCCGTAAAGCATGTGCGCCTCGGCCTTGCGCCCATCACGGCCGGCGCGGCCGATCTCCTGGTAATACGCCTCCAGGCTGCCCGGCATGTCGGTGTGGAAGACATAGGCGACGTCGGGCTTGTCGATGCCCATGCCGAAGGCGATGGTCGCCACCATGACGACGCCGGACAGTGTCATGAAAGCGTTTTGATTGGCCTCGCGCGCCTCCTTGCTCATGCCTGCATGATAGGCGAGTGCGGTGACGCCGTTCTTCTCGAGGAAGGCCGCCATCTCCTCCGTCTTCTTGCGCGACAGGCAGTAGACGATGCCGCTCTTGCCGGCGTGACGCTCGATGAAACGCAGCAATTGTCGTTTGCTGTCCTGCTTGGATTCGATCGCCAGCTTGATGTTGGGCCGGTCGAAACCCAGCACCAGCGTTTCGACCCGCTCGGCGAACAGCCGCGCCTCGATGTCGCTGCGCGTGCTCTCGTCCGCCGTCGCCGTCACCGCGATGATCGGCACGTTGGGGAAGATGTGCCGCAGCCGCGACAGGTCCTCATACTCGGGCCGGAACGCCGGTCCCCATTGCGAGATGCAATGCGCCTCGTCGATGGCGATTAGGCTGACGTCGAGCCTCGATAGCGCCTCGAGCATGCGCTCGGTCATCAGCCGCTCCGGCGCCAGATAGAGCAGCCGCGTCTGGCCGGACGCCACGCGGCGCCAGGCCGCGACATTGGCTTCGCGATCGAGCGAGGAATTGATCGTATCGGCGCCAACGCCCGCCAGCCGCAAGGCGGCGACCTGATCCTGCATCAGCGCCACCAGTGGCGAAATGACGAGGGTGAGCCCGCCCATGACCAGCGCCGGTACCTGGTAGCAAAGCGATTTGCCCGCACCTGTCGGCATGACGGCAAGCACATGGCGCCCGCCGAGCAGCGCATCCATGACATCGGCCTGGCCGGGGCGGAAATCGTCGAAACCGAACACGTCCTTCAGCACGCGCCGCTTGCGATCCTCGGCCAGGATGCCGGTTGCCTGCGTCATTCAGCCGATTCCGTCGTCAATATGCCGGCCGAATTGTCATAGCCGAACTCCCGGCAGAAGCTGTCCACGCGCTCGAGAAACGACGGCGGCAGGCCGCGCAGATAGGTCCTGAACGCTTCATTGCGCTCCCATTTTCTCAGCGAGGTGGACCTGATGGGATGGTTTGCATCGCGACTGAAGAGCGTAGCCGGCGCCAAGCCGAAGGATCGGGCAATCCTCGCCTGCACGATGTCCGGTTCGGCGATCAGGTCCTCATAGCGCAAATAGGTGATGTCTCTCTCCGGCTGGACCTGTCGCAGCCGCATCAAACCATCATACTCAGCCTCCCAACGCTCCATGGTCACGTGAAAGGGCCGCAGATCGACGGTCTCCGGGTGAGAGCTGGTCAGCACGTCGAAAGGATGCCGCACGCAATAGATCAGGCCGACCGAGGCGGGCAAATCCTCGAGATCCCTATAGCTCACGAAAGTGCGTTTTACGACCAGGTTGGCTTGGTAGCGATCCAGTTCGATCAGTGTCTGGTAAGGCGCTTCGCTGGGATGGACATAGATATCCTCGAAACAGCCCATCAGATCGAGGCTGAGCGTGGTGCCGCTGCGCGCGCAGCCGGCGATGAAAATTCTATTTTGGGATCTTATTGCCGAAGGCAGCATTGGCACTTTCTGTCGAAGGTGCCAGAAAAGCCGCCTTGCAAGGCGGCGTAACGCCGCGATCGGCTTTCGGGGCGCCGCGGCTGACACCTCGGAAAAGCCAAGCTCGGCCAGGGCGATTCCGCTTTCTCCGGCGACCGCATAGAGCAGCCAGGTCTGATTATCCTGCTCAAAAATGGCCGGATCGCGTAGCGCATTTTCCCTGCCCGGGGCCAGACCGATCCGACTGGGGCGGATCGGCAAGTCGGCCCCTTCGAACTCCGTCAGCGGCCGCAACACTTCGCTGTCGCCTCGCACGGTCCAATCCCGCCAATCCTCGGCGAGATCGATTGTGCCGTAAAGGATCCGTTCCGGCGCGTCGCCCCGACGCGTGTAATAGACGCGCAGCCAGCGGCCGGATTTCTGCAGTGCGACATGCCGTGGGGCGAGGTCCTGCCGCATGGCAGGCAGCACGACCGGACCGCGTTCGAAATCCGAAATGCCGTTTCTCGATCGGTAGACGGTGATCGTTCCCGTTCCAAGCAAACCGTACCACCAGCCATCGTAACGGAAGATGCGCGCGTAGAACGGCCCGAGCGGCTCGGAAAGCGGAGTGAAACCAAGCCCGTCGACGGATGTCGCGGCGAAGGTAATCTGGCCTTCGCCGGATTCTGCCGGGCCGTGAAAATACATCACGAAATGGCGAAGCTTCTGGTCGATGTGAATATCGGGCGAGGCGATATGCCCGACGATGAATGGACATTGATCGAGAGACAGCACACCGCCGGGGTGGATGCGCCAAGGCCCATGCAGCGAATCGGAGTAGGCGAGGCGGATATAGGTCCCCGTGTGGTCGGCGAAGTAGAGATAGTAGGCACCAAGCCGACCGGGCACCCAGTCAGGCATGCTGATAAGCGACGGCCCGTTGATGTTGACCCCGTCATCGCCGGGCAGCATGTCCGGCGTAATGACGGGTCCGTGTCGCATGGCGGTGACACGAATTTGCGGAATCATGCGCCACGCGCCCTTGTCGGAGATTTCAGCTTGCCGCATTCGATACAACGGCATGGATGCAAACGGAAGGTCAAACAGCCATGTGAGCCTCGCCTGTCCTTGCGGCATGTGCTCCTAGCTGGATTCAGGCTGGCCCTGATGTAAGCTGGGCAGGAGCAAGGAGCGCGCGCAATGCTGCAGGTGAGACAGGACGTTCTCGGCGAGCGGTTCGGCTTGCAGCGCGCCGCTTTCGAGAAACAGCCCTTCCCGGACCTGGGCGTGCGGAAGGATCGCCTGAAGCGCCTGCTGGCGCTGACCGAGCGGCACGAAGCCGACATTTGCGCCGCGATCAACGCTGATTTCGGCAGCCGCTCGACTCACGAGACCCGGCTCGCCGAATTGTTTGTCGTGCGTGCCGGCATCCGTCACGCGCTGTCTCACCTGAAAGGCTGGATGCGGGAGCGTCGCGTCGCCACCACCTTGCCGTTCCTGCCGGGCAACAATCGCCTCGTGCCGCAGCCGCTCGGCGTCGTTGGCATAGTCTCGCCATGGAACTACCCCTTCCAGCTCGCCGTCGCGCCGGTCACGGCAGCGCTTGCCGCCGGCAATCGCGTGCTGGTCAAGCCGTCCGAACTGACGCCGGCTTTCTCGGAGTTGTTGGCCGGATTGGCCGCCGAGCATTTTTCACCCGACGAGTTGAGCGTCATCACCGGCGATGCGGAGATGGGCAAGGCCTTCGTGTCGATGCCGTTCGATCATCTGCTGTTCACCGGCTCGACCGCGGTCGGTCGCCAGGTCGCGATCGCCGCTGCCGCCAACCTGACCCCGGTGACGCTCGAGCTCGGTGGCAAGTCGCCGGCGATCTTCGATCCCTCCTGCGATCTCGATGCGGCAACAGCCAGCATTGCCTATGGCAAGCTGCTCAATGCCGGTCAGACCTGCATCGCGCCGGACTACCTGCTGGTGCCCAAGGGGCAGGCAGGCACGGTCACGGCCAAGCTGGCAGCCGCGATGGCGCGGCTCTACCCCACGCTGCGCGACAACCCCGACTACACCGCCATCATCAGCGACCGGCACTTCCAGCGCCTGCGCGCCATGATCGCGGAAGCCCGCGATGCCGGCGCCGCCATCACCGAAATCAACCCGGCCGGCGAAGACCTCGCCACGACAAGCCGGAAATTCGTGCCGACCCTGGTCAGCAATGCCGGCCCGGATCTGCGGCTGATGCGCGAGGAGATTTTCGGTCCGGTGCTGCCGATCGTCGAATACGCCACGGTCGACGAGGCGATCAGCCATGTGAACCAAGCCGATCGGCCGCTGGCGCTCTACTGGTTCGGCAATGACAGCGCCAACCGCCAACGCATCCTTCGCGAGACAGTCGCCGGCGGTGTCACCATCAACGACTGCATGTTGCATCTGGTGCAGGAGAACCAGCCCTTCGGCGGCGTCGGCGCCAGCGGCATGGGGGCCTATCACGGCCATTGGGGCTTCCGCACCTTCAGCAAGGAGAAGCCGGTTTTCCTGCAGTCGCGGCTGAGCGCCGGCGCCCTGCTGCGCGCGCCCTATGGCAAGACGTTCGAGCGGCTTTTCGGCCTGCTCAGGCATATCACCTGACCAATCTCGCCGCTTCCATGACGGATTGGTAGGGCGAACGGCGGCAATACCAGCCAACACGGCCCTATTATTACGTTTGACGCATATTCCCTCTGGATTCAGCCGGGATTTGCTGTCTTTCTGCAAAGTCGTTTCCGAAACTTGTCTCCCTCTCCAAATCACACCTGACGGACTCGCCTGGTCATGGATTTGCCCGCGCCGCTGTTGATTTTTTATGTCCGCAACGACGCCCTCGGAGATGGGCTGCTGAGGATACCAGCCTTGCGGGCGGCAAGAACGGCCTTTCCGCGAAGCCATATCGTCTATGGCTGCCAGGGTAAGTCTTCGCTCACGGGCATGTTGCGCAAGCATGCCACTCCCCTCGTCGACGACTTCAGGATGAAGCCGCTCTCCGACATTCTCGCTGAATTCGCACAGCCGGGCAGACAGAAGACGGTCGTCGACTTCCGCACAGGCGTCCCCGGACTGATGGTGACCGGATTGCAACTTCTCGGCCGCGGTGTTCACTACGAGCCCAATTTCGCCGGCTATCTCCTGTCGCTGCGCCGGGGCACCAGATGGACCTTGCGGCCCGAACACAATGCCTGGCGCTATCACCGGCTGATCGAGCGCCTCGCCGGCCGACACCTGCCATTCGACCACAGGCTCGATGTTCCGCAGTCCGCCCGGACCATGGCGCGCCGGCTCGTCGGCGCGGACAACCGTCCGCTGGTCCTGCTTGGCGGCAACGCCAGGAGCAACAAGTTCATGAGCGAGGACCAGATATCAGCCATTTCAGGCAATCTCATCGATGCCGGCTACCACGTGCTGTATCTGGTGACACCCGGTGACGGACCGACGCCGCAGGCCCTGGTAGCCAGGGAGAGCCGTCTCTCGGTGGTTGGTCCGGAACTTGGGCTCGATGTCGAAGCGTTCGGCGACCTCCTGCTGGCGCTTGGCGAGATGGCTGCCGTCTATGTCGGCATGGAAGGCGGCCTTGGACACCTGTTCGCCACGGTCATGACGCCGACGGTGATCGTCAACAACGGCGCCAATCTGGAGCGGTGGCGGCCGCTGTCGAACATGGTCGAGGTGGTGACGGCGCCGAGACGCGGACGAAGGGCTAACGTCGCCGACGCACCGGTCGAAGCCATTCTCGAGGCCACGCATCGCTTGCTTGCCGCCAGCCGTCGCGACCACCCGGCGCCGGCATTAAGTTTATCTTCACTATGATCCGGCAGGTTTCCAATCCTGCGGTGATGTTCTTGAGTACCGCGGCGCCACTGGCGCCCAGGCAACAAACCCGCGCCTTGTCCGAGGCGCGGGTTCCCTATCGAGGAGCCGGTTGGCCGGCAACGGCAGGTTCCTGCCCACGATGTGACCTTCCATCATCGGCTGTCGGGCGGCGCGTGGGTCGGCGATTCTCCTCCGACGGCGGAACACGTTTCATCCGCCGACGGCCGACCGTTTGCCTGGGCACGACCAAGCTTTGCCGGACAATACGCGGCGCATGCGCCGCAGCCTCCACGGCGGGCAGCAGCCCGGCCGGTTGAAATCGTGCAGCCCAAGGCTGCCGCATGGCGGTCGTGCATGGTTCTGATTCCCTGTCGAATTCGTTGCGCTCGAACGCGAACTGCCTCCGAGAGCGTCTCCGGTGCGAATTTCAGGCAGCGAGCCCAAGTCTGCTGGAGAGGTCGCAGAAATCCTCACGCGACAGATGTGGCCGCGCCGCGAACTCGATGACGGCGGTGAACGCCTCGGCAGGCGCCGAGACCTTCATGCCTCCCAGAAGCGCGGCACGCTCGCTGCGGTTCATGGCGGGAATCATCAGGCGCATGAAGGCGAGGTTCTTTTCCGGCGTGAGCGACCCGATGATCGCCATTTCGATGCCTTGCAGTTCGGCATCCGTGAAGTTCGCCCAAAGTTGCGGCGCGGTTACCGTCTCCTCCTCATGCATATGTTCGAGATCGTGTCCGACAAAGACCGTGAAAGCGATGTAGAGCCGACGACCAAGGCTGGCTCGGGCATCAAGGGGTGCCTCCTCGATCGCCCGGATCATGTCCTCGAGTTCGGCAAAGGCAAGCCGATGATCGTCGTGCTGGTGCTCGAGGCGATCGGTCGAAGCCTGCACGCGCGCTTCGAGTGGCTGGTGGATGTACCGGTCCTCATGGGCAAGATGGCTGGCCCCAAGCATAAGGATCGTACGAAGGTCGGCCAGCAATGGTGCGGTCGCCGCGGCATCGTCGAAATCCGCGCCGCCCAGGCGCGCAAGCAATTCGCATTGGGCCTTGCGAAGACCTTTGTGGATCAGGCCATAAAGATCATAGCGGCCATTGAGGTCTGGTATTCTTGCATGCGTCATTGAAGGTCTCCCGTCTGTGCGGCGTCCCGATTGTCACGATGACTGATCGCGCCGGCTTCGCGAGGCCTTCTATTCAAGGGCTGAAGAACATGCTTCCTAAATGCTTCCTAAACGAGCATGCCTGTTCCTAAAACTTTCCTATCCGATTAGACTGTTTGCACGTAGGCAGTGGGGCGGCCTTGATCAGCAAGGAAATAGACGACCTGCTCGCAGGTCCGGTGATGATACTCGTATCCACACGCAATGCCGCGTTTCGCCCAGCCATCGGCCGCGGCACCGGCGCCGCGCATGTCGCGAGCCTCGGATGTATCGACGTGCTTGTATCGCGGACCCAATGGCCCGAAGTTGTCGAGAACGCCGCCTTGGGTGCGCCGGTGGCGGTCACGATGGTACGCCCGCACGACTATCGCGCCTTCCAGGTCAAGGGCAGCATCCTGGCGGTGTCGCCGGCCGACGATGCCGACAGGGCGAGAGCGCAAAACTACATTTCCGAGATGCTGGTGGTGATGGAGGCGCTTGGCGTGACCCCGCATCAACTCTCTCATACCCTCGTCGACAGTGATCTGCTTCGCATCCGTTTTCAGCCCACCGATGTCTTTTCGCAGTCACCCGGCCCCGGTGCGGGCGAGAGGCTCCGGACGAACTCGCCATGATCTCCCTCAGCGACATCCGCGACAGTTTTGAAGGTGTCATCCCGTCGGTGATCGCGACCAGCGATGGCGATGGCATACCCAACATCTCGTACCTGTCTCATGTCTATTACGTCGATGAGAGCCATGTTGCGCTTTCGAACCAGTTCTTTTCCAAGACGGCCGCCAATGTCCGCGCCAGCGGCGTTGCCACGCTGATGGTTGTCGATGGACGAAGCGGCGTCCATCACATGCTCGATCTGGAATTCCTGCACGCGCTCGATCATGGCGAACTGTTCGAACGCATAAAGTCACATCTTTCGGTGATGAGTGCGCAACAGGGAATGGCGGGGGTCATGAAACTGCGCTCCGCCGACCTGTACTTCGTGCGCGATTGCCGCGCGGTGGTCGGCGTCGTCCCGCCTGAACATCGCAATCCGGCCCCCGCGACAACGAACCACCTGCCCAAGGCCGCGCTTCTTGCCGCCGCCATCGGCTCGGAAGCCGATGCCGATGTGATGCTGGACAAGGCCCTGGCCGGACTTGAGAGCAGCTTCGACTATCGGCATGCGATGGTTCTGGTGCCCGACGAGACCGCTCAGCGGCTAAGCGCTCTGGCGAGTCGCGGATACAGCAGCCTTGGTGTCGGCGCGGAGATCGCGTTTGGTGAAGGGGTGATCGGCATCGCGGCCGCTACGCGCCAGCCGGTTCGTATCTGTGACCTGCGGCGTTCCCAACGCTATGCCTCAGCCATATTTTCGGCGTCTGACCGCACACGCCATATCCCGCTTCCCGGACTTGCCGGTCCGCGCAGCCAGATGGCGGTGCCAATGCTTGCCCAGGGAAAATTGCGAGGCGTGCTGTTTATCGAGTCCGAGGCCAGTTTCGCTTTCGGCCATCAGGATGAAGACGCCCTGATGCTGGTTGCGAGCCAATTGGCCGCAGGATTGCGGCTTGCCGAACTGGAAGGTGGCCACCAGGCCAATGCCTTCGCGAAGTCGACGCAAGGCGGATATGCCTCGGATCAAGCCGGAGCACCCTCGTTCAAGATAAGATACTTCGCTTTCGACGACAGCGTCTTTATCGACGACGACTATCTGATCAAAGGCGTCCCCGGGCGGCTCCTGATCCACCTCGTCCGCACCTTCCTCGCCACGGGACGCCGCGACTTCTCCAATCGCGAGATCAGGCGGGACGCAACGCTCCGGCTGCCTGATATCAAGGACAATCTTGAAACCAGGCTCATCCTTCTGCGTCGGCGCCTTGACGAGAAAAGCGCACCGATCCGGCTGCTGCGGCCCGAGCGTGGGCATATCAGGCTGGACCTTGCCGGCGTGCCGCTGCGGGAAGCCGAGGCGTGATCCTTCCCGGTTAGCGCCCTCAGGCGAGGAAGTCAGCCCTGTGCGGCGCAAAGCTGTCGACAAGCCGCCCCGCTTCGAGCGCCTTGACGCCATGCACGAGGCCGGATGGCACGATGAAACTGCCACCGGCCTCAAGGATCTCCGTCAGCCCGTCGATGGTCACCTCGAAACGACCCTCGGCGACGTAACTTGACTGGACATGCGGATGCGAATGCAGCGCACCGACACCGCCCTTGTCGAAGCCGAACTCGACCAGCATCAGTTCATCGGTGGAGAGGAGAACGCGCCGCCTGTTGCCGTCGGGCGTCGGCGTCCAGGGGGCCTCCCCGGCATGGGCGAATATCTTCGTCATCGTCATCTCCTTGCCGTGAGTGGCCGGCCAACGCCGATCAGGCACGTTCCGTCAGAGCCGATAGGCTTTCTTGGCAAGCGTATAGGCCAATTCCCCGGCGAGTTCATGCGCCTCGTCCTCGCGTAGCCGGTGCTCGGCAACGAGCCGCGCCAGGAATGCGCAGTCGACCCGCCGCGCCACATCGTGACGGGCCGGGATCGAGGGAAAGGCGCGGGTGTCGTCGTTGAAGCCGACAGTGTTGTAGAAGCCTGCCGTCTCCGTGGTCATCTCGCGAAACCTGCGCATACCTTCCGGACTGTCGTGGAACCACCAGGCCGGACCGAGCCTGAGCGCCGGGTAGACGCCGGCCAGCGGCGCCAGCTCGCGCGCATAGCTGCTTTCGTCAAGCGTGAAGACAACCACGGTAAGATCACGCTCCAGCCCGACGCAGTCGAGAAGCGGCTTCAGCGCCGTCACATAGTCCGTCCGTGTCGGTATATCGAAGCCCTTGTCGCGGCCGAACCTCTGGAAGACAGAAGCCGAATGGTTGCGCTGGGAGCCAGGATGGATCTGCAGCACCAGCCCGTCATCCCTGCTCATCTTGGCCATCTCGGTCAGCATCTGGGCGCGAAACAGCTTTCGCTCGCGCTCGTCATCCGAGCCACGGCGAATGCGGTTGAACAGCTCCTCGGCCGCCGCATCGGAAAGGTTGGCGGTCTCGGCTGTCGGATGGCCGTGATCGGACGAAGTCGCGCCGAAGCCTTTGAAGAAGGCGCGCCGCTGGCGATGCGCGTCGAGATAGCCGGCCCAACTGCCGGTGTCGCAGCCGGTGATCTCGCCCAACCGGTCGAGATTGGCCGCAAACCCTTCGAAATCGGGATCGACAACCGAATCCGGCCGGTAGGCGGTGACGACACGGCCCGCCCAGCCGCTGTCGCGGATCATCTGGTGCCATTTGAGGTCGTCGAGCGCGCCTTCCGTCGTGGCGATCACCTCGATGTTGAAGCGCTCGAACAGAGCGCGCGGACGGAAATTCTCCCACTGCAGCACCGTCGCGATCGTGTCGTAATGGCGGTCGGCGGTCTCGGCGCTCAGCGGCTCTTCGATGCCGAACAGATGCGCCAGCACATGGTCGAACCACAGCCGGGTCGGCGTGCCCCGGAACAGGTAATAGTGCTCGGCAAAGCGCCGCCAGATCGTCCTGCCGTCGGTCTCGACCGGAGCGCCGTCCAGGGTCGCCACGCCGAGATCCTCCAGCCGCACGCCCTGGCTGAACAGCATGCGGAAGATGTAGTGGTCGGGCACGATGAGCAATTGTGCCGGATCCGGGAACGGCTCGTTCAGCGCATACCAGCGCGGATCGGTGTGACCGTGCGGGCTGACGATGGGCAGGTTCTTGACGCCGGCATAGAGGTCGCGGGCAAGCGAGCGCGAATGCGCTTCAGGCGGAAAAAGCAGGTCCGGATCGATCAGCGCGACCATGGGAAAGCAGCTCCTTCCAGTTGGGTATCGGTACGTTCGGGCTAAAGCGATGTCAACGTGCCCCGGCAAAGCGGCATCCTTGCGGCAGGCGGACGTAGGTGTTACGCCGCCTCTCATCCGCCGCGTCCCCAAAGCCCTCAGCCCCGGTATCGTGATGACCAGAAGCCATCTGTCCAACGCAACGCTGCAACGGCTGCCCGCAGCCGCCGGAATCCCCACATATGACCGCAGCCGCGTTGCTCCCGGCATCGTGCATCTCGGCGTCGGTGCCTTCCACCGAGCCCATCAGGCCGCCTATGTCGACGATTGCCTGGCGGCCGGCGAAACGGACTGGGGCATCATCGGCGTCTCCTTGCGCAGCACCGACACGCGCGACGCGCTGGCGCCGCAGGACGGGCTCTACACGCTGGCGGTTCGCAGCAGCGGTGAGGAGGAGCTGCGCGTCATCGGCTCGATCCAGTCGATGCTTTTGGCGCCGGAAGATCCGGCCGCGGTACTGGCCGCGCTGATCGATCCGCGCACCCGCATCGTCACTCTGACAATCACCGAGAAGGCCTATCTCAGGGCCGCGGGCGGCGGGCTGGACGCCGCTCACCCCGACATCGCCCACGATCTGGCCAATCCGCGAATGCCGAAGACGGCGCATGGTTTTCTCGCCGAGGCGCTTGCTCAACGACAGGCAGCCGGCACCCCGCCCTTCACCGTGCTCTGCTGCGACAACCTGCCTGCCAATGGCGCCACCTTGCATCGGCTGCTGACCGAATTCGCCGCGCTGCGCGATGCCAAGCTTGCCACAGCGGACGGTACCGGTCTCTTCGACCATATCGCAGGCCAGGTCGCGTTTCCGTCGAGCATGGTCGACCGGATCGTGCCGGCAACGACCGACGCCGACCGGGCACGCGTCGCTGGCGAACTCGGTGTCGACGATGCCTGGCCCGTGATGACCGAGCCCTTCCGCCAATGGGTGATCGAAGACAATTTTTCCGCCGGCCGGCCGGCCTGGGAAAAGTTCGGCGTCACCATGGTCGGCGATGTCGGCCCCTTCGAGGACATGAAGCTCAGGCTTCTCAACGGTGCGCATTCGGGCATCGCCTATCTCGGCCTGCTCAGCGGCCACGCCACGGTCGACCGGGCTTTTGCCGATCCGGCGATCCGGCAATTTGTCGACGGGCTCTGGGCCGAAGCCATCCCGACATTGCCGGAGGATGCCGGGCTCGACACGACAACCTACACAGCCGAGCTTGCCGAGCGTTTTTCCAACACCGCGCTCGCCCATCGCACGGCGCAGATCGCCAATGACGGCAGCCAGAAACTGCCGCAGCGCATCATCGCGTCCGCCATCGAGTGCCTCGAAGCAGGTACCGAGTTCGTGCATCTCACGCTGGTGGTGGCGGCCTGGATCGCCGCCTGCGCCGCGCGTGGCAAAACCTTGCCCGAAACCCATTTCACCGATCCGCTCGACGCGGCACTGACGGCGCTTTTGAACCAGCAGCTACCGGCGAACGAAACCGTGACAGCAGTATTCGACCTGGCCGGCTTTGCCGGGGATCACGCCGAGCGCCAAACGCTGATTGAACTCACGGCGGTGCATCTGGTGCACCTGCAACGCGATGGTCCGACTTTGGCCTTCGCCGCGCTTGGTATCGGGGACAGATAAGGCAGGTTATGCTTTATGCGCAGCATATACGGCGACGGACTAAGCTGGATACTGACCCGCGATCCCCATCGACGTCGGTGACTATCTATACAGTCGCCTCACCCTTCTGAGGCAATTCACTTTCTCGTTCCTTGCTTTTAACAATCCGAACGGCAGTCATCATAGATCGCCCGTGCTCGGTTAAACTCCAGAAAACACCCATACCACCTTGAACAGTTTTTACGTAGCTTACGTCCACCAGATTCAACGCCATAAGTTGAACCTTGATAGTTCCGAATGATTCCTCATCAATATGTGTAGTTCCGGTCGTATTTGTCTGCTTCTTCCTGGAATAGTTAGCGATTAGATTTCCAACAGATGAATCCGACGGGTGAGCTATAAGTTCTGGCGCAATGGCATAAAATATTTCCCGCCACGTCATCGAAAATGACCGGTTCTTTAACTCGCTTCCTTGGCGATAATATTCCGAATAGGAATATTTAACATTGAACGATTCCTCTAGGCCCGCGATATCTGGAGCCGGATGGGGCCTTAAAGTCACCGCCGCAGAAGCAGCTTCATCCTTCAACTTCGCGTTTTCAGCTTGCAGAGCGTTGATCCGCTCAAGTGATTGCTCCGAGGTAGCCTTGTCTCCACGTATCCAGCCGACAGCGGGATAAATCTTCATTGTCTTGTTAAGGCTGAGCGTGACCATACCGGGAAGTTCGGTCTCATGATCCCAGAATTTCACTAAACGGTCCGCAGTTACCTTTGCTCGGAAGGCGTCGTATTTGGCTCTTTGAGAGCTATCGATCTCGGATTTTGCCAAGGGAATCTGACCCGGATCACGGTGCACGAAACTAAGAACTTTCAGACCTATCGACTGTGCATAGTCGAATTCCATCTCAGTATAGCTTATGCCGGATTCATTTAAAGAACCATATCTACCACCGAGTATAAGTATATAGTAGTCACAATCATCGATAACTCGCTTTATGAACTCCCATTGCTCATCGTCGGACGCAGGAAATAGTTCCATTCCCGCCGGAATGCAGTCCATCTCCATTAAAGCCTGAATGACCCTTTGCCGCTCTGCTTTAAGATCGGCAAAAGTAGAGCTGACAAATACTTGATATCGCTTATCCATATCACCCTTCCGACTCAACCTTACAATTGCGAGGTTACATCGTCAAAGGTCGACGGCAGTCCGCGTACAGTGCAACACCATTCGATCCGGCCTTATCAGGCTAGGAGAGGTGAGTGACGGCAGAAACAGATTAGGCTGTGCCTGGCGATGAGCGGTCTTCACTAGGCTCAGGCCGGCAGAAGCGCGCCTTCCAGCGTGGTGAGCTGGCTGAGGAACTGCTCCGCCTTGCTGCGCGCCTGGTCGTCCTTGGCGTCGGTGGCGTCTTCCTTGGCTTCCTGGATACGGCGAGCGAGATCGGCCCGGTCGACATCCTTCACCGCCACAGCCGATTCCGCCAGCAGCGTGCAGCCCGCCGGAACGATGTCGGCGAAACCGCCGAACACGACATAGCGTTCTTCACCGCCTGAGGCGGTCTTCACCGTGACGACACCCGGCTTGATCGTGGTCATGACCGGCGCGTGATGCGCCATCACGGTCATCTCGCCTTCGGCGCCGGGAATGACGACGGATTCGACCTCAGCGGAAACCAGCAGGCGCTCCGGCGAGACCAGTTCGAATTTGAAAGCTTCAGCCATGTCAATTTAGTGAGTAGGGAATAGTGAGTAGGGAAGTAGGGAGAAAGGGCAATTGCCCCGGTCACCCGCCTGCCATTCACTACTGACTACTGACTACTCCCTATTCCCTTGATTAAGCCGCTTCAGCCGCCAGGCGCTGTGCCTTCTCGACCGCTTCCTCGATGCCGCCGACCATGTAGAAGGCGGCCTCCGGCAGATGATCGTAGTCGCCGTTGCAGAGGCCCTTGAAGCCCTTGATGGTGTCGGCGAGATCGACGAGCTTGCCTGGCGCGCCGGTGAACACTTCGGCGACGAAGAAGGGCTGCGACAGGAAGCGCTCGATCTTGCGGGCGCGGGCCACCGTCTGCTTGTCCTCTTCCGACAGCTCGTCCATGCCCAGGATGGCGATGATGTCCTGCAGCGACTTGTAGCGCTGGAGGATCGACTGCACCTGGCGGGCAACGGCATAGTGCTCGTCGCCGACAACCAGCGGGTCGAGCATGCGCGAGGTCGAATCCAGCGGATCGACCGCCGGATAGATGCCCTTCTCGGCGATGGCGCGGTTCAGCGTCGTCGTCGCGTCAAGGTGGGCAAACGAGGTCGCCGGCGCAGGATCGGTCAAGTCGTCGGCCGGCACGTAAATGGCCTGCACCGAGGTGATCGAGCCCTTGGTGGTGGTGGTGATGCGTTCCTGCAGCGCGCCCATGTCGGTGGCGAGCGTCGGCTGATAGCCGACGGCCGACGGGATACGGCCGAGCAGAGCCGACACTTCCGAACCCGCCTGCGTGAAGCGGAAGATGTTGTCGACGAAGAACAGCACGTCCTGGCCCTGGTCGCGGAAATATTCCGCGACCGTCAGGCCGGTCAGGCCGACGCGGGCGCGCGCGCCCGGCGGCTCGTTCATCTGGCCGTACACCAGGGCCGCCTTCGAGCCCTCGCCGCCGCCCTTCTTGTTGACGCCGGATTCGATGAACTCGTGATAGAGATCGTTGCCTTCGCGGGTGCGCTCGCCGACGCCGGCGAACACCGAATAGCCGCCATGCGCCTTGGCGATGTTGTTGATCAGTTCCTGGATCAGCACGGTCTTGCCGACGCCGGCGCCGCCGAACAGGCCGATCTTGCCGCCCTTGGCGTAAGGTGCCAGCAGGTCGAGCACCTTGATGCCGGTGATCAGGATCTGCGCTTCCGTCGACTGCTCGACATAGGCCGGGGCCGGCTGGTGGATCGAGCGCATCTCGGTCGCGTCGACCGGGCCTTCTTCGTCGACCGGCTCGCCGATGACATTGATGATGCGGCCGAGCATGCCCGGGCCGACCGGCACGGAGATTGGGCCGCCGGTGTCTCGCACTTCCTGGCCGCGCACCAGGCCTTCGGTGGAGTCCATGGCGATGCAGCGCACGGTGTTCTCGCCCAGATGCTGGGCAACTTCGAGCACGAGGCGGTTACCGACATTCGTGGTCTCGATCGCGTTCAAGATCGGCGGCAGGTGATCGCCGAACTGCACGTCGACGACGGCGCCGATGACCTGGCGGACCTTGCCGACAACGCCGGTTGCCTTGGTGGCAACGGCCGAGGTCTTGGCCGCGGCGGCCTTGGCGGGCGCTGCCGCCGTCTTGGCTGGAGCTGCCTTGGCGGCTGCTGCCGGAGCCTTGGCCGCCTTCGCGGGGGCTGCGGTCTTCGCGGCTGCGGCCTTGGGGGCTGCCGTCTTGGGGGTCGCTGCTTTCGCCATCGTCTTTACCCTTTTCGTCCTTTGTTTCTTACGCGGTCCGGTCGCGGGCAGATTGACCCGCGAACCGCGCCTAGAGCGCCTCGGCGCCCGAAATGATTTCGATCAGTTCCTTGGTGATCTGCGCCTGCCGCTGGCGGTTGTAGGTGATCGACAGCTTGTTGATCATCTCGCCGGCGTTGCGCGTCGCATTGTCCATGGCGCTCATCTTGGCGCCCATCTCGCCGGCCGCGTTTTCGAGCAGCGCCCGGAAAACCTGCACGGAGATGTTGCGCGGGATGAGGTCGGAGAGGATTTCACCCGGCTCCGGCTCGTACTCGTAGACGGCGCTGGCGCCATCCGCCGCAGCGGCGGGAGCCGAAGCGACGCCGGCCGGAATGATCTGCTGCGCGGTCGGAACCTGGCTGATCACCGACTTGAACTGCGAATAGAACAGTGTGCAGACGTCGAAGGCACCCTCGCTGAAGAGGTGGATGACCTTCTTGGCGATCGCGTCGGCATTGACGAAGCCGAGCGTCTTGACCTCGCGCAGGTCGACACGATCGAGGATCATCGCTGCATAGTCGCGGCGCAGTATGTCGAAGCCCTTCTTGCCGACGCAGATGATCTTGACCTGCTTGCCGTCGGCCAGAAGCCGGCGGATATGGTCGCGGGCGTGACGGGCGATCTGGGAATTGAAGCCGCCGCACAGGCCGCGCTCGGCGGTGCAGACGACGAGCAGATGCACGTCGTCCTTGCCGGTTCCGGTCATCAGCGCCGGGGCATCGCCGCCACCGCCGATCGCCTGGGTGATGTTGGCCAGCACGGAACCCATGCGCTCCGAATAGGGGCGCGCCGCTTCCGCGGCCTCTTGCGCACGGCGCAGCTTCGCCGCGGCGACCATCTGCATCGCCTTGGTGATTTTCTGCGTCGCCTTGACCGAGGCGATACGGTTACGAAGGTCTTTTAATGAAGGCATGCTTCAAACCTGATCCCGTCTTGTCGCTTCGCTCAGGCGAAGGTCTTGGCGAAAGCGTCGATCTCGGCCTTCAGCTTGGCGCGCAGATCGTCCGACAGCGCCTTTTCCTTGCGGATGGCGTCGAGAACGTCCTTGCCCGCCGCACGCATGTGGCTGAGCAGGCCATGCTCGAACTTGCCGACCTGGTTGACCGGCAGCTTGTCGAGATAGCCGTTGACACCGGCGAAGATCACCGCGACCTGCTCTTCCGTCTTCAGCGGCGAGAACTGCGGCTGCTTCAGAAGTTCGGTCAGGCGCGATCCGCGGTTGAGCAGACGCTGCGTGGCGGCATCGAGGTCCGAGCCGAACTGCGCGAAGGCCGCCATTTCGCGGTACTGCGCGAGCTCGCCCTTGATCGAGCCGGCAACCTGCTTCATCGCCTTGATCTGCGCGGCCGAGCCGACGCGGCTGACCGACAGACCGACGTTCACCGCAGGACGGATGCCCTGGAAGAACAGGTTGGTTTCGAGGAAGATCTGGCCGTCGGTGATCGAGATCACGTTGGTCGGGATATAGGCCGACACGTCGTTGGCCTGCGTCTCAATGACCGGCAGCGCGGTCAGCGAACCGCCGCCCAGATCGTCATTGAGCTTGGCGGCGCGCTCAAGCAGGCGCGAGTGCAGGTAGAAGACGTCGCCCGGATAGGCTTCGCGGCCCGGCGGGCGGCGCAGGAGCAGCGACATCTGGCGATAGGCGACGGCCTGCTTCGACAAATCGTCGTAGCTGATCAGCGCATGCATGCCGTTGTCGCGGAAATACTCGCCCATCGTGGCGCCGGCGAACGGCGCCAGGAACTGCATCGGCGCCGGATCGGACGCGGTGGCGGCGACGATGATCGAATATTCGAGCGCGCCGCGCTCTTCCAGCACCTTGACGAACTGCGCGACGGTCGAGCGCTTCTGGCCGACGGCAACGTAGACGCAGTAGAGCTTTTCCTTCTCGGGACCGTTGTCGTGCACCGACTTCTGGTTGAGCATCGTGTCGAGAATGATGGCGGTCTTGCCGGTCTGGCGATCGCCGATGACGAGTTCGCGCTGGCCACGGCCGACCGGGATCAGCGCGTCGATGGCCTTGAGGCCGGTCGACATCGGCTCGTTCACCGATTTGCGCGGAATGATGCCGGGCGCCTTGACGTCGACGCGCTTGCGCTCGATCGCCTTGATCGGGCCCTTGCCGTCGATCGGATTGCCGAGCGCGTCGACGACGCGGCCGAGCAGGCCCGGACCGACCGGAACGTCGACGATGGCGCCGGTCCGCTTGACGATGTCGCCTTCCTTGATGTCGCGGTCGGCGCCGAAGATGACGACGCCGACATTGTCGGCTTCGAGGTTGAGCGCCATGCCGCGGATGCCGCCGGGGAATTCGACCATTTCGCCGGCCTGGACATTGTCGAGGCCGTAGACGCGGGCGATACCGTCACCGACGGACAGCACCTGTCCAACTTCGGAGACCTCGGCCTCCTTGCCGAAATTCTTGATCTGGTCTTTCAGAATTGCGGAAATTTCCGCGGCGCGGATGTCCATCAGCCGACCTCTTTCAGTGCAAGCTTGAGCGAATTGAGTTTGGTTTTGAGCGACGTATCGATCTGGCGCGAGCCCATCTTGACCACCAGCCCGCCGAGCAGCGACGGATCGACGGTGACGGAGATGGCCACATCCTTGCCGGCAACACCTTTCAGCGCCGCCTTGAGTTCAGTCTGCTGGGCGGCCGTCAGCTCGTGAGCCGACGTCACTTCGGCAGCGGTCTCGCCACGGTGTTCGGCAGCGATCTGGCGGAACGCCTTGATCATGCCGGGCACCGCGAACAGCCGGCGGTTGCGGGCGACGACGCGCAGGAAATTGCCGGCGAGGCTGGTGATCCCGGCCTTGTCGGCGATCGCCGCGATCGCCTTCGCCTGGTCCTCGCTGGAGAACACCGGGCTGTTGATCAGCCGGGTCAGGTCGGCGCTGCCCGCGAGCATCGCCTCGAAACTGTTGAGGTCGGCCTCGACCTTGGCCACGGAATTTGCCTGCAGGGCGAGTTCGAACAGCGAACCCGCATAGCGTTCTGCGACACCTGAGATTGGCGATGACGATTGAGCCACGGACCGTCTTTTCTCTTGTCTGACAGGCCGCAGATTGTTGGCGCGAGCAAAAACTCTGGCTAAATCTTTGACCTTACTGCATTTTTTCAAGCACGGAGGCGCGGCTTCCGCTATCCCCGGCCGAAAGTCGATTGCCGTCTAGCACAGGCATTTTAAGACCGCAATGCGTCGTTCCGCATGCTTTTCAGGCACTATTGTCGCATCCGGCGAAAGACTCGGGTCTCGCGCGCCGGAATACCCTTGGATTCAGGGCACAAAGCCGAAGGCAAAGGCAAGCGGCAACGCCGCCAGGACCAATTCCACCACAATGGAAACCCAATTGAAAGGTGTGTTGGCGCCGTCGGACATCATCGACAGCAGCCGGCCGAAGGCGGTGAACAGCCAGGAGAAGCCGAGCGCCATGTAAATCAGCGGCTGCGCCAGAAGGATACAGCACAGGCCGACGCCAATATAAAAGCCCGACATCCTGCCGCGTCCCTCGGCGATCGCCGCCGCCTTCTCGGGCTTGGCCTGCAGGCGCAGGATGCGAAAGGCCAGGCCCGGTGCCAGGAAAAACAGAAGGCCGAGCAGCACGGTGAAGACGGCACTCGACCAGGCCAGCCATTCGCCCTGGCTCGTCGGCCATGGAAGCGCAAAATCCATTTTGTCCCCTCGAAATGCCTGTTTTGAAATTGCGGGCATTCTACCGGAGGAAAAACGCCGCGCCAGATGGCTCCGGGCACTTTAGGACAAGCGCATCAACCGAGAGCGAATTCCACGGCCGCCTCGGCATGGATGCGCGTCGTATCAAAGACCGGAATGTCGAAATCGCGCTGGCCGATCAGCATGGTGATCTCGGTGCAGCCCATGATCAGGCTGTCGGCGGCCTCTTCACGGCGCAGACGCTCGGCCTCTTCCATATAGGCAGCCTTCGAAGCGTCGCTGACAATGCCCTGGCAGAGCTCGTCATAGATGACGCGATGCACCATGTCGCGCCCCGCGGCATCGGGCACCACGGGTGACAGGCCGTATTTGTCGGCGAGCCTGCCCTTGTAGAAATCCTGCTCCATGGTGAACCGCGTCGCCAACAATGCCGGGCGCTGCATGCCGGCGCGCTTGATCGCCACCGCCGTGGCGTCGGCGATGTGGATCAGCGGAATGGATACGGACGCCTGCACCTGGTCTGCCAGCTTGTGCATGGTGTTGGTACACAAAAGCAGGCCTTCCGCGCCGCCCGCCTCGAGCTTGCGCGCGGCTTCGACCAGAAGCATGCCGGCACCATCCCAATCGCCATGATGCTGCCGCTCGGCGATCTCTGCGAAGTCGAACGACCAGAGCAGAACCTTGGCCGAGTGCAGCCCGCCAAGCCGCTCGCGCACGATCTCGTTGAGCAGGCGATAGTAGATGGCGGTCGATTCCCAACTCATGCCGCCGATGAGGCCAAGAGTTTTCATGTGATCTTCCATTTCTCGCTGGCCTGCAGCGTATCGCCAATATCGCGACCTTACAAAAAGCTCTGCGGATCGATGTCGACCTGCACCCGGACCGAACCCCGCAGTTTGGGCCCATTGGCCAGCATGGCGCGGATAAAGCCTTGCATGTCTGCGCGCCGTTCGCCCTGGATCAGCAGGCGGAAGCGATGGCGGCCGCCGAGCAACGACAGTGGCGCTTCGGCCGGCCCCAGCACGAACAGGTCCGACGCCTCCGGCGCGGCGCGGCGCAGCCCGCGTGCATGGCCCTCGGCTTCGGCCCGCGTCACCGCGCTGATGATGACGCCGGCCAGCCGGCCGAAGGGCGGCAAGGCCGCCCGCTCGCGCTCTGCGATCTCGCGCTCGTAAAAAGCCTCGGCGTCGCCGGAGACGATCGCCCGCATCACCGGATGGTCCGGCTGGAAGGTCTGCAGCAGGCCGAGGCTCTTCTTGCCGGTGCGCCCGGCGCGGCCGGTCACCTGGCTGAGCAGCTGGAAGGTGCGCTCGGCTGCGCGCGGATCGCCATTGGCGAGACCGAGATCGGCGTCGACGACGCCGACCAGCGTCATGTTGGGGAAGTTGTGGCCCTTGGCGACGAGTTGCGTGCCGATGACGATGTCGGCCTCGCCATCGGCGATCGCCTCCAGTTCCAGCCGCAGTCGCCGCACGCCGCCCATCAGGTCAGATGACAAGACGATGGTGCGCGCATCGGGGAAATGCGTGACGACCTCCTCGGCGATGCGCTCGACGCCCGGCCCGCAGGCGACCAGATGGTCGAGCGTACCGCATTCCGGGCAGGCTTCGGGGCGGCGCTCATTGTGCCCGCAATGATGGCAGACCAGTTGGCCGCGAAAACGATGCTCGACCAGCCAGGCCGAGCAGACCGGACAGCCGAAGCGATGGCCGCAAACCCGGCACAGCGTCAGCGGCGCATAGCCGCGCCGGTTGAGGAACAGCAGCGACTGCTCCTTCCGCTCCAGCGTCCGGCGCATATGGTCGATCAGCACCGGCGACAGGAAGCCGCCACGCGCCGGCGGCGCGCGCCGCATGTCGATCGACTTCAGCTGCGGCAGCGCCGCTTCGGCGAAGCGGGCGGAGAGTATGGCTCTGTTGTATTTGCCCTGGCTCGCATTGACCCGGCTCTCGACCGATGGCGTCGCCGATGCCAGCACGATCGGGAAGCCGCCAATATGGCCGCGCACCACGGCCATGTCGCGGGCGTTGTAGAAGACGCGATCTTCCTGCTTGTAGGCCGGGTCGTGCTCCTCGTCGACCACGATCAGGCCAAGTTCCTTGAACGGCAGGAACAAAGCCGACCGGGCGCCGGCAACGACGCGCACCGTGCCTTCCGCCACTTGCCGCCAGACTTTTTCACGCATCCTGGGCGGCAGGTCGGAATGCCATTCGCCCGGCTTGGCGCCGAAGCGCTGCTGGAAGCGCTCGAGAAAAGCATGGGTCAGCGCGATCTCCGGCAAAAGGATCAGCACCTGCTTGCCTTGGTCGAGCGCCGCCGCCACCGCCTCGAAATAAACCTCCGTCTTGCCCGAACCGGTGACGCCGTCGAGCAGCGCGACATTGAAGGTGCCGGCCGCGACATTGGCGCGCAGCATCGATGCTGCGTCGCTCTGGTCCGGCATCAGCTCCGGCACGGCATAGCTTGGGTCGGGAGCGGCCACCACAGGACGCGGCGGGATCATCACCGTCTCGAACACGCCTTGCGCCTTCAGCCCCTCGATCACCGTCGACGACACGCCGGCCGCATGCGCCAGGCCGGATCGCGTCCAGGCGAGCCCGCCTTCGGCAGTCTCCAGCACGCGCGCCCGCGCATCCGTCATCCGGTCGGGAACGAGGAGCGTTCGCTGTAGTCCCTCGATCCAGGGTTCCGGGTCGAAGGCCTCCGGCGCGCGCAGCAGCATGCGTGCCACCATGCCCGGCGCCGACAGCGTGTATTGCGCTACCCAGTCGACGAAGCGGCGCATGGCGCGGTCGATCGGCGGGCAGTCGAAAACCTGTTCGATCGGGCGCAGCTTTTTCGCGTCGATGTTCTCGACCGTGCCGTCCCAGACGATGCCGGCGACCTGGCGCGGTCCGAGCGGCACGCGCACGATCGACCCCGGCACCACGCGCATGCCGGCCGGCACGGCATAGGTGTAAGGGCGTTCGGCGGGCATCGGCACCAGCACCGGTGCGGCTGCGACAAAGGGCGAATCTTCGATCATGAGGCGTGACCTTGCCCCGACTTTGGTCTAGATCAAAGAGCAACGCTGAACGTGCCTTTCCAAGCACGACGAAATCGTCAGGAGACCGCCATGAAATTTTTTGTCGATACCGCCGACATCAAGGATATCCGTGAGCTCAACGATCTGGGGCTGCTCGACGGAGTCACCACCAACCCGTCGCTGATCCTGAAATCCGGCGGCAAGATCGCCGACGTCACTAAGCAGATCTGCGATATCGTCGAAGGTCCGGTTTCAGCCGAAGTGGTGGCGACCGAATACAAGAACATGATGGCGGAGGCCGAGGTGCTGGCCAAGATCGCGCCCAATGTCTGCATCAAGGTGCCGCTGACGCTGGACGGCCTGAAGGCCTGCAAGACGATCCGCACCCAGATGAACCGCATGGTCAACGTCACGCTGTGCTTCTCGGCCAACCAGGCGCTGCTCGCCGCCAAGGCCGGCGCCTCGTTCATCTCGCCCTTCGTCGGCCGCATCGACGACACCGGTTCGGACGGCATGGAGCTGATCCAGGAGATCCGGCAGATCTATGACAATTATGATTTCCAGACCGAGATCCTGACCGCCTCGGTGCGCACGGTAAACCACGTCAAGCAGGCGGCCCTGATCGGCGCCGATGTCGTCACCGCGCCGCCGGCGACGCTGAAGGCGCTGGTCAACCATCCGCTGACCGACAAGGGCCTCGCCACCTTCCTCGCCGACTGGGCCAAGACCGGCCAGAAGATCGGCTGAGATCGCACCGCTTCCATGAAAAAAGGCCGGGCAACCGGCCTTTTTTGTTTTCGGGAGAACGGCGCCGAAGGCTGCCGATCACTCCGAGCCGTCGTCGTCGGGCGCGGCCGCCGGCGGGCGCCGCCCCATGGTGATCTCGCGCTTGCCGACGTGGTTCGGCGCGCCGACCAATCCCTCTTTCTCCATGCGTTCGACCAGGGAAGCGGCGCGGTTGTAACCGATGCCGAGCCGGCGCTGGATGTAGGACGTCGAACACTTCTTGTCGCGCAACACCACCTTGACCGCTTCGTCATAGCTGGAATCGCCGTCCTCGGCGGCGACCGATCCCTTGTCGAAGACCGCGCCCTGGTCGTCTTCGACCTCTTCCTCGTCCTCGTCGGCTGTCACGGTTTCCAGATATTCCGGGCGGCCCTGCGCCTTCAGGTGCGCCACGACATGCTCGACCTCCGCGTCCGACACAAACGGACCGTGCACGCGGGCGATGCGTCCGCCACCCATCATGTGCAGCATGTCGCCCTGGCCAAGCAGCTGCTCGGCGCCCTGCTCGCCCAGGATGGTGCGGCTGTCAATCTTGGACGTGACCTGGAAGGAGATGCGGGTCGGGAAATTGGCCTTGATCGTGCCGGTGATGACATCGACCGAGGGGCGTTGCGTCGCCATGATCAGGTGGATGCCGGCCGCGCGCGCCATCTGCGCCAGGCGCTGGATGGCGCCTTCGATCTCCTTGCCGGCGACCATCATCAGATCGGCCATCTCGTCGACGATGACGACGATGTAGGGCATCGGCGCAAGATCGATTTCCTGCTGCTCGAAGAGCGGCGCGCCGGTGCCCTTTTCGAAGCCGGCCTGCACCGTCATGACGACCGCCTCGCCCTTGTCGCGGGCCTGGGCGGCACGCTCATTGTAGCCGTCGATGTTGCGCACGCCGAGCCGCGCCATCTTGCGATAGCGGTCCTCCATCTCGCGCACCGCCCATTTGAGCGCGGTGACCGCCTTCTTGGGATCGGTGACGACGGGCGTCAGAAGATGCGGGATGCCGTCATAGACGGAGAGCTCGAGCATCTTGGGATCGACCATGATCAGCCGGCATTCTTCCGGCTTCAGCCGGTAGAGCAGCGACAGGATCATCGTGTTGATGGCAACCGATTTGCCCGAGCCGGTGGTGCCGGCAACGAGCAGATGCGGCATCTTCGCCAGTTCGGCGATGACGGGCTCGCCGCCGATCGTCTTGCCGAGGCAAAGCGCCAGCTTGCAGCTGGTCTTGCGGAAACCCTGCGATTCGATCAGCTCGCGGAAATAGACCGTCTCGCGCGTCTCGTTCGGCAGCTCGATGCCGATGACGTTGCGGCCGGGCACGACGGCGACGCGCGCCGAAATCGCCGACATGGAGCGGGCAATGTCGTCGGCAAGACCGATGACGCGGGACGATTTGACGCCCGGCGCCGGCTCGAACTCATAGAGCGTCACGACCGGCCCCGGGCGAACGTGGATGATTTCTCCCTTGACGCCGAAATCCTCCAGCACGCTTTCCAGGAGATCGGCATTCTGCTCGAGCCGCTCCTGCGACATGTAGAAGCCCTGCCCTTCCGGCGGCTGCTGCAGCAGCTCTTCGGAGGGGAGTTCATATGCCTCGCCTGTCGTGGCCGGCACGATCTTGCCGACCCTGGGCAGCGTCGCGGATGCGCGCATGGCTGGAGCCTGCACGGTCTCCTCCGCGCTTTGCGCAACCTGGACCTGAACGGCGTTGCTCGTCGCGGCAGCGGGAACCGCGACCGCTGTCCGGGCATCCTGCGGCGCATTGCTTGCGGCTTTGTTCGAATTGGCCGGACGGACATCCGGCAAGGCGGATGAGGCTTGCAGGCCTGGAAGGCACTCGATGACCCGAAACAACGCTGTCGGGTCGGCCGTGGGCGTGGCATGGATATTTACCCGTGGCGGCACGACCGGCGCGGCCGGCCGCGGAGCCGAGACCGCCCGTGGCGCCGGCAACGGGCTCTCGATCATGTAGGGCGCCATGAGTTCGAAGAAAACGTGATCCGACAGATAGGGCCAGCGTGCATTTCCGCGGCCTTGTGTTCTGACCGGTGATGCAACCTCGCGGGCAGACGCTGCCGGCGCGGATGCACGTGCCGTTACCGCCGTCCTGGAGCTCGCCGGCGCAACAGTCCGCGCCCTCTCGCCGGCATGCCCTGGCTGGGCGGATACAGGGGCAGGGGCAGGCTGCCTTTCATGCGTCACGGCCCTGTTGCCTGCGAGAGGTCGGGCGGCTTCCGGGACGGGGTTTCTCATTGGCGATGGCGAGGACGAGCCTGCCTGGAGTGCCGCAGCCGGATGGGCGATTGCCTGCTGTACTGGCGGCGTCAGTGGCTCACTTTCCTCGGCAGCAACCTGCTCGCGCCGCGTATTGTTTGTGCTGGCGTCATAGTCCGGCGTGCGCGTGAACCGCACATTGGGCGCCAGGAAGAAGTAATCCTGCCAGGCGGGGCTTTCGTTGCCACCAAGATTAAGGGGCGGCTGGGAATTGCCGGCCTTGGCTGCGCCGGTACGCTGGCTATCCGCCTTGTCGCTCCTGCCGCTGAAACGCTCTGCTCCGGGGTCATCGGGCGAGGCTGCCTTCAATGAATTGACCCGGGGAAAACGCTTGGATTCCATTCTCAAGACTCACTCTGAAACGTCTGCTGAGCAATAGGGAGCGAGTGGTTAACAGTTGCTTCCCGTCAGCGCAGCTAAAGCGACTGAAACGTATCTTTCGCGACGATATGGAGTGATCGGGATTCGATCGGCTGATCGCCATTCGGCGATCACCCGGTCATCCCTGCGTCGGGCTAAAAAAGCGCGCTGGAAATAGGACACCCGGCTGCTGCCGGGCGGCCCGAAGCAAGGATCGAGATGACGTCTTCGTAAAAACGAAGAACAGCGTTAGCTGGCCGCCTTGCCGTGCCGGACCAGATCCTGGGCGATGGAAAGTTGCAGGGCCTCGGCCAGTTCGCGCGCGGCGCGATTTTCGGCGTCGATCTGCGCCCGATACGAGGCGAATTCCTGACGCGGCCTGTCGAAGGAGGAGGTGATCGCGCGCTTGCCGACCGTGATGACGACGCCGGTTTTCGCATCGGTCAGCGTATAGCTGGCGGTAAGCGTCACTGAGCCGGCGGTCGGCTCGTCCTGATCGGTTCCGACCTGCACGAGGGCGGAGGATTCAACGGCTTCGGTCACGCTGAGATCAAGTGAGTAAAGCGGCGATGCCGGTTCGCCGGCACCGCGCCCAAAGCCGAAGATCAGGTTGTTGCGTACCTGCTGGGCATAACGCGTCTTGACCGGCTTGATGGCGATCGATGCCAGTTCGGCATTGGCGCTCGAACCCGTCGTCAACGGCGCGCTGGAATAGAGCGGCCGCACCGTGCAGGCCGAAACCAGCGCGAGCGAGCCGACAAGGCCGGCAAGCGCCACACGGCGCAGCAACCGGCTCAGCTCTGTCTTTTCCCGATCAGGCAACGACATTGACGATCCTCTGCGGCACGATGATCACCTTGCGCGGAGCCTTACCTTCAAGTGCTTTCTGCACGAAGTCGAGAGCCAATACCGCTTTTTCGACCGCACCTTGGTCCGCGTCGCGGGCAATTGTCAAATCCCCCCGCTTCTTGCCGTTGACCTGCACCGGATAGGTGACTTCGTTGTCGACGACCAGCGCCGGATCGAAGACCGGCCACGGCCGTTCGGCGACCAGTTCGGTGCCGCCGAGCGTCTCCCAGCACTCTTCGGCCAGATGCGGCATCACCGGCGCGATCAGATGCACCAGGATTTCCACGGCCTGGCGGCAGGCGCCTTGCAGTGCCGGATCGGCCTTGCCTTCGGCCACCTCGTTGAGTGGTGTGTTCAGCACGTTGGCCAGTTCATAGATACGGGCGATGGCGCGGTTGAAGGCGAGCTTCTCGATGTCCTCGCCGACTGCCTTGAGTATCTTGTGCGCGGCTTTCGAGACCGCTCCCGCCTCGCCGGCGCCGGCCGCGGCAGACTTGACGCCCGCCAGCGTCTCGGCCGCTGTCGACACCAGGCGCCAGATGCGCTGCATGAAGCGATGCGCGCCGGCGGCGCCATCGTCGGTCCATTCGACGTCGCGCTCGGGCGGCGAATCCGACAGCATGAACCAGCGCGCCGTGTCGGCGCCGTAGCCGTCGGTGATGTCTTCCGGGCTCACCGTGTTCTTCTTCGACTTCGACATCTTCTCCAGCGGGCCAATGGCGACCGCCTCGCCGGTGGCGATGTCGATGGCGCGGCGCTTGCCGTCGACTTCCTCCAGCCGCACCTCGGTCGGTGCCAGCCAACGGCCATTCGATGCCGAACCAACCCGGTAGGTCTCGTGCACCACCATGCCTTGCGTGAAGAGGCCCTTGAACGGCTCGGCCAGATCGACATGGCCGGTCTCGCGCATGGCGCGGGTGAAGAAGCGCGAATAGAGCAGGTGCAGGATCGCGTGCTCGATGCCGCCAATATACTGGTCGACCGGCAGCCATTCGTTCGCCGCCTTGGGATCGGTCGGCTCATGCGCCCAGGGCGCGGTGAAGCGGGCGAAATACCAGGACGAATCGACGAACGTGTCCATCGTGTCGGTCTCGCGGCGCGCATCCTTGCCGCATTGCGGGCACTTCACGTGCCGCCAGGTCGGATGCCGGTCGAGCGGATTGCCCGGCCGGTCGAAATCGACGTCGTCGGGCAGCTTGACCGGCAGGTCGGCCTTGGGAACCGGCACCACGCCGCAATCCTCGCAATGGATCATCGGGATCGGGCAGCCCCAGTAGCGCTGGCGCGAAATGCCCCAGTCGCGCAGGCGGAAATTGACCTTGCGCTCGGCCATCGGCCGGTTGCCGATCGTCTTCTGTTCCAGGAGCCTGGCCACTTCGTCAAAAGCCTGGGTCGGCTTCATCCCGTCGAGGAAGCGCGAATTGATCATCGCGCCGTCGTCGCCATAGGCCACGTCGATGATCTGGAAGGTCGCCTGATTCTCGCCTTCGGGCATCACCACCGGCACCACCGTCAGGCCGTATTTGTTGGCGAAATCGAGGTCGCGCTGGTCATGCGCCGGGCAGCCGAAGATGGCGCCGGTGCCGTATTCCATCAAAACGAAATTGGCCACGTAGACAGGCAGCGTCCAGCTGTCGTCGAAGGGATGAACGACGCGGATGCCGGTGTCGAATCCCTTCTTCTCCGCCGTCTCCAGCGCCGCCACCGAAGTGCCCATATGGCGGACCTCCTCGATGAACTTCGCCAGCGCCGGATTGGTCTCGGCGGCTTTCTTGGCCAGCGGGTGGTCGGCGGCGATGGCCATGAAGGAGGCGCCGAAAATAGTGTCAGGCCGCGTCGTGTAGACTTCCAGCTCATGCTCGCCGGCGATGTCCGAGGCGAGCGGCCAGCGGATCAGCAGACCTTCCGAACGGCCGATCCAGTTCTGCTGCATCAGCTTCACTTTTTCGGGCCATTCGTCGAGCCCGTCGAGCGAATCCAGCAGGTCCTGCGCGAAATCGGTGATCTTGAAGAACCACTGCGTCAGCTCGCGCTGTTCGACCAGCGCGCCGGAGCGCCAGCCGCGCCCGTCGATGACCTGCTCGTTGGCGAGCACGGTCATGTCCTCCGGGTCCCAATTGACCTTGGAGGATTTGCGCGTCACCAGTCCCTTCTCGACGAAATCCAGGAACAGCATCTGCTGGCGGTGGTAGTAGTCGACGTCGCAGGTGGCGAATTCGCGTGCCCAGTCCAGCGACAGGCCCATGACCTTGAGCTGCTCGCGCATGGTGGCGATGTTCTGGTAGGTCCATTCCTTGGGATGGACCTTGTTCTGCATCGCCGCGTTCTCGGCCGGCATGCCGAAGGCGTCCCAGCCCATCGGATGCAGCACGTTGAACCCCTTGGCCCGCTTGTAGCGCGCCACCACGTCACCCATCGTGTAGTTGCGGGTATGGCCGATATGGATGCGCCCCGACGGATAGGGGAACATTTCCAGCACGTAGTATTTAGGCTTCGGGTCGTCATTGTGCGCTTCGAAAAGCTTCTTGGTGGCCCAGGCCTTCTGCCATTTGGGCTCTGACGCGCGCGGATTGTATCGTTCGGTTGCCATGGGACGTTTTTCACTTAAAAGCAGGCGCGAACCGCGGGCGATTGGCTCGGCGGTTCAGGGAATGTGGTCCGGGTGTTCACCATGGTTTGGCAAACCCGTCAACCATATGGGCATCGCGGCGGCTAAAAACGCGGGTCAAAACAGCGGGATTTGCATATGGGTGACACCGTTCAGCAGCTTTTCGCGGTCAAGGCGAAGATCGCCGCCGCCGAGCAGGAGGCCGCTCGCCAGGCCGGTGCCGTGACGCTGGTCGCGGTTTCCAAGACCTTTGACGTCGCCGACATCCAGCCGGTGATCGAGGCCGGCCAGCGGGTCTTCGGCGAGAATCGCGTCCAGGAAGCGCAAGGCAAATGGCCGGCCCTGAAGCTGGCATTCCCCGACATCGAACTGCACCTGATCGGTCCGCTGCAATCGAACAAGGCGAAAGAGGCGGTGGCGCTGTTCGACGTCATCGAGACGGTCGACCGCGAGAAGATCGCCGCCGAACTCGCCAGGGAGATGGCCCGGCAGGGCCGCGCGCCGAAACTCTATGTCCAGGTCAACACTGGCTCCGAGCCGCAGAAGGCCGGTATCGAACCGCGCGATGCCGTGGCCTTCGTAACCCGCTGCCGCGATGTCCACGGCCTCGCCATCGAAGGCCTGATGTGCATCCCCCCGGCAGACGAAAATCCCGGCCCGCATTTCGCGCTGCTGGAGAAGCTTGGGCGCGAGGCCGGAGTCGAAAGGCTATCCATGGGCATGTCCGGCGACTACGAAACGGCCATCGCCTTCGGCGCCACCAGCGTCAGGGTCGGCTCGGCGATTTTTGGTAGTCGGTAGGCCTTCGTCTTCGTCATCCTGGGGCGGAGCAAGGAGCGAAGCGACGCGGCGCAGACCCCAGGATCCATGCCGGGACTCCGAAACGTCGCCACGGTCCAGAATTCTGTTCCGTAGCAACCGTCAGCAAGGTCGCGGCATGGATCCTCGGGTCTTCGCGACGCCGCTTCGCGGCTGCTCCGCCCGTGGATGACGAAGTGGGAAATGTTTCGGCCAATCTCCAAGGTTCCGAGAAATCATGGCTGCTAGCCGCGCTGGTAACATTTACTTCGTAGCCCACCGACAATTCACGGACCTATGATGCCAACCGCGACTGGTTCATTACGCCAACACTGGAAACGAAACGTACCGTTCCTATTTGTTTTGCGTCATCACATTTCTCCTGGAGCCTTCGCCATGCGTTACAACCAGCTTGGAAATACGGGGATGTTCGTCTCCGAACTCTGTCTCGGCACGATGACCTTCGGCGCCGCAGGCCAGAATGCCCAATGGGGCCTGATCGCCAGCCTCGACCAGAAGGGCGTCAACGAGATCGTCGGCCGCTCGATCGCCGCCGGCGTCAACTTCTTCGACACGGCCGACGTCTATTCCTTCGGCGAATCCGAGCGCCTGCTCGGCCAGTCCCTGCGAGACCTCGGCATTCCCAGATCGAGCGTGGTGATCGCCACCAAGGTCCATGGCACCATGGGCAACGGACCGAACGATCGCGGCTCCTCGCGGGGTCACATCATGGATTCGGTCGATGCGAGCCTCGAACGGCTGCAGCTCGACCATATCGATCTCTATCAGCTGCACGGTACCGACGCGGTCACCCCGATCGACGAAACGCTGCGGGCGCTCGACGATCTCGTTGCCAGCGGCAAGGTCCGGTATGTCGGCGTTTCCAACTGGCAGGCCTGGCGCATCGCCAAGGCGCTCGGCATCGCCGACCGCAAGGGTTTTGCTCGTTTCGAGACCATACAGTCCTATTATTCGATCGCCGGTCGCGATCTCGAGCGTGAGATCGTGCCGCTCATCAATGAGGAGAAACTCGGCTTGATGGTGTGGTCGCCCATGGCCGGCGGCCTGCTGTCGGGCAAATACGGCCCCGGTGCGCCCGGCAATGGCGAAGGCCGCCGTGCGTCCTTTAACTTCCCGCCGGTCAACGAGGACCGCGCCTGGGCGGCCGTCGGCGTCATGCGCGAGATCGCCAAGAAGCACGATGTCAGCGTTGCCACGGTGGCGCTCGGCTATGTCCTGGCCAAGCCTTTCGTGATGAGCGTCATCATCGGCGCCAGCCGTATGGACCAGCTCGAACAGAACCTTGCCGCGGCTGAAGTGAAGCTCGACGCGGACGATCTCGCCAAGCTCGACGAAGTCAGCGCGCTGCCGTCCGAATATCCCGGCTGGATGTTGGAGCGGCAAGGCGCCGGCCGGCGCCCGGCGCCGTTCGTACCCAAGGCATAAGCAGCCGGCACAGACATTTCGGGAGCCGTCCGGCTCCCGAAAACCGTTCAGCCCAGCCGCACGCTCTCGGCCAGAAAATCGAGAAATGCCCTTACCCGTGCCGGCAGATGCCGGCCCTGGCCGACATAGACAGCGTGCGTCGCCTCCTCGTCGCCCGGGTTGAAATCCTCCAGCAGCGGCACCAGCCGCCCGGCGGCGATATCGGCCGCCACATGCCAGCGCGCCAGCCGGGAAATGCCTGCCCCGGCCAGCGTCATCAGCCGCATTGCCTCGCCGTCGCTGACCTGGGCGTTGCCGGTGATCGGGATCATGACGGCATTGCCCTGCGCGTCGAGGAACGGCCAGCCGTCAATGTGCCTGACGAAGCCGAAGCCCATTCGGTTGTGTGTGTCGAGATCGGCCGGCGTCAGCGGCGTGCCGTGCGGCTCGAGGTAGGAAGGGGCCGCAACGACGACCACCGGGCTCTGCCCGAGCTTGCGCGCCACCAGCCGTGACTCGCCAAGCGGCCCGGCCCGGATCGCCACATCGGCACGTTCGGCCATCAGGTCGATGACACTGTCGGTCAGCACCAGATCTACCGAGATTTCGGGGTAGCGTTCGAGGAAGCGCGGCAGCAGCGGGATCAGCCGGTGCACCCCGAACGGCACGTAGGTGTTGACGCGCAGCCGCCCGCGCGGCGCGGCGCCCGCGGCCGCCTCGCGCTCGGCCGCCGCCATGTCGGCGAGGATGCGCAGCCCGCTTTCATAGAACGCCGCCCCTTCCGGCGTCAGCAGCAGCTTGCGCGTCGAGCGGCTGACCAGCCGCGCGCCGAGCCGGGTTTCCAGCCGCGCGATCAGCTTGCTGACGGCCGACGGCGTCATGCGCAACGCGCGCGCCGCGGCGGAAAAGCTGCCCGCCTCCACGACGCGCACGAAGACTTCGATCTCGCCGGAACGGTTTATGTCGGGTCTGGCCATCTGTGAATCTATTTCACAGAAAATATGCCTTGATCAAGTCTGGTTCACAGCACCTGGCAACACGATCTTCCCGGTCGGGGCGCGGATTGGACAAAGGCGCTCATCGCCTTAACGGCCGTCTTTCAAAGTGGGAACCGCCATGCCTCTTGCTCTCTACGCCCTCGCCGCCGGTGCCTTCGGCATCGGCGTTACCGAATTCGTCATCATGGGCCTGCTGCTCGACGTCAGCAAGGATTTCGGCGTCTCGATCTCGGCCGCCGGGCAGCTCATTTCGGGCTATGCGCTCGGCGTCGTCATCGGCGCGCCGCTGCTCACCATCGCCACCGGCAATTGGCCGCGCAAGACCGTGCTTCTGGCGCTGATGGCGATCTTCACGCTGGGCAATCTCGCCTGTGCGCTGGCGCCTGACTATTGGACCCTGATGGGGGCACGGGTCATCACTGCCTTTGCCCACGGCACCTTCTTCGGCGTCGGCTCGGTGGTCGCCACCGGCCTGGTCGCACCCAACAGGAAGGCCTCGGCGATCGCGCTGATGTTCACCGGGCTCACCATCGCCAACATTCTCGGCGTGCCTTTCGGCACCTGGCTTGGTCAGGCCTTCGGCTGGCGTGCGACCTTCTGGGCGGTCACCGCGGTCGGCCTGGCCGCCTTCGCCGTCATCCTGGCCCTGGTGCCGCGCAGCCAGGCCGCGCCCGAGAAGAGCGACCTGCGCGCCGATCTCGCCGTGCTGCGCCGCACGCCGGTCCTGCTCGGGCTTGCCACCACCGTGCTCGGCTATGCCGGCGTCTTCGCCGTCTTCACC
This sequence comes from Mesorhizobium sp. B2-1-3A, assembly GCF_006442655.1. Classification (NCBI taxonomy): domain Bacteria; kingdom Pseudomonadati; phylum Pseudomonadota; class Alphaproteobacteria; order Hyphomicrobiales; family Phyllobacteriaceae; genus Mesorhizobium; species Mesorhizobium sp. B2-1-3A. The sequence continues at coordinate 132,151 of NZ_VFWK01000010.1, forward strand.
TACATCGCGCCGCTGTTGACGCAGATCAGCGGCTTCAAGGAAGCCGCCGTGTCGCCGATCCTGCTCGTCTTCGGCGGCGGCCTCATCGCCGGCAACCTGGTCGGCGGCAAGGTTGCCGACCGCTGGCTGGTGCCGGCGGTGCTGGGCAGTCTCGTCGTGCTGGCCCTTGTGCTCGCGACCATGAGCTTCGCCATCCACAGCCAGGTCATGGCCGTCATCTATGTCGGCCTGCTTGGCGCAGCCGCCTTCGCCACGGTAGCGCCGTTGCAGATGTGGGTTCTGGAAAAGGCGCAAGGCGCCGGCCAGAGCCTCGCCTCATCCTTCAACATCGCCGCCTTCAATCTCGGCAATGCCGCCGGCGCCTGGCTTGGCGGCGCGGTCATCGCCCATGGCCTCGGACTGGGTTCGCTCACCTGGGTCGCCGCCTTGCTGCCGGTCACCGCACTCGCCGTGGCTGGGCTGGCCCTGCGCCTCGATCGCACCAACGGGCTCGGCGGGCCTGTCTCCGTCCGGTCCTGACGCTCGCGGCAGACCGGATTGCCTTTCCTCTTTCCAAACCACCAGGAGCAGAAAATGGATTATCGACGTCTCGGCGCATCGGGCCTGAAAGTGCCCGCACTCTCATTCGGCGCGGGAACCTTCGGCGGCTCCGGCCCGCTGTTCGGCGCCTGGGGCAACAGCGACGCCAGGGAAGCGCGGCGGCTGGTCGACATCTGCCTGGAAGCCGGCGTCAATCTGTTCGACACGGCGGACGTCTATTCGAACGGCGCCTCGGAACAGGTGCTGGGCGAAGCGATCAAGGGCCGCCGCGACGCCGTGCTGATCTCGACCAAGACCTCACTGCCGATGGGTGACGGGCCGGCCGACTACGGCTCGTCGCGTTCGCGGCTGATCAAGGCCACGGACGCCGCGCTGAAGCGCCTCGGCACCGATTACATCGACCTGTTGCAGCTGCATGCCTTCGATGCCGGCACGCCGATCGAGGAGGTGCTGTCGACGCTCGACGAACTCGTGCGCGCCGGCAAGCTGCGCTATGTCGGCGTCTCCAACTTCTCCGGCTGGCAAGTGATGAAGTCGCTGGCGGCGGCCGACAAGCACGGCTATCCCCGCTACGCCGCACATCAGGTCTACTACTCACTGGTCGGCCGCGACTATGAGTGGGAGCTGATGCCGCTCGGCCTCGACCAGGGCGTCGGCGCACTGGTCTGGAGCCCGCTGGGCTGGGGCCGGCTGACCGGCAAGATCCGCCGTGGCCAGAAGCTGCCTGAAAAAAGCCGGCTGCATGACACCGCAAGCTTCGGCCCGCCGGTCGAGGACGAGCATCTCTATAGGGTCATGGATGCGCTGGACGCGGTGGCGCAGGAAACCGGCAAGACCGTACCGCAGATCGCCATCAACTGGCTGCTCCAGCGACCGACCGTGTCGTCGGTGATCATCGGCGCCCGCAATGAGGAGCAACTGCGCCAGAACCTTGGAGCGGTCGGCTGGTCGCTGACGCCGGAACAGGTGAAGAAACTCGACGCGGCAAGTGAAGTCACCGCGCCCTACCCGTATTTCCCCTATCGCCGCCAGGAAGCCTTCGCCCGGCTCAACCCACCAGCGGTGTGATTAAGTCGCGATCCTGCAGTCTGGGACCGCCATAGACATTGGGGAGTAGCCGAAGCCCCTCAACTTCGTCATCCACGGGCGGAGCAGCCGCGAAGCGGCGTCGCGAAGACCCGAGGATCCATTCCGTGACCTTGGCCGTAGAGTGCAGCGGAGCATTATTCTGCACTGTTGTGGCACTCGGAAGTCCCGGCATGGATCCTCGGGTCTGCGCCGCGTCGCTACGCTCCTTGCTCCGCCCGTGGATGACGAAGCGACGCGCGTTTGCGCCACCACTAATGGTCGATAAAATGCCTGGCTACTGCGTTCAGTGCAGCACGAACTCCCCATCCACCTTGCGCCACTCATTCGGCGCGATAAGTTTCTGGTGCGTGTAGACGACCGAGTGCAGCGGCCCGTCGAGCTTTGCCCTCCAGAATTCGATGAAGCGGATCAATACCGGAAACTGCGGCGCCAGGTCGTAGTCCTGCCAGATGAAACTCTGCAGCAGATGGGGATGGTCGGGAAAGTGATAGAGAATCTTGGCCGTGGTCAGGCCATAGCCTTTGAGCATCAGGTCCATTTCGGAATGGTCGCGCATGGCGGTCCCCAGATTGAGTCTCCTTTCCTCCCAACGTCAGATTGTGCGCGCCGTTGCTTAACTGTCTATTGATTTTTCCTGATCGAAACAGGCTTTTCGACGCGAAAACATACAGTTAGCAGCGAGCCGGTTCGAGTGCTGACAGCGTGTACAAGGCTCCCTGCGGCATCCCGCCGCGCGAATCCAACGTCTAATATTGCCGTTGCGGCGGAACTGGTAATAATGCCGCCGAATTCGCGGCTGCGTCGCCGCGATCCCGCCGGCGTTTCAAGCCGGCGGATTGGTTCGGGAGGAAAATCAGGAATGTCCGAGGTTCATGTCCATCGCGTCCAGCCGGCGTGGAAGAAGAATGCGCTGATCGACAATGACACCTACCTGAAATGGTACGCCGACAGCATCAAGAACCCGGACAAATTCTGGGGCAAGCACGGCAAGCGCATCGACTGGTTCAAACCCTTCAGCAAGGTCAAGAACACCTCCTTCGACGGCAAGGTCTCGATCAAGTGGTTCGAGGACGGGCTGACCAATGTCTCGTACAATTGCATCGACCGCCACCTGAAGAAGCGCGGCGACCAGACCGCCATCATCTGGGAAGGCGACAACCCCTACGACGACAAGAAGATCACCTACAACGAGCTTTACGAACATGTCTGCCGGCTCGCCAATGTGATGAAGAAGCACGGCGTCAAGAAAGGCGACCGCGTCACCATCTACATGCCGATGATCCCGGAAGCCGCCTATGCGATGCTGGCCTGCACGCGCATCGGCGCCATCCATTCGATCGTCTTCGGCGGCTTCTCGCCGGATGCGCTGGCCGGCCGCATCGTCGACTGCGAATCGACCTTCGTCATCACCGCCGACGAGGGCTTGCGCGGCGGCAAGCCGATCCCGCTGAAGGAGAACACCGACAAGGCGATCGACATTGCCGCCAGGCACCATGTGATGGTGAAGAACGTTGTCGTCGTGCGCCGCACCGGCGGCAAGATCGGCTGGGCGCCTGGCCGTGATGTCTGGTACCACGACGAAGTCGCGTCGGTGAAGGCCGAGTGCAAGCCCGAGAAGATGAAGGCGGAGGATCCGCTGTTCATCCTCTACACGTCCGGCTCGACTGGAAAGCCGAAGGGCGTGCTCCACACCACCGCCGGCTATCTCGTCTACGTGTCGATGACGCACCAGTATGTCTTCGACTACCATGATGGCGACATCTACTGGTGCACCGCCGATGTCGGCTGGGTCACCGGCCACAGCTACATCGTCTATGGCCCGCTCGCCAACGGCGCCACCACGCTGATGTTCGAAGGCGTGCCCAACTACCCGTCGCAGTCGCGCTTCTGGGAAGTCATCGACAAGCACAAGGTCAACATCTTCTACACCGCGCCGACGGCGCTGCGCGCTCTGATGGGGGCCGGCAACGACCCGGTGAAGAAGACCTCGCGCAAATCGCTGCGCGTACTCGGTTCGGTCGGCGAGCCGATCAATCCGGAAGCCTGGGAATGGTATTTCAACGTCGTCGGCAACGCCAAGGTGCCGATCGTCGACACCTGGTGGCAGACCGAGACCGGCGGCATCCTGATCACCCCGCTGCCCGGTGCCACCGACCTCAAGCCAGGCTCGGCGACAAGGCCCTTCTTCGGCGTCAAGCCGCAGCTGGTCGACGGCGAAGGCAAGGTGCTGGAAGGAGCCGCGGACGGCAATCTCTGCATCACCGATTCCTGGCCGGGCCAGATGCGTACCGTCTATGGCGATCACGACCGCTTCGTGCAGACCTATTTCTCGACCTACAAGGGCAAGTACTTCACCGGCGACGGCTGCCGCCGCGACGCCGATGGCTACTACTGGATCACCGGCCGCGTCGACGACGTCATCAACGTTTCCGGCCACCGCATGGGCACGGCCGAAGTCGAATCGGCGTTGGTCAGCCATGAGAAGGTCTCCGAGGCCGCCGTCGTCGGCTACCCGCACGACATCAAGGGCCAGGGCATCTACAGCTACGTTACCTTGATGAAAGGGGAAGAGCCGACCGAGGACCTGCGCAAGGAACTTATCGCCCATGTCCGCAAGGAGATCGGCGCCATAGCCTCGCCCGACAAGATCCAGTTCGCGCCGGGCCTGCCCAAGACCCGATCCGGTAAGATCATGCGCCGCATCCTGCGCAAGATCGCCGAGGACGATTTTGCCGCGCTTGGCGACACCTCGACGCTGGCCGACCCGGCGGTCGTCGACGACCTCGTCGCCAACCGGCAGAACAAGAAGGGCTGATGCGGGAAGACGCGGCATTGGGCTCTGTCAGCCAGCTCTGGCGCTATCCGGCCAGTTCGCTCGCCGGCGAGCGCCGGGACGCCATACTGGTCGGACCGGCGGGCATGGCGGGCGACCGCATGTTCGGCCTCGTCGATACCTCGGACAACGAGATTGCCCGGCCCGACCGCGAGGCGAAATGGCACAAGGTGCCGCGCATCCGCACCCGGCTGGCCAATGATCGCGACCTGGAGGTCGCCGTCCCTGGCGGCGACTGGCTGGCCGCGCCAGGCGCCGAATGCGACCGCGCCGTATCGGCCTATCTCGGCTTCGCCGCCTCGATCCGGCCGTTCGGCCGGGAGAATGCACCACCCGCCTATGCCGGTCCGGTGACGCAGGCGCGCTATACCAAGGCGCCGATCCACCTCTTGACCACGGCTTCGCTTGCGCGGCTGAAGGCGCTGCATCCGGATGGGGCGGCCGACCCGCGCCGCTTCCGCCCCAACATCGTTGTCGACATGGCGGCGATGGACGGCTCGTTTCCCGAAACGGAATGGATCGGCCGCAAGCTCGCGATCGGCGACCTGCTCCTGACGATTTCCGAACCATGCCGCCGCTGCGGCTTCACCATCATCGCCCAGGACGGCTTCGACAATGATCCGGCGATCCTGCGCAACCTCGTCCGCCACAACGCCCACAATCTCGGTGTCTACTGCACGGTGGATCGGCCGGCCGGCATCAAGGTCGGCGACACGATGCGGTTCCTGTAGCTACCGATACAGATCCGCTCGCGTCGGCGGCAGGCCGCTCGGTCCCCGCGCGCGCTTGGTGACGACAGTCTGGAAGATTTGCGCCGAGCCGCGATCGAAAGTGATCGAACAGCCGGTCAGGTAAAGCAGCCATAGCCGCGCCTTGGGCTCGCCGACCTCGGCGATCGCTTCGTCGAAACGGGCATGCAGGCGCTCCGCCCACAGCCTGCAGGTGCGGGCATAGTGCTCGCGCAGATTCTCGACATCGGCGATGAGGAAACCATGCGCCTCGAGATTGCCTGTTGTCATGCCGATCGTGTCGACCTCGCCGCCGGGGAAGATGTATTTGATCAGCGCCTTGTATTCCGCGCCCTTGCGCAGCGTCTTCCGCGTGCCGCCCTTGCCGCGGCGTGTGATGGCGTGGTGCAGGTAGATGCCGCCCGGCTTCAGCAGCCGGTGGACGGTCGAGAAATAAGTGGCGTGGTTGGCGAGACCGACGGCCTCGAACATGCCGATCGACGAGATCTTGTCATAGCTGCCGTCGAGTTCGGTGTAGGACTTGATGTCGATGGTGATCTTGTCCTCCAGCCCTTCGGCGCGGATGCGTTCGCGCGCCAGCCGGGTCTGTTCCTCGGACAGCGAGACGCCATGGCCGATGGCGCCATAGTGCTTGGCTGCATGGATCAGCATCGCACCCCAGCCGCATCCGATGTCGAGCAGACGGTCGCCCGGCTTCAGCCGGAGCTTGCGGCAGATATGGTCGAGCTTGTCCTTCTGTGCCTGGTCGATCCCATTGGCGAAATCGGTGAAATAGGCGCAGGTGTAGACCATGCGCTCGTCGAGGAAGAGCCGGTAGAAGGCGTTCGAAATATCGTAGTGATGTTCGATCGCCTGCTTGTTGGAACCGCTGACGAAGGGATTGCGGCCGGCCAGGTCGGCCCGTCTCGTCATTTGTCGTCGCGAGAACAGGACTGCCGGCAGGTCGCGCAGGATCGCCAGCTTCGGCAATGCCTTCAACCTCAGCTTTCCTTGTGACGGCAAGGCATAGAGATCGAACAGCGACCCGCCCTCCACGTCGATCGTCCGGGAAATCCACATCTCCAGCAGCGTCGAGAAATTTGGCCGGCGGGCCAACTGCCAGACAATATCCTGATCGTTGATGGCAAGCACCGGTCCCCCGGCGGGACCGATCCGTTCCCCGGTCCACAGCCGGACGGCAAAGCCCGGCTTCAGGGCCTCGATTACCGTTCGAACGATGCGCGCGGCTCTTTCGGTGGCGTCCATGCTCGTTCCCCCCAGACCCGATTGCGCAATCTTGTCTGTTTGGTAGGTGGATCGCAAGCCGAAGCACGCGGATCTGCGCTGGGCGGGATTTTCCTGCAGGCGCCTTTTTCAGCATGGCACCTTGTCATTTGCTGCAACGCACCCCATCATGAGCATGTGTTCAACAAATCGAAAGGAGGTGATCCGATGTCGAGTGATTTCGTTTTCCAGAACGTGGCCTCAGCGGATTGCACTTTCGGGAAGCAGTCTTCCCGTTAAGGCGCGAGATGCGCGGCAGGTAACCCGAAGGGGTTGCCGCCACAGGCCGCGCCATGGACGGAAACACGGAAGGCCGCCGGCTTCGAAGGAAGCGGCGGCCTTTTCCTTTTGCGGATTACTGGGTCAGTGCGACCTTTTCGGTGTTGCGGATGATTTCCTGGAAGGCGGCGTCCAATTCCACTCCGGTGGACACCTCGAAATAATGCCTGTCCGCGGCGGAAGCGTCCTTCGACGAACAGCCCTTCAGCACCGCCTTTGCCTGGTCCCGCTCGGTTGGCGACATGTCCTTGTCGTTCAGATCGAAGCCGATGGTGAAAATCTCGATGCCATCATTTTTCATGTTGCCGCAGAGGGCTTCGGCGTTACCGCGGGCAAGGTTGCCCTGGCCGTTGTAGCTTCCCCCGGCTCCGGCGAAGGCGGTATTGAACTGGCCATCGGTCATCAGGATCGCGACCTTGGCAATCTTCTTCGCATTGGTATCCGAGGCGCCGTTGCCGAGACCGGCATTCTTGATCGCAGCCCGCCATTGCGGCGACAGCATATAATAGGTCCACTGGATGGCGATCGCGCCGGCCGTGTAACCATCGGCCCGGAAGGCACCGATCGAATCAAGCAATGCGCCGGAATCAGCCGTCAGCGGGATCACTTCCGCGTCAGGGCATCTGTTCATGCTCCCGCCACCCAGATGATCATCCCGGTTGACCAGCGCATAGTAGTTCTTGCCGGTCTTGTCGGTGCGAACCGTGTCCGGGCCATCGGCACTCAAATCCGCATTGCCGTTCTTGTCCTTCCTCTCTGTCGCGCAATTGTCGGTCCTTGGCATTGCCGCGCCAACAATGGATTTGTAGTCGCCGAAGGCCGGCAACGTCGTCTTGCCCGTCTTTGCGACGAGAAGCGAACTGCCAGCGACCGGCGGCAGATCAGAGCTCGCCTGCTTCTCGGCGTAGACGTTTTCCGCCAGCTTGCCGACGTTCACGCCGGATGCGTAAGGCACAATCGCGACGCGGATGCGGGGGTTCTTCGGGTCCTGGTTCTGGAGCATCGTCTGGACGGCGTTTTTCGCCGCTGCTTTCAGATCGCCGATCTTGTCGACGTTGCCTCGTTTCGCCATCGATCCCGTGATGTCGAGCATCATGGCGACCTCGACCTGCTTGTCCGAATAGAGTGCTGTGGTGGAAGCGACGACGCGCCGCATGTCACTGATGCCGAACAACGGAAAATAGAGGCTGACATCGACATGCACATCCGCCTGCACGGTTCTGGCCGTCGGGTTGACGGTGAGCCTGTCCAGCACGACCTGGTCGGCCTTCAGGATGCCGGCCGTGCTGTTGGCGTCGAGAAAGGCTTGCACTGCCTTGTCGGCGTCGGCTTCCTTGATGGCGCCGGTCGTCAGGTCGCGCGCCGTCGACGTCACCGCGGCGTCGACCACGCCCTGCAGGCTCGATCTGGCATTGTAGAGCTGCGCGACGTTGACCGAGAAGCCGGCGGCCAGCGCGAGGACCGAGGCAGCAAAGCCGAACAGGACCGTGAAATTTCCACCCCTATGTCTGGCGAACCCGCCGACCGCGTGGACAAGACCCCCGTAATTTCGCATCAAACAACCTCCGCATGCCTCGGCCTCGTCGCCGCGATGAGGGCAATGCAGGATTCCAGCCGGACGGCGCCCGTTATGCACCGGAGCGGAGGCGCCGATCTCAACATGTTGTTTTCATTGGATTTCGATCTTTGCCAAGGTGAACGATCGGTAAACAGGAACGCGCGACTTCGGTGTGTTTACGAACCGCTTACCATGCCCGGATCGAAGCAATCACGCAGTGGTCGACGCCGTCCTGTTGCGGCACAGGCCTTCTGTGCCGAAGCGGATCACTGTCCCGAAATTGCGGGACAGAAATGCTGCGGCAGAGAACCAGGGTGCCTTGAGATTTTAAGGTCAGGCCGTTTGCAGGCCGGCAGAATATCGATGCGCCTCAAGCCAGCATCTGTGCGCTCACTGTCCTGTCGATGCCGTGATGAGGCGGATTGAATAGCTTGCCTTCCTGTTCGTAGGTCCACACCTTGAAAAGGGCGAGCCGGTGCGGGCCGAAGCTGTGCAGCAAGGGCACATCGGTGGCGTCGCGGCCGCGCGCGATGACGACGCGGCCGGTTCTGGGCCGGTTATGGCGTGGATCGAACGTGTACCACTTGCCGTCGAGGAACACCTCCATCCAGGCCGAGAAATCCATCGGCGCCGGATCGATCGGTACGCCGATATCCCCGAGATAGCCGTTCACGTAACGCGCCGGAATGTTCATGCAGCGGCAAAGCGTGATCGCCAGATGGGCGAAGTCACGGCAGACCCCGACCCGTTCCTCATGCGCCTGCGCCGCCGTGCGGGTCGAACGCGCATAGCCATAGCCGAACGACAGCCGGTTGTGGACATAGTCGACGATCGCCTGCACCCGCGCCCAGCCGGACGGAAGATGACCGAACAATTGCCAGGCGAGGTTGCTGAGGTGATCTGTCTCGCAGTAGCGGCTGCCGAGGAGATAACCCAGCACCTCGTCAGGCAACTCGGCCACCGGCACTTCCCTGGCCAGCGTGTTGACCTCGTCCGTCTCGCCGCTGTCCTCGACGACCGCGTCATAGAGGATGCGAAACGTACCGGCAGGCGCGGTGAAGCGGCGGCAGCCATTGCCATGCAGGTCGTGATAGAGCCTGGTCGGCACAGCAGGCGAGGTCAGCACGCGCGTCTGCCGCTTGATGTCGGCCTGTCTGTCCTTGTGGATCTCCAGCAGCGAAATCACAGGAGTGGCCTCGGTGCATTCAATAGCGATTTCGTAGCCGAGCCGGATCAGCATCGCACGTCCCCTTCGATCGTCATGGAAAGCAGGTGCCGTTGAAACGTCGCAATGTGGCGGTGGTTCCCTGGACCGCCCCAAAATACGCCTCGCGCCTTTCCATGTCGGTGGCTTGACGTTACGGTTGGGCCTTCCCTCGACAGGCTCCCCCCGGACTTCAAGGAAAATCATGTTTTCTGGCAGAAAATTCGCCGCCTTCCTCTTCGACATGGACGGCACCCTCGTCAATTCCATCGCCTCGGCGGAGCGGGTGTGGAGCGATTGGGCACGCCGCCATGGTCTTGACGTCGCCGCCTTCCTGCCGACCATCCATGGCGTGCGGGCGATCGAGACCATCACCAACCTTGCCCTTCCAGGCGTCGATCCGGCGCATGAGGCCGACCTGCTGCTGAAGGCCGAGGCCGACGATCTGGATGGCATTGTCCAGATCCCCGGCGCCGTGGCGTTTCTCAATGCGTTGCCAAGCGCAAGCTGGGCGATCGTAACCTCGGCGCCACGTTCCTTGGCGCTGGCGCGCATGAAGGCCGCCGGCATTCCGGTTCCCGCCGTCCTCGTCGCCGCGGAAGACGTTTCCCGCGGCAAGCCGGCGCCCGACTGCTTCCAGCTGGGAGCGGAACGGCTCGGCGTCGATGCGCGCGACTGCCTTGTCTTCGAGGATGCTCCGGCCGGCATCTCGGCGGCCGAGGCCGCGCAAGCCGCGGTCATGGTGATCAGCGCCACACACGCGCATCCGTTGCCGACGCACCATGCAGCCATCGCTGGCTACGACGATGTCGGTATCACTATCGACGAGCGCGGTTGGCTGGCGCTTGAGCGGCAGCGCAACGCTGCCTAGACGAACCCCTAGAAATCGCTGGTCAGGCCCTTGACCTCCCAGTCGCCATAGCGGCCGGGTTCCTTGCCACCACGGCCGCCGAGTTCCTTCGGCAGGGCGGCTTCCTTCTCGCGATATTCGGTGCGCCGGGCCTCGGCCTCGGCCAGCGCCCGCCGTGCGGCCGGCGTCAGCTCCTTCGGCAAGGCGTCGCCGTCGGTTTCGGCGGGCGTTTTACTGGTTTCGTCGGTCATGCGATATTCCCCGCGGATTGAAACAGCGGCAGCTCTTTCCCATCATATAGCCATGAAACCGAGACTATCGACCTCTTTTTGCCACCACCACGACAGGAGCAGACGATGAACACTCTCCGCACCGCCATGCTTCTTGCCGCGATGACGGCGCTGTTCATGGGCGTCGGTTTCCTGATCGGCGGTTCGGGCGGGATGATGATCGCGCTGCTGATCGCCGCCGGCACCAATCTGTTCAGCTACTGGAACGCCGACAAGATGGTGCTGTCGATGAACCATGCCGTCGAGGTCGACGAGAAGAACGCACCGGAATATTACGCCATCGTCCAGGCGCTGGCCAAGCAGGCCGGGCTGCCGATGCCGAAAACCTATCTGATCGACAATCCGCAGCCGAACGCCTTCGCCACCGGCCGCAACCCGCAGAACGCGGCGGTCGCCGCCTCCACCGGCCTGTTGCAGCGGTTGAGCCACGAGGAGGTCGCGGCGGTCATGGCGCACGAGCTCGCCCATGTCCAGCATCGCGACACGCTGACCATGACCATCGTCGCCACCTTTGCCGGCGCCATCTCGATGCTGGGCAATTTCGCGTTTTTCCTCGGCGGCAATCGCGACAACAACAACCCGCTCGGCTTTGTCGGTGTGCTGGCGGCGATGATCGTGGCGCCCTTCGCCGCCATGATCGTGCAGATGGCGGTCAGCCGCACACGCGAATACGAGGCCGACCGGCGCGGCGCCGAAATCTGTGGACACCCGCTCTGGCTGGCATCCGCGCTTGACAAGATCGCCCGCGGCGCCGAACGCATTCCCAACCCCGATGCGGAGCGCAATCCGGCAATGGCGCATCTCTTCATCATCAATCCCCTGCATGGCGAGCGCATGGACAATCTGTTCTCCACCCACCCGAGCACCGAGAACCGCATCGCCGCGTTGCAGGAGATGGCGCGCGGGATGGGCGACGGTGCGGTACGCACCCCCCAACGCCAGGCGCCGGTTCCGTCGCAGGCCGACGAGCAGCAGTCGGCCGGCCCCTGGGGCAAGCCGGCCGCTGCCGAACCGCCGGCTGAACCGGCCAAGCCGAAACCCAATCCATGGGGTCGCAACCCGACCGGGCCCAAAGGCCGGTGGTCGTGAGCGTGGCAGGCAGAACATCTCGGCGCACAGGCTCAGGCGATCAGGGCCACAAGGACGGCGGCGAATTCGTCGCCGGTCTCGCCGCCCGCAAGGCGGCGGCTCGGCTGCTTGCCGCCGTCATCGACGCAAGGACGCCGCTCGACGGCTTGACCGACCACGAAAACGGCCATCCGCAATACAGGGCGCTCGACCTGCGTGACCGTGGCCTGGTGCGCGCCATCCTGGTCACCGCGCTGCGCTATCGCATGACCATCACCGGGCTGCTGGCAAAGCGACTGGAAAAGCCGCTGCCGCCCAATGCCACCGCTTTGTCGCACATACTGCATGTGGCGGCGGCGCAGATCCTGTTCCTCGACATTCCCGACAGCGCCGCCGTCGACCTCGCGGTCACCCACGCCAAGTCCGATCCGCGCACGCAGCGTTTTTCCGGCCTGGTCAATGGCGTGCTGCGCACGCTGGCTCGAGCCAAGGAAACCGAACTGCCGGCCGCCCTTGCCGCCACCGACGAAGCGCCGAAATGGTTTTCAGACCGGCTGAAGGCCGCCTATGGCGCGGACAAGACCCGACAGATCCTGGTGGCGCATCGCCATGAGGCGCCGGTCGATTTCTCGGTGAAGGCCGATCCCGAACTGTGGGCCGAAAGGCTTGGTGGTACCGTGCTGCCGACCGGCACGGTGCGCGTGGAAAATCTTGTCGGCGCGGTCACCGACCTGCCGGGCTTCGCCGAAGGCGCCTGGTGGGTACAGGATGCGGCGGCCAGTCTGCCGGCAAAACTATTCGGCGATGCCAGGGGATTGCGTGTGGCCGATCTCTGCGCGGCGCCCGGCGGCAAGACCGCCCAGCTGATCCTGGCCGGCGCCAGGGTCACCGCCGTCGACACCTCGAAGAACCGGCTGGCGCGGCTGGCGCAGAATCTCGACCGCCTCGGCCTCTCGGCCGACATCGTCCAGGCCGACCTGCTCGAATACGAGCCCGCGGAGCTGTTCGACGCCGTGCTTCTCGACGCGCCCTGCTCGTCGACCGGCACGGTACGCCGCCACCCCGACGTGCCGTGGACCAAGACCATGGCCGATGTCGAAAAGCTCGCCGACCTGCAACGCAGGCTGCTCACCCGCGCCGTCACCCTGGTCAAGCCCGGTGGCAGGATCGTCTTTTCCAACTGTTCGCTCGACCCGCTCGAAGGCGAGGATCTTTATCGCGCTTTCCTCAAGCAATCGCCTGATGTCGTCGACGATCCCCTGCATCAGGGCGAGATCGCCAGCATCGATTCGTTCCTGACGAAACAAGGCACGCTGCGCACCACGCCAGCCGATCTCGATCTCGGCGCGCCGGAGCGCTCCGGCCTGGACGGCTTCTTCGCCGCCCGCATGCGGCGCGCCGGCTGAATATGTAAGCATCCGGATTTGCTGACTTTTTTAGGGAGGGGATGGGACAAAACCCGGTGAAACGGACCCGATCCCAGGAATTCGCCTTCGCACGAGTCGTTCAATCATGTAACTTGGTGCCGGGGTAGAGGACGACCAGGAGGGCTTTTGGCACTTGCTGCCGGCAACACGACGCGTCTGTGGACGCTGGTCGCGAAGGAGTTCTGGCGCAAAACGCGCCGGCGCCTGCGTGCCGGGCCGATTTATCGCTGGCGCTATTCCGGCCGCACGCCCGAACGCGTCCTGATCGCGCCACCGGACCTGCGCCTCGCCGACCCGCAGATCGCGCTTGAGATCTATTACGGCCGTTACCCCTTGTCGGGGCATCTGGTCGAAACCGGCGGCAAATCGCCTTTCCAGATCAACGTGCCCAACCGCGGCTGGCAGAAGACTCTGCATGGGTTTCGCTGGCTGCGCCACATGCGCGCCGCCGGTACAGAGCTTGCCGCCGCCAATGCGCGTGCCCTGGTGTCCGACTGGATCGCCATGCATGGCAACAACATTGCCGGTGTCGCCTGGGAGCCTGGCACGACGGCCAAGCGCATCATCGCCTGGCTGCAGCATTCCTCCGTCGTGCTGCAGGGAGCCGAATTTCCCTTCTACCGCGCTTTCCTGAAATCGCTGGCCGTCCAGATCCGCTATCTCAGGTCGATGGCGCGCGAAATGCCCGACGGCAAGGACCGGCTTCGTGCCCGCATCGCGCTAGCCTTCGCCGCTCTTTCGCTGCCGGCGCCGGCTTCGGCGCTACGCGGCGCAACCCGCAACCTCGCCGAGGAGCTCAACCGCCAGATCCTCGCCGATGGCGGCCATATCTCGCGCAATCCGATGGCGGTGCTGGAAATCCTCGCCGACCTTTTGCCGCTGCGCCAGACCTACGCCAACCAGGCCGAGACCCCGCCGCAGGCGCTGATCGGCGCCATCGACCGCATGCTGCCGGCGCTGCGCTTCTTCCGCCACCAGGATGGCAGCCTCGCGCGCTTCAACGGCATGGGCGCCACCATCCATGACCGCATCGCCACCATCCTGCGCCATGACGACACCGCCGGCGCACCCCTGCTGCACGCGCCGCATTCGGGCTATGAGCGGCTGTCGATGGGCGGCGTCACGGTCATTGCCGACACCGGCCTGCCGCCGCCGGTCGACGTCTCCAACGCCGCGCATGCAGGCTGCCTCGCCTTCGAACTGTCGTCCGGCCGCCAGCATTATATCGTCAATGCCGGCATCGACACCTATGGCGCCGCCGAATTCCGGCCGCTGGCGCGCGCCACCGCCGCGCACTCGACCGCCACCATCAACGACACCTCGTCGGCTCGCTTCAGCCATTCGCTGCGGGTCAACGACCTGCTCGGTTCGCCGCTGATCGGCGGCCCGCAGCATGTGCAGTGCAAGCGCATCGACCAGAAGGGCGTCCAGGGCTTCATCGCTCGCCATGACGGCTATATCCAGCGGTTCGGCTTCCTGCATGAGCGCGAGCTGAAGCTGTCGACGGACGGCAATGTGCTGGCCGGCAGGGACCGGTTCCAGCGGCCCGGCAATGCCTCGATCCGCAACAATGGCCGCGACTTCATCACCGTGCGCTTCCACGTCCATCCCGACATCAACCTGCTGCAGGACGAGCACGACCGCCTGGTGCTGACCGCCGACCAGGCCGACAGCTGGGTATTCACGTCAGGCGAAGTGGTGCCGGAGGTCGAGGAATCGATCTATTTCGCCGGTCTTGGCGGCCCTCGCCGCAGCCGGCAGATCGTGCTTGCCTTCAAGGCCTCCGAGGTGTCCGAAGTCCACTGGCAGCTGACGCGCACCAGCATCGCCGGCTATCCGGAAAACAATTGATCTTGCCGGCCACCGCTGGAGCATGACGCCGAAAAGTGTGCAGCGCTGGCTTGCCGCTTGATTTCCTGATGTCATGTGCTACGGCGCGGGCTTGCCCCTCCAGCCGTGAAAGGCCGCCAGCCCATGGCCGTCGCCGCCAAGAACATTCCCGCCCCGGATCTCGTCCCCGTGCGCCGTGCCTTGCTCTCGGTTTTCGACAAGACCGGCCTCATCGACTTCGCCAGGGCCTTGGCCGCGGCCGGTGTCGAGCTGGTCTCGACCGGCGGCACGGCCAAGGCGATCGCGGAAGCCGGCATGGCGGTGCGCGACGTCTCCGAGCTCACCGGTTTTCCCGAGATCATGGACGGCCGCGTCAAGACCTTGCATCCGTCGGTGCATGGCGCCCTGCTTGGCGTGCGCGACGACCCGGAGCATGCCATGGCGATGCGCAAATATGGCATCGAGCCGATCGACCTCGTCGTCTCCAATCTCTATCCGTTCGAGGAAGTCCGCCGCTCCGGCGCCGACTATGCGGCGATCGTCGAGAACATCGACATTGGCGGCCCGGCGATGATCCGCGCCTCGGCCAAGAACCACGCCTATGTTGCCATCGTCACCGATCCCGGCGATTACGCTTCGGTGCTGAACGCGCTGGAGATGAACATCGGCTCGCTGTCGCTGGATTTTCGCAAGAAGCTGGCGGCCAAGGCCTTTGCCCGCACCGCCAGCTATGACGCGGCGATTTCCGGCTGGTTCGCCGAGGCGCTGGAGATCGAGCATCCGACCTGGCGCGCCTTCGGCGGCAGGCTGGCCGAGGTGATGCGCTACGGCGAAAACCCGCACCAGGGCGCCGGCTTCTATGTCAATGGCGACAAGCGTCCGGGCGTCGCCACGGCACGACAGCTGCAGGGCAAGCAGCTGTCCTACAACAACATCAACGACACCGACGCCGCCTTCGAACTCACCGGCGAGTTCGACCCTGCCCGCTCCGCCGCTGTCGCCATCATCAAGCACGCCAACCCCTGCGGCGTCGCCGAGGGCGCCTCGCTGAAGGCAGCCTATGCCAAGGCGCTTGCCTGCGATCCGGTCTCTGCCTTCGGCGGCATCGTCGCCGTGAACCGCACCCTCGACGCCGAGGCGGCGGAGGAAATCGTGAAAACCTTCACCGAAGTGATCATCGCGCCCGACGCCACCGAAGAAGCGGCGGCAATCGTCGCGGCGAAGAAGAACCTGCGCCTGCTGGTCACCGGCGGCCTGCCCGACCCGCGCTCGCCCGGCACGACGGTCAAGTCTGTCTCCGGCGGCCTGCTCGTTCAGCGCCGGGACAATGCCGTGGTCGACGACCTCGAGCTGAAAGTGGTGACGAAGCGGGCACCGACGCCGGCTGAGATGGCCGATCTCAAATTCGCCTTCCGCGTCGCCAAGCACGTCAAGTCGAACGCCATCGTCTATGCCAGGGACGGCGCCACCGTCGGCATTGGCGCCGGCCAGATGAGCCGGGTCGATTCCTCCCGCATCGCCGCCCGCAAGGCGCTCGACGCGGCCGAGGCGGCAGGCATGGCCGAACCGCTGACCAAGGGCTCGGTGGTCGCCTCCGACGCGTTCTTCCCCTTCGCCGACGGCCTGCTCTCGGCGATCGAAGCCGGCGCTACGGCGGTGATCCAGCCCGGTGGCTCGATGCGCGATGACGACGTCATCGCCGCGGCCGATGAACATGGCATCGCCATGGTGTTCACCGGGGTCAGGCATTTCAGGCACTGAGCGCGTTTACCCTCCCCTCGATGGGGAGGGTCGGTGCGCTCGCTTGCGAGCGCGCCGGGGTGGGGTGATGGCGCTGCCCCCCCCCCCCCGCCCCGACTCGGC
>NZ_VFWK01000011.1:0-124314 GCF_006442655.1 Mesorhizobium sp. B2-1-3A
GTATAATACATGAGGCTGGTTCTCCTTTGAGACCGCCAAACTGGGATTCTATTGCATTGTTCCAGGCACGGTGGGATTAAGAAGCAGTGGCTCTGTCACATCGCCGTTTCGGGTTGGCTTGGCGCAGGTAAAATTGTGTCGAAATCCGCTGCGTGGACGAGATCTGCCAATCAGGGCATCCATCCGGGCGCCTGATGTCGCAATCAGGCCCTTGCGGCGCAGCTCCTGCAGCATTCTGTTCACATGCACGGTGGACAGGCTCAGGGGGTCGCTAAGCGCCGCCTGCGTGATCGGAATTTGCGCCACGTGCACGCAGCCGGAAGATCAGCTCACACATGATGTGAGCCATGTGCTTGAAGGCCTCGCGCCGCCCGACACGAGAAGGTGCAGTCCATCACCGAAAGACGTAGTCCGTGCAGATCTGGAATGTCGCCGGCCACGAATGATGGTCTGCGGCTTACCCTCCCCGGTATACTTGGTGGGCCGATCGGGCCGCTGGCGAGGACAAACGAATGTGAAGGGGCCGGTCGCCCTCACGGACAAGGTCATGATTGGCCTGAGATTCCTTCTCCTGGACCGGGATTCCTCTCTGCCGCAGGGGATTGTAGACACCGTCGATCGGCTGATGCCATTTATCCAGCCCGAAGCGCGCGAGACAGTCAAAAGCCAGATTCCCGGGCTGACCCACGAATACAAGATCGAAGGTCCCGGCAGCGGGGCTGAGCAGGATCGCCCGGCCTGAATCACCGGTCTGAATTAACCGTTCTGGTCTATCGCGTGCGGCGCGGGCTGGCTCCCGTTATCATTGCTCGCCTTATGGCCGCCAAACCACAGCCATGCCGCGATGACCACGACTGCCGCGATCGCTATCCAGGCTATGACACGAGGCATTGTGGCTCCTCCGCGCAAGCAGTCCATTCGCATCGGTGCGGTTACCGGGGCGGATCGAATTCGGCTCGCCGCCTCCTTGTCCTCCTAATCCGGCAAGCGATCCTTTGTTCCGATTGCATTGCTTCCTGTCCTTGTCGGCCCGTAGCCGTCGCGGTCCATGTGCTTTCGCAATCCATGCCGGACCTTCCGTTGACCGGCACGCCTGTCGCTCTAGATCAACTCGTCGAACTCTGCTTCGTTGGCTCCGGGGAGACCGTTCTGTGGCGTACCAAACGGCGGCTTTGATCTTCAGTGGCCGTCATTTCAGGCTGGTTTGTTCGTGCCTGGTGTTGTTTTTGGGCGTCTCGGCGGGATGCTCATCATCTTCCGACCAGATCGAACAGCAATCACGAACGGCGGCGTCATCTGCACAGACCGTGTCGATGGCGCTTGATGCCTGGATGGCAGGGGCGGCGCCCTCCGCATACACGGCCAGTACCTTGCAATCGGTCGGCAAGACGCTGGCTGACGCCGAGGCGCAAATCCGATCGGCCGCGACGGCTGCACCCGCCGAGCAAGCCGACTTGACGGCAGCGGTCAACGATCTATCGGTCGCGGTGGCTCGCGCCGAGACCGGATTGCGGGCGGGCGACCGGCCGGAAGTCCAGAGCGCGCAGCAGAATGTTCGGATGGCGTTGCGTTCGCTGGTCGTCGCCTATGCCAAGTATTTCGCGCCGAAGCCATGAAGAAGCTCATGGAAATATCCCTCGGCGTCGTCACCAGCGTTGGCGGCTTCCTCGAAGTCGGATCGATGGCGACGGCGGCGCAGGCGGGCGCGACCTTCGGCTTCCAGCTTGTCTGGGCGGTGGTCCTCGGCACCATCTGCATCATCTTCCTGGTGGAGATGGCTGGCCGTTTCGCGGCCGTGAGCCATCACACGATCTCCGACGGCATCCGAGAGAGATTCGGCTTCAACGTCTTTCTGTGGCCGTTGCTTGTCACCCTCCTGGTCAATTTCTTGGTGTTGTCCGCCGAGATCGGCGGCGTAGCCATCGCACTGGAACTCGCCACCGGCATACGCTTTCAGTGGTGGGCGCTGCCGGTGGCTTTGCTGGCATGGCTGTTGCTCTGGAAAGCCACGTTCGGCTTCATCGAGAAAGGCGTATCGATCCTGGGTTTGGTGACGCTGTGCTTCGTCGTCGGAGCCGTGATGCTGAGACCCGATTGGACGGCAGTTGCAAGGGCCGCCGTGCCTTCGCTGCCAGCTCACGATGCCGCCAATTACTGGTTCATGGCGGTCAGCATTCTCGGCGCCTCGATCTCGCCCTACCTGTTCATGTTCTACTCCTCGGGGGCTATCGAGGACCAATGGGACAAAAGCTATCTCGGCACCAATCGGGCGATCGCCGGACTTGGCATGACCTTCGGCGGCACCATCTCGATTGGCGTCTTGATCGTGGCCGCTCTCGTGCTGGCGACGCACGGCGTCGACCAGGTGGACGACTATCACCAGTTACCATTGATGCTGATCCCGATATTCGGCTTGTGGGGCTTCGTGCTGTTTGTCGCCTCACTCGCCATTGCCTGCTTCGGCGCTGCACTCGAGGTCGGGCTGCAGCAGGCCTACCTTGTGGCCCAAGGGTTCGGCTGGAATTGGGGCGAGAATCGCAAGCCGCGCGACGACCCGGGTTTCAGCGCCGTCTACACGGTGTCGTTGCTTCTGGCCGCTATTCCTATCACGCTTGGTCTCGATCCGCTGAAGCTCACCATCTTTTCCATGGCGATGACGGCCGCCAGCCTCCCGCTGACGATCGTTCCGTTCCTGTTCCTGCTGAATGACAAGCGCTATGTCGGCGAGCACCGCAACGGCATTTTGTCAAACGCCGCGGTCATCTTCATCGTCGCGCTTGGCTTCGTACTGGCGGTGGTGACCATCCCGCTGCAGATATTCGGAGGCACATGATGAAGCTGCTGCGTGATCTCCTGGACAAGCAGGTGGTCGACCGCGAGCAGGTCAAGATCGGCAAGGTCGACGGGCTGGTGGCGGAGTTGCGGCCGGACAAGCCGCCCAGGATTGTGGCGATCGAGCTCGGCTCCATTGCTTTGGCGCGTCGCCTCGGCTCACGGCCCGGGCGACGGATGGCGCGGCTAGCGGCCAGCATGGGTGGTAAGCAGTATGGCGAGCCCCATCGGATCGCCTGGCACAAAGTGAAAGATATCGGCATCGACATTGAATTCGACATCGATGTGCGTGAGACTTCGATTTTCGCCTGGCAGGACTGGTTACGCGATCATGTCATCGGGCGCATTCCGGGAGCTTGATGATGACCACCGTCAATCTCGAGCATCTGGCGGGACGACGCGTACTCTCGCAGCGGGGCAAGAACATCGGTTACATCGAGGAGATCCGTGCCGAGCGGGATGGTGACGATTTCGTCGTGATCGAGTTCCATGTTGGCATCTACGCGGCTTTCGAGCGTCTTTCGGCCTCGGCCCTGGGCGTGGCGGTGCTGGATCTTTTCCGACTGCGCCGCCGCGACGGTCTATACCGCATCCCCTGGGACAAGCTGGACATCTCCGATCCCGCGCGGCCGCGGCTGGTGTGTCCGATGACCGACCTTCCAGCCATGAAGAGCGCACCGGATCTTCAGGAATAGGTGGTCGCGCCGTGTCGCCGAGAGCATTTTTCAGCGCAGCATGCCTGCCGCCAGAAAAACCGCAGCTGCCAGCAAAACGACAGCTGCAATCACCAATAGCGGCCAGTTGCCGCCGGGCCGCAGTGCCGGTTTGCCTTCGACCGGTCGCATCGCATTGGCAAAGCTGGCGTCGTTTTCGAATTTTGGGCGAGGGCGCGGCGGACCTGTTTCAGCGACCGGATTTTCGGTGCCCGCCGCCTCGGCGTCGGTCTCAAGCGGGGCGATGGCGGGATCAAATCCCGGCGTCTTGTCCTGCGTCGCTCCCGCCTGAAGGTCGCCTCTGGCCTGGGCAGGACTTGAAACCTTGGCCATGTTCTCTCTCTTTCAAGCCACTGTCTGGCAGACTGCACTCGTGAGGGCGGCGAGACCAAAAGCTAGCGTGCGCCGGGGAGGCTGCCCTGGTCAGATTTGCTCGTTGAGCAGGATCTTGGCGTCCTTGGCCGCAACGATGAACGCCTGTCGCGCAACCCTGGTAGGCTTCTCGCCTCGAATGACGGCAAGGCAGGCCTTGATCGCGGCAAGACGCCTTTCGGATGTGGGCTTCGGCCAGTCCCGCAGGAGCACTTCTGCTGCGTCAGACACCGAGACCACAACCCTGTCCCGGTCTATGCGGCCAGGTTGAATGACAATCGGCTTTCTAAAATGTCCCGTACGCACATGCCTCTCCTGCTTGCAAGAATTCCACACCGTGTGGGCGATGGTGAACATACAGGATCAGGAACGAATTCGGATTTTGGGAGTTCTCTTGAGCTAAGTCGGAGGGAGTTTGAGCGTTACCGGAAGCTGGAACTACGAAATACGGGAGACCGACTTGGGCTTGAAAGAGAAAAAGAGTTCAAGAACGCGCAGGGCGGATTTCGACTTCCAGGATTTTTTCGACAATGGTGGAATGGCGCTGCATGTGGTTGGCGCGGACGGAACAATCCTCTACGCCAACAAGGCCGAGCTTGAATTGCTCGGCTACCCGCAGGACCAATATGTCGGTCGCCACATTTCAGATTTTTATCCCGACCGCAATGCGATTGACGACATGCTCGTGCGCCTCGGAAAAGGCGAGAAGCTCAACAAGTACCCTGCACAATTGCGCACCTGTCAGGGCTCTATCAAACATGTGGAAATTACATCGAGCGCACGGTTCCGGGACGGGAAACTGACGAATACACGCTGCTTCACTGCCGATGTCACCGATCTGTATCAGGCCCGGCATGAGATCAGCCGCCGCGAGGATCAGTTCCACCAGATATTCGACAGCCTTCCCGTTGCTATCTACACGACCGACCGGCACGGCAAGATAAGCTATTACAATCGCGCCGCTGCGGAACTCGCCGGCCGGGAACCCGAGATCGGCAAGGATGAGTGGTGCGTAACGTTCCGACTGTTCACGCCAGACGGCAAACCGTTGCCGCATGACGAATGCCCGATGGCGATCGCGCTCAAAGAAAACCGCCCCGTCCGCAATCAGGAGGCTGTGGGGCAGCGCCCCGACGGCTCCTTCTTCCGGTTTCTTCCCTATCCGACACCGATCCGGGATGAAAATGGGCAATTGGTCGGCGCGGTTAATATGCTGTTCGACCTCACGGACCGGCAACGCGCGGACGAGGCGAGACAACATTTGTCCGCTATCGTCGAATCGTCTTTCGATGCGATCGTCGGCGAAGAGGAGCGTATCCTCGAGCGCATTCGTGCCGGAGAGCGGATCGAAAGCTACGAGACGATCAGGCGGCGCAAGGACGGTAGACTTGTCCCCGTGTCGCTCACCATTTCCCCGATACGAGACGCGACCGGGCAAGTCGTTGGTGCGTCGAAGATAGCGCGTGACACTTCAACCGCGAAAGAAAGCGAGCAGCGAATTCGCACGCTCATGCGCGAAGTCAACCATCGCGGGAAAAAACCAGTACGCTATCATAATGATACGCGAAACCAACAAACGGACCAAAAGCCCCGATGATTTCGAACGCCAGGTTCGCGAGAGGGTCATGGCTTTGTCTCGCTGACCTGCCACTGAACTGTCATCCAGCTGCGATTAGAGCCTCGAGCGTTTTTGTTACGCCTTTTGGCGCGGGTTGAGCAACCGGCGGAGGCGCGGAGCCTTCGATCACGCTCGGTCCGAACGCGGTCCAATATCTTGGCATCGCCTTCCATGAACTCGCGACGAACTCGGCCCGATATGGCGTCCTTTCCAGCACCGTGGGAAGGATTTCCGTCACCTGGAAGGTGGCTTTGGAAATGTGATGCTGACCCGGGTAACACCAGAGGCACTCGGCGGAAAGGCCGATCTCCAGCATTTCGAAGACGGGCTGAAATGGACGCTCGAAGCGCCAATGAAGTTCGTCGAAGCGGCGCTTTCGACCGAAGCGGATCCGGCGACATCTCGCTAGGAACGATCGGCTCAAGTGATGCCGGTGCCAATTGCCCGCGGAGCAAACCCGCCATGTGCCGTCACATGCCAAACATCCAAGATCCGCCGCGCCAACGATTTGACGCCCGGAAAAACGGTATCGTGACGCTTAACGCAGATCCTTGCGAAGGAAGATGCGGGCGTGCCCGGGGATTGCGAATTCGACCTTACCGAATTCCTCAAAACCGTGACGGACGTAGAATAGCGGCGCCTGGAAACTACTCGTCTCCACGACCGCCTTTTTACAGCCACGCCTGACGGCTTCTTCCTCGACCACCTTGAGAATCTGCGAGCCAAAGGATCGGCCACGCAACGGCTCAGGCAGGAAGAACATGTCGAGAAACAGGAGGCCGAGCTCGGTTCTGCCCCAAAGCCCGCCCCGGACCTCTCCTGAGTCGTCGCAAAGCTCCGCTCCGATAACAGCTCGGTCGGTCGATCCCGGTTTGCGCGACGTTGTGTCGATAGAGCGCTGCGGCGGCGAGTGCTCTTGCATCTCCACTGTGGGCCAAAGCGATTGTAAATCCCTCGAGTCGAGATGACATGCGTTCTCCTCCTGTGTCGGCATGGATACGAGATTCAAGAACTAAGACAGCATCACGGCCACGCTCCTGCCGCAGCTGGTACCTGTCATATTTACATCGTGCAGATTTCGCGCTGGAAAAGTCCGGCAGTACCGTGCCGCCAGGTTTTCAGGCGTGTCGTCCAGGCATCGGAACAAAGCGCATCTTGGCTTGTTAGGTCGCGTCGCAAATTTGCGCTCCGACAAGGACAAAGCCGATGAAAACACGACACCTTTCAGTATCGCTCGCCGCCGCGTGCATTGTTCTCACAATGCCTGCCTTCGCTGCCGACAACGCCCAGGACTTCGTCGACAAGGCAGCCGTCGGCGGCAAGTTCGAAGTCGACTCGAGCCAGATCGCCCTGAGCAAGACTCAGGATCAAAGCGTCAAGGACTTCGCCCAGATGATGATCCGCGATCATGGCGCGGCCAATTCCAAGCTGGAAACGGTCGCCGGCGAACAAAAGTTGAAAGTGCCGCCGGCGCTTGATGCCCAGCACCAGGGCGATCTGGACAAGCTCAAGTCCGCGCAGGCGCCGATCGATCCGGCCTACGTCGACATGCAACGCAAGGCACACGCCGACGCCGTCAAGCTGTTTGAAAGCTATGCCAGCAGCGGTGACAACGCCGCGCTCAAGACATTCGCCCAGCAAACGGTCGGCACGTTGAAGACGCACCAGCAGATGATCGAAAAGATCGCCGCCGGTCAAGACGCCGTTACGGGAGCGACAACACCGGCGGTGAAGACCGACAATACCCCCAATGCCGCCGCTCTCGTCCCTGGCGCAAACAGCTTCACCGAAGTCCAGGCCAAGAGTCGTATCGAAGACGCGGGCTACTCCAACGTGTCGAAGCTTACCAAAGACGACCAGGGCATCTGGCGCGGCCAGGCAAGCAAGGCAGGCGAAAACCTCGACGTTGGTCTCGACTATCAGGGCAACGTCGTTGCCACCGGCAAATGAGCATGGATCAGGAGAAATCAGATGAAAACGGTAACTGGACTGTTCGACAATTATGACGACGCGGCCGACGCGGTCGGCGAACTGGAAGCGCAGGGAATCCCCCGTTCGAATATCAGCATCGTCGCCAACAACTCGGATGACTGGTATGAGGCCGACCGTTCGGAGGCTGCCGAGGATGCTGGGGCCGGCGCGGGAATTGGAGCCGTGGTCGGCGGTGCCGGCGGATTGCTGACAGGGCTGGGTGTCATGGCCATTCCGGGCATCGGACCTGTGGTCGCGGCGGGGTGGCTCGCCGCCACGGCGGCCGGTATCGTTGCCGGGGCGGTGGCCGGCGGTGCGGTCGGAGGCATTGTCGGCGGCCTGACGGAGTCCGGCGTGCCCGAGAACGATGCGCACGTGTACGCAGAGGGCGTACGCCGTGGCGGTACGTTGGTGACGGCAAAGGTGGACGATGAACTCGTTGCCAATGCCGAGGAGATTCTGGGGCAATCCAGATCCGTCGATCTTGCCGACCGCCGTAGGACCTACGAGGCCGAAGGTTGGACGGGCTTCGATGCCAATGCCGGCGAATACATCCCTGGCGAGACCGATCGCGACAGCGCTCGAACAATCAATCGACCCTGATCGAACGTCGCCCGCGCCGAGGATAGGTTCACGAAATATTACGTGTGGGAACATTCGGCTGTGATTTCCTTAGAATTTCGAGGCGGTTGTCGCCTCGTCGTAAAGGAGAAGAAGAATGCCCAATCAAGGTGGTAGTCACGAGCATCATGTGAAGGCAGGCCAGCAGAGCCACAAGAACACGGGAAATAAAGGTCGCCAGCAACAGCAGGCAGGCGGCACCGGTCAGCGGCAGCAGGGCGACGATTCTGGCACACGCAGCGGTACGCACGAACAGCATGTCAAAGCTGGCGAACAGAGCCACAAGAACCGCTAGCCACATGGACCTTCCAGCAAGCCCACCTCAGACTCTCGGGGTGGGCTTGCTTGTACTTCGCAATGGCACCGGTTCAGCCCAATCGACAAGGCTTGGCGGACTTCGAAATGATTCCAGCGAAGCGGCGGCCACGCAAACTGAATCCCGGTAGCAATAGGCAAGCTGTCTGCGGTT
The DNA here is from genome assembly GCF_006442655.1 of Mesorhizobium sp. B2-1-3A. Taxonomy (NCBI): domain Bacteria; kingdom Pseudomonadati; phylum Pseudomonadota; class Alphaproteobacteria; order Hyphomicrobiales; family Phyllobacteriaceae; genus Mesorhizobium; species Mesorhizobium sp. B2-1-3A. The sequence continues at coordinate 8,597 of NZ_VFWK01000011.1, forward strand.
GGGCGCGAAAGTCAGCTGTCTGCGGTTGGGCGCGAAAGTCGCCCCGGCGGTTTGGCGCCGGGGCGACTTCGAGTCAGGCAGCTTGTTCCAGAGCGCGTTCATTGACGCCGCCCTCGCCAAGTCCGGAAAGCGCTTCGTCCGTCGCGATCTCTTCTTTCAACGTATCCCTGAGGAGCTTGACCACGTCACTCTTGCCAAGCTGTTCAGCCCACGCCACCAACGTGCCGTAGCGCGCGATTTCATAATGCTCGACGGCCTGTGCCGCGCCGACCATTGGCATCGGTCTCTCCTCAGCAACCGGAAGCGGCAATAAAAGCACAGCGTCTGCCCGAGGCAAGCCGTCTCAATTCTCTTCCCAGTGGTCCAGCAGTCTCGCATGCCGCAACTTCTCTTCGCCCTTGAGCGTCTTCACGCGCCCGACCAGGCCAGGTTTCAGCCACTCGGCCTTTTCCTTCTTGTGTCCTTTGGGAACCGGACCGCCGACCTTGCCTTGCAAACGATCCCACAAGGTTGCCTCTTGTCGGCCCTGAAGCTCACAAGCGCGCCGCCTTTGTAGTGGGCCTTTTCAGCCATGATCACCTGGGCAGCTTTGCCGGGATCTCGCTGCACGCCAATGATGTCCATCTGCTTCTCTTCGATGCATTTGATCTTGCGCCAGGCCATCGTAGGGCCGCTGCGATAGGCGCTGTCCTTTAGCTTGGACACCACACCTTCAAGACCGGCCTTGTCGACGAGATGATAGACTGCATCGCCAGTCCCTGGCAGCGCCTCGCTGAACTGTATCCGCCCCCCTCCGGGATCATGCCTTGCAGGATCTCGCGTCGATCGGCCAGCGGCATGGCGCGCAAATCGTGACCATTGAGAAGCATCAGGTCGAACGCGACAAGGTAAAGGTCGGGCGAAGGCCGGCGGCGACCAATGATGCCTTGCAGCGCGTGGAAGTCCGACAGCCCGGCCTCGTTGATCATGATTGTTTCACCTTCGAAGATGAAGCTCTCAGCCTCGATCGCGGCGGCTCTTCGGCGAGGTAGCGATATCGAGCGGTCCAGTCGAAGCCGTTCTTGGTCAGCATCCGAATACCGTCTTCATCCTTGATGACCTGGGTACGGTAGCCGTCGAATTTTATTTCGTGACTCCAGTCGTCACCCTCGGGCGGGGTTTCGAAAAGCTCTGGCTCCATCGGCCTGACAAACTTCAAACGCATCCACTGATCCGCACAAATCGCGATTCAATCAGCTTGTGCTAAAATGGTTCCAAAAGCAGAAATGACGGCGAGGTGCAACAAATCAGCAGGGACGGCGTTGCGCTCGATCTGCGCGACTTCAAAGGGAGCCGATGCCAATTTATCAGGTAGAGAAACTATACGGCGACGAAGTTCTTTCTTCCGAAGCTGTGGAGGGAGAGGATGCGAGGAAGGCGGCCGAACAGATCGCTGGCCGACCGGTTTCGCCTAGATCCCTACAGCCATATTGGTACCGCGTCGTCGACGATCGCGAAGCGAAAGTGCACGAGTTTAGTGTCTCCGAATCTCATGAAGTCCGAAACTTTGCAAAATGACGAAGCTCTCTGACCTTGGCCCACCAATCCGCGGCAAGCTGCACGGCGGCCGGGACATTCCGGAAGAGCAGCATTTCTATCCATGCCCCTACTGCGGGCAGAAAGTAGATCAGAGAGACTTGCGCCAGGTCTTGTGGCACGAAGGCCCAGGCCACGAGCTGCTGGACCCGGATGACGGGGCAACAATCCTGATGTTCCCGAGCGTCCGAAAATGAAAAAGCCCGCCAGCCGAAGCCAGCGGGCCTTCCGAGCAGGAATTTGCTGTCTCAGCTTGGGCTTGGGACAATGATGATCACTGAAGGACCGGGGCCTGCAGTAACCCTCGAAAGTCGTTCGCGCTTGATGAGCGTAGGCTTTTCATATGACTTTTTCATGTGGTGTCCTCGCTTTTTTCCCTCGATGCGAAATGTGTTCGAGGCGCCCATCTTTGTCAATCGGGGGGCTCCTGCCACTGACGAGTCGCCACCACTGGAGAGCCCGCCACCGCGTTTAAGGCAGTGACGGGCCTGGCCCGCAGCCCGCGGAGCCCCGCGACAAGCACCTTCCGGGGTAGCCCGTCGCGCTATGCCAATTGGTCGGTGGTGCAATGGCGCAGTCGAATGGTTCAGGCTCTGGGAATGGCAACGGCGGCAACGGCAACGCAGCCAGTGGTGGCGCCAACGGCGGCGCCAGCGGCGGAGCCACGAACAGCGGCAACACCAATGCCGGCACCAACAATGCTACCAGCACTGATCAATCTGGTGCCCTGGATAAGTGCAAGAACGGTGCCGGCGGCACCGCCACGACGACGGAAGGCGCTACCACCAAGCAGGAAGCGCAGAACTGCAAGTGATCGAAATGCAGGTCGACACCCTCGAAGGCCCCGGCCACAGTGCTGGGGTCTTTGTGTGAAAAAGGCCCGCTACCGGGAAGGTGGCAGCGGGCAGGTTCTGGAGTCATGCTGGGATCATCCAGCATCGATCAACGAGCGGCGGCAGGGTTGGTTGCGACCACGGATACCGCCTGGTAACTATATCTCGTCAAACCGACCTTCGCGGGTCGGATGACGCGCGATGGCGGCCTCCTCTTCATCGTCAGGCAAGGCGTCGTCGTTATTCTGATCCGCGTTGTCATCGTCTTCCTCGGCAACTTCGCCATCCACTTGAATACCGGCATTGGTGTCGGCTGTTGCGAGATTCTCGTCGTTTTCGGATTCGATGCCGATGGTCTCGCCCTCACCGTGGACCTGATCACGATCCCAGTCGTTGGTCTTTTCGGGCGTTTGGACGACAGCTTCTCGGGTCTGCCTGTCTGTGTCCTTCCGGGGCTCGGGGCCGGGCATATCGCGCGATGATTTGGGGTGCATGGCGTGGTTCTCCTTTGAAGCCAAACCACTTCAGACATTCAAGGTTCCCTCACCCGCCCCGCAGCACGCGCCAAATGTCCGTCCAGTACGCCGTGATCAGCGATGCCAGCGCCGCCGCCGCCATGCCCGTTACCCCCAAGGCGCCAAGGCCCATCAGCTTCCAGCGCGTCACCTCGGCCGTGACTTCCTTGACGCTGGTCATGTCGGCATTGAGCTTGCTCACCGCGCTTTCGGTGGCGCTGACGCGCTCCACCAGCTCGTCGGTCTTCTGATACATTTTCGCGCGGCTGGCGGCGGCGCGTTGTTCCGACTGCTCGTAGCTCAGGGCAGCGCGGGTCGCTGTCCTTGATGTCGCGACGGATCTCGGTGATGTCGCGTTGCACGTTCTGCGTCGCCTCAATGAGCTCTTCGCCGTTGGAGGCAGCCGCGCTCCTACACACGACAGGGCGGTTTGACGAGACGAAGTTACTGAGGCTACCCGAACTGTGGACGCCCAGTTGCGTGCAACTGCTGCATCTTGATATAGAGGGCCTTGCGCTTGGCCTTGTACAGCGTCTCTAGGCCTTACCCTTTGAATTATAACGTATTTCTGACGTTCCATAAGATAGATTATAGAGATGCGACACTTGAGCAATTTAGAGATGCGACAGTCCCCGACTTTCACAGCTCATGCTCTGGCCAACTCGAAGCTGGAAAGGAAGGCTTGCGGCCTCAGCCTGGCGACAGACCGGGCTCCTTGGAGACCGTCATGCCTTGTCTCGTTACCTTGTCGCAGAACGAACTTCATCGCCTTGAAGCTGTACAGAAGATCCGTGAACGTCGGCTGAGCGTCGTCCAGGCGGCCGAGCTGTTGCGATTGAGCCGCGCACAGGTTCACCGGCTGTTGCAAGCTTACGATCGCGATGGCGCTGCTGGCCTTGCTTCGAAGAAGCGCGGCCAGCCGAGCAATCGTAGGCACACAGAGGATTTTCGTAACGAGGCACTCGACCTGGTACGCGAGCACTATGTCGACTTCGGACCGACATTGGCTGCCGAGAAGCTGCTCGAACGCCATCAGATAGGTATCAGCAAGGAGACGCTGCGGCAGTGGATGACAGAAGCCGGCATCTGGACATCACGGCGTGAGCGCAAACGCCAGCTCCATCAGCCGCGCGGCCGGCGCGACTGCCTCGGCGAGTTGGTGCAGATCGATGGCTCGCACCACTGGTGGTTCGAGAACCGCGGTCCCAAATGCGCCCTGCTCGTCTTTATCGACGATGCGACCGGCCAGCTGCTGCATCTGCGCTTTGCGGCATCGGAGAATACGTTCGACTATTTTCGTGCGGCCAAAGCGTATCTGAGCGACTGGGGCAAGCCGTTGGCCTTCTACAGCGACAAGCACGGCATTTTCCGCACGACACATGGTTCGGAGTTGGATCGGACCAGCGGCATGACGCAGTTCGGCCGCGCGCTCTATGAGCTCAACATCGACATCATCTGTGCCAACACGCCCCAGGCCAAAGGACGTGTCGAGCGCGCCAACCAGACCCTACAGGACCGACTTGTGAAGGAACTGCGCCTTCGCGGCATCAGCACGATCGAGGCGGCCAACGCCTTTGCGCCCGAGTTCATGGCGGATTTCAACACGCGTTTTGGCAAAGAGCCCCGCAATCCGAAGAACATGCATCGCCCCCTCGCCGATCACGAGCAGCTGGATGGCGCGATGTGCCATAAAGAGTTTCGCACCGTGTCGCAGGCTTTGACTCTACGGTACGACAAGGTCCTGTTCATCCTCGATCCGACCGCCTTGGCGAAGCGTCTTCCCGGCAAGAAGGTCGTGGTCTGCGACTATCCAGACGGCCGCCTCGAGGTAACTCATGACGGCATAGCGCTGCCCTACAGAACGTTCGACAAACTTCGCTCAGTGCACAGGACCGCGGTCATCGAGAACAAACGTCTCGATGCAGCGCTGCTGATGGTTGCCGAGATGCAGGAAGGTCGGGAACTCAAGCGTAGCCAGCACGCTCCGCGGCGCACCGGCCAGACAGACCATATGTTCGGTATACCCGACGGTAGCGTGGGCAACGGGTATGTGAAGCGCGGCCGCAAGCCTGGCCGAAGGACGGATTTCATGAACGATCCCGCCGTGATCGCCCGGCGGGAACAGGCGCTGGCGAGGCTGGAAGCTGCTGAGTGATGATCTCGCGTGGGCTCACCAGCAAGCGCGCTGGCAGAGGCTGTCGCCGCCCGACAGAGATTGGAATCTCTGGGCGTCGCTCTCAAAGCTAAAGCCGCGGAGATCTACTGGATCGCCCCCGATCGGGCTGCGCAACCCCGACCAGCGGCGCCCGATCGGGCGCTTTCGTCCGCGCCAAGACGGTGCGCTTTCACGTCGAAGCGACATTTCTACTTTGCTAGGAATCGAACGCCCCTACCCTATGAGTGTCGCATTTCTAACTTGCCAGCGCTGCCTCATCTCTAACTTGCTTTAACATCACAAGTGTAAGTTAATATTTCTTTGAACTTCAGAGTATTTATAGAATCCAAGTCGTTCCGATTGTCATCGACAGAAATACGATCAGCTTCCAACAGTCGATCCTGTTCATTTGTGCGGCATGCAATAGACGCCCTCGGATACCATCAGTACCGCGCCGCCCTTCAACTCGCTCAGCGCGCCGACCCACGCTTGCGAATAAGTGCGGCTGGCATCCACGGCCGTCAGCCAAAGAACGCGATTGTCGGCCAATTCAACTTTAACTTCCTGCTGCAAAGGACTCCCCTGCACGGTTTGTTGATAGTGGCGTTTGATCCTGACATTGCTGGCCGGAAACTCAGCTTCGTTGCTGCCGTAGTTCAGCACAAATCCAGTGTGGTCCTCAGCCCCCGAACAACTGCCATCGCGCTCGCACACGATTTTTGCTGCGGTCTTGCAGTCCCATTTCAGTGAAGCCGGCCACATAGGGTTGTCCACCTTTGATCGCGGCTTGTCGCTCTGACCAGCCACCGCCAACACTGTGCCTGTGTTCATAATCACAGCGGACAGGAGAAGCGCCTTGAACACTTAAAACCTCCCTGAAATTGTCACCGTCGTAGCACCTCGTCCTGCGTGATCGCCTGGCTCATGGGACGTTGAGAGTGAACCAGCTTTTCTGGCGCACGCCGTTCGCGTCATCATACTCGATGAACCAGGGCTTTCCGCGCATCGGTCGAGGGATGGTGTAGTAGGTGGAGCCATTACCAAGGGAATGCCCTCGATCGTTTCCCGCGGTCTGGATTGTTGCCGCAACCACCTTACCGTCGATTTCGATTTGGATCGGACGTGATCCGTCTCCATGATGCCCGCCGAGGGCGTTGTTTTTGAAAACAACGGGCAAGGAGAGCCTGTCGGCCGCGATGCGGCAGATGTTCCGTTCTTGACCTAAGCCCGGCCGGTCGGATTCGGAGCTGCCAACTGCTTGCCAGCCAGATGGACAATCCTCATACTTCTCAAATCTCGCCGCGCTGGAGTTGGCTTGCGGACAGGTCGGCCAATTAAAGCCCGGGGCTTTCATCGCCGCAATCAACTTGTAAATTGGCGGGTGGCACGAGGAGGTGCCTTGCCAGTCGCCGGAAAGACATAGGAGGACCTGACAGCCCCATTCCGACGCTTTCGATTGGGATGGAAGAGCTGCGGCGCCCGCGATGGCGACGGCACCCCCTAGTAGGAATTTGAGTATGGTCATAGCCTTTCCTCGCTACAGATTTGACAGTTTACTATGGATGATCCGCGCGAAAAAGGACAGGTCGAAAAGGCAGGTTTGTGCGACTACATCGATTTATGAAACGAGACGACGGAGGCGTGGTCGACAACCCGTTGCGCGCCAACATTGCACTGACGCTTGAGCGGGAGAGAGCCAGACGCGGCCTATCCCATATGCACATGGCCGAACTGTTTCGGACCGCCGAGGGCGAAAAACTGGCCTATCGAACCTACATTCAGACTGTGCGTCAGAAAAATAATGTCACATTGACGACCCTGCAGGTCATGGCAAACGGCTTGCAATTGTCTGTTGCAGGACTGCTCATTGGCGGTAAGAAAGTTCCGGAATGGGCGCATCGGTTGGACGACAATGCGATCCGCAAGCGGCTGGCGCACATCATCGATTTTGAGCGACAACGACGTACTTTGCACCGCTACGAGATGGCCACACTCATCGGCGTGGCGGAGGCGACATTCACGAAACTGGAGCGCGCGAGCGGCAACGTCAGCGTGGACACGATTGCCGCGATCGCCAAGGCGTTGAAACTTGATCCAGCGACCTTCCTGTTTTCCGAAAAAATCCCGCCAGCTGATCTACCTGTTTCCGATCAGCCGGGGAGGTAGGCTTCCACCGCGAGCCGATCGAGCATAGACCCAGCGAACCTCAATCGCACTGATGGCAATTTCACATGGAGCCCATAAAGCCCAGCTCAGTCAGCCCTTCGCATGCGGGACGCGGTTAGACTGCTCGTCGATAGGTCCAGAGCTGTGCCGGCGGTATGTTGCGGACGACGAAGTCATAGTGGGAAACCACGTAGCGGTCGGGCATCCTTATCACCGGTGACAGAGGTCCATAGGTGACCTGAATCACCGGCCGCGCGGCAGGAATGCGGGCAAGCAGATCCTCAATCAGGGCAACGCGCCGTTCCATAGACCGGTTGGAACGATTGGATAACTGACGGACGGCTTACCGACGCCGATTATTGACCCGCCAGAGCGAAACTGCTCGACAACGCGGGATTCTGCTATTGATGATAATGCACATTTGCATTATCTAATCGTATCGATGAATTGGAGCTGCAAGATGACGACATTGACGGTGACGGCACGGGGACAGGTGACCTTCCGCAAGGACGTTCTGCAGCATCTGGGAATCAGACCGGGCGAGAAGATTGAACTTGATCTGCTCCCCGACGGCCGGGCGGAATTGAAGGCCGCGCGGGCGAAGGGATCATTCAGGGAGCTCTACGGTTTTCTCAAGGGCAAGACGAATGGCCGCGTGTTGAGCATTGAAGAGATCAACGAGGCGATTGCGGAAGCCGGCACTGCAGCTGGATCGAGCAAGGAATGAAAGTCACGGCCGACACCAACGTTCTGCTGCGTGCCTATGTCGCCGACGATGAACGACAAGCGGAAGCAGCCGTCGATCTTCTGGCGAAGGCAGACATCGTGGCCGTCAGCCTTCAGGCCTTGTGCGAGTTCGCATGGGTTTTGGCCCGACAATATCAAACCGCACGCGTAGATATAGTGGCGGCAATCAGGGCCTTGTCAAACACCGCGAATGTCGTCGTCAACCGGCCAGCTGTCGAGGCAGGGCTTGCAGTGCTTGAGGCCGGCGGTGATTTTGCGGACGGCGTGATTGCCTTCGACGGCGACTGGCTGGGCGGGGAGACATTCGTCTCCTTCGACCGTAAGGCAGTTAAACTTCTGTCTGCGCAAGGACATCCTGTTCGACTTCTTTCGTAGCCGTCAGGGTTGTCGCATGACCGAAGTTAACCATTGCGCGCCGATGGTCGCGCGCCGCCATCGGGCTGCGCAAGCCGAACGCCTGGGCCGCCTCCATTTTGCGCAATGAACTCGACGCCTGCCTTCTCAAAGGCCGAGCGGATTGCCGCAACTGTTTTTGCTTTGAGGCGGTCACCTTTTTCGAGACGAGTGATCGTTTGCGTTGCGACCTGCGCCACTTCGGCCAGTTCCCGCACACCCCACCCAAGAGCTACCCGTGCCATCTTGCATTGCATCGCGCTAATTTCATCACTGTGTGATGATTCTTCTTGCCCACTCACATCCCGACCTATACTCTGCCAACCTGCAAAACGGCCGGACGATGTGGTGACTCACATCGCCCAGCCTAACCACAACCCAGGCTATAGGGAGCTCGGATCATGGGTGATTCCGACAATACACGAGTTCGTCCTTCGGTCACGCGCAGGATGTTGTTGACGGGTGCAGGAGCGGCCGCGGCCGCGGTGCAATTTCAGCAAAGCGCGTCGGCGGACGGAGCGCTCGCAGGCAACACTGCCTTCGATCCAGCACTGGCGCTGTGGCAAGAATGGCAGTCCGCATACACACGAACCGTCGCGCTCTGCCGCAAGCAGCAGCATCTTGAGAGCAGACTGGTCGACGCCATCGGCTTCCCGAAAGCGGAATTCGAATTGCCCGACGAGAATGTAACCGTCACCGTCTCCTGGCCGGGTGATATTGAAGACCTGTTTAGGGACATTCCAAGCCTTGCAGACCTGCGCGCTCGGGCGGAGGCGGATTTAGCTGCCCACCAGGCGCGTTGGGATGCGGAGGACCGGCGCATCGGCTATTCTGCCGCCAAGCGGGAGGAACTTGCCGCCGCCGACCGAGAGCAAGAGCTGGTGGAGACCCTGATGGCGGCGCCTGCCACGACACTCGCCGGCGTGGCCGCCAAGCTGGATGCGGTCCTGCGCGAGGGCGAAAGCGCCGAAGACTGTACAGAGTTCCCCTGGCCTCAGCTGCGTACCGCGCTCGGCGATCTGACGCGCATGGGCGAGGCGCTGCAGCCGGGCGCGTTCATGCCAGGCAGCGACCACGCTGAGCCATATCCGCGAAATCGCCGGGAGGACATCTGCATGTCGGTAATGATGTACCAGTGCGGAGATCGGGTGATATGAAAAGCCCATCGATGGCAACGCCGGTTCAGCGTGTCGCCGCGCGCGAAGCAAGAGCCGTCTCCCGCAGAACGCGCAATTCGGCTCTAGAGCATGTCTTGTGATCGATGAATCGATTGTGATGTGACGACAGCGTTCGCGGGTGATTCAACATCCACTTTCATGAGGTGGATGATGGGAAGAGCACTGAGCGAAGATCTTCGGTCCCGAGTTCTGAAGGCCCCGGAGGCCGGCATGTCGGCGCGGCAGGCTGCGGCGCGGTTCGGCGTCGGCATATCGAGCGCGATCCGTTGGATCGCCAGGGCAAAGATCGGCGAGCGGACGCCGCGCCCGCAAGGCCGCCAACGCGCATCCAGCCTTGATGCTCACGAAGCCTTCATCGTTGGGCTGATCGATAAGCGTAAGGACATCGCGCTGAACGAGATGGTGGAGCGGCTGAGGGGCGAGCGGTCGGTGCGGATCAGCCGCAGTGCCTTGAGCGCATGGCTTCGCGGCCACGGGTGGACGTTCAAAAAAGTCCGCACACGCATTGGAGCAGGACCGCCCCGACATCGTGAAGCGCCGTCGCGCTTGGTTCGACGGCCAGCTCGATCTCGATCCGGCGAAGCTCGTCTTCATCGATGAGACCGGGCTGTCGACCAAGATGGCCCGCCTGCGGGGACGTGCGCCGCGCGGTGAGCGCTGCCGGGCCGGGGTGCCGCACGGCCATTGGAAGACCACCACCTTCACTGGCGCGCTACGGCTGACGGGCATGACCGCTCCGTTCGTCTATGACGGCGCCATGAACGGTGCCGTGTTCCTGGCCTATGTCGAGCAGGTTCTGGTTCCGACCCTGTGGGAAGGCGACGTTGTCATCATGGACAACCTGCCTGCCCACAAGGCGGCCGGCGTCCGCGAAGCGATCGAGACGACCGGCGCGAGACTTATGTTCCTGCCGCCCTACAGCCCCGACTTCAATCCGATCGAAAACGCCTTCTCAAAACTCAAGGCTCTCATGCGTGCCAAAGTCGAGAGGACAATCACAGCCTTGTGGAACGCCGTCGGATCGCTTATCGACCTCTTCACCCCAGCCGAATGCCAGAACTACTTCAAGGCCGCCGGATATGATCCGGATTAAACGGGACGTGCTCTAGATCGAGGGGAACTAACACCTAGCCGCCCCACGAGTGTTCATTTGTTCGCCCATACTTGCGAAACGATTGCCAAAAACTGGCTGCGGCGGAGGCCAGCGGAATTCTGACCACTACGGTTGTACCGACGCCGGGAGCGCTGTTGATGGTGAGCTTTCCTCGTAGCGTCGAAACCATCTGCGAACATGCGGTCAGGCCAAGCCCAGTATGGCTCCCGGCTCGCGTTGAAAAGAAAGGGTTCGTTGCTTTTGCAGCGATCGAGGGCGGCATTCCTGAGCCCTTGTCGACCACTTCAAGCACTAGGTAGGTGCGCGGCAGGAATGGGTGTCGCTTGGCTGTCGCGGAGACAAGAACTCTGGCCTCTTTGATGCCAGACGAAGCGGCCAGAGCGTTCTCGATCAGCTCGTTCACCACCAACCCGAATGACGCCGAGGGCACGGGGTGTAGACGCGCTTTGGAACCGATCCTGACCTGCACCAAACCGCTGCGCTCTCCCTTTATATCTTCTAGCAGTCGGCCGAGCGGCACACTGCTTGATTCTTGTGGCGCATAGACGATTTGGAGCGCGCTATTAGTGATCGATTCCAGCTCCGTTGCGGCACTGCGCGCAGCCTCAAGCATTTCGCTGCTCGGCTGCTTGTCCGGCTGGGCATGCTCAAGAAACAGCCGCAGGGCTGTAACACGCGATCGGGTCGTATGCGCAAAGAGCGACGTGAACGAGCGCATATGCTGGTCGCGGCGGTTGGCTGAGGAATAGCGCTGATGGATAACAATACAGAAGGTGGCACCGAGGCCGAGCGCGATGGCGAAGATGAACCAGTTGCGCGTGGCGGCAATGTCGATGCTGGCGGTTTGCTGCAAGGTGGCGCTGTGATCAACGGTGGAGTTGGAAATCTCGTAAATTGACTGTTCCAGCTTGGCCATGTCGGCAATGGCTTGAGTGTAGTCTTTGCGCCCCGACACAAGGGGGGCGATTGTCTGTTCGAGGGTCTGACGAATCCCACCCAGGATTGCGGCGTCATGAGCGGGAAAAAAGCGGTTCAGATAGGGCAGGTTTTCCAGCTGCCCGGCGTTGACGCTCACCAGCGCCATTTGCCGATCGATGTCGGCATCAAGTTCGCCGGTCCGGTCGGCAAGGCGAAGATAGCCATACACCCGTATAAGACGCTCCCGAATCTGTGCCGCGCGCCATTGGATCTCGAACATCTGGTTGAGGATCGCATCCGTCTCCTGACGGTAACGGTTCGATTGGATGAATGTCCACGCACTCAGCCCAAGCGCTGCAGCCATACCGAGATATGGCAGAACAGTGAGCAATCGGCCGTGGAAGAACTTCATTGCGTGGGCGCAGGATGACCGGGGAAAACACCCGGATCGAGTTTCTTGCGGGCGCGTATGAAGCGGGCAACTGGTCGAAGGGCCAAACAATGAAGATGGGGCCTTTCTCTACCCATGCTGATAGAGCTGAAATCCTGGTCCGGGCGGGAAAGCGAGCCGGCCTTGTCCTTCTCGTTGCAACGACGCTCGACCGCCAGACTCGGATTATAGGACCGGATTTCGTCCATTCGAATATCGGAAACGAGGTTGTCAGAGGCGACAACTTTCACTTCCTCCGCGGCGATCATTCCGGCCTTGGTAAGCACGTTTGCAAGCAGCGGCACTCGATATTCAATTTTCTCGATGTCGCTCGTCCAGGGGGTACGCCGGCAATTAGGCAACCGTCTTGATCCGCGCGTCGTCGCAAAGCACAGGCCCGCTTATCCGATAGATCTGGCGAGTCGTAGCAAGAGCGGCGGGAGAGATGTCCACCATGATCCCGACAATCCACGTGCCGTCGCTTTCCTTCGAGGGACCAAGCCGCTTCGGCTGCCACCCGATCGAAGCAAAACGCTCGAGCCAGTAATCTTCGCAGACGATAGTCAAATGGCTGATATGACGTTGAAGGCAAAGCTCCAAGACGCCGCAATAAATGATACCTGCGGCCTGACAGGACCGGCCTGGTTCGCGCAAGTGACGCGCGACGAAAAAGCGAGTCCATTCAAAAATATCTTGGCCGCGTTGTATGCGACCGCTGACAAGTTGCGGGAAAACCTCGCTCATCAAATGTGGTTTGAGACTTGGAACCAGCCTGGAGCCGCCGACGACCTGACCAGCGGCTGTGATGCCGAGAAGATGTGTCGCATCCGGCGTATCGAATGCGTCCATCTCCCGGCCGTCGGGGCGCTTCAGCGTTCGCCAGCCTCGCTCGCCAACATAGATATGATGGCGCAACTTGAAGTATTGATCGAGCTGCTCTCGATAGGCCACGCTGTTTGCGGCATCGACGACGTGAACTTTGAACATCGCGGGATTCCTGGTGAGTGAGCACAAGGAGCCACGCGCCTCCCGCAGCCGCCATACTCAGATCTGACGATGGTTCAAAGCTGGATTTCATGCCTGCGAACCGCCTCAACGATTGCCTGCACTATGTTGGCCGTATCAAGCTTCTGCCTGACGTTGCGTAGGTGCGTATAGACCGTGCTCTCCGAAATACAGAGGATCCTAGAAACCTCCCAAGCTGTCTTCCCCGCCGCGACCCATTGCAGAATTTCACATTCGCGCTTGGAGAGCGCCTGCTTCGGTGCTTTGCGTAAACCGCCGACCAGCCGATGCGCAGCCGAATAGGCGTGACGGGCAAGTGCATGCACGGTGCAGCGTGCCGACGGCCGCAGGTCAAGCTCGCTGCCTGCAAGCGTTACAGCAGCACTTTCGCCAAACGGGCATTGGATCGGTATGCAGATTCCTTCTCGCAGCCCAAACTCCGCAGCTTCGTCCATCACGCGCCGTGCGTCTGTATCGGTTCGAGTTCGGGAAATATCGCTCCAGAGAAATGGGGCCACTGCGGTCCGGCACAGGGCAGCGCAAGGATCATGACGATAATGCCTTGCGGCCATATAGTGGTCGTACCAATCGGCAGGCCAACCGTTGACAAGGATATGTTCGTCCAGCGCCCCGGTACTTGGGTTTGGCAAATCAGTGATGAGACAAGCTACGTAGCCAAATGGCTGGACCCGCGCGCGTAACTGCCGAACGATTTCGTTGATGCTGGTAGCGCCGTCCATACGCGCCGTGGCTTCAAAGATCTCAACGACATCGTGCTGCAGCACGGACTGAACTGTCTTCGCCATCTCGAGATCGTCCGGACATGTTGAGTTGGCAAAGAAATACGTGACTTCAGCTCAATCGCAACCCATGTCACCGATTTTGATTACTATAGTAGGTGGCATTAAAGAGCGCTGTCTGACTGCCTCAGCCAATGAGGCTGAGGTCAGTTTTCGCACGCAATCTCAGGTTGCTGCGACAAGCGACGTGCTTGTCCCAGGAGCAACTGGCCGATCTTGCCGGGCTCGACCGCAACTATGTTGGCAAGCTGGAGCGGGAAGAGAACTCGCCAACCGTGGACACCATGGAGGTCCTGGCGTTAGCGCTTCAAGTTGACGTCGAAGTTCTGATACGCCGCAGCATCCCGCGCCACACTGGCGCGTCGCCGGACGGACAATAACAAGTCAGGAACCTGATTTACGTTTCTCTGTCACCTGAGTAGACGCCGGCTTGTTGCGTACTGCAGTCGCTTTCGCGGGTTGACGGATGAGGTCTTCGACGCTTGCGCCCAGCGCGCTGGCGATTTTTGCCAGCGAGAGGATCGTGGCGTTACGGCGCCCGGCTTCAAGGCCGCTCAGATACGAGCGTGTGAACCCCGAGCGGAACGATAGTTCCTCCTGGGACAGCGTTTGTTCACGCCGAATTCTCTGCACGTTGAGGCCAACAACCATACGTAGGTCCATCGCCGGATGGTCGCCGCGACGCACACTATAAGACGACACACTATAGTGCACATTCGTCGTTGACAGCCGGAGCCATTGCTGCTTTCTATGTCGCAGATCGGAACAGCATTCCTAAAATAGGAACACCGTTTGTGACAGGGAATCTTTCGTTGGAGCGCGGTCTTGCCGTGCTGGACCTGCTCAAGGATATAGACGAGCCGATTGGCGTACGGGACATTGCGCGTCGCCTCGATCAGAGCGCAGCGGCAGTGCAGCGGATTCTGAATACCCTCGCCGAGTATGGCTATGTCGAGCAGATTGCCGAGTCGCGCCGCTACCGGCTTGGCCATTCTGTTCTGGCGCTGGCGCGATACATTTGGCGTAAGGATCGCCTCGTTGGTTTGGCCGAGGCAGAACTCCAGGCTTTGGCCGCCGAAGGGTGCTTCAACGCTTTTCTAGCCGTCCGGCGGGATGATCGGGGTCTCTATCTCCTGACCGTGCAGAGCAAAAGCCCTGTCGTCATTCGGTCGTCGCCAGGTGAGAGCTTCCCCTTGCACTCCACAGCGCTTGGAAAGGCACTGTTGATGGAGTTGAGCGCCGAGGCCATCATCGAAATTTTGGGGCAAGCCCCGCTCGAGCGCCTGACCCCAAGAACCGTCACCGAGATCAGCAAGCTCGTGGTCCAGATCCATGGCTCCGAAAGCGTCGGCTACACCACGTCTATCGACGAAAATTTCGCCGGGCTGATTGCGGTCGGTGCACCAGTTCGTGACGCCTCGGGCGCGATTGTTGCCGGGATAAGCGTAGCCTATCCCCGCTCCGTCGGGCCCCTGGTCGAGATTGCCGAGGTGGGCGAGACGGTCATGGCGGCCGCGACCCGAATTTCCGCCAGCCTTGGCTATCGCGACGCGCGCAGCCAACACAAGGATCCCAGCCATGCTGCTTAACGAACCAAGGCTACGGCAACGGATGACTGACGCCGCGTTGGACGCAGTCGTAGCGACGGCGCCAGAAAACGTGACTTACATGAGCGGGTTCTGGGCCCTGCCCCAGTGGATTCGCCGTGGCCCCCAAGCCTATGTCGTGTGGCCAGCCTCGGACCGGGGTACGCCCGAGATCATTACCAGCACAAGCACGCTTGATCTCGTAGCCGACCAAGACGTCGGCGCCGCCAAGGTTCGCCGTTTTGGAGAGTTCCATGCGGAACTCGGCCCTGATGCGGTTAGCGACGCAGTGGGCCAAGAACACCTTCAACTTCGCAGGCTGCCGCCGCACGGAGATGCCGTCGCCGCCCTCGTGGCAGCTTTGGAGGACTCACAGCTTGGAAATGGTCGTGTCGGGATTGACGAGACCGGGCTTGCAACCGGGCACATGGAGGCATTGGCGGCGCGTTTGCCGAACGTCAGAATCACGCCGGCCGCGGCGCTGTTGCGCGAGGTTCGAGCCGTGAAGACGGACGACGAGATCGACCGGCTGAGACATGTCGCTCGAATTGCCGAACGCTCGATCAAGGCGGCGCTGGGCGTGGCTAGGGAAGGTGTGTCTGAACTTGATCTGGCGCGCGCGTTTCATGTTCAGACGATCGAAGATGGCGCGTTCCCAGTACTGGGATGCATCGGCTTTGGTGAGCGCAGCGCGCTGATGAACGTTCAGCCGTCCGATCGAAAGTTGCGCGCTGGTGAGGTCATACGCTTTGATGTAGGTGGGCGATTTCGGCACTACCGCGCCGACGTTGCTCGCATCGCGACATTGGGCGAGGCTCCCCCGGACGCCCGGCGCCTTCATCACGCCTTGCTGTGCGGAGTCCAGCGCGCCTGCGAGATCATCCGACCGGGGATCGCGGCTTCGCACGTCTTTGGCGAGGTCATGCGCGTCGTTCAGCGCGAAGGAATTCCGCACTACAGGCGCGACCACGTTGGCCATGGCATAGGCCTCGATGGTTATGATGCGCCGACGCTATCGCCAAGCAGTCGCGAAGTTATTGAAGAGGGAATGGTGCTCTGCGTGGAGACACCCTACTACGAAATCGGCCGATGGGGACTGCAGGTCGAGGATATGCTTGTCGTTCGAGCTGCCGGCGTCGAGCGTTTGATGGAAACAGACGGCGAAATCATCGTGGTGCCGCTATGAGCCATGCCACCGGATTTTCCTGCGTTCGATGCGGCAATGCCTTTCCTCTCGATCTAGAGATTGACTCCCGAGGCTGCCCGAACTGTCTCGTCGTCGCGCCTGCCAACCTCCAGGTGACCTACCATGGTCAGAGGCTCGCCCCTGACGATCAGACGCAGCAAGGCCAACCGCCTTCATTGTGGCGTTACGCGGACATGCTTCCTTGCGCGTCCAGCGATGCGATATCCCTTGGCGAAGGTCTGACGCCGCTTTTGCCAGCGACGACGATCGGAAGTGCGCTCGGCGTTCCCAACCTTCTGATTAAGGACGAAGGTCGAAATCCGACATGGTCTCACAAGGATCGGTTCTCGACCGTCGCCGTATCGATGGCGCGTCTAGCCGGAGCGCGGGTTGTTGCCACCGCCTCCTCAGGAAACGCGGGCGCCTCACTTGCTGCTTACGCCGCACGCGCAGGTTTACGATGCGTCGTCGTCACATTCGCGGGCACCGCCGGCGCGATGCTGGCGCAGATCAAGAAATATGGCGCCAAGGTTGTTCCATTGACAGACAAATCCCAACGCTGGCCCTTGCTGGCGGCAGGTGTTGAGCGACTTGGATGGTTTGCCACCTCGCCGTTCCAGGCGCCTGTCGTTGGCAGTCATCCCGCGGGAATAGAGGGCTATAAGACACTTGCCTACGAAATATTCGAGCAAATGCACGGCTCGGTGCCAGAGTGGTGCGTATTGCCCGTGTGCTACGGCGACGCCCTCGCAGGATTGTTCCAAGGGTTCACCGACCTTCTCGAGCAAGGGAAGATCGATCGCATTCCTCGCCTTGCGGCCGCCGAGATTCATGGCTCCCTGTCTGAAGCGCTCGCGAGCAAGACAGACTTGATTGCGGAAGCGCCGGCCGAGTTCGAAACGCTGGCGGTGTCGATGGGGACCACGCGAAGTACCTTCCAGGCTTTGCGAGCCCTTCGACTTTCGAGCGGCACGGCTGTACGCGTGAGCAACCTCGGGCTGATTGCCCTGCAGCAACAACTGGCAGCCAGCGAGGGCATCTTTGCCGAACTTGCCTCGGTTACGCCTCTCGCCGCGATCGGAACTCTAACGCGGCAGGGCGTCATAGGTGCTTCGGATCGCGTGGTCGCCATTGTCACGGCAAGCGGCCTGAAGGATCTCGATCGGTCAACAGCGTCGGAAGATCGGCAGCCCGTGTTTGAAACCGCAGGACAAGCCTGGGAGCATTTGCTTCAAGACGAGGACACTGGTCGATCGCGATACGAAACCGCCTGAGTACATCATCGCCGAACGACCTTGCAGCAGCCATGGGTGTGCCGGATCATCATCCATTTGGTGCACCTGGCGTGTCAAACGCAGGGTCAGCCGCAAGGTCGCGGCCAACCTTTGCATGAACACAGTCAATACAAACAGGGAGAGGTTCCGTGTTGTCGAGGTTTGTCATCCCCTACATAGCCGCAATAACGATCCTTGTAGCATCAACGGCTGTGGCAAAGGAAACCATTACGGTCGGGATTACCCCAACCGGCGTGCCGTTCACTTTCGTCGATGCCGCAACGCAAAAGCCTACCGGCGCCATGGTCGATCTTGCCATGGCCATCGCGGTCGATATCGGAGCGGATGTAGAATTTCAGATCAACGCCTTTCCGGCACTGATCCCCGCCCTCACGACCGGCAAGATCAACCTTATCTCCGCCAGCATGTTCGTTACCGCCAAACGTCAGGAAATTATCGATTTCAGCACTCCGGTCTACACTTACGGGGAAGCGATGTTCGTCGCCGCTGGGGACAGCACCAACTATACGATCGAGCAGCTCAAGGGCGAGAATGTCGGCGCGCAGATCGGCTCGACCTATGCCGACGCACTGCAGGCGTCAGGCGTGTTCGGCCAGGTCAAGCTTTATGACTCAATTGCCGACATGATGCGAGACGTCGTTTTGGGGCGCATCAAGGCCGGCTTTGGCGACAGGCCCATCGTCGCATACCAGATTTCGAAAAATCCCAAGCTTGGTGTTCGCCTTGTTGGTGGTTATCGACCATTGCACGAGGGCGAGGTTGCCCTGGCGGTGGCCAAGAACAATTCGCGGCTGCTGAACCAGGTGAACGCTTCGATAGCCAAGTTCGAGAAGAACGGCGAACTGGCGAAAATCCTATCCAGATATGGACTGTGAGGCGGTGCATCGGTCCAGCGATACGATGGCTAGCTGGTCGATTTGGACGGAGCTTATCCGGCAGGTGAGGTTCGGTATTCGGAAAGGCAGACCCCATGAGCACATTCGTTAAAAACGCAACGGAATATCTGCCAGTTCTGCTCCATGGCGTTTGGCTGACAGTGCTGACCACGACGCTTGCATTATGCCTGGCAACAGCTCTGGGGCTGGTGTGGGCGATCATGAGGACGTCAGGAATCAGCTCCCTCTCCGTCCCGGCGCGCTTTGTCGTTGAGTTCCTGCGCGGCATCCCACTGTTGGTCGTGTTGTTTTATATCTACTTCGTCGCACCCGACATAGGCATCAACCTGACCGCGCTCCAGGCTGGCGTGCTCGGTCTGGGCCTGGCGCATTCCTGCTATCTTGGCGAAACGTTCCGGGCCGGAATTGAAGCGGTCGACAAGGGACAGATTGAAGCTGCCAAATCGATCGGCATGCGGCGCCCGTTGATGATGCGCCGTGTCGTGCTGCCGCAGGCACTGCGGATCGTGCTGCCACCCTACGCCAACAACATGGTGATGCTTCTGAAGGATTCTTCGCTCGTCTCGGTGATCTCGGTGCAGGAGTTGACGATGCAAGGAAAGATGCTGGCATCGTCGACCTTCGACAATATGACAGTTTTTACCCTCGTGGCCGCCCTCTATCTTTGCCTGACGATCCCCTTGAACTTCCTGATGCGGCGCGTCGAGATTCATTTGGAGCAGGCAGGATGATTACGTTTGACAACGTGCATAAATCGTTCGGCTGTCACGAAGTTCTCAAGGGTATCGACGCGGAAATCGCCAGGGGGCAGGTCGTATGCCTGATAGGTCCTTCGGGATCGGGCAAGTCGACGCTTCTGCGTTGTGTCAACGGGCTCGAAAGCTACCAGCGCGGCCGCATCAGCATCGATGGCGCCGTTGTCGACGCCGCCTCGCCGCACCTTCATGCAATCCGCACCCGTGTGTCGATAGTCTTTCAGAGGTTTAACCTCTTTCCTCATCGAACGGCCCTGGAGAACGTCATGGAGGGGCCCGTTCATGTCTTGAAGGAAGACAGGCACGAGGTCCGTGAGCGGGCAATGGCGCTTCTCAATCGCGTGGGCCTCGCCGAGAAGACCAATTCATATCCCTCATCTTTGTCGGGCGGCCAACAGCAGCGGGTGGCCATCGCGCGTGCCCTGGCAATGCGGCCGCAAGCCATTCTCTTCGACGAGCCTACTTCGGCGCTCGATCCTGAGATGGTGGGCGAGGTGCTGCAGGTGATGCGTGTCCTGGCTGACGACGACATGACCATGCTTGTGGTCACGCACGAAATCCAGTTTGCCCGCGAAGTGTCCGACACAGTGCTCTTCCTCGATGGTGGTCGCATCGTCGAGCAGGGTCCGGCAAGGGAACTCCTTCGCGAGCCGAAGCATGACCGCACCCGCGATTTTCTGCGGCGTGTAACGCACCCCATGTGAAAATCCAACACAGTTGGTCCGTGATGGCAATGAATGTCCGAGCCCCCCAGAGCCACCATCGGCTAATTACTGGTCTCTCAGCACCGCTTGCAGCGTTCGCCGGTTCCACGAAAATCGCGTCCACGCGGTTTCCGCCGCAGGTCTGATTTGATCGATGTGGGTCGGCTCGAGTGGCAGCGCCAAAGGCCAATCCTCAAGCGTGGCTAGCCAATCCTCATTGTAGACCGTGTCGGCATGACGATGCCCGTCATCAGGCATGATGGCAATGGTGGCGGCTTTGGGATTCTTCCGTGCGAACCAGTCGGCGACCAGAGCGGCGGCTCCGCTCGTTGGCCCCATGAAGATGCCTTGCGTTCGAAACAGCTCATGAGACTTTGCATAGGCAGGCAGGGCGCCGACCCAGTGGACCTCATCGATCATGTCGTGCCTCACATTCTCCGGCAGGACGCTGTTGCCCAGGCCGCGCAGCATGCGCCGCCCGACAGGGTGGCCGAAAAGGATGCTCCTGTGCGTGTCGACCGCGACGATCCGGAGCTCGGGAAAGAGTTCGCGTAGAAAGCCACCTGTGCCGCACAGGGATCCCCCTGTGCCGACACAGCCGACCAGGCAATCGATCCGGCCGAATGAACGCACGATCAGGTCCGCAAGGCGCGCATAGGCAAGCCGGTTCTCGGGACTGTCGTACTGTCGCGGCCAATAGATATCGGCCTGTTGCGAGAGCATCTGGTGAAGATGTTCGAGGCGGCCAGGCTGATTGCCGTCTCCCTTGGGATCGGCGATTGCCACGACCTCCGCGCCCAGCTGCTGCAGACGCCGCGTGAGCTTGACGTCGATCAGCCTTGAGGCCGTGACTAGCGTGAGATCATAGCCGCGGGCGGCGGCCAGCATCGCAATGGCCAGGCCGAAGGTCCCGGATGTCGTTTCGACGATATGGCCGCCTGGCGCGCGGCGGCCGGTGGCTTCCGCGCGATCCACCATGAACCTCGCCGGCATCAGCTTCATCAGCGAGAAACACGCCGCGTTCAGATTGGGCGCCAGCCTGGCGAACCGCGGAGTTTCGAAGGCGCGCAGGTAATCCCCATTTTGTATCATTGGAGGAGCGCGCCTTCCGCGTTGAGCGAAAACATCTGGACATCGGCAAAGCCTGCATCGATCGCCGTCTTCGCGATTTCGCGGGTACGGGAGGCCGCCCTTGGTGCGTTCGCGTCCAGGAGGATGCCGATCAAAGTGCCGCTGTGGGCGACCTGAACGCCGCAGGCGCCGAACCATTGAGACAAGGCAAGCACCGTGTCGAAATGGGCCTTCGGCAAATGTCTCTGGCTTATGCATGCGCTCACCGTCGCGACCCGACCAAGCAATATCGGGTCCTGCAACCGGACAGAACGACAGGCCAAACCGCGAAGGGTCCGAAACGTCTCGATTTCCTCGCTGTCATAGCGGGCTCGCCGCATCGCCAGGGTATCCACGGGCTGATCGTTGGCGCCACGGAATCCCACCACGAAAAGAGGCGGGAATTCGCCGCCGAAATATTCGATTGGACGGCCTTCCCGATGGGCAAAGAGGATCGCCTGATCCTGGTAGGCTATGGCATCGCTGGCGCCTTCAGCCGCAACCGCCAACCGGCCAACCGTTGACTGACAGAGTATGGTTCCTGCTGAAGCGGCGACAGCGCGGATCGTGGCTGTCACGTCGGCGGTGGAAGAGCCGTATCCGTGTCCGATCAGGATCGCGCTCTCGATCGTGAGATCGCCACCCTGTCCGCCCAGTCCCAAGTGTCCAAGCGTCAGTTCTGCCGCCCGAGCTGCTTTCGTCCGGCTCTCTGGACGGGTTCGAATACCACTTCCCTCTCGTGGCCAGAAAGTGACCGTCGATTCTTGTGATGGCAGCGGAAGTGTCACGAGACCCCTGTGGAGACGCCCCTCGCCGTCATCAAAGACGCCTTGCAAAAGCTCGCCGTGATGCGCGCTGGCCCGAGCTGTGGCCACGGAAAGTGGTTGATGCTCGCGGCCTTCTGTCTCTGGGATACCGTTCCTGATGACTGGGTTGGCTTTACCGTTGTCGAGCCTTGACATCGCGACATCTCCTTCGCTGGAGGCATCGTCAAACAATGCTTGGAATAAGCTACGTTCGTCTGTCGCCAATTCTAGGTATTTTGCTTGGAACAAGAGCGGACGCCAGGCGGTGAGACATCGGCGATGTGGCCAAGGCGCAGCAGGTCAGAAAGCGCGGCGCGAAGTTGCGGCCACGGGAAGTTGGCACAATCTTCGCCAGGCGCTGAATGGCTCCCGGACAGTCGGCGCGCACGGCCTCCACCGTTGAGCGAGACGATTTCGATGAGCTAGGTCTCCAGCCTTTGCTGCTTTCGGCACAAGATGGTCGTCTTCTGGTTGGCCGCCGCGTGCCATTACCGGCGAAACCTCTTGTGGTTCTACAGGAACCTTGATCCCATGGACGATCATGGGCTCCATTTGGCTCACAGCCCCCGAGGGAGCCGATGGCCTTGCCGCATGAGCTTGGCGCGAGCCTGCTTGTAGTATTTCTCGGCCGAGCCGGGCGCAATGGCGAGGCGATCGGCCATTAGAGAAAAGATCGCCGTGCGTTTTACGCCGGGTGCGCGGCGCGCCATCATGTCGACGGCTTCCTGCTCGCGCGGTGTAAGGGCTGAAAATCGGTAATCGGGCTTGGTCATGACAGCCCGCGACAGGCGCAAGGAAAACCCCTTGCTGGAAATATCGTCCAGCACGTTACTGAACACCCCCGGCGCGAGGCCGGTCTTTCCGACATAGGCGGCGGCGCCGATTCGCCGGAACCCATCTGCCTCGCAAGGGTTGTCGGAACCGGTGACGACAACATGGATTGCACCGGGTGAAGCTTCGATGATCCTATCGACCACAGCGATGCGATCGTCTTGTGAGGTGGGGTCAAAACCAGGCAAGCCAGGATCGATGACGACAAGATCGAAATGATCGTTTTGGAGCTCGACGGTCGCGATGTTTAGCGTTTCCGCGCCCAGAACAACGCATTTTTCGAAGCTTGCTTGCACTTCGTTCATCAGTGCCAGACGCATAAGCGTCTGGTCTTCGAGCACCAGGGCACGAAACATCAGAAGCCAATCCTTCCACGCCGCCCCTCGCCCTTTATTTCAGAATTGGTCGCTTCAAACTAGGGATGGGACCATCCCTAGTTTTCGTCGCATCCACAGGTATTTGCATCTTACTGATATACGCCAGGGAGCAGGACGATGTCTATTCGATTGGTCTGTAGCACCGGAGTGATGGAAGCGGCTGAAGGCGTCGCGAAACTGATTGCGGAACATCGTCAGCGCGTCGCCGCGCTTCAACGTATCGGCAAGCTATGGATGAGGGCCGAAGGGCCGGACGCGATTATGCTGGGTCAGAGACTGGACGCGATTATGGCGGAAGAGGCCGCGGTGCGAAGGCGTGCTGCCATTGCTCCAGTAGCCACTATCGAGGAAATGAAAATGAAGGCTGCTTACTTTCAACGGCTGACGGCTCATGGCTGGTGCGAGATTGACGTCGACGATTTGCGTGCGTTGCTCGGTTCTTTCACGAAACTGCAGTCCTAGGAGAAGAGTGCTGAAATCCATGAGGCCACGGTATTCCAGGCCACGTAGATTCCCGCCGGCACCAAGATGATCGCGATGAATGCGATAGCATCGCCGATTGCGCCGTCGGTGCTTCCTTCCACGGGATAGTAATATTTGTGCGCCTCATCGTCGTGCTTCATTCTTGCCTCTCCGATCGCTTATTTAGCAGCAGCTGAACAGGGTGCTGAAACGTCGTGCCCCACAGACCTGTGTGTTTCATCTTAGCGTTGATTTCCGCGACGAGGTAATTCTCATTGACGGCTTTGCCCTTTGCTGTCGTTGCGGCAAACGCGTATCCGGTTGCTATGAGCGCGGTGCCGACGTCGATTGTTTCGCCATTGAGCTGCGCACCGCACACGACAAAAACCGCCTTGTCGAGGGCGTAGCCGATTGGCTGGCATGTAACCGCCGCGCTATCGAACAGTGCTGCCAGATGCGCCAGCGAGATGTTCCCGCAATCGAGTTTGTTCCCATTTGGCTGTTCAGCCGACGTGCCGCGAAGACATGACTGCACGCCATAGAGGCGGAAAAGATGGTCGCCGTCACGCCAGGTATCTCCAGTCAGCAGTTGAGCCGATTTCGATACCGCGAAGGGCGTTTGCGCAGCAGATTCGGATGCATCCTGGGCCTGTGCCGATGCGCACAAACCAAAAGCGGCCAGCACTGCAAAGCGCGCCTGTTTCATTCCTGGAACTGTCCACCGAGGTCGGCGGAGTGCTCCAGATCGGGGCGCAGCGACTTGCCGTCCTTGTTGCGTCCGATTGCGGCCATGCCGAAGAAAACCATTTCGTCATCGTCGTAGGCGACGTTGTACGGGTCGTTTGTATTGCCCGCACCCACGAGAGAAAAACACGACACGGCGTCGGGTTCCTCCTTCCTGCTCTGCAGCACAAGCGTTTTGCAAAGCACGACAGAAGCACGATGGTTGTAGATTCCTTCTTCATAGTCCTGCGCGGCCTTCGTGCAGTCCCACTCCTGCGTCTTGTAGGTAATCTTTGGATTTGGGCAGGCCGCGAGGCCGCGCAGTCGATAGGCCACGCCGTTGATGACGCGCTCGGTCGCCGACGACGCCTTAACCGGCGAACTGAGGGTCGCCGCGTCGCGCTGAAAGAGCGCGCCTTTCGCATCGTAGCGCTCAAAGACGAACACCTTCTCGCCCGGCTTCGCAAACTGGAGCAGGTAGTGTTCCGACGGCTGCGCGAAGGCGCTTGGGGCGTCGGTGCCGGCAGCATAAGCCGCGGTGCCCTGGAGCAGCAAAGCCGTGCAAAGGGCAATCTGTTTCATCGAAATCCGTCCCTGCGGTGCATATGGTGTTGACACTTTACTAGGGCTGCGTGTAGCCATAGTAAAGTGTTAAATTTTGGCGACAGTATGACCACTCGAACAGCTCTTCTGCTCACCCTGTGTGCCGCTACAATGCCCTTGGAAGCGCACGGCCGGGATCTGGCATCAGACCGCGTCGCGGTCGCCTTTGCAACGCCGGCGCAAGCCCTTACCTCAGTCGGGGCGCAGAGGCCTGGGGCGTGCAAGACCGGAAACCGTACTGAAGTCGCCGAACTTGTGCGTTCAGTCGCGCTGGACGAAGGCTTCGACGCCGATCTGGCCGAGGCGATCGCATGGGCTGAAAGCGATCTCGGCGCCAATCAGGGTCCGTCCAAGGCCGGAGCCCTTGGGATCATGCAGTTGATGCCGGGGACGGCGGCCGATCTCGGCGTGAGCGACCGTTGCGATACGCAGGCGAATGTTCGGGCTGGCTTGCGCTATCTGAAGTCACTCTATGACGAGTTCCAGGATCCGCTGCTGATGCTGGCGGCATATAACGCCGGGCCCAACAGCGTCTACAAGGCGCAGGGCATTCCGGTGAATCCGGAGACCGCGGAATACATCGTGAAAATCCTCAACCGCTGGAAGTTCGGCGGTGTCGCGAAGAAGCCCGTCCTGACCAAATCCGAAATGCTCGCGGCCGGTCCGCCAGCAAGCGGAGACGCTTGGCAGGAGGGTCATGTCATGGATTTCGGCAACTGAAAGGAGCCAAGGGTGGAATACAGGAAAGCAGGCAAATTTGCTCTGAAACTGGCCTTGGCCTCGGCGGTCGGAATAGCTCTGGCGCCAGCCACCGCATACGCCCAATCGGCGGCGCCAGTCGAAAATGTGCTGCAGTGGTTCGTCGGCGTTCTGCAGGGCAACATAGCGCGCTCATTTGCCATCATCGCGGTCTGTTTTCTCGGCTTCCTCGCCATGACCGGCCGGCTGGCGTGGATGATGGCTTTTTCCATCATCATTGGCATCGCTCTGATCTTCGGCGCTGCCCAGCTGGTGGATGCGGTTCGCGCCACGGCGGGAGGCGGCTGAGCCATGAACGACGAGGAAGTCTATGTCGAGCCGGTCAGCCTTCCACTGACACGCCCCGCGATGAAATGGGGCGTGCGCTATGAAGTTTTTGCGCTGAACGGCATCCTGGCGGTGATCGGCTTTATCGCCACGAGCAGCTTCATGCTCGGTCTTGGCGTGTTCGGGGTGGTGCATTTGGTCAGTGCATATCTGTGCCAGCGCGATCCCTACATCTTTCATATTTTCGAGCGGCGCGTCTCCAAACGCGGAGCGGTGGCGAACCTCACTTTCTGGGGGGCGAGGAGCTATTCGCCATGAGCCTCGATGCAGACCTGAAATTTGGCCGTGAGCGCCGCCGCGAAAAGCCGGCTGCGATGCACATCCCCTACCTTCGCCATGTCGATGACAATCTGATCGTGACGAAGAGCGGCTTTCTGGTCGGCGCCATCCAGCTCAGCGGCCTGCCGTTCCAGACGATGGACCAGGCCGAGTTGAACAGTCGCATGTTCAACCGCAACACCACAATCCGCAACTTGTCGACCTCTCGATTTGCCGTCTGCACAACGATCATCCGCCGCCATGTGACGCCGGAGATCGAAGGCGACTTTGACAATCCTTTCGTGGCCGAGCTCGACGCCCGCTACATGGACGAGCTTGGGTCAAAGAACCTTTTCGTCAACGAGGCGTATCTGACGGTCATACGCCGCCCGATGGTCGGCCGGGTCGGCTGGGTAGACAAGGCGCTTAATGCATTCCGTATCAGCACCGCTGGCGAAGAAACCCGCGAAGAGGCAATAGCCGAACTGCATGACATCCTCGACGGCATGGTCAAGGATTTCAGCGCATATGGCGGACGTCTTCTCGGTGTCGTGAAGCGCCGCGACAGCTTCTTTTCCGAGCCCGCCGAATTTCTGGCGAAAATCCTCGCCGGTGGCGTCGACGTGGAAATGCCTTTGCCGCGCATGTCCCTTGGCGATGTGCTGGCGACGCGGCAGCTGTTTTTCGGCAAGTCGGCGCTGGAACTTCGCGGTCCGGACCAAGCCAAGCTCGGCGCCATGGTGTCAATCAAGGAATATCCGCCGTTCACCGCGCCGGGCTCTTTGGACGGTCTGTTGCGACTGCCGCATGAGTTTGTCCTGACGCAGAGCTTCGCGATCGAAGACCGTGTCACGGCGATGCGCAGGATCAACACCATCGCCAACCAGGTCGAGGGTTCCGACGAGGCGGGCACGACGGTCGAGGTCTCCGTCCACGACGGCGCCGACAAGCTGGCCGGCGGCGAAGTCGTTTTCGGACAACATCACATGAGCGTCATGGCATTGGCGCCGGACATGACTGGGCTCAACCGTGCGCTATCCGACATCACGGCCGAACTTTCGCGCATGTCGATCGTGCCGGTCCGCGAGACACTGAACACGGAACTGGCCTTCTGGGCGCAGTTGCCGGGAAATTTCAGCTACATCGCGCGACGTGCGTTGATCTCGTCGCTGAATTTCGCCGGCCTTTTTTCAGGACACAATTTCCCGTCCGGCCAACGTGAGCGGCTGCATTGGAAACGACCCATCGCCTTGCTCGAGACGACCAGCCAGACGGCCTACTATTTCAATTTTCACGTTCACGATGTCGGGCACTTCACGGTGTTCGGCCCGACCGGCTCGGGCAAGACCGTGGTGCTGTCGTTTCTGATGGCGCAGGCCATGCGCATCATGCCACGGCCGCGATGTATCTATTTCGACTATATGCGCGGCGCCGAGATCTTCGTTCGGGCGCTCGGCGGTCGCTACGAGGTGATGGAACCTTCTCAGCCGACCGGGTTCGCGCCATTGCAGCTTGATGACACGGCAGAAAACCGTTCGTTCCTGGAAGATCTGCTCATCTACATTCTGACGCCGGAAAGCGGCGCGCTGGATGTGGCGGAGATGCGTGTCATCAACGCCGCCGTCGACATGATCTACAAGATCCCGCGCCAACAGCGGACCTTCGACCTGCTGCCGGAAGTGCTGCGCGGCTCGCTCATGCCTGGCATGAATGATCTGGCGGCACGCATACAACCCTGGCTCGACCCGAAGGACAAGGGCTGGCTTTTCAACAATCCCATCGATCTCATCGATTTCTCGAAGGCCGTTGTCGGCTTCGACATGACCAAGATTCTGGGTGACCGAAAGCTGCGCTCGGCGGCGTTGCTCTACATCTTCCACCGTCTTGAGGAGGTCATCGACGGCTCGCCAATCATGCTCTTCCTCGATGAAGGTTGGAAGCTTCTGGACGACGAGGTTTTCGCCGCTTTCATCAACGAGACGCTGAAGACCATTCGTCGCCGCAACGGCGTGGTCGGCTTTGGCACGCAGACAGCAGAAGACGTCGTCAACTCCTCCATCTCGTCGTCACTGATCGAGCAAACGAAGACCAACATTTTCTTCCCCAACCCCAAGGCGAGCAAAGAATCCTACGTGGAGCGCTTCTCGCTGACAGCGAAGGAATTCGAGTTCGTGCGCCGAACCGCGAAGGAAACACGCACCTTCCTCGTCAAGCACGACAGCGACTCGATCGTCGCCAAGCTCGATTTGTCGGCAATGCCCGATCTCATCAAGGTCTTGTCCTCGAACGAAGCCAACAGCAAGGAATGCGCACGGCTCCGGGAGATCTTCGGCGACGAGCCGGAGATGTGGTTGCCTTACTTCTGCGGATGGGAGGACGAGCATGACGAAGCGGCTTAGCAGCTTTTGTCTGGCCGTGGCTCTCGCGACAGCGGAAAGCATGAGCGTGGCTGTCGCTCAGATCGCGGTCATCGACGGGCCTAACCTCGACAAGCGGCAAGAGGACGAGCAGCACAGCACTAAGTCGGACGAGGCCAAGAGGGACGAAACCGACAAGAAGAAAAGCGTCGTCTGCACCTATTCGAACAAATACCGCTCACAGAT
Organism: Mesorhizobium sp. B2-1-3A; assembly: GCF_006442655.1. NCBI lineage: Bacteria > Pseudomonadati > Pseudomonadota > Alphaproteobacteria > Hyphomicrobiales > Phyllobacteriaceae > Mesorhizobium > Mesorhizobium sp. B2-1-3A. The sequence goes on from NZ_VFWK01000011.1 coordinate 37,707, forward strand.
GTTTCGGCGGTCGCCTGCCGAAGCGTTGCAGCGCGACGCGGGCAACGTGAAGATGATCCGGTATTACGCGCAAAAATGCGGCGTGCCCGAAGGGCTGGCGCTGTCCGTTGCCTATCAGGAATCGCGCTTCGACACATGCGCCGGGAGCCACACCGGCGTCAAAGGCGTCATGCAGCTGACCAAGGGCACCGGCAAGTCCATGGGACTTGACCGCGACGTGAACGAGCAGAATGTCGAAGGCGGCGTCAAATATCTCGGCATGGGTGTCAAGCAATGCGGGGCGACGAATTACAGCTGTCTCGCCTCCTTCTACAACGGATCGAATGCTGTCGAGCAGAGAGGGTGGGCCGGCGGTGTCGGCCGCTGGAACAGCTACTTCAACGACTATGTATCGAGCGGCAAGGCCCCGGCGGCCGCACCGCCACCGTTCTCGATCGTCGCGGCCGACGGCGCGGGCGGCACGGCGCAGGACGCGGCCATGGGCACGGTGAGGAAGGCGGCTGGCGGGCTCGATGCAAGCTCATCGCAGATGGGCGCCAACAATGCTGCAATCAACGCGCTGTCGGGCAACGTTGGCCAGATGACCGAATACAAGGACGCCTGGGAGCTGAACTCATCGGCTCGTGGGATCAACGCTGATGTCACCAACCAGTACCTCGGCCAGGCGGGGGATTTTACGGCGTTGCTGGCCCAACTTCTGTCGTTGCAGAACGTTCAGGCATCGCAGTCCGCAAAGCTGGTGCAACCGCCAAAGAGCGGCTCTCCAAATCCGTTCTCCTGTAATCCCACCGAACTGGAGCGGTTGAGGATCGATCGCGGCCGGTGGCTACCATGCGCACTTGAAAACGCGGGGGCAAGCTCGGCCGACAGCAGCTCGACGATCATCACCAGTGATCCTGCCGGCGCTGCCAGCGTGATCAATTCTCTACAGCAATAGGAGGCTGACATGAAAAAATTCGCGATTGCTGCCAGTCTGGCGCTTTGGGCAAGCACGGCCCACGCACAGATTGCCGTCATTGATGGCGCCAATCTCGATGTCGCCCGCAAGAATGCGGACAACACCAACTCCATCATGGATTCGAACAAGGATATCCTGAAAAAGAGCGAGGAGATCCTGCAGGCTCTCAGCGGCAGTCGTGACGGTTCGCTCGGCATCGGACAGATGGGCCTTGGCGGCAACATGTCGATTGCGCAGGCTCCGTCGTTCGGATCGATCCTGAATGGCGGCGCGCTTTCGTTTGGTGGCCTGTCGCCCGAAATCCAGAAAATCGCCGGCGCCGTCATCAACGGGCTCCAGCTGGTAAAGCAGCTCCAGCAGATCGCCGGCAAGGAGACAAGCGCCGTCAACACAGCCTATGGCGGCAGCGTCAACGTGGCCTCGCTGCTAAGCGCGCTGACGTCGCAGGCCTCGCAGGGCGTCACCCAGCGCCAACAGTCCCTCCAGTCCGCGAGTGGGCAGATCGGGCAGTCGCAGGACGTCAAGGGATCGGTGGACCAGAACACACGAATGCAGCTGGAAAACGCGCGCGCCGTCAACGAATTGATCGGCGTCCAGAACGGCGCGGTCGCGGCCCTGAATGAGAAGCTGAAGGGGGATCTTCTTCGCCAAAGCCAGGTGCAGAAGATGATGACACCGCGCAACGTCAATCCGTTCGCGGAATTTGGCAAGAGCGGAGGCTAGCGCTTGTCGAGGCGAGTGCTGCGCATATGCGCCGTGATTGGGCTCGGCACCGTGCTGTTTGGATGCGCAAATCGCGAACTGAAAGCGCCGTGCGGGCCTTTGGCGTATGCCCACACCGACGAATGCGGTCCGCTGAAGCCAGTCAATTCAACGCCGTTCACCAGCATCATTGACGAGGATCCATGAACGGTCTCGCCGCAAGCATTCTAGGTGGCATTGACAACATCGGTGAGGACTTCGTTCGCACCGTCTATATGCAGTTGGGCAATGCGATGGGCAACGTCTTCACCCTCATGCTGACCCTCTATATCGCGTGGTGGGGCTACTCGATTCTGAGCGGGCGAGAGTCGATCTCGCCGCTCGAGGCGGCTTATCGCCTCGGCCGCGCCGTCATTATCTATCTGCTGCTGACTGGATGGGGCACATTCTCCGCGACGATCTACCAGCTTGTTCAAAGCATTCCAGATGAGGTCGGCAAGGTCATTGTCGGCGCCGTGTCGCGAGCCACCGGCAATCAGCTCAACGACCAAGCGGCAATTCCAGCGCTTATCGACAACCTCTATCAAGGGGCGCAGGACGTCGCCAATCAGGTTTATAGCGGATCCTTCTACGACATTTTTGGCGCGCTCTTGTCGCTGCTCGTCCTGCTGTCTGCCATCATCTTCGCAGCGCTTGCCATTGCCGCGATCATCGCCGCCAAGGTGATGTTGTTCATCACGCTGGCCTTGGCGCCGATTTGGATCATTCTTTGGCTTTACCGATGGTCCTCGCGCATGAGCGAAGGCTTTCTTTCGCTGACCACCTTCCTGATGATCCAGCAAATCCTGATCTACGGCTTTCTCGGTTTCTACTTCTCGCTCGTCAATGCGGCGCTGAACACCGCCACGTCCGGCGGAGCGACCATGGACAGCAAAATGTCGCTGGTGCTGCCCTTGGTGCTGGTGACGATCATCGGCATCTACGTTCTCATGCAGATACCCTCGATTGCTTCGATCCTGAATGGCGGCGGGTATCTCAGTACCACGGGCGCTCGGCACTCATATGGGACGTTCGGCAGGAATGCCGTGCGCTATTCCGGCGCGCGATGGGCCGCAGGCCGCGCCGCTCGGGGCGCCCGGCAGCTCGCGACAAACAGTTTTCGATCTTCGCGAGCAGCGAGGGCGGATGCCGCAACCCGGTCCGCCATCCAGCAAGGTGCGCGCGATAACTCCAGGCCTCTGGCCTAGGACACAAGAACGATCACCGATCGCGGCGTGGATCAGAGTGCGTCGCTCAAACGAGGCAATAGTAAGTGTCAACTCCATCGGAAACAGCTGCTAACGGCGGCAGCGAGCTCGTCGACAGACGCTATTACAGGGCGGGCGCGACCTGGGAAGACGACACGCACAGGTCAATGCGGCGATCGCGTACATTGGCCTGGATCGTCAGCGGCGTTTCCGGACTGGTGGCGGTGCTTTCGCTGCTGGCGCTCGTGCTGATCCTGCCGCTCCGGCAGTTCGAACCGTATGTTGTCGAGGTCGACAAATCGACGGGCTACCTTGAGATCATGCGCGCGCTCAAGCCTGGTGATTTATCTCAGAACGAGGCCGTCACCGCGGCAAATCTCGTCCGCTACATCAGGGCCCGAGAAACATACGATTCCCGTGAACTGAAACAGAATTACGACCTGGCGCAGCTCTACTCCACCGACGCGGCGTCCAAGGATTTGACATGGCTGTACACGCCAGCCAATCCGCAATCGCTGGACAAGACCTATGGCCGCAATGTCACCGTCGCTGTCGAGATCAAGTCGGTTTCCCTGCTCAATCGCAACACGGCCTCGGTGCGCTTTGCCACGACGACGCGGCGGGACAATTCATCCACCGCCGACAATTGGGTGGCGGTGATAAAGTTCCGCTACACCTCAACACCGCTCAAGAACGAATGGCGTTTCGACAACCCGTTGGGATTTCAGGTTACGGATTACCGCCGCGACCAAGAATCGGCGCCAGCGGCGGGGAGCCTGCAATGAGACGGCGCGCGGGCCTCGTCCTGTCGGCCGCCCTTCTGCTCGGCACGATCCACGGCGCGGCCGCACGCGACGGCCGCATCCGATATGTCACCTTCAACAATGACGACGTGACGTCGGTGCGCGCCGCTCTTGGGATTTCCACGATGGTCGAACTCAGTCCGACCGAAGTCATAGAAACCGTGTCGGCTGGCGACACGAAAGGCTGGTCAATCATCCCCAAGCGCGGATCTCGATTCCTCTTCGTCAAGCCGCTGGAGCGCGATGCATGGACCAACGTCAACGTGGTCACCAACCGGCGCGTCTATTCCCTGCTGCTGCAGGCAACTGACAATAGCCGTGACCGGGCATCCTTCCAGGTTCGGTTCAAATACCCGGACGAGGATATCAATGCGCGCCTGCTCTCACAGGCCAAGGAGAGCGCCACCGATCCGGATTTGAAGGAGCTGAATTATGCCGATCTCAATTACGACTACGCCTACAAGGGCGACGACAGCCTGAAGCCGCGCACCGTATTCGACGACGGCACCAAGGTGTTTCTGGAGTTCAAGGGCGACATTCCGGCGATCTTCATTGTCGACGACAAGCGCCATGAGTCGCTGGTCAACGTTCGCACGCAGGGCAAATACACCGTCATCGACAAGATCGCACGGCAATTCACCTTGCGGGCCGATGGCAAGACGCTCTGCCTCTACAACCGAGCGCGACCCAACGCCATCGATCCCGTCGAGCAAGTCTACGGTCCAACGAAACTGACAGGCGGTTCCACCCTGTTCGGATCCAGCGGAGGACGGTGATGACGCAGATCGACTATAACCAACTGGATGGCAGCCCAACGGTCGCGCGCCGTGGTGCGGGCGTGGGTACCAGGATCGCCCTGGTCAGCCTCGGCGTAGTGCTGGTAGGCGCGCTGATATGGCTCAACTGGCCCCGGGAGCCTGTATCGCGCGATCTTCGCAGCGATGGCGAGGAAAACTTCAATCCGCCAGAGTTCCGCCCGCCGGCGTTGAACAACCCGCCCCAACCTGCCGACGGCACGATCGACCAGATCGTGGTGCCGCCACCGGCTGACGACCAAAAGGACACGCAACAAGCCGATAATGTCGATCAGACCGTTCAGGAGGGAACGGATCTCGATGCGCAGCGGCGCGCACTGGAGCAGCAAATGGCGGCCGAGGAAGCTCGCCGCAAGGCCGAGGCGGAAGAAGCCCGCCGCAAGGCCGCGGCTGATGACGAGGCTCGCCGCAAGGCTGAGGCCGCCGAGCATGAAAAGGCCGTGTGGGAACGCCTACGATCCAACCAGATGGTGACAAATGGTGAAACCGGCTCGACGGATACCGCCGCCCAGGCGGCACAGGCCGAAATCGCGCCCGACGGTCAGATCGTCCCGGTCCCCGGAGCCGACAGTGATCCCAACAAGGCATTCCTGGCACAGTCCGAGGCAAGCTCTTCCGGCATCGTCAAAGCAAAAATCTTCCGACGCACCGATGCGTTGATCCCAGAGGGAACTATCCTTCGCGGCTATTTGGAAACCGCTGTTAACACCGACCTTCCCGGCGCGGTGCGCGCTGTCGTGCGTGAGGACGTGTTTTCGCTCGACGGCAGGCGGATCCTCATTCCGAAGGGCTCGCGCCTCACCGGAGAATACCGCTCGGGGCTTGCGCGCGGACAAAAGCGTGTTTTCATCGTCTGGAACAGGATCATTCGCTCGGACGGCATTTCCGTCGATATCAAGTCGCCCGGTGCAGATGCGCTCGGCCGCGGTGGCATGGGCGGCCGTGTCGATACACATTGGGTTGAACGGTACGGCAACGCCATCATGCTTTCGGTCGTTGGCGGCGTCTCTGAATATCTGTCTTCGCTTGGCGACAGCAGCCAGGACGGACAACAGCGTCAGGTGTCGACGACCGATCCCGTGACCGGTGAGACCACGACCGTAACTTACGGTGGCAATGGCTCGCAGCGCGACGCCCGCGGCATCGCGTTCGACAAATCATCGACCGCCCTGCAGCAACTCGCGCAAGAGGCTTTTCGCGACACGCAGAACATTGGCCCGACAGTCTACGTCGACCAGGGTACATCGATTGTCGTGCTGGTACGGCGAGATCTCGATTTCTCGGATTTGTACGCCGATCCCGTCCAAGAAGAAGTTGCGCGCCTGAAGGCAGGTGGGCGGCCGAAGACAGCGATCGACCCGACGCCCCTCTACGCGACGCCAAAGGATCATTTTTATCGCGGCTATGGGAGTCCGGTGAAATGAACGCCCTGCATCCCCTCCCCGACCCTTGGGCACGAGCCCCGGTCCTGCGCGCGCATCTGGAGCCAATATGGTCCTATTTGAACGAAGACTCGGTTTCCGAGATTGCGATCAACAGGCCAGGTGAATTGTTCATCGAACGCCTCGGCGCTAAGGAAATGGAGCACGTCGTCAAGCGCGAAGTCACGCCCGGCTGGATTAGGCATATCTCGACGGGCGTCGCCTTGCGACAAATCAGGTCATCAACGAAGAAAAACCGGTCCTGTCGGCAGCACTACCCTCAGGCGAGCGCATCCAATGTATCTTGCCGCCGGCGGCTCCCGAAGGCGGGGCGATCTCAATCCGCAAGCAGGTCATCATGGATATGAGCCTTGCTGCCTATAACGATCTCGGCGCGTTCGAAAATACGGCGATGGGCAGCGGCCTGGCGCTTTCAACCGAAGAAAAGCGACTTGTCGAAATGCTGCAGGACACCTCGCCGATGGAGTTCCTCCAGTATGCGGTGCGCAACCGCGTCTCGATAGTCGTTTCAGGCGGCACGTCGACCGGCAAGACGACGTTCTTGAATGCACTCCTGAAGGAGATCCCGGCTCATGAACGGATCATCACGATCGAAGACACCCGCGAACTGAGGCTGCCGGCTCCCAACAACGTCACCCTGATAGCCTCGAAGGGCGACCAGGGCCTTGCCAAAGTCTCCGCGCAACAGCTTCTCGAAGCCTCGCTTCGCATGCGACCCGACCGTCTGTTGTTGGGCGAGTTACGCGGCGCTGAAACCTTCGCGTTTCTGCAGGCGATCAACACCGGCCATCCGGGCTCGCTCACGACCGTTCATGCCAATTCCGCCCGGTCCGCCTACGAGCGGCTGGCGCTCATGGTCATGCAGGGCAGTACGGGGCTCTCACGGAGTGAAATCCTCGATTACTTGCGCGAGGTCATTCCGGTGGTCGTCCAGATGGTCCGCAGTGAAGGCGGACGGCGCGGTATCAGCGAGATCAAGTTCACCAAGGCGGAGACGATCTAACGAGGCCATCCATGCAGAAAATCGCAACAGCAATTTTCATGGTGCTCATGGCGATGGCCCTAGGCGTCCTGCTCTTCACGGTCGCCTATGCCGCGACAGATTGGTACCGGACGGGCTCCCACGTCCTGTTCGACCAGCTGAACGCCAATCCCTTGCCGGTTGTTCGTCTGGCCTGGGCTGACGTAACTGCAAGAAATTTTGACCGGGTGAAATACGCCATTGCGGCGGGATTTGTTGGGTTTCTCTTGCCACTTGTCAGCTTGTTTCTCATGCGCCCGAGAAAGCGCAATGACTCTCGCTTCATGACGATGAACGACGTATCGAAAACTGGCCTGACGAAAGTTGGCGGCGTCTTCGTCGGTCGAGCCGGCGGCAGGCTTGCCGACATTTTGTCACCCGGCCGCGATCATCGCTCCGGCAAGATCCGTTTGACGCAGCGCAAGCTGATCGGCGGTAAGAAATTGTGGATTGATGGCGATGATGTCGGCGGCTTCGTCATAGGGCCGCCGCGCTCCGGTAAGGGCACGTCACTCATCATCCCGGACGCCTTGACCTGGCCGCATTCGCTCGTGGTTCTCGACCTGCGGGGCGAGACCTATGCGGCCACCGCCGGTTATCGTTCGACCATGAGCCGCGTGGTGCGTTTCGCGCCGGCTGATCCAGACGGCAATACCGCATGCTACAATCCGATGGACTTCATCTCGCTGGACTCAGCTCAGCGCGACATCGACCTCCGCAACATCGCTGCGGCGCTTTTTCCGCGCCCCCCTTCGAACGCGGATCCCTACTGGGTCAACGACGCCCGCCTCCTTTTTACCGGCATCGCGTCCTTCGTCATGGAATCGCCTGCCATCCCGAACGAGAAGAAGACCTTCACCACAATCCTCGAGATCATGAACGGCGTCGAGCAGCCGCTCCTGGAGTTTATCGGCTCGCTGCGCGAGGATCGCCGCCGCGAATGCTCACATTTCACCCTGCAAACCCTGTTGCCGTATTTCGAAATGTCCGAGCGGCAGTTTTCCGGAATTTACGCCGGCGTCCGAACCGGCATGGCCCCCTTTCTTAACGAGCGCCTGATGCGAGCTACCTCGCGCAGCACGTTCGATATTCGCAAACTCAAGCGCGACCGGATCTCTCTTTATCTCGACGTACGGCGCGAGCAGATCACCTCGCTTGGACCGTTGTTCAACGTCCTGATCACGCAGATGATGAACTTCATGTCGGAAACCATGCTGCGTCCGGACGAGCATCCGGTGCTTGTGCTGCTCGACGAGTTCCAGAACCTCGGCAAGCTCGAGAACGTGACCGAAATGGCGAGCGTGCTCGGTGGCAACGGCGTTTCCATGTGGTTTTTCGTGCAGTCGCTGAAGGCTGTAGACGAGATCTATCGCCAGGAAGGACGCAAGACGCTCATCAACGCCGCTCGCGTGCAGATCTTTTTCGGCGCGCAGGACGCCGACGATCTGCGCTACGTTTCCGAGCAGCTCGGCGAAACGTCGGACGCGCAAAAGGACGTGACGCGCACCAAGGCAACGTTGTTCGACACTTATTACACCCGCTCGGAGCACCGCAAGGTAGTGCGGCGGCCCCTAATGCGGCAAGATGAAATCCGGACGCTGGACAAAAACAAGGTCATCATTTTGCCGCGCGGTGAACTGCCAATCCTCGGCACTCGCAATTTCTATTTCGCCGACGGCCAGCTCGCCAAACGCGCGTTCATGCCCCTGCCCGCCTCTACGGACGCTTCGCGCACGAAAAGCCCTGCATTGGACGCTTCCGCGGCGGTTCCATCTCCTGCGCTCCCGGCGATTGTGCCGAAAGCGCCGAAGTACCGCTCAGGCCTCTTGCAGACCCGCCTGCGGCGCGGCGCAACCTTTGCCGCAAAAGCAGGCTGGATAGCTCCGCCACCGGGCCGCCGCGCACTCGTAAAAGATCGGCTGAAAGCAACAGATGCTGCAGCCATACCAGTCTATGCCGCCATAGATTTTGCCGCTTTGGCGGCCAAAGCGGTGACAACACGCATAGCGCCCGACAAAGAAGCAGCTGTTGCGGCGATCCTGAACAAGGTGCGGTCTCTCCGGGCTCACGCATCCGATATCGAGGCTTTCGATAGGAATTTGAGCGTCGTCGAAGATACTTTGCCTGATCTAGTCGATGGGTAGGCTAGCATTCCAATGCGGCGGAGAGCTCATTGTCTACCGCGACCTTGTCGCACACGTCATGGCAGCGGAGGACATTGCGGCGCGTTTCGGGCAGTGCCGAGGTCAGCGCAAATCCCGCATCGACCGCGCTTCGCGCAATGAGATCGCCAAGTTCCCAGTCCGTGAGTTCGCAAAGGGGAAACATTCTCCTCACGGTGTGGCTAACCTCGGATATCGAAATAATCGGGCTGCCGATGTTGTCGATCAGATGATGGACAATCGCCTGGCGAACGTCCGATAACGTAGGCGTCTGCGCGAGCGCGGGCATTCTCCGGCCCTATGAATGGAGGCGTGGTTGTGCGGCAACGGCTGTTTTTAAGTCGAACGCGACGGGCACACCGTGAATAATGGATGCTGCGGCCAGTAACGCCTCCAGGTCGCGATCTGTAGCTTTGCATGCCGGCATGAGCGTTCGGATGGCGCGGATCGCCTGTGAGATGGAGAGGAACTGGGCTTTGCCTCTAGAGCGCACATAGGCTTCGGCGGCTCTTTCAACCGTGACGGTGTGAAAAGTGTTGATCATGTGAGTTCCTCCCCCCAAACCAACACGATTTAGTGCACGAATTCGGCAGCTTTCAAGGCTATGTCCGATTCCGAACAATCAGGCGGCGGCTATGCCGAAATAGCGTTGTTCCTCCTGGCCGTAAGCGCCATGAGTTAGCTTTATCATTCCGGCGCGATCGACGAGCGTGAACCAGCCCCCTATACTCCAGCATTTGCAGGGCGATGGTAACGCCGGGACGCCGAGCGCCAAGCATGGTCGCCAGAAATTCATGCGTCAGATGGATCTTACTTCCTTCAGCACGATCGTGGACCATCAGCAACCAGCGGGCCAGCCGTTCCTCGATTTTCGAATGGCCGTTGACCAATGCGGTCCGGGACGACTGGACAAGGAACGCGTGGGCATAGCCGATAGTGGTGCTCAGCCCTTCGAAACCATTCGTAAACCATGCAGCCACGGTAAATATTTTGTTACGAACCGATCAGGTTGCGGAAGGTTGTGGGCGGGTCTGCAACAAAGAGGACCAGCCCAGCCCATGCACCGTCTATCTATCGCGACCGCCCTGTTGATCTCCTTCGCGACGGCCTACGCGCTATGTGTCTGGGCAACTTCTGCCCATCCAGTCGACCTGTTCCAGGCTCAAGCTTCGACGCTGGAGATGCGTGGTGGCGAATAGGTCAGACGCCAAGGTCCGTCCGGCTAACAAGGCGCAACTTTTTCATGAGTCGGGGCGGCGATCTTGCCCCTCATCGCCCCGGCTGGAACGAAAAAACCCGCCTTAGGGGCGGCGGGTTGGGAGGCGATCTCATAGCGACCCCGTCATTTCGGCTTATCTTGCTTCAGCGGGAACGTGGCATCGCCACTCTTTTTGCCCGACAAAACGCGAGGATCAGCGCTGCTGACGCCGTCATTGCTAGCGTCGGCTTCTGACTTGGCATACTGGCCGCTAGCGTCGGGTTCAGGATCGCGGTTTCGATTTGGGATGTCTTTGGGCATAGCGTGGGCTCCTCTCGAAGTCAAAACACGCCATAGGCCAACTTGTTCCCCAGCAACAAAAAACCCGCCTGACTGGGCGGGTTTGCGGCGCATCTCTGCACCTGACCGGAACACTAAGGTGTTTCGCGTCGAAAGTCAATTAAGGGCTAAATCTCTCGACGGCCATATTGGGCGGCCCGGCGGGTCATGATCGGGACGTACTCCCGGGCGATGTCGTGCGGCGCAAAAATTGCTTCGCCTGCCTTTATCCAAGGCTGCTTTCCCGGATGCGTATCCATGTTGTCCACCGAGAAGATGATGGCATCTTCCAGACTCAACCATGGTTCAGGATTAAATTCGGGCGCTTAAAACGCGTCCGAACTCGACGGGTGATCGTTGTTTTTCAGCCAAATCAACACGGCGGCAGTCTGGTAAAGCGCTTCCGGCATGGAGACGTCCCCGAATTTCATCGCCTTCCTGTTACGAAGTTGAAGTGTTCCGCACAAGACCGCAGATCGTGGTGCAGAACTGGCGCCATCTCCCTTTCCTTCGCGCCGTGCTTCATCGCGATTTGCGCCGTGGTCAGTCCGGCCACGCAATAGTCGATCAGTCGGTCGGCTGGCGCGCGGCCCATTTCCTTGGCGAAGCCCTTCAGCTTGTCCATCGCCACGACGCGCCCGTCCGATATCCCCGTGGCATAGCCCGAGCCCGTGCCGCGAAGAAAATTTGCTGAACTGGGGACGGCGATCCCGGCGCGCTCCCATAACACGGCCAGATGACTTCCGGCGTGGAAAGCGCGTCTTGCTTCTTCCGACCATAGCGCCATTCAAATGTTCCTGGCCGTGACCGGATCGCCTGCAACTCACTTCGCTTGCCGGATATGCGTAGCTTGACCGCTGTGACCTTGGCACCGTCCTTCCCGCCGTCTGCCCGCGTAAGCTTGGCAACAGCACGGTCTTGCTCTCTGCGACCAGCGCGGCGCTGCTCAGGGGTGACGCTTCGGCTTGCCGGCTTCTTGGGTCTCACTTGAAAGGGCACCTCATCAAAGAGCTTGCCTGGCCTTTGCTTTGTGGTCTTCTTCCTTCGATCCATTATGATTTCACCCTGAGCTTTGTCAGGCAGCGGAACACTGCAACGTCAAAGTCGTTGAGAAGTATGGGCCAGGATTTCAAGATTCCGATCAAACGCGACCACGGAATTCGCGTGGTGCGCACGCATGCCGAGATGGCAGACGTTCTGACAGATGGCAAATGGCCCTCGGACGGCCCCAAGTTTCTTGCAGCACTGGCCGCGCTGGTTGAGGCGCGTATCGGACGGTGCAGCGACACCGAGGTTCGGATCGCCTTCATTGCTGCGGCCTTGGAAGCTGACCTGCTTCCTGAAGGTTTCATGCAGAACTGAGGAGGTGATTTGGTCAAAGGCAACCTCTTGCGCTGTAGTCCAATTGTTCCCGGATCAGATCAAGCGGGGTCGGGGACCGATCGACGACCGTTCCCCGGCCGACCAGCGAAAGCTCATCTGCCCGCTTATTGCCAATGATTCCGGCGTGCCCCTTGCACCACTCCAGCTGGACCGGATGCAGGGTAAGGGCACCGTCAAGCGCCTTCCACAAGTCTAAATTTACGATGACCCTGTTTTTTGGGCCACCGCGACGCCAGCCATTTCGCCGCCAACCGTGGCGCCATTTGTTGCAAGCGTCGACGGTGTAGGAACTGTCAGAGAACAGCCGAACCGGCTCGCGGATGTCGTTGTCTATAACCCACACCAGCCCTTGCAGGGCAGCGGTCAATTCCATTCGCTGGTTCGTCGCCTCTCGGTCGCCGCCGCTTTCGGAATAGACCTCCACACCGTCCCGATAGACCACACATGCCCACCCGCCGATCCCCGGATTCGGCTCGCAACAACCATCGGCATAGATGACCAGACCCGGCGGCACTGCGGTAGCGAAAGCGGGGCGCGCCATACCCGGGTTTTCCTGTCGACCCTTCGCTCCTCGCAAACGGTTTGGCCGCGATTTTTCCCCATTTTCGCGAACGGCGCAGGCAGACGTTCTAAACTGCTTGTGCGCCCGGCCTATCAGCGCAGGAGCCCGTCCTTCTCAAAATCTTCCCAGCCGCGCAAACTGGAGTGCGAGTTCTCATCGGGGCCATAGCCAGCGGAAGCTGCAGTTCCGCGACCGCTTCTTTGAGCGCGTTTCATCGCGGCCTTCCCCGCCGCTCGCCGCCTATTATCCGCAGCTGTCGCTGCGTCCTGTTCGCGCCAGACCGTAACCAGGTCGCGGTCAAGCACATCCTCCACGTGCTGCGGGTCGAACACGTGAAACGTGATGTTCCTTGCCCGCCCGCGGAGTTTCACCGTTTTCGTCCCGGCGCTCTGCAAGCGACCATCTTTCAGCCAGCGGTGCCGTTCGGCCGTCGAGATTGTCAGAATGTCCTCGATCTCACGGGGAATGACGGGCAGCTCTTCGATCTTCTGCAGTGCTTTGGATACGATCCCCATTGCCACCTGCACATCATTCTCGGCGCCCTCAGACCGGCGCAGGGTGAGCACACGGGACTCGATATGGAGCAGTTTCCTGAACTCCATTGGAAGGCGGGCGCGTATTTCGAGAAAAATACCCCTTGCTCTGACGGACGATCCAATCGTTGCAGCCGGGGTTAAAGGCCACTCTCCAATCAGCTTCGCTATTGGATTGATTTTTCGGCGCGTGGACATGCCCTTTATATAGATCACCGATTGTCGGGAGCGATGAGCCTATCGCAGAGCCAACACTGAGTTCTAATCCGCCTGCGGTCTCAACCAGTATGGCCCTAAAGGCGCTCGGCTAACAGGAAGCGGCAGAGCGTTGCCGCGGCGGCTGCGGGGCCGGAAACGGACCGACGGCTTCTTTATGATGCGAAGGAAAGCCGACCTCTGCAACTGGTAAGCGCGGCGCGGGATCGTGATCACCGCAGAAGTGTGCAGGGGGCGTCGAGGCAGTTTGCTCCGCCACATGATCGGAGCGTGCCGAGGTGCTCTCACGTCCAGCGCTTGCCGCGGCGAGGACGATGGGCGACGACGAACGCCGTGTCCATGCGATGGAGCTGCATGACGCACCTGCAGTCTCTTGCTCAGGAGACGGGGATTACCGAGGAACAAGCACGCGATCTTATCCGGTTGATCGGCACCGACCGGAATTCGCTTCTGCGTGAGGCGCGACAATTGCTCCGCAGCGGCTTCGCTAGGCAAGCGTCAGGGCCTCGATCGTCGTGTCGGCACTGGACTTGCCGGAACCGTCTAACGCTGGCGGAGTAATCGCTCGCAATCAACAAAGAAGGTTCCCGATATGGCAACGTCCAATGCATCGAACAAAGGTCTCAATGACCTGTTCCACGACACGCTCAAAGACATCTATTTCGCCGAGAAGAAGATCCTGGCCACCCTGCCCAAGATGACCAAGGCCGCTCAGAGCCCGGACCTGAAGGCAGCCTTCGAAAAGCACCGCGAAGAGACCAAGGAGCATGTGGCCCGCCTCGACAAGGTTTTCGAGGCGATTGGCAAGAAGCCGGCTGGCAAGCCATGTGCGGCCATCATCGGCATCACCGAGGAAGGCGCCGAGATCATGAGCGAGTACAAGGGCGCGGCTGCGTTGGACGCCGGTCTGCTGGCGGCCGCGCAAGCGGTCGAGCACTATGAGATTTCCCGCTACGGCACCATGCGGACCTGGGCCTCTGAACTCGGCCTGACCGACGCGGTCAACCTGCTTGACCTAACGCTCGGCGAAGAGAAAGAGACCGACGCGGCCTTGGGAACTCGCCGAGGCGGCTGTCAACGTTGCCGCTGAAGCCGCATAGGAAGACTTTCCACCGGTCGGCGCCCTGGTAACCGCCAGGGCGCCCATGCAGAGGACCTCATGGAACGATCGTTCACGATCATGGCCGGGGCCGTTGCCCGCGCCACGGGCCGACCCTGGGCATTCGCCCTGTGCGTTGCATCCGTTATCGTGTGGGCCGCCTTGGGGCCAAGGTTTCAATACTCGGAGACGTGGCAGCTCATTATCAACACCAGCACCACGATCATCACCTTCCTCATGGTGTTCCTGATCCAAAGCACTCAGAACCGGGATGGAGCGGCCAGTCAGGCCAAACTTGACGAGTTGATCCGGGCCGGTCACGGAAAGAATGACTTCATTGGCATCGAGCACCTCACCGAAAAGGAAGTCGAGGAAATGCGCGCTCTGTGTCTCCGCGCAGCCAATAGGAAAAAGAAAGCCGAGTCCCAAATAAAAAGGTCGGCGGGCCGACGGGCGAAACGGCAATCGCCACCACCGTGACACGTGGGACCGGCACTTAAGCCCCCGAGCTTAAGTTCAAAGGAGCAGCTATCCCGTCATCCTCGGTTGCTGATCTGCCAACAGCTCTCTGAGAAGGCGGACGATTTCTTCCGGTCCGGCCGGCTTCATCACTGTCACACCACGTGAGAATGCCTCGTCGTGATCCTCGACGCCAAGACCGGAATACACGACGAAGGGCACATCCCGGCCAGCCAGCGTTCTTGCTGCCTCAACGCACTCACCGTCCGACAACCTGACATCCAGGACCGCTGCGGCAGGGGTGTGGTCGGCAAGAAAACGCTCCGCTTCGGAACATGACGATGCCAATGCTACGGTAAAGCCTGCCTCGCGAAGGGCGGACTCCATCTCCAGGGTAATCAAAGCTTCGTCGTCAACGACAAGGACCAGAGATTTGTCCATTTGAGGCACGATTTGCACGTTACGCGAGGTTGTTTTCCGTTCGGGTCTAAGCTTGCATGTCGCAACAGGCTGAATCAAGAGCGGCATCGTGCGCAGGCCGCGAGGCAGGAGCTGCTGGAACAAATTGGCCACAGGCCGCGTTATGGGCGGTTAAGCAGCAAGGGGATTGGGATGTATGAAGTGCCGCACGCGAATGTTGTCGCGTTCAAGAACCAAGAAACATCCGGTGGGGATAGCCGGAACTTCAACTACCAGGATTTCTTCGAGAACGGCGCCCTTGCGCTCCATCTGGTGAGCGGCGACGGCGTGATTCTACAGGCCAACAAGGCCGAGCTCGACCTTCTCGGCTATCCCGCGGAGGACTATATCGGCCGCCACATTGCGGAGTTCTATCCGGACCGGGAGGTCATCGAGGATATTTTGAACCGCCTCACCCATGGCGAAAAAATCGCGAGATATCCGGCGCGATTGAGAGCCCGCGACGGATCAATCAAGCATGTCGAAATTTCGTCCAGCGGCCACTTCCGAGACGGCGAGCTGGTACACACAAGATGCTTCACCGTTGATGTATCCGACCTCGAGCGGACGCCGACAGAACTGAGACTCCAGGACAGCACCTACCATCAGGTCCTCGACAGTCTCCCGGTAGCCATCTACACGACCGACCCGGATGGGATCATCACTTACTACAACCGGGCCGCCGCCGAGCTGGCCGGCAGGGAACCTGAGATCGGCAAGGACAAGTGGTGCGTGACGTTCAAGCTGTTCATGCCCGACGGCACGGAATTGCCGCACGACGAGTGCCCAATGGCGATCGCGCTCAAGGAGAACCGGGCCGTGCGCGACCAGCAGGCCATAGCGCAGCGTCCGGATGGATCCTTCTTTCCATTTCAGCCCTATCCGACCCCGATCCGCGATGAGACCGGCAAGCTGATCGGTGCCGTGAACATGCTGTTTGATCTCACCGACCGCCAGCGTGCCCTGGAGGCCAGGCACCATCTCTCGGCCATCGTGGAGTCCTCATTCGACGCAATCGTCAGCAAAGATCTGAACACCGTCATCAAGAGTTGGAATCGCGGTGCCGAACGGCTGTTCGGCTACACTGCCGAGGAAGCAATCGGCCGATCGGTGACCATGCTCATCCCGGATGACCACCAGGACGAGGAACCCCGCATCCTCGAACGAATCCGCCGCGGCGAATCCGTCGACACATACGAAACGATCCGTCAGCGCAAGGACGGCAGCCTCGTTCCGGTCTCGCTGACGGTATCGCCTGTACGCAACGCGACCGGGCAGATTATCGGCGCATCCAAGATCGCACGCGACATCACGTCCGCAAGGGAGAACGAGCATCGTATCCGCATGTTGATGCGCGAGGTCAACCACCGGGTCAAGAACCAGTATTCCGTCATCCTTTCGATGATCAGGGAAACCAACAAGCGCGCCGAGAACCCCGCAGTGTTCGAACGGCAGGTGCGCGAGCGGATCATGGCCCTGTCACGCTCGCACGATCTGCTTGTCGCCGGCGACTGGAAAGGCGTCACCCTTTTCGAACTGCTGCTGTCGCAGGCCAAACCCTTCGGTAATGAGGGGCGCATTTCCATGTCGGGACCATCCATCTTGCTCAGCCCCAACGCCGTCCAGTATTTCGGCATTGCCTTCCACGAACTCGCGACCAACTCAGCCAAATACGGCGTGCTTTCTGGCGATGACGGGACGATTTCGGTCCAATGGGACGCGACCGGCTCTGGTGCCTCGAAGCACTTCCACCTCTCCTGGGCGGAAACAGATGGGCCGAAGGTCCAGAAGATCGGCCAGGGCGGCTTCGGAACCGTGGTGCTGAAGCGGGTGGCGCCCGAGGCGGTCGGAGGCAAAGCCAATCTTGAGTATGGCCCCCATGGGATCACCTGGACGCTTGAAGCGCCGTTGGCCGCCGTCGAGGCATCTGTTGAGAAGGACGTCTAGAAGTCATCGGTCCCTGCCTGCCGACGTCTGTTTCATCTCAGCCGGACGGTGAGGCGGTCGGCAGCTTACCCCGATGTAGAACGGTAATCGTCAAAAACGTACCGACTATAGCGCTCTATCTGCTTATCGCTAACGTGCTGATGTGTGCTGTTAGAGGGTAGCAGCGATGACCGACCCTACAGTTCCCCCAGGTGGCATGGCCTATCCCGATGACCTTGCCTTGCTGAAATGCGTTTACGACCATGTGTGCCAGGAGCAGGGTATAGCCGATGGCAGTTCCGAGGCTGCGGATTTGGCGGCCCGCGCCATGGCTCTTTTCTCGCAAGGTGTCGTCGACGAGGCGCTGCTTCGCGAACATCTTAAGCGATCCGGCCCCAACGCCGGCTAGCCCCATCCCTCCTCGGGTTTCGCTCCTGCCGGGCAATCGGCACGCAGTGGCTGGATTAATCTTTTCCGGACTCTTCGGCCTATTCGGTGTACTGTGCGCGCATCAGCGATCGACGTTAAGGGCATCGCTGGCTGTGAGCGACCAACATGCTTCCGCCCCAAGCCGGAGGAAGCCATGGGCAGTTCCCATACCTCAGCAATCCGTATTCTTGATCAAAATGACCGGATGTGGCAGTCGCCACATGACGATCCGGAATGCCCCTACAGGAACCTGCTGCTGCGGCTCATGAGTACGGCAGACCTGGCCTTGCTCAAGCCGCATCTGCGCAAGGAAAGTCTCCCGCTCAGAACACCGCTCGAAACCGCAAACACTCCGATCGAGGCCGTCTATTTCTTTGAGACGGGAATCGGTTCGGTGGTGGCGAAGCTACGGCCGGAATTCGACGCCGAAATTCGCGTCATCGGCTTCGAGGGTATGACCGGATCGGCATTGATCATGGGGTGCGACCGGTCCCCACACGATTGCTACATCCAGGTGGAGGCGGAGGTCCTCGGCATGGACGCAACGCCATTCGCGCAGGCGCTCTCGGACAGCCCCACCCTGCGGCTCTTTCTGCTGCACTACGTCCACTACGCCCACGTCCAGACAAGCTATACCGCCCTGGCCAATGCCCGGCTGAAGCTTGAGGCCCGTTTGGCGAGATGGCTGGTCATGTGCGACGACCGCATAGCGGGCGACCGGCTGCCGGTGACCCATGAGTTCCTGTCGGTCATGCTGGGCGTGCGGCGGCCTGGCGTGACGGTGGCACTTCAGGTGCTGGAGGGCCGCGGCCTGATCCGCTCAAATCGTGGCGAGGTTATCGTCCGCGACCGGGATGGTCTTATCTCTTTGGCCGACGGCTCGTACGGCCAGCCCGAGGCCGAGTACGCCCGGTTGGTCGGCGAGCTTGCTTCACCGTGACCTTTGGAGAGCGGCGGCGTAACTTGGGCGAAACGTCGCACACCTCCTCCCACCAGGAGTTCTTGACTTCGATTGTACGCCATTATGAAAACGCCGTGTCGTTGCAGGACAGGATTGTCGAGCACGCCCGGCGGGCCCGTCTACCCTCAAAAGCCGATGAAGTCCTGCTGGATTGTTTGCGCCGTTCCCTGGGTCGGGCTCGCAGGGCGTTGGAGTGCCAAGACGGCCGGGTCCGACGCTGTGACGATACGAACCCGGCTTCGTCACCAGACGCTAGCCGGCTGGACCAAAGTGAGGCAGCGAGGTAGATTTATGAGTGTATGGCACTAAATAGGCCAACATGGCTGACAACAACACCCAAAATCCACAAATCTCCCAGACCGCTGCAGAGCAGCTGCTGCAAAGTGTCGTCGATTACGCAATATTCATGCTCGATACCGGCGGCAGGATTCAAAGTTGGAACTCTGGCGCAGAGCGGATCAAGGGATACGCCGCGGGTGAGATCATCGGCGAACATTTCTCGCGTTTCTATACACAAGAGGATCGCGCCGCCGGAGTGCCGGAAGCAGCCCTGAAGCAGGCTGCCTCGGAGGGAAGATTCCATGCCGAAGGCTGGCGTGTGCGCAAGGACGGCAGGCGGTTTTGGGCGATGGTGGTGATCGACCCGATTTTCGAGAACGGGAAGCTCGCCGGCTACGCTAAAGTCACCCGCGACATCACGCACCATCGTGAGATGCAGCTCGCGGCCTTGGAGGGTGAGCGTCGCTTTAGGCTACTGGTGCAAGGTGTGACGGACTACGCCATCTACATGCTTGATCCAGAAGGCAACATCACGAACTGGAATACCGGGGCCGAGCGCATCAAAGGCTACAGTGCGGCTGAGATATTGGGACAGCACTTTTCGACCTTCTATACAGCAGAGGAGCGCGATGCCGGGTTGCCGCGTCAGGTCTTGGAGGCTGCGGAGAAGGAAGGTCGCTATGAAGCTGAAGGGTGGAGAGTCCGCAAGGACGGCACCAAATTCTGGGCAAACGTGATCGTCGACGCAATTCACGACAACGATGGCCAGCTTCTCGGTTTCGCAAAGGTCACACGCGATCTAACGGAACGAATGGAAACTCAGCGCCAGCTCGAGCAATCCAGAGAGCAGCTGTTCCAGGCGCAGAAAATGGAAGCGATCGGACAACTGACCGGCGGCCTTGCGCATGACTTCAACAACTTGCTGACCGGAATCTCGGGAAGCCTGGATCTCCTGAAAACCCGTTTGGCCCAAGGCCGGGTTGATGAGCTTGGCCGCTACATCATGTCGGCTCAGGGCGCGGCGAAACGTGCCGCCTCCCTCACCCACCGGCTCCTGGCTTTCGCTCGAAGACAAACGCTCGACCCCAAGCCCACCAACGCCAACGACCTGATCACTGGCATGGAGGAGATGATTCGTCGCACGATCGGCCCGACGGTCGAAATGGAAACGGCGCTCGCCATTGGTCTGTGGACCACAATCTGCGACGCAAACCAGCTTGAAAACGCGATCCTGAACCTGTGCATCAACGCCAAGGACGCAATGCCGGATGGAGGGCGGCTTACGATCGAAACGGCAAACAAGTGGGTGGATGACCAGATAGCCAAGGAGCGCGACATGCGGACTGGGCAATACATTCAAGTCAGCGTGAGCGACACCGGGACAGGCATGCCGCCGGATGTCGTGGCTCGTGCCTTCGACCCATTCTTTACCACCAAGCCTACTGGAGAAGGCACGGGGCTCGGGCTTTCCATGATCTATGGCTTTGTGCGCCAATCCAATGGGCAGGTGCGCATTTACACAGAAGAGGGCAAGGGCACGACCGTAGCGCTCTACCTCCCGCGCCACTGGCTCAGTGGCAAGGCTGATGAAGAAGAGCATATGGCGGATAAACCCGCGCCTCAGGGCCTAGGGGGTACGATTTTGGTCGTAGACGACGAACCTCTCATCCGAATGCTGATCTGCGAGGTGCTGGCCGACACTGGCTATCGCACTGTCGAAGCCGCCGATGGCTCTTCCGGGCTCAAGGCCCTTCGTTCCGGTCAAAAGATCGATCTGCTCGTCACCGACGTAGGACTCCCTGGAGGAATGAACGGGCGGCAACTTGCGGACGCCGCACGAGAAATTTACCCCACGTTGAAAATACTTTTCATCACTGGCTACGCAGAGAATGCCGCCGTCGGAAACGGGCATCTCGCTCCAGGCATGCACGTTCTCACCAAGCCTTTCGTGATGGAAAAGCTGGCAGCCAAGATTACCGACATGCTCAGAAACGACTAGCGCCCGCCTGGTGTCGCTAAACTTCATATGCCGTAGGCGGAGTCAGGTAGTGAATCCCTTCGCACCCGCCAGCGTTAGCTAGACTAGTGGACGCAGGTTGGAAGGGGCTGAACGTTTGGCATGGGGGGCAAAGCGGTCTTTATTGCCTGAGCCTGGAAAGAAGAACCAAGGCGCCGACCACGAGATAGTCCGAATTTGCTGCTTTGCGGGAACAGCGCCGGACTCTCCATTGAAATGGAGGGAACAAGGGTCTCAGGTCACCTCGTAGGGCGTTAAGTCCAGATCGCCCGGGACATTCTTAAGGCTCTCCTCATCGATCGCTTTCTCATGGGTTTTCATCACCGCTTGGTATGCCTTCCACGTCAGCCCTGCGCCCGTGACGGCATCGCGTTCGGCACGCACCGAGCATCTTAAGGGGAAAGCCCGTGACGCAGTGCGCTGTGAGGGCTCGCCAATCACGGTGGCTTTCGAGGATCCGGTACTGCGTGCGTTGGGTCTGAAAGATGACACCTATGGGGAAGCAAAGCGCTTCTTCGAACTGACTGGGAATTGCATGACGTCGTCTGCAGTTGCCATGTCGGGACTACAATGAGAGGGCAATGGGCTGCCGCTAGGGTCCGCCAGATAACCGGCGGCAGCAGGCTTCTTAAATGGATCAGAGAGAGAATGTGGCATTAAGGTTGCCTACGACTGCGACTCCCGAGAGGCTTTCTTCGTCACGTGTGCGCTAGTCCGGGGTGCCGCCCAGTTAGCGGAAGACAAGGCACCAAAGCGAGAGTCAATTTCGCGACCGTCGAAATGGGCAGTGCGCAGTGCGCAATGGCGGTAGCCGGCCATACACCTCGGTCGCCGCTTGGACGGCGCTTTCGTGTCGACCAAGTGCGCGATTCTCATGCCTGGATGTTCGGAGTCAGGCATTCCCGGGCTTCCGGTTGGTGGTCCTTCTAATCTAAAAGCAGCGTGATGTTCAGCGGTCCACTTTTGAGCGGCAGCGCACCGCGTTTTCGAGACGCGTGCAGCTGATGAACCGTTGGGAAATACGATGCGGTTGGCCGTCCGTTGAGCGCAGCTGTGGACACGAGATTGCTTAGTCCCGGTATTGCTGGAGCGGACCAAGCTTGAAGAGCTCGCGCTGTGCTTCCCAAGCCTTGCAAATGAACTCATAGGACGTGAGGTGTTGAGCCTGCGGCGAAGTTGTAGGCCGAGATGAAGTCGGCATTGTACTGGCGAGCTGATCGCGGCTCTCCTAGAAGAAGCGCCTGACGGTCGCATCCAAATGTTTAATCCTGCCAGAACGGTTTGGGGAAATTCTGACCTTGTGGCTTCGAGTGGTTGCAGTCGAATTTCAGGATGGTGGACTGACGCGACGGAAATAATCAAATCGGACGAGCGGCAAATTTTTGATAATCCCTGAAAGGATAATTCCCGCGCGTGGCAGAGAAGCGGGTGCGCACGTTTCATTCTGGAAATCAAAACCCGCGGGAAGAAAAGGTATTTAATTCGCTCGGTAATTCAAAAAATCCAACGGGAACTCCCCAAGAATCACTGCAACCCGGCCGATAGGGGCCGGATTGCAGGAAGGCGGCCGTTCTATTCAACGAACAGATTTAGTTCACCACCATACGTTGCTTGTCTCGCGCGTTGGCATAGCTGCCTTTGTCATAGGCCGGCTGCGCATTAAACTGCTCTTTTGTAAAATTCGTATAGAGGTACCTATTTCCGGACTTGTCCGTCATGAACTTCAGGTTGTCCATGCCAACGGCCACCTCCTTCGTGCCCATGCCAAGGAACCCGCCGACGTCAATCAGGACCGCGTCGACTTTTTTGTCACCCGTTAGCACCACGTCGCCGATCTTTCCAACCTTGGCATCGTTGGCCCCATAGACGGTCGTGCCGACCAGATCCTCGACCCGGACCTTGTCGATCGGGACCGCGGTCATTGCAGTTTTATCAACGGCCGCCGTGGTAGTTGAGTCAGGTACTACCGTCGTAGAGGCCGGGGCGGTGTTGGAAGCCGTGGTTGGATCATAAGCTTTGGTATCGAAGTTCGGCTGAGCCTGGAGATCTTCCTTAGTGGTGTTGATCACAAGCCAGCGCTTGCCGTCCTTTTCGGCCCACTGGGCCTTGTTGAAGTCGAAGGCGACGTCCTTTTCACCGATGCCGAGAAAGCCACCCACACCGATAATGAGGGACTGCGCCTTGCCGTCCTTCGCAAGGAGGACGTCATTGACCTTGCCGATCGTCTGAGCATTGGCGTCCGTTCCGTTGTAAACTGAAGCGCCTATGATTTTGGACACCAGGCTGCCATTGGGCGCGACCGCAGCAGTTGTCGCAGCGTTGTTGACCGCGGGCGCCGTTGTCACGGCATTCGCGGCATGGGCTCCTGAGGCAATGAGGGTTGCAAGTGCGGTGGCGGCAGCCAAACTTTTGTAGCTCATGATGGTAATCCTTTGTTGGGTTCGTCGCACACCCTGCCCGCTTTCCAGCCGGGGCGGCAACATGATGCACCACAACGGAATGCGTTGATCTAGGTTCCCGCGATGCCTTCGCTGAAGCCAGCGCCACGCCCTGCCGCACAAGGGCACCGGCTGGGCGCGACGCTGGCGATCGCGAGAACCCTGCCCCGACTGCATCGGCGTCACATTTTACTTGCCAAGGAGCGGACGCGCATTTCAACCGCGAGGCGGGCGACTGCCGGCCGAAGAATCCGCGGCTTTCTGCCGGGGCGCCACATGCTGCATGACAAGCCGAAGCATTGCGCCAGAGCGATTGCCGCCAGGGTAACTCTCGGTTGCTCAAGGCGGCCCAACTCCTCGCTGTTTGCCTTGGGTTCAAAACCTCGGACCAAAAGTTCCCGGCCGAGGCCGGTTACGGCGCGATCTGGATGGCCAGAAACCCAATAATGGGGTCGCCATTCCATCCTGCCTCGCGGACCCCATCGAGCAGCCATAGCCATGCGGGTTGGCCGAGGTGCCGACGCCAAGGCAGCGCGGCGGTGATCCGTAACGCGGAAGGCAATGCCATGATCTAGCGCCGACGGATCCGTCAAGGTCACGGAGCCGGTGGGCTCCCGCAACGGGGCGGAAGGGTGGCCGCGACAGGCGGGCAGCAGGCTTGAACTTCCGCCCTATCATCATCTCGAACAGGATATCCAGATCCACAATTGCCCAATTTTCTGCCTTTGGTCGGAACGCGCGGATGGACCGAACGTTCTGTATTGAATTAAGGGAGCAAACGAAATGATTCGCAAAATCGCAGTCGCTACAGCCCTGATCAGTCAGTTTACGGTTTCGGCGTTTGCTGCCGAATATTGGGTGGCGAAAGACGCGGTCTCGAAGCAATGCGAAGTGGTCACGAAGAAGCCTGATGGAACCTTGGTTATCGATCTCGCGAAGACCACATACAAAACCGAGACACAAGCGAATGCTGCAATGACAAAAATGCCAAGCTGCAAGAAGTAACTGCCGCAGCAACCCTGTCTGGCCGCTGTCCACGTCGGCCGCCTCAGAAGGCTGATGCGCTTACAAGGTTGAGTTCGCCGCCGCCTCCCTGGTTGACGTTACTCGACGCGTATCGTGACGCAGTTTCACAATTCGTCGGCACTCGGACACTTGGGCTCTGGAAAGGCGACCAGTTTCAAGCGATTTTTGCTCAGCGCTCGTAATCGTTATCGTTCGAGCGCTGGGTCTTGCGGTCCTGCTCTTCAGCCTGCTGAGCCTTCTGCTTGTTCGCGTCCTTCTGTTTGGCTTTCGTCTCCTGCTCGGTGCCGGTGCGCGGCTGCTCTGGCTGGCGGGGATCGTCCCGGGTTGGAAGGTCTCGTCCTCGCGCCTCGCGCTCAGGGATCGGCTCTCCAACTCCACCGCCACGACGTTGTTGCTGCCGCTCGAATTGGAGCCGCGCGAGACGGTCGTGCATCTTCTCGTTGACCTCGTCACGATACTGTTCGAACTGCCCTTTTTGCGCCGGCGGCAGCGTTTCGCGGATGTTGTCGAGAGCCTGATTGACGCGGGCCATCTGACGCCGCATTTCCAAGGGGGTTTGCGCCATGTCCAAATCTCCTATCAGTGCATTCAATTCTCTCATACCGGGATGGGACAGGAAAGACTTCTGCCCCGATTGATCAGCTCCGCGACCCGCGGCAGAACCTGCCTGCCCCTCCCCTGTTCTATCGCGACGGAACTGCAGAAAATTGTTGCCGATCGACTCCGCTGCCGTGAGAGCCTGACCGACTACGCCCGCGGCACGCATCGTCGTCACAGTCTTTTGCCATGCGGCAGCGATTGCATCGCCGTTCACGACAAGGGATTGTCCATCCAAACGGCGTTGTCGCTTGGCCTCCACTCGCTCGATCGTCCTGGCACTAACCTGGTAGCGCGGATCGCTCTTGGCGCGGCTATAGGCTCCGGCATGCTCCTTCGTGAATGGCCGCGTCATCGCATGGTCCATGCGCCGCGTCGCCACCATCGCAATGCCGTTCTCGCGTGCTTTTTCCGCAAAGGTCTCGCGCCAAGCGGCCAGATCTGGCTTGTAGAATTTCAGGCGCTCGCCGTCGGCAGAGCGCGCCTGTACCATCGCATGGATATGGACGTGCTTGGTGTCCTTGTGATGCGCCAGGACGAACTTGTATCCTGGCGCGCGCTCCTCGAGCACGGCGCGCGCTGCAGCCATGACGGCGTTGGCATCGGTGCCGGCTCTTGCCGAGAAAAGCAGGTGATAGGCATTGCGGCGCTCACGCCCCGAAAACTGCGGGCGCCATTGTTCATAGAAAGAAGCCGCCGCCTTGGTGGCATTCTTCGCCCCGGGCACAGGCTCGCCATTTGCGTTGCGGACCTGGTTGTGGGTGCGGATGAACTTCTGCAGGAAATATTTCGCTTTGGGTTCACGGCTGACGGCCGCCGTTACCTCTGCCTTGGCGACCACGCCAGCGGCGTCCATCGCTTCCGACAAGCGCGCCTCGATCTTGTCGAGCGCCCTGCTGCGCGAATTCTCCCGACCGCCAGCCAGGACTCTCGCCAGCGGTCCGGCCCGCTCATCCGTGTGTGCGTAAACCTGCACCGTCTGGCCGTCCTGCTCATAGATGAACGGTTTTGCGCCGAAGGCCTTGTTCAAGGCCTCGCTCAATGCGGCATCGGTGACCTCGCCGGCGAGTTCGAAACGAACCTCGATAAAATTGGTGTTTTCCAGGGGCGGCTCGAACGTTTGGCAAAACGTCTCCAGGAACGCCTTTCGTGCGCCGCCTGTCGCCAGGACCTGCCCGTCCTCGTCAAAAATCTCGATGTCGTGTTTCTCGCCTTTTTCGTCCTCGCGCTTTCCGATGTAGTTGAGCAGCCGAGCGGCCGCTTCCTTGGTCGATGGCGGATTGGGCATAACCTTGAACACAGCAGGCTGCGCGCCCGCCGCATAGCCTGCCCGTGCCGCCACGGCCCGCGCCTGATAGACCGCCCGCGCCGCTCGTCCTGTACCGCTTAGACGACCCCCACCACGGCTGCCGCCCCCGCCGCGCCGCTTCCAGTCTTCCTCCTCCTCTTCCGGCCGGAAACCCGCGAGCGTGGCGCCATAGACCATGATCGGCGCGCTAGCGGTCTTGGGCGAGCTCGCGGCCGCAGCCGACTTCGAAGCACTGCCGGAGACGGAGCTCCCTGCCACTCCTGTCCCTCCCGGCGAAGAACGAGGGGCGCCCCTGCCGCCACCTCCGGTCGAGCCGGCTTGACCTTGCCCGAGGCGTCCGCCGTCACCGGTCAGCTCATAACTCTTCATCGCCTGAAATTCGCTGGCAGCGCGTGGGGTCCCCGTCAGAGAATTGTCGTCGTCCAGGTCCTCACGCTTCACGCCGGACCCGCCCCGCAGATAGCGTTCGATTTCGGCCGCGTAGCCAGCAAGACGACCGCTCAAGGCCTGGCCTCCCTCGCCTTGCGAGAGCCGACGGTCATCGCCTTCAGTTCCTCGCGGAACTGCCGCACGAGCTCGCCCACCGCGATCAACGCCTCCTCAAGATCCTCATCATGGGCAACACGGCCGTCGTTCATGGCGCGCACGACCTGATTGAAATTGACGCCGACGCGCCGTAGCTGATCGGTCATGTCCACGATCGCCGGCCGCAACGCCTCTGAGGCGACAGGCAGATGTCCGGCCTCAGCCCGCACCAGACGCCGGACGACCTCACTGATGGTTGAGCCCTCCCGCTCCGCAATGGCTTTGAGGCCCGCCAACTCGTCAGCCGAAAACCGGATGTGCGTCACCTCGCCATAGCGTCGTGACGCGCTCTTCACCGCTGGTTTCTGGGCGTCTGCATCCATCTCTCAAGCCCGCTTGCGGGCGCTAAGGCCCGACAGGGCCGCGCCGCCTATTTTGTGTGTATCACAAAATAGGCTATCCTGCCAAGGAAGCGAGGAGGAAAGAAAATCATGTGCGTGTCTTCTCACCAGCCAGTTGTCAGCGGCAGCAACGCGGGCGAAATGTTCCCATCGTGATTTGATGCGATGTGTCTATGATGCGTTGGCGACTTGTATCCATGTTAACATGGATACATCGGGCTCCTATGCGCAGCCGGAACACGCTTAGTCGGAAATGCGCAGTCGATTCTTTTCTGGCGAAAGCACCTGCGCAAAACTGCATCTTTAGCGAGCCCTTATCTGTGCGCGCCTAGGTTGCCA
This sequence comes from Mesorhizobium sp. B2-1-3A, assembly GCF_006442655.1. NCBI lineage: Bacteria > Pseudomonadati > Pseudomonadota > Alphaproteobacteria > Hyphomicrobiales > Phyllobacteriaceae > Mesorhizobium > Mesorhizobium sp. B2-1-3A. The sequence continues at coordinate 65,352 of NZ_VFWK01000011.1, forward strand.
AACCAGGCTTCCCCTTACATCATGTTTCGACCGTGATTTCGTTTCATGTGTCCATGATGACTTGTCTCCATGTTAACATGGAGACAAGGAGACAACGCCGGAAGGAGGCCCGCATGATCATCTCCGCTGCGATCCCAAAGGGTGGCACTGGCAAATCGACGATGCTGCGTGCCCTCGCATCCGTCGCGCTGCATAGGGGCTATTCGGTCACTCTCATCGACGGCGACCGGCGGCAGAACATGACCCGCTGGTTCCAGATGCTGGGCGAAGCTGGCAATCGTCCTGACAGGCTCCAGATGGTGAGCGCCATGACTCCGCAGGAAATCCTTCGCGCGGCAGCCACTCACAACGGTGAACGCTCGGTCGTCTTGATCGATACGGAAGGCACCACAAACGATAACCTCATGGCTGGGCTCTTCGCCGCCGATATTGTCGTCGTGCCGGTCTATTTTGCCCTCGACGATGTGACCGCCGCCATCCAGATCACCGACCACTACATTCCGCTTGCGGTAGAGAGCCGGGGTAGACCGCTGCCTGCGATTTTCGTGCTGACCAAGCAGACCATCATCGATGGCAGGGCGCGAGCCCTGACCGAACTGCGCGCCATTATCCAGGCCAACGGCACGCCGATTGCAGAACACGTCCTGCACAATCGTGTTGTCTATCGCGACCTACAGACCGGGCAGACCCTTTACAGCCCCGCGGTGCCCGATGCGAAGGCGGTTGCCGAGAGCGAAGGGGTCTTTGACGACCTTCTGCAAACCTTCATCGAAGCCACAAGGAATGCGGCATGAGTGAAGAAACCACACCGAAAACCGGTGACGACAAGAAAGCCCGCATGATGAAGGCGATCTCCACGCAGCCGCCGGCGCTGCCTAGCATGTTCATCCCACCGAAGGCCGAGACGTCAGGGGCCAAGGAGCAAGCTGCGCCACAGATGCAGGAACCGACAAAGCCGTCCCCGGCAGTTGGGCCCGATTTCCGCAAGCTGCTGCGGCAGGGGCTGAAAAAGGACCCCATCGCCGGAAAGAAGATACGCGAGGAGGAGATGATCCGCTGCGGCTACTATTTGACGGCTGCGGAGCAGCGCCAGTTCAAGTTGCTGGCGATTAGCAACGGGCACAGCATGACCGAACTGCTGCGAAAGGCTGTCCAGGACTATATCCGCATTCATAAGCACAAACTGCCGAAGGAATAATCGGCGGTTTGGAGTCGCTGTCTCTTGCTGTAGCGGGTGATGTTCGTGGCTCTTTTGCGACGTGCAAAAAAAGGGCCGCGACGGAACACTCCGTCGCGGCCCTGGGACGTGTTGCCTACTTGGGTTGGTTGAGGTGTTTCAGCACCTGGCCGAAGATTGTGTCTCGCACCGGACGCCCGCTGGCTGCCGCTTTGTCGTCGACCAGCTTTGCGGCCAGTTTGGGCGACAGCGGGATGAAGTCGTAGCCGTGTGACATGGCTGCGCGGTGAAGATCCTCAGGCGTTTCGAACGCGCGATCGTGGGTGCCGAGCCAAAGACCGGGCTCGTCGGTTTCTTCGTGCGGGAACGCTTGCAGGAAGTAGGTCCGGAGCGGTGGATCGTAACCGATGACAGCGTCTGGATCCGAGCGGACTTTTCCGATGGCACCAGTGACAGTGATGGTGTAGCGGCTCATTGCAACCTCCTTTTTGCCGGTGGGGAGCCGGCCCCTTGCGGGGCCGGCCACCGATGCCTCACTGGGGGTTGTTCCAGAGGATGACCTTCTTGTTTTCCTCGCCACCCGGGGCGGGAGCGAGGTTGCCGAAGATCACGCCGATCTCGGGGGCTTCCAGCTTGACCGAGAGGTATTCCTCGCCCGAACGCTGGGAGATGCGGTGCCAGCCGGCTCCGATCTCGAAGCCCGTGCGCTTGTTGACGATCCGGTAATCGGGGGCGTCCTCGCGCGACTTGTTGGTATTCGGGATAAGGGTGATCGGGGCGTTGACCCGGAGCGTGGCAAAGACGCCTTCCATCGAGCCGTCGGCCTTGGTGGTGAGGTTTGCGATCGTGGTGGCCATGGTAGTTCTCCTTCGGTTGCATCGGGACCATTCCCGATGGCGCCAAAGGAGAGGGCCGTCCTGCTGCGGTCATCTCGGCGAAAATTCTGGAAAATTCTATTTGCCGAAAATTGCGGGCAGGCCCTTCGCCTGACCGCAAACAAAAAACAGGAATCGAATTTTCCTGAATTTTCGCCGAGTGTACCCCCAACGGGGGTTGACCGCACAAAGCAGGCGGTCGTCTACAAAGGCGACATGAAACGGGAATGGCCCCGGATGCGGCAGATGGAGAAGAACTCAGGCCGCCGTCGCTTGACCGCCTACGCAACGCTGCCGGATCGCAGGAACAGCCTGCAGCCTCTCGGGTCATGTCGCCTGCGTCGTCAACACCTCGAACAGCAGCATGGCGCGTGAACCGCCTTGCGCGTTCGGTTGGCGGCACAGCGGTTTCGAGATCGGAGCCGGCTGGCAGCGAACTTCACACCCCTGGCGATGCCTCGCGGCCAGGATGGATGACCGCGCAAGCCAGGTTCGGCACGCTTGCACCCGCTTCAGAGGCGAGACGGGTCAAGATGATCATCTGCACAACGCCACGCGGCTCTGCGCGTGGGCCGGGTCGAAAGGTGCCGGTTCCGGCCGTTCAAAAAAGTGGAGTTGGGGACGCGGGGCCGGAACAAGCATATCGTATCAGCCTCGACGGGCTGTCGGTGGGACAGCGTACATCATCCTGGCAGCGCCAGACGCTCGTCCGGCGTCATGCGGGCTTCGGCTTGCCGGCGAACGTCGAGGCCGGCATGGCGGAGCATGGCGCACCAGTCTTCCACATTGTACGTGGTCGCCACGCTGCCCCTGGCCAGATCGTAAATGACGCACGGCTTGTTCGCGATGGCGAGCCGAAGCACGTTGGCGGCCGTGCCGGATGATGCGCCGTCCCAGACCATCATGCCAAAGTCAGCGCGCCGCGCCATCTCCCGGTCTTTGGCGGCGTGGACCCAGTATCCTGTGGCGTTGCCAGGAGAAGGAACATGGTAGGCGGCCCAGTCGCCCAGATTATTGCGGGGTTCCTTGCCGGTATGGAAGACCCCGACATGCTCGTACCTGTAACCCGCGAGCAGCCCTTGCGCCTCCGCATCGGCTCCTGACGCATCGCCAATCAGCACGCCGTGCTCGGCAGCAACGATTGCGCCGATGCGAGCGATGGCAGGTTCAGGCAGCTCGAATATCTCGCGTGATCCACCTATGAATATCATCGACATCGTGACTTTCCTTCTATCGAGCGCCCCCGCCCCGCACCGGCCGCCCTCTCCCTCTGCCCTGCGCGAGGGATCGTCACCCGAAGGCCGAGACGGCGAAGCCGGCGCGGGGAGCGGCGGGACGCCGCGACTAGAGCCCGGCCGGCCGCAGGCCGGCGCGCCTAGGCCCTGCCGCTGCCGGACGACGCGCGTGGACTAGCTGCCTTCGGCTAGCCAGAGGCTCACGTCCTGGATCGAGCGCATCAGGATAGACGGGTTGTCTCGCGACGGGACAAAACCCCAGCTCTGCCAGTAGCGCTCGGCCTCGGCGTCGATCGCCCGCACAACCACCGCGCGGCCGGCGACAATGTCGGCGCCGGCGACGCAGCGACGAAGCGCGTCCTTGACCAGGCCGCTGCCGATGCCTTGTCCGGCATAGCGATGGTCGACGGCGAGTTGCCCAATGAGCAGGCAGGGGATCGGATCGGGCGGGCGGCCGGTGCGGATGGCGCGCGGTGCGCTGTTTGGCTGGATCACGCCCGGCGCAAGGCCGTAATAGCCGACGACTGTTCCCTCATCGTGAACGACCAGAACGCGGGTAAACCCGCGGGCCTGGTTCGTTCGCGCGAAGCCGGTCAGCCAAGCGTTAAGCGCCGGCTTGCCGCAATCGAAGCTGTCGAGGCGGTGCGCGTCGTCGAGGAGTTCGATGCCTGAAAGCGCCACCTAGCGGTCCCAGGGCGGGGACCGACGCAGCCGCTCCGCCGCCTTCGGCGGGGGCGCGGCGGCTGGGGCTGAGATCGCCTGCATGAAGGCGTCATAGGCTTCCGGGGACACGCGGATGACGGTTTCGTTGAGGATGGCCGCTTGCGCCTCGTGGAGTGCTGCGCGCCGCATGAACTCCGTGCGCGACAGGCCGAGCAGCTCCGCGCCGCGGTCGATGATGGTGAGATCATCATCGCGAAACCGCATCGAGACGGGGGTTTCCTTCCTTGGGGCTGTGGTGGCCATGGCGCGCTCCTGTGATGCGCACGTATATACGTCTATGTAACGCTGAACGCAATACATGTTGCCTGGCGGAATGCTCCACCGCGTCGATACGATCTTTGAAAGCGGAGGTTGCGGTGCTTCGCGCGCGGCTTTGGTGCGCTTCGCGCGGGCCGAACCCGACCGCGCCCGGTCGGGTTCGATAGTGCGGTTGCGAGGAAAGCGGCGCTTCACGCGCCGCCCTCCGCGAACCGCCAGACGGGGATGCCGAGCCGACGGGCCTTGTCGGCAAGGTTGTCGGTGATTCCGGAGCCGGGAAAAACGATCAGGCCGTATGGCACCACCGAGAGAAGCTGGTCGTTGCGGCGGAAGGGTGCGGCCTTGGCGTGACGGTTCCAGTCCGGCTTGAAGGCGATCTGGGTGACCTTCCGGTTCTCGGCCCAGCAGGCGGCGATGCGTTCGGCGCCGCGCGGGCTGCCGCCGTGGAGCAGGACCATGTCGGGATGCTTCTCGCGGGCCTTGTCGAGCGCGTCCCAGATCCGGTCGTGATCGTTGCAGTCGAGGCCGCCGGCGAAGGCGATCTTGGTGCCGGCCGGGACGAGAACCTCGGTTTCGGCGTGGCGGCGAGCGGCGAGGAAGTCTCTGGAGTCGATCATGGCTGCGGTCATTGCCTGGTGGGAGACCTTGGAGCCGGTGCGCGGCCGCCATGCCGATCCTGTCTGCGCCTCGTAGAGGTCGGCGGCCTCGTCGCGCATGATTTCGAGCACATTGCGGCGCTCGATATAGGTGATGCCCTCGGCAGTGAGCCGTTCCAGCTCGACCGACTTCACCTCGGAACCGTCTTGCTCCTGCTGGCTTGAACGCTGGGCCTCCTCGTTGCGATCGAGGCTGCGGGCGACGCGCTCGGCGGCGCGGTGGAAGACGTTTGCGAAGGACCAGAGCAGGTCGTCGAGATCGGGTTCGAGCCTGGTGTCGCCGAGCATGCCGGCGAAGGCCTCGACGATCCCGGCAAGGCCGGCCCGGATCACACTCTCGTCCGGCAATGGGCGGGGATCGGGCTCATCCTGATGCGGGCGATGGCCGTACATCTGCAGTTCGAGGATGACGCGGTCGGTCGGCGAGGAGGCGTGGTAGGGCTCGTAGGCGTCGTCGAAAGGAAGCTCGTAGGCCATCGCGGTGTCTCCGTCGGTTGTGGCCGCGCCTATCGCGGCCTGACAGCGCATCCCGGCCGCGCCCCGGGCGCGGCCGCACCGAAGGCCGGAGCGTGAGCGGAGGACGGCGCAGCCGTTGCGGCCGTGAACGGGGGGTGGCAGGGGTCGCCTCTTGGGCAGGCCGCGGGCGCGGCCTCTCCGGCGGATCGCCGCCATGCCTGCACGCCCTTCTGTAACGCCACCCCTGCCCGCCCGCAGGCTCGGACCGTTCATCCCGCCGGCAGGAAGAGACGGGCATCTTCCGGAACGAGTTGATCGGCGAGCCATGCCGCGAGATGGGCCGGCCCGAGATGGCGCAGATCGTCATTGAAGTCGCCGAGCTGCGGCTGCAACGTCAGAGCGAGAATCCCGGCCTCGCCCGCGCGCTGGCTGAGACGTTCGATGCCGTGCCGGCCGGCGGCGTCCGCATCGGCCGCGATGTAGAGGCGACGGCAGCCAGGCGGGAAAATCAGGCCGGCGAGGTGATTGGCCGAAGTGGCGGCGGCCACCGGCAGCGCCGGCATCACCGTCCGCAGCGAGGCCATCGTCTCAAAACCTTCGCCGGCGGCCATGACCGGGACAGGAGCACCGGGTTCAAGGCCGAGCCAGATGCCGTTGCCCAGCAAGTGACCGAGAGAGCGGCGGGGATCGTCGAGTTGAGCTTTGCCATTGCCGTCCGGAGCGAGCCAGGTACGCTGGAGACCGGTGATGCGTCCGTCCAGACTGGTGACGGCGGCGATCAATGCGGGCAGGGTCTGCGTCTTGCCCGTCACCAGTTCACGGTAGTAGCAGCCGGGGTGGAAGCGGAGAGCGCGCTCACGGGCGGACAAGACGATGCCGCGGCCGGCCAGATAGCGTTCGGCCAGCGTGCCGACGATCGGCTGCGACATGGCGAACAGGCGGCGCGCCGATTCGGGGGAGCCGCGTGCCACCGCAGGCTGGCGCTGGGCACCGAATGGTCGGGACTGGGGCTCTGGCCGTGGCATGGCGAGGAAACGCCGCGCTTCGTCCGCGACATCGCGAAACTCGATGAGGCCGCAGCTTTCGCGGATGACATCGAGCAGATCGCCAAACTCGGTGGTCGCCTCGTCCACCCACTTACCAGCAGGGCCCTTGGCATTGGCCTTCAGCCGCACATGCATCGAGCGGCCGCGCGTGTTGCGGACATCACCGACGATCCAGTGGTTGCCGGAGCGATGGCCGTTGGAGAGATATGCGCGGCACACCGCCTCTGCATGGTCGCCAAGGCGGCGCGCCAGCTCGGAGGCCGAGCCGGTCATGATCGCCTCCGTTTCAAGCCGCTGCGGTGCGGTCGGTGACGCCGACCAGCGTGTGGCGCTCAAGAAGCGAGGCGAGCATGGCGGATCCCTGCCCGCCCGTCGGGATGAACAGCCTGAGCTTCCAGGAGATGATTTCAGAGATCAGACCGAGGGCCTTCAGCCGGGGGACCATCGCGTCGGTGAATCCGATAAGCTCGATGCGGTAATCGTTCATGACCCGGCTGCGGCGCAGGATCAGGCCGTCGGCGAGCTGCAACCCGATGCGTCCCTCTACCAAACCCGACCATGCCTCGTGCGGAGCGAGTATCGGCACATTGTCGATACCGAGATTGCGCAACATGGTCGCGACCAGCGTCGGCGCGATGTGACGACCGATGATGCGTTCGCCGGCATCGGTCTGGATGCGGTAAACTCTGCAGTCATCGTCTGGCAGCCGCCGCCAGATCGGCAGCAGCAGGCCGGTGACGATGTGGAAGGTGCTGGTGGTAAATTCCGGGACGGCGGCGACTTCCGAGTCCCACAGTTCGCAGAAGAGTTTTCGGTCGGCCGGCTGCCAATGGGTTTCGGCAAGCGCGTCGAGACCGAAGCGCAGCTCGTCGGTCGGCCGCAGCAGGCGCACGCGATGCTCGACCGCGCCGTCGTCGAGCATCAGGCTGGCGGTCGGCAGCTGGATCGCCGCGCGGTTCGACCGCGTGTTGACCAGCAGGACCGCCTGCGGTTCGGCGCGGGCGATGGCCAGCGCATCGACCAGACCGAGCGGCCGGATGCGATCCTTGCGGGCAACGGTGAGCACATGCGACTGCGCACCCGAGACCGGATGAGTGTAGACCGTGCGGCGATCGGTAATAACAATGCTTTCCGCCGTGATCGTCTCCAGCCCTTTGTCATAGTTGCCGGCGGCGATGGCGCCCTCGACCTTTGCGGTCATCAGCTGCTCGAACACCTCGAACAGCAGATTCTGGGTCTCGATGCGCAGCGCCAGCAGCCGGTTGAGCCAGGTCGTGATCGGCGGCAGCTCGTCGCGCAAACCGCCCTCGTCGGTGGTCAGTGACAGGCCGGTGACCGTCTCGAAGATCGTAAGCGAGCAGCCGTCGATCTTGCCTTGGTGCAGCAGCACATAGAACTGCCGCAGTGCTGCGCGGGCATAGGAGCTTTCCAAATTGTCCTCAGACCGGAACAGCCCTGCACCGCCGGTCTGGCGCTGGCCGCGCGTGATCGCGCCCAATGTGTCGAGCCGCCGCGCGATCGTCGACAGGAAGCGCTTGCCGGCTTTTACATTGGCGGCCATCGGCCGGAACAGCGGCGGCTGCGCCTGGTTGGTGCGGTGGGTCCGCCCAAGACCCTGGATGGCGTTGTCGGCGCGCCAGCCAGCTTCGAGCAGATAGTGCTTGCGCATCCTCTGGTTCTTCGCCCCGAGATCGGCGTGGTAGGAGCGGCCGGTGCCGCCAGCGTCTGAGAAGATCAGCACGCGCTTGTCGTCATCCATGAAACTCTGGGTCTCGGCTAGATTGGCCGAGCCCGGACGGTTTTCTACAGCAAGCCGATCGATGCCGTCGCGGCCGGTCTTCCTGACGATGCGGCGTGAGCGACCGGTCACCTCGGCGACGGTCTCTGTGCCGAAGTCGTGAATGATCTGATCGAGCGCGCTGCCAACCGGGGGAAGCGAGGCCAGCCTTTCGATCATCTCGTCGCGCCGGCGCACCGCTTCCCGGCACTGGACAGGATTGCCGTCCGCGTCGTGGACGGGCCGCGAGTAGACGTTCCCCTCGGCGTCCGAATACTCCTCGAACAGCTGCGTCGGGAAGGAATGCATCAAATACCCGCCGACATAATATGCCGCGTCCGCATTATGCAGAGCACGGCGGGTCAAGTCTTTGATCTGCTTTTTCATTTCCTCATCTCCACTTGGCATAATCATGATGCCTCTGCTCTCAACAGCAGAAGGACACCCTCATGGCTTCCCACCCCAACTCTCGCTCCGCCTTTGACCCACGCGCCGCCGTTCTCGACGATCGTGCTCTCGTCCAAGGCTATCTGGCGCAGCACCCCAAGCTCGCGGCAGGCGCCCTGAGCGCGGCGCGACATTTTCTGAAGTGGGCAAGCGCCCACGATATCGCCTACAAGGATCTCGATGCGGCAGCGGTTGATCGTTTTGCGCGGCATCGCTGTCGTTGCGGGCGCTATAGACCCCGCCAGCTGCGTGACCCGGTTTACACGACCGATGTCCGCCGGTTCCTCCGATATCTGGAGAATGCCGGGATCGTGACCGTTCCGGGCAGTGTCGAACGGCTGGACAAATATCTTCCAGAGTTCGCCATCCGGCTTAGAGCAGTCGGCTACAGCAAGCCGACCTATGGTGGCCGATTAAGTCAGGCGCGGCATTTCGCCGAATGGATCTTGCAGGCGCGTATTCCTGCAAAGGAGATCACTGACGTCACCATTGAACAGTTTGCCATGCACGATTGTCGGTGCGGTATCCGAACCAAGCGAGGCAGACGAGTTACCGGCACGGTAACCAAAGATCGCCGTCGCGGTGCTCGTCGCTTCGTCAATTTCCTGCGTGACCAAGGCGTGATCGATCCCTCTGCGCCACCCGATACTCTGGAGATCGATCCGCGACTGGACGGCTTAGCCCAATGGCTGCGCCGCGAGCGTGGGGCGACGGAGGAGACGATCCGGCGCTACCAGCACGAAGCCGGACGCTGGATCGGCGTTCTCGGCAAGGACCCGGCGCATTACAATGCCGCGACCATCCGCTCTATCGTTCTGGATCAGATTCCGGAACGCTCGCGCTCTTCGATCCGCATGACGGTGACGGTGCTGCGCGCGTTTCTGCGCTTCACCGTCAGCCAGGGCCTTTGCGCTCCCTTTCTGCTGCATGCAGTGCCGCCAGCAATTCGACGGAAGCTATCAACCGTTCCGCGCGTTATCCCGACGGCAACGATTGAAGATATCATTGCATCCTCGGGTACGACGACATCGGTCGATATCCGAGATCGCGCCATCCTCCTCCTGCTCGCGCGAATGGCATTGCGGGCGGGGGATGTGTGGCAGCTGCGCCTTTCCGATATCGACTGGCGGGCCGGTCGACTACGGTTGCTCGGCAAAAGTCGTCGCGGGACGATGCTGCCGTTGCCCCAGGATGCGGGTGATGCACTTCTCGCCTACATCGAGGATGCGCGGCCCATCGTCTCGACGGACCGGGTATTTCTGCGGACACAGGCGCCGTTTACCCCGCTGCGTTCTTCGGCCGAGATCGCGGGCATCGTCGCCCGCATCTTGAAGCGTGGTGGATTTTCCCACCTGCCGACAGGATCCCATGTGTTCCGCCATTCACTTGCGTCCGCCTGGCTGCGCGACGGCGCTGATCTTGATCAGATCGGCATAGCACTCCGGCACGCCTCTCGGGACACGACGGCGATCTACGCGAAGGTGGATGTCTCGATGCTGGCAGCCGTTGCCCAGTCTTGGCCGGGAGCAGCGTCATGATCCACCACCACGTCGACCGCTATATCCAGTTGCATTGCACCCTCGGCAAGAAGTTCGATGCGCAGGAACAGGCACTGAGCCAGTTCGCTATACTCGCCAGCGAAAGAGCCGCCACCATCATAACCGCCGAGTTGATACTGGAGTGGGTGCGTGAAGCGGCTACGCCGAACGCCACCCGTATCCGTTTTGGCCTCGCACGCGCCTTTGCCGCTTTTCTGCACGGTGAAGACCCACGGCATGAAGTACCGGCCGCAGGGCTGATGGGGCGCGGCAGACGGCGGCGGCCAGCTCCGTACATTCTGATGCCGGATCAGATCGCAAGCATCATGGCGGAGGCCCTGAAGGTGCCAGGCTTGGCTCCGATCAGCCCGCTTACATATTATCATCTGTTCGGATTGCTTGCCTCGACGGGGCTCCGCATTTCGGAAGCTCTTTCCCTCAGCTGCGATGATCTGACGGATGACGGCCTCATGGTTCGCAGCGGCAAGTTCGGTAAAAGCCGCCTCGTTCCGTTGCACGCTTCAAGCCGGACTGCCCTTGAGCAATACCTTGCCGTCCGACGTGAGTTTGGTGGCGCAAGCGACGATCTCTTTGTGCTGGGTCACGGTCATGCACCGACCAAGACCAGAGCCCATGTGGTCTTCGTCCGGATTGTCAGACGGCTCGGGTACCGCAACCCAACAGGGCCCGGTCCCCGGCTGCACGATCTGCGCCACACCTTCGCAGTGCGGTCTCTGGAAGCCTGCGGGAATGATCCGCAGGCTATTCTGCGACACATGCGTGCACTGAGCACCTATCTCGGCCATGCCGAGGTTGCCAACACCTATTGGTATCTCGAGGCGACGCCTGTCCTATTGCGCACAATCGCTTCAGCAACCGAAGGCGCTTTCGTCGGAGGTGCAATATGACTCCGCTCGCTCCGGACCTTTCCACGTTCCTGCAGAGCCACCTCCCGAACGAACGTGGTGCAAGTCCGCATACAATTGCCAGCTACGCTCATGCGTTCACGCTGTTGCTGCGTTTCGCCGCCGCGCGTCTCAAACGACAGCCTTCCGACTTCATGATCGAGGATCTCGATGTCGGACTGGTGAGAGCATTTCTACAACATGTGGAGGAAGGGCGGGACAATACCGCCCGTTCTCGCAATGCACGGCTCTCGGCGATCAAGGCATTCTTTCGCTTCGTCGAACATCGGCAACCGGCCTGTCTCGAACAGGCCATGATGATCCGGGCGCTACCGGTCAAGCGAACGGACAGCCGGCTCATCGATTACCTGACAAAGGAAGAGATACGAGCGCTGCTTGCGGCGCCCGACACCCGCACGCGGGGCGGTCTGCGCGACCGTGCGATGCTCCATCTTGCCTATGCCGCGGGTTTGCGGGCATCCGAACTATTGGCGATGCGGATGGAAGACTTCCCTGATAGGTCGCTTTCCAGCGTTCGCGTCCTCGGCAAGGGGCGACGGGAACGTATCCTGCCGCTCTGGAAAGAAACTCAGGCCGCATTGCGTGCATGGCTGGCCGTTCGGCCGGGTGGTCAGGGTCCAGAACTATTCCTGAGCCGGGATGGCAAGCGCATGAGCCGCGATGGATTCGCGTACAGGCTCCAACTGCACGTCGCCAAAGCCGGCAAAACGGTGCCGTCGATTACCGGCAAAAGCGTCACGCCGCACGTGCTTCGGCATAGCTGCGCCATGCACACGCTCCAGGCAACCGGAGACGTTCGCAAGGTGGCGCTGTGGCTCGGCCATGCCAGCATCCAGACTACCGAGATGTATCTGCGCGCCGATCCAACCGAAAAGCTCGCGCTTCTCGACGCACACCATCCCCCGCTTATCAAAGCCGGAAGGTTCCGGGTGCCATCGGACAAACTGATGGCCGCTCTCGCGGCCGCAACCAACCCACGGCACTAGGAAATCCGAACAGCCATCACCGAAAACAGTGTCGGGCGGTCTCCGCCCGGCACCTATGATTATGCCAAGTGGAGATGAGGAAATGAAAAAGCAGATCAAAGACTTGACCCGCCGTGCTCTGCATAATGCGGACGCGGCATATTATGTCTTATCCCGAACTCGGGATAAAACGTACTCGCGGGGCGTGACATCGACATGGAGATCCGACCATTCCTCCGTCGGGATGTCTGCAAGCCGGCGTTCCATCAGCGCCTCGCCGGTCGAGACGATCTGCACGACGGCCGCGTGGCCGTCAGCGAAGTCCTGCCTGATTGCGCTGATCAGGGTCGGTGTCATCATCGAGGTGATGAGATGACTGAAGAAGCGCTGCTTGGTGCTCTCGAACGCCGAGCGCGCTGCCGCCTTGGCGTTGCGGTTCAGCGTCCCGGCGTCGCTGGTGATGTTGGCCGCTTCGAGCGCCGCGTTGAGGTTGTTGTGGATGACCTGGAACGCGTCCGCATAGGCGTTGTAGATGCGGATCTGCTCGTCGGTCAGTTTGTGCTCGAGCAGGTCGTATTCGACGCCATCATAGGAGAGCGAACGCGCCGTATAGAGGCCGAGCGACTTGAGATCGCGGGCGAGCACTTCCATGGCGGCGACGCCGCCATCCTCGATGGCCGCGACGAACTCGGCACGGTTAGCGAAGGGAAAGTCCTCGCTGCCCCAGATGCCGAGGCGCTGTGCGTAGGCGAGGTTCTCGACCGCCGTCGCCCCGGTGGCCGAGACGTAGACGATACGGGCGTCGGGCAGCGCGTGCTGCAGACGCAGCCCCGCCCTGCCCTGCTGCGGGCGACGTCACCGCGTTCGCTTTTTCCCCCGGCGGCATTGGCCATCGCGTGGGCTTCGTCAAACACGATGACCCCATCAAAATCCTTTCCGACCCATTCGATGATTTGGGCGATGCGCGACTTCCTGCCCTCGCGTTCCTGGGAGCGCAGGGTGGCGTAAGTCGTAAAGAGGATGCCTTCGGCAAGGCGGATTGGCGTGCCCTGCCGGAAGCGGGAAAGAGGCTGGACGAGCAATTTTTCCTGGCCGAGCGCTGCCCAGTCGCGCTGGGCGTCTTCGAGAAGTTTGTCGGATTTCGAGATCCAGATCGCGCGCCGTCGACCCTGCAGCCAGTTGTCCAGGATGATACCGGCGACTTGCCTCCCCTTGCCGCAGCCGGTGCCGTCACCCAAAAACCATCCGCGGCGGAAGCGGACGGCGTTGTCGGCGCCTTCGGAGGCGGCGGAGACGACATCGCAGGTTTCGTCGACCGTCCAGGCGCCGGCGAGATGGCCGGAATGTGCCTCACCGGCATAGATCACACTTTCGATCTGGGCGTCGGACAGCAGGCCTTCGTCGATGATCGCATCCGGCAGGAGAGGCCGATAGGAAGGCTTCGGCGGCGCGACGGCGGCCATTGCGGCCGACTGGACCAGAGGCGTCGGATGCGGCTTGGCGCGCGGGATGTCGATCGACTGCAGCGCATAGGGCTCGTAGATCGTGTCGGTGAGCCCACCGCCCTCCTCGGGCATCCAGTCGCGCAGCTCGTAGGCAAGGGGAACGGCAGGCGTGGTGCCTGTTACGACCGGGAGGATGGGCTTCATCCGGGCAGCCGGTTGGGTTAGGCGGATAGTCTTCGCGGCAGCTGCAGATGCTGCGATGGGTGCGGCTTTCGTCGCATTTCGCGCGGCCATTTGAGCCGCGGCATTGCACAGGATCGGGTTCGAGAGGGCGCCGATCGAGTCCGGAAAGCCGCCCGGTGTGCGGGGCGGCAGGTCGGATATCCAGGCGAGCAGCGTTTCAACGTCCAAAGCCTTGCCCGGCGACGCGACGAAATGCGCTGGATCGGCTGCCTGCACCTTGTCGATGATTGTGAGGCGGGTTTCGGCGGTCGTGCCGTGGCGGGAATAGACGCGGCCGTCGATCGCCGCAGTGAAGACGATGGTGCCCTGCCGCTGCAACCGTTCAAAGGCGGCTCGCCATTTGGGGTTTTCAGGGGAAAGCCCGGTGCCGGTGATGGCGACAATTCGACCGCCGGCGCGCAGCCGGGCGAATGCGGAGGACAGGTGCCGCCATGCCGCATCGGAGACATGGCCGTCGACATAGGCGCCGACCGTGAAGGGTGGATTCATCAACACGACGGAAGGCTCGAAAGTGGTATCGAGATGATCGTCGATATGGGCTGCGTCGTGCCGGGAAACGGGAGCGCGCGGGAACAGCAGGCCGAGCAGATCCGCGCGGGTCATGGCAAGCTCGTTGAGGGCGAGCGACGCTCGGGCAACCTCGGCATGGACTGCGAGCAGGCCGGTGCCGGCCGAGGGTTCGAGGACGACATCCGAAGAGGAGATCGCCGCCGCTTGAGCGGTGACGAAGGCGAGCGGCAGCGGCGTCGACAGCTGCTGCATGGCCTGGCTCTCGTCGGAGCGCCGTGTGTGGGTGGGAACGAGATCGGCGATGCGCCTCATCATCGCCAGCGTTGCCTCGGGCGAGGCCGACCGGGACAAGATCGCCGGTCCGAATCTGCGGATGAACAGGACCTGGGCAGATTCGAGCGCCTCATAGGCGTCCTTCCAAACCCAGAAGCCTTGTGCGTCGGTGCCGCCGAAGCTGTCGGTCATGGCAACGCGCAATGTCCTCGTAGTGATGGGCTTGCCTTGTTCGAGGAGAGGCAGAAGCTCCGTGGCCGCCCGGTGGATCGCCCGGGCGGTGTCGATGGCGTCGGATGCCGGCGCGGTAACGGGAGGGGCCGTCCGAGCGACGGTCGATAAGGTCGAAACAATGTTCATGGAGATGTCCTTCGCGGGAGAGAGTGCCTGCCCCGCCGGCACTCTCTGCGCCCCGGCCTGGCCGCGCTCCTTCCGGCCCCGCTCTCCCTCTCGCGACGAGAAGCGAGATGTAGCGAAGGGCTATTCAGGTAGGGAAGCTGCGGACTACCCAGCGGCTGGAGGTCGCGGGGACGGCGGGATTGGTGGACCGCTGCTCGTGACCGAAGTAAATGACGACCGGATCCTGCAATGGGATCGATTCTCACCAGGGAACGCGATTATGAAGCGACCCACGCGACCTTTTGTCGTGGAAGTGAAGAAGAGGCGCGGCAGTCCTGCAAAACCGCGATCGATCTGGGGCAACCTGGACCTTTCCACTGCAGCCGTCGACACTTTGCCCGTTTCCGAGGGGATCCTTGAGCCGGTCGGGAATGATCGCGATCCCGATCCGATCGTCGACGTTGACTGCACGAGCAGTACCGGCTCCTCAATCGACACCCCATCAGAAGACGGTGATGCGCACGCCATTGCCGACGCAAACCATGCCGAGCCGCATCCTGCTGAGGTCGAGACGGAAGGCGCTGCCGAGGAGCCTGCACGGTCGCCTCGAAAACGTGTCAGACGTCTCGACGAACCAAATTTGCCACGTGGGCAGCGTTGGAAACGTCGGCTGCCAAAAGCCTTTCGTCGGTGATCTGCGGTTTGCTCGGAAAGGATTTCGGTCCTGCGTTGGTGCTGATCATGACCCTGGTGGCTCTGTCAGCTCATCGGGATCGCGGCGTTCCTCGATGATCGCTTTTGCCTTCTCAATCACGACAATTGCCTTCGGCAGCCAGCGCTCGAAGTTGACCCTGGATAAACCGATCGGTTCGGCGACATAGACCAGCTGATCGAACAGCTCCTGGAAGTGGGCGGCCTTGCGCTGGATCGTCTCATGAAACTGCGATGGCACGGTTATTGACTCGGCACGGTAAGCGGCATCTGCACCGGACCAGATGCCTGTGATGTATGTCTCGCCGGCCGTTTCGTGGTCGAATTTCTCCGCGGACCAGTCGTCGTCCTCGACGGCCTGACGACACGCCTCGGCAGGCGTCGCGGCATCGTAGGTACGGTGGCGATACACGGGCAGATGGTAGGTGCTCTCGAGAGTGAATTTAGGCATTGCCATTCTCCTGCATTGGATGTGCGATGCCCGGCGCTCGCGCCGGATAGAGTTCAAGGCTGATGGTGGGTTTGCGGGTCGGTTGAGGCGACATCGCTTCGTGTCAGCCGCGATCGGAACCCGTCGCGGCGCAACTGGTCGGTCAGGGGACCGAACAGACGTCGAGCGCATTGTCGCCGCCCCGGAGTTGATCGGCCATCGCGCGAAAGCGGGCGCGTTCTTCGGCCCACGCTTTACGCCGAAGGCATCGACGACGACGAGCGTCGGGTGGCATGCGACGGCAGGATCACGGAGTGCGTGTCCTAGGTGTGTTTGGCCGTCGGCGACTGCTTATGATGGCTCCGCATCGCTCGCCTCTCCCCTCCTCGACCGTGCATGGATTGCTGGCATGCGATTGTCGATCTCTTCGTCGGAGAGATCCTCCAGCAGCTTGAGGACTGTCCCCTGCGTGCCAGCATTGATCAGGATAGTTCGCTTGCCGTGATGCTCCGGCGGCCAGGCGTCCGGGTTTGCCTCGCCAGCGATGCCCTTGAAGTCGGGATGGGTGGCGGACCAGATCGCCTCGAGCTTTTCCTGGCGCGTCATGCTGTCGACGGCGCCCGTCTCGTGGGCGATGATCGCCGCGCGCATCGCGTCCGGACTGCGTTTGTCGGAGAGGTCGCAGAAGCCGTGGAACCATCGTTCACGGCCACGGATCCTGATGGCGAAAAAGACGCTGGTCACATAGCCAGACTTGTATTCGGACATGCCGAACATGCCGGTTCGCTGGAACAGCGGCGGCAAGAGCGCGAGCATGAAGTGGTATTGCTCGGCGGCAATCTCGAAATACTCGCCGGCGTAGGGCGTGCCAGAAATTGGATCTATACCCGGAGTGTCTTTGTGCCGGTTGAAGAGCCGGAACATCTGCTCGCGCGTTGCGACGCCGTCGAACACCTTTCGGAACGGGGGATGGGTGGACATGGCTGCTCTCCGGAAATAGGCGGTCGCCCGCCACAGCAGCGCTGCAGCGGGTGACTGTCGGCGGGTGACGGGATCGTGGGCAGTTCAGGCGGCGCGGCGATCCGCGGAAGGTGCGGCATCGTATCCGACGCCCGTAATGGCGCGGACCGCTGCGGCGAGCGCCGGGATGTCATCGAGCATGCCGAGCGCGACGAAGTGGTTGGCACCGCCGGTATAGTCCTTGCGGCCCTTGCAGGTGCGGATCAGAATACCGTGCCCCGACGACAGCCCGAACTGGCCGACCTGGATATAGGCGCGGTCATGATGCAAGGTGATTTCACCAGATACGGCGATACCCGCCCTATTCGAGCGGACTTCGAAGCTGCCCGGCGTCAGGGCCAACTCGGCGGCAAGCTCTTTCAGCCGTGAGCGCGCCCTCGTATGAAAACGCCTCTTCTGCTGCTCGTTGTAGGAGCAGCTTGTGTTCCAGTCGAACATGTCGATCTCCATGAAACGGAACATGCCCGGCGATCGCTTGCGCGACCGCCGGGCATGCCGTGGGTTGGTTTAATGCGATGAGGAAGTCAGGCAGCCGTGCGGCCCTCGATGATGTCGGCGCCGACCTCGTCGGCGGAGACCTCTTCGAGATAGGCTCGGCGGTACGGATTGGTGGCAAGCCAGCGTTCGGCCGCCTCGCGGTCCCTGGCGAGATGCAACAGCTCCGGGCTGTCGCCGAGATCCTGCAGCACGCGGACCATGCCGATCGACGGACGCTCGACAACGTCGAAACGCAGGTCACTTTCGACGGACCACGTGCGCCGGACCGAGACGACGATGATGCCGCCTTGGCCGAAGTCGCCCTCATGCAGGGTGAAACAGGCTGGCGAGCTATAGGTCGCGCGCGTTCGCGGCGGCTCCTTCTTGACCAGTCGGCCGGTGCCGTTGCGGCTCTCCCAGGCGGACAGCTTCTTTCTGAAGCGGGCCGGCGGTCTTGCCGTGCCGTCACAGTAGCGGATGACGCTCCCCAGAGGGGCGGAATCGTAGACGATATGAGCGGACATGCGGAATCTCCATGTCGGTACACGAAAAAGGGGCCCGGCGGATGCCGGGCCCGGTGCAAAGCGGGGCCAATTACTCGGCGGCCTCGAGGTGGTCTTTTGCCTCGTCGGCTTGGATCGTCGGTTCCTCGGACGCTGTGTCGGCAAGGAAGGCCGGCAGCTCGGCGGCATCACCGTCGAGAGCCGTCTCGTCCGCCGCATCCTCCGGGATAGTCTCGCCAGCGTCGACTGCCGCGTCGCCTTCGAGGCGCAGCGGCTCGGGCAGCCAGTTCGATCCTACGAGAAGGCGGGCGGCCTCACGGGCCATAAGGTCCTTCTTCATGTGATCGATCAGCTGCGCGGAGTCCTCGCCGCGAGCCTCGCGCACCGCCTGGATGATCCTGGCCTTGGTGACGCGGCCGAGATAGTTGTCAACGGTCGGTTCCCAGCCGGCGGTAACCATGTCGAAGCCAAGCGTGGCGGCGAGCACATCGGCATGGGCAAGCGCGCCCGGCCGCCTGTTCCAGGGCTCGACGACGGCGTTGAGCGAGAGCGACGCGCAGTGCGCGAACAGCGCTTTGCGGCTCGCTTCGTCGAGACCAAGCAGGAACTCCCAGAGATTGTTGCTTTCGGGCATATCCCTGTCCCAGGCCTCGTGGCGATCGGCGATCTCCTTCGCCCAGGGCGTGTCGGCCAGACCCTGGACCTGGCTGAGGCTGTTGCTCACCATGTTGATCTCTAGGCAGCTGTCCTTGGCGAACCGATAGAACACCTGCAGCACGAGCGCATGGAGAACCGTGACGAAGGCGATGTCGGGGTCGCTTGCCAACGCGTTGCGCAGCGCAAGCGTCTTCTGTGCGGTGAGATCAAAGACGAGGCGATCGGGCAGCGGCTTGATTCCTTCATCCTCAGGCTCTTCGGCCGTGTCGGATGCGCCGTTCACGGACCGGCCGTTGACGACGACGTGATTGGCGCTGTCATCGTCGGACTGCGACGGGTCGCAATCCCCGCCCTCGGCTTCTTCATCGTCATCGCCCGTCTCGACCCGTGGTTCGTCCTCGGGGCGGACAAAGCCGGCTTCGATCTGCAGTTGGCCGTTGGCGCCGAGCGCCACAAACGCTCCGGCGATAGCCTTTTGCGCCGGGTCATAGACCTGGGGGCGATCGCTGAACGCGTCGAGTTCGGCGCCGAGCTGATCGAGCTTGTCCTCGATCTCCTGGTCGGCGTCCTCCATCTCGGCATATTTGGCGTCGAGCGCATCATACTCGGCCTTCACCGCTTCATAGCGGGCGATCTCCTCGGTGCTCAACTCCGCCGGCTCGGCATAAACGCGCCGCATGCCGGAGGTGTGGCCGTACGGGAAGCTGATTGCCGTCTCGACCCATTTCCATCCATCGGCGCGGATGGTCTCGGCGTCGAGCTTGAGCTTGTCGAAGACGAGTTGCTCGAGAAGGGCCGCATCCTGGAACCAGCCGCCGGAATCCTGCTCGAAGAGGTCGCGCAGGATGACGCCGCCCGCGGCTTCATAGGCCTCGGCGCCGACATAGACCGCGCGACGATCGTCGGCACGAACCGTGGTTTCTGTGAGCAGGCGCCGGATGTAATAGGGCTCCTGCATGTGCGGGTTGCCGGAGATGCGCTCCCAGACCTGCTCCTGGCGGGCATGGTCGTTGGAGATCGAGAACGCCATGATCTGCTCGAGGCGGGCCTCGTCCTTCTCGTAAAGCTCAAGCAGCTTTGGCGATACCGAGGCAAGCCTTAGGCGCTGCTTGACGGTGGCTGTCGATACGAAGAAGCGGGCGGCGATCTCTTGGATGTCGAGACCCTGCTCCTTCAGTGCCTTGAACGCGCGGAACTGGTCGAGCGGATGCAGGTTCTCGCGATGTACATTCTCGGCAAGCGAGTCCTCCTCGGCCGAGGTCGTTCCGCTGCGATTGACAATGCAGGGGATCGGCTCGTTCTTCGCGAGACGCTTCTGCTTGACCAGAATGCCGAGCGCGAGATAGCGGCGACCGCCGGCGGGCACTTCGTAGGTGCCGGTCTCCTCGCCGTCTCCATCGAGGACGGGACGGACGTTCAGGCTCTGCAAGAGCTTGCGCCGGCCGATGTCCTCGGCGAGCTGCTCGATGGTGACGCCGTCCTTTACCCGGCGAACATTCTGCTGCGACAGGACAAGCTTGTCGTAGGCGATATTCTCCGAAGGGTTCATTGCGATCTTCTGAATGGCGCTTTTTGCCATGGTCAGGGTCTCCATGACGGGCGGCCCGGGAACTCTCCCCGAACCTCCAAACCCGTCAGGAACCCTCCCCTCCGCCCTCTGCCTCTCGCGGCCGCCGCGCCGGCGCAAGCCGGCGGCCTCAATGCGGTTCGGCGACATCGACTCGTCCGGCTTTGCGCAGCGCCTCCAGCATGCGGGCATGGTCCATGAGAATGTGGATGAGCGCCTGGCGATCGACGGTGACCGTCCTGCTGGTGCTGCGCGTGCGATCGTGCCGCTCGTGCAGGGTCTCGAACTCGGCAAGAGTGGTACAGAGCTGGAGAATGGGGCGATCGCTCATGGCGCGGTCCTCGGTTCGGCCGGTGCGGACGTGGCTCCGACGCCTGGGATGTCGCCGTCAGCATCAAGCTCGGTTGCAAGCCAGGTGCGGATCCCGACCGGATTGAAGAACTTGACCACCGGGACATGGTCGCGATCGCTCTGGCGCCGCGCACGTTGGCGAGGATCTGTTCACGCTGGTCAGCTGTCAGCAGCGGCATTCGGGTATTGGCGGTATCGTGCATGGGTCGCGCTCCATGACGGACGATCGAAAGCCCGCCTTCCGACCTCGTGGTCCGTCACGACGAAAGGCGCCGCCCTCGTGCTTGTGAGGACGGCGCTTTGAAGTGGCGATGAAAGGGACCCCGGCTCTGATATGTGGGATCGCCGGCCTGGGCGGGGATCAATGAGCGAGGTCGAGGAGCTTCTTGGCTTTGCCTTCCATTTCGAGCCGCGCGTCCTGATGCTGCTTGTCGCGCGCAACGCGGGTGATACCTTGGACGAAGTCGAACACCGATGCCGGCGGATGGCCTTCGTCGGTGAGCACAGCATCGATAATCTTCGTGGTTTCGCCTTTCGAGAAGCCGCGCTTGCGCAGGAATGTCGTCCGATCATCGTCGTTGCGGGCAACAACGCGCTCGCGCGCTGCCTTGATGTCGTTGACGAAGGGCATGGGCGAGGATTCCGCGAACTGGATCAGCGCCGGTTCGGCTTCCAGCGCAAAGCGCGAGGCGGCGTATTTGGAGTGACGGATGGTGATTTCCTGGAAATCCTCGACGCCCCACAGATTGCGATTTTGGCATACGGCTCGCAGGTAAAAGCTCGCAATTCCTAGGGTTTTCGAGCCGACCTCGCTGTTCCAGGCGTAGAATCCGCGGAAGTAGAGATCCGGTTCGCCGTTGGGCAACCGGCCGGCTTCGATGGGATTGAGGTCGTCAACCAGGAACACAAAGATGTCGCGGTCCGAGGCATAGAGCGTGGTCGTGTCCTTCGAGATGTCGACATTGGGGTTGTAGATGCTGGTCGACCAATCGAGTACGCCGGGCACCTTCCAGCGCGTGTCACCGGTGCCATTGCCGGCAATCTTCTGGACTGCCTCGACGAGTTCGTGGTCGAAAATCCTGCCGTAGTCGGGGCCAGTCACGGCGCGAAGCTCGATGCGGCCATTCTGAATTTCGAGCGTTTTTACCTGCTCGGCCCGCTGCGAGGTCAGCCCGAACTGGAGATTGATGGCGGCAAGCGGGGCCGGAAGTTGGCGCAGGTAAGCAGCTGGTGCGCCGACCAGGCTCGCAAGCTGACCGAAACTCCAATGCGTGGGTGCAACCGGTGCCTCGGCATCGGGCAGCATGAGCATGAGGCGTTCAGCGTCGTCGCGGCTGGCTTCGACGCGGATCCGTTCGCTTTCGACAACGCGCGTACGGCTGCGCTGCGATCGGGCCCCCACCGAGTTCCGGAGGTCGGTGAGCGACAGGTAGCGCTCGTCGGCTGGTCGGTTGAACCATTCAGACGACACACGGCCGACGCGCTGGCCGCGGCCCACATCCACCTTGTAGCCTGCACGCGCGTTCAGCGTCGGTGCCTGAATTTCCATCTGTGTCATGAGTTTGCTCCGCGGCGGACGCCGGGAGCCTCTCCCCCGGACCTTCGTCCGCCCACCGCAAGCCCCGCCTGCCCTCTTCCTCTGCTGGCCGCACCGTCGCCTCTCGAAGTGCCCGCCGGCGTGGCAGCGCCAAAACACACGCCCAAGGTGAAACGCCCAAGGTGAAGACCAGCCGCACGCCGGATGTTCAGCCAAGCGCAGCCCCTCTCGGAGCGAGACCCAGCGATCATGTCGTGACGAACAAGCCCGTTGCTTCGATGGCAAAACCATGACTCAATGGATGTGGGGATGCGGCGGCATCCGGAGCAACGGAGGCAATGCGACGTTTTAGACTTGCTGACCAGGTGATCGAGGAGGCGGCGCCTGATCTACAGGCTGCGCTTGCGGATGCATATCGTAGAAAGCTGCGACCGCTTTGCTTGTGCAAAGAGCCCTGCCCGGCGATGTATATTGCGCAGGTTGGCGACCAATACATGGTCAAGCGGATGCCGCTGTCGGGTGGCAGCCATGATCCTTCCTGTTCCTCTTACGAGCCGCCCGACGAACTGTCCGGCCTTGGCGTGTTGATGGGCAGCGCTATCCAAGTCGATTCCGAGAGCGGCATGGCCGCACTGAAGCTGGACTTTCGCCTGTCGAAGGTCGGCACGCGATCTGTGCCGGCAGTTGGCGCCGCAGGTTCGGACAGCGTGGTCGGGGACACCAAGAGACTCTCCCTGCGAGGCCTGCTCCATTATCTCTGGCACGAAGCGGAACTGACAGTCTCGACGTCGCGATGGGCTGGCAAACGGCATTGGTGGAATATTCGTTGGCACCTCGTCGAGGCCGCTGGCCAGATGACGGTCAAGGGCGGAGCGCTGAGCGAAATCCTGTTCGTGCCCGAGCCGTTCCGGTCCGCTGATAAAATCGCGATCGAGCAAAGGCGCGGGCAGGCGCTTGCACCTGCGCTGCCCCCGAAGAGCGGCCCCAGAAAGCTGATGATCCTGGTTGGCGAGGTCAAGGAGTTCAGCCCGGCTCGGAGCGGCCACAAGCTGATCGTCAAGCACATGCCGGGCTTCGTGTTCTTGTTGGACGAAAGCCTTCAACGTCGGCTTCAAACGCGCTTTGAGAGCGAGATTGCACTCTGGGGCTCGGATGAGGCATCGCATTTGATTGCGATCGCCACCTTCGGGTTGACCCCGGCGGGGCTGGCGGTGATCGAGGAAATGGCGGTTATGGTCGTGGCGGAGAATTGGGTGCCGTACGAGTCAGCCTATGAAAAGAAGCTGGTCGACGCCCTTGCCAGGACAAGGGAGCGAAGCGTGAAAGGACTGCGCTATAATCTACCGGTGGACATGCCAACCGCGGCGGCGATATTGCAGACACAGCCGCGGCCGGTTGGCCTTTATGTCGTGCCCCCCTCCTCCGACAGTGCGTACCAGGAAACGCTGAGCGAACTGATCGCATCGCGACCAGAGTTCGATTCCTGGATCTGGCGGACGGCCGATAGTGAGATGCCGACTTTGCCTGGTCGGCAAGACGGCAGACGCTATTGACTCGCGCGTCGGCGAGTATTTTCAGCTACCCGGCCTGTGCGTGACCGGTATCTTAAGCGCTCGCATTTATCTTTCGTCGCGCCAGATCACACGCCGCTCCCATCGGATCTCCACCAAGCGCCGGAAGCGGATCGTGTGCGCCTGCTCTCCGGTGGGGTGGAATAGCTGCGCGCTCATCCACTCCCGGCTCTTGCACTGCTGACAGCGGACCTTGTTCCGCACATCGTCGATAGTGACGTTGCCGATCATCTCCCGCAATTCGAGCGGCTTATAGTAGCGCGTGACGTTGCAGCGGGCGCAGCGGATGCCCGCTACTTGCCCCGCGTCGTGGGCATGCGTCAGGGTCCAGGCAGCACCTCGCGGCCACTTTTCGGGTTGTTCTGGCATCTGCTGAAATGAGGAACATATTCCTGTCAGGTCAAGGGGTCTTGACTCCTACGTTCACTTTTTGTTCACTGCTGACAAATGGAGGTACGGCCATGAAATCGATCATCGCCACCGAATCTGAGCAGCCCGAGATATATGCCACGGTAAAGCGCGAGCGGCCCGCAATTCACCGGGCCGTCAACAAAATGGCAAAGCAGATGCGCGGCCTCTCTGACGTCAGTCAGAAACAGGCCATTGCTGAATTGACGGCTACATGGATTTTGGCAATTTACCCGGAAAACCTGGAGTTGGCGCTGTCACTTTCGGACGCGATGCGCGAACAGACCGACATCTATCTGCGTGAAAGCAAAACGGCCAGCGCCCGACACTGATGGTCAGGCGCAGCCGGGGAATGCCCACGCCCACGGTCATCGATCGCGAATTGCCGCACCAGGTCGCGCTGCCCGACGACCTTTGTACCGATCGCAACTACACGCTGATCAGGCGCTTTCTGCAGGAGCACGGACTGACATGCAGGACAAGGGCGGTGTTGGCGATCTGGGAATGCGGCAAGCAGGAACAATGGCGGCTGCATTGCTTCGCCAATCCTGAGGCCGCGGCAGCTTTCCTTGACCACTTCGGTGGCATCGTGTTCGATCCGAAGCGAGACAGGGAGAACGGGCGCGCTCGCGGTGTCTGGCGCCGGCAGGGCGTTTATGAGCTAATTCTGGAGCTTGGGCTGCTGAGCGTGCCAGAAGCCCTGCGGAGCTAAAGTATGTGCAATCTCTACAACATCACGACCAGCCAGGAGGCGATCCGCCAATGGACGCGGGCGCTCCGCGACATCTCCGGCAACCTCGAGCCGTCGATCGACATCTACCCCAATCAATTTGGCCCGGTGGTGCGCAACGCCGCCGACGGCAGCCGCGAACTCGCCAATCTGCGTTGGGGCATGCCGACACCACCGGAGCGCGTGCGTGGTAACGCTGATTCCGGCACGACCAACGTCCGCAATCCGCAATATGCTCATTGGCTACCCTATCTCGGAGTCGAAAACCGCTGCGTGGTGCCGGTGACGAGCTTCGCCGAGCCCTCCCCGAAGCCCGGCGACAAGGATCCCGAAACCGGCATCCAGAAGAACTTCTGGTTCGCGCTGAGCGAAGCGCGGCCGCTGTTCTTCTTCGCCGGCCTGTGGACAGGCTGGCAAGGTGTGCGCAAGGTGAAGGAAGGTCCGGGCGACCACGAGCTCTACGGCTTCCTAACCACAAGGCCGAACGCGCTGATCGCGCCGATTCATGAGAAGGCGATGCCAGTGATCCTGACCACGCCGGAGGAAACCGAACTGTGGCTCACCGCGCCATGGTCGGAAGCAAAGAAGCTGCAGCGGCCCGCGCCTGACGACGCGCTTGTGATTGTCGAGAAGCCTGCGACGCAGATCAAGTCTCCAGCCGAGCCGCCGGCGCAGGCTTCCTTGTTCTAAGGAGAACCGCCATGGATCAGATCATCACCCTGGACAGCCGCCAGGAGGCAGCTCTGCAGAAGGTTGCCGACAGGTTCGTTTCCCTGCACGAGGGCGATACGATGAAGGCGTTGAAAGAAATGATCGTGCTGAATGGTCGGCTGCAGCATCAGATCGACGCGCTCAAACGGCGGCAAAACCAGTGAGCGACGAACCGACCCGCCCCGGCGAACTTGTGCAGCCGCGCGATCACGGACCGCTTGGACACGTTTGCGAGCACACTGGATGCGGCAAGGATGCCGGTTGGGGTTTCGCCCGACCAAGGCAGCCGTCGCGCTGGTTCTGTTTCGAGCACCGCGGCGAAGGCGAGAGATTCCTTTAGGAGCATGGCCGATGTCCCTCCATCAATTCGTGCAGGAACTGGAAAGCACCGCCGACCATATCGCAGACGCTTCGCGGGCCGACTTGCAAGTGCTGCTGCGAAGGGCTGCATTGCTGCTGAGAAACGTCGGCGGGCTCAGTCTCGATCCGCGCACCGACGAGGCACTGAGCGGGCTGGCCGCCGAGATGGGCACTGCTAAGTCGGATCTGGTGGAGACGATCGTCGGCGAGTGGCTGGTGGCCAACGCCTATCTGCCGGTGCCGCGCCAGTTGGATGAAGAGAGCACCGTGGAAGGCAACGCATGATGAGCCGGCCAAGACAGAAGCTCGATTACGCCGATCGCGAGATCGACTGCCAGGAAGCGATGGAGCCGGGCTTTCAGATCATTATCGATTGCATGCTGGAGGCCGGCTGGCAGCGCGGCGAAGTCATGCGGGCGCTGCGGCGTCTGATCGCGGCCGACAACATGACGCAGAAGACGCCAAGGTGGAAGCCGAGTTGGCAATTGCACGGGCGATGATCCGCGCTGGAAAGTCGCTCTAAAGAGGTGGGAGACTTCGCCTTATGTATGCATCCTAATATTTTAGCAGGAGCGTATATTCATCGACAGCCGGTGCCCTTAGCACAAGTCCCCTTAGCTATCCCGCCGGTTAGGCCCGGCGGCCTTTGATCCCCAAACAGACAAGACTACCGGGCCGCTCCCGCGTTTCGCCTACCCAGCCAGCGACGAAGGCGGCCGCGTAGTGATGTCGCTCAGCTTCTCGCGCTTGGCCAGAACAGGCTTCTCATAGACTTCTTCAGGTATCCCCCATTTCAGAGCTTCGCCCGATGGTCCACCGTGGATCCGCCAAAACCTTATAGCTGGCCGAGGCGATGCGCTGTAGCGCATACGCAACACTTAATATTCCTCGCGGAAGTCCTTCAGCGATGCATGGCGCAGCTTTTCCTCGCCCTTCAGGAACTTGACCCGGCCGACTAGGCCGGGCGTAAGCCATTCGGCCTTTTCCTTGGCGAGCCCCTTCGGCGGAGGCGCGCCGGTCTTGCCCTGCACGCGGTCCCATAGGGCCTGTCGCTTGTCGGCTTTGAAGGTCACGAAGGCGCCGCCCATGTAGCGGCCCTTGTCGGCCATGAGCACCATCGCCGGCTTGCCCGCCTCGCGTTTTACCCCGATGATGTCCATCTCCTTCTCGACGTAGCACTTGATCTTGCGCCAGTTCATTGTCGGGCCGCTGCGAAAGACGCTGTCCAGCCGCTTCGAGACGATGCCCTCCAGGCCGGCTTCGCAGGCCAGATGGTAGACCGCGTCGCCCGTGCCTGGCAGCGCCTCGCTGAATTGGATGTGCCCGCCGGAGGGAATGAGCGCCTCCAGCACCTCGCGGCGATCTTTCAGCGCCATGTCGCGCAGATCATGCCCGTTGAGGTGCAGGAGATCGAACGCGACCAGGTAGAGTTCCTGCGGGTATCTGGTGATGGCCGAGCGCAGGGCGTGAAAGTCCGACAGCCCGGCTTCGTTCGTCACGATCGTTTCGGCTTCGATGATGAAGCTTTCGGCGTCGAGCGCCGCGGCTTCCTCCGCGAGCGGCCGATATTTCGCCGTCCAGTCGATCCCCGTTTTGGTGTACAGGCGGATGCCGTCGACATCCTTGATCAACTGCGTACGGTAGCCGTCGAATTTGACTTCGTGGCTCCATCCGTCGCCTTTGGGCGGCTGCTCGACGAGCTCCGGCTCCATCGGACGGACGAAGGACAACCGGACCCCGCCGGCGGGCTTACGCATCGGAACCCCAACGCAAAACTCGAATTTGATTCAATATCGCACAGCCGCAAGCGTTCCGTTAGCGGTTGCTTAAAAGGCTTGAGGGGAACGTGCCGGCGCAGCCGCTGTTTTTCTGGCCAGGAGGAACAGCCATGACCGACGACAAAACGAAACGCGATTTCCGGGACCGCGACCGCGAGTCAGCAGATGAGGATTATGAGGTACGCTACTTCGCCAAGCAGCACCGCAACGCCCGACCAAGTGCGGGAGTTGATCGGCACGCACGGCAACGACCGGAAGACCTTGGAACGCGAGGCCAGGAAATTGCGCGGGTGACGAAGCTTTCGGACCTTGGGCCGCCCATCGTCGGGCGCCGACATGGGGCCGATCCACCTCGCGAACAGGATCACTTCTACCATTGCAGGAAATGCGGCCAGCCGGTCGACCGACGCGATCTCCGGCAAGTCATTTGGCATGAACAGCCGGACCATGCGCCGCTTGAACTGGACAGTTGATCTTGGATTGTTTTAGGGCGCGCGGAACAAATTTCTCGCTTCGAGGTTAGCAAGCGCTGCTCACGGGGACTCATGCGATGCTCCTTGCCCTGGACGATGCGATCTCGACGGCTGTCTTGGCCGGCAGAGGCGCAGACGCGGAAATCCGCGGGGTGATCGACCTCACCAGCAGAAGTGAAGTCCAGATCGGCGCCATCAGCTTAGGGCGCGCTGTCCAGTTCGTGGCCAATGCGTCGGTGCTTGGCTACGACGTCCGCGGTGCAATGGTCTTCTACGGGGAACCAGGAACGCCAAGCTTAAGGACAAGGGACTGCGAACATCTGTGGGCGCAATACGGTGGCGCTCTGCTCCAGCCATAGTGGACTTCGAGCCTATTTAAGAGCATCCTCCCAAGCGGGGGAAAGGGCTTGGACAAGTCTCGTCACGACAATCGGTCTGGCCAATGGCGCAAGCGCACCGGAGCGCGACGGTCGCGTGCGCTGCGTTGGGCGAGCGTGCCGCAACGGCTGATCTTCGTGACCGTCGCCGCGGGCGGCGCGCTGATCGCGCAAACAGCTATGCAGCACAGCGACAGCATCCCTGATCTCAACCTGTCGAATTTGATCGGCCCGAGGCCAGCGCCGATAACCGGCGTCGCCTCCATCATCGACGGCGACACGATCGAAGTACATGGACAGCGGATCCGCTTCAACGGCATCGATGCACCCGAGAGCAGGCAATACTGCGACGACGCCAAGGGCTTCGAATATCCCTGCGGCCGGCGCTCCGCCGAAGCGCTGGACGGGTTCCTGGCCGCCTCGAGGCCGGTGCAATGCACGTTCGTGACGTGGGATCGCTATCGCCGCTTCGTCGGCGACTGCCGGCGCGCAGACGGCACCAGCGTGGCGGCATGGATGGTCGAGCACGGCCAAGCGCTCGATTGGCCGATCTACAGCCACGGCGCCTATGCAGGGGAGCAGGCGAAGGCGGAGGCCGCCAAGGTCGGGCTGTGGGTCGGAACGTTTCAGGCGCCCTGGGAGTGGCGAGCGTCGCACGCCGACGGCGCAGCGCCGTCGAGCCAGCCACTCGGCATAGTCAGCCGCAAGCTGGTCGCGCAGAGCGGGGTCTATTCGTGCGAGCCGCGACGCTACTGCTCACAGATCAGTTCGTGCGACGAAGCCCAATGGTATCTGCACAACTGCTCGTGGGGCCGGAAGCTGGACCGGGACGGCGACGGCATGGCGTGCGAGACGCTTTGCTGATGCCTCGCCGCCCAACGAGGCCATTCGATCTAGAACTGGAACTCGATAGATTCGCGTACCGATCGCTGACCACGATTACATCAGTGCGCGCTTCTGCAGTCGCGCTCGTCTATCCTCCCAATTCTTGTGGCAGGCACAACAGGCCCTTGAAAAATATTTCAAATTCATCCTGCTGGTCCACCGGATCAAGGCCCCAAAAATTCGCGCTCGCAGCTTCATTGTCGCACCGCAAGTTTGCCCAAAACCTCATTTTTCTGCCGACGGGCGCTCCGGAGTGATCATCCGGTCAGGATGTCACGGGTGTGCTATACGGCTTTGATGGTTATTGGTTCGATGTTGCGCCGGCGTTGGCTGCCGGAAAAGAGCTTTCCATCCTATGCGTATCTCCCGGGCAGGCAACCGCATCCGGTGCGCGATCCCGCGGGACACAGCTACAATAGCGACGCCATGCTGTCGGCTGAGATCTCGCTTGATTCAGACACATTCCTCTGGGGTCTCGACCTCTTCAACTATGGCTATTACTGGGAAGCCCACGAGGCTTGGGAAGGTCTGTGGCAAGTTGCAGACCGAGGCGCTCCGCTTCGGACGCTCTTCAAGGGATTGATCCTGTTATCGGCGGCCGGCGTGAAGATCCGCGAGGGCAAGCAGGCGGCGGCGATGCGTCATGCCGGACGCGCCGCGGCGCTCCTTCGTCGGCCGATGAACACGGCCGATCATAGCTTCGAGCGTGCGCTCGGCATGTCACCCGCAGCGCTCGCCGAACACGCCGAAGCCGCGGCAAGGACCCCGGGAGCCCTGCCGCCGACAGCGCTCGGTCAGCCGCAACCCGTGTTTGAGTTCATTCTCGGACCAAGCTCCGGCGGAAGCCCGATCAGATCGCAACTAAGACAAACAGTCATCCGGAGAAGACGCCAGGAATAGACCGGCCTCGTTGGCCCCACGTCACTGGCGAACGACGCACCTGGCCGTGTTTTCATGGAGCACGGAATTTCGTCACGTTGTTTTCGGAAATACAAAGGCTCAAGCTGGCGAGGCTGCACATCGGTTCCGGCGCATAGCAGCCGAACGAACGCTGGGGCCGACACGGATCAGCATTAGCTTATGCCGATACTTATGCTGCTGAGACATTTATTGCTTTCAGCGACGGCCATCAATATGTAGCAGGACTTCGCCCGCTGTCCTTTCAAGCCACCCGGAGAGTTTCATGACAGAAGAAGCCGATCACAATCTCGACAGCCTCATCGAGCTTACCGCCGATGTCGTGTCAGCCTATGTCTCGAATAATCCAGTCCCGGTGGGCGATCTCCCTGCCCTGATCGGCCAAGTACACGCGGCTTTGAAAGGCACAACCGGAGGCATCTCCGTAGCACAGCCGGAGGCTCTCAAGCCTGCGGTCCCGATCAAGAAGTCGGTGATGGCGGACTACATCATCTGCCTTGAAGACGGGAAGAAATTCAAATCGCTAAAGCGCCATCTTTCAACGCGCTATGGGCTGACCCCGGACGAATATCGCGCCAAATGGGGCCTGGCGAAGGATTATCCGATGGTCGCGCCGAATTACGCCGCTGCACGCTCGGCATTGGCCAAGACCATGGGGCTCGGCCGCAAACTGAAAGTGCCTGAAACGCCGGCGCCGGCGAAGCGGACCCGCAAGAAGGTCGCAGCCTAACTTTATCTCTCGAGGGTCATTCTGGAGCGCGCAGCTGCTTATAGGCATGATCTGCGCAGAATAGGTAAGGCGGGGACCAATCCCCGCCTTACCTCGCATTCATTTCATTCGCTGTTGCCGGGACGCAGGCGAAAATTCAGCCAGCTTTGCTGAGGCTGCCGGCAGAGGACTTGCCAGTCCGGCGGTCCTGTTCGATCTCATAGTTGATCTTCTGGCCGTCATTCAGCGTCGAGAGGCCCGCGCGTTCGACAGCGGAAATGTGGACGAAAACATCCTGCCCGCCATTGTCGGGCTGGATAAATCCAAATCCCTTGGTGCTGTTGAACCACTTCACGGTTCCGGTCGCCATATCTGTGCATTCCTCTGTGACAACTGCGACGTGGACTTGGCCCTTAAGCCAGTCCGGTTCATTTCGAGACTGGGGAGTTAAACGCAGCAGAAGCGAAAATTGCAAGACCCCATCGATCGGCCGGGTGTGGGTCGCACATGACGAGTATGCTCTCTACCGCCTATCGCGGCGCCCCAACTGTCGGCGCAAGTACAAGGCTCCTTCACCGATCGTGCGCTGATCGGCACCGATCAGCGGTTACGCGGAGCGTGGCGTGCTCCTGTGCGCTTGGCTTGTCGCAATGGCGACAAACCGGCGCCTGACCGCTGCAAACAGCGCTGGTGGCAGCGGCCCGTAATAGCCGCTCTCCGTGTCCAGCGGCCGGATATCGGGACCCGGCCAGGCGAACCGGTTGCTTTCCGTCAAAACGATCCACGACCATCCCCGTCGAGCCGCAAGCGCAACTTGACCGCAGCCGGGATTTCGATGGCATTGGCGGGATCAGAGGGCGGTGTGTGCGTGATCGGCAGGACTCGGACAACCGGCGAGCCGTCCTCCTGCATGGCGACCAGCGCTAGCACCAGGGAGGGCCGGTCCTTGTCGCCTTCCTCGCGGCCTTCGCGATGTTGCCAATGCCAGAGATATGAATAACGAAAAACGTGGCCGACCTTGATTTCAGCCAGCAGCATTTTTTGCCGTCAGACCTTTTGCCGGAAGAAGTTCGTCGTTGAGATGGTCAAGACCCGGCTCCATTTCGGCGGCTTCAACCGCGGCGATTTCGTCCGCACTGAGCTCTGTCGTCAGCTCGACCCGCCGGTCGCGCTTGGAGAGCCGGACGAAATCCTCGTAAGCCAGCAGCACGGTGCGCGGCCGGCCGTTCTTGGTGATGATGACCGGGTCGCGAACCGCGGCATCCTGATAGGCGCCGAAGTTTTTCGAGATGGCGGCGGCGGTGACGGTAGTGGTCATCGGCAGGACTCCTTTCTTCCGTAATATACGGGCTTTCCGGGCTTTCCAGGCTTTCCACAAGTAATCGCCAGACCCGCGAAAACGGCCAGGTCGCCGGCATTCGCTGCGCCCGCTGCAACGTCACACGTAACTATAAGCCCCTCGATTTGCGGGAGGTCATCGGCAACGTCACGATCCGCGATGTTAGAGCTGTCAGCAGTGCAAGAGCCGGGAGTGGATGAGCGCCCAACTCTTGTCATCCAACTGGAGAGCAGGCGCATACCATCCGCTACAGGCATCTCGTGGAAGTCCGCTGGCAGAAACGGGTTATCTGGCGGGACGAATGAACCACAACCTGGAACGCCTTCGTCCCGCTTGGCAACTTCCTGCCGTTCTCGGCGCCGTTCAGTCACCTGATTGAAGGCTTGCCGGAGAAGGTGCAGCGGTAGGAACACGAAAGGCCCTCCGGCTACGTCGGCCGGGGGTCCATCACTTTAGGCAAGGCCCAGTGCGGTGCGGACAGCCAGCGAGTTGACTGAAGCGCCAGATGCGTACTGGGCAAAGGACTTCTCAAGTTCGGCGAAGGGGCCACGGACCGCCGCGAACTGCGCTTCGGCTTGCTTCTGAAGTGAGGCGAATTCGTCCAGAATTCCTTGGCAGGGTCCGATAGCTCGACGTCGAGCTTCCTCGAACTGACGAAACGTGGCAGAGGCGTGGTCCCTCACGGTGTCAAAACGGGCTCCGTATTTTGCAAGGTCGCCCTGCATGGCCTGCCACACCGCGCTGTATTTTCCAAAGTCTCCCTGGACGGCATCTAAGGCCCTTCGAGCTGCCGAAGCTGCTTCGTCAAGGACAGCCGAGGCCGAAGGGCTCAGGGCACCAAGATGCCATTGCGGCCCGACCGGTATCCCCACATAGTTCAGGTGGCTGGACCTCGGCGTGGCGGTCCGCGCCGCCGCTCTCTTATGTGCAGCTACAAGCGCCGCCTCACCTCGCACGCGCCATTTGCCCTGCAATCGGTGAACGAAAGCCTCTGGGCTCGCGGCCTCCCAATCTTTGCGAGCGACCATAACTCGCCTAATCGCGGTGGTCTTCCTCATGTTCGGCGTCCGGATCATGAGGTCAGCCATGTCGGCCAAGAATGGTCCGTCTTTCTTGCCTTCGCCCGGGGGACGGCCACGGCCACGTTTCTCGGTCATCGCTTTTTCCTTTCGGTAAGATGACATGGCCCAGAGGATAGGTGATTTGCGGGTTTGCGCCAGCGAGATGAAATAGCCGTCCCAACTTCTTTGCGAGGGTAAATCTCGGCCGAAAGTGTATCAGCGAGAATAATTCACGGGTCACCCATTTTTTCTCGCTCTTGCACAGTGCCCGGTGCGTCAACGTCCTGCTTCCTTGATCCCTTGCCTTCCCTTACAATCTCTTCCAGACACAGAGGAGTTCCGCCATGAGCGAAGACGCCTTCAACATGTCGATCCGCAAGTTCCTAAAGGAAGTCGGCGTCACCTCCCAGCGCAAGATCGAGGAGACGGTGCGCGAAGGGCAAATCGGCGGCGAGAAGAAGAAGAAGTTGAACGTCCGCATGACGCTGACGGCGGAAGGCACCGGCCTCAACCACGTGGTGGACGGCGAGATCGAACTTCCATAAGCCGGGCGAAACGTCCGACGCGGCCGAAAACGTCGAGACGGATTAGCAGTTGGAATGGGGTCTGGTCGGATCCACGCGGTACCGCTCACCACACTCTTGGCTATCGGCCCGACTAGAGCAGTTCGAATAAAAGCGAAAACGAGGCCCTCGGCCCGTTGCGGACTGCGCCGCTCATTCGACATCGACGTTGGCCAGCGGCCACACCGGGCCATCGCCGGTCGCCTCCTCCTCCCGGCCAAGCTCCCGCAGCACCTGACTCACCGACACAGCCAGGCAAGCCATTCGAGACGATCATGGGCGATCTGTTCAATGTACTGACTGTAGAGCTGCGGATACGCGGTCTTCAGCCAAAATCGATGCTCCGGACAAAGCGCTATTGCCGCAAAACACCTTGTCGCGCCATGCGTTCCTGATCGCCGGCTCGAAAAGATCGGGCTGAACACGAACGGTCTTCGGACCTCTCCAGGAGAAAGGCTCCAGAAGGATATCGCAGCTCCACGTCACTTCCTGATTTTGTGTCACGGTTCCCGCGCAAGCTCTTGGAGGGGCCAGCGATGTGCTCGCAACTTCATCCGGTCATCCTCACGGTGGCGCCGTTGGCTTTAAGCGCCGCCATCAGCATAGGCCCGACGGAGAACTGCCCTGCCCTCGCCTTTTCGGTCAGCACCCGCAGATAGCCGCCGGCCGAGTTGATATGCTGGGCCCTTTGCAGGATGCAGGCAATCACGATCGCGGCGACCTCCTGACCCATCACATGGCAAGCCTCCTCATAGGCTGAGGGCGACACGCCAAGGTAGCCTCGCACCTGGGCCGCGGTGATCATCAAGTCGCGCCAACTGCCAATGCCATCGACGGCGTAGTCCGCAATTTCGGGGCAGGCCTTCAACACAAGTCCGATCGGATAGCCTTTCGGCTTCTCGTCGGCTTCTCGTCTTGGTTCGACCGTCGCCCCGCTTTTCTCCAAAGCAGGTTCAAGTTCAAAAATAGAGTCGGTGTTTGAATCAGATTGCTGCCGCTCGCTTTGAGAGTCATTGCCGCTCGGATTCGTGGAATTCATATGAATTTCCAGCACCTTATCCACTTCGTCGTGCAACGCGGCCAGATCAGCTACGATCGGTTCGAGCTCGGCAGTGCAGGCTCGGCGCGGAATTGCCTCCACAATGCCGCGGAAACGCTTCCACAGGCCTCCCCAGTCACCCGGAACAGCGTCGTCGACGGCGGCCTCGATCAGCTTGTGGATGTCACGGCGGTGCAAGGTGATCCGCTCGCGCATAAGCCTGAGCGCCCTGTTGCCGGCGCGAACGCGTTCGGCGGCCGCCTCGAACTCGAAAGCACGGGCCAGAAGCGGCGCCAGGGAGAAGCCAAAGGCTTCCTCGATCTCCCCTCCCCTGCCCTTGCGGGCGTAACGCTTGCCGTTCGGGCTATCCCGACGGATGATCAACCCGCCATCAACAAGAGCCGCCAGGTGCCGCCTGAGCGTGGCATCGGGCATTCCGTGCGCCCTGAGCGACAGCTGTGCGTTTGATGGAAAGACGATGAGGTCGTTTTCTTCACTCAACTCACTGTCAGGGTAGAAAGATAGCAGCGCATTGAGCACGGCCAGAGCACGATCGCCGATGCCGACGACGCTCTTGCCTTCGCAGAGGTTGCGATAGATCTGCCACTTGTCGACGACCCTGCCCTTGGGGATCTCACGTGACTCGTTTTGCGCTGCCAGCATGGCGAGCGACATCGGCCGCCGCCCAAAGGGCGTCGTTGCAATACCCGTCTCCATTTTCTTTCACCCTCGATTAGGCAAAAGAAATCTGCTCGCCAAAACGACGCCACGACTCTTGACAGTGATTCGGGGAAATGCGATTCTCAGCTTGCTACAGACGTGAGAAGGGCTTCCGCGACGGTGACGTTCGGGGGCCTTTTTCTTTTGCGGTTCAGTCTCCCGTTTTCTTTGCCTGTTCCGATTCCCGGAAGGCCACGAAAAGTTCGTCTAGCCTATCAGCAATGAACGCGCCGAAGGTCGACGCGTCCTTCGATTTCAAGGCTAGCGTAAAGATCTTTCCCGTATCGGTGATCTTGGCGCGTACGGACTTGTCCCCTGGCGTCCAAGCTCTGTCTTGCGACTTCGCCGACGCTCGGGCACGATTCGGAACGGAACTCAGGAAGTCAAACAATCGTGTGAAGCGGATATCGCTCTGAAGCGACGAAAAGTCTGCGCTCTTCACATAGTCCGCTGCCCTGAGCCCATTTTCATGGCGCTCCATTAGCTTTGCGAGTTGCCACCAGCGATCTCGACCTATGCCCTTGGCCGCTCCGACCGCCAAAATAATTCCCTCGGGCACGTGGCTGGTAACCGAGCGCATCTTGGAAAATGTCGTATCGTCCAGCGCTAGCGCCAGCTTGACGGTCTCAGGCGAATGGCCGGCCTTGAGGATACGCTCGGCAAATAAGGTCCGTTCAATGAAGGACAGATCTGCCCTGGCAGCGTTCTCCTGCCCCTGGGCTATCACATGGTCCTTATCGTCCATGTTCTTGACGACCGCTCGAACGGGCCGGCCCAAATGCCGGGCGACCTTGAGCCTTCGGTGTCCAAAGACAGTCTGATAGCGCCCTGGCGCCGATGGATGCGGCCTGACCAGGACGGGGGAATCTTGCCCGCGCTCCCGAATTGCCGCCAGCAGCTCAAGGAACTCGTCATCAGCGTCGTCGATACGATCTGAAACGAACGAACTGTCGATCAGGGCGGGATCCAGATCGACCACGGAACTCTTGGACAGCTCCTCAAAGGATTGCATGATCGATCGCGAGGCGCCGCGAACAGCGTAGTTGGCGACGTCCCGCACCTCTGCGGCAGCAGCCCCTGCCCCCATCACGCTTCCAAATACGTCCTTGCGGGCCATTCAATCGCTCCGATTTTCCGCTAGGAGACTGATTTCGTAGAAAAAACCGCCTTCTTTTACTGCGGTAAAGTGCCCTTCAATCATGACCTGCCCCATGTGCGATGAATGAGGTCGACGATTTCCGAATTCACTGCATCAAGTGACTCAAGCGCCCGATCGTAGGTCGAGCGCGTAAACGCCGATTTCTCCACCTCATACAGGGTCTGCTTGGTCAGGCCGGCGTCCGAGATGGCAGTTGACTTGAGCATAGGGTTCTCAAGGATCTGACCGGCCAGCATGGACTGCATGAAGCCGACCATCTGCGCTTGCGGAATGTCCGTGGGCTCGTAGCGGGTGATGAGGTAACGAAACCAGTCCAACTGGATTTCCGCGCCAGCCGCCTTAATGGTCTTCAGTATGCCCCCGAGCATCAGCAGAAACTGGCTCATGGACATCAGATCAAGCATCTGCGGATGAACCGTGATCAGAACGGATGTCGCTGCCGACATCGCCGTCAGGGTTAGATAGCCAAGCTGCGGTGGGCAATCGATGACGACGATATCGTAGCGGCTGTCCACTTCTGACAGCGCCTTTGCGATTCTGGTGAAAAACTGCCGGCCTGTACTGGACGACTTGTCCTGCATCGCTAGCGGCGTGTCGTACTCGTACTCCTGGAGTTCCAGATTGGCTGGGATGATGTCCAAGCCTGGGAAGTTGGTCGGCGATATCACGTCCGAAATCGGCTTTTGATCCTCATCGTAACGGATTGCCTCGTAGAGAGAGAGGTTGCGGTCCAGTTCGGGCTGGAACCCATGAAGCGCAGAAAGCGACGCCTGCGGATCGAGGTCAATTGCCAAAACGCGATGCCCCGTCAGGGCCAGGTGTTGGGCGAGGTGGGCAGCCGTGGTGGTTTTGCCGCTGCCTCCCTTGAAATTTACGACCGCCACGATCTGGAGCTTGTCTCCAGGCTTGCGGTGCGGCACGTACTTCTTCACTTCGGTCCGGCCATGGCGGTCCAGGAAATGGCGCAGCTCGAGCATCTGCTCCGCCGTGTAAGACCGCCGGCCGGAGGAATTTTGAGCGGGCAGGGGTCCTTTGCCCTCGAGATGAAGGCGCTTCAAATTGTTCTGCGACACGCCAAGATAGTGGGCGACTTCACCCATTGAGAACGTGCGCAGAGTCTTTGTCGCGTCGGGTGGAAACTTCTCCATGCGGAGTTGATTGAGGCGTCGCGATATCTCGGCACCCTGCTCGAGAATTTTGTCATCGAACTCGAAGCTTGGTAGCCGCATGGCGATGTTCATTCTCGTGAAAATCCGAATTGGCGCTTTTTGCGATAAAACTATCTAACAAGCGCCATTAAGCTCCGATTCGGCCAAGCACAGCAAGAAGTTTTCGGTTAACAGAAGGTTAACGGTGCGACCAGCTCTGGGGCAAACATCTCGATCATCGCCGACACGGTTTCCACCCGTGCAGAACTAAGCCTATGTTTCCTCTGCCATAAGCACCAGAATTTACGGCAGTAAAACGAGTCGCGCAGCAGCGATTGAGAGCTGGCCGGACTTTGCAGCCGCTGCCGACAGGACGGGCCGAGCATCGGGGGCAGCCCAGGGCATTGCAGGAGGTTATCGAGATATGGGCACGCAGAAATGCGCCCGCATCTTGGCCCACGATGCGAACGGGCCGAACAAATCTGCAGTTGTGGCGGCCATTTGCGCGATCTCGCGTGAAAACGCGCAGGTGTGCGCAGAAGTTCTCGGTGGCCGATGATCACCGCGTTGCCGGCGCGCGGTCGATCAGATTGCTGACCGAGACAGATGGCGCAGTGTCTTGACGCCGTCGTCGGACGAGATGCCGACCAAAACCGGCGCTACAATCGAAGGGGCGGCACCGGATCCCGCGTATCAAGCGCCTCGGCGCCACAGTTTTGCGTCTCGCTCAAAACAGATACGGTTTGTCCGCCCAGGCGAGCAGAACGGCGGCGTCCTGATCGGGTAGCCGCACCCGGCCCGTGCGCAGGCCTTCGGCGATCGCGTGACCGACATTCGGATCGACCCAGTGGCCGTGGGTCATCAGAAAGAACCAGGCGAAGGGCAGACCGATTTCGCCGTCGATCACCTCGATCCGTTCCATCAGCCGGTGCACGGAGACGCCTTCGTCGGCGAGCAGCCTCTCAGTCGGGATTTTGAGGGGCCGCGGAATAAAGCCAATCTCGCGCCGGCCGCGATCATCGAGGTCGTGGATGTCGAAGGCCCAGTGCGCAAAGATGCGGTCGATGGCCGCACTCGATCGCTCCCAGTCAACAAAAAAGCGGCTTTCGCGAGGCACGAAATCGAACCAGTCGGGATTGGCGTCAAAAAACGCGGTTTCGCGCGTGCCATCTGGCCCGACCTCGCGGATGACACGGTTTTCCAGCTCGGGCCGCTGCGCCTCGCGCAGTTCGCGTTCGATGCGTGTCCGGCGCGCCAAAAAACTGCGCATGTGGACGATGCCGCCGCCGGAACGGCCACGCAGCCGGTAGACTGGCCCTGCGAGCTGTTGCGTCTCGACCGCGGGACCGCGCAAAACCCAGGTCGGCTCGAACAGATCGTCGATGGTGCGGGGGCGATAGTCGGGATCGACCACCGCGCCTGCCAGAAACTCGATCTCGCGGCCGAGCGAAATCTGCACGAAGTCGGCGACGCCGGGACCGGTCGGGGCAAAGGCGAAGGCGGTGGTGCCGCGCCATTCGGCGAATTTTTCCCCGCTCTGACGATGCCGGTCCCAGAAGGCGTTGAGGTCACCGCCGACCTCGGCCAGTTCATGCTCGACCCAGGCGCGATGATCGCCGAGGCGGGTGCCGTCGGCAGCGACAACGTCGTGAGGGTTGCACCAGTAGGGATCGTCGATGGTCGCGACGGTGAAGACGAAGCCCGGAAAGGCCTTGTTCAGGGCAGGGGCGAGTTCGACGTCGGCCGACTGCGGCTCTAAACCCGCGAGCACGGTTTCGACGGAAGCGGTGTCAGGTAGGCGGACGGGTTTTTCCTCGGTCATTCTCGGGTTCCGGCCGGGTGGTAGATCCGTGCTTTTTTCGTCAAGCGAACCCCGGGCGTCGTCGTCGACGATGTTGGACCCGATTCTGGCTCATTTGGGTCACGAGAACAACGCTGACGTCGCCGACCGCCGATGGGTGCGGAAGAGGGCGGCAACTTGTGCGACATGCCTGAGACGACTATCTAGCACGAATTATGAGCAAGCATCTCGGTTCAGTCCTGACGACGGTGAACGCGCCCTACAGCGATCAATTGGACGACGCGGCGCTTGCGCATTGCCTTGCTGATATCGATCTGGCCAAGCAGCATCCCGGTCATGTCAGCGCCTTTCTCGGCGATGTCCCTCTCGCCCAGCAAGTCGAGTTCGCAACCGCGCACCACATCGCGGTCGACGACCTGAAGGCTTTTGCCGCCCACTTCTCTGCCTGGTCCGGCGAGAGCTATCCGCTCACCGCGTAATGACTGGACTTGATAGCCGATCCGTCCGAATGGCGGCGGCTTTTGGTATCACTACCGACCTGATCGACCAGCTTCGCGAGAATGCCGGGGCGCGATGACTTTGAACGGTCATTTGGCGGCGGAACGGCAATGATGATCCAGATCGGCCATCGCAAAAGCCGTGACATCGATATCTTCCTTTGCTCGAATTCCACCTGCACTTCGAAACAATGCCATCCGACTATCTGAGTGACGGGCTTCGGTTTCAGAAGTTCGCCTTCGAGGGAAAGACCCTGACCGCCTCACCCGATCAACCGGGGGAGGGGAGGGCTTTTCACAGCCCGGGCGCCTTGGTGAGTTGACCCGGAAGCGGTCACGCCGCCGCTGATACCTACGGGTCATCTCGGCGCTGGTATGGCCGAGTTGCTTCTGCACATAGCCTTCATCGACTTCGGCCGAGGGGGCGAGGCCAGCACGCCCATGTCTGGAAAAAATTCAATCCAGCCGCGACCGACGTCGGTTTGATCACGCGCAACACCAGGCCGAGATCCCGAGGGCTGGGCCGTGATGTAAAGGCCGACGATTTGTGGGTCTGGCGGCTGCGGATCAGACGACGTAACGCCGGCAGCAGGAGCAAAACTCCTTCCAGTCAGCGGCATAGGCGCATCGGGTGTTTGCCGAACTTGCTGCCTCGACATAGTCGCGCGCACGGTCGGCTCAATCCGCGTGCGTGTTAGGGAGCACCTCGAATTGGTTCGGTGCCGAGCTTGAAAGCTGCCCAGAACTGCCATATATTTTGCACAAGAAACATGACTCTCAATATGGTAGGATGAATTCTGTGGCTCATGCACTGAAGATCCCCGAGCAGAATGGACCTCTCATCTTGTCCTATATGGACCGGAACGGGAAGATTGCGATCGAGCAGGTCGCGGACGGTTTTGGCATGTCCAAGGGCCAGTTGGCCCAGACCGCCGGTCTTGCTCGCGAGACCCTTTATCGCTCGGAGCGTAGCGCTACGGTTAAGACACAGGGGCGTCTGCGGGAAATGCTTGAGATCATCAGCCGCGTGACGGATTGGGCGGGGGGCAAGGAGCAGGCGATGGCCTGGTATCGAGCTCAGCCGCTTCCAGCATTTGGCGGACGCACTGCTGAAGCGCTGGTGAAGGATGGCAAGGCAGCTGCGGTCCGTGATTATCTCGATCACATGGCCGTTGGTGGTTTTGCGTGAAATTTGTCGGAACCTGCTACCGGGCGCACGATCCACGTTGGGCATTCAAGCCGACTTCCGGCGAAGGGGCGGCGATCAGAGGTGCGCGATTTAATCCCAAAGGCGTGCCGGCGCTCTATTTGGCGCTGACCATCATGACAGCGGTCAAGGAAGCCAACCAGGGGTTCGCGCACCGGATCGATCCGTGCGTGCTGTGTTCCTATGAGCTCGACTGCGATGACATCGTGGATCTGACAACGGACGAGGCGAGGGGAGAATTTTCTATCACGCTCGAGGAGATGGCCTGCGCCTGGGGGACGGCGCTCAGCGACGGAGAGCGCCCAGCGTCCTGGTCCATCTACGACCGCTTGCGACGTCGAAATATTGCCGGCATCGTGGTCCCAAGTTTCGCGCCGAGCGCCGAGATGGAGGATCGCAACCTGGTCCTTTGGGACTGGGGTCCGGATCTGCCGCACAAGGTAACTGTATTCGACCCGAGCGGTCGGTTGCCGAAGGACCAGCTATCGTGGCGATAACGCACTCTCGGCATCCGAAGGGCCAGGGGAGGGGTCTTTCGCCTTACAGGCCTGATGCTTTGGTGAGATTGACCCGGAAGCGATCGCGTCTGCGCTGATAGCGGCGAGTCATTTCAGCCGAGGCATGGCCGAGCTGCTTTTGCACATAGCGCTCATCGACTTCGGCCGAGGAGGCGAGGCCAGCGCGCAGCGAATGTCCGGCAAAGAGCTTCCCACGTTCGTCTTCCGGCAGATCGCCACGCACGCCGGCCGCCAGTGCGGTCCGCTTGACCAGGCGGGCGACCTCCTGATCGTTGAGCCGCTCGGCGCCGACTTTTTTGCCTTGGCCTGTCACCCTTCGGAACAGCGGTCCGTGCGCGATGCGCGCGAGCTTGAGCCAGGTCTCCAGCGTCACGACCGGGCAGGTGGCGTCGGACGAGCCGCGGCCGACTTCGACCTCGCGCCAGCCGGTCTTGCCACGCAGGCGGACCAGCAAACCCTTGTCGAGAACCTCAACCCAGCCGCGGCCATCTTCGGTCTGGTCGCGGCCGCAATCCAGGCCGACGACCTCGGAGCGGCGCAGCCCGCCGGCAAAGCCTAGCAGCAGCATGGCGCGGTCCCGCAAGCCGCGCAGGGTTCCGCGGTCGAGCGTTTCCAACATGGCGATCAGATCCTCGGGCAACACCGCTTCCTTCTGCCGGGGTGGGGAGGCGTGGGTGTTGCGAATGCCGGCCATGACGGTCGCAATATGACGGTCCTTCCTGTCGAGCGGCTGGCCGCGCTGCGCATAATTCCACGTCAGCGAGGACAGCCGGCGCTCGATCGTCGACACGGAATTGGGCTTCTTGTCGCCGGTCGCCTTTCCCGAGGCGCAGGCGGTGATGTAGAGCCCGACCACCTGTGGATCGGGCGGAGACATCTCGACGCCTTGCCGACGGCACCAGCTCGCAAATTGTTTCCAGTCCGAGGCGTAGGCGCGGCGGGTGTTGGCGGAGCTCGCGGCTTCGACATAGTCGCGGGCGCGATCGGCCAGCGCATCGAGATGGGGCGTCAAGCGCGGGTTCAATACGACCGGAAGGGGAGGGGAGGGCGCCAGGGGTTCCGCCGGCGGCTCTTCCGGCGTCTTCCCCATCGCCAGCACGACGTCGATAATGTCGGGCAGGTCGTCCTCAGCCTGTGCCTCGAGATCGGCCGACGTTGGCGCGGTCGAAACATTGTCGGCCAGCCCTATGCTGTGGGGCGCTCCGGAGGGTCGCTGGGCGTGAATTTTGGGCTTCTGCTCGCGGAAAACGGCCATTTCTCCTATAGAGAGCAAAACGAACGATAATGCAACATTATCATTCATTTAATGTGCGCGACAGGCGCGGCGGTTATATGCAAATTGGGTTGCTAAAAGCGCCGCCAGGATTCATCCTATCGCGGATGATTCTTCGACCCAAACTGTCCCTGCGCTACCACGGTACGCTGACTGGT
Source organism: Mesorhizobium sp. B2-1-3A (assembly GCF_006442655.1). Classification (NCBI taxonomy): domain Bacteria; kingdom Pseudomonadati; phylum Pseudomonadota; class Alphaproteobacteria; order Hyphomicrobiales; family Phyllobacteriaceae; genus Mesorhizobium; species Mesorhizobium sp. B2-1-3A. Next base: position 108,897 of record NZ_VFWK01000011.1, read on the forward strand.
GAAGCCAGCGTCGCTGCATCGAAAGCCGCCGTGCCTGCTTGGTTGCGTCGGGCGGTTCCCGATGCGCAAAGCCTTGCTGGAAAAAATGTTGAGGAGGTGGCGCTCATCGCAGGCGCCACCATCAGCGCACTCGATGCGGTGGTTCGGCGGCAGGAGCGGTGGGCCGGCGCCTGGCGGCAGCGGCTGGCACTTTCGGCGGCCGCGTTAACGGCAAAGCAGGCGGGCCGCGTCGAAGATGAGGCAGCATTGCGCGATGCGGTGCTGCTCACGCGGCCGGGCGATTTTTTGTCCGTCGGTCCCGCCGGATCGATGCTGCTTGCCTGGCGCCGGCTGGCTGGCACGCCTGCCGAGAAACTGCTGACCGAGGCGAGCATCGGCGCGGTGCTGGATGACCTTGGTCTCCGCCGCGACGACGACGCAGTCGGCGAACTGGCAGATGATCTTCGACAGCTTTCCGCGAGCATCGGAATGGTCGGCATGCTGACCGGCGCGTTCACGGCCGCCGAAAGGTATGGCTTCGCACGAGCCTTCGGATGTTGGCTCGCGGACGCCCTGCTGGCGCAACGGCTGGGTTGGACGCAGGCCGTGCCGCTGTTGGGCGCCGAAGCGGCCTTGGGAACAAGCGGTCGCTCGCGTCGATCGGCAGCCGGATCGGTGGCGACAGGCACTGAGACAGATCCTGAGCGTGCGAAAGATCTGCTTGCCGCGCAGGCGCGCGCTGCGTTGCGTGCGATTGATCTGTCCGCTGAGCTCGAGCGCCGTGCGGATCGGCTGCTTGCGGTTGCGCCGAAACTCAGGGCCAAGGCGGCGGACGTCGTCGTGGGAAGGCTGCTCTCTGACGACGCGATCGTCGCTTCGGAACAAATCGCCGGCATGAGCGATCGCGGCCTGCGCCGCCTGTTCGACCGTCTGCTCGAACTCGGCGCCGTGCGCGAGCTGTCCGGCCGCACCACGTTCCGTATTTACGGGCTCTGAGCGCGATGGTGGAAGCGGCGCGCGGACGAGGAAAGGATAGGCCAGATGACCGTCGATCAGCTGACCAGCTGTTTGACCGGGAGTTGGATCATCTGCCGCCGGAAGCGCGATGGCGCGAATGGATGCATCGGGTGGAGGCGACCATCTTCGCAGCCAGTGAACCGGTCGGTCGCGAGGCGCTGGCGCGCGTCGTCGGCAAAAGCTGCAGCGTCGATCTTCTGATCGACGATATTCGCGAGGAGCTGCGGGGTCGACCCTATGACCTGGTTTCGGTCGCTGGCGGCTGGAAACATTTGACCCGGCCGGCCTATGCCGACGCCATCCGCAGTGCAGTCGGCGGTAACGAGCGCGCTGCAGACCTCACGCAGTCAGAGGTGCTCGTGCTGATGTGCATCGGCTATTTCCAGCCGATCACACGTGGAGAATTGTCGTCGTTTTTCGGCAAGGAGATCAGTCGCGATTTTATTGGTCATCTGCGCGGTGCCGGCCTGATCGCTTCCGGTCCGCGCAGCCCGACGCCGGGCGCGCCCTACACCTACGTCACGACAAAAGAATTCCTGCTGGAGTTCGGCCTCGACACGCTGCGAGACCTGCCGGATTTCGAGGCGCTTGAGGATGCAGGCCTGCTGTCAAAAGAGAAGTTGCTGGCGGGCGACATTGTCCCCGACTTTTCCGCCAGCCGTCGAAACGCCGACGTCGAGATCGAGGATTAAGAGCTCGCTGCCGCGCAGCAGTCCCTTGGCAATTGCTCACGTCAACGGCTTCTCAATAGGAGGCTGCTCAGGCAGGCAGAGGTTATGAGAATTTGCCGTGTTCGTTGCCCGAAATTCGTAAGCATGTCTCGGACAAGGAGCGGTTCATTCGAAACGCTCGTCTCGGCCGCGGTCGCGCTGTGTCTCCCAGCGCTGCTCCTCGGATCGCCTGGCTCCCCGATTGCATCGCACATGAATATGTGGCCTCCGGCGCGCTTGTCCCGATTATGACACGCTATCCTCAAATGATTTGGCCGGACCGAGAAGGAAGAAAATTTGCGTCGCCAAGGATGAGATCGGGAAAGGTGCGCTCCGGCTTTCGGAGCCTCAATGATGGTCAGAAGATCAGTTACAAGTTGGTGCTGGACAAACGTTCCGGAAAGCCTCAGCCAGCGAGCTCAGGGTGATCTGATACGGACTGACCGGCTACGCGGCGTCAAGGTTTACGCCTTCCACATCGTTGAGCGGAGAAGAGCCCGCATGTGCGCTGGCAGGTCGAGTTCACCGCACGCCTCGATCTCTAATAGGTATCGGGCCTTGGCCAAGCGATCGTTTTTCCTGGCCGCCGGGTAGCCGCAGACAGCCATGAGAGCCCTTTCCTCTGCGCGGCAGGCACTTGCTGCACAGATCAGAAAAAAGCCGCTGGTCCCCGTTTGCTACTTACAAATCTCCGGCGCCACGGTCATGAGTAAGCTTTCCAACCGTCGGCTTGCTTCCGGGTCACCTTGCGGACTTGGGCAAAGGATGGTGCAGTCGCCCGCACCGGGTAGGCGCTCAATATCGACCCACGCGCCCGCGGGCGGCGGGAATATGACGAAACCGCCCATAGGGTGACACCGAACAATGTGAGCTTCGGTCGACCACCCCAACGTTCTCCTGTACATCTCGACCGTATGCGGCTTGACGTCGAGTTTGTTGTTCTTCCCGTGATGCTTTGGGCTTGCCAGGCATGCATCGCCAACCATCAGCAACTTTCCATTCGGTGTCGTGATCCTGATCAGATAATCAGGTGAGCAGCGAAGCTCCAATCCAAGAAAGGGACGCTCAGCGTCGAGTTCCTGATTACGTGCCGCCCACTCGAGTGCAGGGATATCGCGTTCGTGCGCCGGCGGAAGTTTCTCGTAGTCGACGAACACAGGTTCCGCCTCGTAATCCAGTTCAAGAACAACATCATTTCGTTTCAGGCGCCAAGAGCTGGACTTGGCCAGATCAGTCGCATTCGTCGAATGGGCGCCAGAGAAGCCCAAACGTCGCAATTCCTTCACCAGCCAAACTGCTCCCCAGAGCTCCCACAAACTATTTAGAAACACAGGTGGATAGTGCGACTTCGCAGATTCAATCTCGGAAAGCGCCTCGGAATAAAGGGGAGCAAAGGCGCGAAGAAGTTGCCGAAGACGAAAGTCTCGCTGAAACAACGGACTAGGGTACATAAAAGTCGTCAGTTCCAAGTCGTTGCCGAGACGCGCCAGAATGCTCTTAAAATCCCCCAATCGTTGCTCAATTGAGGTGAACTGCCTGATCTCTTCGTCGATCTTCTCCTGTCGTTTTTCTGGGTTCCTGCGGCCACCTCTCAACCGAAGCGACTTCAGCTTGCTTGCAACGGCATCAGCCGAATCCCGCATCTGACTCCATCTGCGCATCGCCCAATGCGAGACGATTGCATTCTCCGCCAGCGGAACGCCACGTCTTGACTGGGGTCCCAGCTCGGTAAACGGATCACGGCGTATCGAGTGCGCCGCACGCAACTCCTCGTCAACCAGACGAATGAGTTCGGAGTGGATCGTCATGCCGCCGCTGTTGCTGCGGCGACCCCATGATCGCTCGGGGCGCTCGGCAATCACATCCCAGGCCGCCGCAAACCCAAGCTCGACTTCGATATCTTCGACCATCGCTATTACATCGCGGTAGTTTAGCAGCGCCGTTGGAATGACGTAGCAACGCAACGTACAGCTTTTCGGAGTCTGCAGCGGAAGACTGATGTCGCCCAGACGACGCTGTCTTGCCAATTCACTTTCGAAGCTCCATCGCTGCCACTGGGTGCCGTCTTCGGCCGGCTCGGCAAGAGGGACTAGCTTCGTGTGGACGTCCTTCGCTCGCGCGACAATGCCGCGGGTCAAGATGTCGATATAGGGGGAGTCGTCGCGGACGAGATACCAGGTGTTCGGCTCCCATCGATGCTCAACACCGACACCATCCGCTCCCATCACGCGGATAACTTCAATGGTGGACCTGTCTACTGCCAAGGCGAAATGAATCCGAGACGCGCTTGCTGACGCGCCAGTTTCAGACGCCGACGTGTTCTGGGGAGTTCATCGACCCCATCAACGACCTTCTCTAGCGCGTCCAATGCTGGTTGCAGTTGATCGAACGCTCCCGACAACTTTACCAGGATACGGCTCGCGATTACACGGTCCACCAATTCATCCCGGTCCAACAATCCTTTGCCCTGAAGGTCCAGTCTGTGGTGCAGATTGAGCAGCGCTTTGATGTCCGAGAGCACCCGGCGAGAGGGAAGCAGGTCGTGTCGGAGTTCATGATCATGAACCGCTAGGTGCAGCGCTTGCAACACTGCATCGACCCGTGCGTCGGTGTTTGCGCCACCGACTGATATGGCCGGCAGGCCTGGAAGGGGAGGAATTGACGCCAGGTTAGAGAGCCCGGCTGGCCCCTCCATATCCCACGAGACTTGCTTGAGCTCAAGAAGGAAGCACCGGTCCAGGACCTTTGGTGAGGGTGGACGCGACGAGTCATCGATGTTCAACGTGCCAAAAACGCGGCACGGAGCAATCGTCGTGTCTTGCGTGATCACGCCGTTTCCGCCGTCCAATGCGTGAAAGAGCCGAGACAGATAGTACTCCGGCCGTGTGAGGTTGAACTCATCAAAGAGGATCAGATGCGACAGCGTTCTTTCTTTGAGGAGGTGGCTCAAGAGGCCCGTTTCGCCGAAGAGAACGCTGTCGTTTTCCCAATGCGCCTGCACGGCGACTTCGTGAAAAGTCTCGCCAATTTTCTTGCCAAGCATGCGCGCAATAAGCCGGACAAGTGTCGACTTTCCACACCCCGGAGGCCCCGCAAGGAGCACGAATGGCCGCACAGCGAGCGCAAGCAGAGCCACGACAACGTCGTCGAAGTGCAGATGGGGTTCTGCGGATTTGACAGTATCCTTGAGTGATGCGAGGGCTTGCGAAAACTCGGAGTCTGTAACGCGTTCCCCCCAATCGAAGCGGTCTTCCTCATCGGGCGTAGCTTGCGTTGAGGGTGGTAAGCCGGGCACTACAGCCGGTTCACTCGGCGCGAACGATCCGGATTTGTCTTTTTTCTCTTTGCTGTTCTTCCCGATATCGCCATTGTCAGGCACGAGGTTTCGCGTGAGGCTCTGCCCGTTCGCGACCTCGGCCGCCTTGGCCTGAGAAACCCGTTGCTGAGGGCTGCGATCAAGAGCATCTGGGCGCTCTGTCTCCCGAGCGTCTTTCTTGTCCGCAGTCGTGCCGGGCACGCGACCGTCAACGTTTACCCCTTCGCGCACAACACGCTCAAGTTCTTGGGCTGACGTCCAACCGCGGTTCGCAGTCACCGCAACGATTTTGGACATGCCCAAGTCCAGAATAATGTCATTCGCACCGTCTACGGCCAATGCCTCCGAGTCCAACAGTTCATCAAACGGATCTAGAGCTGGTTCCTGACGCTTGCGGAGCATATTGGCATCGATCCAGAGATGACCCGTTTCGTCGACTTGGTTCGAACGGATTGTTGCGCGCTCGCGAACCGGATCCCATTCGAGCTCCATCTTGCCAGGCGACTCACGTACCTTCATCGCGCGAAACTGACGTCCCTGCCGAGCGGACATACCCGCCGCGGGTCCTGGCACCAGCCGTGTTTTTGGCTGCGATCCTTTTGCAAGTGCGGGTAGATCTTCAATCTGACGCTTTCCGCCGTCGTCGACAAACGGATCGTTTGGATCAAGCACGATAATTTGTTGTTCGCGGTCTGCGGACTGCTTCATCCCCAGCAACAGCGGATAGGGAAGTGTCGATTCGAGCGGAGCGGTAAAAACGTCCCTGCCCTGCTCGTTCGGCTCGCGAAGGCGCGGCGGATCGTAGTTGTGCAGAATGTGGGCGAGCCCACCGACCGCTGCAGCAATTGCGAAAGAGCTCCCAACCCGAAGGACCTCTGGCTGATCGCCATCAGGAAAGAGCGTCTCCATCATCGCATCCTGGAAGCCAGGGAGCAGACTTGTTCCGCCAGCCAACAAAATTGTGTCGATCAAACGATGGGCATCACTTGGACCGGTCACGCCACGCTGTTCGAAAAGCTCCTTGCTCTTGCGCTTCGCGTCCGCCGAGGACGTCTGGTTGTCGTAAAGCCGCTCACAAAGTCGTTCGAAGAGAGGGCGCAGGCCGCTCCAAAGTTCGCCAGACACAGGCACAAGCGTCTGTCGATCGATCGTGAGCTGCTTTTCCGACAATGGCACTTTGAAGGTAATCGCCGTTTCACCCAAGCTTGATCGAACTTTCGCGTCTTCGATTGCGCGCAACGCCGCATCGGTGACGTCGACACCAAGGAGCTCGCAAAGGCGCTGATCGACCCAACGGCCCGCGTGACCGACGCTGTCGCCTCGAAGGGCACGAAGCCGCAGGTCACGCTGTGCCCCCTTTGAATCGGGGCTGACAATACTTTGATCGCGCCGGCTGAGAACCAAAGTCATATTGGTGGTCGCAGCGCCCACATCCACCACCAGAAGGACGTTGTTTCGTCCAGCTTCGAGTTCCATGGTTCGCTTTAGGAGGCGGAAATACTCAGCAACCATTTCCGGCTCTGGTACAACAGCTATCCCGGGGATGGCGGCCTCCACGGCACGCTTATAGCGAGTTCGCGTTTTTTCGTCTGCGATCGACGGCATCAAGGCGTATTTTCGACGGGATTGATATTCCGGCGGTAGTTTTTCCAATATTTTTCTAAGGTATTCCCGAAACACCTCGTCCCGCTCCAAGTCTCGATAGGGGGTGCGTGGATCCTTTCGATCGTATATGATCTGCCGCACCGCCTTGCTGCCGTGCAACATCCAATCCTTTATGTCATCCAGTTGGTAAACCCAGGGGGCGTCTTGGGGTGAATCCAGTTGGAGGGTCCACTGATTGCGATCTTTAATCTTCGGGTCAGCTATTATAAAGCATCGAGACGGGTAGAAGGGCTGACCTTCATATTGCAATAGGAATTGAAACGCAGTTTCGGACATATTCTTATTGCACTTTCGCGAGCATCAGATTCGACGCTGCAGGACTTAGCAGAAAACCCTACGCCAAGCCAAACCCTGAGAAGTTCTATCAACCTGAATCGAGAATGATCGCGGTTTCGTTTCGATAGGCAACCTAAACTGCAATGGATCTGGCAAAGAAATGTACGAAGGCGGGTGCTTATGTTGCCAAGGGCACAGATCATAGATTTCGTCCTGGTCTTCAGAGGGCTCAGAACGCGTAGCCTTTCCTCGGAGGCGAGACAGCGGCTCGGCAGTAGGGGCATTTCCTTAGCGATCTAATCTGACCCGCAGCCTCCGTGCGCGCTCCCGGAAGGCTTCCTCGCCGCCTTCGAGGATGTCGCATACCGCCTTGCGGATTTCAGCGTTTTCCAGGCCGCCAGCCCTGTAGGTGATCGGCGGAAGTCCGCCTGCCGGATGCGGTCCGGCATCGGCGACGATGATCTGATCCGCATCCGTGTTGATGACGAGGTTGGCGTTGTGAGTAACTATGATCACCTGACGCTTGGCCTTGGCGGCCACGAACAGGGCAACGAGTTCATCGAACACCGACTTGGGGTCCAAATTCTCCTCGGGCTGATCGATGACAAGGGGGCGGTCGTCTGCGTCGTCCAATGCCAGATAGAGCAGGAGAAGCACGATGCCTCGTGTCCCCGGCGACAGCTTACGAATGTCGATCCCGTCATAGACGATCTCGTAGCGGACCGAGATGTGGTCCGTGTCGAAAAGCCAGTGTGCGAACTGCTTCAGCCACGTACGAAATTCCACCTGCTGGTTTTGCGCATAGGGCGCGTGGCCAATCAGATCTCTCATATACAGCGCGAGGAAGCTGGCCATCGCCGCCTGCACATCTGCGGCCGACCCTGTTTCCCACGCGGGCCGTAGGGTGGTGTCGGCCAGCGCGATCAGCGCGCCGCGACCCTGGAACGGTCCCGCCTTGCGCCGGTCGAGAAGATCTTCTTCGGCGACCGTTCCCCAGGCGGCGACATCGACGACGCGGCACACGGAGAAGCCGAGCTTGCGCAGCGTGCCTGTCGATGCTGTGAGGCGAGCCATTAACGGCGCGTAGAGGTCAGCAAGTGCGTCCTGCTCATTGATGATCGCCTGAAAGACCCGGGCGTAGGCCGCATCCCGCTCACCTTGTAGCTCTCTCCGACGTGTGGCGGCGCCGTGGGCGTCGGCCAGTCGCGTTTGCAGGTTTTGAAGCGCCGCGTTCTCGACCGCGATGCGCTGGGAGAGGGTGGCGTACTGATTTCGGACGATATTGTCGGCACTGACCAAGGCCTCTAGGCGGACCATCTCGGCCAGAAGCGTGTTGAGGGTCAGCTTGGATAGATCGGCATTGTCCGGGAAAAGTGGCGTGCTCGGGGCTGCGGGCGGGATCGGCGGACCCGTCAGTGCTGCGACCTGCTGGTCGGCCCAAGCCACGTAGCCCGCGAGGCTCGTGTCGACGTTACCTTTGTAGATGAGCAGGAATTCATCCCACTGCTGCGCACTCAGGCCGCTGTGCTGGTGCCGTTCCTTGGCCTGGCGCAAAAGTTCTGGCGCCTTGGTGGCGCGGGTGCTGGCCACCTCGTCCTGCAGGGCGACAAAAGTACGGCGCTGGTTGCCATAGGCCAGGATCGTTCCGCGAAGTGCCTGAACCGCCTGCCCAAGCTGCGAGTGGCGGCTTGCCTGCGCTTCGCTGCCCTTGACAACGAGCTTGGCTTGATCCTGGTTGTAGCTCTTGATCTGACCGTCCTTCTGAGTGGCCTGCAGCGACAGGCCGGCCACCGAAGCCTCTTTCTCGATTTCGGTGGCGATGCGTTCGGAAATGTCGGCGATCGCGTCTGCCTCCCTTTCCCGAGCCTGCTGGAAACGAGCGGTGCGGAAGTCGCGCAGTTCGGCGAAATCGATAGCGCCGTCGCGGTCGTCCTGGGGATGGGCCTCGAAGATCACACGTTCGATCTCCGCGATCAGGCCGTCAGAAACACCGGCGGAGGAGCAAAGCTCCTCGACGAACTGCTGAGATAGATAACGCGCGCGGGGAAACGCTAGATGGCTGTTGGCGTCTCGGCCGTCCAGGAAACGCGTGACCGAGGCGCCGCCGCCCCAATCCAGTGTCGCGGTCGCGTTGCCGAGAAGCGTGCGGGCGCGCACGAGGAAGGACGGGCTGATATTCTCGTTGGCTCCCCATGCTGCTGGCGCGATCGCATCGCAGCCGGCGGCGATAACGTCAGCGAGTGCGGTCTTACCGGACCCGCGCGCGCCAATGATCGCGACGAGGCCCGGGTTGAGCGGGATCGCGGGTGTGGCGGCCCAACCGGCGTCGGCGATCGAGACGTGGGAGATTACCTGGGAAGGCATTGCCGTGCGCGGCGGCTCGGCGCCGACATGGGCGCGGCCCTCGGGGTCGATGCAGGCCTGACGCAGGGCGTCGAATTCCAGCCCGCCCTTGATCCACGAGTATCGCTCCTCCACCGGCTGGCCGACGGTCTGCTGGTCATGGGCGTCGCTGCCGTGCAGGCATGGTTTGCAGCCATCGTACCGTTCGCGAAGCTGATCGAGTGTCACCCCCCGGCGTCCGGACCAAAACTCGCGCTGCGCCGGGCTGCTCGAGAAGATGATGTGCGCGAACTTTTCGATCTCCTGGCGCACGGTCGCGTCGGCGGCCTGGCGCAGGCCTGACGTCCCGTCGCCAGCCGCGCCCGCGACGGCGACGAGGATGTTGGCTTTCGCCCAATCGCTTTCGCGCATGACCCGCCGAAGGTGGTCGAAATTGACCTTAAACTGCGTTGCGCCATGGGCGAGCGCTGCCCGATCATCGATAATGCTGGTATCAGCCTTCTTGCCGAGAGAGATCAGATCCTGGCGGGTGCAGTTGAAGGTATCGCCGTGAGCCTGGAACTGAAGGCGCTGAAGGATGCGGTGCAATTCCTCGACGTGCTTCGGGTCTTCGGGGCTGACAAGAAGGTGGAGGTTGACGAAACCGCTCTTGGCGGCGACGTCGAGGCGCAGCTCGACGTTCGGGAAAATGAGCTGGACGCCGGGCAGGCGCCCCGCCGCCTTGCATCTCAGGACCTCCTGATAGCTGTCCGTCAGATAGTAATCCGTCACCGCGATCGCCTCGATCTTCGGCGTGACAGTCTCAAGCGTGTTGAGATAGGTCTCCCAAGGCGTGCCACCGCCGAACTGGTTGTTCAGGACGGTGCCTGGTGCATGAATATGCGGTTCCCAGCGCCGCCACTCAGATCCACGACCGATCATGTTACCTCCTTCAATGCCGGTCGCTGTCAGTCCTGACGGTCGTTCCCCGGTCGATCTGATCGAGGACAACATAAGGTCGTCCGAACCGACAGTTGAGAGGTTCGGGCACAGTAATGTTAGGGGTTCAGCGGCTTACGCGATATTCCCAGCCCAACTCGTTTCGCTGATCGTTCAGGCCATCGGAATAATCATGAAGGACCGTCTCGATCTCGTGCTCGCTCAGGGTGCAAGGGTTCTCCAGAGCTGTCTGATCCCAGCCGATGTTCCAGATGGTCAGTAATTCGGGTTTGTCGCTCCAGCGCGGCAGGAGGAACGTGATCGCCATCAGAGTGGGGAACTGTCGCAGGATGCCCGTCTGGGTCTGGTGGCCTGCAAGATTGCTTTTGCCGTCGAACTCAGGGAGCGAGAGAATCTGTTCGCCCGGCAATCCGAGCGCCACCTGCCAAAGCTCGCCGCTCACGCAGCTTTCAGCTGGCGGCGCTTCATGGAAGAACACCGGCAACAAGCCAGAAGGACCCTGCGCGATGCTGCTGAGACGTCCCAGATCAACGACAAGCACGGTGGGACCATATTTGATCTGACCAGGCTTGATGTTGTTGCTGATCTTCTGGATCGTGTCGTCAATCCGGGCGACCGAGCCGGCATTTGGCAGGAGTCCGGAAATTTCGTGTGGTTCGCCAAAATGGATGCCGGGTTTGTGAGCGCGCTCTTCCAGCTCGGCCGCGATCTCCAGCGCTTCGTGACCGATCTCCTTGTGGCGCCGCAACGGCTCGGCGATTTCGAGCGCCTTGACCTCGAAATAGAGGTGCCCGGACGCATGCGAATATCGGAAGTCCGGCCGCTTCGCTTTGTGGCCGCCGGTCCCAGGAGTGCGCTCCAGGACAACACCGCGGTCCTTCATCGCCAGATAGAATGACGCTTCCGAATAGGCCTCATAGGCCTGCGCCATCTGGACATGATCTTCCGGTGCGGCCACCGCCTTGAACTTTGTGCGCAGCTCGCGATCAAGCGCTGCGAGCGTGGTGTCTGTGCTCGCGTCTTGCGTGATCCGCTCGACCTGCTCCCGCGTCATCATCATGATGGGAACCGACACGGTCAGGCCGGACAGCAACTGCGATACGCGGATGAATTCGTCGGTTGATGTCGTCGCCATCGTTGACCTTACTGCGCCGCAGCCAATTGGGATGGCACCGCACCTGGGTTGCGTCTCTCAGGGCCGGTTCGCTCCGCTCCGAGTCATGGGCGCTCCGTTCCGCTCACCGGACGTCGAGACGCAACACAAGGGCCACGTCTGGCATGTCGGGTCGACGTACGCAACGGCCTGTGTCTGAATGGCGGCGAGAAATCGACTATCCAAGCTCATGGATCGTTACGCCCGGCACAACCGTCTTGGCGATCTCGCATAGGTGCTGGTGATGCGTGAGGTAGATTACCTGTCCGGCACCCGCCATATCGCCAAACAAGCGGAAAACCTCCTCAGACCGGACATGGTCGAACGTTTCCATGATGTCGTCGGCGATGAACGGGACTGAGGGTCGAAACTGGGCGAATTCGTAATATCCCGCAAGCCTCAGGGCCAAATAGAGTTGGAACCGCGCACCCTTTGACAGCGCATCGGCGACCTTGGATTGCCCGTCGTGTTGCAATGCGATCAGTACTTCACCGCCTTTGATCGGTTGGGTTGTCAGGCCTGAGTATTGGCCACGCGTCATCAACGCGAAAGCATCGGATGCGCGCGCCATCATGCCGGAGCGATGGCGCTCTCGATAGACGCGCAGCGCATTGCCGGCAGCCATAACACCCAGCTTCAGCTCGACGTAGCGGACGGCCTTCTCTTCGATGTCCAGAAGGACGGTGCGCCGTTCGGCATCAATGCGGGCAACGGCGCTGTCGCCGCCAATTGCATCCAGCTTGTCGGCTGCGCGCGTTCGCCGAATGAGCTGTTGTTGGATCGCTTCGTCAAGATCCTGAAGCCGCTGATCGGCTTCGGCCCTCTCGATGGCAAGCTTGTCGAGATCGAGAGCGTCCAGGATCGAGCGCGCCTGCTCGAACCCTTCCACCGCGAGTTCGGCCGCCGCCTGCTCTTCGAGTTCGGCCACGGCAGTGCGCAGGCGATCCCTGTTGCGCAGCTGCTCGTCGCGTTCCACGACCTCTGACAGGGTAGTCACGCCAAATACGCTCAGGACGTCGGTCTTGTCGCGCTCATGTGCAAAAATCTCAGCATCGAGGAACTCGCGGGCATCCTGCAGGCGCTGCAAATCGGTGACGAGGTTTGCTTTCGCCTCGCGGGTACGATCGGCGCGCTCGAGGCGCTCGGCAAGACGGATCGCTATCTGTTCCGGCTCGTCGCCGTTCGCCGGCTCGCCCACTTCCGCTGCAACGGCGGTGACTTCGGCCAAAAAAATGTTCCTGTCCGCCACCATCTTGTCGACGCGGAGCTGCATGGCGTCGCGGTCTTGAAGGCTCTTGGACAAATCGGCCAATTGATCGAGCACGGTGCCGACGCCAGGCGCCGAAAGCCCATTTTCGAGCCAGGTGCCCTTGAGCGCGTCGACAATACCGGCCAACCACTCTTCCTCGCCGCGCTCCGCAACGGTGCGCCTTTCCACGACTGGGCGCTGCCCCCGGCGATGGAGCGGATACGGCGCAAACTGAAGCCGGCCCATGACGGCGATCGGCAGATGGTGGCGATCCTGACGGCGGTTCTCAGCGATGGCCTCGACGTGGTGGAAGCTGCCTGCCAGGAAGCGCTCGACCAGAATGTCTGCTCGGCTGCCGTCATCCTCAACATCCTGGCCCGCCGTCGCGATCCGGCCCCGGCAATCACCATTCTCACCCCGGACGCGCTTCGTCTGCAGCATGAGCCACAGGCCGACTGCGCCCGCTACGACAGCCTAAGGAGGGCAAGCTGATGGAACGCACCCAGGTTCTCGACTTGATGGGAACGCTGAAGCTGTATGGCATGCGTAGTGCCTATGACGAGGTCATGGCAACCGGCATCAAGCGCCAGCACGAACCGCCAAGGATCGTCGGCGACCTGCTCTCGGCCGAGATATCCGAGAAGCAGGCTCGCTCGATCAAATACCAGCTCACTGTAGCCAAGCTGCCCTTGGCCAAGGACATCGAGGAGTTCGACTTCGACGGCACTCCCGTCAACGAGGCGCTGATCCGCGATCTCGCGAACGGCACCTTCGTTGCCGACCAGCGCAATGCCGTCCTCATCGGCGGCACCGGAACCGGCAAGTCGCATCTCGCCATCGGCATCGCCCGTGCTCTTATCCGCAACGGTTCTCGGGGCCGCTACTTCAACGTCGTCGATCTGGTCAACCGGCTCGAGACTGAACACCGCGGTGGCAAGCAGGGCCGCATCGCCGACTATCTCACCCGGCTCGACTTCGTCGTGCTCGATGAACTCGGCTATCTACCGTTCGCCCAGGCTGGTGGTCAGTTGCTGTTCCATCTGATCAGTCGGCTCTACGAACGCACCTCGATCATCGTCACAACCAACCTGGCCTTCGGCGAATGGCCATCCGTCTTCGGCGACGCCAAGATGACCACCGCGCTGCTCGACCGCCTTACCCACCACTGCGAGATCATCGAGACCGGCAACGAATCCTGGCGCTTCAAGAACCGCGCCTGATCAACACCGTAAACCCGATCCGCGCTCGCCGGGCTGCGCAACCCCGACCAGCTACGCCCGGCGAGCGCTCCCGTCGCGCATTACATCAAGGGGGTCAAAATTGGACGCCGATCCGGGGTCAGTTTTGAACGCCGTTTGACAGGCAGCAAGCGCGGGGGTGTACAAGCACAATGTATCCAACTCATATGGGGCCGGCCGCGGCGCTGACGCGCGGCTGGTGCTTGATGGGCGCCAAACGGGCCGAGGGGGACCGCCGCGGCTTTCGAGGTGGCGTTGCGGGGTGCCGGCAAGACCCGCACCGATGCCTTGTGGGCAAAGCCTGGCCTATCTGAGCGCCGGGCTGCCGGATATGGCCGCAGTCGACGCCGCCAAGGCACCGCAGGATGCGGTGCAACGTGCAACTGCGGACCGCGCTTCTGGAAAATCAGGCCAACACCGCTTTCAACCAAAGGCCGCTATGTCGAGACGAGCGAACGGTCGCGCATCGCGCCCAACTGAACCGGGCACATGGTGCTGCGCGGCTACGCCTACTGATCTGCGCCGCTTGGGCAACGCCGAGCAGATGTTCCGGGCCGCCGCCAGGACGGGAAACCGCGATGCTATCAGGGCACTAAACGACGTCAAGCTGCGCGAGGCAAGGTCCTGCGCGGGGGCCAAGCGTCCTCGTCCGTCTCGTCTGTGCTGGGATGGCGGGCTGCAAGGCAGGCATTTTGCGAAATTTGTCGGTGTCGCCGTCCGGCGCAAGAAGCCGCGCTGGCGGAGGAGGCGGTATTGCCCGGGCTCGCAAGCAAAATTGTGCGTCCGATGCCGGCTCGGCGGGGCCGCCGACAATGGATCGCAACTGACGTAAACTGATACCGACGTATCGAGAACTGCGGATCAAGACTGCACAGGCCTTCGTTCAGCCTGCATTCTCGCCGGCATGGTCGAAGTGCACAATGAGGCCATGGTCCACGCCCCGCTTTGCGAGCATCTCGACAAGACGACTGTCTGAAACCGGCGGCGTGTGGATAACTTGCTTGAGAGCCCGCAGACCAAGTTGCGTCGACAGAAGGCCGCGCCGACTGCGAGTATCCACATATTGATCGATCAGCGATTCAAGGTGCATCAAAGATCCTCCGAACTTGGGATGTTGATAACCTCGCGATGGTTCGGCTGCATTTACATTGGTTAGCGCAGAGAGAATTTTGTTGGGCGAGGCTAAATTCTTGTCCTGCCGGTCAGCGGGAGAATGACCGGAAACTCGCAGCGCGGCGCTTCGCGGGAGGCCGCGGACAAATGCCTTGCCGGCGCGTGGAGCGGGCGAGGGTGCAGCGTCTGGAGGCGCGCGCGGCGCAGCGTGGAAGTGCGCATATACGCCGGCAGCCCAGATGGGGTCAGGACTGCCGGATTGGCCGCATCAGGGTGGGCCGGATCTGACTGAGGCCGGGCAGGATCGGCCACCGCCGACCTTGCGCGGGATGGTCATGCGCCGAGCGCGCCCATGCCGTTCGTCATCTGCTCGCTCTGGGCGCCGCTGTCGGGCCTTGGCGGCGCAAGCATCGGCTCGCC
>NZ_VFWK01000012.1:0-110504 GCF_006442655.1 Mesorhizobium sp. B2-1-3A
GCTCCCATTCGATCGACACGTGCTACGAGATCAGCAAGATGACTTTGCTCAAGCTCTATAACGAGCTCTATGCGGCACGCGTCGTGCTCGAAGGCACGATCCTGAAGCCCAACATGGTGCTGTCGGGCAAGAAGTCGGGCACGGTGGACAGCCCCGAAAAGGTCGCCGAGATGACCATAAAACTGTTCCGCGAGACGGTGCCGGCTGCGGTCCCGGGCATCGCCTTCCTTTCCGGCGGCCAGGAGGACGAGGAGGCGACCGCCAACCTCAACGCCATCAACGCCATCGGCCCGCATCCGTGGAAGCTGACCTTCTCCTACGGCCGCGCGCTACAGGCCGCCCCGCAGAAGGCCTGGAGCGGCAAGGCATCGAATGTCGCCGCCGGTCAGGCCGCCTTCACCCATCGCGCTCATATGAACTATCTGGCCGCGCTCGGAAAATGGAAGGCGAGCCTCGAACAGGCCGCCTGAACACAGTTCTCTCGTCTTCTTCGAACCCGGGCCAAGGCGCCCGGGTTTTTGTTTGCGGCAGGCCCGGGCTTGGGATGGAGCCTGTCCATCCTTATCTCCCTCTCGGCGCTGGAGCATGATCCGAAAAGTGGAAGCCGGTCCTTCCCGGACAAATGGGAGCCGGCTTGTCCAGAGATCATGCTCAACCAACGAGCGATGTCGGTTTGCGCTCATCCCGAACGTCCTTGGGGTGCAGACAGGGAGAGATTCATGCATCGCAACAAGATCGTTTCACGCGAAGACTGGTTCCAGGCGCACAAGGCACATCTGGCCCGCGAGAAGGAACTGACCCGGCTTCGCGAGCGCATCGCGGCCGAGCGGCGTGAATTACCCTGGCTGAAGATCAGGAAGGATTATGTCTTCGAGACTGAACAGGGGCCGAAGAAACTGGCCGACCTGTTTGGCGCCAACAGCCAGCTGATCGTCTACCACTTCATGTTCGGGCCGGGTTGCAGGCATCATTGCGAGGGCTGCTCCTTCCTTGCCGATCATATAGACGGCGCCAACCAGCATCTGAGGCATCACGATGTATCCCTGGTGGTGATCTCGCGCGCGTCGCTGGCCGAGCTTCTGCCCTACAAGCGGCGCATGGGCTGGAAATTCGACTGGGTGTCGTCCTATGCCTCGGACTTCAACTTCGACATGCAGGTTTCCTTCACCGACAAGCAGATTGCGGCCGGCGACACCACCTACAATTTCGAGACCCGTCCGCGGACATCGAAGGAGCTTCCCGGCACCAGTGTTTTCTACCGGGACGAGAACGGCGACATCTTCCTCACCTTCCTGTCGCGTGCGCGCGGCGGCGAGGCGCAGATCGGCGCCTATGATTATCTCGATATGACGCCGAAAGGCCGCAATGAAAATGGCCCTTATCACGGCCTGATGGACTGGGTGCGGCTGCACGACGAATATCAGGACAAGCAGGCGGGCCAGCCGAACTGCTGCGACTGAAGGCGTTCACCTCCGCCGAAACATGCGCTAAGCCTGCCGCAAATCATTCCACGGTATCGCCATGCGTTTTCCCGCCCTTCTCACCTGGCTCGCCTTCCCCATCTATGTCTGGCAGGGATTGGGTGTGCGCCGCCGCACCTCGCGGATGCTGCCGGCGCAGGGACCGGTCATGCATGAGATATCAGGCAAGCCACCGGCGATCTCGCTGCTGGTGCTGGGCGATTCCTCCGCCGCCTCGGTCGGCATAGGCAATTCCGAGGACGGGCTTGCCGCGCAGCTCGCCGTTCTGGTCTCGCAGCGTACCGGCCAGGCCGTGCGCTGGCGCGCCGCCGGCTTCAATTCGGCGACGTCGGGCCAGATCCGCGACCACGTCCTGCCCAATCTGTCCGCCGATCCGTGGACGCATATCGTGCTTGCCATCGGCACCAACGACACCAAGAATTTTCATTCTGTGCCGCGCTTCAAGAAGGAGTTCGGCGGCCTGCTCTACGCGCTGCGCGCCAAATGGCCGGAGGCGCGCGTGGTGTGGTCGCCGGTGCTGGAGTTCACCCGCGCTCCCGCCATGCCGACGCTGCTGGGCAAAATCCTCGAAATCCGCGCCACCGCGATGAACAGGATGGGCGAGCGGCTTTGCCTGGAGCGCGGCGCATTGCCCGCACCCCGCCTGCCGATCACCAATCCCGAGGCCGGTTTTGCCTCGGACGGCTTTCATGCATCGGAGGCGGGTTACCGGGCCTGGGCGGAACATCTCGTCGGCATGGTTCTCGCCAGCTGACAGCCAAGAAGCCTATCTTGTCTTGGGAAGGCCTATGTCAAATGCCCGAGCACGGCCGCCAGCGAGATCGCGGCCATCGCCAGAAGCGCCAGCTTCCAGAAATCGGCGCGGCGCTTGAGCCCGGGCCAGCCGATTGGCTTGATCAGCTGGATGACCATGAAGCCGACGATGACAAGGGCGAGAAGTTTCGTCATGCCGCCTTTGACCAGCAACGCGACCGGCTGTCAAAACCTGCTTATACATCATCGGCCGAAGCCAGATGTTTCAGCGCATGCCATCAGCGGACCATGCTGGCGGGGATGCAGGATCGCGCGTTGCGCAGATCGTAGATCCTTACCGTCGGCGCGACATAGCCATAGTCCCCATATGGCTTCGAAAATTGCGCCACGACATGGCCGTCGAGGCAATGGAACATGCCGGCAAGCTCATAAATCAGCGGATCCTGCGCTCTCAATCCTCCGCCGCGCAGATATCGCTGAAACTTCAACGACACGAGGTAGTCGACCGACGAGAGATTGCGGTAGTCCTTGGTTTCCGGTGCCGGCTCTCCCATTGGAAAATCCACCACGAAACGCGTGACGCCTTGCTTTTCAAGGAAGCGCATCGCCGCAAAGCGTGTATCCGTTTCCCGGTCCAGGTTCGCGACATAGGTCATGCCGGCGTGCGCGCTGGCAACCATCGCGACAAGTCCAAGTCCGATCGCCACCGGCCTGCCTCGCGACCCGATCGACCTGGAACAGGCAATACCCGCGGCCAACAGCAGATAGACAACCACCGGCAGGATGTAACGCATGGAGCCGACGATTTTGAGCGGCGAGAGTTCGAGCAGGAAAAGCCAGATGAAGGCCCCGCCCGCGTAGGCGGCAACATATTTGTTGCGGTCGGCGATGATGGCAAAAGCGATCGCCCCAAGCGCGATCGCCACGGTCGGGCCGGTGAGGCTGGGGATCAGATGGTAACGGAAATGCGTGAGCCCGTAGCCCTCCCAGAACCATTCCCTGAGGTCGTGGCCTATTTCAGCGTGTATCAGTTCCGAGCCAAGGCCTTTGATCACCGTTGAAAGGCCACTTCCGGCCTCGGTCAGCAGCGACACGCCAAAGATCGCCAATATGGTAAGCGCGTCAGCGGCGACGATAATGGCGATCTGCCTGAGACCGAGCCGGCAGTAGACGATCGCCACGATGAAAAGAACGAGGCTGTTGCCGGCGCCCACATATTTCGCCGAGACGGCGAGGCCGAGCGCAAATCCGAAATAAACGAGATTGACTGAGTTAACCTGCTCCTTCAGCCGAACGAGCGCATGCAGCCCGACACACAGGGCGAAGACCAGGACAGCGTCTTCCTTGAAGTAATGCGCGTGAACCGCGATGGCTGGCGAGACCGCGAAAACGCAGGCCCAGAGGAAGGCATTGATATCATCCGCGTACCGCCGCAACACGATATAGAAGAGGATGCTTGCCGCAACACAGGCCAACGCGCTGACACTTCGGCCAGCCAGCAAATAGTCATGTTCGTTCGACGCGCCGGAAAACCATCCCGCGAAGCGGGCCAATACGATCAACAATGGAGGGTGTGCGTAATTGTGGTGCTGCCCCGCGGCAAACGCCACCTTGATCGACTCGTCCGGCTGGATCCCAAAAGGGAAGTCGAGGTTGTAAAAGGCGAGCGACGCCGAGACCGCGGCCAGCACCAACATGGCCAACGCCTGAGAATCACTTCGTGTCAGGCCGGCGGCGGTGGCTGGCATGAGCGGCTGGCCGACAGTCATGGTCTCACAACGAACGAGAGGAATTTCGACAGCCGCTTTTTGCCCTGCATGGCGGCCGGCTGTCAAAGTGCTCCTCTCGCCCGTCTGTCTTGAGTTACCTCAGCGGCTTGAGGCCGGCTTCGATCGAGGCGCGCTTCGGTTCTAGGAACGGCGGCAGGGCCAGGCTTTCGCCCAGCGTCTCCAGCGGCTCATCCGCGGTGAAGCCCGGCCCGTCCGTGGCGATCTCGAACAGGATGCCGTTCGGCTCGCGGAAATAGAGCGAACGGAAATAGTAGCGCTCGACCTCGCCGCTGGACGGCAGGCGGAATTCGCCTAGACGGGCGGTCCATTGATGCAGCGTCTCCTGGTCCGGCGCCCTGAAGGCGACGTGGTGAACAGCGCCGGCGCCTTGCCTTGCCGGCGCCAGCCCGGGCTGCACGGCGACATGGAGCTCCGCCGCCGGCCCGCCCGCGCCCATTTCGAAGACGTGGACCTGGCCCTCGCCGTCCGGCGAGGCATAGTCACGGACCTTGCGCATGTGCATCACCCTGGTCAGCACCGCCTCGGTATTGGTGATGTCGGGGACGCTGATGACGATTGGCCCGAGCCCGCGAATCTGATGCTCGGGCGGCACCGGGCTTTGCGCCCAGGGGTGGCTGCCGCCCTTCCCGCCATCGCTGATCAGCCGCAGACGCTGGCCTTCAGGATCCTCGAAATCGAGGCCGGGGTAGCCGCCGATGTCGGCAATCTCTCCTGTCACGATGTTTTCAGCGGCCAGGTGCTGCTTCCACCAGGCAAGGCTCTCCTGGCTGCCGACCCTGAGGCTGGTCCGCGCGATGCTATGGGTGCCGCGTCGTTCGCGGCCAACCGGCCAGTCGAAGAAGGTGAGGTCGGTGCCCGGTGTTGCCTCACCGTCGGCATAGAAGAGGTGGTAGGCCGACGTATCGTCCTGGTTCACCGTCTTCTTGACCAGCCGCAGGCCCAGCACCTTCGTATAGAAGTGAAGATTGCCGGGTGCATTGGCGGTGATGGCGGTCAGATGGTGGATTCCTGTCAGTTGCAGGCTCATGGTCGTCTCCCTGTTTTTGGGGAAGAATTTTCTCCTGTCATATCAGAACTGCGGCCCCATCGCTGAAGGCCTTGTATCCCGACAGTCCGTCGCCGCGGATTGAACAATGACCCATCGATAAGCACTCATACGGTGAACAATCCTCCTCCTGCTCGCTGGCCCGAGTTTGCGGTTCGAGGATGGCCTTCCCGGATCTGTATCAGGCGGAGCTATCGCCGCGAAACCTGCCATCCTCCTGACAGACTGCTGTCAGGAGGGGTGTGCGATACTGCATTCAGTCAGAGAGAGGAGAATAGCCATGAACGGTTTCACCATTCTGCGCGGCATGCAGCACTATGTCGGCAAGGTTCGCACCATGCGCAACGAAATCCGCACGCAGCGTTTCATGAACGCACTGCCCGCGGACATCCGCAAGGATATCGGCTGGCCGGATATGTATGCGGAACGTCGCTCCCGCGGCAATTGAGGCGAATTTTTCGACGTCGATATTGGACATGGATGCGCCAATGCCCAGATATCGATGCATGTAGCCCGAAAATCGCCCCCGGCTTGGGGGCACGACATGCATGAAAATGAAGCTATGGCGCGCCGGGGATGGAGCGAGCTTATGCCCGAACAGAAGACAATCGGCTTCCTCTTCATCGAAGGTTTTGCCGACTGGGAGTATGGCTTGCTGGCGGCCTCGGCGGTTGAATGGTTCGGCGCCCGCGCCGTGTCGCTGACCCCCGAAGGCAGGCCGGTGACCGGAATCAGCGGTTTTCGGCTGACGCCTGACCGCTCGGCCGGCGTTCAAGAGAATGCCGATCTCGATGCTGTCGCCGTCATCGGTTCCGACCAGTGGGCGGGCAAGGCACCGCCGGATGTCGCCGAATTGCTGAACTCCGTTGCAACGCGCGGCGGTGTCGTCGGCGGGATCTGCGCCGGCACGCTGGCTCTGGCTCGGGCCGGCATGTTCGGACATGCCAAACATACCAGCAATGGCCGCGACTGGATCAACGGTCATGAAGCCGGCTATGCGGGCGACAACAACTACCAGGACGTGCCGCACGCGGTCGCGGACGGCAGGATCGTGTCCGCGCCGGGTTCGGCGCCGGGCACCTTTGCCCTCGCCTTTCTGAAGACGCTCTATCCGGAAAGAAGCAGCGATCTCGCGCAAATGCGGACGCTGTTCGCCGGGGAATATGCTGAAGCCTCCTGACAGTATGCTGTCAGGAGGCGCGTGCGATGGTGGGACAATGCGCAAGGCCGGCCGAGAGGACGATCGATGAAAAGCTGGAACGACAGGCTGAACACGCCTGGCATCAACGGCGTGAAACCAACGCCACGCACGGTGGGAGATGTCATCGAAGGCCAGCCGATGCTGGTGCCGACAGCACGGCAGGTCGATGACTTCATCCGCTCCATTCCAGAAGGCGTCGAGATGGACGTGCGTGCGTTGCGCACGGCGCTTGCCGTCGAACAGGGTGCCGAAGTGACATGCCCGGTCACCATCGGCTATCATCTTCGCACGGTTGCCGAAGCCGCCAGGGAAGACCTCGAGCGCGGCATGACGCTGAGCGACATCGCTCCCTTCTGGCGCGTGCTCGATGCCAAGACGCCGACAACGAAGAAACTGTCCTTTGGCGCGGAGTTCGTTGCCGCGCAGCGCAAGCGCGAAGGACTGAAGCCGTAATGCATGTCATTCGCAAGTGGACCCGGTCCGGGAGCCACGGCATGCACGGGAAAACCACTGGGGAAGCAAACGATGCGCCGCGCCGACAGGCTCTTTCAGATCGTGCAGCATCTGCGGGGTGGCCGTCTGGTCACCGCCCAGAAGCTCGGCACGTGGCTCGAGGTTTCCGAGCGAACGATCTACCGCGACATAGCCGACCTGCAGTCGACCGGGGTGCCGATCGACGGCGAGGCCGGTGTTGGCTACATGATGAGGGAGGGTTTCGACCTTCCGCCACTGATGTTCACGCGTGACGAGATCGTGGCGCTGGTTGCGGGCGCGCGCATGGTGCGCGCCTTTGGCGGCGCCGCCATGGCACGCGCCGCCGACGAGGCGCTGGTCAAGATCGGCGCCGTGCTGCCCGACGCGGAGAAAGACCGCATCGCCCGCACCGAGATCCATACGCCGATGTGGGTGGTGAGCGACGCCGCCCGCGAGGCGATCGACCTGATCGAGCGCGCCGTCGAGAAGCGCCAGGTGCTGACCGTTGACTACTCGGACGAAGCCGGCCGTAGCACCGCGCGAGACATCCGGCCGCTCGGCCTGTGGTTCTGGGGCAAGGTGTGGACACTGGTCGCCTGGTGCGAAATGCGCGACGATTTTCGAGCCTTCCGCATCGACCGCATCGCCTCGGTGGTGATCGCCGGCCGCATCTTCAAGCCGGAGCGCGGCAAGCAGCTTGCCGACTTCTACCGGGCGGTGGAGCGCAGCGAGGATTACGGCATGGCGCCGGACCGCGTGGCGCGAAGCTGAGATCGTCCAATAAAAAAAGCCCGCTCGAAGCGGGCTTTTTTGAGTTCGGTCTGCCCTTCGCTATGGCTTCGGGCGTTCGTCGTTTCAATCGACAAATCGTTGTCGATTGATCGGCCAAAGCCGACCTCTCCTCACTCGTCGTCAGCGTCCTCGTTCTTCGACTTCAGTGCCGAGAGCTTGGCGAACACGGCGTTGGCGTCGAGTTCGGCATCTTCGTCCTTCGGCTTTTCGGGAGCCGGCACCAGCCGCTCGGTCAGGGCGGCGGGCAGCAGCGTGTCGCCGACCGGCTGCGCTTGCTCGCGGCCGCGCGAGGCACGGTTGACTTCCATGTCGAGGTCGATCTGCGAGGCAAGACCCAGCGTCACCGGGTCCATCGGCTGCAGATTGGCCGAGTTCCAGTGCTTGCGTTCGCGGATCTGCTCGATCGTCGACTTGGTGGTGCCGACGAGACGCGAAATCTGGGCGTCCTTTAATTCGGGATGGTTGCGCACCAGCCACAGGATGGCGTTCGGCCGGTCCTGGCGCTTCGACAGCGGCGTGTAGCGCGGTCCCTTGCGCTTGGATTCCGGCACCCGCACCTTGGGGTCGGAAAGCTTCAGGCGCTGGTTCGGATCCTTCTCGGCGCGCGCGATCTCGTCGCGGGTCAGCTGGCCGGTCATGATCGGGTCCATGCCCTTGATGCCTTGCGCCGATTCGCCGTCGGCGATCGCCTTGACCTCGAGCGGATGCAGCCCGCAGAACTGCGCGATCTGCTCAAAGGAGAGCGCGGTGTTGTCGACCAGCCAGACGGCGGTCGCCTTGGGCATCAGCAGCGTATTGGCCATTTTAAAAATCCTTCTCGTTCGCCCGCGTTCCCGCGCGGGCGGTGGTTTAAAGCCACCAAAATGGGAAATTCGCGGCCTGTATAACCGTTCCCTTGCTGTTTCGCAATGTTTTTGGAGGCGCGGCGGACTAAGAGATGGCTACGATCTTGCAGGCTTTGCGCCGGCCTTCGGTTGCACGGCAATGGATGGTGCGTCGGGTGGAGGGCCTGAAACGCTCGGCTTGGGCTGACCGGCGGCGGGTGCATCCGGCGCCTCCGGGCCGCTCGGCTTCAAATTGACCGAAACGCCGAAGATTTTCCATTCCCGGTTCACAGGCTCAAACAGAAGCTCGAAATTGACTTGTAACGGTGCTGACGGGAAAAACCCGGCCATGTGAAGCATGCCGTTGGGCTCGATCTGCGGCAGCAATGTCAATTGCGGTTCGAGCACCGCCACCGCGCTGAAGTCCAAGCCCTGGTTGCGCTGGCTTGCAAAGATATCGCCGAGCCTGGCGGCACTGTTTGTTTGGAAGTTGGGGGAGCCAAGATCGCGCAGCACTGTATAATTGCCGGTCTTGTTGGCTTGGTCGAGTGCCAGGAGCGCGCTCCTCGTTAGGATCAGGACGCCATTGCGGTCGAGATCGGCGGCATGCGCAATCTTCTGCCCGATACGCTTTTCCTTTGCCTGTGCATGAGCCGTCGGCAGCGGCCCGGCGATCGTTGACAGCGCCAGCAAAGCGCCGGCAACGATCGCACTCCGCCCAAGACAGCACGTCCGCACGCCGGTCCGCCATATGCGTGCGATCGCCGCTGCCCAAGCCAAGATCAGTTGAGGGTCCACGAAGCGCCGAGGCTGACGCCGACATCGCCATGGTTGGTAGTGGCCGAGATGGCCCCGTTCAGTCGGAAATCGAGGCTGGGGTTATAGCCGAGACCGAGTGCCAGGCCAGATTGACCTTTGAAGTTGCCGAACCCGCCCGCAAGTGAAAGTTTGCCAGGGCGATCGTCGTAACGCAGCCCTGCCGTTGCGAGCGCGAGCGCCGTCCCCGCGCGTGCTTCGGTCCGGTTCTCGCTGATCTGGTTGCCGATATCCTGGAAGCTGGATTCGAGGGCACCAACCCGGCCATTCAGTTCCGTGATGTTGGTTGTGTTGCTGGTGACGCGCGAATCGAGATCAGCGATTTGAACGGTATGCACCGCGATGGCATTGGTGTTGTTGGTGATGCGCGTTTCGTGATCGGCAAGCTCGGCCGTGTTGGCGCTGATCTGCGTCGTATTCGCATTGATCTGCGTGGTGTGGTTGTTCACGGTCGTGTTCAGGTTGCTGATTGCGGTGCTGTTTTGGGCAACCTGGCCCGGCAGATTCTCAAGCGTGTCGAGGTCGAATGTCGAAGTCGCCAGATTGCCTGCGCTATCGCTGGTCATGAGATAGGTCGTGCCGGCCTGCGCCTCCTTGTTTGCCGCAGAATTGATGCCTTGCATCGTATAGGTGGACGTGTTGTTGCCAATGGCGATCTGGTTCTCACGCGAAGCGGTGGCATTGATGGCGGTGGAATTTGCGAAATCGGCAGAAGCCCCTGTGCCGATCGCCGTTGCGGAATTGGCATTGGCGTGGGCATTGAAGCCAAGCGCGGTCGCATAGTTCGTGCCGGGAGCGGTTGCCCCGGCCTGAGCGTTGGATCCGACTGCCGTGTTGCCAATACTGGTCGTTGTGCTGTCGAACTGCAGCCCAACGCCAGAACGCGCATTGGCCCCGACGGCCACGCCGTCGATCGTCGAAATGGCTCGCGAGCCCACCGCTGTCGAGTTGTTACCCTCGGAACCTGCCGCTGGACCAACAGCCGTGGAATGGGCACCTGCAGTCAACGAAGCACCGGCTTCAGAGCTGTTGCCACATGCCAGACTGGTGTCATTTCCGTTGTCCTGGCCGCCGGCGCATTCAGCGGCGAACGCATTCTGAGCACAGGTCAGAGCGGAAAGCCCTATGAGGCCGATCATGACTGGTTTAGCAACGCGGACGAGGGCAAACGACAGCGGCGACACACTCACCCTACCTGATGGTTTAGCGCTGTCGAAAGAACCCGCTGACTGCCGAATAGCCATCATTGCCCCCCGCCTATCTCCAAGCTTAATGCGGGGGTCGACGAACCAACCAACCCGTGAACGCGTCGCCAAACACTGCGATCGCTTTGTGGGTGGACACTGCCGACAGGATAAGTGTTCGAACAGTCGGCATATGACGACTACTCTTCTGTTTTTGCGACACTATTTTCCACTTGAGGCGATGTGTTGCCGCGGCGTCACATCTTCATGCAAGTCGCCAATCACACGGGTCGCTCGGACTCCTGAGCGCGCGGCTTGTCCACCTGCCAGACTGTCCTACGTTTCAGATGACACAGGAATTCAGCCATCGGGGGGCCAGTGGCAAGCATCGCCATCGACGACGTATCCGCCATCGTGGGGAGTATTTACGAAGCAGCTTACGATCAGGAGCAATGGCTTCCTGTCGTGAAAGCCCTCAGAGAAATATTAGGGGGCTCGCGGTGCTGCATAGCCCGCATCGGCCCACAAGCAGGCGGTTCCATATCGACCGTCGACGACCCGGAACTGAACGAGCCTCACGCTACCGAGATCTACCTGCGTGATCCAATCGGGGTAAAAGCGGTCGCATTACCCATCGGCGGAATTCACGATTACGCTCGGATCGAAGGCGAGGCTGCCTGGCATGCCACCGAAGTCTGGCGGAATCTGTTCCGGCCGCGCGACATGCACCACGGCTTGCTTTGCAATCTGTTTTCCTCCGGCGAGGCCTACTGGATGATCGACGTCCATCGCAGTGCCTGGCAGGAGCCTTTTTCCACCGATCAGATCGACTTCTTCCAGAAACTCGCTCCGCACCTCCTGCGCGCTGGCCACATTAGTCGCAAGCTGGAAAATGTCTCGGCGCTGGCTTCGGCATTCTCGCACCTGCCTTTTGGCATGTTCGTCGTCAACGGCCACTGTCGTGTCCTGCACATGAACGACGTAGCCGAGACAATGCTGACCCTGCTAGGCAACCCATTTGAGTTGAAAGAGAGAGAAATAGTGTTGTCGGATGCTCAGGACACGATGTCCCTGCGTAGGCTCGTCGTTGATGCCTGTTCATCAGCTGACGGTGTAATGCCCGGAACGGGTGGCTCGATGCTGGTGCCCTCCGAGCAAATGCTTTCCGACCGCCCTCGCCTCGTCCTTTCCGTCGCGCCCTATGTCAATACGCAGGCCTATGGGCTGACAGGCGAACGTCGTGCGGTGATCATGGTCAACGAGGTCACGCCACAAGCACGAGAGGGTCTTGATCTCCATGTTCGCGGTCTCTTCGACCTGACACCGTCTGAGGCGCGCCTTGCCGCCGCCCTGGTCTCCGGCCGGTCACTCAAGGAAATTGCCGCCAACTCCAATATCACCGTGAAGACTGGACGCACCTATCTTGAACGCATATTCGCCAAGACCGGTACACGTCAGCAGAGCGAACTGGTTGCCTTGCTTAAGAACACGGAGCCGCTTCGCCGGCGGTAGGTCGTCGGTCGGCGGCCTCACAAGACCGGAAAACGATCTGCGCCCTTGAGCAGCGCAACGAGTTGACTTTGTTGACGAGTGCCAGTCTTGGCAAATATCCGCTCAAGATAGGTCCGCGCTGTTTTCACGGTGATGTTGGAGTTGGCGGCCGCATCTTTAAGCGTACTTCCTTGCGAAAGCGACGAGGCAAGGCGCGCCTCGGCTGGCGTCAGATCGAAGAGGCTGGTGAGCAAGGTCGGCGAGGGGACCATTGAACTGGCGCTCAGCGCCGTCACAGCCATTAGGATATCGCCGCCCGAAAAGATATCGTGAGCGGAGCGATGCAGCGGCAACAGGTGAATGATGAGCGGTGGCCGTCCCTCTTGCGCCTGTAACGGGATTGATCGGACGGAAAACTCCCCATGGCCAACCATCGCCTCGACGCATTTCTGGAACAGAAGATCAGCATCCGAGTCGCCGATCGTCATGCGGCCAAGAGCAGCAGGACGGAAAATGGCCGGCATCGCTTCCAGGAGCGGATTGGCTACCAGAACCCTGCCCGCCGAGGACAGGACGGCAGCCGGCAATCCCATTGTCTCCATGGCCGAGACGGTACCACGGGCACGTTCCAGCCCAAGCCTTGATGCTACCAGACCGGCGCGAGCAAGATGCGGCCGCAAGGCATTCAAGCGCGCCATGTCCTCCCCGGAAGGACGATCATTGTGACGCCATCGTTCGGTCGAAAACAGCGCCATCTCGCCTGTCGGCATGAAGACGAAAGAGCCGACCTGCCCGCCGATCCCCAGCGGTCGGGTTCGTTCGAGACGCAGATGGTTGCTCTCCAGTGCTTCCGGAGGAAAGTAATCGGCGTCGTAGATAAAGGCCGAAGGCGGCGTCATCGAAAACATGAGTTGCACCTCCTCGCTCTTCTGCCAGCCATTGGCAGCGTCGAAGGCCTCAAGCACTGGCGCAATCAGATCGGTCGCAATGAACTTCGGTGGCGCGCGATCGCGGAACAGGACGAGCGAGGCGGCGGCCGAATTGGAGACCGTGCTCAGTTGGTCCAGCACGCCGGGCCATAGCTCGGGTACAAAGGCGGCTTCGTAGATACGATCGGTCAGTTCGACGATCATCCCTGCTCGCGCATGTTTATCTGGGGTAATTCCGCGCTCTTGAGCAGCGCGACAAGCTGGCTTTGCTGGCCGGTCCCGGTCTTGGCGAAGATCCGCTCGAGATACGTCCGGGCGGTCTTCACCGTGATGTTCGAATTGGCGGCGGCGTCAACCAGGATTTTCCCTTGCGAGAGGGATG
The DNA here is from genome assembly GCF_006442655.1 of Mesorhizobium sp. B2-1-3A. NCBI lineage: Bacteria > Pseudomonadati > Pseudomonadota > Alphaproteobacteria > Hyphomicrobiales > Phyllobacteriaceae > Mesorhizobium > Mesorhizobium sp. B2-1-3A. Next base: position 13,163 of record NZ_VFWK01000012.1, read on the forward strand.
CGGCGAGTCGCGCTTCGGCTGGCGTCAGATCGAAAAGCCCGGCAAGCAAGCTTGGCGAGGGGATCGTGGAACTGGCGCTCAACGCCGTTGCCGCGACCAGAATGTCCGCGCCGGAGAAAACCTCGTGCGCGGCGCGGCGCAACGGCAAGAGGTGGAGGATCAGAGGCTGCCGGCCGGCGGCGGCTGGGATCGGGATCGATCGGACCGGCGGTTCGACTTCGCTGCGTGCCGCGACGATGGCCTGCTGAAACAGCCGGTTGGCATCGGCATGCCCGATAGCCATGCCACCAAAGGCCACTGGAAGAAAGACGGACGACATCGCTTCCAGCAACGGATTGGCGGTAAGCACCCGCCCACTCGAGGAGAGGACCGCCGCCGGCAAGCCGATGGCGGTCATGGCCGCGACAGTCCCCCTAGCTTTTTCGAGGCCGAGCCGCGCGGCGACCAGGCTTGCTCTTGCCATGGCCGGCCTGAGATTGTCGAGCACATCGAAGCCGCTGCGGTCGTAATTGCCTTCGCCCAGCCTACGCTGAAACACGAAGATCGCCAGTTCGCCACTTGGCATCGGAATGGCGGTACACGTATGGGCGCCGATACCGAGCGCACGCAGGCGTTTACGGACCGGATCATTCTCGATTTCCTCGGCCGTCAGGAAGCTTTCGACATCGACGAAGCTCGCCGGTTGAACCGCGCACATGCGCGAAACCGCTGTCGAAAACTGCAGAGTGTCTCCGACGAGAAACTCGCTTAGCAGGTCTTGCAACAACGGGACCGTTCTTCCGCGCACCGGCTGCTCGTCGGCGAAAAGGAAAACGGCGCCCCCCACCGACGTGGAAGCAGCATTTATGCCCTCCAGCACGTCCGGCCACAGATCCGGCACGAAAGCAGCTTCGTAGATCTTGTCGGTAAGATCATCCAACATCGAGCGTGGAAGCCTTCTTCGGCGTTGTGGCTTGCCGGCCGGACCACCACGCCCTCACGCGGCAACCGATCCCCCTCTGTCAAGATGGCATGCTGAAAACTGAGGTCAAGCCTGCCGGCGCCTGATAGAGGTCTAACGGCGGCTTACACACTTGCCCCAAAAGACAAAACCCGCTGGACTGGGTCCAGCGGGTTCGGAACCGGAGACGGGAAGCGTCTGCGACGGCTCTGCTTCTCGGCACGAGCACGGCCTTGCGGCCGGGTCGTGCTTGAAATCAGATCGCTTGGCGGGCGATCCGTTCGATGTCGGCGCGGTTGATGCCGAGATCGCTGAGCTGACGCGCGTTGAGACGGTTCAGTTCGCGCACGGTCTCGTTGTACATGCGCCAGTTACGGAAAGCGCGGATCGGGTTCATGATGGTCCTCCTGATGGGGTGTTCGTTTCGATGCTGCACAGATAGTGATCATCGACGAGGACTTGAACGGCCGATTTTGCATAGCAATGATGCAAATGCTGCATTGCACCATTAAGCTTCTGTTCATCTCGTAGGCAGTGGGACGAAGGGCGCTGGCCCAGGACGTGTCGAGATTCAGGTCAGGCCGCGTCGAAAATGATGGTTTCCGAGAACCGGAGCAGAGCGTACTCAGGTACGTGAGCACCGGAAGCGCAGGAAGCCATCATTTGCAGGCCGGCCTCACCTGAATATCGGCACGTCCTAGCCGACGTCGAGCACGATCTTGCCGATATGTTCGCCCTCTTCCATCCGCTCATGCGCGCGCCAGGCATCCGTGAGCGGGTAGATCATGTCCATGACCGGCGCGACCTTGCGCGTGCCGAGCAGCGGCCAGACCTGCGCTTCCAGCGCCGCCGCGATCGCCGCCTTGAACTCCACGGTGCGCGGCCGCAGTGTCGAACCCGTATGAGTCAGCCGCTTGACCATGATCTTGGAAAAGTCGGCACTGGCGACGGCGCCCGCCTGCACCGCGATCTGGACGATCCGGCCCTCGACGGCGGCGGCCTCGTAGTTGCGCTGGACATAGTCGCCGCCGACCATGTCGAGGATGACATTGGCGCCCTTGCCGCCCGTCGCCTCCTTCACCGCCTTGACGAAGTCCTCCTCGCGATAGTTGATCGCCCGGTCGGCGCCAAGCTTCAGGCAGGCATCGCATTTCTCCTTGGATCCGGCGGTGGTGATGACATGCGCGCCGAAGGCCGAGGCAAGCTGGATCGCCGTTGTGCCGATGCCGGACGAGCCCCCATGCACGAGCAGCGTCTCGCCTTTCTTCAAGCCGCCGCGTTCGAAGACATTGTGCCAGACCGTGAAATAGTTTTCGGGCACCGCCGCCGCTTCCGTATGGGTGAAGCCCGCGGGCAGCGGCAACACGCTGCCGGTATGAACCTTGACATATTCGGCATAACCGCCGCCGGGGGTGAGCGCACAGACCCGTTCGCCGATGCGCCAGCGCGATACCTCGTCGCCAAGCGCGGCCACTTCCCCCGAGACCTCGAGGCCCGGCAGGTCCGATGCTCCAGGCGGTGGCGGATAGGCCCCCTTGCGCTGTTGCACGTCGGGCCGGTTGACGCCGGCGGCATGCACCTTGATCAGGATCTCGCCTGGACCAGGCTGGGGCACGTCGCGGGTTTCCGGTTTCAGCACCCGTGGGCCGCCCGGCTCCGAGATCGCGATCGCTGTCATCCTTGCCGGAATTTTCTGTCCGCTCGCCATGAACTTTCCCGTCTTTCCTCGCCGCGTTCTTACCGGCTGTTTGCATCGACGCCCTTGCCCTATGTATGCTCATTGCCAAATCAGGCAAATGGCCAATCTGGTCTGGCGGAGGAGGAGCAACCATGGCGATCTTCGACGACGAACCCAAGAAGAAGGCGCGTCCGCACGAGATCGGGCAGGACCTGTCGCTGCTCTCCGTCGGCGAACTGTCGGAGCGCATCGGCATCCTGCGCGACGAAATCGCCCGGCTGGAGGCCGAACTCAAGGCCAAGGACAACACCAAATCGGCCGCCGAGGCGCTGTTCCGCCGCGGATAGGCGACGGGCGCAACGGCCCGCCGCCGAAAAGCCCGAATGCGACTGTCTTCAGACCTTCCGTCCCTCCCAGAGTCCAGCCGGATCAAAAAATGCTCGCATCCTACAGGCCGATCCTCTCCCTGCTTCGCGGCACTGCCTTCCTGCTGGCGGCATCGGGCCTGCATGGGCTGCTGTTGCCCTTGCGCGGCCAGGTGGAAGGGTTTTCGACAGCCTCGCTTGGCCTGATGGGCACGGCCTGGGCCGGCGGCTTCGTTACCGGCTGCTTTTTTGCGCCGCGCATCGTGCGCCGCGCCGGACATGTGCGCGCTTTCGGCGCCTTTGCCGCGTCCGGTGCCATTGTGGCGCTGCTCACCGGCCTGGTCATCGACGAATATGTCTGGATCCTGCTGCGCGCCTTCACCGGCTTCACCATGGCCGGCGCCTTCATGGTCATCGAAAGCTGGTTGAACGAGAAGGCCACAAACGAAAACCGCGGCACCGTCTTCGGCCTCTATATGATGGTCACCTATGCCTCGATCATGGGGGGCCAGATGATCGTCGCCGGCGGCGATGTGAAATCGGCATCGCTGTTCATGATCACCGGCATCCTGTTCTGCCTGTCGCTGATCCCGACCGCGGTTTCGACGGCCTCGCACCCCAAACCGCTGCAGGACGTCAAACTCGACGTGAAGGGACTTTACGCCAACTCGCCGGTGTCGGCGATCGCCTGCCTGCTGATCGGCATCGCCAACGGCGCCTGGGGAACGCTTGGTGCGGTCTACGGCGCCCGCATTGGTATTTCCACCGCCGAGATCGCCTTGATGATGAGCCTTGTGGTCGTCGCCGGCGCCGCCATGCAACTGCCGGCCGGGCGCCTGTCCGACAAGACCGACCGGCGTTTCGTGCTGGCCGGTGCCGCTTTCGGCGCGGCGCTGTTTGCGCTCATGATCTTCCTGTTCGAACCGCGCTCCGGCATCTTCGTCATCGTCTTCACCGCTGCCTATGGCGCTTTCGCCTACACGCTCTATTCGATCGCCGTGGCGCACGCCAACGACCATGCCCGTGCCGAGGATTTCGTCAAGGTATCGGGCGGATTGCTGCTGCTTTACGGCTTTGGCACCATGATCGGCCCTTTGCTGGCGGCGGCGCTGATGGGCTGGATGCGTCCGGAAGGCCTGTTCCTGGCGACCGCCTTCGCGCATCTGTCGCTGGCTGGCTATACGCTGCTGCGCATCAGCCGCCGCGCTCCGGTGCCGATCGGAGATCGCGACGCCTTCAAGACGCAGCCGGCCGACCGCTCGGTGACGCCGGAAGCATTGCGGCTTGATCCAAGAAGAAAAGAAGAAACAGACAGTTGAGATTTGAAAAACTTTGCCTCACAAATGACGCATGATGTTTTCCGACGCCTTCATGGCGATCGCCGACCCCAATCGGCGCCATCTTCTGGAAGAACTTCGACGCGGTCCGAAGACCGTCAACGAATTGGCGGCCGGATTGCCAGTGTCACGCCCAGCCGTTTCACAGCACCTGAAAGTTTTGCTCGACGCCGGACTGGTGAATGCCAAGGCCGAAGGCACGCGGCGTGTCTATACGGTAAGCAACGCGGGCTTCCTGAAACTCAACATCTGGCTTGATCAATTCTGGGAGGCCTGATCCAGGCGCCCTCAACCTCCGACAGCGCCCCGATGATCAGGTCTGTACATGCAGGAAGGCGCCAAGCGCGTCGAGCAGTTCGCCCGTTCCATGCTCACGCGTGGCCGGCGTGTCGTGGCCATCGAGGAAGGCCCCCTGCTCCGTCATCACAAGCCGCGTGCCACCGTTTTCCGCCATGATCGCGATCGTCGCCAGTGACACCGAGACGCGGGTTTCGCCGAACAGCAGCTCATAGCTGTAGACGATGCGGCTGTCCGGCACGATGTCCTGGTAGACCGCGTTGAAGAAATGCATCTGCCCGTCGCTCGGGCAGCCGGCATTGGTCTCCCTGCCGCCGACGCGGAAGTCCATTTCGTGCCGGCTGGGCATCGGGTCGTGGGGATCGACGAACCATCGCCGCTTGGCATCAGGATCGCTGAGCGCGAAGAAGACTCTTGCAGGTGCCGCCGGATAGAAGCGCTCGACGACAAAGGTGGAATGGACGACGGATCGTTGGCTCAATGAAGCCTCCTTCATGTTTCGTCACTGGTCTCGGCGAGAAAATCGCCGAGCCGGTCCAGCCGGCGTTCCCAGGCGTTGCGCCGCTCGTTGATCCAGTGCTCGGCCGCTCTCAACGCCTTCGGCTCGATCTGGCAGGTGCGCACGCGCCCCAGTTTTTCCGAGCGCACCAGGCCGCTCGCCTCCAGCACGTTGAGATGCTGGACGACGGCCGACAGCGACATTGCCAGCGGCTCGGCCAGTTGGCTGACCGAGGCGGGGCCACGCGACAGCCGGTCGACCATCTGCCGTCGCGCCGGATCGGCAAGCGCCTGGAACATCAGGTCGAGCTGGGCGGGATCGTGCAGCATCCCGATCAGCTGTTATTATAGGGGAAGAACTTGAAGTAGGGCTGCGCCTCCTCGATCACCCTGGCGAAGGCAGGGCGCTGCAGCAGCCGGTCGTGATAGCGCTTCACGGCCGGATATTTGTCGCCGAACGGCTCGACCTTGTTGGCATAGAAAAGTGCTGGAGATGCCGCGCAATCGGCCAGGCTGAAGGCATCGCCCACCGCCCAGCTCCGCGACTGCATCTCCTGTTCGATGATGGCGTAGGAGGTTCGCAGCTGGCCGCGCGCCTGCTCGACACCAAACGGATCGGTCTTGTCCTGCGGACGCAACCGGTCGCCGACGATCTTCTGCATCGGCTCCTGCACATAGAAATCATAGAAGCGGTCAGCCTGGCGGACGGCCAGCGCCAGGTCGACGTCGGCGGGAACGAGTTCGACCGGCCCCGGATAATGCGCAGCCAGATATTCGACGACGATGGTCGATTCCAGCACCGTGCGGTCGCGCGCATCGTCGCGCAGCGCCGGCATCTTGCCGGTCGGTGATATCTTGAGGAAGGCCGCGCGCGATTGCTCGTCGCCGAGATCCACGATGACCGGGTTGAAGGCGGTGCCGTTCTCGTAAAGCGCGATCAGCGGCTTCCAGCAGAAGGAGGCCAGGGGATGGAAATGCAGCGTCAGGGACATTCTTTGCTCGCCTGTTTCTGGTTCGTCGGCGGGCGGGAGCCGGATGTCCCGTCAAGCCAACACTGAAGCATTTACTTCACTATTGTGCCAAGCCTTGCCCGTCAAGGCCGACATATCAGGTCCGCCGGTTGGACCTGATATGCATGATGATGGCGGCTGATATCGCCGGCCAGTCCTGAGGATGCAGTTCATGGCCGCCGCCGTCGACGCGAAGGAACTTCGCACCGGCGACCGCCCGGGCCAGCGCCTCGCCATGTTCGACGGGAAAAATGGGATCGGCGGTGCCATGGATGACCAGCAGCGGGGCTTGCATCTCGTGCAGGCGGCCCTTCCACTTGGAGCCGCCCTTGAGCGAGAAATGATTGGTCGCGCTCAGGAACCCGCCGGATCGGTCGTAATCCTGTTCGATGAAGGCTCTCATCCCGGCCTCGTCGAATGGATGGGCGATGCTGGCGATCGCCCTGGTATCCCTGACCATGAAGTCGATCACCTGGCGGCGGTCCGTCCAGTCGAGGTCGGCGCCCTCGGCCGAATGCTCGATATAGGCATCGCTCATCCTTGGCAGATGCGAGGTGTCCATCCCCATCGGCGAGCTGCTGATCACGGTCAGCGATGCAACACGGGAGGGGTGCCTGAGCGTCACGAGTTGCGCGATCATGCCGCCCATCGACATGCCGGCGACGTGGGCCTTGCCGATGCCATGACTGTCGAGCACACCAATCGCATCGTCCGCCATGTCGTCGAATGTGTAGGGCGGCTCGCCAGGCGGATATTTGGTCGAGCGGCCGGTATCGCGATTGTCGTAGCGGATCACGTACAACCCGGCATCCGCCAACTCCCGGCAAAATGCCACCGGCCACCACAGCATCGAAGCCATCGCGCCCATGATCAGCAGCAGCGGAGGATTTTCCGGGTCGCCGAAGGTTTCGGACAGGATCACGGGACGGTCGATCGTCGTCATTGTGTAGCCTCCCAAACTGATTGCGTTTTGCAATCAGTTGCACCATAGTAAGACTGATACGATAATGCAACTGGTTTTATGGAGAGAATCGAATGAGCCTCGATCGCCGGTCCGGCTGCCCGATCAACCTGTCGCTGGAAGTGTTCGGCGACCGCTGGAGCCTGATCATCCTGCGCGACATGATTTTCGGCGGCAGGCGCCATTTTCGCGAGCTGCTCAACGGATCGATGGAACGCATTGCCTCAAACATCCTCGCCGACCGGTTGAAGCGGCTGATGGAGCTCGGCATGCTGACCAAGGCCGACGACCCCTCGCACAAGCAGAAGGCGATCTACAGCCTGACCGAGATGGCCATCACGCTGGTGCCGATCCTGGCCCATCTTGGCGCTTGGGGTCGGGTCTGGCTGCCGACCAGCGAGGAACTCTCGATCCGCGCCGAGCTCCTGGAAAAGGGTGGACCGCCATTGTGGGAGAAATTCATGGACGAGTTGCGCCACGAGCACCTCGGCACGCCGCTCGATACGGCGACTGGCCCTTCTGTCCGCGCGACCCTGCAGGCCGCCTATGAAGCCGTGGTCGCGGGCAAGGCTCTCGGCACCAGCCCGGCCGCGTGACCAACTATTTTCCCCGCTAAGAGGCCGGCTCTGCTAGAAGAAGCGGAAACCACAATTCACGGGATTGGATAAGGTCTTGGTTGAGAACTCTCGGGATGCCGCCCGCGCGCGCGCCGATCTGCGCTTCAAGAAGCAGGAAGAGGCAGCAACCGTCCGCCAGAAAGCGATGGCGGAATACGCCGCGGAGAGTGATGCCCGCAAAGCCAAGACCGACAAGCTGCGGGCGCTGCGGCTCGCCAAGGAAGCCGAAGACCTCGCCAACGCGCCGGCAGTTCCTGCCAAGAAGCCTGCGCGCGCCAAGAAGAAATAGCGCGCCGCTCTCCAGCGAACCGACACTGCTCGGATACATCAGCTCGACGGCACCATCCAGACAGCCCCGGCCTTCATTCCATCGCTTCGCAAGAAGCAATTTCAAGCGAAACCGGGATTGCTTCGTGCGGCCGGTCGCCGATCATTGCCCTTTTCAAACAGGAGATTGCCGTGACCGCACTGCCGCTCGAAAAAGCCCGTCAAATCATCGATGCCGCCTTCGCCAAGGGTGCCGATCTCAAGCTCAAGCCGCTGGGTGTCTCGGTGCTCGACGCCGGCGGCCATCTGGTCGCCTTCCAGCGCCAGGACGGCGCCTCGTTCCTGCGCCCGCAAATGTCGGCGGGCAAGGCCTATGGCGCACTGGCCATAGGCATGGGCTCGCGCAAGGTCGAGGCCTTCGCCAAGGAACGCCCCCATCTGGTCGCCGGCATTTCCGATGTGTCTGGCGGACGCGTACTGCCTGTGGTCGGCGGCGTGCTGATCCGCGACAAGGCCGGCATCATCATCGGCGCCGTCGGCATTTCCGGCGACACCTCGGACAATGACGAGGCAGCGGCCATCGCCGGCATCGAGGCCGCCGGCTTTACCGCCGACCCAGGCTGAGGGCCGGGGACCCGACGGACGTTTCCGCCAACGGTCGGCACAAGCGCCCGCCAAAGCTTCCGCGCGGAAGGACCTAGTTCAGGTTGATGTCCCGGCTTGCCGACCGCATCGACACCGCGAACCCGGCCAGCACATCGAACAGCGCGATGATCATCAGTGTGAAGAAGATGGAGTGCGCCGCGCCCTTGACCAGCAGGAACTCGACCAGGAAGGCGACGAAGACCAGCGTCGACAGAAGATGGTCCATGATCGAAGCGCCGGTCGTGCGCGCCGCCTTCACCATTTCGAGGAACAGGAAGATCAGCCCGAGCAGCACCATCAGGTCGCCAAGCGTCATCGAGAAAACCCCGCCCGACATCATGCGGAACGAAAAGAGCTCGCTCGCCCATGGATCGTCGCCGCCGCCGAATATACCCAGCAGGCCGAGATTGTAGAGAATGAAAGGCACGATCAAAAGCGGGACGGCACCGAACATCTGGCGTCTCCATAGGGGGCACCTTCTGTAGAATGCCCCACAGGCACGCCGTCAAGATTTTTCGTGCGCAGCCGCAAACACGGTCGAAGACCGGATGCAACAACCATGTCAGCCGGCTGCCCGGCTGACATGGAGCAAACGAGAGATAAAAGGCTCAGCGCTTGAAGTAGCCGGCACGCACGGCGGCACCGATGACGTTGAGGATGATATGGCCGGCCGTCATCGAGGTGATCTCGTTGACATCGCGCGCCGGCGCGATCTCGACGATATCCATGCCGACGAGACGACCCTTGCCGACCAGCCCCTTGATCAGATCAATCGTCTGTCGGTAGCTGATGCCGCCCGGCTGCGGGCCTTCCACCGCCGGCATGACCGCAGGGTCAAGTCCGTCGGCGTCGATGGTAAGATAATAGCGGCCGCCATCCGGAATGCGCTTGAGCAGCGCGGCGGTGCCGATATCCTGCCATTCGTTGGTGGTGATGATGTTGGCGCCGTAGGCGCGGGCCGCCTCCACCTCCTCGGTGCGCGCACTGCCCTGGCCACGAATGCCGACCTGGAAGATATCCTTGATATGTGCCATCTCCGAGGCCCGCCGGATGGTGCTGGAATAGCCTTCCTTGACGCCGTTGACATTGTCGCGCCAGTCAAGATGGGCGTCGAGCTGCACCAGCGTGATCGGGCCTTCGCCATCGAGCGCCCGGAAGATCGGGATCGGAATGCCGTGGTCGCCGCCGATGGTGATCGGCAGTGCGCCGGCGGCGAGGATCTTGCGGATCGCCGCCTCGGCTCTGCCGTAGTGCCCGACATGATCGGCGGCATTGCCCGGCACGTCGCCGACATCGACCACCTTGATGTCCTGGCCGGCGAAGACCGGCCCGCCAATATCGAAATCATAGCGGTCGAGCGCCTGGCTGATCCGCTGCGAGGCGCGCCGCACCGCCGTCGGCGCGTTGGTCTGGTCGTTGATCAGTTCGTCGATCGTGTAGGGATCGCCATAGGGCATGCCGATGATGGCGACATCGGCCTTCAGCGTGTCGAGATCCTCGAGCGGGAAGTTCAGGAATGTCTGGAAGACATCGCGCGGCGCGGTGGTGAGTTTGGACATGGGGTCTCCTCTGTGTTGATAGGCTTTTTGGATCAGGCGCCACGGCGGGCTGCGAGATGGGGCTGCAGCCTGTGCTCCAGGCTGCGCGAGATTGCCGCGACAAGGGCGGTCAGCCCCCAGTACAGCAATGCGATGGCGGTGAAGATCTCCACCGGCGAGAAGGTGCGGCCGATGATGTTCTGGGCCATGTAGGTGAGTTCTGGCACGGTGATCGCCGACAGGATCGCCGATTCCTTGATCAATGTGATGGTGAGGTTGGTGGCCGCCGGCAGGATGTAGCCGAGCACCTGCGGCACCAGGATCTTGCGGAAGATGGTGAGGTAGCGCAGGCCCAGCGCATAGCCGGCCTCGACCTGGCCATACGAGATGGACTGGATCGCGCCTCTGATGATCTCGGCGGAATAGGCGCTGGCATAGGCCGACAGCGCACCGATCGAAACCACCACCGGCGAGAGCCGGATGCCAAACATCGGCAAGGCGTAGAACAAGAGGAAAATCTGGATCAGGAACGGGATGTTGCGGAAGATCTCGACATAGGCCGACACGATTGCCGCCGGCAGCCGTCCGCCCCTCAGCCTCACCAGCGCCAGCAAGATGCCGAGTGCGAAGCCGAATGGCAGTGACACGGCGCACATCAGCACTGTATTGCCAAAACCCTTGGCCAGGATCTGCCAGTTGTCCGCGATGACGGCGAAATCGAACGTCATGCGCGCGCGCCTTCCGCCTTGCGCTCCAGATGCCGGGTCAAGAGGCTGCAGGAAAACAGCACGATGAAATACAGCACCGCCGCGATGCAGAACGCCTCGACCGGCCGGTAGGTAACGTTCATGATGTTCTGCGAGGTGCGGGTCAGCTCGACCACGGCGATCACGGACAGGATGGACGAGGCCTTCACCAGCATGGTGAACTCGTTGACCATCGGCGGGATGATGGCCCTGAACAGCTGCGGCATGATGATCTTGAACCAGGTCACCACGGGTTTCAGGCCGAGCGCCTTGGCCGCTTCATACTGGCCGGAGGGAATGCGTGTCAGCCCGGCGCGCAGGATCTCGGCGACGAAGGCCGCGCTGTTGAAGCTGAGCGCCAGCACGCCCGCCAGGAGCGGCGGCAGATCGATACCGACCAGCCCCGGCAGCACGTAATAGACGACGAAGATCTGCACGATCAGCGGCGTGCCGCGGATGAAGCTGGTGTAGAGCGCGCCGATCCAGCGAACCAGGCGCCAGCGCGACCGGCCGCAGGCCAGCAGGCCGAACCCGATCAGCGTGCCGGCCAGGAACCCCAGCGCTGAGACGCCGAGCGTGATGCCGGCGCCGGTCAGGAATTGCGGCAGGAAGGTCAGCGTTTTTGAAAAATGGAACATTTTTCAGCTCGAACGGAGAAGCACCGTCCGGCGTCGGCGCGGGCGATAGCCGCGGCAGCGCATCGCCTGCACCACGCCAGACAAGTTCAGAGGAAACGATTCAGAGCGCGCCGGGCGGCAGATAGCCCTGGTCTGGCGTCTTCATCTCGAAGCCGAACCATTTCAGCTGCAGCTCCTTCAGCTTGCCGCTGTCCTTCAGCTCGCCGATCTTGGTGTTGCTGAATTCGCGCAGGTCCTTGTCCTCCGGCCGCACGACCCAGGACAAGTAGGAGAATTCGCCGATCGAGCCGACGACCTTGTAGGTGTCGGGGACGTTCTTCATCAGCACCGCCGCCGAAGGCGAGGCAATGACAATCGCATCGACCTGGCCGGAAGCGAGAGCGACATGGGTCTCGGGGAAGGAGGTGAACAGCTTCAGTTCGCCGACACCCTTGCCTCCCTTGTCCTTGAGTTCCTTGTCATAAGCTTCGATGATCGGCTGCACGGACGAGGCAAGCTGCGTTGCCACCACCATGCCGCTGATGTCTTCCGGCTTCTTGATGCGCTCCTCATCGGCGCGCACCACGATGACGTTCTCGAACGAGCCCGTCGGCCTCGTATAGGCATATTTCGCCGCCCGCTCGGCATTGATGCCGGTCGAGGTGGCCATCAGATCGAACTTCTTCGCCAGCAGGCCCGGCAGCAGCCCCTGGAACGGCAGGTTGAGCTGGTCGAGCTTCACGCCGAGCTGGCTCACCACATAGTCGAGAATGTCCTTGTTGTAGCCGACGATCTGGCCGTCGCGGACGAACTCGAACGGCTCGAAGGCGGCCTCGGTACCGACGACGATGGTGCCGCGCTGCTTGATCTGGTCGACAAGCCCGTCGGCATGAGCGGCGGATGCTAACGACAGGAAGAGCGGCGCGGCGGCAAGCAGAGACAGGACGCGGCGGCGCGATGCGGAAAGGAACTCACCCATTGTTACCCTCTTTTTTCTTCGGTTTTGCTGCGCTGGTAGGCCCGGCCCGAGTGCTTGAACACGCGGCCGATCATGTAGCTCTCGGAATCCTTGATCCCGGGAACGTTCGCCAGTTCGCTGACCAGGAAGTCATGCAAGCTGGTCGTTGATGGCAAAGTGAGTTGGATGATGATGTCGAACGGCCCGGTCATGGCGTAGACGCTGTCGACGAACGAATATTCCGACAGTTTCCGGGCGACGCTGATGATGTGCTCGCGATCGACATCGAACCCGACAATGGCGGCGATGCCGACATCGCTGCGCAGGGGGCGCACGACCGCCTGGATGCAGATATCCGGATCCTCGAGCACGCGCGCCATTTTCCGCCGCACCGTCGCTTCGGTGACGCCGATGCGCTTGGCGATATCGACGCTCGACATCCGCCCGTCGACCTTGAGTTGGGAAAGCACCGCCTGTTCGGTGTCGTCGAGATCACTCGTGCTGACGAAATCCCACATGCAATTCCCCATTGGTGTCGATTTCCGACTATTATTTTGAAAATTACATAAGAAATCGTCAAACACAATCCCACCCATGCCGAAAACCATCGAAGGAAGGCCTGTCGATGGTCGGATGAGATCTGGAAGCTGGGCTTGATGTTGAGGGAAGTCGCGTCGATGGACGTCAGCCAGGGAGGGTCGCGCGGCGCGCGGGCATCCGACGCGCATGGAAACAGCCCCCGTTGGAGGCAGCCTCAAGAGCTTGTCGGTGTCCTGGACTGGGCGGTGGCCCGAGCCTTCGGCTCCGGTCGTCAAAATTCCGCCAAACGCAAAAAGACCGGCCAGAGGCCGGTCCTTTGCAACTCAAACCTTCAAAAAAGCTGGTTTCAGCTTTCCTTGGGGGTCAGCACCTGGCGACCGCGATACATGCCGGTCTTCAGGTCGATATGGTGCGGGCGGCGCATTTCGCCGGAATTCTTGTCCTCGACATAGGTCGGGGCCTTGAGGGCGTCGGCCGAGCGGCGCATGCCGCGCTTGGACGGAGAGGTTTTGCGTTTCGGAACGGCCATGGATATGCTCCACTACATGGTCAAAAGCCCCGCCCGCCCTCGTGAAAGGGCCATGTCGGGGCCTAAATCTGAGAAAGTCGGGTGCCTATACACGCCTGACACTGTTTTGGCCAGCACTACAGTGAATTTTTTTGAGTCGGCCAGGCTAGGGTGTATTGAGGTTCAGGTCAGGCCGAGCCGAAAACGATGGATACCGAGAACCGGAGCGGAGCGTACTTGAAGTACGTGAGCACCGGAAGCGCAGGTCTCCGCCGTTTGCAGGCCGGCATCACCTGAACATCGATATAGCCTATTCCAGACAGCCGACATAGGCGCCTGAACGGCCGGCACGCCGCTCGATCAGATTGGCGAGCCGTCTCAAGCCCGGCCCGGGTTTTGCCGGATTGCGGGCGATCGGATTGGGCAGCGTGACGGCCAGAAGCGCCGCCTGCCGTCTGGACAGTTGTTTTGCCGGAATGCCGAAATGATGCTGCGCCGCCGCCTCGATGCCGTAGATGCCGGGGCCCCATTCGGCGATGTTGAGGTAGATCTCCATGATCCGCCGTTTCGACATCACCGCGTCGAAATAGACGGCAAGCGGCAGTTCGACGACCTTGCGCACCGAGCCCAGCGGCCTCGACCACAGGAACAGGTTCTTCACCGTCTGCATGGTGATGGTCGAGGCGCCGCGCGTCGCCTCGCCGGCCAGCGCATCGTCGACGACCCCCCTGAGTTCGCCGAGATCGACGCCGCGGTGGAAGCAGAACTGACCGTCCTCCGACATGATGACGGAATGGGCCAGCACCGGCGCGACATCGTCGATCGACACCCAGCGCCGGTCATAGCCGGAGAAGGTCGCCAGATCCTTCAGCATCAGCGTCGACACCGGATGCACGAAGGACGGCAGGTAAAGAAAAGTCAGCACTGTCGGGATCAGCGCCAGCACGGCGGCCGCGATGAGGCCGCGCCGGACCCAGCGCCTGAGACCGCGGCGGTTCACGCCGCGCGATCTCGTCGCCATGTCCAGCTTTTCGGTTTCATGATCGACGATCGGTTCCGCCAAGCCGCCCAACCCGTGCCAGAGAGATCCTTTTGAAACTCCCTCCTGTTCATCATATGACGGTGTTTTCGAGACCCGGAGCGAGCGTACATTCGAGTACGCAAGCACCGGAAGCGCGGAAAACGCCTTCAGATGACCGCAGGAGGAGAGTTTCCAAACGGGCTCTTACCGCTCCGGCATAATGGCGCTTGCCTTCTTGCGCAACGTCTGAGTGTCGGCTACCGCTCCCGGCCATGACGAATGACGACGAAATGGCGTTCGAAATGGCGCTTATCCGGCGGGCAGCCGCCATCGAGGTGCTGCTGCGGCGGTTGCTCGATGATCGCCCGCTTTCGGGCGAGATCGCGCGGCCCGATCGTCTGATGGCGGCGATGCGCCATGGCGTGCTGAACGGCGGCAAGCGCCTGCGGCCGTTTCTGGTCATGGAAAGTGCCGCCCTGTTTTCGGCCGATGGCGAAGCGGCGCTGCGCGTCGCGGCGGCGCTCGAATGCGTGCACTGCTATTCGCTGATCCATGACGACCTGCCGGCGATGGACGACGATGATCTGCGCCGCGGCCAGCCGACCGTGCACAGGGCCTTCGACGAGGCGACAGCCATCCTGGCCGGCGACGCCTTACTGACCCTGGCCTTCGACATCATCGCCAGCGAGGCGACCGTGTTGCCGGCCGAGCGGCGGGCCGCCCTGGTGCTGGCGCTTGCCCGCGCCGCCGGTGCCGGCGGCATGGTCGGCGGCCAGAAACTCGACCTCGAGGCCGAACAGGCAGCGCCCGACGAGGCCGGCATCATCCGGCTGCAGGCGATGAAAACCGGCGCGCTGATCCGCTTCGCCTGCGAGGCGGGTGCCATCATCGCCGGCGCGCCGGCTGAGGATCGCGAACGGCTCGCCGAATTCGGCTCGGCGATCGGCCTCGCCTTCCAGCTTGCCGACGACCTGCTCGATTTGACGGCCGACGCCAGCCAGATGGGCAAGGCGACCGGCAAGGACGCCGCCGCCGGCAAGGCAACCCTGGTGGCGCTGCATGGTGTGAACTGGGCGCGCAGCCAGTTGCATGGCCTTGTCGGCCAAGCGCACGCGCTGCTCGACCCCTATGGCGACAAGGCGGCGCTGCTGAAGGAAGCCGCGACCTTCGTCGCGACGCGCAATAGCTGACGGCAGGCCCGATATCGGCGGTGCGTGGCGAGAGGCAAATGGGAGATCAGCTTCGATGTCGTCCAATCTGTTCGGTCTCAGCGGGCGCCGGGCGCTCGTAACCGGCTCGTCGCAAGGCATCGGGCTCGCTCTGGCCAAGGGCCTGGCGCAAGCCGGCGCAAGCGTGATCCTCAACGGCCGTGACGCCGCGAAACTCGGCGCGGCGGCGGCGCAGATCCCTGCGGCGGAAACGCTCGCCTTCGACGCGACCGATCATGACGCGGTCCGCTCAGCGATCGACAATTTCGAGCTGTCCGGCGGGCCGATCGACATATTGGTCAACAATGCCGGGATGCAGTTCCGCACGCCGCTTGAAGATTTCCCCGCCGATGCGTTCGAGCGCATGCTGCAGACCAATGTCGCCAGCGTCTTCCATGTCGGTCAGGCGGTCGCACGCCACATGATCAGGCGAGGCCGCGGCAAGATCATCAACATCGCCAGCGTGCAGACAGCCCTCGCCCGCCCCGGCATCGCGCCCTACACCGCGACGAAAGGCGCGGTCGGCAACCTGACCAAGGGCATGGCGACCGACTGGGCCAGACACGGCCTGCAATGCAACGCCATCGCGCCCGGCTATTTCGATACGCCGCTCAATGCGGCCCTTGTCGCCGATCCTGCCTTCAGCGCCTGGCTTGAGAAGCGCACGCCGGCCGGCCGCTGGGGCAAGGTAGAGGAACTGGTCGGGGCCTGCGTGTTCCTGGCCTCCGATGCCTCGTCCTTTGTCAACGGTCATATCCTTTATGTCGACGGCGGCATCACCGCATCGATCTGATCCGCCGCGACGCCCTGTGCAAGAGCAACCGCGCCTTCCGCGCGAACGAAATCTTAATGTAAATGAAGCGTAATCCCGATCGTTAAAATAATGCGTATGTGTTGGGGTTGCGCATGCCGGAATATTCTTCCTTCATCCGGTTTGTCCGGATCCGCTACCTTTCAGGACTGCTGATTTTCGCGCTGGCTTCCATGGCCATCATGATTGCGCTCGACCGTGTCAATTCCTTCCGCCATGACATCGATGCGCTGAGCAGCAACCTCGTCGTCTTCACCCGCGACCTGCGCAACGCGACCAGCTTCGCCGAGACGACGGGGTCCGCCTGGCGCAACGAAACGCGCGATGCGCTGAGCGCTTCGGCGCGTGACCATTCCGAACGCCTGACCCGCGAGATCGACACACTGACCGCTCAGCTCGACGCGATACGTCCGCGCCTGTCGGCCAAGACCATCAACGAACTCGAAGCCTCTTCCGTCAACGGCGATCTGTTCTGGTCGCCGCGCGACATGGTGCGCAATCTCAACCTGATGTCGGTGGCGCAAAAAGCCGATGAATGGAGCTACCGGGAAATCCGCAACCAGAACGACCTGTTTGTCCAGCCGATGCTGGTGCGTGTCCGCACCGCGATGGATGACGAGCGCCATCTGGCCGACGCTTCCAGCGACCGGCTGCTGCTGTGGGCGAGCGGCCTGTTGTTCGGCGTCCTGGCCATCGTCGCCTTCTGGATCTTCCGGCCGATGGAGCAGGCGATCCGCCGCGCCTTTGCCCAATCGGCCGAATCTCTGTTCAAGGCCGAGGCCGCCGACCGTGCCAAGTCCGAATTCCTGGCCAATATGAGCCACGAGATCCGCACGCCGATGAACGGCGTGCTCGGCATGGCCGAATTGCTGGCCAAGACCGAATTGACCGCGCGCCAGAAGACCTTCACCGACGTCATCGTCAAATCGGGCAATGCGCTGCTCACCATCATCAACGACATCCTCGATTTCTCCAAGATCAATGCCGGGCAGCTCACCCTGGACCCTGCCCCGTTCCGTCTCTCCGAAGCGGTCGAGGATGTTGCGACGCTGGTTTCGGCACGTGTCGCCGAAAAGAACCTAGAACTCATCGTGCGCGTCGATCCGCGCCTGCCGGCCCATGTCGTCGGCGACGCCGGGCGGTTCCGGCAGATCGTCACCAATCTGGTCGGCAATGCGGTGAAGTTCACCGAGAAGGGCCATGTGTTGATCGATGTCGGCGGGGAAACCGTCAACGATGTTGTCCACCTCAAGCTGCGCGTCGAGGATACCGGCATCGGCATCCCGGCCGAGAAATTGCAGAGCGTGTTCGAGAAATTTGCCCAGGTCGACGGGTCCTCGACCCGCCGTCACGAAGGCACTGGCCTGGGACTTGCCATCGCCGCGCGCCTCGTCGACCTGATGGCCGGCAAGATCGGCGTCGAGAGCGAGATCGGGCGCGGTTCCGTCTTCTGGTTCGCGGTGCCGCTGCCCGTGCATCATGCCGAAGCGCGCGACGCGGTCGTGCCGGTCGACGTCACCGGCGCGCGCGTCCTGGTCATCGACGACAATCCGGTCAACCGCGAGATCCTGCTCGAGCAGCTCAGAAGCTGGAGCTTCGACTGCGCGGCGGCAGAAAGCGGCGCCGTGGGGCTCGCCTTCCTCGATCGCGCCTGCCAATTGGGTGCCAGCGTCGACTGCATCATCCTCGACTACCAGATGCCTGGCATGAACGGCGCCGATGTCGCCCGCGCCATCGCCGCCGACAGCCGGCTGTCCGCCATCCCGATCGTTATCCTGACCTCGGTCGACCAGGTCGATTTCGGCAAGATGATCATCGACTTCGGCATATCGGCGCATCTGACCAAGCCGGCGCGCTCGGCGATCCTGCTCGGCACGGTTATCTCGGTTATCCAGAAGGCCCGCTCTCAGGCCGGCAAGGCGCATTTCGTTCGCGAGCCGGTCCAGATGCCGCAGGCGGCTCCGCCTGCCTTCACGGTCATCCGTGGCCCAGCCGTGCCGGCCGTGGCAGTACCGGAATCGACGGCCACGTCGAACGGCCCGATCGACATCCTCATCGCAGAGGACAATGAGGTGAACCAGTTGGTGTTCGGCCAGATCCTCAACGGGCTTGGCCTCAGCTACCGCATCGCCGGCAACGGCCGCACGGCGGTCGAGATGTACCGGTCGCTGCATCCGAAACTGATCCTGATGGACGTCTCGATGCCCGAGATGAATGGCTACGAGGCAACCCGCGCCATCCGCGCGATCGAGGCCTCGTCGGGCGGCCACATCCCGATCGTCGGCGTCACCGCGCACGCGCTGAAGGGCGATCGCGACAAATGCATCGAGGCCGGCATGGACGACTATCTGCCGAAGCCGGTCTCGCCCGATCGCCTCGGCGCCAAGATCGGCACATGGCTCAGCGAAACGGTGGTGGCCAAGACGGCCTGATCCAGGTCACGACGCCAAGCGGGCCGCGTCAAGACGATAGCGGCGCATCCAGTCGAGGCTTGTCTCGTCGGCGAGCTTTGCGACGCCGGGCCGGATGTCATCGGCATTCGGAAGCTGAACGCCGAGGGCCTCGCAGATGCCCAGCAACGCCGCCGCCGGATCGGCGGACAGATGCTCATAGCCAACGCGCAGCGGCGTTATGCCTTGCGCCGTGAACCAGATGTTCCAGGCCGCGTCATAGGATTCAAGTTCGGCAAGCTCCCCCTTGATCCGCTCGAAATCATATTGGGGCTCTTGCGCCGGTGCGACCCTTTCGATTTCGGTGCCGTCAGGCGCGATGTGCCAAAGACCGGTCTGCTGTGCCTTGATCAGCGAGATCGCCTGCGCGAGCTTGTTCTCCCGCGACAGATGTATGTAGAGAATGCGGCCAAAAGCTCTTTCGAAACGCGCCGTGTTCGAGGCCAACCCTGGGAAAATCCGGTCGAGGATCGCCGAAAGTTCATCCAGGTTTTCGCGCATCAGGCGCAGGCCGAAGATCTCGGTGCCGCCCTTGCCTGCGGTGATTGCCGCATCGAGATAGGCGACATCGAATTCAAGCTCGCCCATCGTGTCGCGGGCTAGCAGTTTCCACTCCTCGGCCCACTCCGACACATCCTGCCGCCGATAGAATGAGTGCGGATCGCCTGATGTCCCGGTGGATGCCAGGAGCTTGCACAGCAAAGTGCTGCCGGTTCTCGGCGTGCCGCAGATAATGTAGGCGTCGAACATCCCGTTGCCCTTGTCGTTTCACAGGCAGGGCAAACCCCCGGCCGATCCATCGCCGCCTATAGTCGAAATTGTTGCTGGATGCGACGGGCGCATTCCAGCGGGGTGAGATGGCTGGTGTCGACCTCGATATCGTAGACTATGCCCGCGTGCACGCGCCCATATTGCCAGCGCGCCAGGCCCGGCCGCCTGTCGGCCCTCTGGGCTTCACGGGCTTCCAGGACCTCCAGCGGCGCCATGACGCCAACCCGATGGAGATCGAAGGCCGACAGCAGTTCGACATATTCAGGCATTTCGCCATTGCACAGCACATCGTCGACGATCAGGCTGTTGCCTTGCCCGGCCATGGCGGCGACGGCGTGGCGCATGCCGCGCAGGGCACGCACTCCCGTCGGTCCGGTCCTGATCACGACCGAGGGCCGGCCGCCTTGCCGGATGGTCTCGTAGGAGAAGCCATAAGCATGGTCCTGCAAGGCATCGGGCAGCATCTCGATAAAGGTGTCCATCTGGACATGCAGGAACGGTTCGGCGGTTATTGTCTGCAACGCCCTGGCGATCGAGCTTTTGCCGGCACTGCCGACGCCATTGAGCAGGACGATCCTGGCTTTCACGTTCGATTCTCTTTCAAGCATCGAGCCGGCTTCAGGCCTTTAACGGTTGCGCACCACCACGCAGGCCCCGCCGACGCTCTGCAGTTTCTGGCAAATGACATTGGCGGCGGCGCGGTCGTCGATTCCGATCCTGACCGCGTAGATGCCGCGCCGCCCAATCGGCGTGCGCACCCGGCTCACCACCGGATCATGACCGGCAAGCAGGGCCGGAAACCGGCTCCTCACCCGCAGCCACTGGCTAATTGCGGCACTGCGGCGGAAATTGCCGGCCACCTGGACGCCCCATGGTTTGACGTTGATCGAGGCCATCGCCACGGTCTGGGACATGATCACCGGCAGCTTGCGGCAGGCAACGGCAAAATCCGTCTTGGCGTCGAGCGGCGCGACCTGTCCGGCATAGGCGGGGTCGGTGAACTTGTCGACCGGCTCGCCCATGATGTCGAAGACATAGCTCTCGGTCTCCATCGGCAGGAAACCGCCCGAACCCAGCCAGCGCGACACCCGGCTTTCGCCGGCATTGTAGGCGGCGGCCGCCAGGCCAAGATTGCCGTAGCTGGTCTTCATTTCGGCGAGATACTTCGCCGAGGCCGGGATCGCCTGGTTGATGTCGAAGGAGTTTTCGAGCCCTCGCATCTTGGCGGTGCCCGGCATGAACTGAGCGATGCCCTCGGCGCCGACGGGGCTGACTGCGTTGGGATCGAAACGGCTTTCCTTCCAGATCAGCCGGGCGAAGAAATCCCGGGGCAGGCCGTTCTGGTCGGCATGGGCCTGGATCAAATTGCAGACCTTGTCGATCAGCCGCTGCTTGGCCGATTGCGGCGGATCGGCCTGGGCAAGCGTCGACCAGGCCACACTGCACAGGACAATCAGCGCCGCCCTGGGGAAACGCCGCATCTGGCCTACTCTGCCGCGGCCTTGCCGCTGCGACCGAACCGTTGCTCGATGTAGTCGGCGACCATTTTCTCGAAATCCGCCGCGATCGCTGGCCCCCGGAGCGTCGCCGCCTTCTTGCCGTCGACGAAGACAGGCGCCGTCGGCGTCTCGCCGGTGCCGGGCAGCGAAATGCCGATATCGGCATGCTTGGATTCGCCAGGGCCGTTGACGATGCAACCCATCACCGCGACCTTGAGGTTCTCGACACCCGGATATTTTTCGCGCCACACCGGCATGTTCTTGCGCAGATCCGCCTGGATGTTCTGGGCGAGTTCCTGGAACACGGTGGATGTCGTGCGGCCGCAGCCAGGGCAAGCGGCGACGATCGGCACGAACTGCCGGAAGCCCATCGTCTGCAGCAATTCCTGCGACACCTGCACCTCGCGCGTGCGGTCGCCATTCGGCTCGGGCGTCAGCGAGATGCGGATGGTGTCGCCAATGCCTTGCTGCAGAAGGATGCCCATCGCCGCCGACGAGGCGACGATGCCTTTCGAACCCATGCCGGCCTCGGTGAGGCCGAGATGCAGCGCATGGTTGGAGCGGGTGGCGAGTTCGGTATAGACGGCGATCAGGTCCTGTACGCCGCTGACCTTGGCGGACAGGATGATCTTGTCGCGGCCGAGGCCGATCTCTTCGGCCATCTCGGCCGACAGGATCGCCGACTGCACGATCGCCTCACGCGTCACCTCCTGCGCCGTCAGCGGGAAACCCTTGTCCTGGTTGTCATCCATCAGCCGGGTCAGGAGCTCCTGGTCGAGAGAGCCCCAATTGACGCCGATGCGCACCGGCTTGTCGTGCTTGATCGCCATCTCGACAATATCGGTGAACTGCCGGTCCTTCTTGTCCTTGAAGCCGACATTGCCCGGATTGATGCGGTATTTGGCCAGTGCCTCGGCGCAGGCCGGGTGATCGGCGAGCAATTTGTGGCCGATATAGTGGAAGTCGCCGACCAGCGGCACATTGACGCCGAGCCGCAAGAGCCGCTCATGAATGCGCGGCACGGCAGCGGCGCTCTCATCGCGGTCGACGGTGATGCGCACGATCTCGGAGCCGGCGCGGTGCAGTGCGGCAACCTGCGCGACCGTCTGGTCGATATCGGCGGTGTCGGTGTTGGTCATCGACTGCACGACAACCGGGGCACCGCCGCCGACGACCACGCCGCCGACATCGACGCCGACCGAGGTGCGGCGAGGGAAGGGAAAGGAAAAATATCCGGTCATGCCGGCAGCCTTTTGTCTCTGGAGCGCCAAGCGTCCACGTCGACGCACAAGCACACCCCGGGGCCGAAGCGCAAGAGTCCGGCATGAGGTGGAGGAGCAAAGATGGCTTGTCAATGGCGACAGGTCGCCACTGGCCCCGAAATGACCCGCAAGCAGTTCCCCGGTGCCGAAGTTTTGACCCTGTCGCTCGCGTTGACGGACCGCATACCTTCGCGATTGGCGGAGATGTTCCACACTTCGTCATCCACGAGCGGAGCAAAGAGCGTAGCGACGCGGCGCAGATCCCTGGGGCTGCCCCGCAGCCCAAGGGATCCATGCAGCGACTTCCGAGCGTTGCTGCGGTGAGAATTCCGCTCCGCTGCACCCTTCGGCCGAGGAAACGGAATGGATCCCAGGGTCCCCGCGACGGAGCTTCGCTCCTGCTTCGCCCTGGGATGACGAAGTTGAGAAGGCTCTTCGGCCCAATATGATTTTTACGATGGCCCGCCCAGAGCGGAAAATTAAAATCCACCAGCACCGGCGGCGGTTGCCGCCGGCAAGGAAGACCGCATAGTGGCGGCTATGTCAGTCGGGCATCAATGCGTGGTCGGTTGCGCTTTCAATTTCTCAATCGCATCCTTGAGTGCCAGCTTGCGTCGCTTGAGATTCACGATTTCGAGGTCGTCCACCGACGGGTGGTTCATCGCGTCATCGATCTCGCGTTCGATGTCGCCGTGTTTCCGCTGCAACTCGTCAAGATGGGAAGCAAGAGACATGATTGGTTCTCCCTTTCATGGTTTCCTCGATTGCTGCCGCCAAAAGGCGCGTCCACCGCAGGTCGCTTCTGTGACGGCACAATGACACTTTGCCACCTTCCGACTGCGATGTCGAATGCTGCGTGGTAGCATTCCACGGCAATGTGAAATGTGATATGGGCTGCGCGCCGGTGGCAGAAATCGCCGCCCCCGCCCAATCAGGCCCAGTTTTTGGGCGCCGCAGTGCAGACGGTAGAGAATGTCCGATCAGGAACAGGCCGATATTCGCCTCGAATTTTCCCGGCTGAAGCAGGAACACGCCGATTTCGACGCGGCGATCAACGCGATGATCGCCACCAATTGCGACCCGCTGCAGATCCAGCGCATGAAAAAGAAGAAGCTGGCGCTGAAAGACCGGCTGATGAAGCTGGAAGACAAGATCATTCCCGACATCATCGCTTGAGCCGCGGGCCGCGCGATCCTCGTCACGTTTCGCCTATCCGGCGATGGAGAGCCTGCCGGCCCGCTCGCGCAGCAGGCCGATGAGACTGCCGGTCCGCTCCTCGGTGGTATCGATCGGAACCACCAGGCACATCGTCGCCTCGACCTTGCCAGGCGCTGAAAAGACCGGCACGGCAAGACATTTGGTGTAGGCGTCGACGAGCCCCGAGGTGACGCAGTAGCCGGTGACCCGCGCCTTGGCGATGTCGGCGATGAAATCATCGAGCCGCAGCTTGCGGCCATCGGGCAGCACGAGATCGTCCTGCGACACCATGTCCTCGATCGCGGCCCGCTCCAGCCCCGCCAGCAGCAGCCGGCCCGAAGCGGTCCAGGGCAGCGGTATCTGCAGGCCGGTGGCGGAACTGATGCGGAACGGCCTGGTGCCGGGGCTGGAGTGGACGATGGTGTAGCGGCCGCTCTGCAGCATGCACAGTTCCGAAGTCTCCCCGGTCTCGCGCGACAGATGGTCGACCTCCTGGCGCCCCCGCCGCAGCAGGTCGTTGCCGCGCACATAGTCCATTCCATAGAGATAGAGCTTCTTGCCGAAATAGACGCGGTTGCCGTCGCCGGCCATTTCCAGCAGGCCTGCGTCGACCAGCGAGCGCACCAGCGTATAGGTCGTCGAGCGCGGCGCATTCACCCCCTTGGCAAGGTCGCCGATGCCGATTGCGCGCTGCGTCGTATGCAGGAAGTCCAGGATTTCGAGCACCCGGTTGAGGCCCTTTTCGCGGGAAGCCGTCGTCTTTTCATCGGCCGAAACGGCCAAGGCATTGCCATCTTGCATTGTCGATTCCTGGTGCTAGTATCTGTCTTGTACAGGATACATGCGTCTCTTGTAAGAGACAATATTCTCATGATCACTGTCGCGTGTATTGCCTGTGCATAGGGGAACACAACACGAAAGGAGGTCGCCGTGAACGACACATCCGGAAGACGTGATTTTCTGAAATTGGGAATGGCTGGACTGGCCACCGCCGGCGTGCTTGCAACCGTCGATGCCCAGAAGGCTGCCGCCCAGGCCGCATCCGACAGCCTGCTGCGCACCGTGCTCGACCGCGGCAAGCTGATCGTCGGCACCGGCAGCACCAACGCGCCCTGGCATTTCGAGAATGATGCCGGCGAACTGGTCGGCATGGACATCACCATGGGCCGCATCCTGGCCAAGGGCCTTTTCGACGATCCGACCAAGGTCGAGTTCGTCATGCAGGATCCGGCGCAGCGCATCCCCAACGTCACCACCAACAAGGTCGACATCACCATCCAGTTCATGACGATGACGGCGCAGCGTTCGCAGCTGATCAACTTCACCCGGCCGTACTATGTCGAAGGCGTTGCCCTGCTGACGCTTCCCACCGCCGAGAACAAGACCTTCGACAAGCTGCTTGCCGGCGGTTCGGCGACGCGCATCTCCATCCTGCAGAATGTCGACGCCGAAAGCTCCGTCCACTATGCCCTGCCGCAGGCACAGGTGCTGCAGATCGACACCCAGGCCAACGTTCTGCAGGCGCTGGAATCCAAGCGCGCCGACGCTGCCGCCGTCGATCTGTCCACCGTGCGCTGGCTCGCCTCACGCAATCCGGACAAATATTTCGACGCCGGCAAGAGCTGGTATTCGATGCTCTACGGCGCCGCGCTTCGGCAAGGCGACCTCGACTGGCTGACCTTCGTCAACCAGACCTTCACCATTGCAATGTTCGGCCATGAATCGGCGCTCTATGACGCCGCCTTCAAGGACTATTTCGGCCAGGAGCCGCCGGCGCGCCACCCCGGCTTCCCGGTCATCTGATCCCGGATTGCGGAAGGGCCGCGTTCCAGCCCTTCCGCAACCTATCCGACGCCCTTCACACCAAGGCGGACGCATGGGCTACGCCCTCAATTTCAATCTGATCTGGCGGCATTTCGACAAGCTGTGGGGCGGTCTGCTGCTCAGCCTCGAGCTTGCCGTCATCTCGATCGCCATCGGCGTCGTCATCGGGCTGGTACTGGCGGTCTGGTACGTCTCGGCCGGGCGCGTGGTGCGGGCGATCATCGCCGCCTATGTCGAATTCATCCGCAACGTGCCGCTGATCCTGCTGGTCTACCTTGTCTTCTACGGCCTGCCGACCGTGGTCGACCTGGCCTACAGCGCGCCGACCTCGTTTGTCCTGACACTCTCGGTCTATAGCGGCGCCTATCTGGTCGAGGTGTTTCGCTCGGGCCTGGAGGCTGTCCCGCGCGGCCAGCTCGATGCCGGCAAGGCGATCGGCCTGACACCATGGCAAAGGCTCATCCATGTGCGCCTGCCGACCATGCTGCGCATCACGCTGCCGGCGCTGTCCAACACCTTCATCTCGCTGTTCAAGGACACGTCGATCGCCTCGGTCATCTCGGTGCCCGAGCTCACCTTCGGCGCCCAGTGGATCAACTTCAACACCTTCCGCATCGTCGAGGTCTATCTGGTGACGACGGCGATGTATCTGGTGACGGGCTACGCCTTGCTTTTTGCGCTCAGGCTCGTCGAGCGCCGGTTCAGGGCGGCGCGCTGACATGCTGAGCCAGATCCTATACGCCCTCCCTTTCCTCGCCAAAGGCTTCGCGCTGACCCTTTGGGTATCGCTTCTGGTCGTGGTCCTGTCGCTCATCGCCGGCGTCCTGCTGGGTGTAGCCCTGGTCTATGGTCCCGTCCCGCTGCGCTGGGCGGTGCGCATCTTCTCGGACACCATCCGTGGCATTCCGATCCTGGTGCTGATGTTCTTCGTCTATTACGGTCTGCCTGCCATCGGACTTCATCTGCCGTCGTTCTGGGCGGCGGTGCTGGCGCTGACCCTGTTCAAGACGGCGCAGGTCATCGAATATCTCAGGGGCGCGGTCGCCTCGATTCCCAAGGGACAGTCCGAGGCCGCAATGGCGATCGGGCTGACCTTCCGCCAGCGGCTGACCTACGTCATCTTCCCGCAGGCCTTCAGGCGCTTCCTGCCGCCATGGATCAACGGCGTCACCGACGCGGTCAAGGGCAGCGCGCTGGTCTCGCTGCTCGGCATCACCGATTTGATGCAGGCCATCAACCAGGTTATCGGCCGCACCTATGAGGCGATGCCGCTCTATATCCTCGGCGCGCTCATCTACTTCTCCGTCAACTATGCGCTTTCGCTCGCCAGCCGGCGGCTCGAGCGGCGCTTTGCCTTCATTCGGGAATAGCACGATGTCCGACACCACAAGCGCCAATCCGGCACTGCTCGAAGTGCGCGATGTGTCAAAGGCTTTCGGCGCCGTCGAGGTGCTGCGTTCCGTCAGCCTTCAGGTGAAGCGTGGCGAGGTTGTCACCGTCATCGGACCTTCCGGCAGCGGCAAGACCACGCTGCTGCGCTGCGTCAATTTCCTCGAAAGCTACGATAGCGGCTCGATCCGCATCGACGGCAAGGAGGTCGGCTATCTCTCAGCCGGAACGCGCCAGCGCCGCAGCGAGCGCGACTTGGCCGCCATGCGTGCCGAGACCGGCATGGTCTTCCAGAGCTTCAACCTGTTTCCGCACCTGACGGCCGCCGGCAACATCATGCTGGGCTTGACCAAGGTGCGGGGGAAGAGCCAGGCCGAAGCGCGCCAGGCCGCCGAACACTGGCTCGGCCGCGTCGGCCTCGCCCACAAGGCCGACAGCCTGCCGGCGGAGCTTTCCGGCGGCCAGCAGCAGCGCGTCGGCATCGCGCGCGCCGTGGCGATGGAGCCGAAGATCCTTTTGCTCGACGAGATCACCTCGGCGCTCGATCCCGAACTGGTTGGCGAGGTGTTGGCCGTAGTGCGCAGCCTTGCCGAGGACGGCATGACCATGCTGATGGTGACGCACGAAATGGCCTTTGCCCGCGACGCCTCGAGCCGCATCGTCTTCATGGCCGATGGCGGCGTCAGCGCCGTCGGCCCGCCCAAGGAGATCCTCGCGGCGGAGACCACCAACGAGCGCCTCCGCACCTTCCTGGCGCGTTTCCGCGCCTCGCATTTCTGACATCGGACGGCTGATGCCGTCTCATTTTTGAATATCGGATGGCTGAAGCCAACCAAGGGAGCCTTCTTCCATGACGCCTTACATCCGGCTCGCCGAACTTGGCCTGACGCTGCCCGAGCCGCCAACCCCGATCGCCAACTTCGTCACCCATGCCGAGAGCGGGCGGCTGATCTTCCTGTCCGGCCAAGGGCCGCTGCGTGCCGACGGCACGCTCTGCACCGGCAAGGTCGGCGAGGATGTGACCGTCGAGCAGGCCTATGAGCATGCGCGCCTGACCGGGCTCAATCTGCTCGCCGTCATGCACGCCGCCGCCGGCGATCTCGGCCGCATCGTGCGCGTCGTCAAGCTGCTCGGCTTCGTCAACGCGACGCCGACCTTCAGCGACCACCCCAAGGTGGTGAATGGCTGTTCCGACCTGTTCGCCGATGTCTTCGACAAGATCGGCGGGCATGCGCGATCGGCCATCGGCGTCGGCTCGCTGCCCGGAAACATCACTGTCGAAATCGAAGCGGTCGTCGAGATCGCCGCCTGATCTGCCACCCACAGGATCCGCTCACATGAAAACCACTTCCTCCACCGGCTCCAACACCACCATCCGCGAACGGCTGGGCTTGAGGCCAATCATCAATGTCTCGGGCACCATGACCGCGCTCGGCGCATCGATCATCGTCCCGGAAGCGATCAGCGCCATGGCCGAAATGGCCTCGCAATGGGTGGAGATGGACGATCTGCAGCGTGCCGCGAGCACCGTCGTCGCGCGCCTCACCGGCGGCGAGGCAGGCTTCATCACCGCCTGCTGTGCCAGCGGCATCACCATGGCGATCGCCGGCGCGATGACCGGAACCAGCCTGCTCGCCATCGAGCGCCTGCCCGATGATACCGGCGACCTCAAGTCGGAGGTCGTCATCCAGCTTGGCCACATCGTCAACTACGGCGCGCCGATCGACCAGTCGGTCCGCGTCGCCGGCGCCAGGGTGGTACCCGCCGGCACGGTCAGCGTGACGCAGGACTATCATGTGCGCGAAGCAATCAACGAGCGCACGGCGGCGGGCCTCTATGTCGTCGCCCACCACACCGTGCAGTACGGCATGCTGTCGCTGGAGGAATTCTGCGAGATCTGCCACGCCAAGGGCGTGCCGGTGATCGTCGATGCCGCGTCCGAATACGATCTGCGCGGCTTTCTGGCGCGCGGCGCCGACATCGTCATCTACAGCGGCCACAAATTCCTGAGCGGGCCGACCAGCGGCATCGTCACCGGCCGCAAGGATCTGGTGCGGGCGGCCTATCTGCAGAACCGCGGCGTGGCGCGGGCCATGAAGGTCGGCAAGGAAAGCATCGCCGGCACCATGGCCGCGCTGGAAGCCTGGGAGACGCGCGATCACCACGGCATCCGCCGGCGCGAGGAGGCCGCTCTCAATCTCTGGAAGGACGCTTTGCAGGGGATACCAGGCATCTTTGCCAAGATCATTCCGGACCCGACAGCCAATCCGCTGGACCGGCTGCAGATCTTCGTATCGCCCGAGAGCCGCTTTACCGCCGCCGGGCTCACCTCGGCGCTTGCCTCGGGCTCGCCGCCGATCATTGTGCGCAACCACGAGATCGAGCGCGGCCATTTCTTCCTCGACCCCTGCAATCTGCATCCCGGCGAGGCCGAGGTCGTCGGAGACCGCCTGCGCGCCATATTGACCGCGAAGGACCGTCCCGCCGATGCGATGAAGACTGCCCGCAAGGATTCGTCCGGCGTCCTGCGCTGGCCGGATTGAACGACAAGCCGACCAGCAATCGCGAAATGCACCGGCCGATCACGCGACTGTGATCAGCCGGATTTGCACGCGGCGGGAATAAACCGGCGCCGCGACAAGTCTCCTCGGTATACGCCACTGCTGGCGTTGAGGAGATCGGCATGCCGCATCATTGCCAGGACAGCGAATATGGTTGCGGCGTCAGCTGTCACCATGTGCTGGCGAGCAAGATCGTCACCAGTCCCTCCTTCAGGACGCTTGACACTGGTGACACAGATGAATTCACTTTCACCACAGCAGGCGGCGTTGCCTGCTTCCGCGGGTTTCGCCCGCGCAGGCAGGGCAAGATTGCCGTCGCTCTCTGAAAGCGCACGGCCTGTTCCTCCCGGAGTATCGGATCATGGTGCTGCTTTGAGCGAGAGGGCGCAGGCACAACGCTTCAACGAGGTGGTGCTGCCACATCTCGGCGATGCGCTGGCGCTCGCCCGCTGGCTGACCGGCAATGCCGCCGACGCCGAGGATGTCGTGCAGGACGCCTGCATAAAGGCGCATGCCGGCATATCAGGCTATGCTGGCGGCAACGCCCGCGCCTGGCTGCTGACCATCGTGCGCAACACCTCCTACACCTGGATGTCGCGCAACCGGCCGCGCGCCATGATGGCCGTCGGCGATCTCGGCGATCTCGACGACATGGCCGCGGCACACGGCAGCAGCCTGCCGGACGAGGATGGCCCGGAGGCGAGCCTGATCGCCAGGGCCGATACGGCGGCACTCGAGGCTGCGATCGCCGCCTTGCCGCAGCCATTTCTCGAAACGCTGGTGCTGCGCGATATCAACGGCCTCAGCTACCGCGAAATATCGGCCATGCTTGCCGTGCCGATCGGCACGGTCATGTCCAGGCTGGCGCGTGCCCGCGGTCTGCTGGCGTCTGAACTGGGGAGAGCGTCATGACGCACGACGACGGACTGCCCAACGATCCCGAAGGCATCAGGCTGATGATCCACGCTCTGGTAGATGGCGAACTCGATGCGGCCGCGGCACTGGCCGTGGAACGGCGCATCGCTGCCGACCCCACGCTTGCCGCCGAGCATGCCCGCATTGTCGCCTTGCAGGGCGCCGTCAGCCGCTTGCCGCGTCCCGATGTCAGCGACGCCTTTCGCGCCCGCATCGCGGCGATCGGCATGGCCGGCACCGAGCAACAGGCGCCGGCCGAGGTGGCGCAGCCGCAGCGGGGCGCGCCGTCGGCATTGCCGGGATTGATTGCAGGCGCCGGCGGCGGCCAGAGACGGGAAGCTGGGACACGTCCTTCCCTGGCGCGCCCATCGCCAAGAGCGCGCCGCTTCGGTTCGTTCGACTGGCGCGCCATGGCGGCGTCGATCATGATCAGCGCGGTGCTCGCCAGCGGGGCGACGCAATGGGTGATGCAGAGTGGCGTCGATGACGGCTTTGCCGCCGCGGTCGCCAGCGGCCATCGCCGCAGCCTGCTTGCGGCGAGCCCGATCGACATCGTTTCGTCCGATCGCCATACGGTCAAGCCGTGGCTCGACGCCCGCATCGGCGTCTCGCCGCCGGCGCCGGACCTTGCCCAGGACGGCTATGCGCTGATCGGCGGCCGTGTCGAGGTGATATCGGGCAGGCCGGTGCCGGCCCTGGTCTACCGCCACCGCGAACACCTGATCACGCTGGTCGCCGAACCGCAGCAGGGCGGCAAGGCCACTCAGCCCGACGACCTTTCTTCGGGCGGCTTCTCAATGGTGCAATGGAGCGACGGCGCCTTCTCCTATTGGGCGATCTCCGACATGGAAAGGCCCGAGCTCGACGACTTCGTCGCTCGCTTCCGCAAGGCGGCGGTTTGACCCGGATTGTGGCCGTCGGCATCTGGCCGATGGCCTGAAATCCTTGCGGCCCCGCGCGAATTCCGCTAAGGCGCGCCTTTGTCGCCGGGGAGCAATAGCTTGAACGACCAACGCGCCGACGTCGCCATCATCATGGGCAGCCAGTCCGACTGGGCGACGATGCGCCAGGCAGCCGAAACGCTGGAGGCGCTGGGCGTTCCGCACAAACGGCTGATCATATCAGCCCATCGCACGCCCGACCGGCTCTATGAATTCGCCAAGGGCGCCAAGGCCGCCGGCTACAAGGTCATCATCGCCGGCGCCGGGGGTGCGGCGCACCTCCCCGGCATGACGGCGGCGATGACGCCGCTACCGGTATTCGGCGTGCCGGTGGAATCGAAGGCGCTGTCGGGACAGGATTCACTGCTCTCGATCGTCCAGATGCCGGCCGGCATTCCGGTGGGGACGCTGGCCATCGGCAAGGCCGGTGCGGCCAATGCGGCCCTCCTGGCCGCCGCAGTGCTGGCCCTGAACGACGACAAGCTCGCCCAGCGGCTCGACGCCTGGCGCGCCTCGCAGACCGCCAAGGTCGCCGCTGAACCGACGGATACGCCGTGAGCCTGCCCGCGGGATGGACCATCGGCATCATCGGCGGCGGCCAGCTTGGCCGCATGCTGGCAATGGCCGCCGCCCGCCTCGGCTACCGCACCATCGTGCTGGAGCCGCAGCCGGATTGCCCGGCCGCCCAGGTCGCCAACCGGCAGATAACAGCCGCCTATGACGATCCGGCCGCCCTTGCCGAACTGGCGGCCGCGAGTGCCGTCATTACCTACGAGTTCGAGAACGTGCCGGTCGCCGCGGCAGAAGCGCTTGCCGCCAAGGTGCCTGTCCATCCGCCGGCGCGCGCGCTTGACGTGGCGCAGGATCGGGTGAACGAAAAGACATTCCTCAACGGCATCGGCATCGCCACCGCCGATTTTCGTCCGGTCGACACCGACGACGAGCTGACGGCGGCGCTGAAGACATTCGGCGGCAGCGGCATCCTGAAGACGCGGCGCATGGGCTACGACGGCAAGGGCCAGCGCGTCTTCCGCAACATGGAAACAGGCGGCTTCGCCGGCACCTGCGAGGCGATGGGCAACGTGCCGCTGATCCTGGAAAGCTTCGTGCCGTTCGAGCGCGAAATCTCCGTGATCGCGGCACGGGGGCTGGACGGAGCGGTCGTCGCTTATGACCCGGCCGAGAATGTGCATCGCAACGGCATTCTCCACACCTCGACCTTGCCCGCCGCCATCACACCACAGACGGCGGCAGCGGCGCGTGCGGCTGCATCGAAGATATTGTCCGCGCTCGACTATGTCGGCGTCATCGGCGTCGAGTTCTTCGTGCTGGCCGACGGTTCGCTGCTGGCCAACGAGATTGCGCCGCGCGTCCACAATTCCGGCCACTGGACAGAGGCCGCCTGCGTCGTTTCGCAGTTCGAGCAGCACATCCGTGCCGTTGCAGGACTGCCGCTCGGCAGCCCGGACCGCCATTCCGATTGCGTGATGGAAAACCTGATCGGCGACGACGTGCTGCGCGTGCCCGCCCTGCTCGCCGAGCCCGACCTGATGCTGCATCTCTACGGCAAGGCCGAGGCGCGGCCCGGCCGCAAGATGGGCCACTTCACCCGCATCAGCCGGCACGGCTAGAGCAAACAATGAGGTAAAAGCGGTTCGGCGTTTCCGTGAAACGGTGAACCGTTCTATCGCGGACGCAGGTTACTGCACCTCGTCGCCTTCAACCTCGTCGGAACTGGCGCAGCCCGCATCGCCTTCCTCGCAATTGGCCGAGGCGGCGAGCTGCTTGACGCGGTCGTTGGTCAGCCTGGTCAGGCATTGCGAAACCTCCATCGCGTGGACGGAACCGCCCGTTCTGGCGGCGGTGGTATGCGCGCATTCGGCGTCGCGGAAGGCGATCCAGGCGCGCTGCGCCGCCTGCAGCAACCTCTTGCCATCGGCATCATCCGAGCCGATCAGGTTCTGGTAGGCCGCGTTGAGCTTGGCGTCGGCCGCCTGGTAATCCGCTCCGGCACAGATGTTCATCATCTGCTGGCTGTCGTCGGAGCGGTCGCATTCCTGTGCGCGAGCACCCGACGCTCCCGCCAACAAGACAAGGCAGGCGGACAGGAATGTTCGGCGCATGATGGTCCC
Organism: Mesorhizobium sp. B2-1-3A; assembly: GCF_006442655.1. Classification (NCBI taxonomy): domain Bacteria; kingdom Pseudomonadati; phylum Pseudomonadota; class Alphaproteobacteria; order Hyphomicrobiales; family Phyllobacteriaceae; genus Mesorhizobium; species Mesorhizobium sp. B2-1-3A. The sequence goes on from NZ_VFWK01000012.1 coordinate 46,666, forward strand.
CAAATCACTTGCGATACAGCGCATCATCCCAGTGCGCCCGGAGCCGTGCAATGCCGCCGGGACGACATGGCGGATATTTGATGATATCAGGACGCGGCGCACGCTTGCGGTTGACACGGACAAGGGTCCTCGTTTATGAGCCACCCACCGTTCAAAAGGCGCGTCTTCTGGCGCGCCTTAAAATTTCGACCCGGCACCGGGTCCACACCGACAGGCAAGACCATGAAGATCAAGAATTCGCTCAAGGCGCTGAAGGCGCGTCACCGCGACAACCAGTTGGTTCGCCGCAAGGGCCGCGTTTACATCATCAACAAGACCGCCCCGCGCTACAAGGCGCGCCAGGGTTGAGTTTTCGGCCGGAGGCTTTTGCCTCCGCCCCTTGATGCTTGTCGGCCCGCCGACCTTCTCACGCTAAAATCACTTTGATGTTCCGCCGCCCGGGACTAGGATCGGGCGATGCGGATTCTTTTTGCATTTTTGACAGCTCTGCTTGTTTCCGGCGCCATGAGCTTGCCGGCCAGAGCCGCCGACGATCAGCCGGCAGTGCCAGCCACCCCGGATGCTCCGGCCCCGCCGATGACCAAACAGGCCCGGCTGGACAAGCTGTTCTCCGACCTCAAGCGCGAACGCAACGAAAAGGCGGCCGAACGCATCGCCGGCAACATCTGGAACGAATGGTCCCAGTCCGGCAGCGCCTCGATCGACCTGATGATGCTGTGGTCGCAAAAAGCGATGGACAACCAGAAATTCGACGTCGCGCTCGATTTTCTCGACCAGGTTGTAACCATGCAGCCGACCTATGCCGAGGGCTGGAACCGGCGCGCCACGGTGCATTTCATGATGAAGAACTACGGCAAGTCGATGTCGGACATCGACCGCACGCTGCAGCTCGAGCCGCGCCATTTCGGCGCGCTGTCGGGTCTGGCGCAGATCATGGCGCTGACCGGCCACAAGCAGTCGGCGCTCGAGGCCTGGCAGAAGGTGCTGGCCATCTATCCGATGATGCGCAGCGCCCAGGACCAGGTCGCCACCCTTTCGGAAGAGCTTGCCGGCGAAGGAATTTGACCCCTCAAGGGAGTAAGGCAATAGGGCAGTAAGCAGTAGGGGATAGATTCCACTGCGGAACACACGACCCTACTGCCCGTTCCCCCAGAACTTATCCCCCTCCACCTCCGTATCTCCCCGCATGAACCTGATCTACGCCGCGGTCGCCTTTCTCCTCGCACTCGTCCTTGCCTTGGTCAGCGTTACCCGCGTCGGCTCATGGCTGATCGAGCGCCGCAACCAGCCGGTCGGCGAATTTGCCGACATCAACGGCGCCCGCATCCATTATGTCCACATCCCCGCCCCCTCCAAGGCGGACCTGCCGCCAATCGTCTTCATCCACGGTGCCAGCGCCAATCTGAGGGATCAGATGCTGCCGCTGAGGCCTGGGCTCGAAGGCCGCGCCGAGATGCTGTTCTTCGACCGGCCGGGTCATGGCTGGTCCGGGCGCGGCCCCGGCAACAATGAAAATCCGTCCGCGCAGGCCGCCACCATTGCCGCGCTGATGGACCGTCTCGGCATCAGGAAGGCAATCATCGTCGGCCATTCCTTCGGCGGCGTGGTCACGGCCGCTTTCGGCCGCGAGCATGCCGACAAGACGCTTGGCCTCGTCTTCCTGGCGCCGGCGACGCATCCCTGGCCGGGCGGCGCGACGTCCTGGTACTACGACCTGACCACCATTCCGGTGATCGGCCGGTTGTTCTCCGAGACGCTGACCTACCCGGCCGGAACACTGCAGATGGCTGACGCCACGACCTGCGTGTTCGCGCCCAACAAGGTGCCGGACAATTATCTGGGCATGGCCGCGATCCCGCTGGTGTTGCGGCCATCGGCCTTTCGCGCCAATGCCACCGACGTTGCCGGCCTCTACAGCTACGCGCTTGGTGCCGCGCCGCACTATGACGAGATCACGGCGCCGACCGTGGTCATTTCGGGCGACCACGACAAGGTCGTCTACGCCCACATCCATTCCGTCGGCCTGGTACGCGACATAGCTGGCGCCGAACTCGTCTGGGTGCACAATCTCGGCCACAAGCCGGACTGGATCACCCCCGACCTCGTCGTCGGTGCCATCGAGAAGGTCGCCGGCAAGGATATCGATCTGGAGGCGATAGCCAGGACAGCGGAAGCGCGGATTGCCGGCGACGCCTATGGCGCCGGCAAATGTGCCGACCTCAAGGAGCCTCAGGCCGAACTCGCTCCGACCTGATGTTTAGCCGACAGGGAGGTGCGTTGCGCCCTACGCTAGATGACCAGCAGCGGTGTCTTGCCCGGAACGCGCTCGTAAAGATCCATGACATCCTGGTTGAACATGCGCACGCAGCCTGATGACGCTGACTTGCCGATGGACTTCCAGTCCGGCGATCCATGAATCCGATAGAGCGTGTCGACGCCGTCCTTGAAGATGTACAGCGCGCGTGACCCCAATGGGTTGCTGATACCGGGCTGCATGCCCTGGCGCCATTTTTCCAACTTCGGATCCCTGCGGATCATTGCCGATGGCGGCGTCCAGGTCGGCCATTTGCGTTTCCACTGGACGATCGCGCGGCCTTTCCAGGAATAACCCTGGCGCCCCAAGCCCACGCCATAGCGCATGGCCTTGCCGTCCTCGAGCACCCAGTAGAGGTGCTTGTCTGTCGTGTTGACCACGATCGTGCCGGGTTTTTCTCCAGTCGGATCGTCGACGATCTGCCGCAGGAAGCGGCCGTCGACCTTGCTGAAGGGAATCGCCGGCAGCGAATGGCCGCCATCTTCGACCGCGCTGTACATGCTGGCGTAATCGGGCGACGCCGGGGCAGCGGCTTCAGGCGCCGCATCTTCAATCGGCGCCTTTTCTGGTGCCGGCCCGAGCGGCGGCGGATTGAGAGGAGCTGCCATGCCGATCGACTGTCTGGGCATTTGGGCACAGGCCGAGATGGCCGAAACGCCAACAAGCGACAGCCCGGTCAGAAGCGACCGGCGCGAAACAAGAGATGACATTCACTATACTTTCAAAACGATGGGAGGGCCGACGGCGAGGGGCGACCATTGATGCCGCCTCACCCGTGCCTTGTAGAGGCGATCGCGGCGACCCTGTGTCGAGACAAAGGCCGGGATCATTGTCCGTGCCCTCGTTGCATTATGGCCACAGCGACCTCAGCACAAAATCGCGCGGGATGCTGCGTCGGGAAATCAGCAAATTACCGGCTGCTTTGCACGTCCGAGCCGACATAGGCGATGCGCAGCATGTTGGTCGAGCCGGGCGTCCTCAGCGGCACACCGGCCGTGATGATGACGCGGTCGCCGGGCTTGCCGAACTCTTCTTCCAGCGCAATGCGGCAGGCGCGGTTGACCATGTCGTCGAGATCGGTGGCGTCGGGAGAGACCACGCAATGCGTGCCCCACAAAAGCGACAGCCGCCGCGCGGTGTTGAGGATCGGCGACAGCGCGATGATCGGCACCTGCGGCCGCTCACGGGCTGCACGCAGGCCGGTGGTGCCGGACGCGGTGTAGGTGATGATGGCCGACAGTTTCAGCGTTTCAGCGATTTCACGGGCGGCCAGCGAAATGGCGTCGGCGCCGGTCGCTTCCGGCTCGGAGCGCTGCGCGTTGATGATGCCGGCATAGGTCGGATCGGTTTCGACCTTGGTGGCGATGCGATTCATCATCGCCACAGCCTCGACCGGATAGGCACCCGCCGCCGATTCCGCCGACAGCATGATGGCGTCGGCACCCTCGAACACGGCGATCGAAACATCCGACACTTCGGCGCGGGTCGGCACCGGTGCGGTGATCATCGATTCCAGCATCTGCGTGGCGACCACCACCGGCTTTCCGGCGCGGCGCGCGGCGCGCGTGATCTGCTTCTGGATGCCGGGCACGGCTTCGAGCGGCATCTCGACGCCGAGATCGCCGCGGGCGACCATCAGCGCATCGGACAATTCGATGATCTCGGCCAACCGGGCAACGGCCTGCGGCTTTTCGATCTTGGCCATGATCAGCGCCCGGCCGCGCGCGATCTTGCGCGCTTCGGCCAGATCCTCGGGACGCTGCACGAAGGACAGCGCGATCCAGTCGACGCCCGTGGCGAGCACCGCGTCGAGGTCCTTGCGATCCTTCTCGGTCAGCGCGCCGACCGGCAGGTCGGTGTCGGGCAGGCTGACGCCCTTCTTGTCGGAAATCGTGGTGCCGGCGACGACGGTGCAGACGATCGACTTGCCGTCGCTTTTCACCGCCTTCAGCTCGAGCTTGCCGTCATCGATCAAAAGACGGTGACCGGCCTCGACCGAACTCAGGATTTCCGGATGCGGCAGATAGACCCTGGTCGACGTGCCGGGCTCGGGATTGTCGTCGAGCGTGAAGGTCTGGCCCGGTGTCAGCACTTCCTTGCCATTGGCGAACTTGCCGACGCGCAGCTTGGGGCCTTGCAGGTCGGCGAGGATACCGATCGGCCGGCCCACCTGCTCCTCGACGGCCCGGATGCGTCCGACCAGCGTGCGCATCAGCTCGTGATCTGTATGGCTCATATTGATGCGGAACACATCGGCGCCCGCTTCGAACAGCTTCTTCAGCATCTCCTCGGAGGAGGAGGCCGGACCGATTGTGGCTAGGATCTTGACCTTGCGGCTGCGTCTCATTGACTATTGGTTCCCGGGGCGGCTGGAGCGCCTCCCGTTGCGGGCTCATCGGTCAGCTGGACCATCCAGCTTGCCTGTTCGCCCGTGTCATATTCCTGAAATCCGGCGCGCTGGAAGCCCCGGGCGACGCAGTCGTTTACGCCGGCGATCTTGAACTCTTTTTCAGCCACGCACATGTTGATCGGGCCGTCCCAGCGTCCACCGCGCTCGGCGTCTTCTGCATAAAGATAGTAAAACCTTGATGACAGCGGCCCTTCGATCAACGTCTTGCAGCTCGATCCTTCAATGTGCCACCAGCCTTCGGTGATCCAGCCGGCCTTGGCGCGATAGCCGATGCCGACACCGACCAGGTTCTGCGTGGCGTTGCAGACGCGGAAATCGGCGCGCGCCGGCGAGGCCATGACCATCGCCGACACCCCAACGGTCAGGATCAGGAGCGGCATGGCAAAGGCAGAGCGCATGCGCTGCCTGCCGGCGGAACCCATCCCAATACCCCTCAAGAACCACATCAGCATCTCTCTGCGCCCCTTTTCGGAAAAGTCCGGGCGCATGTCAACGCGCCGTTTTGACCAATTCCAATCGATTTAGGAAGGCTCCCGGCGCACTATCCGTCGCCCCTTGCCAGATTTCAGCGGAAACCTTGGCCAAACAACGGCATTGCGCACGCGTCGTCTTCGTGGAATGACGATAGCACCCTCCCCGGAAGCCAGCGAACAGACCATTTCCCGCCAATGACCCGATCCACAGTTTTCGCGCCTTTCGATATCGTCGAGGGCGACCGCAAGCGAGGCATCGTGCTTTTGGCCGATCATGCCCGCCGCGACCTGCCCGAGGACTATGGCAGCCTTGGCCTGCCGGCGGCGGAATTCGACCGCCACATCGCCTACGATATCGGCGTCGAGGCGGTGACGCGCGAACTTGCCGCCTTGCTCGGCGTGCCTGCCCTGATCGCCAATTTTTCACGGCTCTTGATCGACCCCAATCGTGGCGAGGACGATCCGACGCTCATTCGCCAACTCTATGACGGCACTGTCGTGCCGGGAAACTATCCGCTCGCGCCCGAGGAGCGCGAAAGGCGGCTCGACCGCTTCTATAGGCCCTACCACGACGCCGTCGGCGCCATGATCGCTTCGGTCGCGCAGGCTTCCGGCCAGGCGCCCTTCATCTTCTCGGTGCATTCCTTCACCCCGGTCATGCAGGGCAGGCAGAGGCCGTGGCATGTCGGCATCCTCTGGGATCGGGACGACCGGGTGGCGCGGCCGCTGATCGACATGCTTGCCGAAGACAAGAACCTCGTCGTCGGTGACAATGAGCCCTATGACGGCGCGCTGCGTGGCGACACCATGTTCAAGCATGCCATCGTTAATGGCTATGCCCACGCATTGATCGAGATCCGCCAGGACCTGATTTCAGACCAGAAGGGCGCGATCGCGTGGGCCAGGCGTCTGGCGCCGATCGTTGACGCCATCGACCGCCGTCCCGATATACATGTCGTGAAAATGTTCGGCTCGCGCACCGGGCCGCTTTGACGGAGGTTTCGATGACCAAACTCAGCGACGAGCAGAGGCGCGACTTCGAGGCCGCTGCCTTTCGCCGGCTGGTCGAGCATCTCAGAGAACGCAGCGACGTGCAGAATATCGACCTGATGAACCTCGCCGGCTTCTGCCGCAACTGCCTCTCGAACTGGTATCGCGACGCCGCCAATGCCGACGGCGTCGATCTCACCAAGGACCAGTCGCGCGAGATCGTCTACGGCATGCCTTATGCCGAGTGGCAGGCGCTCAACCAGATCGAAGCGTCGGACGCCAAGAAAGCCGAATTCGAGGCCAGGCGGCCGAAGGATCATTAGCGGGCCCGATACGGCGAGCGGCCTCCGGCCACTCGCTTCCGGCGCCTGTGTAGACCAAACCTCCGCGGCTTCGTCATCCTAGGGTGGAGCAAGGAGCGAAGCGACGCGGCGCAGACCCTAGGATGACGAAGGGAAGAGCGTTTCGGCTCATCTCCGAGGTGTCAGCCCGCCATCAGCGATGCCTGTCCCATTTCGCCCTTTGGTCCAAGCATTCCCTGCGGACGGCGCTTGACTGCGAATTGAATCGATCTAATTTGCCGTGCAAAGCCATTTTCTGACCGGATTCGCCCTATGAACGCGTCGAACGCCATGCAGACTGCCATTCGCGGGCGATGGGCCGTGGCCGCCATTTTCCTTGCCAATGGCTTCCTGACCGGCAGCTGGGCGCCGCAGATTCCGGTGTTCCTGACCCGGCTGGACATTTCGAAATTCACGCTCGGCCTGCTGATCCTTCTGTTCGGTGCCGGCGCGGTCACCGCCATGACCTTGTGCGGCCACCTGATCTCGAAACATGGCTCGCGCACCGTGCTGCGCTGGTTCGGCCTTTGCGGCAGTCTCGGTTTGCTGCTGGTGGCGCTGGCGCCCGACGTGCCGCTGGCGGCCATCGCCATGTTCATTTTCGGCGGCTCGATCGGCGGCATGGATGTCGCCATGAATGCCAATGCGGTGGTGGTGGAGCGAAAAATGTCCCGCGCCATCATGTCGTCCTCGCACGGCTTCTGGAGCCTCGGCGGTTTCGCCGGCGGCGGTCTCGGCGGCTTTGCCATCCAGCACTATGGCCACCTCGCCCATACCGCTGTGGTGACCGCGCTTGCCTTCGCGGCGATCGCCATGGCGGTCGGCTATCTCGTTGCCGAGGACAGACCACAAGCGGCCGAGCATCATAAATTCACGCTGCCGGCAAACCCGCTGGTCTACCTGATCGGCCTGATGGCCCTGCTGACAATGATCTCCGAGGGCGCGGTGCTCGATTGGGCGGCGCTGTATCTCAGACAGGAACTCGGCGCCGACCTTGCCGTCGCCGGTCTTGCCTATGCCGCCTTTTCCGGCGTCATGGCGATCATGCGCTTCTTCGGCGATGGCGTGCGCAACCGCTTCGGCGCGGTGACGACGCTGCGCGGCTCGGCTGTCGTCGCCGCCGCCGGCATGCTGATCGCCGGCCTGTCGCCCTCACCCTGGCTCGCCATCGCGGCCTTCGCACTGTGCGGCTTCGGCATCGCCAATATGGTGCCGATCATCTTTTCGGCCGGCGGCAACCAGGAAGGCATGTCATCGGGCACCGGCATGAGCGTCGTCACCACCATGGGCTATTCCGGCATTCTGGTGGCGCCGTCTGCGATCGGCTTCGTCGCCGAGCATTCCAGTTTCGGGCCGATCTTCGTCGCCATGTCTGTGCTGCTGATCGTCGTCTTGCTGATGGCGGGCCTCGCTCACCGCGCCGAATTCGCCCCCGACACGGCACCCGCCGAATAGCGTTTGAGTTCCTCGTGGAGAAAGTCCGCCACGCGGCGGATGCGCACGCTGCCGCGCACATCGCGATGCATGGCCAGCCACACCGGCAGGCCAGGCAGCGGCAGGCCGGGAAGCACCTTCTCCACCAGCGGATCACGCTCGGCCAGCGGCTCCTGGCCAAGGCCAATGCCGTTTCCCGCCCGCACTGCTTCCCACAGCACGATCTGGTTGTCGGCCCTGAAGCGGAAGCTGCCGCGGGTGACCGGGATGCCATGCTGGACGAAGCCCCTGATGATCTCATCGCTTCGGTCGAAGCCGATCAGGGCGTGATTGACGAGATCGGCCGGCCCCGCTGGGCGGCCGCGCCGATCGAGATAGGAAATGGCCGCGCAGGCGCAGAGCGGGATATCGCAGACCTTGCGCGCCACAAGTTCGTTCTGCGCCGGCTTGACCATGCGGATGGCGATATCGGCGTCCCGGCGCAGCAGGTTCTCGACCTGGTTCGAGGCAACGATCTCGACCTCGATGCCGGGCTCCTCCACGCCGAGCCGCGCCATCATGTCGGGCAGCACATAGGCGGCCACCACTTCGCTGGCGGCAATGCGCACCGTGCCTTCGATCGCCTCGACCGAGCCCAACGCCAATAGCGAAAAAGCACTCGCCTGTTCACTGACCGCCTTGCCGCGCTCGAACAGCGTCGCACCGGCCTCCGTCAGCGCGTAGCCGCTCCGCCCACGCCGGAACAGCGTGACGCCGAGCGCCTGCTCCAACTCCCCGATGTGACGGCCCAACGTCGGCTGGCTGGCCGACAGTTTTCGCGCGGCGGCCGACAGGCTGCCGGTTTCCGCGACCGTGACGAAGCTCTTGATAAGGTTCCAATCGATATCTTCCATTCAATAATGAATATCAAAACTGCATCCATTGTCAATTTCAATTCATCCATGAGGCAATCATATTCGCCCTGCAAACACCGATACGGACTGCAAACACCAACCAGGAGAATTCAAATGACCAAGATCGCACTCACCGCCGCCGCCCTCCTCATCGCCGCCGGCACTGCTTTTGCCGGCAGCGACAAGTTCGGCTCGAACGATACCAAACAGCCCGCCACCACCAGCGCCGACAGCATGATCACCACGTCCATCGAGAAGTCCGGGACCGCCGATCAGCAACCGGTCATCCAGGGCGCCGACCGCAACCTGTTCGGCAACCGCTGAAGGGCGGTTCTCGAACGATCCTGAAAGCGGCGGGCTCGTCCCGTCGCTTCGGAACAAACCTGTCGCTTCAAAGCAAACAAGGAGACGAACAATGACCAAGATCGCAATTCTCGGCGCCAATGGCCGGCTCGGCCGCGTGGTTGCCAAAGCCTTCATCGACGCCGGCTTCGACGTCCGCACCGTCACCCGCACCGGCAAGGTACCGACCGAACTCGAAGGCGCCACGGCGGTTGCCGGCGATGCGCTGGACCGCCAATCGCTGATCCGCGCCACCGAAGGCGTCGATATCATCTTCAATGGCCTCAACCCGATCTACACCGACTGGGGCAAATGCCTGCCGATGGCCGAAAACGTCATGGCCGCCTGCCATGCCAACAGCGCGCTGCATCTGTTCCCCGGCACCGTCTACAATTACGGCTCGCCTATGCCGGCGGTGATCACGGAAGACACGCCGTTCCACCCGACGACCGAGAAGGGCCGCATCCGCTGCGCCATGGAGGATCTGTTCCGCCGCGAGGCCGAGTCTGGCCGGGTGCGCACCATTGTGCTGCGCGCCGGCGATTTCTTCGGCGGCACCGGCAGCGGCTCATGGTTCGACCTGGTTGTCGCCGCCAAGATCAGCAAGGGCGTCTACACCGCGCCTGGTCCCGCCGACCTCGTGCATGAATGGGCCTATCTGCCGGACTTCGCCGTCGGCTTCGTGGCGCTGGCCAGGAACCTCGACAAGCTCGGCTCCTACGAGGCGCTGAATTTTCCCGGCCACGCAGTCACCGATCTTGAGATCAAGGCCGCTGCCGAGAAGGCGCTCGGCTGGTCGCTCAAGATGACCTCGATGCCCTGGTGGGTGCTGCGCGCCGGCAGCCCGTTCGTGGCGATGTGGCGCGAGATCGTCTCGATGTCCTATCTGCGCTTCGAACCGCACCAACTGGTCTCGACGCGGCTGGAAGGCATCATCGGCGAAATCCCGCATACGCCACTCGATCAGGCGATCGCTCAAGCCCTCGAGGATATCGGCATCGCCACTGTGAAGGGCACGTCGAAAGCGGCCTGAGGCAGTCGGCGGGCCATGCCCGCCCTTCTCTTCCGCTGAAAGGCGTCTCGACCAACCGAAAAGGCTGCTCAGAGCCGCCCCATCAGCAGCAACACCAGAACCACCACCAGCACCACGCCGATAATGCCCGACGGCCCATAGCCCCAGGAGCGCGAGTGCGGCCAGGCCGGCACCGCGCCGATGAGGACAAGGATCAGGACGACGATGACAAGAGTGCTGATCGGCATGAGATATTCCCCGCTCTGCGTTGTTCCCGAGACAACGCTTCGCATTGCTCGTGGAGGGAAAATGCAAAAGGCCGCCCGGTTGTTCCGGGCGGCCTTTGCCGGTCAGATCAGGAAACCTGCCTACTCGGCGGCTTTGGGGAAGGCGATCGCGGGTTCCGCGCCGGCATCCGCAGTCGGCGCGTCCGACGAAATCTCGCCCTTGCCACGCCGGAACAGCCGGCTGAATAGGCCGCGCCGCGCGCCGGGTTTGACCTTGGCGCGGGTGAACACCATCAGCATCGACGGCGTCACCACCAGCGTCAGCACCGTGGCGAAGGACAGGCCGAAGACGATCGCTGAGGACAGCGAAATCCACCACTGCGTCGACGGCGCGTTGATCGTCGTCTCGTGATGGAAGATTTCCAGGCCAAGGCCGAACGCGATCGGCAGCACGCCGAGGATGGCCGACACCGCCGTCAGCACCACCGGTCGCGCGCGCTCGCGGCAGGTCTGCAGCACGGCGTCCATCTTGTCCCAGCCTTCTTCACGCAGCCGGTCATAGGTGTCGATCAGCACGATGTTGTTGTTCACCACCACGCCGGCAAGCGCGATGACGCCGATGCCCGACATGACGATACCGAACGTCTCGCCTGTTATCAGCAGCCCGAGGAACACGCCGATCGTCGCCATGACCACGCAGGACAGCACCAGCCAGACGCTGGTGAACTTGTTGAACTGCGCCAGCAGCACCAGGAAGATCAGGAAGATCGCGGCACCGAAGGCCTTGCTGAGGAAGGCGCTGGCTTCCGCGCTGTCCTCGTTCGAGCCGGCCAGCTTCCAGCGGATGCCGCTGCCGAGGTTCATGTCGGTGACGGCCTGGGTCACCTCCTGCTGAACGGCGGCGACCTGGGCGCCGGCGGCGACGTTGGCCTGCACCACCACGGTGCGGGCGCCGTCGATGCGGTTGAGGATGCCGACGCTGGGCTTTGCCTTGCGGACGACGAAGTTCGATATCGGCACCGAACCTTGCGCGGTCTGCACCCTGAGCTCGTCGAGCGTCGACAGCGTGCGCCGGTCCTCCGGCAAGCGCAGCCGGATGTCGACCGCCTTGTCGGCGCCGGCAGGCCGGTATTCCGACAGCTTCAAACCGTTGGTGACGAGCTGCACCACCGTTCCGACCGAGGTCGGACTGATGCCGTATTGGGCAGCCTTGGCACGGTCGACCTCGAGAGCCCAGTCGACGCCGGGTGGCGGCAGGCCATCGGAAATGTCGATGACGCCGGGCACCTTGGCGATCCGCGCCGCCACCGCCCGCGCCTTGTCGTCAAGGCCGGCCGGGTCGATGGCCGAAAGCCTGATCTGGATCGGCTTGCCGGTCGGCGGGCCGGCTTCCGGCACGCGAACCTCGACGTCGACACCCGGGATGCCGGCCATGACGCCGCGCAGATCGTTCAGGATCTGGTTCGCCGATTTGCGTTCACGCCAGTCGATGAATTCGTACTGGATGACGCCGACCACATCTTCCGGGACGTCCTGGCCGCCGCCTTGCGTCTTGCCGACGCGGGTGTAGACCGACTTGATGCCGGGCCAGCCAAGCAGCCTGTTTTCGGCGATCTTGGTCGCCGTATCCATTTCGGCCAGCGAAAGATTGCCGCGGGCATGCACGTAGAGCAGGCCGTAATCCGGTTCGACACTCGGGAAGAACTCGACGCCGGCGCCATACTTCGAATAACCGACGAAGATGCCGGCCAGCAGGACCACGGTGAGCACCATCACGGTGATGGGGAAGCGCACCGCTTGCTTGACGACAGCCATGTACCAGCCATCGCGATTGTCATCCGCGTGATGTTCCGGCGCCTTGGCGAAGATCGCTCCCAGCGTCGGAGCGAAGACCAGCGCATAGAGCATCGACGCCGACAGCGTGACGATCAGCGTGATCGGCATGTACTTCATGAAGTCGCCGATGATGCCCGGCCAGAACAGCAATGGCGAGAAGGCGGCGATGCGTGTCATCGTCGCCGCGATGACCGGACCGGCCATGCGCTTGGCGGCGAGCGCGAAGGCTTCCTGCTTCGGCATGCCTTCGCTCATCCGCCGTTCGGCGAATTCGGTGACGATGATGGCATCGTCGACCAGCATGCCTACGGCCAGGATGAGGCTGAACAGCACGATCATGTTGATCGTGTAGCCCATCATCGCGAGCAGCAGGATGCCGATCAGGAAGGATGACGGGATGGCCAGGCCAATGAGCAGCGAGGCACGGCCGGACAGCGCGTAGAGGATGACGATGAACACCAGGATGACGGCGATCATCACGTGGTTCTGCAGGTCTCCCAGCAACTGGTTGACGAAGACCGACTTGTCCTGCGTGTAGGTGACGTGCATCCCCTCGGGCATCGTCTTGACGAAGGCGTCGGACACCGCCCTCACCTTGGTGAGCGTGTCGATCAGATTGGCGCCGATGCGCTTCTTCACCTCGATGGCGATGGCCGGCTTGCCGTTGAGGCGCGTGATCGTGTCGGCATCGGCGAAGGTCGAACGGATCGTCGCGATATCCTTGGCCTGCACCACCGCATTGGGACCGGCAACCACCGGCAGCGCCGCCACATCCTCAGGCGTCTCGATCAGCGATGGCACCTTGACCGCGTATTTGCCCTGCGACCCTTCGATGTTGCCGGCGGCGACCAGGCTGTTGGAGGCGCCCACCGCCCCGATCAGCTGCTCGAGTTGCAAGCCGTAGGACGATAGTTTCATCGGATCGATGACGACTTCGACGAGATCGTCGCGTGAGCCCTGCAGCGAGCCTTCCAGAACGCCGGGCACCTCTTCGATGCGGTCGCGCAACTCGCGTGCGGCCGCCGCCAGCACACGCTCGGGCAATTCGCCCGACAGCGTGACGACGAGCACCGGAAATTCGGAGATGTTGACTTCGGTGACCACCGGTTCCTCGGCCGCCTGCGGCAGGTCGGCCTTGCCGTCCTGCACCTTGGAGCGTGTGTCCTGCAGCGCCGTCGCCAGATTGGTCTGCGGCTGGAACTCGACCAGCACGTAGCCGCCGCCCTGGAAGGCGGCCGAGCGCATTTCCTTGAGGCCCTTCAGGCTTTTCAGCTTGCTTTCCATTGGCCGCAACAGGAGGCGCTCGGAATCCTCCGGCGAAATACCTTGATAGATCAGGCTGACATACATCATCGGAATCGGAACGTCGGGTTCCGCTTCCTTCGGCGTCGACTGATAGGCGACCCAGCCTGCGATCAGCAGGAAGACCAGGACCGAGATGGTCAGGCGGGCATTGTTGATTGCGAGTCTGACGATATCCATGACTTATGCCTGCGGTTGCTTTCGGACGTGGCGAACGGACGTCTGTCGCCGGAAGGTCCGGCGTCGTCGCCCCCGCGCTACTGCGTGCCGGCGGTGGCTTCGCCGATCAGCTTGTTGATGGTCGCCTGGTCGGCCTCGACCGGATTGACCTCATCGCCTTCCTTCACCAGTTCCTGGCCGGCAACGATGATGCGTGCGTCGGCCGGGATTCCGCCAAGCACCAGACCGGTCGGCGTGTCGTCGACCAGGTCGATCGGGAAGAACGCCACCTTGTTGTCCTTGCCGACGGCGCGGATACCCAGATCGCCCTTGTCGCCCAGCGTCACCACCGAGCGCGGCAGCAGAACCGCATCGGTCGGCAACGCGCTGAGCTGGATTTCCGCCGTCATGCCGGCCGGTACGGAACCGTCGGCATTGGGGATGGCGACCTCGACACGGAAGGTGCGGGTCGCCGACGAGGCGTCGCGGCTGATATAGCGCACGGTGCCTTCGACGGTCTGGCCGCTGACCAGCCGCACTTTGGCCTTGTCACCGATCTTGAGATAGCCGAGGTCGCGCTCGCTGATCTCGCCGCGGGCGATCACCGGATCGAGCTTGAGGATGGTCGCCACCTCGCTGCCCTGCATGACGGAGCTGCCGAGTTCCACCGGCACCCGGTCGATAACGCCGTCGAACGGCGCCTTTACTTCGTTGCGGTCGAGTTCGGCCTGCGCGGTATCCAGTTGGGACTGCGCCTGGGTCAGGTTGGAGCGGGCGGTGTCGAGCTGCAGCTTGGGCAAATTGCCGGTCTTGGCCAGCCGCTCCGCGGCATCAAGCTCGGCCTTGCGCTGCGCCAGCAACTGCTTGGCGTTGTCGACATTAGAGATCTTCTCTTCCGCCGCCAGCATCAGCACCAGATCACCCGTCTTGACGTGCTGGCCCTGGCTGACCGGCAGCTTGTCGATGACGCCGCCGACACGGGTTGCCAGCACAGCGCGCTTGTCGGCCTCGGTCAGGCCTGAAATGCGGATGGCCCGCGCGTAGGTCTTGCGCGGCGGCGTCACCACCGCGACGGTGCGCAACGGCGCTTTCGGTTCGGCTTCCGCCGTCTTCGGCTTGCCCGCGTCTGGTGCCTTGCCCTGCTCGACTTCGGCCGCCTTTGCCTTGTTCGCCGCGACGCTTCCGACCGACGAGAATTCGCCTGTCGCCATCCAGGCCGCGAAGCCGATGAGCACAACAATGGCTGCAAGCTTGTGAAACCTGATTCTAGGCATCGTCGTTTTTTCCGTTGCGGGTTCGGCCAGCGCCGCGCCTTCATGACGCGGGCGCGTCGCCGATATGGGTGCGCGCCTGACCGTGTTCAAATTGCCGTGATCGGCGAGGGCGCTTCTACATCAAAGTTGCACCGCAATATAGTCCGAAAGTTGCAGCAGCATTGCGTGACGGGACAAGGCGTGGCCGCCGCGAAACTGTTGTTGATCCGTTAAAATACCAGTTCAGCGACTTGGCAGTCGGCTCACAACCTCTCCCTCATGACCAACCCTGAAACGGCCCGTCTGCCATTGCCGACGGGCAACGCGACGCCCCTCAAATAACGCCGCCGCCATGCGCAGATTCCTGAATCTGGACGCGAATTTAGACCGACGAGCCAAATCGTTTTCGGTTGGTGAACGATACTACCCCCCGCCTCGGGGCGCTTGTTCAATGCATTGGAATTGCTCGCCAAATGGCGGAGCAAACCAATCAGGCCGGGATCGCCTGAGGCCGGTTTCGTTGCCACGGAACCTAGCGTCGGCAACCTCGATGTGCCCTGTTCGGGAACATCCGGGATCGGTGGAACCTATCGGCTCGCGACCGGACAACGGGCGTGGTGCGACCGCGGAAATCCGAACGGTCTTCCGTGCCATTCGCTGGAGTGGCGTCTGTCGTTCGGCTCGTCGGTTCGGCAACACCGCGCTGCATCTTCGGCACGTGGGTGGCAGCAGGCGTCAGCATGATGAAGCATCCGTCACACGCGAAGGTTGTCGCAGTGCCGGATCGCCCTATCCGCTATTCCGATTTTCGAAAAACCTCACTGATGGTCTTGATCGATCCGGCATCCTTCACGCGATAGCCCGGCAGTTGCGAAATGGCGGCATGGAACTCCTCGCCGCGCATGATCGACAGCACCCGCTGGACGGCTTCCACTTCGAGGATCTGCTTCTTGCAGACGAAGAAATAATCCTCGGTCAGCACCCGTACGAAATCGAGCCCGAACTGCCGCGCGGCGGCCTCCACACCGAAGGCCACGTCAGCTAGGTCGCTGGCGACATAGGCGGCAACCGCGGCATGGGTGAATTCGGAATGCTCGTAGCCATTGATGCGCATCCCATCCAGCCCGTGCTGCGCCAGCAATTGCTCGAACAGCAGCCTGGTTCCTGAATCCGGATCCCGGTTGACGAAGCGGATCGACGGATCGAGCAACCGTTCCAGCGAGGTGATGCCAAGCGGATTGCCGCGTCGGACCATAAGGCCCATTTCGCGCGTCACGAAACTGATGACGCGATGGATGCTGGGCGTCAGCCAGCCCTTGCTGGCGGCGATCGCGCGTTTACGCAACTCGCCCTGCGGCAGGTGCAGGCCGGCCAGATCGCAGCCATCATGGGCAAGCGAGGCCAGGGAATTCTGGTTGCTGACATAGCGGAAGTCGACGCCGATATCGGGCTCGCGGCTAAGGATCTCGCGCAGCTTTGGCACCGCGAAGCCATGACTCGCATGAACCCGCAGGATCAGCGGGCCGTGCGGCAACATCTGGTTGATCTCGGTCTCCAGTTCCTGCGACAGGTTCTGCAGCAACGGACGAAGGCGGGCTTCCAGCCTTTGGCCGGCCCAGACTAGCTTGTCGCCGAACGGCGTCAGGCTGGTGCCGCTGCCTTGCTTGCGCACCACCAGCGGCATGTTGAAGAAAGCGGACCATTTCTCGATTAGGTTCCAGGCGTGCCGATACGAGATATGCGCCTTGTCGGCCGCCGACGTGATCTTTCCCGTCGCGCGTATTTCGGCGAGGAAGTCCAGCATGATTTGCAGCGACTGCGCATCCTCGCGCCGCCTGAAGCGCCATACCGGATCGATTTCGATCTGGATCATATAACCCGCCTCCTCCAGGAGCTTGCAGTAGATCAGAGATATGAACTCACAATCATATCTACAATCGCTACGAGATAGGAACCGTCCTTCATATCTTTGCCTGTGATGATAGGCAATAAATATCATATTCCCAGTGATTTAGCTGAGATGTAGGTTCCGTTGCGACAGAGCAGGTCGTGGCCTCACCGGCCACATATGCAATCAAGTTCATATATTGGGAGAAATGCCGCATGCTCACCCGAGCTTCCGACCAGACGCACAATCTCCTCATTGACGGACGCCGCGTGGCGGCGTTGTCCGGTCGTACCTTCGAGACGCTGAACCCCGCCACCGGGGAAGTCATCGCCAAGGTCGCCGAGGCGGGCGTGGACGATATCGATGCCGCCGTACGCTCAGCCCGCGCCGCCTTCGAAGGTCCATGGAAGCGCATGCGCGCCGCCGATCGCGGCCTGCTGATGCTGAAGCTCGCGGACCTCATCCGGCGCGACGAGGACGAGTTGGTCGATCTGGAGAGCCTCGATTCCGGCAAGCCGGTCTCGGCCATCCGCCGTCAGGACCTGCCGGCGGTGCTCGATACGCTGACCTACTATGCAGGCATGGCCGACAAGATAAATGGTCAGGTCATTCCCGCCCGTACCGATGCCTTGACCTACACGGTGCGCGAGCCGCTCGGCGTCGTCGCCGCGATCATTCCCTGGAACTTCCCGCTGATGATCGGCATGTGGAAGATCGCGCCTGCGCTCGCCTGCGGCTGCACCGTGGTGCTGAAGCCCGCCGAGGTGACGCCGCTGACGGCGCTCAAGATCGGCGAGCTGGCGCTCGAAGCCGGCTTCCCCGCAGGTGTCCTCAACGTCGTTCCGGGCTTCGGCAAAATCGCCGGCCAGGCCCTCGTTGATCATCCCGACGTCGACAAGATCACCTTCACCGGCTCGCCGGTCGTCGGCCGCCAGATCCTGCAAGGCGCTTCGGGCAATCTCAAGCGCGTGACGCTGGAACTCGGCGGCAAGTCCGCCAACATCATCTTCCCTGACGCCGACCTCGACGCCGCGGTCAAGGCCGCCGGCTCCGGCATCTTCTTCAACACCGGCCAGGTTTGCTCGGCCGGTTCGCGCATCCTGGCGCATGAATCCATCTATGACGAGGTCGTCCAGCGGCTGGCCGCTCGCGCCGAATCCACCCGCATCGGCAATCCGCAAGAGACCTCGACGGCGATGGGTCCGCTGGTCTCCGAAGTTCAGATGAAGCGCGTGCTGGACTATATCGAGATCGGCCGCAACGAAGGCGCCTCGCTGGTGACCGGCGGCAGCCGCCACGGCGATGTCGGCTATTTCGTCAAGCCGACGGTGTTCGCCAATGTCGGGCACCAGATGCGGATTTCTCAGGAAGAGATTTTCGGCCCGGTCGCGACAGTCATCAAATTCACCGATGAGGCTGACGCCCTGCGTCTCGCCAACGGCACCGTCTACAGCCTGGCGGCCGGCGTCTGGAGCAGCGACATCGGCCGTGTGCATCGCTTCGCGAGGGAACTGAAGGCCGGCACGGTCTGGGTCAACACCTACGGCCCGACCGATATCCGCTTGCCCTGGGGCGGCTCGCGCGATTCCGGTTTCGGCCGCGAACATGGCGACGCGGCCATCGAGAATTTCACCGAGCAGAAGGTCGTATGGATCCAGACCGGCAAGTGATCCTCCGGCCGACCTGAAGCCTCACGTTTCGAACCGACATCCACCTTCGCGACCGCTGGGCTGCGAGGGTTCACCCGAACTTTGTCCAACGCATAAGGAAAACCATCATGCGCATTGCAATCATCGGACAGCAGGCCTTCGGCAAAAGCGTGCTCGAGGCCTTCCTGGCGCGCGGCGACGACATCGCAGGCGTTTTTTGCGCCCCGGAAAAACCCGGCTCCAGGCCCGATCCGCTGCGCCTTGCAGCGGAAGAGCATGGACTGAAGCTGTTCCAGCTGCCAAGCCTCAAGGGCGAAGCGGCCGAGACCGCGCTGCGCGAGCTCGACGTCGAGCTCGCGGTCATGGCTTACGTCTTGCAGTTCGCCCCGCAGACCTTCGTCAACATTCCGAAGCACGGCACCATCCAGTATCATCCTTCGCTGCTGCCTAAGTACCGTGGCCCAAGCTCCATCAACTGGCCGCTGATCAAGGGTGACAGCCAGACCGGCCTGACCATCTTCCGGCCGACCGATGGCCTCGATGAAGGTCCGATCCTGCTGCAGGTGACGATCGGCATCGGTCCCGAGGACACGCTGGGCACGGTCTATTTCGACCGGCTGTTCCCACTCGGCGTCCAGGCCATGCTCGATACCGCCGATCTCGTCGTCTCGGGCCGGCACCAGGAAATCCTCCAGGACGAATCCCAGGCGAGCTACGAGGGCTGGTGCAAGGACGCCGAGGCGAAAATCAATTGGAACAGCCATATCGACACCATCCACAATCTCATTCGCGGCTGCGATCCCGCACCGGGCGCCTGGACCACGGTGGATGGCGAAAAGATCCGCTTGTTCGAAGTCAGGAAGCACTCAGCGCGCAAGTTCGCCGATGTGGTGGGCAAGCCCGGCGAGATCAGCTGGGTCGGCGACAAGAGCCTGCAGGTCACCGTCCAGGGCGGTAATCTGGAAATCTTCAAGGTGCGCACCGAGGCCGGGACAAAGATGTCCGGCGCCGAGTTCGCGAAGTCGAAAGGCCTGCTCGCCGGTTCGAAACTGGGCACCGACGCCCCGGCTGCCAAGCCTGCATCGCCCGCCAAGGTCGAGAAGGACGTCGCCGACGCTTGATCGCCGGCGCTATCAAAAACAGCGAGCGCCGGCGAGTTCAGGCCCGGCGGCGCTCTGCTTCCGGGTTCTTGCGCACGGCGAGGAATTCCTTGACCCGACGGCCGGGTGCGGGACCGCGCACCGGCTTGAAGCCATCATCGAGTTCACCGGAGAGGTCGAGCGTGGCATGGCTGCCGACGGCGTCGTAATTCTCCTCCAGCCAGTCGCTGGCAGCGGTGCGGCCAAGATCCCTGAGATAGGTCAGGAACGCCCATTCGGCATTGACCTTCGATGACGCCGACAAGTCCTTGAACGCCTCGTCGGCATCGATGCGGTGCATGCGGATGTCGCGGTATTCGCCATGCGGCAGGCGGCCGGCGGCGATCAATTCCTTGACGAAGGCGATCGAGCGGAATTCGCGCAACAGCCCCGCATTGAAGGTGATCTCGTCGATGCGGTTCTGGATCTCGTTGGCGCTCCTCGGTGTTCCCTCGCGCACCACGGGGTTGATCTGCACCAGGAGCACATCCTCGGTCGCCGCTGTCTTGAAGAACGGATAGAGCGCCGGATTTCCGCCATAGCCGCCGTCCCAATAAGGTACGCCCTTGATCTCGACGGCACGGAACAATTGCGGCAGGCATGCCGAGGCCATCACCGTGTCGAGGTCGATCTCGCCGTCGGAAAAGACCCGCAATTGCCCGGTCTCGACATTGGTGGCGGAGATGAACAGTTCCATGGACTTGCAGGCGCGGACATTCTCAAAGTCGATCTCCTGCGCGACCACGTCACGCAGCGGATTGAGGCCAAGCGGGTTGGCGACATAGGGCGAGAACACCCGCGACATCGTATCGAAGAAGACATAGCCTGGCGTATTCTCGATCGACCAGTTGCCCCATGCGACGTCCCACGGCATGCGCTGGACCGGGCTGAACCGGCCCTTCGCCGCGACGGCGTGCCAGAAATCATCGAGCTTCCTGCGCGCGCCCTCGACCCCGCCGCGGACAAAACCGTCGGCCAGCGCCACCGCGTTCATGGCGCCGGCGCTGGTGCCGGAAACGGCCGATATTTCCAGCCTGCCGTCCTCCAGCAGGCGGTCGAGCACACCCCACGAAAAGGCGCCGTGCGAGCCGCCTCCCTGAAGGGCGATGTTGATCTTCTTCTTGTCCTCCGCCTTGCCGTTCTTCGTCATGGCGTTCCTGTCATCCTGATGCGTCAGCCTGCCCCAACGTCAATGGAGAGAGCTGCTGCTGTCGCTCTATGTTGCAGTGCAGCATATAAGGATGGACCATGGCAAGACACGAACACGGTCGCGTTATCACATGAAATTTCGCTCATGCCGAAAGGCCCCTCCGCTTCGACGGAGAGGCCGTGCCCTTGATGGGTTAGGCGACGAGATCCGGCACCGGGCCGACATAGCGCGATTGCGGCCGGATCAGCCGCCCGGTTGTCTGCTGTTCGCGCGCATGCGCGATCCAGCCGGCAACACGGCCCGCGGCGAAGACATTGCTGAAAGCCCGCGGCGGGAAACCCGCCGCTTCCAGCACCAGCGCTGTATAGAACTCGACATTGGTCTGCAGCGCGCGCTGCGGTTTGGCGATCCGCAGCACTTCGAGCGCGGTTTGCTCGACCGTTTCGGCGAAGGCCAGCCGGCGGCCGGTTTCGCCTTCGCCGCCAAGCTGCCGCACCACGGCCTTGAGCACATCGGCACGCGGATCGCGCACGCGGTAGATGCGGTGGCCGAAACCCATGATGCGCTTGCCATGGGCGATCTCGTCGCGCAGCCAGCCGGCCGCGTCGCCATGCGCCTCGATTGCATCCAGCATCTCGATCACCGGTCCGGGCGCGCCGCCATGCAGCGGTCCCTTGAGCGCGCCGAGCCCGGCCAGCACCGACGAGGTCAGGCCGGCCAGTGTCGAGGCGACGACACGGGTGGCGAAGGTCGAGGCGTTGAGCCCGTGGTCGCAGACGGTCACCAGATAGGTGTCGAGCGCTTTTGCCAATGCCGGCGATGCGGCGACGCCATTGAGCATGCTCAGCATGTCGGCGGCATGATCGGCCTTGCCGTCCGGCGCGACCGGCTGCTCGCCGCGCTGCTGGCGCAGCAAAGCCGGCGTCAGCACGGCGGGCGCCGCGATCAGCCGCAAGGCGTCCGCCAGCGTCTCGCCATCCGGCAGCAGGGCCATGCCGGCGCGCATGGCGCTGTAGATTTCGAGCGGCGCCAGCAAGGGCAGCGAAGGCAGGAGGCGCTCGAACACCTCGACACGGGCCCCGCCCAGTCTGGCCGCCAGTTCGGCATCGCCAGGCAGATCGTCGAAGAAACCATCCAGCAGCAGGCGCACCACTTGCGGGTAACTCCATCGTCCGGCCAGTTCCGGCAGCGAATAGCCACGGATCGTCAGCCGGCCACCCAGACCATCCACATCGGACAGCACGGTTTCGGCCGCCACCACATCATCGAGCCCATTCGCCATAGCCTTGTCTCCTTGAAGCTTTTCCATGTGGGAGATAAGGGTAGGCCGGATTGTCATCAATCTTGATCAATAGAATCAATATCAGGGCTCGCCATGTCCGAATGGTTGTCGCGGGAAGAGGCGCTGGAAAGGCTGCGGGTGAGGCCGCAGACGCTCTACGCCTATGTCAGTCGCGGTCGCATCGGCATGCGCCCGGACCGCGCCGATCCGCGCCGCAGCGAATATCGCGCCGACGACATCGCCGCGTTGGCAACGCGAAGGGCGCGCGGGCGCAGCCCCTCTGCCATCGCCGAAAGCGCCATTGCCTGGGGCGAACCGTCGATCGCAACGGCGATCTCGACCGTCTGGCACGGCCATCTCATCTATCGGGGCCAGGACGCCGTTGCGCTGTCCGACCATGCGACGCTGGAAGAAACCGCCGCCGTGCTTTGGGCCCTGCCTGAACCGGTCCGCTTCGAGGCGCCGTCGCCAGATGCGCCGGGCCAGTTCGGCCGAGGCCCGGCCTTCGCGCAACTTGCCTTGCTTGCCGGCCACGCGCGGCCTTCGCTTGGACGCAGCGCCGCCTCGCTGTGCGCCGACGCGGCGCGCGCGATCGGCGCGCTGGCCGGCGCTCTCGGCGCCGAGGCAGGGCCGGAGCCGGTGCATCGGCGACTGGCGCAGGGATGGTCGGTCGGCGATGACGGCGCGGAAGCGATCCGGCGCGCCCTCGTGCTGCTCGCCGATCACGAACTCAACGCATCGACCTTCGCGGCTCGCGTCGCCGCCTCCACGGGAGCCTCACCCGCCGCTTGCCTGCTGGCGGGGCTGACGACGCTGTCCGGCCCGCGGCACGGTGGCGCCGGCGAGGCGGTGATGCACCTCGCCGAAGATGCGGCACGGCACGGCGCCGATGCAACGATCCGGCGCTGGCTCGGCCATGACCGGCCGTTGCCGGGTTTCGGCCATCAGCTCTACCCCGAAGGCGATCCCCGGGCCACGGCGCTCCTGGCGTCCGTCGGCAACACCGACGAGACATTGCGGTCGCTGGAAAGCGCCGCCATTGCCGCGACCGGCGCTCCAGCGAATATCGATTTTGCCCTCGCCGTGCTGACGCGCAGCCTGGGCTTGCCGCGCGATGCGCCGTTCCACCTGTTCGCGCTTGGACGCAGCGTCGGCTGGGCCGCCCATATGGTCGAACAGATCGTGAGCGGCAGCATCATCCGTCCGCGCGGACGCTATGAGGGATTGCTGCCCTGACAGCGGTGATGTCGTCAGGCTGGGTCGGCACTGGTTCCGAACCGCGCCCGGTAAGCGACGGGCGTCGTTGCGAATTGCTGGCGGAAATGATGCCGTAGCGTCGCCGCCGCGCCAAATCCGGCGGTCTCGGCAATCCGCTCGATCGGCATGGCGGTGTCTTCCAGCAATGTGCGCGCCCGCGATAGCCGTTCCGAAAGCAGCCAGCGCGCCGGCGTGACACCGGTAGCGGCCGCGAACCGGCGCAGAAATGTCCGCTCGCTCATTCCGGCCAGGTTGGCGAGGGTGACAATGGTATAGTCGGCGGAAATATCCGCGCGCATCCTGTCGATCAACGGTCCGAGCCGGCTGCGTTCATGAGGCTCGGGAACCGAGCTCTCGACATATTGCGCCTGGCCGCCGTCGCGATGCGGCGGCACGACCAGCCGTCGCGCCACCATGTTGGCGGCCTTGGTGCCGAAGTCGCGCCGGACCAGATGCAGGCACAGGTCGATGCCTGCCGCGCTGCCGGCCGATGTCAGGACATTCCCCTCATCGATGTACAAAACGTCAGGAACCACGGTGATATCGGGATACATCTCCCTCAGTCTCTCGCTGTAGCGCCAATGCGTGGTCGCCTTCTTGCCCGACAGCAAGCCGGCCGCGGCGAGCACGAAGACGCCCGAGCAGATGGACAGGATGCGTGCGCCCCGCTCATTGGCCGCCCGAAGCGCCTCGATCAGCAAGGGCGGCACCGGACACTCCACACCGCGCCATCCCGGCACGATCACCGTGCCGGCCTCGCCGATCAGATCCGGCCCGCCATCGGCGACGATGCGCACGCCGCCCATCGCACGCATTTCGCCGGCATCTATCCCGGCGACGGCAAACCGATACCAATCCGCGCCCATCTCCGGCCTGGGCAAGGCGAACATCTCGGCCGCCACGCCGAACTCGAACGTGCACAGCCCGTCATAGGCGACAGCAACGACCAGTGGATTGGCGAGAGGCAGATTTGGCATGATCTTGACGATATATGGCAAAGCTGCCAGCTGCAATTGCCTCGCCCGGTGCGCTACCTCGGTTCCATCAGAGATGGAGACCAGCTCCATCGGAGATGGAGACCCCTTATGAGCCTGGTGACAGACATTCCGGCGGCATCGCCGGAGATTGCGCGCGACCATTTCCTGCGTCGGCTTTCGGTCGAGACCGACTGCTCCGACGTTGCAGCAGCCCTGCGCGCCGGTGGCCCGGACTTTGTCCTTCTGCATGTGGTCGGTTCGCCTGATGCCTATGAGCGCCGCCATGTGCCTGGCGCGCTGCACCTGCCGCACCGCGAGATCTCGGCCGAGCGAATGGCGGAATGGCCGGCAGGCACGCTGTTCGTCGTCTATTGCGCCGGGCCGCATTGCAATGGCGCGGATCAGGCGGCCTTCAAACTGGCCAGCCTCGGCCTGCCGGTCAAGATCATGATCGGTGGCATGACAGGCTGGCAGGATGAAGAACTTCCTTTCGCCTCGGGCAAGGCGCCTGGCACGCTGAGGTCATGACCCCAACTCCGAGCCCAGCGCGCAAAGCGGTCGTCCGTCCGTTCGAGCGGCGGGATGCCGGCGCGGTGCTCGTCCTTATGCGGGCGCTCGCCGTCTTCGAGGGCTATGACGACAAATTCCGCGTCACCGAGGCCGACATCGTCGACCATGGGCTGGGGCCATCGCCCCGCTTCGGCGTGTTCGTTGCGGAAGTCGATGGCGCAATCGTCGGCATCGCCGTCCACTATCTCATCCCCTGGACCTACGATCTGAAGCCAGTCGTGGTGCTGAAGGAACTCTACGTGGCTGAGGCTGCGCGCGGCATGTCGGTCGGCCACGCTCTTGTGGAACGGCTCCGAGACCATGCCACCAGCATCGGTGCATCCGCCATCAAGTGGACGGTGCTGCACTCCAACATGCCGGCCAAGGCTTTTTATCGCTCGCTTGACGGGCGGGCCGACGACATCTGGGAATTGTGGAAGCTGACCATCGACGGATAAGGCACGGCCGGGTTGGGCTGCGCCCGACCGGCTGCCGGTCTACGACATCGTATCGAGCTTGCGCTGCATGGCCGCGATCTGATCCTTCAGCTGCTGCAGATCGTCGGACTTCTCCGGCGGCGCGTCCTTCCTGGCCGGCTCGGCGGGGGCTGCGGCCGGCGCAGAACCCGGGGGTGGAAAAGGCGTGAACAGCCGCATCGCGTTCTGGAACATCTCCATGTTGCGGCGTGTCTGTTCTTCCAGCGCCTTGATCGGCGTCGCCATCTTCATCACATCCAGCGGCGACTTGCCGATCGCGCCCTTCATCTGCTCGCGAAAGCGCTCCTGCTCCTTGGAGAAGGCGATCATCGACTGTTCGAGGAAGCTCGGCACGATCATCTGCATCTGGTCGCCATAGAAGGCGATCAGCTGGCGCAGGAACGGGATCGGCAGCATGTTCTGCCCGTCCTTGTTCTCCAGCTCGAAGATGATCTGGGTCAGCACCGGATGCGTGATGTCGTCGCCGGTCTTGGCGTCCTGGACGGTGAACTCTTCGCCCTTCTTGACCATCTCGGCCAGATCCTCGAGCGTCACATAGGTGCTCGTCCCCGTATTATAGAGGCGGCGATTGGCGTATTTCTTGATAATGATCGGGTCGTCTTTTGCGGCCATCTGCATCCTCCCCGGACACCGGCGCGCCTGAGTAAGCGGCCGGTAACGATTGCGCCCTTTTTGAGGATATGCGCAAAAGCCTCATAATTCCAAGCAGTTTGTGCAGTGCGGGATCATATAATGCTGCATAGCAGGCAAAATATGCTGCGCAGCAGCGGCCAGCCCGAAGGCATGGCGGCGCGTGACCTGCTTGGCGTGCATGGGCGCCATGCCGATTTCCGGTTTGACTTGGGGTTGGGAAAGGGCAAGAAAAGTCCTCAACGACAGAACAACATCCTTGAAGTCTGGAGAAGAAAATGTCCGATTCCATCGTCATCGCCAGCGCCGCGCGCACGGCCGTCGGCTCCTTCAACGGCGCGTTCGCCGCCACGCCGGCACATGAGCTCGGCGCCGTCGTCATCAGGGAACTTTTGTCGCGCGCCGGGGTCGAAGCGGCAGAGGTCGACGAGGTCATCCTCGGCCAGGTGCTGACCGCGGCCCAGGGCCAGAACCCGGCCCGCCAGGCCTCGATCATTGCCGGCCTGCCCAAGGAGACCACCGCCTGGGGCCTCAACCAGGTTTGCGGTTCGGGCCTGCGCGCCATTGCACTCGGCATGCAGCAGATCGCCACCGGTGACGCCAAGGTGATCATCGCCGGCGGCCAGGAATCGATGTCGCTGTCGCCGCACGCGCAGCACCTGCGCGCCGGCGTCAAGATGGGCGACTACAAGATGATCGACACCATGATCAAGGACGGGCTGTGGGATGCCTTCAACGGCTACCACATGGGCAACACCGCCGAAAACGTCGCCCGCCAGTTCCAGATCACCCGTGACGACCAGGACCAGTTCGCGCTGGCCTCGCAGAACAAGGCCGAGGCGGCGCAGAAGGCGGGCAAGTTCAAGGACGAGATCGTCGCCTTCACCATCAAGGGCAAGAAGGGCGACACCATTGTCGACCAGGACGAGTACATCCGCCATGGCGCGACGCTGGACGCCATGACCAAGCTGAAGCCGGCCTTCGACAAGGACGGCACCGTGACCGCAGCCAACGCCTCCGGCATCAATGACGGTGCCGCCGGCGCGCTGCTGATGAGCGAAGCGGAAGCCGCAAGGCGCGGCATCACCCCGCTGGCGCGCATCGCGTCCTGGGCAACCGCCGGCGTCGATCCGGCGATCATGGGCACCGGCCCCATTCCCGCCTCGCGCAAGGCTTTGGAAAAGGCCGGCTGGTCGGTTGGCGATCTCGACCTTGTCGAAGCCAACGAGGCTTTCGCCGCGCAGGCCTGTGCGGTCAACAAGGACATGGGCTGGGATCCCTCGATCGTCAACGTCAATGGCGGCGCCATCGCCATCGGTCACCCGATCGGCGCCTCGGGCGCCCGCATCTTCAACACGCTGGTCTACGAGATGCGTCGTCGCGGCGCCAAGAAGGGCCTCGCCACCCTGTGCATCGGCGGCGGCATGGGCGTCGCCCTGTGCGTGGAAGCCCTCTGAAGAAATACTGAACGGGCGGCGCAGGCCGCCCGTTTCATATCCAGTGCCTGCCAAGCCCGACAACAGGGCGATATCAAAAAGGGGAAATGCATGACCAAGGTTGCAATCGTCACGGGCGGATCGCGCGGCATCGGCGCGGCGATCTCGATCGCCTTGAAGAACGCCGGCTATTCGGTCGCGGCCAACTATGCCGGCAACGACGAGGCGGCAGCGAAATTCAAGGCCGAGACCGGCATTCCGGTCTACAAATGGTCGGTCGCCGACTATGACGCTTGCGCCGCCGGCATCAGCCGAGTCGAGGCCGACCTCGGCCCGGTCTCGGTGCTGGTCAACAATGCCGGCATCACCCGCGACGCCATGTTCCACAAATTGACCCGTGAGCAGTGGAAAGAGGTCATCGACACCAATCTTTCCGGCGTCTTCAACATGACGCACCCGCTGTGGGGCGGCATGCGCGACCGCAAGTTCGGCCGCGTCATCACCATCTCCTCGATCAACGGCCAGAAGGGCCAGGCCGGCCAGGTCAACTATTCCGCCGCCAAGGCCGGCGACATCGGCTTCACCAAGGCCCTCGCCCAGGAGGGTGCCCGCGCCGGCATTACGGTCAACGTCATCTGTCCCGGCTACATCGCCACAGAGATGGTCAAGGCGATCGATGAGAAGGTGCTCAACGAGCGCATCCTGCCGCAGATCCCGGTCGGCCGCCTTGGCGAACCGGAAGAGATCGCGCGCTGCGTCGTCTTCCTCGCTTCCGAGGATGCCGGCTTCATCACCGGCTCGACCCTCACCGCCAATGGCGGCCAATACTTCGCCTGAAACGTCCAACGGCTTCAGACTGTAGCGAACGGACCGGGAAACCGGTCCGTTTCCGTTGAAGCCTTTGAGGCGAAAGAACCCCGCCGCGGCGCAATGCCCCAATCCGGCACGCAAGGGTTAATGGCGGCAGCGCCGCCTGTGCGGAACCCTGTGGTCAAGCCTGTGGATTGTCGGTGGATAAGCTGTTCACAACACAAGATATTGGGGAACAAAAAGGGAAAATGCCGTCGGCGCTGTTTTGTCGCCGATTCGTTCCGGCTTTGAGCGCAAGTTAACGTTAATAGGCCGGAATCGCCCGCAGTTCCTTAACACCAAATTCAGAAAGATTAACAATTTCATAATCTTGAGTGATGGGCATCGTGCCGCCGGCGTCGTTTCCCGGCAAAGCTTAACGGCTGAACTCGCCTAGCATAAAACGGGCCAGTTCAGGGATTCAGCATGTGGTGAGAGTCACGGTCACGAAATCCACATATAGCCGTGAACAAAAGCTGAATCTGGTCGAGTCACCGATTCGTCGCCGATTCGTTCCAGACTCGTTCCATCAGTTAAGCGACAGCCAATTTAGCGCTGGACAAAGAGGCCTTCGAACCGCCCACGGAACATTCCGCTTTCGCTTCGCGCCCGAAATCCCTATGTGTCGCCTGTCATACGCGCCAGTTGAGGCACGCTCCCGACAATGAGAGGCCAGAAAGCCTTATTTCCGAGCCGATGAACATCCAGCCGAAACATACCGAGCCGCTGATCCTGTCGGGCCGCGACGTGACCGCCGTGCTTGGTCCGACCAACACCGGCAAGACCCACCTCGCCATCGAGCGCATGGTGGCGCATGAAACCGGTGTCATCGGGCTGCCGCTCAGGTTGCTGGCGCGGGAAGTCTACACACGCGTCTGCGAAAAGGTCGGCGCCCATAAAGTCGCGCTGATCACCGGCG
The DNA here is from genome assembly GCF_006442655.1 of Mesorhizobium sp. B2-1-3A. Lineage (NCBI taxonomy): Bacteria > Pseudomonadati > Pseudomonadota > Alphaproteobacteria > Hyphomicrobiales > Phyllobacteriaceae > Mesorhizobium > Mesorhizobium sp. B2-1-3A. Next base: position 75,874 of record NZ_VFWK01000012.1, read on the forward strand.
AGGAGAAGATCCAGCCGCCAGGCGCCAGATATTCGGTCTGCACGGTCGAGGCCATGCCGCGCGAGACCGACGCCGCCTTCGTCGCCATCGACGAGGTGCAGCTCGCCGGCGACCTCGAGCGCGGCCACATCTTCACCGACCGCATCCTGCATCTTCGCGGCCGCCAGGAAACGCTGCTGCTCGGTGCCGCCACTATGCACGGCATCCTGCAGCGCCTGCTGAAGGGCGTTTCGGTGGTGACGCGGCCAAGGCTGTCGCATCTTGCCTATGCGGGCTCGAAGAAGCTGACGCGCCTGCCGCGCCGCACCGCCATCGTCGCCTTCTCCGCCGACGAGGTCTACGCCATCGCCGAGCTGATCCGCCGCCAGCAAGGTGGTGCCGCCGTCGTTCTCGGCGCGCTCTCGCCGCGCACCCGTAACGCCCAGGTGGCATTGTTCCAATCGGGTGATGTCGACTATCTCGTCGCCACCGATGCCATCGGCATGGGCCTCAACCTCGATCTCGACCATGTCGCCTTCGCCCAGAACCGTAAGTTCGACGGCTACCAGTACCGCAACCTGACGGCGGCCGAGCTCGGCCAGATCGCCGGCCGCGCCGGCCGGCATCTGCGCGACGGCACTTTCGGCGTCACCGGCCAGGTCGATCCGCTCGACGAGGAACTGGTCAAGAAGATCGAAGGCCATGACTTCGATCCGGTGAAGGTGCTGCAGTGGCGCACCGCTCATTTCGACTTCGCCAGCCTCGATGCGCTGAAGCGCTCGATCGAGACCAACGCTCCGGTGGAGGGCCTGACGCGGGCGCTGCCGGCGGTCGACGCGCAAGCGCTCGAATATCTTTCCCGCGACGAGGATATCCGCGCGCTGGCGACCGACGCCAAACGCGTGGCGCTGTTGTGGGAAGCCTGCGCGCTGCCCGACTACCGCAAGATCGCCCCGGCGCAACATGCCGACCTCATCGCGTCGATCTATATGGACCTCGCCAAGCGAGGCCATGTCGACGAGAATTACATGGCCGAGCAGGTACGCCGCGCCGACACCACCGAGGGCGACATCGACACGCTGTCGCACCGCATTGCCCAGATCCGCACCTGGACATTCGTGTCGAACCGGCCCGGCTGGCTGGCCGATCAGGCACACTGGCAGGAAAAGACGCGCGAAATCGAAGACAGATTGTCGGATGCGCTGCATGAGCGGTTGACGAAACGCTTCGTAGACCGCAGGACTTCCGTCCTCATGCGGCGCCTTAGAGAAAATACCATGCCTGAAGCCGAAATTAGCCCTACCGGAACCGTCCTTGTCGAAGGCCATCATGTCGGCGAGTTGCAAGGGTTCCGCTTCACCGCCGACCAGACCGCCGGCGGCGAAGACGCCAAGGCCGTGCGCACCGCCGCGCAAAAGGCGCTGGCCGCCGAGTTCGAGGCGCGCGCCGACCGTTTTGGCGCCTGCGCCAATGGCGACCTGGCACTTGGCTCGGACGGCACGCTGCGCTGGATCGGCGCGCCGATCGGCACGCTTGTCTCCGGCGAGGACGCGCTGAAGCCCCGCCTCGTGCTGCTGGCCGACGAACAGCTGACCGGCCCGGCGCGCGACAAGGTCGCCGCGCGCGCCGAACGTTTCGTCAATTTCCAGATCGAGTCGCTGCTGAAGCCACTGGTCGACCTGAAGAACGCCGACCAGATTTCCGGCATCGGCCGTGGTATCGCCTTCCAGCTGGTCGAGAATTTCGGCCTCATCAACCGCCGCGACATCGCCGAGGAGATGAAGTCGCTCGACCAGGAAGGTCGCGCGGCGCTTCGCCGGCTTGGCGTGCGCTTCGGCGCTTACCATGTCTTCGTCCCGGCGCTGATCAAGCCGGCACCCGCCGGACTGGTGACCTTGCTGTGGGCGCTGAAGAATGACGGCAAGGACAAGCCCGGCTTTGGCGACGTGGTCCACGCGCTGGCGTCCGGCCGCACCTCGGTGGTCATCGATCCGGCCTTCGACAAGGCCTTCTACAAGCTCGCCGGCTACCGCAATCTCGGCCGCCGCGCCGTGCGCATCGACATTCTGGAGCGGCTGGCCGACCTGATCCGTCCGGCGACCAACTGGAAGCCTGGCCTCGGCCAGCGTCCGGACGGCGCCTATGACGGCCAGTCCTTCATGGTGACGCCGCCAATGATGTCGATCCTCGGCGCCACCGCCGACGACATGGAAGAGATTCTCAAGGGCCTGGGCTATCGCGCCGAGCCGAAGCCGGCTGCAGAGGTCAAGGCACGGCTCGAGGCGCAGGACACCGCCGCGCGGGAAGCCGCCGCCGCCAAGCTCGCGGCGGAAGAAGCCACGCGCGCCGAGCAGGCCAGGGCGGCCGAAGCCGCGGTAACGGACGCCGCCGCGGAAGCGGCGGTCGAGGGTTCGGAACCGGCCGCTGCCGAGGCTGGCGTCGAAACTCCGGCCGAAGCTGTTGCGGAAGCGGCGGCGGAGCCTGTCGCGGAAGAGCAACCGGAAGCTCCGGCCGAAGCCGTGGAAGAGCCCGCTACGGAGGCTGCCGCCGAAGCGGCTGCTGAACCAGATGCCGAGCCAGAAGCGGAAGCCATCGCTGACATCACTGCCACCGAAAGCGCCGACGCCCTTACCTCCCCCTCGATGGGGGAGGTCGCGGCGCGAAGCGACGCGGGTGGGGGTGATGGCGCCAACGATGCAGGCAGTGCTGACGGTACCGCCGCCGAAGCGCCCAAGCCTATCCTGCTGTGGCGCCAGGGCCGTTTCGAGCAGCGCCCCCGCCATCACGAAGGCCGCAACAATCGCCAGCGCAACGGACAGGCGCGCGGCCGCGGCAATGCACCGGCCGAGGCCGGCGCCGCTCAAGCGATCGGCGCACCGGGAGAACGCCCCGCCCATGAAGGGCGGCGTGACGGCGCCGGCAAGCCGCGCTTCGACCGGTCGAAGTTCAAGCCCAAGCCGCAGGGTGAAGGCGAACAGCGCCGTGACGGTCGGCCCCAGGGCGATCGTCCCGAGCGCCGTGAAGGCCGCCCCGACTGGAAGGGTGGCCGGCCCGAGGGCAAGGGTGGCCCCGATCGCGGCAAGGGAGGCGCAAAGCCGTCCTTCCAGCCGAAGCCGCGCGAGGAACGTCCGGTGCGCTTCGATCCGGACTCGCCCTTCGCCAAGCTCGCCGCCTTGCGCGACCAGCTGAAGAAGTAGGCTCGGTAGGGTTCGATGGTTGCCGAAGGCCGCCAGCGCATCGACAAATGGCTGTTCTTCTCGCGCGCGGTCAAATCGCGCTCGCTGGCGGCGAAGCTCGTCGTCGCCGGGCGCGTGCGCATCAATCGCGACAAAGCAGCGCAGGCCTCCGATCTGATCAAGCCGGGCGACGTGCTGACCATCACGCTGGACCGGCGCATTTTCGTCTGGAAGGTGCTCGGCGCCGGCGTCCGGCGCGGCCCGGCGGAGGAAGCCCGCACCCTTTATGAGGACATGTCACCGCCGCCCGCACCGAAGGGTGAGGCCCTTCCCAATGCGATTCCGGGGCTGCGCGAGGCCGGCAGCGGCCGCCCGACCAAGAGAGAACGCCGACAGACCGACCGCTTGCTTGGCGAAGACTGATCCCGTCGCTCAACACCGCATGGGGCTTTACGGCAATGACACGGCCTGGGGCGAAACCGAACCCGGCAAACAAGACCCTCCCGAGGACATGACAGGCTAGCGCCGTGCCCGCCGTCTGGAATTCCATTCCGGAAACGACGACGCCGCCGCGCATGGCCGCCCTTGCAAGCGACGGACAAAGGCGTTACCTCACGGAAAAAGCCCAACAAAACTGGCCCATTAAAGCTGGGGCGTCCCGGAGCCAACCGATGACCTATGTCGTGACCGACAATTGCATCAAATGCAAATACATGGACTGCATCGAGGTCTGTCCGGTCGACTGTTTCTACGAAGGCGAGAACATGCTCGTCATTCATCCCGACGAGTGCATCGACTGCGGCGTATGCGAGCCCGAATGTCCCGCCGATGCGATCAAGCCGGACACCGAGCCAGGCCTCGACAAATGGCTGCAGATCAACACCGAATATGCCGAGAAATGGCCCAACATCACCGCCAAGAAGGAGCCTCCGGCAGACGCCAAGACCTTCGACGGCGAGGCCGGCAAGTTCGAGAAATACTTCTCGGCCGAGCCCGGTGAAGGCGATTGACAATGCGGCCGTAAAGGTCGGTATTACGCAGCGTAAGAGACATGTCGCATAAACCGCCTTGACAGGCGGCGCGAAGCTGTGGCCTTCGCGAACGCAGCAAAACCTTGATTCTTCCGACTTTTTGTGTTACATCAGCGAAACATGCCGGTGACACAACGTCGATTTATGGCGCAGACGCCCCAAATCACTGAAAGGTGAAAATCCCATTCCGGACCAGAGCGATCTGGGCCAGGCGGTCGCAATTCGTGCGGTTTGCCGGTCCCGGCCTTTCCGGTGGGGTTCATCTGTTGTGCGGCTAACGGTCGGTGACCCCGATCGCACGAGTTCAGCCGGCACCGCCGCCGGCCCACAACAAGGAGTTCAGGGCGTAATGGCAACGATCACCCCGCAGAAGAAGTCCACCGGAGCGCGTCACGGTTTCAAGACTGGTGAGTACATCGTCTACCCGGCGCACGGCGTCGGCCAAATCGTGTCGATCGACGAGCAGGAAGTGGCGGGCCACAAGCTGGAACTGTTCGTCATCGACTTCCAGAAGGATAAGATGCGCCTGAAGGTGCCGGTCGCCAAGGCGACCTCCATCGGCATGCGCAAGCTGTCGGAAGAGGATTATGTCGAGCGCGCGCTCAAGGTCGTTCAGGGCCGCGCCCGCGTCAAGCGCACCATGTGGTCGCGCCGCGCCCAGGAATATGATGCCAAGATCAATTCGGGTGACCTGATCTCGATCTCGGAAGTCGTGCGCGACCTCTACCGCGCCGACAACCAGCCGGAGCAGTCCTATTCCGAACGCCAGCTCTATGAGGCCGCGCTCGACCGCATGGCCCGCGAGATCGCGGCCGTCAACCGCATGTCGGAAACCGAAGCCGTGCGTCTGATCGAGGTGAACCTCAACAAGGGCCCTAAGCGCGGTGCCAAGGCTGACAATGAGGAAGCCGAGCAGGAAGAAGCAGCCTGAGGCTCCTTGGCCTTCGAATTTGAAAAACCCGGCCTCGCGCCGGGTTTTTTGTTTTTTGACCTACACTCCCCACAAGGGGGTAGGAGCTCAGCCGCCGCCTTCCCTCTCCGCCTCCTGCTTCAGCGTCGCGATGAACCGCTTGGTCCGTTCGCGCTCGGGGTTGCCGAACAGCACCGCGGACGGCCCCTTCTCGACGATGACGCCGGCATCGAGGAACACCGCCTCCTGGGCGATCTTGGAGGCAAGCCGCAGGTCATGCGTCGCCATCACCATGGTCGTGCCTTCGCTGGCGAGCTTGCCAAGAACATCGACCACCTCTTGCGCCAATTCAGGATCAAGCGCCGATGTCGGCTCATCGCACAGCAGTACCTTCGGTGATGGCGCCAGAGCGCGGGCAATCGCCACGCGCTGCTGCTGGCCGCCCGACAGCGTCGCCGGCCAGGCGTCGGCCTTGTGCGCCATCCCGACCTTTTCCAGCAAGGCGAGCGCCCGCTCGCGGGCCTTCTCGGGCGACCATTTCAGCACCGTGACCAGGCCTTCCATGACATTCTCGATCGCAGTGCGATGCGGGAACAACTGGAAATTCTGGAACACCATGCCGGTCTGCAGGCGCAACCGCCTGATGTCGCTCGCCGGCACCTTGACGCCCGGACGGAACTCGAGCGTCTCGTCACCTATGCGCACCGTGCCCGAGGTCGGGATTTCCAGCAGGTTGATGCAGCGCAACAGCGTGCTCTTGCCGCCGCCCGAAGGGCCGACCAACGCGGTGACGCTGCCTTCCGCAATGGCGACGGTCACGCCCTTCAGCACCAGATTGTCGCCGAAGCGCTTTTCGATATTGGTGAGGCCGATCATGAGCGCGCCTCCAGGAAGCCGCCATAGCGGTTGAGCCGCTCCTCCAGCCGCGTCTGCAAGGCCGACAGCACCGAGCTCATCGCCAGATAGAGGATCGCCGCCTCGACATAGAGGATCAGCGGCTCATAGCTGGTGGCGACGATGCGCTGCGCCGCCTGGAACATCTCCGGCACGGTGATGGCGGCGGCCAGCGACGTGTCCTTGACCAGCGAGATGAAGGTGTTGGAAAGCGGCGGCACCGCGACGCGCCCGGCTTGCGGCAGGATGGTGCGGCGCATCGCCTGGCTCCAGGTCATGCCGATCGAATAGGCGGCTTCCCATTGGCCTTTCGGCACGGAGCCGATCGCCGCGCGGATGATCTCCGACGTGTAAGCGCCGATGTTGAGCGTGAAGCCGATCAACGCTGCCGTGAAGGCGTCGAGCAGGATGCCGACCGACGGCAGGCCGTAGAAGATCAGGAACAGCTGCACCAGGAGCGGCGTGCCGCGAAAGATCCAGACATAGAAGCGTACGATCGCGACCAGCGGCCTTGGTCCGAACAGCCGGCCAAGTGCCGCACCGAGGCCAACCGTCAGGCCGAGGACGAACGACAACAGCGTCAACGGCACGGTGAAGATGAGAGCGGCCCAGAGCAGCGAAGGCAGCGACTCCAGCATCAGTTGCAGCCAATGCGGCACGAAAGACCCCCAGAATGATCGCGGCGGCGTTATCGAAATGCGAATGCAGGCGCCATATCACGACAAAAGCGGCGGGCCGTCAAAGACGGCTCGCCGCTGGCATGTTGCAAGGCCGAAAACCGGCCCCGATAATCAACTACTTCGAAACGTCCTGGCCGAAATAGGTGTCGGCGATCTTCTTGTAGGTGCCGTCGGCCTTGATGTCGGCCAGCGCCTTGTTGATGGCCGCGACCAGTTCTGGATCGCCCTTGCGCACGATGACGCCGGAATAATCGGCGTTTTCTTCCTGCGCGGCGATCTTCACATTGGCGTCTGGCTTGTGCTTCTTGAAGTCGAGGAACGACAGGCTGTCATTGATGGTGGCGTCGGCACGGCCGGTCAAGAGAAGCTGGATCGATTGGTCGAAACCGTCGGTACCGACCAGTTCGGCGCCGTTGCTCTCGGCCAGCTTGCCGAAATTCGAGGTCAGCGACTGCGCCGACTTCTTGCCCTTGAGGTCGGCGAAAGTCTTGATGTCGGTGTTGTCGCCGCGCACGATCAGCACCGCCTTGGAAGCGATGTAGGGATCGGAGAAATCATACTTGGCCTTGCGCGCGTCGGTGATGCCGACTTCGTTAATGACTGCGTCATAACGGCTGACGTCGAGACCGGCGATCAGCCCATCCCACTTGCCTTCGAGGAACTCGACCTTGACGCCCAGCTTGTCGGCGATCGCCTTGGCGATCTCGACGTCGAAGCCGACCAGCGCGCCCGAACCGTCATGATAGGTGAAGGGTGCGTAGGTGCCTTCCGTGCCTACCTTGATGACGCCGGCCTGCTTGATCTGATCGAGATTGGCGCCCGCATGGCCTGAGGTGACAGCCAGAGCCTGCAGCGTTCCGGCGACGATAAGCGACTTGAGCCATTTCATCTTTTTGTGATCCCGTCCTTGGCCTGAAACCCGGCCTGTTGTGAGGGCTGGAAAATGACAGATGCAGACAGAAAGAATAAGGAATCAGATTTCAAAAACAAAGAATTTCCGAAACCCCATTCTCAAAAATGGATTGTTAGCAGCGTCCGAAGCGTTCGGGCGATGGTTCAAAAATCGCCTGGACAGCATCACTCGCCCGCCCGCGCCGGCGGAACCTTTCTCGCGCATGGCAGTTTTGGCTGTTCTAGGGCGCGACGCCGCGATTTCAACCGGTGCCCTGCCAAGTTCGCAAGTCATCTCGCCTGAACCAGGGAGCACCTCATGATGGAAGACATGGCAGGACGGATCATGGTCCGCGCGGCGATGAAGGCTCCCTATCTCGAACGGGACGAGGAACATCGGCTGGCCTTGCTCTGGAAGGAAGACAACGACCAGAACGCGTTGCACTGCATCACCGTCGCCCACATGCGGCTGGTCATTTCCATGGCCTCGAAATTCCGCCACTACGGCCTGCCGCTTGGCGACCTGATACAGGAAGGCCATGTCGGCCTGCTCGAGGCCGCCGCCCGCTTCGAGCCGGAGCGCGAAGTGCGGTTTTCGACCTATGCGACGTGGTGGATCCGCGCCTCGATGCAGGACTACATCCTGCGCAACTGGTCGATTGTGCGCGGCGGCACCAGCTCGGCGCAAAAGGCCCTGTTCTTCAACCTGCGGCGCCTGCGCGCCAGGCTCGCGAACGGCACGGAACCGCTCTCCAACACAACTCTGTACCGCGAAGTTTCGGTTGCGCTTGGCGTTTCCGAGGCGGATGTGGCGATGATGGATTCGCGGCTGTCGGCACCCGACTCCTCGCTCAACGTGCCGCTTGCCGACGATTCAGGCGGCACCGAGCGCATGGACTTCCTGGTCTCGGACGATCCCCTGCCCGACGAGATCGTTGGCGACAAGATCGACGTCGCGCGCCGCTCGCTCTGGCTGCGTGAGGCACTTCGCGCGCTCAACGCACGCGAACTGAGGATCATCGAGGAGCGCCGGCTGAACGACGAGGGCGCCACGCTCGAGGCGCTTGGCGAGACGCTTGGCATTTCCAAGGAACGCGTCCGCCAGATCGAGGCGCGCGCCATGGAAAAGCTCAAGGTCGCGCTGGTGAAGCAGAATCCGGAGTTTCTGGCGACAGCCGCCTGACCGCTCAAAAGCACAGGATCAAGAGCGCGTTGAAAACTCGCTCCGCTGAGGCGAATGGCGTGGATTTCAAGAACCGGAGCGGAGTGGACTCTAGAGCAATTCCAGGAAAAGTGTGAAACGGTTTTCCGTCCGGAATTGCGTAAAAACAAATAGTTAGAGCGGTTCTGCGATTCCGTGAAACGCTGAACCGCTCTAAGTCCATGAGCACCGGAAGCATAGAAAATCGCGGCAGGCGTGCAGCGAAGTGAGTTTGCAGCGTGCTCTTACTTGTCGGTGACGATCTTGACCTTGTCGCCGGCCGAAACCGCAGCCCCCGGCGACAGCGCATTGAGCACCCGGAACAGGTCGAGCTTGCGGTCGACGCCGACCATCTGCGCGGCGAGCGTGCCCATGGTCTGGCCCGGCTGCACTGTGAGCACGCGGATATGCAGCGGTTTCAAGGCCGCCTTCTCCGCGGCGCTCAGGATACGGAATGAGCCGCTGACCGAACGCGCGACAGAATCCAGCGAGGTGCTGGCCGAGGGTGCCGCGGTCAGCAGCCGGTAGACCTGGCCGCCGGCGCGGATCACCGCGATGTCGAACTGCCAGCCTTCGGCGCCGGCATGCGCGGTCGCCGCCTCGTTGCCGTTGATGGTTTCCTGCTTGACCGTGCTGTCGTCGAGGCCAGCCACCCAGCCGCTTCTGATATAGTCGGTCAAGGCGCGGTTCTTGTCGATCGAAACGCCGTCGAAGCGGATCGCGATGTCGCCCGGCCCGGTCGCCGTCACCGCTGCCGCCGAATTGTCGATGATGAAACCGTCCGGCACCGTGAACGACACGCCAAGCCCCGGATGCAGGAAGGTCTCGCCGCGCACATAGCCTTCTTCCGGCGTATCGCCGTAGAGCAGGCCATCTATGCCGGCGAGGAAGGAATCGCGGTCGCGCGTGCCGAAGCCGGGTGCGCCGAACTGGCGGGCATGGCGCTGCGCCAGGTCGATGCGCTGCGGCGTGTTGGGATGCGTGGCCAGGAAGTCGAGGCTGGCATCGGTGGCACCGCTGATCGACCGGAAATCGGTATAGGCCGACATCGACTGCAGGAAGCGGCCGGCGGCATAGGGATCATAGCCGGCTTCACCGATCGACTTGATGCCGATGGCGTCGGCCTCCAGCTCCTGGTTGCGCGAGAACTGCGCCAGCCTGAGCTTGCCGCGGATCAGTGCCGCCTTGGCGGTTGGGCTGTCACCCAGCACATCCGAGACCACCTTGGTCGCCAAGCCTTCCTCGGCCTCGAGTTGCTGGCGCTGCAGGCCGTGATTGGCGGTGACGTGACCCATCTCATGCGCGATGACGGCGGCGAGCTCGGACGAATCATTGGCAAGCGCCAGCAGCCCGCGCGTGATGTAGAGATAGCCGCCCGGCAGCGCGAAGGCGTTGACGTTGGGCGAGTTGAGGATGGTGATGCGGTAGGTCTGGGTCGGATTCGCCGACACAACGGTAAGGTTGCCGACCACCTTGGCGACCATGCGCTCGAGCTTGGGATCGGAATACTCGCCGCCATAGGTGGCCAGGATGCGCGGATGCTGCGCCTTGGCCAGTTCCGCGAGTTTGTTGTTGGCGGCGACATTGTCGACCGTGATCGGCTTGTCGGACGGCTGAAAGCCGGATTCCTGGACCTCCGGAGGCGTGAACATCTGGCAGCTTGCAAGCGCCACGGCAAAGCCGGCTAGCGCCAGAAAGCGCGCCAGTGGATTCATTCGCAGCTTGTCAACGCCGATCGCCAGAACGGCTTCCTTTCAGGTCCCGGCGCATAACCACGAAAATCGGGGGCGATCTCCGGAACCTGTCATGCGCAAAAAACAAACTTCTACAGCATCCGTCGCGCGTCCCTCGGGGCGTGCGGCGGATGCTGTAGGCAAATCACGGCTTGTGCCGGACCAGTAGGGCGGACCTAGCCACACTACTTCTGCCATGGCAAGCAAGCGCCCCATCGCCTGAGGCCGGTTTGACCGTAAATTATGTCCGCTTCCGGGCAATATCTCGTGATACGGCATTCCCGGCACTGGCACCGATATAGCGCCGGAAGGCGTCGGGACCAGCCCCGGCAAAGAAATCGTCCGCGCTGCCGGTGGCCGCCACGGTGCCATTGTCCAGAAACACCACATTCTGGCTGATTCGGCGGGCGTCCTCCGGCTGGTGCGTGACGAACAGTACCGTCATGCCGCGCTCCGCATGCACGCCGGCAACCAGATCGAGCATGTCGTCGCGCAGGGCTGGCCCCAGCGAAGCGAAGGGTTCGTCGAGCAGAAGCACCGGGCGATCGCGCACCAGCACGCGGGCCAGGGCAACACGCTGGCGCTCGCCGCCGGAGAGTTCGCGCGGCAAGCGTTTTTCCTTGCCGCCAAGGCCTGTGCGGGCAAGCGCCCCGGCGATATCAGCGCTGTCCGCTTCGGTCAGCCGCAGCGATGGCGAGCGCCCGAGCCCGACATTCTGCTCGACGGAAAGATGGGCGAAAAGATTGTTTTCCTGGAACACCATCGACACTGGCCGTTCGGCCGGCGGCGCGGCGCCGACATCGGCCCCGCCGATCAGCACGCGGCCGGACAACGGCGTCTCGAACCCGGCGACGAGGTTGAGCAGCGTCGACTTGCCCGAACCGCTCGGCCCCATGATGGCGGTGATTTCCGACGCGGCAAACGCGACATCGAAGACGAGCGGGGCCTCGCCGTAGCTGAACGAAACCTCGTCCAGCCGCACCGGAACGCCCTTCCTGTCCATCGCCCCATCAGACATTGCCGACCTTTTCCCTGCCGAGCCAATCCGCGGCCAGCACCAATGCGAGGCAGACGATGCCAAGCAACAGCGCCAGGCCGGCGGCGTCCTCGGTGCGGTAGCTGCCCATGCGCGCCAGGAGAAGGTAGGGCAAGGTCTGCACGGAATCACTGCCGAACAGCGCGATCACGCCGAGATCGCCGAGCGACAGCGCCATGGCGAAAGCAAAAGCGGTGGCGAGCGGGCGCCGCAGTGATGGCCAGTCGACCAGCCGCAGCCTCGCCCAGCCGGAGATACCGAGCTGTGCGCAGAGCCGTTCGTGACGCTCGCTCGCCGCGTCATAGGCGGGACGGACGGCGCGCAGCGCGAACGGCATCGCCATGACAGCATTGACGGTGACAACCATCACCGGGGCGATGGCGAAGACATCGCCGGCATGGCGCAGCAACAGGAACCAGCCAGCGCCGATGACGATGGGCGGCACGACCAGGACGAACCCCGCGCCGGTGTCGGTTGCATGCTCAAGCAATGTCCTTGGCCCGGCACGGCGGCCCAGCGCCAGCGCTCGCCGCGCCATGGTGAGCGCCAGGGACAGCATCACCGAAAGCAGCGCCGACAGGAAGGCGAGCACGGCGCTGGTCAGCATTGCTTGCCGGACGGTGGCCTCTCCGGCGAGCCGGCCGAGATCGGCGCCCAAACCGGCCACCACGGTCGCCGCCATCGGCCCGACAACGAACAGCAGCGCCAACACGATGAGCACGGCGTTGAGCGACGCCTCGGTCCCGTTGACGGAGAGATAGCGGCGCGGCGCGACCGGCAGGTTGGTGTCGCCGACGACATTGGCGCCAAGCCGCGTCAGCGCCAGCACCACGATGAACGTCAAGGCGATCTGCAGCAATGTCAGGGAGACCGCGCGCGCGGGATCGAAATCGAAGCGCAGCGCCTGATAGATGCCGACCTCCAGCGTCGTGGCGGCCGGCCCGCCGCCGAGTGTCAGCACGATGGTGAAGGAGGTGATGCAGAGCATGAAGACCAGCCCGGCGACGCCGGGCAGAGCGGCGCGCAGCGTCGGCCATTCGATCAGCCGGAACGCCGGCCGCGCGCCCATGCCGAGCTGGCTCGCCAGCCGCCACTGGTCGGCGGGAATGGTCTGCAGCGCCTCGAGCAACAGTCGCACGCTGAGCGGTAGATTGAAAAAGACATGGGCGACGAGAATGCCGGACAGGCCGTAAATGCCAGGCCAGCCCCGGCCGCCAATCGCGCTGAACAGCCCGGCGAAGTAGCCGGCGCGACCGTAGAGCGCCAGGATGCCGAGCGCCGCGACGATCGCCGGCAGCGCCAGCGGCACGGCAAAGAGCTGCAGGATGAAGGCGCGGCCAAAGAAGCGCGGATGCCGCGACAGGGCGCGCGCAACGAAGAGTGCCGGAATGACCGAAAGCAGCGTCGAAAGGATTGCCTGCCAGAGCGTGAAGCGGACAACGCGAAGGAGATAGGGATCGAAGGCCGCCCAGGCGCCCGAGAAATCATGGGCGCCTTCGATGAGCAAGCCGGCAAACGCGCCACCGATCAGCAGCGTGATCGCGGCGAGCGCGATGATGCCGGCGGTGATGCGGGAGTCAGACGCGCGCCTTCCACCATCCCCCTTGTGGGGAGGGTCGGAGCGCGGATGCCGCGAAGCGGTGTCCGCGAGCCGGGGTGGGGGTGAGGCAGTGCTCAGCGTCGGCACTCCCGCCCCGCTCCGCTTCGCGGATCGACCCTCCCCACAAGGGGGAGGGTGAAGAGCGCGCTCATTTGCTCATCACCGCCAGCCATTCATCGACCCAGGCCCTGCGGTTGGCCGCGACCTCTTCCGGGCTGAACAGCAAGGTCTTGGTCGGCTTGACAAGCTTGTCGAAGGCCGGGTTGAGCGGCTTGTCGGTCTTGCCGGCCGGGAACATCCAGTTGGTCTCGGGGATCGCATCCTGGAATTTCGGTCCGGTCATGAAGGCGATGAACTTTGCCGCCAGCGGGTTCTTGGCTCCGGTCGTGGTGATGCCGGCGACCTCGATCTGCAGGTATTCGCCCTCTTCGAAGGAAGCCGCCTGGTAGCGCTGCGTGTTCTCGGCGACCATGTGGTAGGCCGGTGACGTCGTATAGGACAGCACCATCGGCGCTTCGCCCTTGGTGAACAGGCCATAGGCCTCGCTCCAGCCGGGCGTCACGGTCAGCACCTTGGCCTTGAGCTTGGCCCAGGCCTCCGGCGCCTTGTCGCCATAGACCGACTTCACCCACAGCAACAGGCCGAGGCCGGGCGTCGAGGTGCGCGGATCCTGGATGACGATCTTGTCGTCGGCGCTGCCTTCGACCAGGTCCTTCAAGCTCTTCGGCGGCGTCTTCAGCTTCTCGGTATCGTAAACGACAGCGAAATAGCCGTAGTCGAACGGAACGAAAGTATCGTCGCTCCAGCCGCCCGGCACATTAACGTCGTTCACCGCGCCATGCGGCGCGAACAACCCGCTGGCCTTGGCATCGGCGGTGAGATTGGTGTCGAGGCCGAGCACGATGTCGGCCTTGGTCGATGCGCCTTCGAGCTTGACGCGATTGAGTAGCGCCACGCCATCGGCAACCGAGACGAACTCGACATCGCAGCCGCATTCGGCCTCGAATTCCTTCTTCACCACGGGACCTGGACCCCAGTCGGCGGTGAAGCTCTCATAGGTGTAGACGGTGAGCTTGTCCTTGGCCAAGGCCGGCCCCGACAACGCAACAACCATGGCTGAGACAAGAGAGTATAAAAGCGTGCGCATCGGCGCCTCCTTCGTTCGCGTGACAAGGAATTGAGGCGTCGGACTGTCCGAAACGTCTAATCCCTCCGCCGGTACAAACCGGATCAGGTTCAGCGGGTTGGCGAGACTGCCTCTCAGCCGGTCCGCGAAAGATCGCAGCCGGCACCCCGTTAGAGCGTTTCGACACATAGGCCTGGCCGAGGAACCACGCAAGTGGGAGTTTGCCGCCTTCCGTTTCCGCTGCCGGGCTGGTACAGGCCACCGGATATGAGCACATTCACCATCCTGCTTAGCGGCGATCTCATCCGCACGCCCCGGCTCGACCGCCAGGTCGAGGGCTCGCGCGTGATCGCCGCCGACGCAGGCATCGGCCATGCCAGGCTGCTCGGCCTTGTGCCGGAGCTGTGGGTGGGTGATTTCGATTCGGTGCCGGCCGACCTGCCCGCCGACCTCGCCGCGGTGCCACGCCAGACCTTCCCGGCGGAAAAAGACAAGACCGACGGGGAACTGGCGATCGCGGCAGCCCTTGAGCGCGGAGCGACCCGCCTTGTGTTGGCGGGCGCGTTCGGCGGCAAGCGCGCCGACCATGCCTTCCTGCATCTGGCGCTCGCCCTGCGCCTGGCCGAGGCCGGAACGGAGGTGCTGCTGACCAGCGGTGCCCAGGAAGGTGTCCCGCTGCTGTTGGGAACGGCCGGCTTCGACTATGCCGACGGCACGCTGTTTTCGATCCTCGGCTTTTCCGAACTTGCCGGCCTGACCGTTGCCGGTGCCAAATGGCCGCTGAATCAGGTCGAGGTGACCTTCGGCTCATCACTGACCATCTCCAACGAGGTCAAGTTCGACAAGACCGGGGGCCGCCTCGAAATCGCGCTCGGCCATGGCCGCGCGCTGCTGCTCGCCCATCCCTATCCTTTGCCCGAAAGCTGACATGGCCCCGCCTCTTCTCAATCTCGACGGGATAAAACTGACCTTCGGCGGCACGCCGCTGCTCGACGGCGCCGCCTTGACCGCTTCGGCCGGCGACAAGATCGCGCTGGTCGGCCGCAATGGCTCCGGCAAGTCGACGCTGCTCAAGATCGCCGCCGGCCTGATCGAGCCGCAGGACGGCGAAGTCTTCCGCCAACCCTCGGCGACGGTCCGCTACCTCCCACAGATGCCCGACATGGAGGGCTTCGCCACCGTTCGCGCCTATGTCGAGGCGGGCCTCGGGCCTGCCGACGATCCCTACCGCGCCTCCTATCTGATGGAGCATCTTGGCTTGTCGGGCGAAGAGCGGCCGGGCGACCTCTCGGGTGGCGAGGCCAGGCGCGCCGCCCTGGCCCGCGTCATGGCGCCGGAACCCGACATTCTGCTGCTTGATGAGCCGACCAACCATCTTGACCTGTCCGTCATCGAATGGCTCGAAGAAGAGCTCGTCCGCACCTCTTCGGCGCTCATCGTCATCTCGCACGACCGCCGCTTCCTCGAACGCGTGTCGCGCACCACTGTCTGGCTCGACCGTGGCCAGACCCGCAGGCTGGACAAGGGTTTTGGCCATTTCGAGGAATGGCGTGACCTGGTGCTGGAAGAGGAAGAGCGCGAGCAACACAAGCTCGGCCGCCAGATCGTGCGCGAGGAGCACTGGTTGCGCTACGGCGTGACGGCGCGGCGCAAGCGCAACATGCGCCGCCTCGGCGAGCTGCAGACCATGCGGCAGCGCTTCCGCGGCCATCGTGGCGCCGAAGGCAACGCCACCATGGTGGCGAGCGATGCCGCCGAATCCGGCAAGCTGGTGATCGAAGCAAAGAACATCGAGAAGAGCTTTGGCGATCTCACCGTGGTCAAGGGGTTCTCGACCCGCATCCAGCGTGGCGACCGTGTCGGCCTCGTCGGGCCGAACGGCGCCGGCAAGACGACTTTGTTGAAGATGCTGACCGGCGAATTGGCGCCGGATGCCGGCTCGGTGCGGCTCGGCACCAATCTGGAAATCGCCACGCTCGACCAGAAGCGCGAGGCGGTCGACCCGCAGGAAACGCTGGCGCAGTATCTGACCGACGGGCGCGGCGAAAACCTCGTCATCAATGGCGAGCAGCGCCATGTCGTCTCCTACATGAAGGATTTTCTGTTCAAGCCTGAGCAGGCGCGCACGCCGGTGCGCGAACTGTCCGGCGGCGAGCGGGCGCGGCTGATCCTGGCGCGCGTGCTGGCGCGGCCGGCAAACCTGCTGGTGCTCGATGAGCCGACCAACGATCTCGACATGGAGACGCTGGAACTGCTGCAGGAACTTGTCGCTGGTTTTGCCGGCACCGTCATCCTGGTCAGCCACGACCGTGATTTTCTCGACCGCACCGTGACCAGCGTCATCGCGCCGGACGGCGGCGGCCGCTGGGTCGAATATGCCGGCGGCTATTCCGACATGCTGGCGCAGCGCGGCGGCACCAGGCTCGACGACCGCAAGGCCCGCGCCAAGGCGGAAGCCGCAGATATGCCGGCGGCAGGCAAGAGCGAACCGGCGGCCCCAAAAGGGCCCGCGAAAAAACTGTCGTTCAAGCAGAAATTCGCCCTGGAATCGCTGCCGAAGAAGATCGAGGCGGTGACCGCATCGATCTCGCGGCTGGAGAACAACATCGCCGACCCGGCCTATTACGAGCGCGATCCGGCCTCGTTCCAGAAGACCATCGCCGCCCTCGACAAGGAACGCGCGACGCTGGCCGCGCTCGAGGAAGAATGGCTGGAGCTGGAGATGCTGCGCGAGGAGATGGAGGGGTAGTTGGTGCCTGCGAGGTTATGCGTCTATGTTGGACGCATAGAGGGCAACCCCATGCTTCAATCGAAACGCAAACTTCAGCGAAAATCCGTCAAGATATCGATCAGCTTGCAGCTGCTCGAAGACGCCAAGGGATTAGGCATCTCCCGTGCCGCGGAGACCGGTATCGCCAAGGTGATTGCAGCGGAAAAGACGCGCCGATGGCAGGAAGAGCACAAGCAAGCCATCGAAGGCTGGAACGATTATGTCAGGCGCAACGGACTGCCCTTAGCCAAGTATCGGCCGTTTTGACCCCGTGACTATAGCCATACTGCTCTTGAAACGGCCGCCCGTCGTCAGCCCGCCGTCTTCGCCTGCCAGGCCTTGATCGCCTCGTCGAACACCTTTTCTCCGGGGATGCCTTTTTCCATGGTCAGCAGCGCCCGCCGGCCGGTCTTGTAGACCACCGGTACGTCGATCCAGTCCTGGCCGCGCAGCAGGGTCATGTTGGCGTCCTCGTCGGCCTTGGTGTCGTTGAGCGCGACGAGGAAGAAGCCGTCGGCGATCTTGGCCGGAATGCCGATCAGCGGGCTGCCGGCATCCTGTTCGGAGCTTTTCATGGCGACGCGCAGGATGTTGTCGACACCGCCGCCTTCGAAACCGTCGGGCGTCAGGAAGATCATCTCGATGATATGGCTGGCCGGCAGCGTCTGGTCGGTGTTGCGGCGGATGGTCATGCGCAACTGGATGTCCTTGCCGGGGATGGTTGCCTCGGCACGGATCGCCGGCTCCGGCGGCAGGTCGCCACCTGGCGATTCCTGCACCAGAGACCAGACGATGCTGCCGGGCTCGGCCGACCCCTGCGCCGTGCTGGTGCGCTCCTCATAGAAGATCGCCTTCTGGCCGACCGGTACCGAGGCTTCCGTCGCCGGAGCGCCCGCCGGCGCGGGCGGCGGTGTGGCAGCGGCGTCGGCCGGTGCCGCGGGTGCGGTTCCGTTGGCGGGCGGTGTCGCGGGCGCGGCACCCGGCGCAGGCGTGGTCGCGGCAGGCGCGGCCGCGGCGGGTGCCGCTGCGGCCGGTGCGCCGGTGACTGGTGGCGGAGCCGCCGGGGCGTTGGTCGCCGAAGGTGGCGTCGTCAGCGCGGCGACGGATTCACCCTCGCCTATGCCGCTTTGTCCGCCGGCCGGGCCGGGATCGGTTTCGCCGCCTTCAGGCGTCAGGCGCTGCGTGAATTTGGTTCCTTCGGCGCCGGCTGCCGGCACCGGTGGCGTCGCCGCCGCGTCGGTAGCGGGCTTGGCCGGCGCCGGTTTCACCGGCTCGGTCTTGGCAACAACCTTGCCGCCGTCCAGGCCCAGCATCCTGCTGAAGGCATCCTTGTTCAGCCAGATGCCATAGCCGCCGCCGGCAACGACCAGCAAGGCGGCAACGGCGGCGATCAGCCCGCCATAGCTGCGCTTGCGTTCGGCTGGGCGCAGGCGCCGGAATGTATCGGCCGCCTCCGGCTCTTCGTCATTCGGGAAGACATCGGCCTGGTCATCGTCCTGATCCGCATCCATGCCCCGCAAGGCCTGGTCGGCAAGGTTCGGAGCTGCCGGTTGCACCGGCGTGGGCTTCTGCCAGCTCGGCTCGGCCTTGGCGGCGGGCGGTGGTGCCGGCCGGTAGGGTTCCGGCTTGGCGGCTGGCGGCGCCGGCCACGCCGGCTCGGCCTTCACCGGCTGGCGCGTGTGGCTCGGCTGGTTCTTGTTGCGGTCGATGGAGGAAAAGATGTGCTCCAGCTCGGCGAGCGGGTCTGTTTCCGGCACGCTCTTGGCATAATCCCGCTCGACGACCGCGATAGCGTCTTCCAGCGAGCGCTTCTGCGTGTTTATGGCTTCGGCGGCCGGCGGCGGCGAATATTCCGCAAGCTTCTTGGCCAGCATGGTTCGAACGCTGTCATAGATGCGCGTACGCTTCTCGGGCGTCTCGTCGCCGTGCTTGTCGAGCGCCTTTTTCAGAATAGCAACGAAATCTGCCATGCTTCAGTCGACCTGTATTTTGCTTCCGCGCCGGCCCCCGCAAATCAGCCGCGATGCCCGGAAAGGCTCAGAAACTAGTCTTGAAACGGATCGGTCACAAGTATCGTGTCATCCCGTTCCGGGCTGGTGGAGAGGAGTGCTACCGGCGCGCCGATCAACTCCTCGATGTAGCGGACATATTTGACCGCCTGGGCCGGCAGGTCGTTCCAGCTGCGCGCGCCGGCAGTGGTGCCTTTCCACCCCTCCAGCGTCTCGTAGACCGGCTCGACACGGGCCTGCGCGCCCTGGCTCGCCGGCAAATAGTCGATCGTCTCGCCGTCGAGACGGTAGCCGGTGCAGACCTTGATCTCGTCCAGCCCGTCGAGCACGTCGAGCTTGGTCAGCGCGATGCCCTTGATGCCGTTGACGGCGACAGCCTGGCGCACCAGCACCGCGTCGAACCAGCCGCAGCGGCGCTTGCGCCCGGTGACGACGCCGAACTCATGGCCGCGCGTGCCGAGGAATTCGCCGATCTCGTTCTTCTGTTCGGTCGGAAACGGGCCTTCGCCAACGCGCGTCGTGTAGGCCTTGGTGATGCCGAGCACATAGCCGATGGCGCCCGGACCGACACCGGAGCCGGCAGCGGCCTGCCCGGCCACCGTGTTGGACGAGGTGACGAAGGGATAGGTGCCGTGATCGATATCGAGCAGCGTGCCTTGCGCGCCCTCGAACAGGATACGCTCGCCGGCGCGGCGCTTGTCGTCGAGGATTTTCCAGACACGGTCCATATAGGGCAGGATCTCATCCGCGACCGACGTCAACTCCGTCATGATCGCGTCATGCGTGACTTCCGCGTGGCCAAGCCCGCGGCGCAGCGCATTGTGATGCGTCAGCAGCCTGTCGACCTTCAGGGGAAGCGTTTCCAAATCCGCCAGATCCATCACCCGCACCGCGCGCCGACCCACCTTGTCCTCATAGGCCGGACCGATACCCCGGCGGGTCGTGCCAATCTTCGTTCCGGAATTTGAGGCGGCGTCCTCACGGAATCCGTCCAGCTCCCGATGCACCGACAGGATAAGCGCTGTGTTTTCGGCTATTTTCAGGCGATCCGGCGCCACTTCGACGCCCTGCGCCTTGAGTTTCGCCACTTCGGCCACGAAAGCATGCGGGTCGAAGACCACGCCATTGCCGATGATGGACAGCTTGCCCTGCCGCACGACACCGGACGGCAACAGCGACAGCTTGTAGACCTTGCCGTCGACGACCAGCGTGTGGCCGGCATTATGGCCCCCCTGGAAACGCACCACCACATCGGCGCGCTCCGACAGCCAGTCGACGATCTTGCCCTTGCCTTCGTCACCCCATTGCGAGCCGACGACCACCACATTGGCCATGTTTCTTTTCCCTTGAGATGCCGCCGAGCGGCCTGGATATGGTTCGAAACGACAGGCCTCTATAGCGTCAAGACCTCGCGAGTGCGACCTTTCTTTGCCGCCGAAAATGCCCTGAGGCACAACAATTTTCGGCTTTGACATCATTTACTTGGGCTCGCCGGGGCAATAGGCCGGCAAACACCCCGGCGCGCCCGCCGCGGCCGGAATCCAGCGATGCATCGAAGTGCCTACATTTTCCTGCTGCTCACCACCCTGCTGTGGGGAGGCAATTCGGTGGCCGGCAAGCTGGCGGTCGACCATGTCTCCCCGATGACGTTGGTCTTCCTGCGCTGGGTGCTGGCAGTCGCGATCCTGCTGCCGATCGGCTGGCGCACGATCCAGCAGGATTGGCCGGTGGTGCGCCGGCACTGGTTCGTGCTGGCGGCACTTGGGGCCAGCGGCTTCACCCTGTTCAACACCATCTTCTATACGGCGCTCAACTACACGACGGCCATCAACGTCTCGATCGAGCAGGCGGCGATGCCGGTCCTGATCATCGTCGCCAACTTCATCTTCTTCCGCCTGCGTGTGAGTTGGGCGCAGATTGCCGGCGTCGTGCTGACCATTGCCGGCGTGATCCTGACCGCCTGCCATGGCGACCCGCGCCGGCTGCTGACGCTGGAGCTCAATTTCGGCGACGCCATCATGCTGGTCGCGGTCGTCCTCTACAGCGGCTATACGGTCGGCTTGCGGCTGAAACCGGTGATGCGCTGGCAGAGCCTGATGCTGTCCCTGGCAGTCGCCGCGCTCATCACCTCGCTGCCCTTCTTCCTGTGGGAGGTCGCCGCCGGCAAGGCCATCGCGCCCGACGCGCGCGGCTGGACCGTGATCGTCTATACCGCGATCGGCGCTTCGGTCATTTCGCAGGTAACCTACATCAGGGGCAACGAGTTGATCGGCGCCAACCGCGCCGGCCTGTTCATCAACCTGGTGCCGATCTTCGGCACGCTGCTTTCGGTGCTGATCGTCGGCGAGACGTTCCAGCTTTACCAGGCACTGGCGCTGGTCCTCGTGCTGGGCGGCATCGCGCTGGCCGAATACAGCGGGCGCAAGATGGCCATGATCACGCCGTCAAGGCGCGCCGAACAGCAAGAAGGCGCGACATAGGCCGCGCCTTCCGATCTCTAGCTAGCAAAGGCCGGGATCAGATCCCGCCCACGTCGAACTGCAGCCGCTTGGCCGAGTCGATCGACTTGTGCGCCCGCACCTGCTCCAGCACCTTTTCCGGGAACGGCGCATCGAGATAGAGCAGCGCGATGGCGTCGCCGCCCGGCCGGTTACGGCCAAGCTGGAAGTTGGCGATATTGACGCCATTCTCGCCACACACCGTGCCGAGCAGGCCGATGATGCCTGGCGCGTCGGCATTGGTCGTGTAGAGCATGTGCTGGCCAACCTCGGCGTCGAGGTTGATGCCCTTGATCTGGATGAAGCGCGGCTTGCCGTCGGAGAAGCAGGTGCCGGCGATCGAGCGCGTCATGTGCTCGGTCTTGACGGTGAGCTTGATGTAGCCGTCGAACACGCCCGACTTGTCCCGCTTGACCTCGGCTACGATGATGCCGCGCTCCTTCACCATGATCGGCGCCGAAACCATGTTGACGTCGGCGACCTGCGGCCGGATCAGCCCGGCAAGAGCGGCACTGATCAGCGCGCGCGTGTTCATCGTCGCGGTCGAGCCGTCGAACAGGATCTCGACCTCCTTGATCGGATCCTCGGTGACCTGGCCGACAAAGGCGCCGAGCACTTCGGCGAGCTTGACGAACGGCTTCAGCCGCGGCGCTTCTTCCGCAGTGATCGACGGCATGTTGATGGCATTGGAGACGGCGCCCTTGATCAGGTAGTCCGACATCTGTTCGGCGACCTGCAGCGCGACGTTCTCCTGCGCTTCCGCCGTGGAGGCGCCGAGATGCGGGGTGGCCACCACGTTTTCCATGCCGAACAGGGGGTTCTGCTCGGCCGGTTCGACCTCGAACACGTCGATGCCGGCGCCAGCCACCTTGCCGCTCTTCAGCGCCGCGATCAGATCGGCCTCGACGACCAGTCCGCCGCGGGCGCAATTGATGATGCGCACGCCGTTCTTCATCTTGGCGATTGCCCCGGCATCGATGATGTTGCGCGTCTTGTCGGTCAGCGGCGTGTGCAACGAGATGAAGTCCGCGCGCGCGAACAGCTCATCGAGCTCGACCTTGTCGACGCCGAGCTCCTCGGCGCGCTTGTCCGACAGGAACGGGTCGAAGGCAACGACATGCATCTTCAGGCCGACGCCGCGCGTGGCGACGATCGAACCGATGTTGCCGCAGCCGATGACGCCCAGCGTCTTGCCGGTGATCTCGACGCCCATGAAGCGGTTCTTCTCCCACTTGCCGGCATGGGTCGAGGCGTTGGCTTCCGGGATCTGGCGGGCGAGCGCGAAGATCATCGCCACGGCGTGCTCGGCCGTCGTGATCGAATTGCCGAAGGGCGTGTTCATCACGATGATACCCTTGCGGCTCGCCGCCGGGATATCGACATTGTCGACGCCGATGCCGGCGCGTCCGATGACCTTGAGCCTGGTGGCGGCGTTGATCAGCTTTTCGGTGACCTTGGTCGCCGAGCGGATGGCGAGGCCGTCATACTGGCCGATCACCTCGAGCAGCTTTTCCTTGTCCTTGCCGAGATCGGGCAGATAGTCGACCTCGACGCCGCGATCCTTGAAGATCTGCACGGCGGTGGGAGAGAGTTTGTCAGAGACGAGAACACGGGGCGCCATCGCGACCTCCTTGAAAAATGGGATTGATCCGGGAATGGGCGGCCTGCGGGCCGCCACGGAAAATCTCAGGCAGCCGCTTTCAGCGACGCCTTCTGTGCCGCGAAGGCCCAGTCGAGCCAGGGCAGCAGCGCCTCGAGATCGGAGGTCTCGACGGTCGCGCCGCACCAGATGCGAAGGCCAGGAGGCGCGTCGCGGTAGGAGCCGATGTCATAGGCAACCCCTTCCTTGTCGAGCGCCGAGACAAGACCCTTGGCGAAAGCCGCCTGTCCGTCGGCGTCGAGCGCCGCGATATCCGGATCGGTGAAGGACAGGCAGACCGAAGTATTCGACCGCGTCGCTGGCAGGGCGGCAAGATGACCCAGCCAGGAGGATTTATCGACAAAGCCATCAAGCACGGCAGCATTGGCATCCGCCCTGGCGACCAGCGCATCGAGGCCTCCGATCGACTTCGCCCAGAGCAGTGCGTCGAGATAGTCCTCGACACACAGCATCGACGGCGTGTTGATGGTCTCGCCCTTGAAGATGCCTTCGATCAGCTTGCCACCCGAGGTCAGGCGGAAGATTTTCGGCAGCGGCCATGAGGGCTTGTAGCTCTCCAGCCGCGCAACGGCACGTGGCGACAGGATCAGCATGCCATGCGCACCCTCGCCGCCCAGCACCTTCTGCCAGGAGAAGGTGACGACATCGAGTTTTTCGAAATCGAGCCTCTGCGCGAAGGCGGCCGAGGTCGCGTCGCAAATGGTCAGGCCCTTGCGATCGGCGGGAATGAAATCGCCATTCGGCACGCGCACGCCCGACGTCGTGCCGTTCCAGGTGAAGACCACGTCGCGGTCGAAGTCGATCTTGGTGAGATCCGGCAATTCGCCATAGCCGGCCTCGAGCTTGCGCACGTCGGGCAGCTTCAACTGCTTGACCACGTCGGTGACCCAGCCGGAACCAAAGCTTTCCCAGGCGACCATGTCTACGCCGCGCTCGCCGAGCAGCGACCACAGTGCCATCTCGACCGCACCGGTGTCCGACGCCGGCACGATGCCGATGCGGTAGTCCGCCGGGACCTGGAGGATTTCGCGCGTCAGCTCGATCGTCTGTTCGAGCTTGGCCTTGCCGATCTTGGCGCGATGGGAACGGCCGAGCGCGGCATTTTTGAGCGCCTCGACCGACCAGCCGGGACGTTTTGCGCAGGGACCTGAGGAGAAATTGGGGTTTGCCGGACGGAGTCCGGGCTTCGTATGCGTCGTCATCGTGGTCTATCCTTCCAGATAGTGGCCCCTCGTTGGGGAGGGGTGGCCCACGGACGGCGATATGCGTTCAGGCTTCGGGCGTCAAGAGGAAAGTTTTTGTCGCTGCCGGGATACCGGCGATCCGCGATCAGGATTGTGTGATTTCAAACGCAAACGGCGGACCACAGGGATCCGCCGCCAAGGTTCTGCTTTGTCCCAGGCCTACCAGAGATCGTAGCGCAGCCCGACCTTGACCTGGTGATTGCTGATCCCCTTTTTGATCGGAAAGGAGGTCAGGCTTTCGGCCGTCACATATTCGGCATTCGGGGCGGAGAAATACTGGTAGCCCAGATCGACGGAAACGTTCTTCGTCACCTGGTAGGCAAGGCCCGCATTCAGCGTATAGGCGAGGGAGTATTGTGTCGCATTGTCCTGCAGGCTGAAACTGTTGGCGGGCACATTGTTGTCCGTGTAAGTCGCCGAAAGCTTCCGCGAACTGCGGACAAAGCCGACGCCGGCGCCAACATAAGGCGTGATTCCGACATAGGTGCCGAGATCGACGTAGCCGTTGAGTATCCCCGAGAAG
Organism: Mesorhizobium sp. B2-1-3A; assembly: GCF_006442655.1. Lineage (NCBI taxonomy): Bacteria > Pseudomonadati > Pseudomonadota > Alphaproteobacteria > Hyphomicrobiales > Phyllobacteriaceae > Mesorhizobium > Mesorhizobium sp. B2-1-3A. The sequence goes on from NZ_VFWK01000012.1 coordinate 100,835, forward strand.
GCATAGTTCTTCAGCGATCCCGCCCCCTGGGTCGGCAATGTCGGCAGTGCCACGACCGCTGAATCGTCATAGCCGAAGCTGGCCTTGTTACCCGGCAAGTAGCCGAAGTTAACATCGGCGCGGAGGTAATCGTTGAAATGATATCCGAAGCCGACGCTCGCAAAATATGCGTCTTCGCTCTCGCTGAAGTTTTCGTTGTTGATCGCCGACGGGAAGGTGAAATCCCCATTTTTAAAGCTCTTCTGCACCAGGTACGAGACATCGCCGCGCAGATACCAGCCCGAGCCGACCTCGACCGGCACATAGTCGGGCGCCTGGTCGACATAGATCGGCGGATCATAGTCGGCGGCCAACGCTGGCGTCAGCGGCAAAAGCCCGAATCCGGCAAGCGCCAGCACGATACGCGATGTGAGTGTCATGGTCCCCGACTCCCGGATTTGGCGGCGCTTGCAATCACAGCGGCAGCCATCGTTTCAAGGAGCATTGTTAACCATAGTGGTTAAGTCACGGTTAAGGCTAACAGAGCGTTAGCGAATTCATTCTCGCTAATGCATGACACTCTGAATTATCTTCCCTGCCTGGGCACTTCATTGGCGACCGCTCAAACGAAAACCGCCCGGCAAGGCCGGGCGGTTCGTATATATTCGAGGGAGTGGATTTCTTACTTGGTGTAGATCGGCTCAGGTTCGGGCTGGTAGGCCACCACCGGTGCCGCGCACCCATTGTTGCCGCCGAACTGATAGCGCAGGCCACCGCGCACTTCGTGGGTGTTGATGCCGCGGTCGAAGCCCGGGCCGGCGCTGCTCACATCCCATTCGAACATGCGGCCGCCCTGGATATGGGAGAAGCGATAGCCCGCGTCGAGGATGATCTTGTCGGTCAGGCAATAGGAGGCACCGGCCATCAGAGCGTAGGCGAAGCGCCAATTGGATGCTCCGGGATTGGTCTCCGGGGTATTCGGGTCGTAGACCGTATCCCACTTTACCCGCGCACCACCGATACCAGCGCCGACATAAGGCGTGATGCCGTGCCATGTGCCGATATCGACATAGGCATTGGCCAGCAGCAGCAGGGCGCTCATCTTCGACACTTCCGTCGATGTCGAAACGAGATCCGAGGTTCCGCCGTTGAAGTTGGACTTGAACCAATAGTCGGCGGTGACGTCAGCACGCAGATGATCGCTGATCTTGTAGCCGACGCCGGCACCGAGCGAGAAGCCGCCCTTCAGCTTGGCGTAGTCGAAGCTCTTGCCACCAACCAGGATGTCACCGCAGTTGCAAGGGTCGAGGGAATAGGTCGAGTAGTCGATGCCGCGCACATCAGACTTGTGGTAGTCGATATCGCCACGGATATACCAGCCGCCGACATCGACCGGTTGCTCGTAGACAGGCGGCGGCGCTTCTTCGACCTGCGGCTCTGGCAGGTCGGCTGCGAACACTGGCCAGGCCATGCCCGCGAACAGCAACGCGAACAGGGCCTTTCTTGCTGTATTGAACATGCTTGTCACCCCTAGGAACCCTCGGAACGCGGTCGCGTCCGAAATGAGATTGGCTTTCAAGCGTGGATAATGAATTGCAAAGGTTAAAACGCGTTTAACCCTGTCGATTAACCACGAATCGCTAAAATCCAAGGGATTCAGGAGCTAATTTCGACAACTGGAGAACGGCACTCCGGCCACAAAAAAAGCCCGCCGGAAGGGCGGGCCTGGATGCAACCGAAGCAGTTATGACGCCCTGCGGGCGCGCCGGAAATCAGGCGGCGCTGCGGGTTTCGGATATGACTTCGACAATGTTGTTGACGACGGCCTCGACCAGTTGCGGATCGTCGCCCTCGGCCATGACCCGGATCAGCGGCTCGGTGCCGGACGGACGGATGACCAGCCGCCCGGCCTTGCCGAGACGGTTGCGCGCATCCTCGATCGCGGCCTTGACCGGAGCTTCCTCGAGCGGCTTGCCGCCGGCGATACGAACGTTCTTCAGGAGTTGCGGCACCGGCTCGAACTTCTTCGACAGCTCGCTGACCGGGCGGCCTTGCCGCTTGATGCAGGCCAGCACCTGCAGCGCCGATACCAGGCCGTCGCCGGTGGTCGAGAAATCCGACAGCACGATGTGGCCCGACTGCTCGCCGCCGACATTAAGCCCATGCGCGCGCATATGTTCAACGACATAGCGGTCACCGACCTTGGTGCGGTGCAGTTGCAGCTTCATGTCGCCGAGGAAGCGTTCGAGGCCGAGATTGGACATCACCGTCGACACGACGCCGCCGCCGGCAAGCCGTCCGCTCTGGTGCCAGGACTCGGCGATCAGCGCCATGATCTGGTCGCCATCGACGATCGCGCCATTCTCGTCGACGATGACGACACGGTCGGCATCGCCATCGAGCGCGATGCCGATATCGGCGCGCACTTCATGCACCTTCTTCTGCAGACCGGCCGGATGGGTCGAGCCGCATTCCTTGTTGATATTGAAGCCGTTGGGCTCGACGTTGATGGCCACGACTTCGGCGCCAAGCTCCCACAGCGCCTCGGGCGCCACCTTGTATGCCGCGCCATTGGCGCAATCGACGACGATCCGCAGACCCGAAAGCGACATCGAGCGCGGCAAGGTGCGCTTGGCGAATTCAATGTAGCGGTCATGCACGCCGTCGACGCGCTTGGCCCGGCCAAGCCCGTCGGAATCGGCGAGTGAGAGTTCGATATCCTTGTCGAGCATGCTCTCGATGCGCTCTTCGATCTCGTCGGAGAGCTTGTAGCCGTCTGGCCCGAACAGCTTGATGCCGTTGTCGTAATAGGGGTTGTGCGATGCCGAGATCATGACGCCGATATCGGCGCGCAGCGAACGCACCAGCATCGCGACAGCTGGCGTGGGAATCGGGCCGAGCAGGAACACATCCATGCCGGCGGCGCAAAGACCGGCCACCATGGCATTCTCGATCATGTAGCCGGAAAGCCTGGTGTCCTTGCCGAGAACGACACGATGGCGGTGGCTGCCGCGCTGGAACGAAAGGCCGGCAGCCATGCCGACACGCATGGCGATTTCAGCGGTCATCGGAAACTTGTTGGCGCGTCCGCGAATGCCGTCCGTGCCGAAGTAATTCCCTGCCATGCTAGTTAGATTCCCTGACGGTTCTTTGCCGGCGTCTCATGCCACAATTGGAAGGTCCGCCATGATCACATTGTGTGATTATATGTTACCAATCCTTAGAAAATCCTTGTTGTGCACTGCACGCAACAACGCCCCAGCATAACATGATGGCACTGTAACACTGCAACATACCAGTTCTGCGAGCTATTCGGCACAGGTGCACGCGGAAAATCTTGTTTTCAACCCGGCAAGGGGCAATGATTTCATCACCTTATCGGGAGGATCGAGCCTCCGGCGATATATACCTCACTTAGCATCTGGCGCAACCGATCGTTGAGCGTTATTGATTCGCAGGGACGTATATAATGGGCTGCAGCAACGGAGAAACGCTATGCTCATCCACCGACTTGCCACTCTGACCGGCCTCGCCGTAGCGACGTTGTTCCTGGCTGCGCCAGCCAACGCGCTGACGATGGCCGAGTGCAGCACGAAATATAACGCGGCCAAGGACGCGGGGACACTTGCTGGCGCGACCTGGAACCAGTTCCGCAAGGCGCAGTGCGGCACCGACGCGGCTGCCACTACGGACACCAAGCCGGCCGACACGAAGAAGGCCGCCGAGACCAAGCCGGCCAAGGCCGCCAAGGCAGCGGCGGCTGACGACAGCGCCGCCAAAGGCCTGACGGCCAAGGAATGCAGCGCCAAGTACCAGGCGGCCAAGGCCGCCGGCACGCTGAACGGCCAGAAGTGGAACGACTTCCGCAAGAGCCAGTGCGCCGCCGGCGCATCCGCCGCCGCCGACACCACCAAGCCGGCAACCACCAAGGCCGCCGCGGCTGCCGCCGACGGCAAGGGCCTGACCATGGCCGAGTGCAGCGCCAAGTATCAGGCTGCGAAGACCGGGAACACGCTGAAGGGCCAGAAATGGAACGACTTCCGCAAGGCCGAATGCGGCGCCACCGCCTCGGATGACGACAGCGTGCCCGCTCCGAGCGAGGCAAGCTACACCAAGGAACCGGCAAAGCCGACGACGGTTGCCCCCAAGGGCGTCACCTTCCCGTCCGCGATCTCGGCAAAATATGCCAGCGAAACCCCCGGAAAGGGCCGCATGCATACCTGCCTCGACCAGTACTATGTCCTCAAGGATGCCAACGCGCTTGGCGGCCTGAAGTGGATCCAGAAGGGCGGCGGCTTCTACAGCCTTTGCAATGCCAAGCTGAAGGGCTGATCGACAACTGCATCTGAAAAACAAAGCCCGCGAGCCGCAAGGTTCGCGGGCTTTTTGTTGCGTTGAAAAGCTCAATGGTCCTGCTTCCGCTACCGCGAAAGTCTTGAACCGATAGCGTGGTAACCCACGCCCGGCAGCCGGGTGCGGGACGTCTTCTGGGTGAGGCATAAGATTCCAGTTGAACATATGCAGAACAAAAAGTATACAAAAGATGTTCAATCTGTACTCGATATGGAGGGCTTGATGTCTGGCTTGAAATTGGCGGCGCTGGCTGCAGCGACTTTTATTGCCTGGGGCGCCATCCCGGGAAACGCAATGACGATGAAGGAATGCGGCGAGACCTATCGGACCGCCAAGGAAAGCGGTGCCCTGAACGGCATGGACTGGAACGCTTTCCGCAAGGATAAATGCGCAACGTCCGCTACGGGAAGTGCCGAGGCGAACACGGCCAAAGCGACACAACAGCCGAAGAAGGAAGCCAGCTCGGCGACCGCACCCACCGTAGCGCCGGCTGGCGTGACGTTCCCAACCACGCTCGCGGCCGAATTTCAGGCCGAAAAACCCGCCAAGGCGCGAATGAAGACCTGCCTCCAAGGCTATCATAGCAACAAGGATGCCGGAACGTTGAGCGGCCTGAAGTGGATCCAGAAGGGTGGCGGCTATTACAGCCTGTGCAATGCCAAGCTGAAGACCTGATCGCCTAAATATCCGAGGAAAGAGAGCCCGCGCATCGTGAGATGCGCGGGCTTTTTGTTGGGTGCTTCAGAAGGGGAGTGCCGTCGGGGACGCTGCCAATCTCCCCCTTGTGGGGGAGATGTCCGGCAGGACAGAGGGGGCGCGAAGGAACTCGACGCTTGTAAAGTGACGGTCGCTTCATCTGACGAAAGTGGGGAGGGAGTGGCTCGGCGAAGCCGAATAGGAGCGGGCACCGAGCCCGCTTTGTCGCTTTCGGCAAGGGCGAGTAACAAGAACTTGGCAATCCTGGCGGGACAGCGCCCCTCTCTGCCCTGCCGGGCATCTCCCCTACGAGGGGGAAGATTGGCCGTCGCGCCGGCTTTCGCCAATCACCAACGTGAAAGCCGTCAACTCTCCGGCGTGCCAAACAAAAACGCCGCGGACCAAGCCGCGGCGTTTCTCGACCAGTCTCTCTCGGCCAATCTCAGCTCGACGGCTGAGGTTCCATGCCACCTTCGGGCTCGGGGCCCTTCTTGCGGCGGCCACCGGACTTCGGCACGGCCGAGCCACGGCTGGGCGGCGTGTCGTCGCCGAGGTCGCGCGCGGGCTTTTCGCCGGCGATCAGCTGCTTGATCTCGTCGCCCGACAGGGTTTCGTATTCGAGCAGGCCCTGCGCCAGTGCGATCCATTCCTTCTTCTTCTTGGTCAGGATGGACTTCGCCGTCGAATAGGCCTCGTCGATCAGGCGGCGCACTTCGGCATCGATGATCTGCGCGGTCTCTTCCGAAATGTTCTGCGTACGCGCCACCGAATGGCCGAGGAACACCTCTTCCTGATTGTCGCCATAGGCGACATGGCCGAGCTTGTCGGAGAAGCCCCAGCGCGTGACCATGGCGCGCGCAAGCTTGGTCGCCTGCTCGATGTCCGAGGACGCGCCCGAGGTGATGTTCTCCTTGCCGAACTTGAACTCCTCGGCGACGCGGCCGCCCATCATGATGGCGAGACGCGAGATCATGTACTTGTAGCTCATCGAATAGCGGTCGCCTTCCGGCAACTGCATGACCATGCCGAGCGCACGGCCACGCGGGATGATCGTGGCCTTGTGCAGCGGGTCGGCCGACGGCACGTTGAGCGCCAGGATGGCGTGGCCGGCCTCGTGATAGGCGGTGAGCTCCTTCTCGGCCTGGGTCATGGCCGACGAGCGGCGCTCGGCGCCCATCATGATCTTGTCCTTGGCGTCCTCGAACTCGGCCATGGTGACGAGGCGCTTGTTGCGCCGCGCCGCCATCAGCGCGGATTCGTTGACCAGGTTCATCAGGTCGGCACCGGAGAAGCCCGGCGTGCCTCGCGCGACGACCTTGAGGTCGACATTGGGCGCCAGCGGCACGTTGCGCACATGCACCTTGAGGATCTTCTCGCGGCCGACGATGTCGGGATTCGGCACAACCACCTGGCGATCGAAACGGCCCGGCCTGAGCAGCGCCGGATCGAGCACGTCGGGACGGTTGGTGGCGGCGATCAGGATGATGCTTTCGTTGGATTCGAAGCCATCCATCTCGACCAGCAGCTGGTTCAGCGTCTGCTCGCGCTCGTCATTGCCGCCGCCGAGACCGGCGCCGCGATGGCGGCCGACGGCATCGATTTCGTCGATGAAGATTATGCAGGGCGCATTCTTCTTGGCCTGATCGAACATGTCGCGGACGCGGCTGGCGCCGACGCCGACGAACATCTCGACGAAGTCCGAACCGGAAATGGTGAAGAACGGCACGTTGGCTTCGCCGGCGACCGAGCGGGCGAGCAGCGTCTTGCCGGTGCCCGGAGGGCCGACCAGCAGCACGCCGCGCGGGATCTTGCCGCCGAGGCGCTGGAACTTCTGCGGATCGCGCAGGAACTCGACGATCTCTTCCAGGTCTTCCTTGGCTTCATCGACGCCGGCAACATCCTGGAAGGTGACGCGGCCATGCGCCTCCGTCAAAAGCTTGGCCTTCGACTTCCCGAAACCCATGGCACGACCGGAGCCGGACTGCATCTGGCGCATGAAGAATATCCAGACACCGAGGATCAGGATCATCGGCAGCCACGAGATCAGGTAGCCGAACAGCGAATTGGAGCCGTCGGTCTCGGGCCGCGCGTTGATGGTGACGTTCTTGTCCTGCAGCCGCGACACCAGCTGGGGATCGCCGGGCGAATAGGTCTGGAAGCCGCTGGAATTGTCGGTGTAGGTGCCGGTGATGCGGGCGCCCGCAATAGTCACCGTCTTGACCCGGCCGGCCGCGACGTCCTGCAGGAACTGCGAATAAGGCACATCGCTCGAAGCCCCACGCGTCTGCGGCGTCTGGAACAGATTGAAGAGAGCGATGAGCAGGACCGCTATGATCGCCCAGAGCGCGAGGTTGCGATAATTCGGATTCATCAATTGTCCCGTTGGTGTCCGCGGACGGACAGCATCATGAGAGGAAACTTGGGCCTAACATAGGGAGAGCGCCTCCCCTTGCCAAGCAGAACAGCACGTCTGGGTTAAGCTTTCGACCACCATCAGCCGGCACTGTGGCCGCTGAAAGGCGGGGCGGGAAGCGATGGCGCGCCGATCAGTTCGGCGACGGCCCGCGCCGGCGCCAGATCGAAAGACGGCAGGAAGCGGGCAAAAGGTGCAACGACCGGCCGCACCGCGAACCCTTGGCGGACCGGTTCGTCGCCTCGCGGTCCAGCGTTTTCAACGGCTTGCCGCAACGTCGGTTCAGCAGCATACGCGGCGCGCATCAGGCTTTGCGGTGTCCCTCCCTTGCCGATTGCCAGCCGTCTCGTCGCCGCGCTCCCCAACGGCGCGATCAACAATGCGCCGGAGCTGTCGTCCAATGTGATGTGGCGGCGACCATCCCAGATGGTGTTGTCGATGGCCGCGGCGATGGGCGGCAAACCCCTTGCCTCGCGCCGCAGGAAGATGCCGGCGCGCCGGAAATCGACCACGGTCCGCGACAATGTGGCGCAAAGGGATCCGGCCTTCAGCCGGTTGAACAGCGCCTCGCTGCGCGCCTGGTCCGGAAGAAAGGCGACGCCTCCGGCGGTGGCCAGCAAGATACGCAACGCATAGACGGCCGCCCGGTCGACGCCGGCCGAAAGCAGGCGCGGATCGAGGCGGATAAGGCCGATGGCGGGCTGGCCGGCGAAACGATGGATCAGATCGGCGGCGCTTTCGCCTAGCTGCCGGCGTTCGACAGCCGCCTGGTTGGCCAGTGCCAGCGCATCGTCCATACGCCGAAAACTCTCGGCGGCGAGCGAGGCACGCATTCGCGGCCGCTCGAAGGCCTCGTCGATGTTGGACGGATCCTCGGCCCAGCCGACATGTTCACGCCGAAGGTAATCGCGAAGCGCCGAGCGCCGCGTGCCCAGCAGCGGGCGAACGATCCATTCGCGCCAGTCATAGAGAGTGGCCGGTGCCATGCCGGCAAGCCCACGGCCGGCCATTTCGGCAAACTCCCGGGGCTCATCCCGCGCCTGCCGCATCAGCACCGTCTCGGCCTGGTCATCGGCGGTATGGCCAGTCACAATCAGGCCGATGCCATGCGCGCGCGCCGCCTCCGCAAGCAGCCGATAGCGCGCTTCCCGCGCCGCCGCCGGCAGGCCGGCCGATGGTTTGCTTCCAGCCCAGACCATGGTGCGGTGGGCAATGCCGCGCCCGGCGCACAGCTTCGCCACGGCTTGCGCCTCGGCCGCCGAACCGTGCCGGAGGCCATGGTCGACCGTCACGGCCAGCAGCCGCACGGAGGGCGCGGTTCGGTCGAGATGCTGTTTGAGAAGGAGGAGCAGGGCGGTCGAGTCGCTGCCGCCGGACACGGCCGCAACGGCGCCGTGGGTAAAATCTATATGCGAAAAAAGTCTGGTCGAAAGATCAGGCTCGGTCTCGAGCATCAACGCGTGTCGCCCAAAAGTGGTCCCGGTTTCGGGAATAGGACATGCGGGAGAAAAATCAGCAAGCAGCCAGGGCCTTCTCCTGCTTGACCCGTTCCTTGAGCGCATTGGAGATATCGGGGTAGCGCTTGCCGACCTCGCTGAAGGTGGCGCAGGCGACGTCGTGCTGCTTGAGGCCGACCAGCGACACGCCGAGCTTCAAAAGCATGTCGGGCGCCTTCTTGGCCTTGGGGTAGTCCTTGCTGGCGGCGAGGAAGACCTCGGCCGCGTCGCGGTATTTCTGCTGGCCAAGCAGCGATTCACCCAGCCAATAATGCGCGTCCGCCGTCTTCGCATCGCGGGGGAAGCGGGAAATATGATCGCGAAAACCCTGTTCGGCGGTGCTGTAGTCGCCCGACAGGATGAACTGGTAGGAATTGCGGTAGAGTTCTTCCGGGTCGTTGGTGGAAGGCAGTGCGGCAACCACCGTGCCGCTGGACTTGCCGGCCTTGGCCGGTGCGCCGGTGGCCGGGGCGGTGTCTTGCGCCGGGGCGGTCGCCTGGGTGCTGCCGCCGGCATCGATCACGTTGCCGTTCTTGTCGACGGTGATGGAACCAAAGGTCTTTTCCGGCGCTCCCGTGCCCGGGATCACCTTGCCAGGGTCGCCATCGGGTGATTCGACGATGACGTCCTCGACCGTCTTGCCGCCGGAGGACTGATCGCCGCCGGGCGCGGCGCCGGCATCGGCCGGCGCCTGCGTTGCCGGGGCCGACGCCACGTTGGTGGGGGTGTCGGT
>NZ_VFWK01000013.1:0-55501 GCF_006442655.1 Mesorhizobium sp. B2-1-3A
TCGCCCAACAAAATTCTCTCTGCGCTAACCAATGTAAATGCAGCCGAACCATCGCGAGGTTATCAACATCCCAAGTTTGGAGGATCTTTGATGCACCTTGAATCGCTGATCGATCAATATGTGGATACTCGCAGACGGCGCGGCCTTCTGTCGACGCAACTTGCTCTGCGGGCTCTCAAGCAAGTTATCCCCACGCCGCCGGTTTCAGACAGTCGTCTTGTCGACATGCTCGCAAAGCGGGGCGTGGACTATGGCCTCATTGTGCACTTCGACCATGCCGGCGAGAATGCAGGCTGAACTCACTGGGAGAGAGCGTACTCACTGCGCAATCTCCTCGCCGATTAGCGCAGCGACATCGCTGGCTATTCAGGATCTCGGGCCGCCGCTGCCCTGCTCAAGTGAGCTGCGACCCGTTTGCTAACCGCCTCATTGCTTCGTCGAAACTTCCGGCATCCTCCAGGAGCCTGCAAGCTTCCTCGGGGGACACGCCTGTCCGTTCGGCAAGAAGCTTGACCTCGTAGTCCAGGTCGCTGGCGACCTGCAGGTTCTTCGGATCGGATGGCGCGTCGGCGTTCATGATCGGCTCCTGAGCGAGATGACCTTCTGTCAATGCATCGGCAAGCCTATCGTTCCTGCCGCGCCGAGCTTCACCGAGCTGATGCCCGTGGTGGCGATCGAAGGGGAACAGATCATCGGTTCGAGGGTTGGAGCCAGGTAACTCACCCAGCATTGCCTGCCAGCACCGAAGGAAGTCTAATGGACCCAGGAGCTCTGATGGAACCAGGAGCAAGGGGATGCCGACGGTCTGACGATCCGGCTCAGGACCAACGGCGTCGATCGCACCCTGAACGTCCAGCCCTCGGTGACTCGACCACGTGTAAGCGCGGACGCCCCCCATCCCGACGACACAGAAGCCGATGAACTCACCAGAGCCGTACTCGCGGAGAGCATCCTGCAGGAGATCGGGCGCAAGCGACCAGACTGATGGCTCATGACATACCTTCGCATCTCACATGGGCCGGCGACCGCCGAATGCGAGACATAGGCTCCGGGTTATGAGGTGCTGCCCCAACTGTTAGTTGTTTCCCGCTGCTTTTTCAGGGCGTCGTCAGTGCCAACCAGCCTCTTTGCGCCGCCTGGAATAGTAGTGGCCACCACAGCTGGCGGGTCGCTGGCGGGGAAAGAATCCTCAAGCCCTGCCTGGAGCTGATCCTCTAGCGTTTGCGGCTCTTCGGAGCGGCCTGCGGTTCTACGGCTTTCTACATTCTCCAACTCCTGCTTCATGTCCGGGACGCTTTGACCTCTCTGATCCAGGCATAGAGCTGCTCGATCCCGAGTTCCTTGATCGATTCGTAATCGGCCTGCTCGTTCTGCGCGGCCTCAATCCTGCGGACCATGGACTTCTCGAAAGCGGCAAGGCCGTCGCTGCCCCGCGCCTGGCATAGGCGCAACAACGCTTCGTGCAGCACCAATGGGCCAAAGCACGCAGCGGCCTTGCTCTTGAGTTGTTGCAATTGCTCTGGCGTCGCGGTGTGGAGCTTCGACATGGGTGTTCTTCCGATGACAGCAACCCAACCACTTCCGCTCCGGGATGTTCCGTCAGCAACGGATGAAATCATCGATTGAACGAGCCAGCTGCCACTGAGGCGGCCGCCTTCATGGGCGCCTATGATCCGGGCGCGGTGTTCAGTCCCATCGACCGGATCGGCCGCTATGCCTATGCCAACTACCCTCGTGTCGCCACATGGAACCTGGCGCGCCTTGCCGAGACGCTGTGGCTTGTCGGCGGGGCCTGGTGGATACGCAGGCCGCGCCACTTGGCTTATTCTGTTTGCTGCGATCCTCCTGACACAATCAGGGCGCCCTGATTGGGCTTCGAGTATTCGAACCCGATGAAGAACACTGTCACGACGACAGCACATATGACGACGATTACCACGAGTGCCACTCGCGAGAAGGGGTGTTCGAAATGCCGTGAACACCCGATACCCCCGGAGGTCAACCCCGAGCGACTTCTCCAATGATGAGCCCATCCGCCCGGAAGACGGCCGAACTCCGCGATGGCGCGGTCGACGTGCCGCGGCACCGCCGTGCGGCCTTCAAGGTAGGCGCCGAACTCGTCGGCCTCGTCGGCGACGACCAGGACGTCGTAGTCGGCGACCTGCGTTGCGGCGGGGATTTCCGTCTGCAGCGTGACGTGGCCCGTGTCGGCCCGCCCATTAGCCGGCCTGAACGTCCACGGCTGGTCGACGGCGATCTCCGCGCCGAAGCGGGTTGCGGCGCGCCGCAAGGCCGCGGCCATGGCCCGACCGCCCGGATGCGGGCCGGTCAGCAGGAACCATCGCTGTCAGCGCTTCCAGACCAGATACTGCGCCAGGCCGTCTGCCAGCATGGCGCGGCTCGGGATGGTGTGCAGCAGGTTTTTCCGGCAGCGGTCCTGTCGCAGCGCGTCATCGGTCGCACGGCTGTTGAAACAACAGCATCCGTCCGGGTTCCGGCTCGGCCAGCGCCAGCGCCAGCGCCTGCGTCAGCGGCGCGGGGTCGAGATCGGCGACGACGAAAGTGATGCCGGCGTCGAGGAACTGCCTGATGGCATCCGTCGGCGGCTCCCCCGGCTTCAGCACCCTCTCCACCAGCCGAAGTGCTGCCCGACGAAGCGGCCGGTGCCATCGTCGTCGGCGACCCCTAGACGGGCGCCTTGCAGCCCGTCATCGGCCGGGAACGCGTCCAGCGGCCCGAGCGGCAAGGGCGGGCTGCGCGCCTCGCCGAGATAGCCGATGACGATCGTCTGCGCTTCGGCGAAGGCCGGAGGCATGGAAAGCAGCAGGATCAGAAACGCGGCTGCAAGCCTCACACCGAGCCTCCCGCCTTTCCTTGAGTGCGCCCGATACGCCGAAAGGCAAAGGCCGGAGCCTCGCCCCTTGCCGCTGCGGGTGGAGGAAGTTCCTCCTCGATCAGCGCCGCCATTCCCGCATGCAAGGGCGACCGGACGCAGACGGGATCGGCGGCGACCGCGTCGCCGGCCAGCGCCAGTGCCTGGCAGCGGCAGCCGCCCCAGTCGATTTCGCGCCGCTCGCAGCTGCGGCACGGTTCCAGCATCCAGTCCGTCCCGCGGAAGGCGTTGAAAGCCGGCGAGTCGCGCCAGATGTCGGCCAGGGGCCGCGAGCCGAAGCGCTCGAAGCGTAGCGAGGCGATGGTTGCCGCCGCATGACACGGGAGCACCGCACCGTCGGGTCCGACGACAAAGGCGTCGCGCCCCCAGCCGCCCATGCAGGGCTTGGGATAGGTCGCGAAATGGTCGGCGACGACGAAATCGATCTCCATAACACCGACCAGACGGGCTCGGGCCGCTTCGACCGTTGCGATCTGCTGCTCGATCGAGGCGCGGTCAGGCAGAAGGTGGCGACGGTTGAGCAGGGCCCAGCCGGCATATTGCACATTGGCGATCTCCAGCCTCTCGGCGCCGAGCGAGAGCGCCAAGTCAATGTAGTCCGGGACCTCCAAGATGTTGTGCCGATGGATCGGGGCGTTGATCGTCAGCGCCATCCCGAGCTCCCGCGCCTGGCGGGCGACAGCGAGCTTGTCGGCGTGGGCGCCGGCATGGCGGCCGATGCGGGTCGTCGTGTCGGCATTGGCACCCTGAAAACTCACCTGTACGTGGTCCAGCCCGGCGCGCGCAAGCAATTCCAGCCGCGCGCCCGCAAGGCCGATTCCTGCCGTGATCAGGTTGGTGTAGACCCCGGCCTGGGAAAGCGCCGACACGAACTGTTCGAGGTCCCGGCGCAGTGTCGGCTCGCCGCCGGAAAGATGCACCTGGAGCACGCCCATCTCCCCGGCTTGCCGGAACAGCTCGAGCCAGGCTTCGGTCGTCATTTCGCGGTCGGCCTTCATGAGATCGAGCGGATTGGAACAGTATGGGCATTGCAGGGGGCAGCGATGCGTCAGCTCGGCCAGCATTGCCACCGGTGGAAGCAGCGCCCCGGTCACAGCCGCACCATCAGCCGGTCTGCCCATTGCTGCAGGAAGGCTCCGACATCCGCCGCAATCTCCTGCGCCTCGGCGTCATATTCGGCCGTCAGCCGCGCTACGATGGTGCTGACCGGCGTCTTCCCGTCGCAGTGCCGAAGGATGTGCAGCCCGACGGCGTCGGGCCACAGAACGCGCTCGGGGGCGAGCGCCACCCAAGCATCCCGCACCGGATCGAAGCGGAGTCGGACATAGGGTGCAAGGCGCGGCACGGAGTCCGGCGAGACCATGGACCGGCGCCGGCCCACGCTCATCGATGTGCCTCCGGCTCGAAGCAGCCGGGAGGAACCACGCCGTAAGGTCCATAGGCGTGGTTGAGCGCATCGAGCATTGTCCAGAGCACATCGCATTTGAACACCAAGGCATCGACCACCCTTTGCTGGCGCTCCGGCGTGTCGGCGTGGCGAAGGACGTAGCCGAGTGCAAAATCGGCATCGCGTGCGGCCTGGTCGGGCCGCCGGCTGAAATAGGCCAGCGTGTCCTCGGTGACGAAGTCATAGCGCGCCAGCATCGCCGGGACGCGCTCGGCGATGATGTTGGGCGAGAAGAGTTCTGTGAGCGATGACGCGACGGCTTCGAGCAGCGTATGGGAGGCGCAGAAATTGACATAGGCCTCGACCGCGAAGCGCGTGGCCGGCAGCGCCAGCCTCTGGCTTTTCACCGCATCCTTATCCAGGCCGAGCGAAGTCGCCAGGTGCAGCCAACGCGCAATGCCGCCGCTCCATCCGTCATCGCCATCGTGGTCCTCGATGCGCTTGCGCCAGGCGGCCCTGAAAGCCGGATCGTCGGAACGGCAGAGGATGGTGGCGTCCTTGCGCGGGATGGCCGCCTGGTAGCAATAGCGATTGAGCGCCCAGGCCTGCAGCTCGCCCTTCGACATGGACCCCTCCACCATCCGGCGGTGGTAGGGATGGCGGTTGTGATAGCGCTCGCTGCCGACCCGCAGGAGGATGCCGCGCAGCCCCTCTTCGTCGAGACCGGCGCCGACGCAGTCGGAGAAATCGGTCACAGCACGAGCTCCATGCCGTCGTGCGCGATTTCCCATCCGGCCGCCCGCACCGCGGCGTGTTCGGCGGAGGCCTCGTCGAGCACCGGGTTCGAATTGTTGATATGGATGAAGATGCGGCGGCCGACGCCGGCATCCTTGAGGCAGGCGATCGCCCCGTGTGGCCCCGACATGGCCATGTGCCCCATGCGGGCCCCCGTCTTGACGCCGCCGCCGCCGGTGATCAGTTCGTCGTCGGTGAACACCGTGCCGTCGAAGAGCAGGATGTCGGCGCCGGTCATGCGTTGCCGCACCGGGTCGTCGATAGCCGCACAGCAAGGAACCAAGACCAGCGAGCGGTTCTCCGCCGCCAGGCGGATGCCGATGGTGCCGCCCTCGTCGGACCGGGCTTCCGGATCAGAGCGGGCGCCGCCTTCGAGGAACAGCGCCACCTTGCCGGGAACCGCAAACACCTCGATGCGGACGCCGGTCTCCAGGCCTTCGGCATCCAGAAGATCGATAATACCCTCGGCAGGCAGGCAGCGTCGCACCACCAACCGTGGATCAAGCACGTCGAATACCACGTTGGAGGCAAGGACTGCAAGCACCGGTTCGGTCGCATAAAGCGCGAAGGCCTGCCGCTCGCGCAGGCTGAGCAGCCCGGCGATCTGGTCGACTTCGGCGCCGGTCAACACCACCGCCGCGATCGGCGTGGCGCGCACCGGCATGTCCGGCTGCGGCTGCAACTCAGGGTTTTCCGCAATCTGCTGGCGGATGTCGGGAGAGGCATTGAAAAGCACCCAACGACGTCGGTCAGAGGAAGCGGCTACGCTCGTCTGCAGGCGCGGGCGCACGTCGCTGGTGCCTGCCCGGACGGCCCTGTTCAGCCTGTCGTTGGCGTTCCACTGCGGGAAGCCTCCGCCAGCCGCCGACCCGACGATCTTAATCCACACGCCGCGACAAGCTCCGCTTTCCCGCTGTCAGCGATGCCGGCCAGACAGGCGGCGCTGCCGAGGCAGCCCCGCCGGTTTAGGCATTTCACTTTTTCTTGGTGATCTCGGCAGGCAGGTAACGGGAAATCTCCATGCCCGCGGCCACTTCGCACGTCACCGGCTTTTTCCAGGTTTTCTTCATCGCTTTCTCCGATCTGGCGCCCTCCAGGGCGCAGTCGTACCCCTAATCATTCAGCCGCGGGTTTGTTCCTCATCGATCCCCCATCTTTGCGGCCGAACGGCGGATCATTGGTCACGATCAAGTGACCCGTCCGAAATGCAGGGCTGATCGTCAGCGAGCAGCCCCCGGCAGCGCCTCCCTTCGATCCCCGTCGAGAGCTGATGCGGCGTGCAGGTGCGCCACCTTGTCGATCATTCAAGAACCGTGTCCGGGCGGCTGTGATGAGCCATGCGCCCCGCATTGGCTGTGATGTCGATCAGCGATCCCGGGATCTGGGCATGCAAGCGCTCCGCGTCGCGCCGGGCGTCGAACAGCCTGCCCCTGCTCCGGCGAGAATGTCAGTCGGCACGTCCCGCATAGCTGGGCTTAGCCGATAGCGCCGCGCCGAGCATCAGGGCCGCCTCCACGCTGACCGAGCGCAGCTGCGACGGGCGGCTGGCGACCTCGCTCGTGCTCGCCGAGAAAACTTCGGAGATTGGTGCGGGCCGGAATATGGTTCGCATCGCCGATGGCCAGCCGAGCCTCACGGCGACCGGCAGCACGGTGTGACGGAATACCGTGCCGAGCAACGGCAGGGCTGGCAGCGCCGCAAGAACCAGAGCCGGCCTCGGCGGCGGAGTAGTAGCCGGAAACGAGGATCAGGCCGGCGACCGAGCGATGCCTGCGCGCCATCTCCAGCGCCACCCAGGCGCCCCAGGAATGGCCGAGCACGAGGTATCTGTGAATGCCGAGGCTGGCTGCGGCTTCATGGAAGAGATCGGCCTGCTCGCGGGCCGACCAGAGCTTGCCCCCGCGGTCGCGAGCTTCCGCCAAAGCCGGGCCGGTCAAAGGCGAGGACCCGGTACTTGTAACTTGCCTGGTCGAGGATGCCGCTGATCGCAAAATCCTCCGCAGCAGAGCCATTGCCATGCAACAGCAGCAAAGGCGGGCCGCGGCCTTTCTCGATGAGGCGCAGTTCCACCCCATCAACCCTGAGAGTGCGTCCCATCGATCGGGGAACCAAGCCTTTCTGGCGCGTGCGTAATTTAGGCCACCAGCGGCAGTGCGGTAGCCACAAGCAGCGTGGCGAGACTTATCCGGTTTGAAAACATACTGAACTCCGGCGCTGTGTCTGCATATTGGTCCGCCGTTGTGCGCGACCCCGTTGCGCATCCGCATCGGCGTCGCCTAATCCCGCCGTATCTTTGCCATTCGGGTGTCGAAGTCTTACGGAGCCCCTGCCGGACGTCGAGCGTCCACGACACGGATGGTGCGAAAACGCGAAGCGTCTCGATGAACTTCCTTCTTCGACATAGTGGGATTCTCCTGAATAATCCCGCAACTTCTCGAGGAGACATTCCCGGCGATGAAATGCAATATTTTTTCCGCACAGAGAAACAAAATACCCTTTTAACATATTTTTACAAAAGAACAGATCCTGCTCATCTTACCGGGCGCGAGGGGCAGCCCCACCATCGGCTGCTTGTTCATAAGCATTTTCCCGGCACGCCGGCCTGGGCTCATGGCGACCGCTTGAGGGGATCGCGGCACCAGAAAGGTGTTTGAATCTTTAGCAGGCCGACTGCCACCGGGAACATTTGCGAATGCCGTGCGTTTGGCGCCACCCGTGCACCGGAAGGTAAGCCATGCAGAGTCGGAAATTGGTGAAGGCCGCGCTTGTCAAAGAACTCGACGCGGTCCGCCTCAGAATCTCGCTCCTCGAAAGCGAGTTGTGCAAAGCTGACAGACCCAAGAAGATAGGATGGCGTTCAGGATACGAGCTGACCGCCCAGAAAGCTCGGCTTGCCAAACTGGAAAGCGTTCTTGCCAATTATCCGTCGGCACCGGAGGCCCGGCATTGGAACAGCGACAGCTTGAGTTGCAGGCAACGGAACCAGGTGAGTTCGGGGGAGCAAAATGGCTGACAGGCGCTCGATCAGAACTCCGCTGGCTCGAGTGCGGGGCCTTGGATCGGCTAAGCACGGAACCGAAGCCTTCATACTGGAGCGGCTGACATCTGCTGCACTATTGATCCTCGTCATTTACATCGTAGCGGTCGTTGTAAGGCTGATCGGAGAGCCACGAGATGTCGTCCTCCGCGTCGTCGGATCGATCTATGTAGCACCCGCGCTAATCGCCTTCATTCTGGTCAACTGCATCCATATGCGGCTGGGCATGCAATCGATCATCGAAGACTACTGCCATGCTACTGTTCTTAAATCGGTCCTTCTGGTCACCAATTGGTTGTTCTGTTGGGGAGTCGCGCTTGTGAGCTTGTTCGCTGTGCTGTCGATCAGCTTTAGATGGCTTTTCTGCTGTGCCAGCGCCTAGGCGGAATGAGGTGGACGGCTCATCTGATTTTCGGCAGCCTGTCCCATTGATGAAAGGGGGGTGGAGAGGTCAACTGCCACTCCAATGTGGTGGCTCCTGCGCCCCATGGATTCATGCCAGCGGCCCTTCGCCGGTAAAAGGCCTCTAAGATGCCGGAGAGGAAAACCAGGACACTCGCGGCCGACAGATATGATCCATAGGAGGAGAGCATGTTCCAGCCGGCGAATGCGTCGGGATAGTCGATGTAGCGACGCGGCATGCCTGCTATTCCAAGGAAATGATGGGGGAAGAAGACGAGGTTGACACCGACGAAGGTCGTCCAAAAATGAACTGCAGCCAGAAGCGGGTTGTACAGATATCCCGTCATTTTCGGGAACCAGTAATACCAGCCTGCGAAGATACCGAAGATCGCTCCCAGTGAGAGTATGTAGTGGAAATGCGCGACGACAAAGTATGTGTCGTGCAATTGACGGTCGAGGCCGGCGTTTGCGAGTTGAACGCCGGTCACCCCGCCGACGGTGAACAGGAATATGAAGCCGAGCGCCCAGAGCATCGGCGTGCGCAGGCTGACCGAACCGCCCCACATGGTTGCAATCCAGGAGAACACTTTTATCCCGGTCGGCACTGCGATTACCATCGTGGCGAAGGTGAAGTAGCGCTGCGTGTCGAGGCCTATCCCGCTGGTGTACATGTGGTGAGCCCAGACGATGAAGCCGATCGCCCCGATCGCCACGATTGCGTACACCATCCCGAGATACCCGAAGATCGGCTTTCGCGAGAAGGTCGAGATCACTTGGCTGACGATGCCGAAGGCCGGCAGGATCATGATGTAGACCTCCGGGTGGCCGAAAAACCAGAAGAGATGCTGGTACAGCAGCGGGTCACCTCCCCCATCCGGCGCGAAGAATGTGGTTCCGAAATTGCGATCGGTCAGAAGCATGGTTATTGCGCCGGCCAGAACCGGCAGCGCCAGCAGCAGCAGGAACCCGGTGATCAGGATCGACCAAACGAAGAGCGGCATCTTGTGCAGCGTCATGCCCGGCGCGCGCATGTTGAAGATCGTCGTGATGAAATTGATGGCCCCGAGAATAGAGGAAGCGCCAGCAATGTGCAGCGACAGGATGACAAGATCGACCGCGGGACCGGGATGGCCCGACGTCGAAAGGGGCGGGTAAAGGAACCAGCCGGTCCCAGGGCCGTAGCCGCCAGGGACACTGGGCATGAAGATCGACAACAAAAGCAGCATCAATGCAGGCGGCAGCAACCAGAAGGACACGTTGTTCATGCGCGGAAACGCCATGTCGGGAGCGCCGATCATGATCGGAACCATCCAATTGGCGAAGCCGCCGATCAGAGCGGGCATGACGGTGAAGAAGATCATGATCAGGGCGTGAGCCGTCGTGAACACGTTGTAGAGCTGCTTGCCGGCATCTATCGCTTCGTCGCCTTGGTAGCCATAGATCATCGACGCCAATCCGGGGAAAACCTGGATCCCGGGTTGCTGCAGCTCAATTCGCATGCCCACCGACAAGAGCATGCCGATGACGCCGGCGGTGAATGCGAAGATCAGGTAGAGCGTGCCGATGTCCTTGTGATTGGTTGAGAACAACCAGCGGGTGATGCCGCTTGGCCTGTGGTCGTCGTGACTGCCCGGATCCGATGCCGCCGAATGTTCGCTCATGACCCTCTCCGCTTGAGCTACCCTGACAAGGTCCCCGAACCGTGCTGGCAGTTGAATGTTCCCTCCACAGAACCGACGGTCGGAACATTCAACGGAAGCGATGGTTTGGCTCGGCGCGGCCGCCCCTGCGCGGCGGAGGATCGACATCCATGCTGGCGATATTTGCTGCGACACTGGTTCTGACCACGGTGGTTGGCGGGCTGATTTCCGCCTTCTGGATCGAGGCGCGTCATGGCCTCCATGACCCCACGCCAGATATGCCGGCGCTTACGCAACGGCCTGCCCCGGCCTGGTCCCGGCTGTCCTGATGGACGCGATCATCGCGAAACTCGATCCGAGAATCCGAGCCGGTTGGCTGCTGCTTGGCTTCGCGCTCGGTGGCTTCTTCGACGGCATCGTCCTGCATCAGATCCTGCAATGGCATCATCTTCTCTCGGGCCTCGCCGACCCGGCGGGCTCCGACCTGCGCTTCCAGATCATGGCCGACGGCATCTACCACCTTTTCATGTATGTGCTGGCCGTCGCCGGCGCGGTGCTGCTGGTGGCCGCGAGGGCGGCCGGCGCGCGTCCCGAGAGGACGAGCGAGATCCTGCGGCTCGCCTTGGTCGGCTTCGGCGTCTGGCATGTCGTGGATGCCGTTGTGTTCCATTGGCTGCTGGGCCTGCACCGGATCAAGATGAACAGCGACATGCCGCTCGCCTGGGATATTGCGTGGCTGGCCATCTTCGGCATCGTGCCCCTGGTGTCGGTGCTGGTGCTGCCCAACCGCGGCGGACCGGCGCGCGGCGCTTCGGCGGCGCTGACCAGCATCGTCCTGCTTGCTGGATTGGCAGCGGGGGCCGGACCACTCTTCAACGGCGCGGCCAATTCGATCATCGTCTTTCGGGCAGGCATGGAACCGGCGGCGATGATGCGGGCCGTTCAAGTCGCCGACGTGCATCTGAAATGGGTCGACGCCAGCGGCACCGTCTGGGCGGTCGACCGGGTCTCATGGCGCGGTCTGGTGACGCTTCACGCCCGCGGCGCTCTGGTCGTCAGTACGACGCCTGTCATTGCCGGATGCCTCGCCTGGACCGATGCTGACGGAGCGAGCAGTCGCCCCATCCAGCAACGAGGCATTCCTTCAAGCCTATGACCTGGAACCGGACTGGGGAGTAGCAATCATGCAACGGGCCATCCAACGGACCATCGAGGGTAGCCACAGCCGAAGTCTGACACCGCGCATCGTTGTGATCGGCGGAGGCTTTGCCGGTCTGGAGGTAGCCAAGGCGCTCGGCCGGGCTGAGATCGGGGTCACGATCATCGACCGCCACAATCACCACCTGTTCCAGCCCCTGCTCTATCAGGTTGCAACAGCCGCCTTGTCGGCGCCTGACATCGCCGAGCCAATCCGCAAGATACTGCGCCGCTATCCCTCGGTTCAGGTCCTCTTCGGCAATGTCGCCGAGATCGACACCGAGGACAGGATACTGGTTCTGGCCGATGGGACCACGGTTCCCTATGACCTGCTGGTCCTGGCAACGGGCTCGCAGCCATTCTACTTCGGCCAGGAGAGCTGGGCTCGGGTTTGTCCGGGCTTGAAGAGCATCGAGGACGCCCGCACGATCCGGTCACGGCTGCTGCTGTCGTTTGAGCACGCGGAACGGACAACCGATCCAGTGGAGCAGTCACGGCTGATGACGATCGCCATCATCGGCGGCGGCCCGACCGGCGTGGAACTTGCGGGCTCCATCGCAGAACTCAGCCGGCACACGCTGGCGCGCGACTTCCGCAACATCCGGCCAGAGAAGACAAGGATCATAATTGTCGAGGCCGGCGACCGTCTGCTCGCCGGCTTCGCTCCGGAGCTTTCCGAATATGCACGTCTACGCCTGGAAAACCTGGGCGTCGAAGTCGCGCTAGGCAATCGGGTCGAAGCGATCGACGCGCAGAAAATCACGGTCGGCGGAGAGACCATCCCGGTAGCCTTGACGCTCTGGGCGGCCGGAGTGGCGGCGTCGCCCCTGGCGGCCCAGCTTGGTGTCGGGCTTGACCGCGGCGGCCGGGTGAAGGTCGGATCCGACCTGCAGGTCATGGGCCGTCCCGACATCTTCGCGCTTGGCGATGTCGCGCTGTTCCTCGACGAGAACGGCCGGCCACTGCCGGGTCTTGCCCAGGCGGCCAAACAGCAGGGCGAGCACCTCGGCAAGGCCCTGGCACGCCGGATAGATACTGGCGAGGATCTCCCGGCTTTTGTCTTCAGGAATCGGGGCAACACGGCGATCGTCGGGCGCCATGCTGCCGTGTTCGAGTCCGGCAGGCTGAAATTGCAAGGCTGGTTCGCCTGGCTGGCCTGGGCGGTCATCCATGTTTACCTGCTCGTCGGTTTTCAACACCGAGTCCAGGTCTCGATCCAATGGCTGTGGCGCTATCTCACCTATGAACGCGGCGCCAGGCTGATCGCCGAGGAACGGGCCGAACCGGGTCCACCACCGTCGCCCGCAGCGGAACAGCCTGCTCCGAGAGAGGCGTTGTCACCGGATGCAGACGCCCTCCCAGGCGTTGCCCGCGCGCGTTGAGAGTGCAGCGCGTCCATTCAGGGCTCGACAGACTGCGCTCAGGGCTGGAAACCAGCCTTAAGCGACGTCAGGAGGCGTCGGGCAAACGGACGTGGTTCAAGAGCCAGCGTGAAAATGCCGGAGGGGTTGAGGAGGGTCTGCGGCCGGGGCACCGACAGGGCCGTTTCCCACCCCCAACTGTCGAGCAGCGGGTAGATGGAGTAGGCAAGCAATGGGACGCCGGCCGATGCGGCCGATGCGCATTCCAGCAACATCTCCTGATGCCAGCGCGCGCCATAGTGGAAATAGGGCGTTCCGGTTTCGGTGATCATCATCGGCAGGTGGTAGCGATTGTAGTAGTCGGTGATCACCGCCTGCAGACCCGCTCGAGCTCCTGAACTGACCTCACCAACATAATTCTGGGGCTCGGAGCTGAGGTGTTTTCCCTTCGTGTCGAAATCCTCGTTGTGGGCGTAATAGTCGATACCGAAGACGGTGTCCGTCTTCATCGTCACCTTGAACTCCCTGTTCAGTTTCTGGTGCAGATCCTGAACCTTCTTCATCATCTGCAGGATCCGGAGCAGGCTGTCCGGCAGCGCCCGGCCGGTCGCCGGGCTTCCGTCGAGGTAGTGCTTGATGGCCCAGTTCAGGGATGTGCGCGACCAGGGTGCGGTCGCGTCCCATTTAGCCAGATGCTCGGCGGGGGTCATCAGCGCCAGCCTGTTGAAATCCGCATCGAGCAGCCAGTCCTCTCCAAGGATCAGGTCGCTGCCGAAAAACCGTGTGTGCCGGTTGAACTCGTCCCACTGCGGCTTGAAGACCGCCGCTTCCGGATGGATGTAGAGCATGCGCCGCCTGCTGGGCGCCAATTCCTCCTCGATGGCAAGCCGCGCCCGCACCGCTGCCTCGGCGACCTGCACTGCTCGCTCGATATAGTAGGTGGTGTGCAACGGGCTTTGCCAACGCGGAAATGCGCCATGCCACATCTCACTGTTGAAGCCGATGGTCGTTTCAGGCTCGTTGATCAAGGTCACCGCCTTCACCTTCGTGCCATAACGTTTGATCGCCGCGCGCGAAAACGCGGCGAAATAGCCGGGCCAGTCCCGGTTAAGGTAGTAGCTGGCGGGCCCGTCTGTGCGACCGTCCGGCCCGACGACCCGGAACCGGTCCTCGATGCCAAAATGGTGCAGATCGAGGCTGACCCTCAGGCCAGCATGGTCGAGATCGTCGATGAGCCGGTCATGCGCCAGCCAGGTTTCCTCGCGCTGCGGATCGATCAAGTGGTTGGAGAGGCCCAGCCTGACATTCAGGATGCCGAGATCGATCAGGCGGACAGCGAGAACACGCCGCCGCTCACGATCGAAAAGGCCTTGGTCGTCGAGGGAATCCCATCGGTAGCTTTCGTCGCGAGTCAAGGGATTGCCAGATTCGACACCTGTCCAGAGAAAGCTCGCCAGCGACGGCTGGCCATAGGTTTGCGCGTACAATTCGACGGTCGCCGTATTACGTGCCCGCTCGTCGGGCGATGGCGCAACGACCGATGGCACGGCGCGATGAACCAGGGTCGGCTCATTGAACCGCGCATCCACCGATCGCGGCGCGCGGTCGAGCTGCTCGATGAACAGCGTCTTTGCTCTGGCCCAGTTGATGAGGGCGGTGTCGGTGTCCCCAGCGAGCGCTGCCCAGCTTTGGCCAAGACTGATCGAGAACAACAGGAGCAACGCGGCGGCGGTAACCCGCCAGATGCCCGACGGGGCCAGTTTGGTGCCGGATGATCGTACGGGCATAGTCTCCCTGCTGTTCGCTCAAGCCACGAGGCTTCAAAGTCCCTCGGGCCGAACTGCAACACCGCTGCTAAGTTCCTTAGCGAGTTCGCGGCGTGGGCAGGCGTCGAGGCCGCCGAACCTTTGCGTGCCGGCGACAAACAGAAGCCCGCCCGGGGAGGGAAACCGAGCGGGCCGTGAATGCTGTTGTGAAGCCAGCATCCGAGCGTGGCACCGGAGTGCCGGTCCGGACACCCGCAGCCGGGTGGGCCCGCGCGGGCCTGGCCGCGGCACGGGTCATCGTTCCGGGCACGAGCCGCCTCATGCGCCCTGCCCCCAGTTCAGTGCCAGGCCGCCGTCTATAGTGAAACTCTGGCCGGTGACGTAGTCGGAATCGTCCAACGCCAGGTAGCGCCAGCCTGGCCACCTCCCACCGCTCGCCGGGCCGGTGCCACGGGATGTGCGGCATCTCCTGTGCGCGCTTTTGCGGATCGTCGGTGCGCGCCATCGTCATCGGCGTGCGGATCAGCCCCGGAGCGATGGCGTTGACGCCGATCCTGAGGTCGGCGACCTCCAGCGCCAGGCTGCGCGTCAAAGTGAGGAGGCCGCCCTTGGCGGCTCCGTATGCGGCGTTCCTGGGGCTCGGAATGGCCTCATGAACGGAGGTGATGTTTATGATCTTGCCTGCTCCGCCGGCCGCCTGACGCCGGCGCAGGAATTCGCGGCAGCAGAAGAAAGGGCCATAGAGATCCGTTCTGATTACATTATCCCAAGCTTCCGTCGTGGTCTCCGCCAGAGGCGCGCCGCTCGATCCGGTCCCGGCATTGTTGACCAGGATGTGCGGCGTTCCCAGCGTCCGGTCGACAGCCTGGAAGAGGTCCGCCACGCTTCCTCTGTCGCGAACATCCAGGCGCTGCACGAGGGCGCGCCGCCCTGATGATTCAACCTGGCGTGCAGTGGCCCGAGCTCCGTCTTCGCCATTGTGAAACGTCACCGCCACGCCGGCACCTTCCAGGGCCAGGGCTTCCGCGATGGCGCGGCCGATACCCGAGTCCGGTCCCGTGACAATGGCGACGCGGCCGCCAAGCTTTGGCGTTCGCGCCGGCACGCGGATCTCGTCGTCCTCGACTGCAGCCATGACTGATCTCTCCGTTCCATCATACAGGTTCGGCTGGCCGGGACGACGAGCGACACTTGCCTGTCGTCGCGCCGGCAGCCCGCCCGAACCTCGATGCAGGCGGGTGGTTCCCAGCTTTCATGCCGTGCCGAGCTGATGGATCCGGATGGCATCAGCGGCGTTGCGTCCCTATATGAAGGGAGGCTCTTCGAACGGGAGCCGACCAGCCCCTCACTTCAGAGCCAGCTTGTCATGATTTCACCTGCGACCGCCGAACAATCCCGAACCGTCCCGACGAGGCTTCCCGCCCTGCGCAACAGCTACGCGCAATTGCCGGAACGCTTCTTTGCAGCGACCGATCCGAGGCCGGTCTCCAGCCCCACGCCGATCCGCTTCAACCGGCCACTCGCCGAGGAACTCGGGCTCGACGCCGACCAGCTTACCGGCCCGAACGGAGTGGAGATGTTTGCAGGCAACAGATTTCCGGAAGGCATGCAGCCAGTCGCCCTGGCCTATGCGGGCCACCAGTTCGGAAACTTCGTGCCGCAGCTCGGCGATGGGCGTGCTCTGCTGCTTGGCGAGGTGGTGGACATCAACGGCATTCGCCGGGACATCCAGCTGAAGGGATCGGGACCGACGCGGTTCTCGCGCAACGGTGACGGCCGCGCCGCGCTCGGCCCGGTCTTGCGCGAATATGTCGTCAGCGAAGCGATGGCCGCCTTGGGCATTCCGACGACGCGAAGCCTGGCGGCGGTGCTCACCGGGGACCCGGTCTATCGCGAGGTCCGGCTGCCCGGCGCCGTTCTGACCCGGGTGGCGGCAAGCCACATCCGGATCGGCACCTTCCAGTATTTCGCCGCGCGCCACGACATCGACGGGCTCCGGATCCTCGCCAACTATGCCATTGAGCGCCACTTCCCGCACCTGGCGGGGCAGGCAAAACCGTACCGCGCCCTGCTGGAGGCCGCTGTCGCCGCACAGGCCGACCTGGTGGCGCGCTGGATGCTGGTCGGCTTCATCCATGGCGTCATGAACACCGACAACATGTTGATCTCTGGCGAGACCATCGACTATGGGCCCTGTGCCTTCATGGACGCCTATGACCCCGGCGCGGTGTTCAGTTCGATCGACCGCGCCGGCCGCTATGCCTATGCCAACCAGCCTCGCGTCGCGACGTGGAACCTGGCGCGCTTGGCCGAGACGCTTCTGCCGCTGATGAGCACGGACGAGAATGAAGCCGTCGCTGAAGCCGAAGAGGTGTTGAGGTCGTTCCAGTCCTCCTATGAGGCTGTGCTGCAGCGCGGTTTCCGCAGGAAGCTCGGGCTGCTGACCGAGGCGGAGGGCGACCTGCAGCTCGCGGCTGATTTTCTGGATGTACTAGCCCGCGGCGAAGCGGACTTTACGCTCGGCTTCCGGCGACTGGGCGACGATCTCGACGCTGACGATGCTCAGGGCACCGCGCGCCAGTTGTTTCAAGATCCAGGCGCATTCGATGCTTGGTCGGCACGGTGGCGCGAGCGCATCGCCAGCGAAGCAGCCGACACCGCCACGCGCCGAGCGGCCATGCATGCCGTCAATCCCAAATTCATCCCTCGCAACCATCGCATCGAGGCGATGATCCAAGCGGCGCTGGGCGGCGACTTCCAGCCTTTCGAGGAGATGCTGGCGGTGGTCACCCGGCCCTTCGATGAGCAGCCGGGAATGGAGCGCTATGCCAAACCGCCTCGGCCCGACGAGCGGGTGCTGCAGACATTCTGCGGCACCTGAGGCGTTCCGCGCACGGTGCCCTGCCCGGCCACTCGGAGCGGAATCGGCAGCTGACCGGGGTTCACATCGCGAACAACGCGACGTCATTTCCCGGCGACAGCGACGAACACCGACTGTCCCTGCCTTTCCAGCCGAAACAGGATTGGCTTGCTTTGCCGGCGAGACTTCGTCCACTCCTCGACAATGTCCGACGGCTCGGTGACGGGGCGATCGTTGGCCGACACGATGACATCGCCAGGCTGCAGTCCGCTCTGGGCCGCAAGGCCATCGGGTACAACCTCCATGACGAACACGCCGGTGGTGCCCGGTTTGATCCCGAGTTGCTGACGCGCCTGGTCCGGAATGGGGCTGAGCGACAGACCGAGGCTTTCCGCCGCAGAACTCTTGTCGGGCGCGGCACCTGTCTTGACCTCCGGATCGTTGCGCTCACCGATCACAAGCGCGACCTCCCGATCCTTGCCGCCCTTGCTCAGTGTCAGCGTCGCCTTGCTGCCAGGCTTCTGGCTTGCCGTCGCAAGTGTCAGGTCGTGGACACCCTGAACGCCCTTGCCGTTGAAACTTGTGATCACGTCACCCGGCTTCAGGCCGGCCTTCTCGGCCGGGCTTTTGGGCTCGACCGATGCAACCAGCGCGCCCTTTTCATCTGTCATCCCGAGCGCCTCGGCGAGCGACGGCGTGATTTCCTGCAGGCGCACGCCGATGAAGCCGCGCTCGATCCGGCCGGTCCGGATCAACTGGTCGGCGATGTTCTGCGCTGTGCGGGACGGCACCGCAAAGCCGATGCCGATGCTGCCGCCCGACGGCGAGACAATCGCCGTATTGACGCCGATCACCTCGCCGCGCGCGTTGAACAGAGGTCCGCCTGAATTGCCTCGATTGATCGAGGCGTCGGTCTGCAGGAAATCGTCGTACGGTCCGGCTTGGATGTCGCGCGAGCGCGCCGAAAGCACGCCGACGGTCACGGTCCCTCCGAGCCCGAACGGACTGCCGATCGCGATGGTCCAGGCGCCCGGCTGCATCGCATCCGAGTCACCCCAGGTCGTCGTGGTCATGTTGGGCCGCGGGTCGACCTTCAGCACCGCTATGTCGGTGGCGGGATCGCGGCCGATCAGCCGCGCGGGCGCCGTTTCCTTGTCGGAAAACACGACATGGATCTCGGTCGCATCGGCAACGACATGGTTGTTGGTGACGATATAGCCTTCGGGACTGATCACGAAGCCGGAGCCAAGCGCCTCCCTTACCTGCGGCTGGCCGGGCCCCAGGCCCTGGCCATCGAACGGGTTTGCGGAATCGTCCGGCGTCGTCGGGTCCTGCACGACCTCCCGGGTCGTGATCGCGACCACGGCCGGCAGTTTCTGCTGGATGATCGCTGTGAAGTCGGTGGGCGTATCCTCTGCCCTGACGGGCGCCATGCCGGTCGTCGCAAGCATCAGCGCGGCCGCCAGGACGCGCGTGGCAAATCGTCTTTGCAGATCGTGAGACATTGCTGGATCTCCTGCCAAATAGCGTCGGTCGCATCACGCGGAGCCGGTGCTTCGGACGCCAGAACTGACAACAAAGCTGTTTGTTTCAGCCCACCGTAAATTTGGCTCGGTCAGGGAAATGCATCGGCGGGAAAACTTCGTTCGCAGCAGCCGGGAACCATCGGACAGCCATCGAGTTCGACCGTCTCACAAGCTTAGGTCCCCCGGGATGCCAGAAATAAGCAACGCGCGACAGAAGGCGGCGGCCGGACTCATACGCCAGTGGATCTCGTCGGACGCCAACCGGCGCCAGCTCCGCCAGTTGCTCGACCTGCCGACAGACGCCGACCTGCCGGCGGAACACCGATCGCTGCTGGATGAACTAGACCGCAAGCTCAAGGAGTAGCGGCCGCCGCGCGAAGCGCGGGAAAGCCATTTGCCGGATGCCATTGACCTGGCAGTCGAGCCCGTACCAGCAGGCGCCGCCCGCGTCGGTATCGTGGGGGTTGGGACAGTCGGCAAGAGTTGGCGCAAGTTTCTTGGGGGCGTCCGGCTTGGTGCCGTCGCGGACGAACTGGTGCTGGTCGCTCCGATGCCGCTCATTCCCGCGCCGCTGCCGCCATTCACTTCGGTGCCCGGCACACCTACCGCGCTGCCCGCACCGGGGCTTGTGTCGTTGCCGGTCGACTGCGATGCCGCCCCGCCGATGAAGCCAAGCTTGGCGAAGTCGTAGTTGCCGCCATTGTAGTCATCGAACGACATGCCGAGCGCGCCGGCGCCCATGAACGGATTGAAATGAGTCTTCTCGTCGAAGAAGCCGGTCCCGCCGCTGTTCATCTGGTAGGAGAAGTTGCGCCCGACCACCCTTTGCGGTTCCGCGGATTGTAGGCCTTGCCGATGCCCGACAGCAGCATCAGATGCGTGTTCCAGAGCCCGAACGCAGCCAGGATGACCAGCCCGGCGGGCTGCTCGAGCTCGCGCCCCATGGCGTCCAGTTACGCCGGTCGCTTTTTTCTTCGAACTGTCGACATTGACTTTCAACACCGTCGAGCGGTGCCGAATCTCGACATTCATCTCACCCTGGGACGAGGCATTGCCTGCATGTCCTGAAACTGCGTCCAGATCGGTTGGACACTTGGCTAACGGCGGGGCTAGCAGCGGGCTAGCGGCGGGGACCTTTCCTGGCGGAGCCAGCCGTGCTAGCAGCTGTGCTTCCGTCGCCGGTTCCGATGCTTCCGATCATCGCGCCGGGAATATTGGAAGGAATGGTGCCGCTGGCTGCAGGTCCGTGGCAATACCGGTCTCGCTGCCGGCCGCCATGCCGTCGCCCTTCTGCTGGTTGTCTTCGGCTTTGATTTCCCGGACTGCCTGCTCCCAATGATCGTCATGCCTGCCGTCGGGTTGCCCCGCTTCATCCCATAGCCGATAGGCCCGGGCACGGATCCTCTAGTCTGTGTCCGCGTCGCGCCCGGACGGTGCGTTCTCGTCAGCCATTCTTGTCTCCTTCTTAGCAGACACAGAACCTCGGTCGCCCAACCAAGTTCCCTCGGCAAATTTCGAATTCTGTCGCGCGCCGCGCCTTCGCCGCGCCCGCAAGGGCGCGCCTGACGGCACCGGAATTCCTCAGATGCCGGGCTGCAAAAAAACCAGCAGGCTCATGCGCCGAGCCCGCGTGACAAAGTCTTGGCCAGGCAGGGAACAAGGAGGCTGGGCGGACGTTCGGGCGAGCACGAAGCAGGCGGACCGTCGCTCGCACACCGGAGGAATTACATGAAGCCGCTTCCCCGTTCCCTGCAGCGCCGGTCGAAACAGCAGGGAAAGCGGAAACCGGGTTCGTTCGGCCTCCTCGACGACATCCTGCCCAAAGTGCTGTTCGTGACCTCGGAGTTTACCGACTTCGTCAAGACGGGTGGTTTGGGAGACGTCTCGGCAGCGCTGCCGCGCGCCTTGCGGCAGACCACAGACGTACGGGTGCTCTTGCCGGGGTACCAGCAGGTCACCCGCGGCCGTCAATTCACAATCGTCGCACGTATCCCTGCAGCGGCGGGGCTCCCCGGCTGTGAGATCGGCAAATGCGAGCTGAGCGACGGGCTGATCGTCTATGCGCTGCTTTGTCCCGAGCTCTATGACCGCGAGGGAAGCCCTTATGGCGATAGCCAGGGAATTGACTGGTTCGACAACGACATCCGTTTCGCAAGGCTCGCACTGGCGGCGGCCGAAATCGCGGCGGGCACTGTTGCCGGCTTCGATTGGCGGCCCGACCTTCTGCACGCCAATGACTGGACCGCGGCCCTGGCGCCGGCCTACCTGGCCTGGAACAACAGGCCGGTGCCCTCCATTCTCACGATCCACAATCTGGCCTATCAGGGCTTGTTCGGTCCCGAACGCATGCCCGACCTCGCCTTTCCCGACCATGCGTTCCAGATCGACGGCGCGGAGTTCCATGGCCGCATCTCTTTCCTGAAGGCCGGCATATACTACGCATCTCACGTGACCACAGTGAGTTCGACCTATGCCCGCGAGATCACCACGCCGGAATTGGGATGCGGCCTCGACGGGCTGCTGCGCGTGCGGGCGGATCAGGGACGACTGTCGGGTGTGTTGAACGGCATCGATGAAAGCTGGGAGCCGCGCACCGACCCGTCCCTGGCGCACCCATTCGACGAGCACGATCTGAGCGGGCGGCAGCGCAACACGGCCGAAGCCCGGGACCTCTTCCAGCTGCGGGTTTCGCGCGGGCCGTTGTTCGCCATCATCTCGCGGCTGGTGCATCAGAAGGGCATCGACCTGGTGATCGAGGCGGCGGACAGGCTGGTCGAGCAAGGCGGACAGATCGCGGTGATCGGACAAGGCGACGGCAAGTTCGAATCCGCCCTGTACGAACTGTCGCAACGCCATCCCGGAGACGTTGCGGTGCGCGTCGGGTTCGACGAGGGCGAAGCGCGCCAGCTTTACGCCGGAAGCGATTTCCTGCTGATGCCGTCGCGTTTCGAGCCGTGCGGCCTGAGCCAGATGTATGCCCAGCGCTACGGCTCCCTGCCGGTCGCCCATCAGACGGGCGGGCTCGCCGACACGATCGAGGACGGGGTCAACGGCTTGCTGTTTCGCGAGCCCTCGCCGGAGGGACTGATGGAGGGCGTCGCACGGGCGCTGGACGTCTACGACTCGATGCCTCGGCTGAACCGGATGAGACGCGCGGCAATGCGGCGGCCGGCTGACTGGAGACATTCCGCCCGCGCCTATGGAAGGCTCTACCAACACCACTTCGGCAATCTTGGGAGCCGAGCTGCCGACGAGGCGTGAGGTCAGCCGCCGACCGATACGCACGTTCGGGGCGGGCCGCCACTGACCGGCAGTCGCGCCCATACGACGCTTACTGTGCCTGCTGCGATCCTCCCGGGACGATCAGGGCGCCTTGATCTGGCTTCGAATACTCGAATCCGATGAAGAATACCGTCACGATGACGGCACAGATCACGACGACCAGTGCTACCCGGGAGAAAGGCGTCCGTGGCCTTTGATCCTGCAGCATTTCAGCCCGCTCGAAGCGAGGCTGGCTGCAGGCGGTGTCCAGGTTGCGTCTCCGGATCACATGGGATTGCCACCGGTTGCGGGGATGACCGCACCGGTCATGTAGCTTCCCTCCCGCGAGGCAAGCAGGACATAGGCGCCGGCCAGTTCGGCGGGATTGCCCGGCCTGCCGAGCGGCGTTTTCTTCCCGAACTGCTCCACCTTTTCCGGGGCATCGTCGACGGATCAGCGGCGTCCAGACCAGCCCGGGCGCGACGGCATTCACCCGGATTCCCCGCTCCGCGACCATCTGGGCGAGGCCGATGGTGAAATTCGCGATGGCGCCCTTGGTGGTCGCATAGGCAAGCAGCTGCGGCGACGGCTTGGCGGCCTGGATGGCAGCGGTGTTGATGATGCTGGCGCCCTCCTTCATGTGCGGTATGGCCGCCTTGGTGCGGAACGTCAGGTCCCACTCCTCCGAGCTGAGCTCCTCGATGCTGTCGATCGTGGCCTGGTGGGCGGCGTTGTTGACCAGTATGTCAAGCCGGCCGAACTCCGCGACGGCGCGGTCGACGATCGCCTTGCAATGGGCTTCCTCGGAGACGTCGCCCGGCATGAGCACCGCCTTGCGGCCGGCCTTCTCGGCCCAACGCGCGGTGTCGCGCGGGTCGTCGTCTTCATTGAGGTACGCGATGAGAACATCCGCGCCTTCCCGCGCAAAGGCGATCGCGACGGCGCGGCCGATGCCCGAATCCCCACCGGTGATGATCGTCGCCATGCCGTCGAGCTTTCCGCTCCCGCGATAGCTTTCCTCGCCATGGTCGGGCCGAAGTCGGGAGTTCGGATGTGCGGCGGCTCGAAGAGCGCGTTTGCGGTTTGCCAGTAGCGATTCAAGCTGTGGATCGCGTTCAAGACTCTTGGCCATGTCGGACATTGCCGTGCGCGTTGACTTGTAGCCCGACATGTCGCCAGTCCGATATTGCTCCTGTCCCATACGGTCGAGCTTTTGCCAGCGTTCGACGAAACGATCGGCGCGGCGGCCTGCAGAGCAAGCACGATACGGTTGACGCGGCCGGCGCCCGCTTCGCGGACCAGCTAGGGATTTTCACAAAGGCCGCTTCGGTATCGCGCCAGCCATGCGGCCGCACCTTCTCGAAAGCGCTACGGGCGGACTGTCCGGTGGCAGGGCGAAACTTCCTGGAGCAGCCATCGCAAACAAGCTCAGAGTTGGCTGGTATGATCGTTGCTGTGGCAAGATCTGAACGCTGAAGACCTCGGCCATGTGCGGTTGAACACAGCAGCCGAAAAAGCCCCCCGCAGATACCGGCCGCGCCTCAAAAGCAGGGTTTCTGGAGCGGCGGCGAAAGGAGAGCCACCATTCACACAAGACGTACAGAGGTGCAATCGTGCCAAGCAACTCCGACCGCACGTCATCTATTTTTGCGGAGGTCGCGGAAGCCTTCGTGAACTCCCGCAGGCGGGCCTCCGTCGTGTCGACCCGGGATGCGATCACCATGATCAGGAACTGTGCGTTTTGCGAGCACACTGATTTAGAGTTCGCCGAGTGGCGGCAATAGCAGTCAGGCAGGGCCGAGCAGTCGCGTTCGATCTCGATCGGACATCATTCGCGCAGCATGGTGGGCTGCCGATGCCTGCCTCGGGTGGCCGAACCGCGAGACCCATGGCCCTATGGGGTGAAATCCGTGTCGGGTCGCACATCGCGGCAAAACGCGCACACCAGTTCGATGGTCGCTTCGACGTCGGCGAGACACAAAACCTCGGATGGGGTGTGCATATAGCGTAGAGGAACGGACAGGAGCCCCGTGGCCGCACCTCCGCGGTTGGTTTGCAGGAGACGGGCGTCGGTTGGGCTTTTGTCTCCGTAGGCCTGTATCTGATAAGGATCCGCGGCTCCTTTAAGAAGGTTGAACACAACCGGGTTGGTGTTTGGGCCCTGCGAAATCGCTGGGCCTTTGCCGAGATCCAGTTGACCTTGATCCTCAGGCCTGGCGAGCGGATAATCCACCGCCACTCCCATGTCCACGGCAACGGCCACATGCGGTGCGAGATTGAAGGCTGCTGTCTGGGCCCCCCTGGAGCCTATTTCCTCCTGAACGGTCCCCAAGACGTAAACGCCCACATCGGGATGCAGACCGCCCTCCCCTTTGAGCCGCCTGACGATTTCGGCGCCGATGAAGAGCCCGGCCTTGTTGTCGAAAGCGCGTGCCATCGCGCGATCACCTTGGAGAATTGTGAAGCTTGCATTTAGGGTCACCGGGCTCCCAATGTTCACCCTTTTTCCGCCTCTTGCCGCGACGTGGCACCAATATCGATCCACAGGTCCTTCAAGCTGGGCGTCTGGCTGCTGTCGGACAATTTGAACGTCTGTATGGCCTTGCGGCCGATCACGCCCGCAACGCGCTCCGCACCGTGAACCCAAACTCTTTGGCCGATTTCAGTGGACGTCGGTGCCACCGATCGTGTTGAAAAATAGAAAGCCATTCTCGTCAATGTAATGAACAATGAAGCCAACTTCATCCATGTGCCCAGCGTACATGACGCGAAAGCCGGCTTCCAGATTCAGGATGCGCTCACATTGCCCAGCACATCGGTCGTCACCCTGTCTGTAAACTCGGAGACACAGTCCCGATAGAGCTTGGCGACGGGCTGTGCGAAGCCGCTTGGGGAAAGCGTAGCAATGAGCGCCTCCAGATAGCAAAGAGATTGGTCGCGCACGATTTCCTCCGGTTGCTGGAACGAAAATGTTGTCTGCCTGATCCACGCCCGGTCGGCAGCGTACGTTGAGAATACCGAAGGCCCGTCACCGGCCTGAGTCAGTGACGGGCCCCTGCTGTGCTTGGCTCATCAAGGGATCGTCTTCACCAAGCGCCATCCGAACTTCGGTTCCGAACAGATGTTCCGTGCATCTTGCAACGGACTTAGCGCAGCTGCGACCGAACAGGGTGGACGATTTCTTCGGCACCGGCCGGCTTGCTCACGAGGATCCCAGCCGAGAAAGCATCGCGCCGATCAACCGCGTGCGAACCTGTTGGACGACGAATGGCACGCTCCTCAACGCGGGCCTTCGCAACCTCGACGCATTCCCATCTTCAAGGGCGACGTCCAGAACGGCTGCGGATGGGGTGCGGGCGCGAAGAAAGCGTTCCGCATCAGAACAGGACGCTGCTAAAGCGACGCCATAGCCGGTCATCCTCCGGTTGCCGGTCATAGGCGGACGTCTACTCGGCACCGCCTGAAGCGCCGGCGTCGGCCTGTCTAAACTGTTTCATCGCATCTCAACCGATGGGCTAGATGCTTGCCTTTGTCTTGGCAAGAGGTTGCGAAACCTCCTGCCTCGCCGGGCACCACTTGGGTGGGCGGTTGCGGGTGGCGAAGCCACGGTGCCAATAACTGGAACCTTTCCCTGTTTCGCCGATTGCTTTGCATGTCCCAAACCGCAGAAGTTACCCCGCCCATCGTGTCGGAGGATTGTCCTGACCGTAATGTGAACTGCTTGGTCGCCTTGGAGGCCGCTTTCGCGGCCTTGGTATCGTCCGCAATTTCTAAAGGATGGTCGGCGACGGAAACCGCAGAAACGCTGCTCGCCATTGCCACCGAGCATGCGGAGCAGGTTAAAGCGGAAACGGCATCCGGCACCTAGGGAACGTTCCCTCGTCCTTCAGGTTAGAACCGCGAAGGAGAGAAATGATGTTCCATTCACAGAGCATTTGGAGCCTCACCATTTTGGGGCCTTTTATACTAGCCGCAATCCTCATCTACGCGCTCCTTAAGCGTAGACGGTCTTCGCTCCCCGAGAAGGTGCGTCAGGACCAGGCTGTTGCCGACCTCTACAATGACCCCGACGAACGCTCGTCGCCTGCCGGTGAGGTTCGGGCGGAAGAGGCTGAGGTACGCGCTCCGCAGAAATAGCGCGCCCTACACTGCGCCCTAATGAGAGTGGGCGGAGTGGGGTGCGAAGCACGGGGGCGATAAGGCCGAGGCATCAAAACGGATCGACGCGCTTAAGGAAAAGCTGAAGCTGTAATATGCGCGCGCCGGGGTTTGCCTTTTGCGAAGGCTGCAGAACAGGAGGACGCGGATGTCAAAGTATGACGGGTGGCGCAAATTCTTGACCACCTTGGGCACCCCAGAAGTTGTCGTCACGTTTCAACAATTGGATAAGATGGCTCCGCTGCCTAAAACAGCCCAGACCGAGCTCGAGTGGTGGGCAAATGAGGGTCCCGGCGGGGACCGGTCACCCCAAGCACAGGCGTGGTCGGATGCAGGCTACAGCGGTTTCCGTACATCGCGTACCGCTGCGATATAGGGAGCCGGGGAGGGCACGCCCCGATATGACGTCCAAAGCCGTGACCTTTGTGAAGTCGGGCTAACCCGCACGTTGCCGAGTGTTCCCGACCGACCAGTTTTGACTTCGCCAGCAGCTAGGTAAACGAGGCACTGGTGCGGCAACTTCATCGTTGCGAGTTCGTCGACGAAGCCAACAACATCGTGCTCGTCGGCGGCCCTGGAACAGGCAAAACCCATATTGCGACCGCTCTCGGCGTGCAGGCCATCGAGCATCATCACAAACGGGTTCTCTTCTTCTCGACTGTCGAGTTGGTCAATGCGCTGGAACAGGAGAAGGCACAGGGAAGGTCCGGCCAGATCGCCAATCGCCTCGTGCATTCTGATCTCGTCGTCCTGGACGAACTTGGCTATCTGCCGTTCAGTGCATCAGGTGGAGCATTGCTCTTCCATCTGCTGAGCAAGCTATACGAACGCACAAGCGTCATTATCACCACCAACCTCAGCTTCAGCGAATGGGCCAGCGTCTTCGGCGATGCCAAGATGACAACCGCGCTACTCGACCGGCTGACCCATCATTGCCACATCCTGGAAACCGGAAACGATAGCTTCCGATTCAAAAACAGCTCCGCACACGAGCCCAAAAAAGCGAAGGAGAAAGCCAGAACCTTGACCGTAAACCCCGAACCGAAACATACATGACAGGCGGGTCACTTCTCGGTGGAAATGCCGGGTCACTTCTCAGTGGAAATCAACACCCTAGTGTTGCTGCGCGCTTTTGGACGGCGGCGGGCTGTACAGGACCTTGCGAGAGGTATTTGTTGCGCGACCTCTCATTCACGAATTGTCAGCCCCATTCGCCGGATGAGCCAAGGCATCGTGAGGCCCTGGACGAAGATCGAAAACGCCACGACGGCAAATGCCGTGACGATGATTTCCCCGCGCTCGGGGATCCCATGCGGCAGCGCGAGGGCCAGCGCCAGTGCGAGCGAGCCTCGCAGTCCTCCCCAGACCAGAATATGCTGGTACTTGACGTCGACCTGGAGTGAGGTCCCGCTGAGCAGGGCACAGAGCGGGTAGATAGCCAGCGCCCGGCCAAGGAGCACGAGCACGACAGCAATCAGCGAGCTTGCGGAAAAGATCCCCGATGGCTGGTGAGCTTCATGGCCGCCGATCAGAATGAACACAATCGAGTTCGCCAGGAACGCCGCGTAGGTCCAAAAGGCGAGCACGTGGCTTCGTGCATTGGCGGAGATCGCGCCCTTCCAGCCGACGTTTCCGACCAGCAGGCCGGCGGTCAGCGTCGCCAGTACACCCGACATGCCGAGTTTCTCACCGGCGAGGAAGGAGCCGTAGGCAGCAATCGTCGTCAATGTGATCTCGACCAAGTGATCTTCAGTTCGCCCCGCGATCAGAAGAAGCAACGCTGCCACAGCCGCGCCCACGGCCACACCGCCCGCTACCGTCCAGCCAAATGACGACGCTATGGCTAACGGGGTTGCGCTGGCGCCAGCAGCCACAGAGATGAGAATTGCAAAACCCACCGCGGCTGCCCGTCGTTGAGCAGGCTTTCGGACTCAACCAGCAGACTGAGGCGGGCTTGCACTTTCATCTCCTTGAAGGCCGCCAGCACCGATACCGGATCTGTGGCGGCGATCAACACACCGAACAGGCTTGCCCCAATCCAACTCCAGCCAAGCAGCAGATGCATGCCCCCAGCCACGGCCGCAGCTGCGATCGCAACCCCTGGAAAAGCGAGCAGTGCTGTCACGGGAAGATCTAATCTGAAGCGGCGCCACTCGATCTCCAGCGCTGCCTGAAAGATCAGCGGCGGCAGGAACACGGTAAAAATCAGATCACGGCTGAGAGGGAGCTCGGCGACGCCCGGCAGGAAACTCAGTGCAATGCCCGCTACAACCAAGCCGACACTGTAAGACAGCCGCAGGCGCCTCGAAATCATGGCGACCAGCGAGGCCGTAAGCAGGATGATTCCTAAGGTGGGGATAGACAACTCTTCCACAGTGCCTCCGAGTGAAGTGCAGGAGCTTAACCGCGCTCGCCAGCTCTCAATTGCGGCCCAGCTGACCTTTGGGAGCGACGAACCAGACCCAATGCACCGCTAACAGCGGTCCTTACAGACTCGCAACTTTATCTTTCCCCGGCCTGCTCACGCCTACCGACTTGCCAAAGTAGTGTGCAACGCCACTTACACCATGATGCGACCTTCGACGATGTTGCTGATCCTGCTTGCGACAATTGCTATGGCGGTAAGCGCTCGCCCTTGGAGCTTCACCGACACGGCGGGCTGGTATCTGATGGGACCCGATTGGCAGTCACAGAATGCTGCTCGATCTTGACGTCGTACGGGTGCTCAGATGCCAGGTGCTGCTCAATTGCAATCACTCTGCTCTCATTGCCAGCCCGCCTCAACGGCGGGCGATCTCTCGATGCGCTTTCCACACCGCTTATGCAACGACTGCGCCGACGACGCGTTGATCCCGAAATCGCGGAGACGCCAATGGCAACCGACAAAAGCAAGCCTGATTTTAGTGAACAGATCCCGGGTCTCTGCTGACGATGAACGCGAGATTGAAATTCGCGCGACAAAACGGCGTCACCCAACTTCGCGCCAAACGTTCGATTAGCCGATGGCGGTTCGGGGTGGCGTCGCGTGGTCATCATTTGGCTATCCACATGAAACCGACGAACGGGCAGTGGAGGGCGGCACTCCGTGGGCGGCCTGGTGACGGTCGATCCTACATGCCCTGCGCGACGGAGCGGGTAAAAGTGTCGCCCCGCTCCCAGGCGTGGGCGAGAATACACCAATGAAGCTGAGGCCGAAGTTCTAAACGAGGATAGCCAACGGAAACCGCTCCAGGACCGAAGCGGCCGAAAGTGCCCCCGTCCACACAGACCCGGTGAGCAGGTCTTTCAGGTTGGTATGAGCTAAGCCGGGGGGTCGGCAAATTTCCGTATCTCCCCAGAAGGCTGCATCCGCGAACCGACCATTCTTGCACACTGAAAACATGAGCCTGGGCACGATTACGATCACGGTCTGCTCTCCCAGGTTGCGTGCAAAAGCGAAGAGATGCTCGCTTCGCTGGCCCGTCACTTGGACAGGCATATAGGAGCCGCGGGCAAACAAGTCCTGATGGCTGGAGCGGAACGTCAGCGCCCTTTTGATCAGTGCCTGCTTGCTTGCCTCAACGCCGTTCCCCTCAAGCGGGCCGGGCGAAGGTTCAGACAGCTGACTGTCGAGCGCCGAGAAGTCGACGGAACGTCGGTTGTCCGGATCCACAAGGCTCAGGTCCCAGGTCTCGGCGCCTTGGTAAAAGTCGGGTATCCCCGGGACCGTCATTTTGACCAGCGTTTGTGCGAGGCTGTTAAGAACGCCAGCTCGTATGAACGGTCGCACCGTCGCGGCAAAGTCGCTCAGGAAGCCCGTGTTTTCGGGTGCCAGCAGCCTGGTGGCGTACTGCTTGACCGCACTCTCGTAGGCCTCGTTGACACTCGCCCAGTCCGTACGCAACTTCGCCTCTCGGAGGGCTTTTTCGACATAGCCCACAAAGCGTCTCGAGAGTTCTTCGAGCTCGCGAGAGCTCAAGCGCTCATCGCCGATTGGCCAAATTCCAGCCAGAGATTGATACAAAAGCCACTCCGTGTCGGGCTCTGGCGCCGGACCATCCGCCAGGTGTTTGACCTCCCCGGCGTGCATGCTGCGCCATCGCGCAATGGCCTGCGCCCAGACTTCCGGCGCTTCGCTCAGCGCGTAAAGTCGCGCACGCGCGTCCTCGCCGCGCTTGGTGTCGTGAGTTGCGGTGGCAAGCAATCCATCTGGCGGGAATTGCCGCGGCATCGAGAACCGGCTGTGTACCTCATCGAGCGAAGCGCCGACACAAGCGGGGTCGCACCCGACCTCGTTCACCGCGATCAGTTTGTTGCAGCGATAGAATACGGTGTCTTCGACCGCCTTTGCGGTGACCGGCCCGGTCAGTTGTTGGAAGCGTCTCCTGAACGTGGCGGCTGTAGCCAGGGCAGATCCCGGCACAGCTCCCATCAACAGGCGCTCGATAAACTCGAGAGCAGCAGCAACGTCCTGGCCGCCCGCGCGCCGGGCGTCGGCCAACACCCGCGTCAGCATTTGCCGATCACGCCCAGGCAACCCCTCGTCGGTGCCATAGGTCCGGTAGACCGGAAAGGCTGCGATGAGTTCGATGAGCGCCGCCCGGATTGCTTCTGCGCCAGGCGCGGCCGCAGCCGCACTTTGCGCCACGGACACCAGCGCCGTCAGTTCGGTCAGGAAATTGTCAGCAATCATCTGCCGTTTCGCGGCACGCATTTCCTGCGGAAGATCGCGCCTGCCGGAATGCAGGTCGTAGAATTTGTCGAGCCGAGCCAAACCCCCGCAGTCAATTGAAATGTCGGCCATGCTGGCGATGAACTCGTAACCCGTGGTGCCGGCAACCGGCCAGTCGGCCGGCAAGGTTTCATCCCTGGCGAGAATTTTTTCGACCACAAAAAGCATGTCGGGCCCTCCCTCGAGGCGAAGGCGGGCCAGATAGGCTGCGGGGTCGGCAAGCCCATCGACATGGTCGATACGCAGCCCGTCCACCAAACCCGATTTGACGAGCTCGAGCGTGAGGCGGTGAACATCGTCGAAAATGCGCGGCTCTTCCACCCTGACGCCGACCAGTCCGGTGACCTCGAAGAACCGCCGATAGCTGAGGTGCCTGCGAGCATCCTTCCAGAAAACAAGCCGCCACGGCTGCAAGCCATGGACGGCATCCAGAACGTGAACATCCCTGGACAGGTTTTTAAGCTCCTGTTCGAGCTCGCTCGCCTGCTCCGTTTCAGCTAACGATCGGTAAATTTCCTCGTGGAAGGCTGCACTCTGCTCGGCCGATGCCTTGCCGGCGATTGCCATCATTTGCGTTGCGAGGTCACTCTTCAGACCTGACAGGACCATCCCATAGCTTGATGGCGTAAGCGGCAGCAGGTTGTCGAAATAGGCAAGCGACAGTGCACCGCGCCGCCGATCGAGTTGAAAGGACAGCTCGCCCGCTGCCAGCACATCCTCATAAGCTCGGCCCAGGACAGGCAGCGTCAGCCGCTCCCGCCAATCTATGTCGAAATGTCGGTGGTAGGGGCTCTGCCCGCCCCACTCGACCACATCTCTCCACCAGGCATTTTCAAGTGAGGCCGCCATGTGGTTAGGGACGATGTCCAGCAAAAGCCCCATTCCCGCTCCTTTTAATGCGGCAATAAGGCGTTCCAATCCCGGCCTCCCCCCAAGGGCCGGCTCGATCTCATTGTGATCGGTCACATCGTAGCCGTGAGTCGAATTCGGTGCTGCCGTGAATACAGGCGAGGCATAAAGGTGGCTGATGCCGAGCCGCTGCAGATACGGCACCAGTTTGACCGCGCGATCGAAGTCCATGCCGTTTCGAAACTGCAGACGGTAGGTCGCGTGAGGTGTCTTCATACTGGTCTCGGTCTTTCGGCGGCCATGGCGTCGGTGATGGCGCGGAAGAGTTCCGTCGAGGCAAGATCTTCCAGAGACACGGACGATTTGATCCGCCAGTTGGGGTAACTGTCGACAGTGCCGGGCAAATTGGTCTGTCGACTCTCGCCTGTAAGATCACTGAGTCGAGCGCTGGCGAGCACGCTAGGCGTACCCGCGATGAAGCGGTGGGCCGCAACCGCAAAAGCTGGGGGAAACGAAGACGGCTCGCTAGAGCCACACTGCCCAGGGGAAAGCTCTCCTTGCCGCAGCAAGCCGTTTTCTTGGAAGGTGGCAATCAGTTCACTTCGATCCCACGCCCTCTCCTCGCGCTGCGCCGCGGCAGCTTGCTGTCCTATCAGTTCATGCTTCAGCCGCAGCTCGATATCATCGCCACGCCACCATCCCCCCAACGCGGGCATGTCATGCGTGGATAAGCAAGCCAATGCCAGCCTGGGATAGTCGCCCGAGCTGACAAAGGCGGAACCCGCTTTTTCGAAGTAGAGGATGCGGTATGACAATATCCTGGCCGCACGCATGACGTCCCTGAAACCGTGTGGCACGGTCCCGAGATCTTCGCCGATCACAATGGTGCGAAACAGCAACGACTGCTCCGCCAGGATCGCCAGAAGCTGCGCCAGCGGGTAGCGGACATAGGCTCCCTCTGCCGTTGGGCTGCCTTCGGGTACGAAGAAAAGCTGCCAAAGGGACATCGCATGGTCAATGCGCAAAGCACCGGCATTTCGCATCAAAGCCTTATTGGTCCGCCTGAAGGCGTCATATCCGGAGCGCTCGAGCGCGATCGGCGATAGCGGCGCAAGCCCCCAGTCCTGGCCGGTGGCGCTGAACATATCGGGTGGCGCACCGATGCTCATCCCGGCAACCGAAATCTCCGGATCGGTCCAATTGCCCGACCCGTCGCGAACCTCGCCCACCGCGAAGTCGAGGTAGATGCCGATCCTCATGCCGGCGCGTCGGGCAATCGAGGCGCATTGGGCAAGCTGCGCGTCGGCAATCCAC
Source organism: Mesorhizobium sp. B2-1-3A (assembly GCF_006442655.1). Lineage (NCBI taxonomy): Bacteria > Pseudomonadati > Pseudomonadota > Alphaproteobacteria > Hyphomicrobiales > Phyllobacteriaceae > Mesorhizobium > Mesorhizobium sp. B2-1-3A. Next base: position 33,158 of record NZ_VFWK01000013.1, read on the forward strand.
TGTAGCCAAGCATGGAAGGAGACTTCGTCACGGTTCTCGCGAGCGAAGCGACGCACCGAAGCACTCTCAGGGTGATGAAACTCCCGCGGCCACCCGTTCCACCCGCTGCCGTGGTTGGCAGCGACCATGCTAACGCTGAGCGCTTCGAAAACGGCGTGGCCATGCAGCGACGCGCCATGACGATCGCGAAACTCGACAAAATCCTGCTGCGAAAAAGGCGGGAGCCCAGGTTGCGTGGCTTTCCATCGCCGCCATAGATCATGCAGGACCCTGATCTTCAGCTCTGCAACGCGGACGTAGTCGACCTCAGGCAGTTCCCGAAGAGAAGCCGTCGCGCCTGCATCTTCGTCTTGAGGAGAATATCCCGGAACCTGGTCGACCGCTATGTAGAGGGGATTCAGGAACAGGCGATTGGACGGTGAGAACGGACTGCATCGGGCGGGGTCTGAAACAAACAGTGCGTGTAGCGGATTGGTCCCGACAAAGTCGGCACCCGCAGCTGCCGCGATCTGGCACATAAGCGCGAGGTCGGCGAAGTCGCCAATGCCCCAGTTGCGGCGCGAGCGAAGTTCGTACAGCTGGACGGATATTCCCCACGCACGACCCTGCTCCAGCCAGGAGGGCAAATAGCACTTTGCATCTTCGGCTGGGCGCAGGACGGGTGGTTCGCGACCCTGTGATCGGCTCAACGAGGCGGCAATCGCCTCCTGTGAGCTTGCGTCAACGCCGAGTGCCGCCAGGATTTTGGATATCGAACCGGACGTCTCGGCTCTTTGCCTGTCATGAGCATCGACCCCGTACCGTCGCGCCAGTTCATCCAGACCAGCGGGCATCATGAACTGGCGCCTTTCCCGCGCGAGGTCCGCGCGACAACGATCGAAAAAGAAGGCAGTGAGCCTTGCGCAAGCAATTCGGCCGCACCGCTGGGTTCGTCGAACACAACAACGTGTCCCGCGGCCGGCAACGGACGGTCCTCCGCTGAAAGATTGGCGCGAAGCGACAGGGTTTCAGTCCCGAAAGACCAATCGACCGCGATTGCACCCTCATTTGTGGCAAGGATCTCTCCTGTGCCGACATTCCCGGTCAGCAGCGGCACGATCGCGCTGTGGCGCAGCGACAGAAGCTGGCGTGTAAACTCAAGCCACCCCGCCCCTGACCCGAGCACCTTATCCCAGTCCAGCCTGGAGCTTTCAAATGTAGACGCCTCGTTCGGATCTGGAATTTGCTCGCCGCCGCTGCCCCTGAAGGCTCCAAATTTCGCGAACTCGCGGCGTCGCCCTTCGCGCACTGCGTCGGCCAGCGGGCCCTGGTAGTCCGTGAAGAAAAGGAATGGATTGGTCTCGCCCCACTCCTCGCCCATGAACATAAGCGGGATATGCGGCGATAGCAGAAGCATCGCGCCAAGGACTTTGCGCATCCTCTCGACACTTAGCACCGAAAGCCGCTCCCCCATTGCCCGGTTGCCGATCTGATCGTGGTTTTGCAGGAAATCGATAAAGGCTGTGGTAGGTTGATGACCGCTTGGCACGCCACGGAGCTGGCCGTCCGTATGCTTTGAAGGCTCACCTTGGTAGGCAAATCCTTCGGCAAGCACCCGACCAAGGTGGCGCACCGGCTGATCCGCGAAGTCCTCGTAATAACCGTCGGTTTCGCCCGTCGCTACAACATGGGCGGCGTTGTGGAAGTCGTCGTTCCACTCGCCGGTGAAGTTCAAGACCCTGCGGCGCCCGTCCCGCTCATGCAGATAGACCACGTTCCTGTTGTCTTCCGTGGTCAGGTGGATTTCGCGTTCTGGATATTCCTCCCGGATCCGTTGCGCGATCTCGAGCAGTATCTCCGTTGCTGAGTTCGGATCCTTGATCTGGTCGATGGCATCGAAGCGAAGACCATCGAGGTGGAATTCCTCAAGCCAGTAGAGCGCATTCTCGGTGAAGAACTGCCTGACCGGTGCCTTCTCATAGGCAATGGCAGCTCCCCATGGAGTGTGGCGCGATGGATCGAAGAAATCCGGGGCCAACAAAGGCAGGTAGTTACCCTCAGGTCCGAAGTGATTGTAGACGACGTCGAGGAACACCATCAGTCCGTGGCCGTGAGCTGCGTCGATGAAGGCCTTCATGGCATCGGGAGAGCCGTAAGCCGGGTGCGGCGCGTAGAGAAGCACCCCGTCATACCCCCACCCGCGCCGACCGGCAAAATGCGCAACCGGCATGATCTCGATGGCGGTGATGCCAAGATCAACGAGGTGTTGCAGGCGTGTCGCCGCCGCGGCAAAGGTCCCCTGCGGGGTGAAGGTGCCGACATGCAGTTCGTATATGACAGCGCTTTCCCAAGCCCGCGCGGCCCAGTCGGCGTCGCTCCAGCTGTAGCTCGTCGGGTCAATCACCAGAGATGGGCCGTGAACATCGCTAGCCTGGGCTCGAGAGGCCGGATCGGGGACACGGCGCCCATCCGGCAGAACAAAGCAATAAGCCGCTCCAACCGGCACTCCGGTCGCCAGGAGCTCGAACCAGCCTTCCGCATCCCGTGACATCGGGGTTTCGACATCGTCCAGCCTGAGCATGAGCGTGTCGGCCCCCGGCGCCCACACGCGGAACCTCACCTCGCCGGCACGTACAAACTCCGAGCCCCAGGCCTTCGGAAAGGCGCGCGCTTCGACTGTGTCCAGCGATGACTGGCGAATGCTCATGACCGGCTCTCCAACAAGCCGAGGCTGCGCGCGCCCAACAGATAGGTGTCCTGTTGCGCAGCTTCGACACCCCGCTCGCTTGCGATTCCTACCCCGGTGTCGACCAAGACCGTCCAGGCTTCCGCCAGGCTCTCGGCGAGACGGAACTGTACGTCCTGGTGATGAGCGTTCAACAAGACCATCAACTGCTCCTTGCTGCCGCGCAGGAGCATCCCTACGCAACGCGTGTCAGGCTGTTGCCAGTCGGCCGTCGTAATTTCCTCCCCGTCGGGACGCAGCCATTTGACGTAGAGGAGGTCTGTGGCGCGAGCGGCGTCGGCATGCAGATAATAGGGCTGACGTAGCAATGGTCTGGAACGCCGGATCCGGATAAGCGCGGCGAGATACTCCTTGAAAGCACCATCGCGATCGCCAATCCCGCTCCACCGAAACCAGTTCATCTCGTTGTCCTGGCAATAGGAATTGTTGTTGCCGGACTGGCTGCGCCCGATTTCGTCGCCCATCAGGATCATTGGCGTGCCTTGTGACACAAGCAGCGTCGCCGCCAGGCTGCGGCGCATCCGGTCGCGCAGGTCGAGCACCCCGGCGTCCTCGGTTGGACCCTCGACGCCGCAGTTCCAGCTCAGATTGTTGGAATGGCCGTCGCGATTTTCCTCACCATTGGCTTCATTGTGTTTCTCGTTGAAACTGACGACATCGGCGAGCGTGAAGCCATCGTGTGCCGTGACGAAGTTGACCGTTGCCCATGGTCGTCTTCCACGTTTGTCAAAGCGATCCGATGAGCCCAGCAGTTTGCTTGCCAGATCAGGCAGGCGGCTTTCGTCGCCCTTCCAAAAGGCTCGGTTCGTGTCGCGGTAGCTGTCGTTCCACTCCGCCCAGCCGGGCGGGAAATTGCCGACCTGATAACCGTCGGGGCCTGTGTCCCACGGTTCCGCAATTAGCTTCACTCTCTGCAGCACAGGGTCTTGGCGAACCGCTTCGAAGAAGACCGCATGGTGGTCAAAAGTTGAACGGTCACGCCCGAGCGTGCTTGCCAGATCAAACCGGAAGCCGTCGACATGGCAGTCGTCTGCCCAGTAGCGCAGTGAGTCCATCACCATTTGCAGAACGCGCGAATGGCGCAAGTTCACGTTGTTGCCGCATCCGGTCGTATCGAAATAGTAGCGAGGGTCATCGCCGAGCACGTAGTAGCTGGCGTTGTCGATGCCGCGGAACGACAACGTCGGCCCCATGTGGTTACCCTCGGCCGTGTGATTATAGACGACATCCATGATGACCTCGATGCCTGCCTCATGCAGGCGGCGGACCAGCAGCTTGAATTCGTGAATGTCGCTACCGGGCGAAATGTAGCGGGCCGCTGGAGCGAAAAAGCCGATCGTGTTGTAACCCCAGTAGTTGGTGAGGCCACGTTGGATGAGGTGCCGGTCGTCGAAGAAGGATTGGATCGGCATCAGTTCGACTGCGGTGATACCCAGTTTGACGAGATGATCGACCACACGCGGATCGGCCAGTCCTGCGAACGTGCCCCGCAGCTGTGGCGGAAGACGCTCATCCAATGCCGTCATGCCCTTCACGTGGGCCTCGTAAATCACGGTTTGCGCCCACCCCGTGCAAGGCTGCCGGTCCGCTCCCCAGGTCACCGCGGGATCGACCACGACGCATTTGGGCATCACGAAGGCAGAGTCCCGGCGGTCAAAGGACAGGTCCTCGCGGTTGCTGCCCACCCGGTATCCGAAGGCCGAGTCGTGCCAACGCATGTCGCCGTTCAGTTGCAAGGCGTATGGGTCGAGCAGCAGCTTGTTGGGGTTGAAGCGGTGACCTGCTTGCGGTTCATAGGGTCCATGAACCCTGTAGCCGTAGAACTGTCCTGGCCGCACGTCGGGAAAGTATCCGTGCCAGACCTCGTCCGTGTATTCAGGCAAGGCGATGCGCTCTAGTTCGCGCCGGCCGCTGCGGTCGAACAGGCAGAGTTCGACCCGGGTGGCATTGGCCGAAAACAGGGCAAAGTTAACGCCCGAACCATCCCAATGGGCGCCAAGTGGGTAGGGCATGCCAGACAAAACACGCGAGTCAGTTTTCATGGTTCCTGGGTTCTGGCTCTAGATAGACTGTTGCAAGGGGCGGCAGGGTCAACGACAATGAGAACGGCTGGTTGTGCCAGCTTCCTGGCGAGGCATCGGCAACCCCTGTCACAACGCCCGAGCCGCCATAGGTTCCCGCATCGCTGTTGATTATCTCGCGCCAGCGCCCGCCCATCGGCACCCCCACCGTGTAGCCTTGGCGCACCACCGGCGTCATGTTGGAAACCACCAGAACCACTTCGTTCGCGGCTTTGCGGATGAAGGAATAGACGCTGTTCTCGGTGTCGTCGGCCTCTATCCATTCAAAGCCGGCGGGATCGGTGTCGCGTTCATGCAGCGCCGCAAGCGAACGGTAGACGCCGTTCAGATCACGGACCAGTCGTTGCACACCCGCGTGCAACGGATCATCGAGCAGGTGCCAGTCCAGCGACCGATCGTGGTTCCACTCGCGTTCCTGGCCAAACTCGCCACCCATGAAGAGCAGTTTCTTGCCCGGGTGTCCCCACATGAAGCCGAAATAGGCGCGCAAATTGGCGAACTTCTGCCAACGGTCGCCGGGCATCTTGCCGAGCAGCGAACCCTTTCCGTGGACCACCTCGTCATGCGACAGCGGCAGCACGAAGTTTTCGGACCAGGCGTATACCAGCCCGAAGGTCATCTTGTGGTGGTGATATTTGCGGTAGAGTGGGTCGAGGCTCATATAGGCCAGCGTGTCGTGCATCCAGCCCATGTTCCATTTGTAGGCGAAGCCCAGGCCGCCCTGCTCAGTCGGCGCGCTGACATGCGGCCAGGCCGTCGATTCTTCAGCGATGGTGACGGCACCGTTTTGACCTTCGCCGATCAGAGCATTGACCTCACGCAGGAATGAGACGGCATCGAGGTTCTCGTTGCCCCCGTAGCGGTTGGGCAGCCACTCGCCTGGCTTTCGGCTGTAGTCGAGGTAAAGCATCGAGGCCACCGCATCGACGCGCAGGGCGTCGACATGAAGATGCTCGATCCAGTACAGGGCGCTTGCCTTGAGGAAGTTCGCCACCTCAAGCCGCCCAAAATTGTAGATCAGCGTGTTCCAGTCATGGTGGAAGCCGAGGCGGGGATCCTCGTGCTCGTAAAGCGCGGTTCCGTCGAAACGGACCAGACCGTGGGCGTCAGACGGAAAATGCGCCGGGACCCAGTCGACGATCACCCCAATGCCGGCGCCATGAAGGCGGTCGACCAGCGACGCGAACCCTTCTGGCGGGCCGAAGCGGCGGGTGGGAGCAAACAGGCCGATAGGCTGGTAACCCCATGAGCCGGAGAAGGGATGTTCGGTCACCGGCATCAGTTCGACATGAGTGAAGCCCATGTCGAGCACGTAAGTGACCAGGGATTGCGCAAGGGCGTCATAGTCCAGGATTTCTCCGCCCAAGCCCCGACGCCAGCTCCCCAGATGTACCTCGTAGATAGATATCGGAGCGGAGCGCGACTGTCTGGCCGATCGCACGGACAGCCAGTCTTGGTCGTCCCATTGGTGGCGGACCGGTCCACGCACGATCGAGGCGGTTTCCGGGGGTGCCTGCTGGGCAAATGACAGCGGGTCCGCCTTTAGCGGGAGCACCTCGCCATGAACACCCACGATCTCGTATTTGTATAGTTCACCGCGTTTGAGACCGGGGAGGAAAAGTTCCCACAAACCGACGCCGATGCGCTTGCGCATAGGGTGCCGGCGTCCGTCCCAGGCATTGAACTCGCCCACCACGCTGACCCGCCTGGCGTTAGGCGCCCAAACACAGAAAACCACGCCCTCGACACCCTCATGTTGGATGGGCTGAGCTCCAAGCTTGTGATAGAGTTCGAGATGCCGCCCTTCGGCGACCAGATAGTCATCAAGCTCGCCCAGTACCGGCGGGAAACTGTAAGGATCGTCTATCTCCCAAGATTGAGCTCCAGCCGACAGCCTCAGCCTGTAGGAGAATGGGTCGGTTCGGTTCGGCACGACACCGGAAAAGAACCCCTCCGGATGCACCCGTTCCAGGGCAGCCACTGCGGCCCCGGTTTGGTCGATCACAGTTACCTCGGCCGCCGGAGGGATAAACGCGTTCACACGCACCGGGCCTGCGCCCTTCGCGTGCATGCCAAGAACGGCAAAGGGGTTGCCGTGCCTGCCGCGCACGATGGCTTCGATGTCCGACATGGAGGTGGCGAATGGCAAGATCACGGCTCCTGGCCGATGAGTTCCAGAAGCCCGTGCAGCGCGATCCCGACCCATGCCGGACGGTTTGCCAGTTCGTAGTCGACCTCGTAAGCAGCCTTCTGGATCAGGAACAGGCGGAGGAGCGCGTCAGCTTCCGCGCGGTCATCTGGCACCGTCGGACAGCCAGCGATGTGGCGGAAATAGGCACCGAGGAAATCGGCCTGAGTAGCATCGCGCCATTGCCGTGCCCGGGCAATGATCGCGTCGCTCGGCCCTGCCTGGATCCCCTCACCGTCGCGGCTTGCCGCTGCAGCGGCGTAGTCGAGCGACCGCAGCATCCCTGCCACGTCTCGCAATGGTGAAAACTTGCCGCGCCTTTCGTCAAGCGACCGCCGCGGCTCCCCTTCGAAGTCAATGATGAAGACGTCATTTTGAACGATCAACACCTGCCCCAAATGAAGGTCCCCATGGATGCGGGAGCGGAAACCAGAAGGGCGCATGCGCGACACCGTCCTCAGATGCTGGTGAAGTCGCTCGCCCATATCCAGGGCGGCTCTTGCTATCTCGGCGGGCTCGTCGGCGAGCGAGTCCAGGCTGGCACTCAAATGGCCCATCATAGCCTCAACCTCTTTGCCGGTATCGGCAACCCAGCCCTCCAGGTCAGCGGCGGTTACCGGCTCGATCTTGAAAGCTGGATCGTCCGTTTCAGCCGCAAGCGCCCTGTGAAGTTCCGCCGTGCGCTGCCCAAGAACTTCTCCCAGGGGCAACGGCAACGGAAATGACGACATGGCGCCCTGCACATCTGCATCATGATCGGCCAATGCCCGGTCCCCGGCATCTCGCCGTAGCCCCGTGGTAACAGCATCCCAGGCGTCGCCTTGATTGCGGACGAAGGCAAAGGCGGCCGCGATCGTGGTAGCCTCCCCGGCTGCAGATCGATGCTCGATGCGCCCGAGATAGGCAGGGGTGTTTTCAAAATGGGCTACTTCTGTAAGGAATCGTGCAACCTCGACATCGGGCTGGACCCCTGCTCTCAGCCGGCGGTAGACCTTGAGGATGACCGTGTCGCCGAAGGCCACCGAGACATTGCTTTGTTCCACGCCAAGCCAATGCGGCTGGCCGACCGGCGCCAGACCCTCCATCATCTCGCCCGGCATGAAGGCGAAGTCGCCGTCGGCAGCCTCGACCGTTTTCTGGGCGCGCAGCATGTCGAGCAGGCATGTCGCGAGGCCCTCATCGAAGGCGCCATCTATCAAGGCGCCAACCTTGGGGCCGCGGCGCAGCTTGGCAATCGTGTAAGAGAGTTTTGGTGCGCCGAATGCCAGGTTGTCCTCGCCCCAGCGCGCGCTCAATGGCAGAAGATACCGCTGCTGGGGGCCGTGATCGAATTCCACGTCTATGGTGCTCAGCAAATGCTGGCCATCCTCGAATGTAGCCAGCGGCTGCAGCGTGATGCGTTGCACCTGTCTGTCTTTGGCTCCGAACCAGCGCTGCAGCCCAAGGAATTCGGGCAGGACCTTCCCGTCAAATTGGCGGGCATCGCGTCCTGCCACGGCTGAATCCACACGACCGGTGCGGGTGGTCAGCGTTGTAAGTTCCGGCATGACATCGGGAACCTCCAGATGCCATTTAGGAGCGGTGCTCTCTTCGGAAAGGCGAAACCAAAAGAAGCCATAGCCCGCCAATGTGAGCAGGTAAGGAAGCTCGCCCACCGGGGGAAACGCCGCCAGCCCCTTCATCTCGATGGGAACGGTCCCCTTCCAGGGCGACAGGTCCAGTTCGACCGCTTGCGCCGCTTGCGAGAGATTGGCCGCACAGAGGATTCTCTCGCCTGCATGCTCTCGCACATAGGCAACGATCTTGCGGTTTCGAGGATAGAGAAGCGTCATTGACCCGCGGCCGAAGGCGGTGTGCTGTTTGCGCACCTCGACCATCCTGCGCATCCAATTGAGAAGCGAAGACTTGTCCCGGCTCTGGGTTTCAACGTTTATGGACTGATAGCCGTAGGTGGGATCCATGACTACGGGAAGATAAAGCTGCTGCGGATTGGCCCGGGAAAAACCGGCATTGCGGTCGGAGGACCACTGCATGGGCGTTCGAACGCCGTCGCGGTCGCCAAGATAGTAGTTGTCACCCATTCCGATCTCATCCCCATAATAGATGATGGGGGTGCCGGGCATCGATAGAAGCAATGAATTCATCAGCTCGATCTTGCGCCGGTCGTTCTGCATCAAGGGCGCAAGGCGCCGGCGTATACCGAGGTTGATACGAGCCCTTCCGTCCTCGGCATAAGTTCGCCACAGATAATCCCGCTCGCTGTCGGTGACCATCTCCAACGTCAACTCATCATGGTTGCGCAGGAAGATGCCCCACTGGCAGTTCGCGGGTATATCAGGCGTTTGCCGGACGATGTCGGTGATGGGATGGCGATCCTCTTGCGCAACCGCCATGTACATGCGTGGCATGAGAGGGAAGTTGAAGGCCATGTGACACTCGTCGCCCTCGCCGAAATACGGGCGCGTGTCCTCGGGCCACTGGTTGGCTTCGGCCAGCAGCATGCGGTCGGGATAGTGGGCATCGAGTTCGGCGCGGATTTTCTTCAGGACCTCATGGGTCTCCGGCAGGTTCTCATTGTTGGTGCCCTCGCGCTCGACCAGATAAGGAATGGCGTCCAGGCGCAGGCCGTCCACGCCCATCTCCAGCCAGAAGTGCATGGTTTTGAGAACTTCGCGCAACACGCGCGGATTGTCGAAGTTCAGATCCGGCTGATGAGAGTAGAAGCGGTGCCAATAGAAGGCTCCAGCTACGGGATCCCATGTCCAATTCGACTTCTCGGTGTCCAGAAAGATGATGCGGGTTTCGGGGAACTTCGTGTCCGTGTCGCTCCAGACGTAGAAATCACGCGCCGCCGAACCCGGTTTGGAGTGCCTCGCCCGCTGGAACCACGGATGCTGATCGGACGTATGGTTGATGACCAGTTCGGTGATGACCCGCAGACCTCGCCGATGCGCCTCGGCAACGAAGGTGCGGAACTGCGACATCGTCCCGTAGCTGGGATTGACCGTTTTGAAGTCGGCGATATCGTAACCGTCATCGAGCAGCGGGGACGGGTAGAACGGCAGCAGCCAGATTGCCGTCGCACCAAGTTCTTGTATGTGGTCCAGACGCTGCATAAGGCCGGCGAAATCGCCGACGCCGTCATTGTCGGAGTCCTGGAACGCCTTGACATGGACTTGATAAATGACGGCGTCCTTGTACCAGTCAGGCTGGGAGCGGTCGACCGTGGCGCCCGGGTGGTGGGGGGAGCGTATCATGGCCGCGGCACCCCTGGCGGATAAAGCCGCCAGATCGCATAAGGCCGCTCGTTCGGTTCGAGCCGGATCCGGTGCCGCTTGCCGTGCCAGGTGAAATGGTTCCCGTGCAGCAGGTCTTCCACCTCTATCGAGGCTTCGTCCGGCAAGCCGAACTCCCAAAGCGGCACTTCAAAGTCGGCTTCTTGCGGCTCGTGAGGGTCCAGGTTGACATGGAACAGCAGAAAACTGTTGGCTGCGGGGTCGCTCTTCCCGTAGTAAAGAATCTTGTCGTTCCAGGCATTGTAGAACCGCAAGGATTCAAACGAGCGTAGGGCTGGATGCTCACGGCGCAACCGGTTGATAAGGATGATGTCATCTCGGATGTTTCCTGGTTGCTCCATGTCCCAGACGCGGATCTGGTATTTCTCCGAGTCGAGATATTCTTCCTTGCCTGGAACAGCAGCGGCCTCGCAAATCTCGAAGCCGTTATAGATGCCATAGTTTCCAGCCAGCGTCGCTGCCAGCACGAGGCGGGTGCGAAATCCTGGCCTGCCACTTTGCTGAAGATAAAGGGGATTGATATCGGGTGTGTTGGCAAAGAAGTTCGGCCTCATCACATTGCGAGCGTCGCCAGCTATGAGTTCGCTCAGATAGTCCTCCAGCTCGCGTTTGGTGTTGCGCCAGGTGAAGTAAGAGTAGGATTGACTGAAGCCGAGCTTGGCCAGGCGCATCATCACCTTGGGCCTGGTGAACGCCTCGGCCAGAAAGATCGTGGCGGGCTCGATTGCGCGAACCTCGCCGATCAACCACTCCCAGAACGGAAATGGTTTTGTGTGCGGGTTGTCGACCCGAAAGATCCTGACGCCATGGCTGATCCAGAACAGCACGACATCGCGCAATTGATACCAGAGACCAGGTATCGCATCCCGGTAGAAATGAACGTTGACGATGTCCTCGTATTTCTTGGGAGGGTTCTCGGCGAATTTCAGGCTGCCGTCGGGTCGCCAGTCGAACCATTCCGGATGCTGCTTAATCCAGGGGTGATCGGGTGAGCATTGGATCGCAAAATCCAGGGCAATCTCCAGTCCCAGCTCGTTTGCGACCCCGACCAGGCGGTCAAAGTCGGCAAGCGTTCCGAGCTCCGGGTGAATGGCGTCGTGTCCGCCCTCCTTCGAACCGATGGCATAGGGACTGCCGGGGTCGGACGGGCCCGCCGCCAACGCGTTGTTGGGACCTTTCCTGTTGGTCAGGCCGATCGGGTGGATCGGCGGAAAGTAGAGGACGTCGAAGCCCAGATCGCGGACATAAGGCAGGCGTTCGATCACGTCGGCCAGCTTACCGTGGCGCAAGGGGTCGCGGGTCTGCGAGCGCGGCATCAATTCATACCAGGCGCTGAACGCCGCCGCCGGCCTGTCGGTCCAGACATCGATCACATGATGCGAGCGGCTAAGGTTGGTTCTTGGCCCTGCCTCCTTCATCCGCTGCCCAGCCTGGCGCGACAGCAGAATCTCGGCGAGTTCGCTGTCGCGGGTTGCTTTAGCGAGCTGAACGCAAAGCTCGGCCAGACCCGGATGGTGCGCCTTGGCCGCGCGTTGCGCTGCCTCCACGAGTTGACGGCCTTCCTCCAACTCCAGGGAAACTTGCTGACCAGCGGCAATCTTCTTCTTGGTATCCCTGCGCCATGTGGAAAAGAGATCACGCCACGCAACAAGCGAAATCTGCCAGGGTCCGATCTCGCCAAAAGTGACGAGCCCCCGCCACCGGTCGTTTTCTATGAAGCTCAAGGGGGCTTCCGACCAGTCATCACCATCGCGTTTGCGCCACTGGACGGCAGCGTCGATGACGTCATGGCCGTCGCCGAATATATCGGCCTCGACAAGGAAGGGCGTTCCCGCAATCGCCTTGGCTGCAAAGCGTCCTCCGTCGATTTCGGCAGAAATGCCCTCGATGGCGATGCGGTTCTGCGCCAACGCCCTCAATCGGTTGGGCGCCGTGTCCTGTTCGGAACGGAGCTTGTCGACGTCCACGTTTAGCATCGAGCAGTCACCGGCAGGCAAACCTTGCCACCGGATGGCAACTGCGAGACCTGCGCGAGACGCTTGGCGGAGGTAGATCGCGAGCAACGGCGCCCAGCAGGTGCAAGAGTCATCTTGGTCTCTTCTCGAGCAGGTTTCGGGACCTGCCGAACTTGGCACCGGCTTGAATGTTCCATGCGCGCAGGACTGCCGCTGCGTCATCCGCAATCACGGAACATTTCAGGCATTGCCTAGTTCGAAAGCGGCAGGCGCAAAGAGACGCCGGAAGAAGGGAAAAACGCACCGTGAGACAGCGAAAAGCGACGCTCGTTTTTGACATAGATTCAGTACGCGTGTCGGTTACGACCCCGGTTGGTGAGAACGCCACTGAGCGCGAAGCAATTTCGATCGCTCAGGGCGCGGCAAGGCAACTGGCCACCTGCCAAGCCGTAGCTCATCTGTCGGACTTCAAATTGGAAGCGGAGCCCGATCCCGGCGCGTTGTTTAGAAGCTGGGCGCTACGTCAATGACCGACATGAGCAACGTCGACCACCCGGCAGATAGCGAGCAATCGCGTGTACGAGTAGAACCTGGGCCAGCCCAAATGGCTGAAGTTGTGATCACGGTCGAGATGCGACCGGGTGAAGAAGCTGCTTCGGACGTTCTCCTCAGCCGGGCCTGGGCGCTCCTGGCTGAAGAAATCTCAAAGCGAAAGTCGGCGCCGCCACCATCTTTGGCGGAAGACGCCCCTGCAGACACTGTAGGGCGCCCCCCTGGCTCAGGATCGTGGTGGCAGGGCTAGCGGGGGCTGCACCGACTACATGAGCCGGCCACCGGTGACCGCAATGACGGCTCCCGTGATGTAGCTTGCGTCTGCCGAGGCAAGCAGAACATAGGTGGCCGCCAACTCGGCCGGATGGGCGGGGCGTCCGATGGGTGTGTTGCGACCAAACTCCGCGACTTTCTCTGGCGGCATCGTTGAAGGGATCAACGGCGTCCAGACGGGACCGGGGGCAACGGCGTTGACCCGGACGCCGCGTTTGGCGACCATTTTGGATAGGCCCTTTGTCAGGTTCACGATGGCCCCCTTGGTGGCGGCGTAGGCCAGGAGTTGTGGCGACGGATCGGCTGCCTGGATCGATGTCGTGTTGATGATGCTGGCGCCGTTGCCCATGTGCCGCAATGCCGCTTTCGACAGAAAGAACTGGCTGTAGATGTTCGTCCTGAACGTTTGATCCAGCTCTTCCGCGGAGAGGTCCGCAATATCGTCAAGCGTGGCCTGGTGGGCAGCGTTGTTGACCAGGATGTCGACTTGGCCCAGCTGACGCATAGCCGTCTCGACTATGTCGACGCAGTGGCTCTCGCTCCCGACGTCGCCGGCGACCAGAACTGCACGCCTCCCCGCTTTCTCCACCCAGTCCGCCGTCTCGCGCGCGTCATCGTGTTCATTCAGGTACGACAAGACGATGTCCGCACCCTCCCTGGCAAAAGCGATGGCCACTGCGCGACCGATGCCGGAGTCGCCACCAGTGATGATCGCCGTTTTCCCTTCGAGCTTGCCACTCCCTTCGTAACTGTGCTCCCCGTGATCGGGCCGCGGAGACGTCGCGTCCGTCCGGCCCGGCATCTCCTGCTGCTGCCTGGGCAGCTTCTCTTCCAAGTCGTGGGTATCCACATCAGAGGTCATGTTCATCGTCTCCTGTTGGCCACTCCGCCCAACCAAGCGAAGACGGGGATGTTCCACGACCTGTTTCTATAGGTCTCACGCGCAAGCACTGGCACCCGGGTCGCATCCGCGAACATCTCGCAGCCGATGCGCGAATATCTGGCCGCCCCTGGTCCCTCCGGGAGATAAGGCTGGGCGAAGATGCCGTGGGTGCAATTACTGGGGATGATTTCCAGAACCCGGCACGATGAGGGCATGTCCGTCAGGTCCAGACAGTTGCAGCCCGAACCCAAATGCCAACAGGATCAATGCACATATCACCGCGACAGCAACCAGCGCAGTTTTCGAGAACCAGTCCGCGGCTTCGGTTCCTGCAGCATGTCTCGGTTGCTCGCTGATCAGAGCTTGGTTTCCCGAAAGATCCGTTTGCCAGCCCAAAGAGCTTTCGCCTCGCGCTCAAGCGCTTCCTGATTATCGTCGTAGATTTCAAGGAGTTCGCTCGCTTGGTGACAGGCAGGCCAAACTCCCTCGCGAAAGCCCCGGCCGTGTCTCCGGGGCGGGGTCGGCCTCCGCCCGCATTTCCTTTTGCCCTGCGATCATCAGTCATAATTACCTGCCCTGGGCATCCCTGGGTGACGCTAAAGAACAAACTGGCGCCTGCACGGTCCGCGCAGCCCTGTGTGGCGCGGCTCGCCTCGATGTCTGGGCCTTTGTGCCGGTGCATCAATCTCTTTGATGCGCTTCTCGAATGGCTTCGATCGCGTAGTTCGCGCGCTGCCCCAGTTTACTGACGACGCAAAGAGCGTCCTCGGACAGCTCTCCCTCCGCCATGCATCGAGAGGTCATTTGGGAGATCTTCAGCGCGGTCGCGTGCAGGTCCGCAATCAGACCCTTTTCCGCGAAAGGCCGATGGTTGTTCGAAAGTTCCATGGTAGTCCGCCTTCTTGTTGAAGCTCTCAAACTCCGAACATGCGAACATCATCCCTGTTCCATGGCGAACCCAAATTCCTGTGACGCTCAGGCCGGTAACCCCGCACGCAGTGCAATGTGTGAATTCGCCATCGTGACAGCCAGATCGCAAGACGTCCCGCCTGATTGGCGATCGCCCCGATTACGCCGCGACTTGATCAGCATGGCTTGGAGGTGCCGCCAGAACGAAGACCGGGATCCGAGCTGCGCTGAGAGCACCCCCGGCCCGCGGCTATCGAAGCGGTCGAGAAACTCGTTGGATGTCGTCTGGTCCTGAGTGATCTGCCTGGTGGTGATTGTGACAACTGCAGGAAGCTTCTCACGGACGATTGCGCTGAAGTCGTTTGGGATTTCCTGCGCTAGGGCCGGAGCAAAGCCGCCACTGAAAAGCATCAGGGCTCCTGCCATGCCTGCGCGGTAGAATCCGTGCCAACGCTTCGCATGCCGCCAGGGGCGGGTGAACCGGTCAGCTTCGACGCGATCATGGATGCGTTGCAACAATTGGATCAATCCCACGAGCTTGCCGGTGCTGATCGCGGTGACAGCGCGGCAGTGGCCGCGTTCGCACCATTCGTCGATCGGATCTAAGCGCGGCGTAAGTAGTTCTTCCACCATGGACCCGTCGGCGAGTGACCCCGCCGGCGGGAGGTAGCATGGGCGCTTTTCGCCTAGATTGCCGCTGAAATTTTTCCTATTTTTCTCTTGAAGGTGCAAGTCTCGATTCTAAATTGATGTGCGCCGGTCGCCCAAAGGGACCGGCAAGACCAGGAGGCCGCAAGGGCTCTTTGGCGCCTCCTTACAGGCGCCACGATCGATGGGATGCCGCCCGGCTCGGCGACCTATACCCTGCCGGACGCCCCCTCCGCGGTCGCGGACGATGCGCGCTGCTGCAAACCGGCCAAGCTACCGGTCCACATCGCCCAGGACGATGTCCAATGATCCAAGGATGGCCGTGACGTCGGCGAGCAAATGGCCGCGGCAAAGCTGGTCCATTGCCTGGAGGTGGGCGAAGCTTGGAGGTCGAAGCTTGCATCGGTACGGCTTGTTTGTGCCATCGGCCACGAGATAGACGCCAAATTCGCCTTTCGGTGCTTCAACAGCAGCGTAAACCTCGCCAGCTGGCACCCGAAAACCCTCGGTGTACAGTTTGAAGTGATGGATCAAGGCTTCCATCGACCGCTTCATGGCTGCACGCTTGGGAGGGACGACCTTCCCGTCAGGATTGGAAACGGGCCCAGGTCCCTCCCGCGTCAACAGGTCGAGGCATTGGCGGATGATCCTGGCCGACTGGCGCATCTCCTCCATGCGAACGAGATACCGATCGTAGCAATCGCCGTTCTTTCCTACCGGGATGTCGAAGTCCATCTCTGCATAGCACTCGTATGGCTGGGACTTGCGCAAATCCCATGCCGCACCCGATCCACGCACCATGACGCCGGAGAAGCCCCAGCCCCAGGCTTCATCCTGCGAGATCCGCCCGATGTCGACATTGCGCAACTTGAAGATGCGGTTGTCGGTCAGCAACCTGTCAAGATCATCCACAGTCTTGAGGAACGGGTCGATCCAGTTTCCGATATCCGCGATCAAGTCTGGCGGAAGATCCTGGTGCACGCCGCCTGGCCGGAAATATGCGGCATGCATCCGCGATCCACTCGCCCGTTCGTAGAAGACCATCAGCTTTTCGCGTTCGACGAAGCCCCATAGTGGTGGCGTCAGCGCGCCAACGTCCATGGCCTGAGTTGTCACATTCAGCAGATGAGACAGTATCCGCGAGATTTCACTATAGAGAACCCTGATCAACTGCCCGCGTCGCGGTACGGGCAGGCCGAGCAGTTTTTCGATTGCGAGACACCAGGCATGCTCCTGACACATCGGTGCCACGTAGTCGAGGCGATCGAAGTAAGGCAGGGCCTGAAGGTAAGTCTTGGTTTCGATCAATTTCTCCGTGCCGCGATGCAGCAGGCCTATATGGGGGTCGACGCGGTCGACGACTTCCCCGTCGAGCTCAAGAACCAGACGAAGCACGCCATGTGCGGCAGGATGCTGGGGGCCAAAATTGATGTTGAAATTTCGGACGGAATTCTCTGCCATGCGGGCACTCCTCGGGAGCCTCCCAACTTCTCGTCCAGGCCATTGTTCCCCTAGGGCGAAGTGCGTTTGGCGACCGACGATCCACGCCTTGCATCATCGCCCACCGCTTCCACCAACCGTCTGAGGAAGTCCACCAGACCTGCTTCAGGATCATCACCTTCGCCAACGAGCACGGAAATACCCCAACGCCCAAGCACGGCCTCCTCCACAGGGTTGCGGCTGGGCATGAAGATGAACGAAGGGGGACGATCCTTCTCGTATCCAGAGCGATGCCAGGTCTGCCAAAGCCGGTGCAACAGCAACCGAATGTTTGGATCGGAAAGGCTATAGCCAATGAAAAGGATCGTGCTGCCGAGCGCATCCGAGCGAAAGCGCACGTCGAGGGGAGAATTGAAGGACAGGCGGTCAAGATAGTCCGTCTCGGTGAGGACAAGGGAAGAGTCCTCGTCGAAGTCGCCGTGAAACTTTACGATGTGCGTGACGCCTCGGCGGGCCTGGGCAACGTCGCGTGCGTTGGCCACCTTCACGTACTCTTGAGCGTAAATTTCAAAAGCGAGTTCCAGGTTTCTGTCATAGTTCGTCGTGTAGATGACCGGAAAATCGAGCGTCACGATGAGACGGTGCAATTCCGATTTCTCGATCCTCTCCTTGGGGACAGACCAATTTCTGTCCATCCAACTGCGAAGTGGTCCGATGCTGCCATGCTTGATCCGATAGTATTCTGCCAAAGTCTGAAAACGATCGCGGCGCGTGGAAAACTCATCGTCAACACCGAGCTCCTTTGCCATTCTTTCTATCAGCTTCTCCCAAGAGGGAAGTCCGACGCTGATCGACACCCCCGCCCCTACAAACAAAATTGCGCTGCGATGACGAATTGCGTTGGCGAGCGAATCGATAGGGTCATCGTCCATGGCTAGGTCCTTCGAGCCCGTTGCGCAGCTGGGTCGTGTGCGCATGGAGCGCGCCCGGTGCGGGCGATGGACGCGCGTCCGCGATTCGAGCCAAGCACGGCGCACCACACCACCACAGTGCTTCACCCTTATCGATCAAATCGGCTCGGCCATGCTCCCCCCGGCCGGGAAGCGTCTGCCCTTGCTTTCCTGCCGAGCCTCTTGCCGCGCAATCTGAAATGGTGGTCGCGACGACACTGGCTGTCAGAGAGAAACGGCGCTT
Organism: Mesorhizobium sp. B2-1-3A; assembly: GCF_006442655.1. NCBI lineage: Bacteria > Pseudomonadati > Pseudomonadota > Alphaproteobacteria > Hyphomicrobiales > Phyllobacteriaceae > Mesorhizobium > Mesorhizobium sp. B2-1-3A. Next base: position 51,302 of record NZ_VFWK01000013.1, read on the forward strand.
TTGCGGCTCACTGGTCACGTTGTTCCAGTTCTGCGCCATGTGTGTTGCGCCTGATGTATCGAGTTTCGCGTTCACCAACTGGTTATGTCCCTTCGCTCTGATAAAGATCGCGAAACAGTAGATCATCGTAAGCACAGAGATGATTGTCATTGCGGCCTAAACACCAGTGGCCAAGGATGTTCCATGTACCCTGAAAATATTCCAAGAAGCTGGTGCTTCTTGACCGCCGGAGCATGGGCGATGCGCTGATAGTTCGGGCTGGGCTGGCCTTCGCGGGCAACGTCAGAGACAGCTGCAGGTCCTGATGAGGGCTATCACCCCCGCGGAATAAAGCAGGACCAGTAGCGCAACCGCGATCAGGAAGCCTGGATGCGCGAAAACGGCAAGATCCTTCTTCAGCTGTTCCATGCCTGCAAACGACGAAGCTGGCCTGACAGTTCCGATCGTCTCTCCCGCCCCCCTGACATCCCCTTTTGCCTGAAACTTGCAACAAGAGAGCCGATCGCGCGTTGCTCGAGGTTAGGAGCAGTGAAGATGCAAGATGACACAGGCAAGGATGAACTGCTCGGCAGGCGCTCTAAATTGTCGGAAGATGAAGTCGAAGAATTCGCCCGGCAAGCCGGCGTCACGGCGGAACAGGTTCGCGAGCTGATCAAGGCGACCGGAAGAGATCGCGCCGCCTTGCTAGCGGCTGCAGAGCAGTTGCGGGCGCTGTCGGATGGGGGGCCTCTTACCCAGGACTAGAAGCGAAGCACGACGAAATTTGAGTAATGGCGCAACGGGCGCTTGCAAGCGTTCCAGAGTCGTTCACCACACCCATAAAGCAGTCGCGGTTCCGCTCGAATCTTCAAGGACTCCTCCGCTTGCTTCGACATCCTTGCACGGCGCCCGGTCTGGAATGGCTCCAAAAAGATTCCCTCGACGCACCGGAACATCGGTTCGTCCTTGCGGTTGGACAGGCAGCGGTCTCAGTCGATCCGAACAAGCATCGGCCCGCTTTGGAAGTGCGCGAGGTCCCCACCCACAGATCTTGCGAACAGAGGAGCCAGCTATGCGAGCGTTGGTCTGGCACGGCAAGGAAGACATACGTTGCGATCAGGTTTCGGATCCAGAAATTGAGGATGAACGTGACGCGATCATCAGGGTGACAAGCTGCGCCATCTGCGGCTCCGACCTTCATCTCTACCACAATTTTGTACCAGCCATGCTGCCCGGCGACATCATGGGCCACGAGATGATGGGAGAGGTCGTCGAGGTCGGCAAGGGCGTCGACGGCGCTCTGAAGAAGGGAGACCGCATCGTCGTACCGTTCACCATCATCTGCGGTGAGTGCGACCAGTGCAGGCGACAGAACTTTTCGGTTTGCGAACGCACGAACCGCAAGAAGGATCTCGGTGACAAGGTGTTCGGGCACACCACCGCGGGTCTGTTCGGCTACACTCATCTGACCGGCGGCTATCCCGGCGGACAGGCGGAGTACATGCGGGTGCCGTTCGCCGACGCCACGCACGTGAAGGTGCCTGACAGCCTTACCGATGAGCAGGTTCTTTTTCTCGGCGATATCTTTCCCACCGGATGGCAAGCGGCGGCACAGTGCGACATAGAGCCCACCGATACAGTTGCGGTTTGGGGCTGCGGCCCAGTTGGGCAGATGGCGATACGCAGCGCCCTGCTGCTCGGCGCGAAACAGGTGGTGGCGATCGATTGCCTGCCGGAACGGCTATCCATGGCCGCGGCCGGTGGTGCCATCCCCATCAATTTCGCCCAGGAAAGTGTCGTCGAACGGCTGCAGGAACTCACCGGCGGCAAGGGTCCGGAGAAGTGCATCGATTGCGTCGGCATGGAAAGCCACGTCTCGCTGGCCCAGCCTGATACTGTCTACGATCGCGCAAAACAGTTGATGCTGATGGAAAATGATCGACCGCACGTTTTGCGTGAGATGATCTATGTCTGCCGGCCGGCCGGCGTGATCTCGATCCCGGGCGTCTACAGCGGGCTGGTCGACAAGATTCCGCTGGGACAGGCAATGAACAAGGGGCTCACCTTCCGCATGGGGCAGACCCATGTCAACCGTTGGACCGAGGATCTGTTGCGCCTCATCGAAGATGGCCAGATCGACCCGTCCTTCGTCATCACCCATACCGTGGGGCTCGAGCAGGGACCCGAAATGTACAAGGTGTTCCGCGACAAGCAGGACAGCTGCATCAAGGTCGTATTGAAACCGTAGGAAACCGTCATGAACGTTGTTGCGAAGCTTACCAATATCACCCGATCGCCCGGCGATCCCAAAGTGCTGGAGGCTGGGCCGAACGTGGTCGGCGCCCCCGACAAACTTGCCCGCAAGCTCGGCTGGTTCAGCATCGCGCTGGGTGTCGCCGAACTGGTCGGCGCCGAGCGGATTGCCGGCGCGCTCGGCATGAGCGGCAAGGAGGATCTGATCCGTGCTTATGGGGCGCGGGAAATTAGCAGCGGCATACTCTCGCTTTCAGTGGACAAGCAGGCCGGGCTGTGGAGCCGGGTCGCCGGCGACGGCCTGGACATCGCGACATTGCTGACAGCGTATCGGCATGACAATCCCAAGCGCGACAATGTGGGCCTCGCGCTTGCCATGGTCGCCGGCATCACATTGCTCGACATAATCGGTGCCAAGGGCGTGACCGCGCGCCACGCTCGCAGCGGGACCAGGCCGCGCGACTATGGCGATCGCAGCGGCTTTCCCAGAGGCACTGCCGCGGCCCGTGATTTCGCCCGCTCGCAGCGTAGCCAGGAGACCGGCGCAGCCTGAAACGATTGTTGCGAGCTGACGAACTCGGCGAAACCTGGCGCTATGCGACCTGCGACAGGTCGCGTAGCGCCAGAGGTGGTTGGTCTCGGCCACCCGGCTCTGGTAGAACAGAGTGAGTTGCTGGCCGTTGATCATCACGGTCGAGTGGCCGTTCTCGCCGTTTTCGCCCGGATCCAGCACCGGGCCGTAGGGCCCGTTCACATCATTGGCGATGGCGAAGAACACGCGAGGCGGTTGCCGCGCCGACCCTCCGGCAGGAAGCATGTCGCGTTGAGCAGCACGCGGCCGTCCGGCAACTCGACCAGCTGGGCCCCTTCGATACCCCATTCATAATCCGGATGTTCCGCTCGTTGTGATGGGAACATCGGCATAGTCGACGATCTTGCCGACACGTATCCAGGGGCCGAACCATGAATCGGACTGGCTGCGGGCGAGCTGCATGATCGGTGACCCGATCGCCCGCGCCGGCCCCTCCCACGGCGCGGGCTCTTCGCATGGTCGCCAGGAATCGATGGCATCCAGTCGATAGGATCAGGCGATAGGATCAGGCGATAGGATCGATAGGCAAGAAGGCCAAGCAGAACACGGAATCTCGGGCGGATCGTGAAAGAACCATCCAAGCGATCTACTTTGCCCGCGAGTGCGGCCTCACCAAGGAAGAGGCACTCAAGATGCTCAGGCAAGCCCATGACAGGATCGACGATGACGCGAAACGGCGCTCAGGCGACCGGTAGAAGCGATCATCGATCGCGCGTCGCAAGCGATGGCGGCGCATGATCTTCTTCACCTCCGACGCCCATTTCAACGATCCGCGCATTCTCGGCTTGGCCGGCGTCCCTTCGCTTCGCTGGCGCAGCATGACGAGGCCCTCATCGACCTTTGGAACGGACCGTGGGTCACAACGACGACGTCTGGCGCCTCGGCGATTTCGCCAAGGGGTCAACCCAGACCGTGGCGTCGCTGCTGTCTCGCCTCAACGGCTCCAAGCACCTGATCATCGACAACAATGATGGCGCTGCCACGCTCGGCGCTTCGGCTTGGGCCAGCGTCGACCACTACAAGGAGCTTTCCTTTGACGGCAACCTGCTGATGCTTTGCCACTATCCGTTTCGGACCTGGAACCAGATCGGCAAGCGATCGATAAACTTGCACGGTCATTCGCACGGCCGTCTGAAACCGCTGACGCGCCAGCACGATGTCGGTGTCGACAGCTGGGATTTTCGCCCCGGAAGCCTGGCCGCGATCCAAGCCCGGCGCCGCCGGGCCGGTCCCGCCTGAAACCGCCAGAGTCCCACCCATCGAATAGTGCGTGATTGCAGCCGACGACGGGCGCGCCTTATCCCACCGTGCCTGGAACAATGCAATAGAATCCCAGTTTGGCGGTCTCAAAGGAGAACCAGCCTCATGTATTATAC
>NZ_VFWK01000014.1:0-53943 GCF_006442655.1 Mesorhizobium sp. B2-1-3A
ACTTCCTGAAATCAGCGCTTACAGAGTCCCCCTCCCCCTTGTGGGGAGGGGTTAGGGGTGGGGGTACGTGCCGGGCAAACCTTCGAGAAGTTTCATATGCGATTGCCCTACCGTGAACGGGGAGAAGGGAGAAGCCTCTACGAAGCCTTCTTGATCGACGTCACCATGCCGGTCTTGTCATCGACGGTTACCGCCACCTTGGCGCCGACCTTCAATTTGCCGATCTTCGCTTCCGGCGACAGCTGGTAGATCTTGCCGTCGTCGAGCGTGATCGACTTGGTCGTCGGATCGACCGCCTGGATGGTGCCCTGAACGGACGCGGCATAGGCCGTGCCGAGGAAGGCGAGCAGAGCGGCGGTGGTTGCGAGGGTCTTCTTCATCGATAGCACTCCGTGCTGTTTCAATTTTCCGGGCCGCCTTGGCAGACGACTGGGCCGGACGACCCGAAACTGAAACGGAAAGCCTGCCGCCCGCAAATCACATTCGGTGAATTTTAGCAAAGGAAATCATAGGCTTAATTCCGACACATTGCATGCGGCCGACGCGATTTCCAGCCGTACCGTTTGCCTCGACACGCGCCGTTCATCCACGAAAAGAATCGTTTAGCAGATTGCGGCGGCCCCCTCGCGGCCATCACGCAGCCGCCACAATCCACCCCGGATTGCATCACGCAACAGCCTGCCGATCTTCCATTGATACAAGTTTTGTTTCACGGATCAGCTCAACCGAGACCACAAAAGGTGGGATAGACTCGCGCTATGGTTGCAAATTCAAAATAAATGCAGGATCATTCCAACGCTGCGATGAGGGGTGCCCACCATGAAACTGGCAGTTCGAACCATCATATCCCTCATGCTGGCGCTTGCGCCGGGATTGGCCGGCGCACAAGGCGCTGATCCGGGCGATGACAAGACGGTCACCTTCGCCCCGGGCGACCCTGAAATGACGGCGGCGACCGCGCGGGCACTCGCCAGCCTGGATGAATTCCTGGCCCTGGCCGAAGCGCCTCCCTCCGGCACCGAGCGATTCAAATTGAAGGTCAAGGTGCGTGACGGCAACGTCACCGAGCACTTCTGGGTCATCCCGTTCCGCCGCACCGAGACCGGCTTTGCCGGCATATTGGCGAACCAGCCGGAAGAAGTTCGCAATGTCGTCCTCGGCCAGAATATCGAATTCACCAGGGACGATGTTTCCGATTGGGGCTACACCCGGGACGGACGGCAGGTCGGCAGCTTCACCGTCTGTGTCATGTTCAAGAGAATGCCCAAGGAAGAAGCAGACTACATGCGCGGCAAATACGGATTTGATTGCTGATCATGCCGGCCGGCTAACTGGCTTCGCCCTTCACCCCGATCTTGCGCACTAGTGCTGCCGTCGCCAGCATGGCGCCCATGTCCGAGATCATCGGCGCCACATGCCTGGTGTAGTCGAGCGGCACCGAAACCTCGGGCAGCTCGAAGAAGTTCTTCGCCTGCGGCAACAGCAGGAAACCGTCGCTGCCATTGAGCGCGACGCGGGCCGGATCGTCCGGCCAGGTCTCGCCCAGCCATTTCAGCGCCTGCGCCAGCCGGCCGGTCACCAGCGGCCGTGCCGCCTCGATGTTGTCGGTGCGGAATTCATAAGCCGCGTCAAGCAAGGGTTCCCCCGATGACAGCTCCTGCAGCTTGGACCCGAACAGGCCGCGGAAGAAGCCGACGACAGCGTTTGTGCGCCGCGTCGCCACCAGGATTCCCGGGAACGGCTCGACAGCCTCGAAGGCGACGATGACGCCCTTGAAGGCGGTCGATGAGCCCTTGCCGGTCCCTTCCCGCAGTTCCGCTTCGTAAAGCTCGAACGGAAACTCTTCGTAGCGGCCGGAAACGACATCATCGAAGGCTTGCCGGTTGAAAGCCCCGACCGCCTCGCGCGGCAGCCGGTCGAACGAGTTCGGCCTGCCGCCATGCTGGTAGCGCACCTCGCGGATGAAGCCGAAGATGATCGGCAGCAGCGTGTCGCGGAACGATTGCTGCAGCCGCGTCGCCGGCTTGATGGCCTGGAAGTAGAGCAGGATCGAAGCGGCGAAGCCGATGACATAGAGGAACACATGCGGCGTCGAGAACCATTGCTCGTTGGGGTCGGCGACCTTGTTGAACAGCCAGGCGATCACCACCACCGCCACCAATGCCAGGCCGACGAACAGCGGCACCCGCCAGCGCACCTGCCGCACCGCCGAGGCCCGCGCCGCCTCATAGGCCTCGATGTTCTTCCGGATGCCGGCGATGACAGTGTCATCAGGCATGAAATCCGCTGTTTCCACCGCCACCCCCGCTGCCAATACTATCGCATGATAGCTGCATTTCCGGGAAAGTCGCCAGCCGTAGGCAACGAGCGCGACCTTCCCTTCTCCCCTTGTGGGAGAAGGTGGCCTCACGAAGTGAGGTCGGATGAGGGGTGTTCCAGGGAACACCAACGTCTCACTCCGCTGGAACACCCCTCAACCGTCTCGGCGCTATCGCGCCGATCCACCTTCTCCCACAAGGGGAGAAGGAAAAACCGCGCTCAACCGCCGCTCGACCTTTGCCCTCATCACACCCGCAAGCCCCTCCACCGGCACCAGCCTTTCATGATCCCCGCCCCGCAGCCGCACGAACGGATGCAGCCGGAAGGAGGCGATCGCACCACGCGTCGCAGCATCGGCACTGACATCGACGACGAAAATCCCGCCAATGCGCCCCGGCCACGGCTGTCGCGCCAAGGCGGTACCGAGGAAATCACCGAGCCCGTAAGCGACGATCGCATCGCCGATCCGTTCCACCGGCTGCACCACATGCGCATGATGGCCGGCGATCAGCCCGACGCCCTGGCCGGCCAGGCGCCTGGCCAATGCCCGCGTCCCGGCGCGCGGAAAATGCCGGAACTCCCAGTCCCAATGCGGCACCGCGCAGAGAAGATCGACGCGCGGCCAGCCGGCCAGATCGCCGCACATCGACACACGCCCGGCAAACAGGCTCTCATCTGCATTGCGCCACAGCGTGAAAGCCGCCAGGCCGACCTCCAGCGACCCCACCTTGACCGTCTGCACCGGGCCATTGGCGGCCAGGCCGATGGTGCGGATGCCGAGCCGCTTCAGTGCCGCCACCGTCTCGTCGAAACCCGCGACGCCCTGGTCGAGCACATGATTGTTGGCCAGCGAAAGCACGAGCTTTTCGCGCGCAAGACCGGTCGCGGCGAGCGCCTCGGCCAGAAACCGCTCGCTCATCGCATGATGCGTGCCGAGCCTCGTGCCCAGCACCGCGCTTGGCCTGTCCACGACAGGGCTTTCGCAATTGCCGATCACAAGGTCGGCGCCGCCAAGCAACGCCTTGATCACCGGGTCGCAGTCCGGCGCACGGCGGTTGGCCACCGCCGAAATGTCGCCGACGAAGGCCAGCCGCACGGTCTGTCTGGGTAGCGGCTCCATGAGCGTTCCCGACGCCGGCGCAAACCCATCAGCGCCACCGCCAAGTGACGGTTTCAGGAAACGCGGCAGCCAGGACAATTTGTAGGAAAGCGGATAGTTCGACACGCGATGCCCAATCGTTTGCCTTGTGTAGACGGTCTGCCGGACAGGTTGAAGCGTGTCCGTCGACAATCGCACATCTTCGACGATGACCCGCTGGGCCACACCGACACCGACGGGCGCAACGCCACAAATGGTGTATATTTGCTCGGCGCGACACATATGTTTTGGGGGAAAGATGAACCGAATTTCGAGCCTGCTGGCATCCGCCTTCATTGTGCTTTTGCCCTTGTCTTCCGCCGGCGCTGCCATGCCCGACGCGGCAACCGCGCTATTCGGGGCGAAGACCGTGGCCGCGCGCGACAGCGCCCTGTCGACGCTGCAGGCCGCCGCGGCGAAAGATCCGGCATCGGCCTATGCCGCCGGCGCCGGCGAATTCTTCACGGCACTTGAGTTGCTCGCCAGCGGCCTGCACCGGCACGGCTTCGAAAGCCCGCAATCCTTCATGCTGCCGCTGATGCAGTTGCCCGTGCCGCCCAATCCCGACCCCGAGCCCCTGACCTACGAAGAGTTCCGCGCCATACTGGTTGCCTTCCGCGACCGGCTGGAAAAATCCGCCACCACGCTGGGCTCGGTGCCGGCCGATGCCGATATCGGCATGGTCATCGACCTTACCCATGTCGGCATCGACCTCAACGAGGACGGCACCATCGCCCCGGATGAGAGCATGGCGGCGATCATGGCCGCGCTGTCGCGTGGCAGTATCTCGCAAGGCGATAGCGCACTCGCGCTCACCTTCCGCTTCGACCGCGCCGATGGCTATTGGCTGCAGGGCTATGCCGAGTTCCTGATGGCACAGGCCGATTTCTGGCTGGCGCATGATTTCAAAAACACTTTCGATGGCTCGTTCCACATGCTGTTCCCGCGCGCCAGGCTGCCGTTGCAGGACATTCTCGTGCCGCCGCCGAGCGAGATGGGCTCGAACATCTTCTCCTCTGAATGGCGCATCGCCGATTTCATCTCGATGGTGCACATGATCAACTGGCCGGTGGTCGAGCCGGAACGCCGCAAGGCGGCGCGCCAGGAATTGCTCGAAATGATCCGGCTGTCGCGCGAGGACTGGAAGGCGATCCGCGCCGAGACGGACAATGACCGCGAATGGCTGCCCGGTCCGCAACAGAAGGGAGAGAACCCGCTGACGGGCCTCGAAGTCGGCGAGGAGCAGGTACAGGCCTGGCTTGCCACCTTGACCATGGCCGAGGACCTGCTCGAAGGCCGGGCGCTGCTGCCGCATTTCCGCATCACCGGCAAAGGCATCAACATGAAGCGCTTCTTCGACGAACCAAAACCCTTCGACCTGGTGCTGTCGATCACCGGCCCCGGAATCGCGCCCTATCTCGAGACCGGCAGGATCCTGACCAGCGAGGATTTCGACCAGATCCAACGAGAGTTCGGCGGCGGCGGGTTTTTGACGTTCGCGCTGTGGTTTAACTAAGAAAAGTCATCTCAAGTCGAGAGGAGCGCGCTGCAAGGCGTGTTGAGACTCAGGTCAGGCCGAGTCGAAAACGGTGGGTTCCGAGAACCGGAGCGGAGCGTACTTTTGGGTACGTGAGCACCGGAAGCGCAGGAAACCATCGTTTGCAGACCGGCATCACCTGAATATCAATGCGCCTCAAAAAATCGCCCCCTGATACAGCACCGCCTCGGCCTCCTCGGGCGCGAACCGTCTTGCCAGCGACCGAAACGCGCTATGCACGCCGTCGCGGTCGATGTTGCAGCTTCTGAGATGCCGCACTGCAAGCGTTGGATCAAAGGCGCTTCGGCCATGCAGGACGCGCTGGTTGTCGAAGACCAGCACTTCGCCGGGCTGCAACTGGTGCTGGAACTGGTTCTGGGGATCGCAGATCAGCCGCGTCAGTTCGGCCAGCGCTTCGATCAACCCATCGATCCGGTCCAGAGGCGCCCATTGCGGCGCCAGGCAGCGGTCATTGTAGCGGATGCCGGTGACCGCGCCCGCCGCATCGAGGCTGATGACATGCGCCTCGGCGCTGAAGAACACCTCGCCTTCATGTTCGCGGTGGAAGGTAACGCCGTGCCGCGTCAAGAGATCGAACAGGTCCGGCGTGCGCGTCCGCATCCGTTCGGCGACATGAAAGCCGTCGACCATCAGCGAGGTGCCGCCGATGCCGGCGCCCGTGCGGATGGCGTGGAAGAAAATGAAGCCCGGCGGCGCGTAGCGGAACGGCTCGTCCGTGTGCGGGATCTGCGCCCGCGCCGTCTCGCCCGCCACCCGCGCATCCGGCCGCGAGATGAGGTCGAACACCTTGCCGTAACTGGTCTCGCGGATCGGCCCATAGCGGCCCGCGACCCGCGCCGTTGCTTCCGTCTCGGCCGGAACTCCGGTCAGCATAGCGATGCCGTGATCCCTTAGCGCCCGGAGCGACTGGAACAGCGCTTCGTCATCCGCCACCACCGCGTCGAAAGCGAAGCGGCCGAGCCGTGCGGTGAGATCGTTGTTCCAAAGTTGCGGCCGGAAACGGACCGGACCCGAGCCGCCGACATGCCCTGCCAGGAAGGTCGGATCGTAATGCGACACATGCCCGTCCTGCCAGATGGCCGTGACCTGCCCCGGCACGGAGACATCGAAACTTTCCGCATGGATTGCCTTGTCGACATCTGCCGGCGTCAGCCACCTCTTGCCCGAGGCGGTGTCGCCGCATTGCTCGCATTCGCAGGCCAGCCGCAGCCAGCGCGTCGAGAGTTTCGCCGATCGGCCGTCCGCCAGCTCGACGGCAATGCGTGCGCCTTCCGCGCGCATGGCGTGGATTGGCGCGACGGCATGTCTTTGCTGTTGCTTTGGCGTGTCGAGCATCTGGTGTCCCCTGCGGTTGAATTTCTTCGACCAACCTAGGCAAGGAAAATCCCGCACTCAAACGAGTTCCCTTCTCCAAGTATTGAGGTAAATTCAAAACATGATGACGCTGAGGGATCTGCCGCTTTCCGGATTACGGGCGCTGGTGGCCGCCGCCAGGGCCGGCAGCCTGACGCGCGCGGCCGAGGAATTGGGCGTCACGCCCGGCGCTATCGGCCATCAGATCCGGCAGTTGGAAGAGCGGCTCGGCGTCAAGCTGGTGCGGCGCGAGGGCAACGGCATCGTGCTCACCCGCGCCGCCGAGGCCGCCTTGCCCGATATCGATCGCGGTTTCGATGCGCTGGCCTCCGGCATGCGCCGGCTGCGCTTCGAACGCCAGGCCGAAACCTTCACCATCTCGGCCGATCCGTCTTTCGCCTCGCTCTGGCTGGCGCCGCGCCTGGCCATGGTGCGGCCGGCCCTGGGGCGGCTCGAGGTTCGCATCGTCGCGTCCGTTGCGCTCGATGCCATGGCCGAGGAAGGCGTCGACCTTGCCATCAGCTATCGCAAGGGATCGGCATCCGACATCGCCGCACTCGACCTCTTCACCGAGCGGGTCATCCCCGCCTGCGCACCGGCGCTGGTCCAGCATCATGCCGGGCCGGACAGGGCCGACGTGCTGGACAGGATGCCGCTGCTGCATATCGACCCGATGATGGGTGACGATGTCTACCCCACCTGGCGGGACTGGTTCGTAGCGGCTGCGCGGCAACGGAAGGACATTGACCAGGGTCCGCGCTTCGGATTGACCATCGTCGCCGCGCAAGCGGCGATCGCCGGCATGGGCGCGCTGCTGGCCAGCGAACTGGTGCTGCGCCGCCATCTCGACGCTGGCCATCTCATCGAGATCGCGCGCGAAGTACCGGCACTGACCATCAGGCGCCGCATCGTCTGGCCCGAACACGGCCCGAAGGCGCGCCGCGCCGCGACGGTGGCGGCGGCGCTTCTGGCGGCGGCCGGCACCGGCATCGATGGCGCCCTGCCGCGATGAAACCCTGATGGATGCGGCCCGACGCGCCTTAGAAAAACAGCCGCTGTAGCCGTAGAAGCCCGGCCAGGGCGCCGGCTATGAGCGCGTTCGAGATCACGCCGATCGCCGCGGTCGTCCAGGCGATGCCGCCGGACTGGCCAAGGACCATGAACGGAAATCCGGCGGCGATGACGACAATCGCCACGAGCAACCCAAGCCAGCCGACGCTTGGCCGCTTGGCCACCCGGCTGAGGAAATAGGCGATCCCGACAAGCAGTATCCTGAGCGGGTCCAATATCTGGGCAATGACGATGGCGGTCAGAAGCATGGCCGGGAACTGAACCTCCAAATCTAGCGCTGGAACCCGGGCAGCCGGGCGAGCAACCACTGTAGCGGATTGCCAACGAACGCCCGTGTGACGAACGTGTCGTGCGCGGCATCGGAGGCAAGCAAGGCAACCGTCCCGGCTTCGAGACGGCGTGGCGGATCGGAACTGGCGTTAATGCCCTGGCCCGCCAGCAACTGCCTGATCTCTGCATTGCCGGAGGCCGAGGATTTGCCATAAGCGCTGACGAGGAAACGCTTCCGGTGCTGCACGACCCAGTTGGCGAAGATGTCGGCCTCGTCGAAGACGGCGTCGAGCAGGAGGACGCCGAGCAGGCGTGCACTGATGTCGCCATTCCTGAGTACGAAAGCCGTCGGGTTGTAGCCGCCGCTATAAGCGACCAGCACCACGGGCATGGCGTCGAACCTTGCCGCCTTGGCGCCGCTCAACTTGGCCAGGCCTTGCGCTGCCTCGGCCATGAATCTGGCAAAATAGCCCGGTGTCCAGAAATTGCCGGCGCTGGAATCCTGTGCATTGCTGGCGAATTGCGGCGCCACCAGCACGGCGTTGAGGCCGGACGCCTCGACCTGCGCCACGACCCGCTGGCGGCCGACGACATCGCGCTGCAAGGTCGCGCCGTTGCCATGGAAGAACACGACGATGACCGCCGGCTTTGCCAGATCGAAACCTTTTGGCACGGCCAGCAGCGTCGAGCGATCGGAATAGGTCTCGTCTTCCCAATAGATGCCGCCGCGCGGCGAGGTGTGGCCGCGCCTTCCGTCCGCCGCCGTCACGTCGAGAAACGGCGCGGAGCCATCGGGCAGCTTGCCTCGGTAGGGAAAGGGTGACGCCTTGAACGGCACGATGGTTGAGATGGCCTTGTGCAAGCGCGCCCCCTGGCTTGCCACCGGAAACGCCGCCGTGGCCAGCAGTCCGGCAACGATGGCGCGCCGGTCCGGCATCAGGCCGCCACCAGCCGCACACCAGGCGCCTTCGACGGCAACAGCACGGCGAAGAAGGCAGGGATGGCGATGAGATAGGCGATCGCCGACCATTGCAGCACGGCGCTCAGCCCGAAGCTGGTGGCGATGATCGGCACGGCAGCGGAGCCGATGACCGAGAAACAGCCATTGATGCCCCAGGCCCAGACGAACAGATGCTCCTTGCCGAGCCGCGCCAGCCAGGTCATGGCGGTGGCCATCGGCATGCCCATCAGGAAGGCCGGTGGCGACACCAGCAGGAAGCACAGCAGCAGTCGCACCGCATAGGGATAGGCGCCGATCCGGTCGAGCACCGGCGACAGATAGAAGCCATAGGCGAACAGCAGCAGGCAGACCGCCAGGAGCACGACGGGCAGCAGCGTCCTGGCGCGGTCGAAGATGCGCTCGGCGAACAGGCTGCCGAGCCCGGAAAACACCAGCATCGAGGAGATCAGCACCGAGGCCGACACGGTCGGATTGGCGAGCGCCACGGTGAAGCGGCTGATCAGCCCGACCTCGACCATGATGTAACCGAGGCCGAGACAGGCGAAATAGAGGATGGTGCCGAGCTTGCCGCGCGAGCGCGAGAACACGATGCGCCAGCCGAAAATGACCGGCAGCAGCACCAGCGATGCGGCCGTGATGCAGGCGATCCCGAGCGTCGCCCAGATCAGCAGGTAGCCCCAATCGTCCTGGAACAGGTCGAGCCGGTCCAGCGTGCGCGGCAGGTCGGCGACCTTCACATAGGCCGCGAAATAGGGCTGGTCGTTGCTCAGCGCGCGTGCGTCGAAGACATAATCGTTGGCAAGCTTCTGCCAGCCACCGGTCAAGAGCGCATGCCAGCTCATGCGCTGCAGTTCCGTCGCCGGCAACACCTGCGGGCCGACCTCACCGCCGGCGCCCGCACAGGCATCGAGCGTCGGATCGGCAGGCGCCGTCGGATCGCAGTCGGGGTTTGCGGGCGCGGTAGCGTCGGCTGGCGCCGTCGCATCGGCGGCGGGCTGCGTCAGCGTCGCGTCCTGTCCGCTGCCGAAGATCGAGGCGCGGTAATCGTCGAGCACCTTTTGCGCGCCCGAACCGTCATAAATCATTCCCGGATAATAGACTTCCTCCCAGGACATCGACCTGGTGTAGTCGCGCAGCGTCTTGATTTCGGCCTCGGTGAAGCCGCCGCGCTTGAACAGCACCGTTGTTGTCGACAGGTAGCTCGACACGGCGAAGATGTCGTTGGCCGCGCCTTGGCTGTCGAACGTCCTGGCCGCCTCGGCGATGGTCGAATAAAGCTTCAGCACCGATTTCGGTGGCTCTTCCTTGTTCCACAAGGTCACCGACAGCACGCCGCCATCGGCCAGCGCGTGCATGTAGCTCAGCATCGCCTCATGCGTGTAGGCGTATTTCTCCGAAATGGCGAAGCCGCCGGGATTGGACAGGCCGACGCTGTCGGCGAGGCTGAGGTCGATGACGTCGTAGCGCTCTGTCGTGTTGGCGAGGAACAGCCGCCCGTCATAGTCGATCACCTTGAGCCGCGGCTCGGCCAGGATGTCGCCGGTCACGTCCTTCAGCACCGGATCGCGGAATGCCCGCAACGTCATCGGGTTGCTCTCGGCGACGGTCACCGAGGTCGATCCGGCATTGAGTGCGGCCTGCGTCGAGATACCGCCGCCGAACTGCACGACGAATGTCTTGGGCTTGTCCTTGATCACATAGGGATAGTGCATCGGCAGGTAGCGGAAATAGACCTGCTCGGCCGGCGCCAGATTGCGCATGATGCCTTCCGGCCCGTCGCCGTCGCGGTACATGCCGACATAGGTGTTGGCCGGAACCTCGGGCATGCCGAAGGCGGCGTTGTCGCTCAGGCCCGGCGCGAAATGCATGTAGGAACTGGCATAGACTTGCAGGTCGCCGAATGGCGAGACGCTGCGGTAGATGCGCTTGCCGTCGGGAAAGTTGCGGGCATAGGCGACGCCCTTGTACTGCGACACGGCGATGTCGGGTATGCCAAGCAGGCCGGGCAGCACGAGATAGCCTGATATCGACAGCGCCGCGACGACCACGCCGGCGACGACACTCTTCCAGGCGCCGAACGCGAAGAACCACAGCAGCGACCCGGCCGCCCACAAAAGCAGCGGCACGACGATGATGGTTTCCGGCGCGAACAGATAAAGCGATACCAGAACCACGAGGCCGGCCAGCCCCGAGCCGGTAAGGTCGGCGAAATAGACCCGGCCGAACGCGGTGCGGCTTTTCAGGAAGACGATGCCGAGGAAGAACGCGCCGGCCAGGAACGGCAGGAGATAGAGCAGGAAATTGGCGAGCAGCCGCCATTTCTGCGCCGGGTCGGAAACCAGGAAGATGGCGTTGAACGGCACTGTCTGGGCAACGAGGTTGGAGCCGACAGCGAGCGGGCCGATCAGCAGCAGGGCCGCCGTGGCGGCCCCTTGCCAATGGCGGTCGAACCAACCCTTGCCGGCGAAGATCACGACGCTGGACAAGGAGAAGCCGAGCATGGCGAGGCTGACCACCAGCGAGCCGAAATGCGACCAGCTGCCGACGGCGAACACCCGCATGACCGCGATCTGCAGCGCGATGATGGCGCCGGCGATCAGCCCGACCGCGAGATAGTGCGCGAGCCGCGGCGCCTCCAGCGAGGCGATGCTTGGCCGAGAGGTCGATACGACAGCCGTCATTCAAGCCCCTTGATGCGGCGGTTCAGCTCAACAGGCTTGGACCGGCGCGGCAACTCATCCGTTGTGCGTGCCGACGATCTGGTCGCCTTCCAGCTTGGTGAACGGCACGAACGGCACCACCTTGCCATTGTAGATGTCCGAGCGGACGATGTTGAACGTGCCGTCGGCAAGCTGCTGCTTGATCACCTTGAGCACATGCTGGGCACCCGGCGGACCGACCGGAATGACCATGACGCCGTTGGGCTTGAGCTGCTGCAGCAGCGACGGCGGGATGTGGTCGATGCCGCAGGTGACGATGATCTTGTCGAACGGGCCGACGCTCTCCCAGCCATAATAGCCGTCGGCATTGCGGCTGGTGACGGAGCCGAACACGCTGTAGCCGCGATCGATCAGCGCGTCATAGGTGCGGCGGGTGCGCTGGGCCAGCGGATTGATGATCTCGATCGTGTGTACCTTGTCGGTGAGATTGGCCAGATAGGCCGACTGGTAGCCGGAGCCTGTGCCGACCTCGAGCACGGCTTCGCCAAACTGCACGTCGATAGCCGTCGTCATGCGCCCGACGAGGTGCGGGCCGGAAATGGTCACGCCGTAGCCGATGTCGAGGAAGGCATGATCATAGGCGCGCGCCAGATTCTGCGGCAGCACGAACTCCTCGCGCGGCGTGGCGAGGAAAGCACGCTTGTTGCGGTCGTCCAGCACGTCCTTGTTGTAGACCATGATCTGGAAGCGATCGAATCGCCCGGCCAGGAACTTCGGATCCTCGCCCCGATTGGCCACCATCCAGTCGATGAACGATTTTTTGTCGTTGAATGGGAGTTCGGCGTTGCGGTCGTAGGGGACCGGCACATTGGCCCTGACCGAGGCCGGAAGAATGGAAAACGCCGCAGCACCCGCCGACAGCGCCAAGAAGTCCCGACGCTTCATGGAAAAAGCCTCCAAAAGTGGCCTTTGCCACCCCAAAACCAAGCACTTTAATCCGATTGCACCGCCTCCCAAAACGAGTCAATGGCCGTCGGAAGGCAGCCGCCCGGCCTGGGATTTTGTGGCAGTAGGGCAACAGTTTGGCCGGTCGACGGGGCCTTTTTCAGCCGAAGCGATCGGCAAGCACCCTCACCCGGCGTGATCCCGGTTGGCTTTTTGCTGATTTGGCGCAGGCCGTTTTGCTTGACTCGGCCGCCAAAAACAGGCAGCAAACTTGCTTCGGAAGGCCTGCAATACCGCGTGCATGATCGTGGACGAGCCTTTTTTGGCACAAAGTCCACGTCTCTTGGTTGGTTTTGAGAGGGATTGGTTAACCAACTTTGTCCATATTTTGAAGCAATCGGCAACCAACGACAGGCGCGGCAAACGCGTCGGGGACCACCTGGGATCACTCACAGAATGGTCGTCGCGGCTGACAAGGCCACGTACGGGGAAAACCGATTGGAGCAAGATTGGTTGCATGGCGTTGTCGAGTAAACGAAAAATAATCTGGGACCAGCGCGAGGGCGGCGAGTTCGTCGATGCGCCGCGCACCCCTTCCTTCAACCCGCAACGGATCGTCCGCTGGGTCGCGGTGCCCGGTGTCAGCGCTGCCGTCGGCCTCTGGCTGATCGGCACCATGGCCGGCCTCAGTTCCGTCGGCGCCTCGTTGTCGGCGACATCGGGCGGCCTGCCGCAGACGCTGTCCATGCCTGGCTCGCTGGCGCTGGCCGATCCGCTGAAGCAACATTTCCTCAGATCCTCGGCGCCCTTCGTGCTCGCCAATGCCCATGGCGGCGCGCAGGCCCTGCATGACCACGCGGTGCAATGCGGCGCCAGTTGCTTCAAGCTGGCCCGCGTGAGCCCGCTGGCGGAGAAATCCGCGCGCCTCGTGGCGCAGGCAAAGCCGGAACAGCCAATTTTGAAGTCGAAGGCGCAGGAGCGTTTCGAACGCGTGGAAGCGTCGCTGTCGCCGACCAAGCTTGCCGCCGTCTTTGCCGGTGCCGGCAAGCCTGTTGCCACGGCCGACGCCCGCCCGGTGATTTCCAAGGCCGCGCCGCATATTACCGAGGCATCGCTGGTGCCCTCCGTTCAGGTCATGGCCAGCCTGTCTGATGACATGCCGGCTCCGGCAGCGGAACGTTTCGCTCGTGTCGACACCGGTTCCGTTGTCGTGCAGACCGCGCCCGCGCCGATGGGCCTTGCCCAGTCGGAGACGCCTGACAACGCGCAACTGGCGCTGGCCCTCGTGCAGTCGATGCCCGTCGAGGATGAGGCATTCGCCTCGCCACTGCCGATGACCGAATCCTCAGCCGATGTCGCGGTTGCGCCTGTCGAGACCCAGCAGGAACAGCCCGGCGACGCCGCCTCCTTGCCGGATGCGCTGACCGACGACGTGCCGCTGCCGACCCGTCGCCCGCAATATGACGCGCCGCAACCCAAGGCCGTGGAGCAGGATGAGCCGGCTCCGCAGCCCAGGATTGCTCAGCCCAAGCTCGCCCAGCAGAAGCCGGCGCCGCAGGCAAAGCCGGTCCAGCAAGCCCAGCCGGCAAGGCCGGCCCGCGCCGGCCGGTCTGGCGAAGGCGGCGACGTGCTGGCCTACGCCAAGCCGGACACGCCCTCTGGCGGCCTTGGCCAGGCATTCAGGAACTTGTTCAACGGGCCGACCGCCGGAAGCGGAGCCGGCCACGGCGTCGCCGTCTATGACATCAGCGCCAAGACCGTCTACATGCCCGACGGCCAGCGGCTCGAGGCACATTCGGGCCTCGGCGCCATGGTCGACCAGCCGCGCTATGTCGACGTCAAGGATCGCGGCCCGACGCCGCCCAACACCTACAATCTGTCGCTGCGCGAATCCCGCTTCCATGGTGTCGAGGCCATACGCCTGACGCCGGTGAATGGCGGCAACAAGTACAACCGCAACGGCCTGCTCGCCCACACCTACATGCTGCGCGGCGGCCGCGCCGAGTCCAATGGCTGTGTCGTCTTCCGGGACTACGCCCGCTTCCTCGCCGCCTTCAAGAAGGGCAAGGTCACGCGGCTCGTCGTGGTGCCGCGCCTGAACGGATCGGCGACCCGCGTAGCGACGGACAACGCACGCGGCGCCTGACCGCGACAGGCAGGCAATCCTTGGCACTGCCTCCTCCTGACAGCCTTCTGTCAGGAGCTGCATCCGGGCATGCGGCTTGCCCCATCGCGCTCTTTCCATTTTCGCTAAGACCTCCCATATTCGGGTCATGGCCAAATCCCCCGATAAAAGAACGCCGCCGACGGCGAATGACGACCGCGCCGCGCCGAAGCGGCGCAGCCCGCTGACCGATTTCTTCGACGCCTCGGAACCGCTGCACAGGGGCGGCTTCGCCGAGATGCCGCAGCCTGAACTCTCGGGCACGCCGCTGACCGGTTCGATCGCCGACTGGGCCGAACAGATCGAGCAGGAGGCAGAACGCGAAGGGCGCCAGGTCGGCAAGGGCGACGGCGGCAAATCGCCAAAGCCGTCGAAGAAGATCCCCGAACGCTCCGCCGCGCCCGGACGCACGGCACGCGGCACCTCGATGGGCGGCGCGGCCACCGCCCGCGAACGCGCGGCGGCGGGCCTCAATCCGGTCGCTGGCCTCGATGTTTCGCTGGAAGAAGCCGAGACGATGACGTCGAGCGGCGTCACCGCGACGGTCGCCGCTCTCTCGGCACTGATCGAATCCGGCAATCCGCTGCACAAGGACGGCGTCCTGTGGACTCCGCACCGCCCCGCCCGGCCGGAAAAGTCCGAAGGCGGCATCGCCATCAAGATGGTGTCGGATTTCGAACCGGCCGGCGACCAGCCGACCGCGATCAAGGATCTTGTCGAAGGCGTCGACAACAGCGACCGCACCCAGGTGCTGCTTGGCGTCACCGGTTCCGGCAAGACCTTCACCATGGCCAAGGTGATCGAGGAGACGCAGCGCCCCGCACTGATCCTGGCGCCCAACAAGACGCTGGCCGCGCAGCTCTATTCCGAGTTCAAGAAATTCTTTCCCGACAACGCGGTGGAGTATTTCGTCTCCTATTACGACTACTACCAGCCGGAAGCCTACGTCCCGCGCACCGACACCTTCATCGAGAAGGAATCCTCGATCAACGAGCAGATTGATCGCATGCGCCATTCGGCGACGCGGTCTCTGCTCGAGCGCGATGACGTCATCATCGTCGCCTCGGTGTCCTGCATCTACGGTATCGGCTCGGTCGAGACCTATACGGCGATGACCTTCCAGATGCAGATCGGCGACCGGCTCGACCAGCGCGCTTTGCTCGCCGATCTCGTCGCCCAGCAATACAAGCGCCAGGACATCAATTTCGTGCGCGGCTCGTTTCGCGTGCGCGGCGACACGATCGAGATCTTTCCGGCCCACTTGGAAGACCGCGCCTGGCGCATCTCGATGTTCGGCGACGAGATCGAGCAGATCACCGAGTTCGATCCGCTGACCGGCCAGAAGACCGGCGAGCTGAAAAGCGTCAAGATCTACGCCAACTCGCACTATGTGACGCCGCGCCCGACGCTGAACCAGGCGATCAAGTCGATCAAGGAAGAACTCAAGCACCGGCTGGTGGAACTGGAGCGGGCCGGCCGCCTGCTCGAAGCGCAGCGGCTGGAGCAGCGCACCCGTTTCGACCTCGAAATGCTGGAAGCCACCGGCTCCTGCGCCGGCATCGAGAACTATTCGCGCTACCTCACCGGCCGCCAGCCGGGCGATCCGCCGCCGACCCTGTTCGAATACATTCCCGACAATGCGCTGGTCTTCATCGACGAAAGCCACGTCACCGTGCCGCAGATCGGCGGCATGTATCGCGGCGACTTCAGGCGCAAGGCGACGCTGGCCGAATATGGCTTCCGCCTGCCCTCCTGCATGGACAACCGGCCGCTGCGTTTCGAGGAATGGGACGCCATGCGCCCGCTCTCCGTCGCCGTCTCGGCGACACCCGGCGGTTGGGAAATGGAACAATCCGGCGGCGTTTTCGCCGAGCAGGTCATTCGCCCGACCGGCCTGATCGATCCGCCGGTCGAGGTGCGCCCGGCGAAAAGCCAGGTCGACGATGTCGTCGGTGAGATCCGCGAGACCACCGCCGCCGGCTACCGCACGCTGGTCACGGTGCTGACCAAGCGCATGGCCGAGGATTTGACGGAGTACCTGCACGAGCAGGGCGTGCGCGTGCGCTACATGCACTCCGACATCGACACGCTCGAGCGCATCGAGATCCTGCGCGATTTGCGCCTCGGCGCCTTCGACGTGCTGGTCGGCATCAACCTTCTGCGCGAGGGCCTCGACATCCCCGAATGCGGCTTCGTCGCCATTCTCGACGCCGACAAGGAAGGATTCCTGCGTTCGGAGACCTCGCTGATCCAGACCATCGGCCGCGCCGCCCGCAACGTCGACGGCAAGGTCATCCTCTATGCGGACCAGGTCACCGGCTCGATGGAGCGCGCGATGGCCGAGACCAACCGCCGCCGCGAAAAGCAGATGGAATGGAACGCCGCCAACGGCATCACCCCGGAATCGGTGAAGTCGCGCATCTCGGACATTCTCGACTCGGTCTACGAAAAGGACCACGTCCGCGCCGACATCTCGCAGTTCACCGACAGCGCTGGCGCCATGATGGGCAACAACCTCAAGGCCCATCTGGACGCCATGGAGAAGCAGATGCGCGACGCCGCCGCCAATCTCGACTTCGAGAAGGCCGCCCGCATCCGCGACGAAATCAAGCGTCTGCGCGAGATGGAACTCTCGATCTCCGAAGACCCGCTTGCCAAATACGCCGACATGGAAAGCCCGGTCTCGGGCCGCGAAAAAGGCAAGCACAACAAGGGCGTGGCCAAGCACCGCACGGCGGAGGAGCAGGAGCGTTTCCGCAAGCTCGACGAAGCACGCGCCGCCGAAGAGGTAGCCAAGGCGGCCCGGCCCAACCTCTTCCGCAAGCCGGCCCTTGACGAGATGGGCGCCGATGGCGCCGTGCCGGTGAAGAAGCCGCTCTTCGCCAAACCATCGATTGACGACATGGGCCCGGGCACCGACATGCCGACGCCGGCGGGTGCCGTGTCGCGCTCGCTGTTCAAGAAACAGTCGGCGCAGGAAGCACACGGCTCCGATTTCGGCATTCCCGGCGAGCCGGTCAAACCGCTGTTCAAGAAAAACTCGCTCGACGAGATGACGGTGCGGCGGACTGAAAAGCCGGTCGAAGGAAAAGTACCGACGAAGCCCCAGCCGATCTCCCCCCTTGTGGGGGAGATGCCCGGCAGGGCAGAGGGGGGCGCGAAGGATCGCGACGCCAAACCAATCGTTCGCCAGCGCGCGGGTATCGGCTCCTACGAGGACCCAGGCGACGCCCGCCGCGAAAAGCGCCGGCCGGGCAAGACAGGCAGGCCGGGGAAGTAGAGCGCCTCTTCCTTCTCCCCCTGTGGGAGAAGGAAGAGCGCTCCACTTGCCTCCACCCCCGCCTTTGGTGTAATCGCTCCGCACACTCGAACGTCTTGAAAGGAGGGCTCACGTGTTTACGTTTTTTCGTCACCATCGTCAGCGTGGCCCGATTTCTGCCCTGCGAGCTAGCTTGCAGGGCTGACCAGGGACGGTCCGGGGTTTTTCCCGCTTCGATTTTTTGGTCTGCCCTTCGTGGTGCGCAACGCCGAGCCTGATGGCCAGCACGTGCACCGTCAAAGTGCATCCGGAGATGTCTCCGGCAAGACCAGAGAAATCCAAAATGGCCCTGATCAGCCTCAAATCCCTCGGCGTCACCATGAGTGCGCCGCTTTTCGCTCACCTCGACCTCACCATCGGCACTGGCGACCGGCTCGGCATCGTCGCCGCCAATGGCCGTGGCAAGTCGACCTTGCTGAAATGCCTGACCGGCGAGATGGAACCGACCTCCGGCGACATCACCCGCACGCGCGGCCTGCGCGTCGGCCATGTCGAGCAGGCCGTTGCCCCTGCCCTGCTCGGCCGCACCTTCCATCAGGTGGTGGCCGACGCCTTGCCGCCGGATCAGGCCGACAGCGAGATGTGGCGCGTCGACGTGGTGCTGGATTCGCTCGACGTGCCCGAACCGATGCGCGAACGGGAAATGCGGGCGCTGAGCGGCGGCTGGCAGAGGCTGTCGCTGATTGCCCGCGTCTGGGTCACCGATCCCGACGTGCTGCTGCTCGACGAGCCGACCAACCATCTCGACCTTGCCCGCATCAGCCAGCTGGAAGGCTGGCTGAACGCCCTGCCGCGCGAAGTGCCTGTTGTCATCGCCAGCCACGACCGCGCTTTCCTCGACGCCACCACCAACCGGACGCTGTTCCTGCGGCCGGAGCAGTCGCCGGTGTTCGCGCTACCCTACTCCCGCGCCAGGCAGGCGCTCGACGAAGTCGACGCCTCGATGGCACGCAAGTTCGAGCGTGACATGAAGGTCGTCCAGCAGTTGCGAAAACAGGCCGCCAAGCTCAACAACATCGGCATCAATTCCGGCAGCGACCTTTTGACGGTGAAAACCAGGCAGCTCAAGGAACGGGCGGAAAAGCTGGAAGAGGCGGCGGTATCAGCGCATCGCGAGAAATCGGCCGGCGCAATTAAACTGGCCAATCGCGGCACCCACGCCAAAGTGCTGATCACGCTCGACGACGCGGCGGTGGAAACGCCGGACGGCACGCTGCTGTTCAGGACCGGCAAGCGCCACATCTGCCAGGGCGACCGCATCGTGCTGCTCGGCCGCAATGGCGTCGGCAAGTCGCGCTTCGTCAGCCTGATCCGCAACGCCATCGCCGAACCCGACACGGTCGCGAATGTGAAGGTGACCCCGTCAACGGTACTCGGCTACAGCGACCAGGCGCTGTCGGGCATCAGCGGCGACGACACGCCGCTGGCGATGGTGTCGCGCCGCTACGATGTCGGCGAACAGCGCGCCCGCTCGCTGCTTGCCGGCGCCGGCGTGGTGATCGAGATGCAGGAGAAAAAGATCGGCGTCCTGTCCGGCGGGCAGAAGGCGCGGCTGATGATGCTGGCGCTAAGGCTCGCCAACCCCAACTTCTACCTGCTCGACGAGCCGACCAACCATCTCGATATCGATGGCCAGGAAGCGCTGGAGGAAGAATTGCTCAAGCACCAGGCCAGCTGCGTCCTCGCCTCGCACGACCGCTCCTTCATCCGCGCCATCGGCAACCGCTTCTGGCTGATCGAGAAGCGGCGCCTGACCGAGGTCGAAGACCCTGAGGACTTTTTTTGCGAAGTGGCTGAAGCGGGTGATTAAGGCGATGCCTCGGCCGAGCCGGCATTCGAGCTTGCCGGCTCGCACTTTCCCGCCAGCCGAAAAAGGCGCATCCTGAAGGTTCCGCAAGCCGAGGGAGGAGACCGGTCATGCGCGCGGTGGACGTCGTCAAAACCCTTTATGATGCCTATGCGAAACGCGACATCGTGGGCGCGCTGGCCCACTGCTCCGACGATGTCGTCTTCCGCTGGGTTGCCGAACCGCAGGCGCCTTATATCGGAACGGGCAACGGCAAGCAGGAATTCCTTGCCCGCCTCATGGCGCTCGACGGTGATTTCGAATACCGGAACTTCGTCCCGGTGGAGATTATCGACGGTGGCGACAAGGTCGCGGCGCAGGTCGAAATCCATTTGACGCGAAAAACCACCGGCAAGGAATTCGTCATGCGCGCCGCCAACTTCTGGACCCTGCGCGACGGCAAGGTCATCGAGATGGTGGAGTATTACGACACGGCGCTGGCCGCCTCGGTCATCTGAAATAATTTCGACGACCTGTCGGATCGCCTGAACCTGCCTCGTCCTTGGGATGCCTACACGATGATGCCGGCATCAACCCAGGGAGAACCTTGTCATGTCCGTCCTTTCATCCATCGGTCGCATCGCAACCCAATATGCGGCGGCACGTGCCCGCCATCGCAGCGAACGCATCCTGCTCTCGCTGCCAGCCGAACTGCGCAAGGACATCGGCTTTCCGGAACTCTTCGACGCGCGGAACAGCCGTCGTGCAACCACCTTCACGACCAAGGTCATATGACCGCGGCCAGCCTGTCCATGCGATTGTCGCTCAAAACCTCCGGTTGCCCGGTGTGTCCGGGCCCGGCCCGCTAAAAAATTTTCGCGGCCGTGTAGAATTGCCGTCTCCTCGTGCGTCCTAGGCTTTGCAAGGCCAAGCCAAACGCAAAGAGGAGCAAGAAGACATGACCGACCAGACCCCACCACGAGCCGAAGTGCTTGGCGGACTGACCCCCTATCTGCAGGTCGACGGCGCCATCAAGGCCGCCGAATTCTACAAGAAGGCATTTGGAGCCGAGGAAGTCTTTGCCTATCCGGCCGACGAAAGAGGCCGCACCATGCACATCCACCTCCACATCAACCGCTCGACGCTGATGCTGGGCGACGCTTATCCCGAACACGGCCACCCGCATAAGGATGCGCAGGGCTACACGCTGCAGCTCCATCTCGACAACGACGATATCGACGCCTGGTGGCAAAGCGCCGTCGATGCCGGCTGCGAAATCGTGACGCCGCTGCAGGTGATGTTCTGGGGCGACCGCTGGGGCCAGGTGAAGGATCCCTTCGGCGTCGCCTGGGCGATGAACGCGCCAGTGAAATAGGTTCCCTGGCGAGCAGGCGTCGCCCGACAGGGCCGACGCGCTCACCGCGCCGGGTCGTACCCCCGCCGACCCGGCGCTCATTTTTCAACAGAGGAGTTTATCATGTCCTATGTCGATGGTTTCGTGCTTGCCGTGCCAAAAGCCAAACTCGACGATTATAAGAAGCTCGCCAACCTCGCGGGCCCCATATGGATGGAACACGGCGCGCTGGCCTATGTCGAATGCATCGGCGACGACGTGCCCTATGGCGAGGTGACTTCGTTTCCACGTGCCGTTCAGGCAACGGACGACGAGATCGTCGTCTTTGCCTGGGCGGTCTATGAATCCAGGCAAAGCCGCGATGCGGTGATGGCCAAGGTGATGGCCGACCCGCGTTTGACACCCGACTGGGGCCCCATGCCCTTCGATATGAAGCGCATGATCTTCGGCGGCTTCCAGCCGTTCATCGAGCTTTGAGCAGCTGAGCCCTCTCAGCTTCGTCATCCACGGGCGGAGCAGCCGCGAAGCGGCGTCGCGAAGATCCGAGGATCCATGCCGCGACCTCGATCGAAGGACGCAGCTGAGCAGAATTCTGTACCGTTTTCAAGGCTTTAACGTCGCGGCATGGACCCTATGGTCTGCGCCGCGTCGCTTTGCTCCTTGCTCCGCCATAGGATGACGAAACGGCGAGGGCTCCGGCCCATCGGCGAACGATGCGCTAATCCAGCCTATCCAACAGCGGCTTCAGCCGATCGCCATAGCGTTTCCACAGATCGACCGAGCCTTGATACATCGGCTGGCGCACCTGCGCGGCGGAAGCCGTGCGCACCGGCCGGTCGGTATCGTGGAAGGACAGCACGGCATCGTCCCATGGCAGGCCGAGATAATCGATGAGGGCCCGGCTCTGCCCTTCCTGATCAGCGACGAAATCCTCGTAGCGCACATCATGCACGACGCCGGGCAGAACGCTGTGCCAATGCGCCATGATGTCGGTGTAGAGATTGTGGAAGTCGGCGAGTTCGCCCAGATCGTAGCCGTAGCGGTGGCTGTCACCCCGGAAATGCACCTTGTAGATCGACAGGCAGGTTGCCGCCGCATCGCGGGCGCAGTGGATGATCCTGGCCTTCGGCATCATCATGTGGATGAAGCCGATAAGCAGGAAGTTGCCCGGCATCTTGTCGGTGACATGGCTGATATGCGGATAGCGGGCATGCAGCATGTCGAGATAGGCTTGGCCTGCCGCGGCAAAATCCGAATCGTCCACGTCCGATACACCCCAGGGGAAGCCACCCGGCATGGTCGACGGGAACTGATTCCCGACCACCTTCTTCAGGATGCTGAGCTCGCCCGCACCATAGACCTTCGGATGGCTGGCGATGATCTGTTCGACCAGCGTCGTGCCCGAACGCGGCATGCCGACGACGAAGATCGGCGCATCATCGGTGATTGGGCTCGGTCTGTGCCTTTGGAAGAAGCCGGCATCGAACACCGTCTTCATTGCCTCGAAATCCGCACGCGTCCTGACGGGATCGTAGTTGATAACCTTGCGGCGAATAGCATTGCCTTCGGCGAAATAATCGAACGCCCTGTCATAGTCCTTCAAATCGTCATTGGCCTTGCCGAGGCCGAAGGACAGCTGCATGCGTGCCAGGCTGTCCTGCGGCGCCTTGGCGTGCTGGGCTTCCATGCCGGCCAATTCGGCATCGCGCTCCTTCTGGCGCTTGACCTGCGTCAGCATCAGCCAGGCCGTGGCCATGCCGGGATTGATCGCCAGCGCCTGCCGGAACAGATCGGCCGCTTCGTCGAGCTTGCCCTTTTCCATCAGCCCGACGCCGAGCCCGTGCAGCAGGTCGGCATCCTTGGGGCGGATGGTCAGCGACTCGCGAAAAGCCGCCAGCGCCTCATCCAGCCGCCCGGCTTCCTGCAGGGTTTCGGCAAGCCCGATGCGGGCGCGCACATGGAATGGATTGCGCGCGACCGTGCCGCGATAGATCTCTTCGGCCTCCTCGAACTGGCCGAGCTGATTCAGCGACGAGCCGAGATTGTCGCGCGCCGCGAGCTGGTCCGGCCGCAGATCGACCGCGCCACGGAAGAAATCGATGGCCGCGGCAACGCGGCCGAGGTCGCGCATCACCGTGCCGAAATTGTTGAGGAAATCTGGATTCGTGGGCTGCAGGCTCACGGACTGTTCGAGGAGATCCAGCCCTTCCTCACTGCGTCCGGTCTGATGCAGCAGCAGCCCCAGGAAATGTGCCGCGGCGGCGTGTCTGGGCTGACGCGCCAACACCTGCCGGTAGATTGACTCAGCCTCTTGCCGGCGCCCTGCCTGGTGCAGTTGCAGCGCCTGCTGTACATACTGGTCGAGGCCCAGCGGCGGTTGTCCGCCCGCGCCAGACCTGGCTCCCGCACCCGCCGCTCGTCTCTGATCTCTGTTAATGGGAAACCTGCCGTGTTTGTCCGCCTCCCGCGATCTAGGCCATTGGCGCGGCAGGTTCAAGTCTCCGTGTGGTTCCGCGGCCTTTCCATCGCCATGAATGCGATCAGATCAGGCGGTTGGTCTCGGCGACCTGTCTGGCCCGCCTTATGGTGCCAACGGTATCTGCGATCGTTCGCCTTGCCGCCTCATCGCTTCTGATGGTCAGCCGTGCCGACTTGACGATCATAGGCTGGCCGGTCGGGCCAACGGCAATGGCGTGTATGGTGCCCGGCTTGGCGATAGGGTTGATCGCGACGGTCTTCCCTCTTGAGCCTCTTGTGGAATTCATGGTTTTTGTCCTCATTTCGGAGTAACTAAAATGACACGCAAGCGAAATACCGTTGCGAATTTTCAATATTTTTTGGAAATGATCTGAACGATAGCAGAATTGTGCGAATATTCATAGCGATCTGTTTTTCGATCCAAGTCGGAAAATTTCAGAAATCTACTTGAATAGACAGCCATATCGCTATATATAACGGACATCGTTTTGGCCAGAATTGGCATCTCGCGGCGTCAGAGGTTCTCGACCCGCCAAATCTCATTCCAAATCGTTGCTACCGGACGCGCCGCACCTTCGCCGCGCGACGATCTCTCAATACGCGAAAGACTGGATATGAACACCGGAACCGTGAAGTTCTACAATGGCCAGAAGGGCTTCGGCTTCATTCAGCCGGCCGATGGCGGCAAGGACGTTTTCGTCCATGTCAGCGCGCTGGAGCGCGCCGGTTTCCCGGGTCTTGCGGAAGGCCAGAAGCTTCAGTTCGAACTGGAGCGTGACGGCAAGGGCCGCGAGTCGGCCGCCAATCTGCAACTGATCTGATCAGGCCGAATTCGATGAATGCTGACCACGGATGTACTGGCAGCTCTCGAAAGAGGCTTATTTCCAGCGCTTGCCGGAAATAGGAAAGCGGGGCTTGTCCCCGCTTTTTTTGCATTCAGGCAGCGGTTTTACCTGACGCCCAACGCGTGGGCACATCAAGGCCAGGACAATGTCGGACCGAACCACCCATTCCATCGCGCATTTCGCTGCCCGCTTCGTGCTTGGCGGACTGGAGGGGCCGTTGCCGGCCGGCGACTACGACATCGATCAGGACGAAGAACTGATCGAGGGCGTGTCGCGCATTGCCTGGCGCCGCGTCGCCACTTTCATTCACCTGCCGGCAAGGGCGGTGAAGAACCCGAACACCAGCCAGCTTGTCGCCATCGACCACCTCGAACTCGAAAACGCGCTGAAGCGCGACCGGGAGAATGCAGCATGATCCGTTTCCAGCAGAATGCGCGCCCGCGCACAGACACACCCTCGCATCTCTTCGCCATCGGCCAGACCGTGCGCATGAAAGGCCGTGGCGGCCTCCTCCTCAAGACGGCCGAACTGTTCGAGATCAAGAGCAGGCTGCCGGTCAAGGACGGCTCGCCGCAATACCGTATCCGCAGTGACCAGGAGACCCACGAACGGGTCACCACGGAAGACAATCTCGAACCGGCCGGCAATCCGGTGGTTGGCAACAATCCGGCGGCCTGAGACCTCAGCAACGTCAGACAACCCGCACGAGGAGAGACAATATGGCCAAGGGCCAACAGCGCAGCAACCGCGAAACACGCAAACCCAAGAAGGACAAGGTGGTGGCCAAGCCTGCCTCTCCGTTCGGCTCGTCGGTCAAGCAGGCCGAGAGCAGCCTGAAGCCAAAATCGAAAGGCTGACAGCTTGGGGTGCCTCGAGCGCCCCAGCCCTGCTCCGAAGCAGGCGACGAACTGACAAAAAGGGACCTTGCCAAGTCCTGCCACGGAGGCTTGCTTGAACTTCGTCATCGAGTTCTATCGGTCGCGCGACGCCGAGGAAGCAACGCTCGACAGGGTGTCACTGGAAGCACCGACGCTACGCGCCGCCCTGCAGGGCGCGGCCGCTCTGTTCCATAGCCTGGCCATGCCGCAAATCCCCGACCGCCTGCGCATTTCGGATGAGCATGGCAGCGAGCTTTATGCCGGTCCGGCCGACGGAGCGTATCCGGTCTAGCGCATTTCACCGAAACGGCGAGCCGCTCCAACTCTTTGTTTCGACGCAACTCCGGACGGAAGACCGTTCACACTTTTCCTGGAATTGCTCCAGGCAGCCACACCTGCATCATTGCCGCGCAACCGCAACCGGCCCGCGACGTTGACCCTGCACATCGACACGCAGGAGCCGCCAATGTCCCTCACCGCCTTTGCCATCAACTGTTCCCTGAAAGCCTCGGGCGACAAGGAAAAATCCTCCACCGACAAGATCGTCGCCGATCTGCTTTCGGCGCTCAAGCCGCATGGGGTGAAGGGCGAGGTCGTGCGCGCCCTCGATCACGACATCAAGGCCGGTGTGCTCTCCGATATGGGCAAGGGCGACGGCTGGCCCGCCCTGCGCGAGAAAATCATCTCCGCCGATATCTTTATCCTCGGCCTGCCGATCTGGATGGGCCAACCCTCCAGCGTCGCCAAGCGCGTCATGGAGCGCATGGACGCTTTCCTCTCCGAAACCGACGACAAGGGCCGTATGCCGGCCGCCGGCAAGGTCGCGCTGGTGGCGATCGTCGGCAACGAGGATGGTGCGCACCATTGCCATGCCGAATGCTTCCAGGCGCTCAACGATGTCGGCTTCACCATACCGGCCAATGGCGGCGTCTACTGGGTGGGCGAAGCCATGGGCGACGTCAACTATGTCGACCTGCCGGCGACCCCCGAAAAGGTCGCCGGAATGATCGAGATGGCGGCATCAAATGCGGCACATCTGGCTGCCCTGCTGAAGGGCAAAGCCTATATCGGCGTGGACAAGTAACGGAGTTCCCGCCTCCTCAGCATGGCCCATCGCCGACAATGCGGTAGTCCGCGGCACGGGCTTCGCAGGCATTGGGGAAGCTGCGCGTCTCGCCGTGGCGGCGGGCGCAGACCGGAGCGTATTCGCGGGTGCAGAACGTCTGCTCTCCCCCGCCGCCGCCGCCACCACCGCCGTCGCGGCAAGGACCGTCGCGCACGATGCGGTAACCGGCGCGGTCGGCAAGGCAGGCATTGGCGAAGGTCTGGCGATCGCCGCCGCGCCGGGCACAGACCGGTTCGTATTGCCTCGTGCAGAATTGCGGTTCGGGACGCGGCGGGCGTGGACGAGGCCCCGGCCCGTCATCGACGACGACGGTACAGGCGGCCAGCAGCGCCGATAGGAACAGGACGGCAAACCCTTGCCGCGAAAAGACTGACGCCAGGAATTTCATGATGATCTCTCCCTCGATCCCATCCCCGATCGCGATCCTCGCCATTCGCTTTTCAAATGCAACCCCGTTCGCGGCTATCCACACGGCAATCGGCATGGTTGGCCATGGCGGGCATTCGATCGCACCGCTGGCCACCCTGGCCCATGCGTGACCCCGTCCGTGGGCCGATGACCGCCCGGCCAAGCAGGCCTATCTGCGGCCGGTCGACGCTCAGATCGGTCGATTCTTGCGTCGGGATGCGCCCAGTGTGGCGGCCCGCGGCGCTATCTTGCAACCTTCACGTTTCCGTGCGATAAATTCCGTGTTCGGGCATTTGCGACCCGGAGAGCGGAACGTTTTGGACGACCTTTCCCCGATACTGTGAATCTCTGACGGCCCCGTTTTCGGCGGGGGGTTTGACCATGCGCCAATGCATGACTGCCGAAGCAACCACCGGGAACTGCCCTCGACGCCAGGTGGCGGGCAGGACCACCAAAGACTGAACGGGTGAAGGAGTTTCCCCAATGGCCCAGACCGGCACCGTTAAATTCTTCAACGCGACCAAAGGCTTCGGTTTCATCACGCCCGACGGCGGCGCCAAGGACGTGTTCGTCCATATTTCCGCGATCGAGGCATCGGGCCTGCGCACGCTCGTCGACGGCCAGAAGGTCACCTTCGACGTCGAGCCGGATCGCATGGGCAAGGGCCCGAAGGCGGTCAACCTCCGCGCTGCCTGAACCATCGGCACGCCGCGCGTCCTTGAGGGCGAGCGAACGAGGTTCCAGAGCTTGCCCAGCCTCTGGGCACGCAGACAGATTCTGAAAGGCGCGGCGGTTTTCGTCGCGCCTTTTTCATGCCTGCGATGCAGCATGAATGCATGTCGCCTCAAAGTGGATCCGGGTTTGGATCGACGACATGCATCATAACAAGGGCTTAAAGCGTGACGCGCTTTAAGTGCCTAAAAAACTTTCTCTTGCCGATGACGCTAAAATAAAGGACAAATTTCCTCTCGGGCATTTGCCGGCCCGAGACTGGAGTTTATGGGATCAAAGGAGCTTCCCATGCCGCAGACCGGCACCGTCAAATTCTTCAACCATGCCAAAGGCTTCGGCTTCATCACGCCTGACGATGGCGCGAAGGATGTCTTCGTCCATATTTCGGCCGTGCAGGCGTCGGGTCTTCCCGGTCTCGAAGATGGGCAGAAAGTAACATTCGACACCGAGCCGGACAAGCGCGGCAAGGGGCCCAAGGCCGTCAACCTGTCGGTGGGCTGAGCCGACTTCACGCTGTCGGCTCCGGCAGGGCGGCCCAGCTCATTTCGAGCGTGGTTCTTGACGCCCTCTCGGACAGGCGGGGCGAAATCCGTTCAGCCTCCGTTCAGCCACGGTCGCATATTAGTCTTGGGTAAAGCCGGACCGCATCCCCTGCAAAACTGCACGGCCCGGTACGAAGGAGACCAAGATGAACAGAATTTTCAAGACAGCCGTGCTGTCCGCCGCCATGGCCGCGACCATGCTCGTGGCCCTGCCCGCGGCCAATGCCGATGAGTGGCGCCATCACCGCCACCACGGAAACGGCGACGCCATTGCCGCCGGCGTGCTTGGCCTCGCAGCCGGCGCCCTGATCGGTGGCGCGCTGGCCAATGACCAGCCACCGCCTTACGCTGACCGCTATTACGATGACGGTTATTACGATCGTGACGTGCGGATCCGCCCGGCTCCGATCCGCCGCTACTATGCGGAGCCGCGGGTGGTCTATGCCGATCGCTATGCCGAACCGTGGACGCGTGACTGGTACGAATACTGCTCGGACCGCTACCGCACCTTCAACTCCCGCACCGGCACCTTCACCGGCAATGACGGCGAGCAGCATTTCTGCACTGCCAACTAAGTGCATGTCGCCCAAAAGTGCGCAGCGGTTTTGGGACAACGACTTGCACCAAACAAAGCGCGAAAGCGCTTAGGGCTTCCCTGCCCCAGAAAAAAAGCGCTGACCGCAAGGCCAGCGCTTTTTTATCGGGCGCCCGGATGTGTTGAAATTCAGGTCAGGAATGGATTGGTCCTGCGCTCCTCGCCAAAGCGGCCACCGGGACCGTGGCCGCAGATGAAGCCGATATCGTCGCCCAGCGGCAACAGCTTGTCCTTGATCGAGGCGATGAGCGTCGCATGGTCGCCGCCCGGCAGGTCGGTGCGGCCGACCGAGCCCCGGAACAGCACGTCGCCGACATGGGCGAACTTGGCCGCGCGGTTGTAGTAGACGACGTGGCCCGGCGCGTGGCCGGGACAATGCAGCACCTCGAAGACGTGGCCGCCGAACGACACGGTCTCGCCCTCGGTGAGGAACCGGTCGGGCACACAGTCGCGTGAGCCGACAATGCCATAGCGCTTGCCCTGGTTCTCCAGATTGTCGAGCAAGGGCTTGTCGGCTTCGTGCGGACCGATGATGTCGATGCCGAGCGCCTCCTTCAATTCCATGGCACCGCCGGCATGGTCGATATGGCCATGCGTGATCCAGATTGCCTCGGCCCTGATCGCATTGTCCTTCAGCACCGCCAACACCTTGTCGATGTCGCCGCCCGGATCGACGACGACACCACGCTTGTCGTCCATGTCGAACAGGATGGTGCAGTTCTGCTGAAACTGAGTGACCGGCACGATACCGGCATTGAGCTGACCCATGATCGTCCTTTCGTATCCCTGTCGTGATGTAGAGGTGCCGGTGAAACGCGTCCACCCCTCGAAAGACGAACAGTCAGTCGTCTGAAGAACAGAAATGGGCGGCCGAAGCCGCCCATTTGAACAAACCTGAGACCGTCAGGCTTACTTCTTCATGGCGCCCATGACCGCGCCGATGATGCCGGTCAGGATCGCGCCGCCGCCGGCGCCACCGACGATGTTCTGCAGGTTAAGCGAGCTGCCCAGCCCGCTCGTCGCCGCCGCGGCCGCAGCGGGATCAATCCCGTGGCCGAGCAGGCTGCCCAGGATCGCCGCACCGCCGACGCCGCCAACGGCTCCACCCAGGATTTTGGGAAGCTGCCCCAGCGCCGCCGTCTTGATTGCCGCGCCGACCGCCTGACCACCGATGATGCCCGTAATGATCTGGATGATGATCGGAAGAAGCGTGTTCATGTCCATATGATTAGTCCCTCCATAGCTGCCAGCCTCCCGGGCCGACACCATCATGAGACGCCGAATTGGATGAAAGTCAAATGCAGAAACGCTGAAATAAAAGGGGCGGCTCGAAAACCGCCCCTGCTTGCGTGAAAAGCTGTGACTATCGTTATTCTGCAGCGATCGCGTGCTTGGGCTGAACCGCGGCAGAATAGTCGTTCATAAGGTTCTTGGCGATTTCGCCGACCTCGAATCGGTAAGGGCCGATCTCCGAAACCGGCGTTACTTCCGCCGCCGTTCCAGTCAGGAAGCATTGCTCGAAGCCTTCGAGTTCTTCCGGCATGATGGCGCGTTCGATCACTTCCAGGCCGCGATCCTTGGCCAGGCCAATGACCGTGCGGCGGGTGATGCCGTCGAGGAAGCAGTCGGGCTTGGGCGTATGGATCTTGCCGTCCTTGACGAAGAAGATGTTTGCGCCCGTTGCCTCCGCCACTTGCCCGCGCCAGTCGAGCATCATGGCGTCGGCATAGCCCTTTGCTTCGGCTGCATGCTTGGACATGGTGCAGATCATGTAAAGGCCGGCGGCCTTCGACCGCGACGGCGCCGTGCGCGGGTCGGGCCGGCGCCACTCCGCCACGTCGAGGCGAATGCCCTTCAGCTTCTGCGCCGGATCGAAATAGCTCGGCCACTGCCAGATGGCGATGGCGACGTTGATGCGGTTGTTCTGCGCCGAAACGCCCATCTGCTCGCTGCCGCGCCAGGCGATCGGCCGGACATAGGCGTCCTGGAAGCCCTGCTTCTTCAACAGCGTGGCCGAGGCGTCGTTGAGCTCGGCGACCGAATAGGGAATCTTGAAGCCGAGCAGGCGCGCCGATTCATGCAGGCGCTCGGTGTGCTCGTTGAGCTTGAAGATCTCGCCGCCATAGGCGCGCTCGCCCTCGAAGACCGCGCTGGCGTAGTGCAGGCCGTGGGTCAGCACGTGGATCTTGGCGTCGCCCCATTGGACGAACTCGCCATTCATCCAGATGAAGCCGTCCAGTTGGTCGAAGGGAACGGATGCCATGGTAACCTCCCGCGGGCCACGGCCCGCATATCTCAGTGTCGTTGCGTGTTCTTTTTGGCCGCGCCATGCGATTTGAGACGCCGGCCGGTGTCTCGAAGCGTAGGCGGATAATCGCGCTCTGGCAAACTCAGGAAATTCCGGAAAAAACCGGCCTGACTTGCCTTTTCGTTCGCAATCCGCCCAAAAGCTTGTCAAAAATTACCATTGCAGGGAAATTACGTCAATAGTACTGACATAATCTCCCGTTCCCATGGAGAAATGATGACGGATCGAAGCCCTTCTGCCGGAAAACCGATCAGGACCGCGATGTCAGTCGAGGACGGCATCGACTTCGCCATCATCGAACTGTTTTTCTTCGCCTATCGCGACTTCACCTCCGATCCCGACCAGATACTGGCCGACTATGGCTTCGGCCGTGCCCACCACCGGGTGCTGCATTTC
Organism: Mesorhizobium sp. B2-1-3A; assembly: GCF_006442655.1. NCBI lineage: Bacteria > Pseudomonadati > Pseudomonadota > Alphaproteobacteria > Hyphomicrobiales > Phyllobacteriaceae > Mesorhizobium > Mesorhizobium sp. B2-1-3A. The sequence continues at coordinate 31,207 of NZ_VFWK01000014.1, forward strand.
GTCAACCGCAGGCCGGGCCTGACGGTCGCCGAACTGCTCGACGTGCTGAAGATCACCAAGCAGAGCCTGGCGCGGGTGCTCAAGCAACTGATCGACACCGACCATGTCGTGCAATTGCAAGGCCCGCGCGACCGCCGCCAGCGCGAGCTCTACCCGACAGCCAAGGGCCGGGCGCTGGCGCTGGCGCTGGCGCGGCCACAGTCGCGCCGCATCCGTGCTGCATTGGAAGATTCCGGCGCCGCCGAACGGACCTTGGTGGAACGCTTCCTCGAAGCGATGGTCAATCCGGAACTGAGAGCTCAGATCGACGTTGGGTCCGCAAAAATGTCAGGGAAAAGCCATGGAGAGCACTGAGAGGGTCGATCAGGCGGCCGCACCGGACGACGACGCGCCGCATCTGCTTGTGGTCGACGATGACACACGCATCCGCAATCTTCTCAAGCAGTATCTGACCGAAAACGGCTTTCGCGTCACCGTCGCCGGCAATGCCGGCGAAGCCAGGCGCAAGCTCGCCGGCCTCGATTTCGACCTGCTTGTACTCGATGTCATGATGCCCGGCGAAAGCGGCGTCGATCTCACTAAATCGCTGCGCGCCGAAAAGAACGTGCCGATCCTGATGCTGACCGCACTTTCGGAGACCGACAGCCGCATCTCCGGACTGGAGGCCGGCGCCGACGATTACCTGCCCAAGCCCTTCGACCCGCGCGAGTTGATCCTGCGCATCAACAACATCCTGCGCCGTGGCGGCCCGGCGACGACGCCCAAGGTCGAACAGCTGGTCTTCGGTCCCTACACCTTCCAGATCGCCAGGCGCGAACTGAAGCGAGGCGGCGAGGCGCTGAAGCTGACCGACCGCGAGCAGGAGATCCTGGCGATCTTCGCGGCGCGGGCCGGCGAGACCATCCCGCGCCACGAACTGGTCGGCGACGATTCGGAAGTCGGCGAGCGCACCATCGACGTGCAGATCAACAGGCTGCGCCGCAAGATCGAGCGCGATCCGTCCAACCCCGTCTGGCTGCAGACAGTGCGCGGTATTGGGTATCGGCTCAGCGTGGAATAGAATGGCGGCCGCGGCTCTGGAGCATGATCCCGAAAAGTGGGAACCGGTTTTCGGAAAAGATCATGCTTCAACAAAGAGTTGGATCAGTAAGGCGATTGAACCAGACGTCGTTCTGATCTAGTGCCGTGGACGAAATGAAAAGAGCCAATGGCGACGACGGAACTGGAAGAGCCGGGGCCTGACGGCTTGAGCGCACGCGCCACGCGAGCGCTCAAGGCGGTGCCGCGCATCTGGAACCGGTTCTGGCGCCTCGTCTCGCTTTACATGCCCAAGCGCCTCTATGCGCGCTCGCTGATCATCGTCATCGCGCCGATGATCCTTTTGCAATCAGTGGTCGCCTTCGTTTTCATGGAACGCCACTGGGCAACGGTGACGCAGCGCCTGTCGCAGGCCACCGTGCGTGACATAGCCGCCATCATCGACCTGATCGAGACCTACCCGCACGACGCCGATTACGCCAACATCATCCGCATCGCGCAGGACCGCATGCAGTTGAAGGTCGATTTGCTGCCGCCGGATCCCTTGCCACCGCCCGGCCCGAAACCGTTCTTCTCGATCCTCGACGACGTTCTCTCGGCCGAGATCACCCGCCAGATCAACCGGCCGTTCTGGATCGACACGGTCGGCAATTCCAACATCGTCGAGGTGCGCGTCCAGCTCGAAGGCAAGGTGCTGCGCGTCTTCGTGCGCCGTAGCCAGGCCTATGCCTCCAACACCCATATCTTCCTGATCTGGATGGTCGGCACCTCGCTGGTGCTGCTGATGATCGCCATCCCCTTCCTGCGCAACCAGATCCGGCCGATCCTCACGCTCGCCGAGGCCGCCGAAAGCTTCGGCAAGGGCCGGCCGATGCCGCGCGATTTTCGCCCGCGCGGCGCCGAGGAAGTCCGCCGTGCCGGCTTTGCCTTCATCCAGATGCGCGAGCGCATCGAGCGCCAGATAGAACAGCGCACCGCCATGCTGACCGGCGTCAGCCACGACCTCAGGACCATCCTCACCCGCTTCAAGCTGCAGCTGGCGCTGGCCGGCGGCAAGACCGAGACCAAGGCGGCGCTCAACCAGGACATCGATGACATGCAGTCGATGCTGGAAGGCTATCTCGCCTTTGCCCGCGGCGAAGCCTCCGAGGACCCGGGACGTTTCGATCTCGAGGCTTATTTCCAGAAGCTCGGCGAGGAAGCCGCCCTGCGCAAATGCAAGCTGTCGACGACGCTTTCCGGCGACCCGACGGTGCATGTACGGCCAAACGCCTTCGCGCGGCTGCTGTCCAACGTCATCGGCAACGCATTCCGCTATGCCAAGACGGTGGAGGTCAATGCCAACCACGGCCGTGGCTCGCTTGTGGTCACCGTCGACGACGACGGTCCCGGCATTCCGGTCGACAGGCGCGAGCACGTGTTCAAGCCCTTCGTGCGGCTGGACGAGGCCCGCAACCTCGATGCCAGCGGCACCGGGCTCGGCCTGTCGATCGCCCGCGACATCGCCCGCAGCCATGGCGGCGACATCACCCTCGACGACAGTCCGCTCGGCGGCCTGCGCGCGGTCATCAAGGTCCCGGCCTAGGCGAGCCCAAGTACCAGGCGAAGCATCAGGCTTCATCCGCCCGTCATGAAATCATGGTGAAGAGCGCGCATGAAGCGCGCGACCACACTTGATTCGGCCCAACCGCCTCACTTCGACCCCGTGCCCACCCGGGTGCGCTGGAGCGAAGCGAGGGCGGCAGGCTGGTCGCCGTTCCGGCATCGTCTCAAGGCAATCGTCGACCTTTCCAGCAAAGGGCCGCCATGCGCATATTGATGGTCACCGACGCCTGGCGCCCGCAAGTCAACGGCGTCGTCCACACGCTGGAGCGGCTCACCGAAACGCTCAAATCCTTCGACGTCGCGGTGGATTTCCTGACGCCCAACATCTTTCGCACGCTGCCCCTGCCGACCTATCCCGACATCCGCCTGGCGCTGACCACGCCCGGCCATGTCGCGAAGCTGATCGACGGCTACAAGGCCGACCACGTCCACATCGTCACCGAGGGGCCGCTCGGCATCATGGCACGCCGCTATTGCCGCAATGCCGGCCGGCCATTCACCACCAGCTATCACACCCGCTTCCCCGAATATCTGAGCGCCCGCCTGCCGGTGCCGGAGAGCTGGGCCTATCGCTGGCTGCGCGATTTCCACAATTCCGGCCAGGGCACGCTGGTGGCCACCCAGTCGCTCGCCGACGACCTTTCGGCGCGCGGCTTCAACAAGCTGAGGCCATGGACGCGCGGCGTCGACACCGACCACTTCCGTCCCGACAAGAGGAAGGATCTCGGCTTCCCCGGCCCGGTGTTTCTCTGCGTCGGCCGCGTCGCCATCGAAAAGAACCTGCCTGCCTTCCTCGACCTCGGCCTGCCCGGCAGCAAGGTGGTGGTCGGCGAGGGTCCGGAGCTTGCCAAGCTCAAGGCGCGCTACCCCAACGCGCATTTCCTTGGCCACCGCCCCAATGACGAACTGGCGGAGATCTACGCCTCGGCCGACGTCTTCGTCTTCCCCAGCCGCACCGACACGTTCGGCAACGTCATCATCGAGGCGCTGGCCAGCGGCACGCCGGTCGCCGCCTATCCGGTGACCGGGCCGATCGACATTGTCGGCGACGGCTTTGGCGGCGCGGTCTCGAACGATTTGCGAGAAGCCTCGCTTGCAGCGCTCAACGTCAGCCGCGACCAGGCCCGCGAACGCGCCATGCGCTACAGTTGGAAAGCCTGCGCGGAGATGTTCATGGATACGGTCGAGGAAGCGCTGGGTACAACGCGCAAGCTGGCGGCCTGAAGCCTGGCGCACAGGATGCCCCCCTCCTTCGTCATCCACGGGCGGAGCGTCGGCGAAGCCGGCGCGCAGACCCGAGGATCCATTCTGTGGCCTGCAAGTGTCCGCTCGGTGAAGAATCTGCGGGCCATGAGAAGCCCCGAAAACGTTCATGAAGACGACGTTCTGGGCCGCCTCACTCTTCGGCCACCGTCGCGGCATGGATCCTCGGGTCTGCGCGTACGCTTCGCGCCCGCTACGCCCGTGGATGACGAAAGCGTGTAACGCGCGACGACCGTAGCTGGCGGCGACGAACCCTAGAACAGGCGCCCGCCGTCCGGCACCTTGCGCTCGATGGCGCCCAGCACCACGGCGCCCTCCTCGTCGGGAAAACCGAGCGTCAGCACTTCCGACATGAACGGCCCGATCTGGCGTGGCGGGAAATTGACCACCGCGAACACCTGTCGGCCGACCAGCGTCTCCGGCGCATAATATTTGGTGATCTGCGCCGAGGATTTCTTCACCCCGATGTCGGGTCCGAAATCGATCTTCAGCTTGATAGCCGGTTTGCGCGCTTCCGGAAACGGTTCGGCCTCGACGATCGTGCCGGCGCGGATGTCGACACGATCGAAATCGGCAAAACTGATCTCGGGCTTACGCTCGCGGCTTGAACTCATTTCGATACTACCAAGGTTCAAGCGTTGCCGTAGGTCTCGAACAGCACACCCGCCAGCGCATCCTTGGCCGAGGTTCCCGACCAGACGACGAACTGGAAAGCCTGGAAATAGCATTCGCAGGCTTCCAGCGCCGAGGACAAAAGCACCTCGACCTGCTGGCTCGACGGTTCGACCCCACCGGCCAGCAGCAGCGACTGGCGGAACATGATCGCGCCCTCCTGCTCCCAGAGGTCGAAATGACCGAACAGCATCTGTTCGTTGATCAGCGACAACAGCCGCATCACTTCCAGCGCACGGGTCTCCGGCACCTTGATGTCGAAGGCGCAGGCCAGATGCAGCGCTTCGAAATCCTCCATCCAGGAGAATGAGACGTGATAGTCGGTCCAGCTGCCAGCGACCGAGATCGAAATTTCATCATCGCCGGCCCGTTCGAAGGACCAGTCATTGTTGTGGGCCACCTGCTCGATAACATCCACCGGATGGATTTCGCGGGAGAATTCGAGTTCGAGAAGTTCCATGGAATGCTTCCTGTCGTTCTGAGGAGCGCCGCCACACGCTCCGCGGGAGGGCACACACAACGAACAATCTGATCTAGAACTCGGACGGCCAGGACTTTCTTCGCGCTAAAGACTACTTCTCGACGCAAAGACCCCAGACCGGACCCCACCGCCCGGCCGCATGACCCTGCTCCGAATCATGCAACAAATTCAGTCTATTGATCGGGAGTCGCGTGAACAGCCCAATTTTTCGCACTGCGTCATTCGCATGTGGAAAGGCGCTGTCACAAAGATTCATGCAATGCCGTTAAGCGATTCACGGCAAAGCGCTTTTCAAGCTCGGACTATGTGGAAAAGTTTAACGATTATTTTTTTGCGCGGGGCTTCGCCGCCGCCGCTGGTGCGGCATCGCCGGCCAGTTCGGCGAGCCTGGCCTCGAGCGCCTCGATGCGGGCGGCAAGGCGGGTATTCTCGTCCCGGGCCTTGGCGGCCATCTCGCGCGCGGCCTCGAATTCCTCGCGCTGCACCACGTCCATCGAATTGAGGATACGCTCCGCCTGGCCCTTGAAGGCGGTCTCCACTTCGCGCCTTACGCCCTGCGCGGCCCCGGCTGCGTCGGTCATCAGCTTGGCGAATTCATCGAGAATGCGGTTCGGTCCGGTCGACATGGCAAATCCTCGCTTGCTCGGAATGACGTAGTGGCGCGGGGCGAGGAATGCAAGAACGTTGAGGGCTGGTGCGGCCTCTGCGTTGCTATGGCGCATGGGCGCTGCCATGCCGGCGGGAAGCTCTCGAACCGACCCAAGCTATACTTGAGAACGCCAAATCGCCTATGGTGTTGTCGTCTCCTATTGCATCAGAACGCTCCACTCAGGGTCACCCAATGGCAACGCCCCCGCGCCGACCGACAAATCCGTTCGCAGCCGCCGAAGCGGCCTTCAAGCCGGTCAAGAAGCCGGCAGCGCCAGTTCGCGAACCCTCGACCGCCCCGAATGTCCGCGAGCTTGTCTCGATCCGAATCGACCGGGCGGTGCTCGACCATTTCCAGGAAGACGGGCCCGGCTGGCAGGACAGGATCAACGACGCATTGCGGCAATGGGTGGCCGCCAAGGGGTGAGTTGACCACGCACGGCGCGACGGCTCGCAATGGTGATCCGTCGCGACACTTGACGGCGACCGGCTTGCCTTGACCCTGCCAAAACCCTGCCGCATGGTCCGCGCCCGAATGCGAACGCAACCGAGAGCTCCCCGTTGAACGAATATTTCCTGCTGCCGCTGGCCTCGCTGCCTTTCCCCAACATCAACCCGATCCTCATCCAGATCGGGCCGCTGGCGGTGCACTGGTACGGCGTCGGCTACATTGTCGGCATCCTGTTTGCCTGGTGGTACGCCAAGCGGCTTGCCGCCAACCCGAAACTGTGGCCCGACGGCGTGCTGCCGATGAAGCCCGAGGACCTCGATGATTTCATCGTCTGGGCGGCGATCGGCGTCGTGCTCGGAGGCCGCACCGGCTATGTCCTGTTCTACGACCTGGCGCGCTATATCCAGCATCCGCTCGACATCTTCGCGGTCTGGCAAGGCGGCATGTCGTTCCATGGCGGCCTGCTCGGCGTCATCCTCGCCATGACGCTGTTTTCCATCAAGCGCGGCATCCGCACCTGGTCGCTGTTCGATGTCGTGGCCGCTGGCGTGCCGGTCGGGCTCGGCCTGGTGCGCGTCGCCAACTTCATCAATTCGGAGCTTTGGGGCCGGCCGACCGACGTGCCCTGGGCAATCGAATTCCCCAATGGCGGGCCGTTCACCCGCCATCCGAGCCAGCTCTACGAGGCCCTGCTCGAAGGCCTGGTGCTGTTCCTGGTCCTGCGCATCCTCACCCATTCGCGCCTCAAGCTGAAGACGCCGCGCTTCGTCGGCGGCGCCTTCATCTGCGGCTACGGCCTGTCGCGCGTCTTCGTCGAATTCTTCCGCGAACCCGACCAGCAGCTCGGCTACCTCCTTGGCACCAACTGGCTGACCATGGGCATGATCCTGTCGACCCCGATGGTGCTGATCGGCATCTGGGCGATGGCGACAGCGAAGCCGGTGACGCAAGCGCAGCCGCAGGCGACATGACGCGGCTGAAGACCCGTATCGTCGACCTGATCGAGGCGCTGGGCCCCCTTCCCGTCAACGAATACATGGCGCTGTGCCTGTTCGACCCCGCTGACGGCTACTACACGACGCGCGAACCGTTCGGCGCCGCCGGCGACTTCATCACCGCGCCGGAGATCAGCCAGATGTTCGGCGAACTCGTCGCCGTGTGGCTTTACCAGGCTTGGACAGCGATCGGCCGGCCGATGCCGGTCACCATCGCCGAGATCGGCCCCGGTCGCGGCACGCTGATGAAGGACATGCTGCGCACGCTATCGCGGCTTGATCCGACCCTGGCCAATGGCGCCGCCTTCGCCATGATCGAGACCAGTCCACGCCTGACCGAAGTCCAGAAACAGACGCTTGGCGCGACGCCTTTTGCGGTTCGCTGGCACGAGACCATCGACACCTTGCCGCATCAGCCGCTGCTCCTAGTCGGCAACGAACTGTTCGACGCCATACCGATCCGCCAGTTCGTCCGCGCCGGCGCCGGCTGGCGCGAGCGCATGGTGAGCCTGGACGACGAGAACACCCTTTGTTTCTTCGCCGGCGCCGGCTCGGTCGACCCGACGCTGCTGCCCGTCGACGCTGCTGAAGCGCCGCAAGGGGCGATCGTCGAGGTGGCGCCCGCCCGCACCGCCCTGATGGCGGCCATTGCCGACTGCATGGCCCGAAACGGCGGCGCCGGGCTGTTCCTCGACTATGGCCACTTGCAACCGGGTGTCGGCGACACGCTGCAGGCCTTGCGCCGGCACAATCACGAAGATGTGCTGGCCAATCCAGGCGAAGCCGACCTCACCTCGCATGTCGATTTCTCCGCCCTTGCCGCGATCGTGCGCGCGCATGGTCTCGACGCCCATCTGTCGACACAGGGCAGTTTCCTGCTCGGCATGGGCATACTCGAGCGTGCCGGCCGGCTTGGCGCCGATGCCGGCCAGGCCGCTCGCGACAAGATCACCGAAGATGTCGAGCGCCTCGCCGGGCCGCAGGCGATGGGCGAACTGTTCAAGGTGCTTGCGGTCGTGCCGCGCGGCGCCGCCGTCCGGCCCTTCGCGACAGCGGATTGACTTTTCGCCGCTGCCCCTTCCAATCTCCCGTTCGGCAAGAGAGCGGCCGAACCGCCGGCCGCCTCGCTTCTGCTTTTTCTTGACGAAACCGCCCATACGGACAACAACGCCCGCATGCTGAATCAGACCAAACCGGATCCCGTTCGGTCCCCGCTGCTGGACAAGGCGCAGGCACAAGGCATCCGCCACGGCTATTTCACCCGCGCGGGCGGCGTCTCGACCGGCATCTACCAGGGCCTCAACATCGGCACCGGATCGGATGACGATCAGACGCTGGTGGCCGAGAACCGCGCCCGTGTCGCCGCCTGGATGGGCGTGCCGACGAACCATCTGTTGACCGCCTGGCAGATCCATTCCCCCGACGTCGTCATCGCCAGGAAACCCTTTGCCGGAGAACGGCCCAAGGCCGATGCCATCGTCACCGACCGTCCTGGCATCGCCATCGGCGCCTCGACCGCCGACTGCGGCCCGGTGCTGTTCGCGGATGCCGGGGCGCGCATCATCGGCGCGGCGCATGCCGGCTGGAAAGGCGCCTTCACCGGCGTGCTGGAAAACACCATCGCAGCCATGGAAGGCCTCGGTGCCCGGCGCGAAAACATCGTCGCCGTGCTCGGCCCCTCGATCGGCCCCGACAATTACGAGGTCGGGCCGGAATTCATTGCCCGCTTCGTCGAGGCCGACGCCGAAAACATCGGCTACTTCGCGCCCTCCACCACATCAGGCCATGCCATGTTCGATCTCGCCAGCTATACGGTCGACCGGCTGGCAAGGGCCGGCGTGACCGCCGAGGGCCTTGGCCGCTGCACCTATGCCGAGGAAGATCTGTTCTACTCCTACCGGCGCACCACGCACCGCAAGGAGCCCGATTACGGCCGGCAGGTTTCGGCCATCGTTTTGGAGAATGAATAATGGCGCTGCATTTTGAACGGTCGGAATTTGACGCGCGGCGCGACCGGCTGATGATCGAGATGGCCGAGAAGAAACTCGATGCCATCCTGCTGTTCGCGCAGGAAAGCATGTACTGGTTGACCGGCTACGACACGTTCGGCTTCTGTTTCTTCCAGTGCCTCGTGGTGAAGGCCGACGGCTCGATGGTGCTCTTGACCCGCTCGGCCGACCTGCGCCAGGCGCGCCACACCTCCATCATAGACAACATCGTACTGTGGACCGACCGCAACGGCGCCAACCCGGCGGTCGACCTGCGCAATTTGCTCAACGACCTCAATTTGCTCGGCGCCCGCATCGGCGTCGAATACGACACCCACGGCTTGACGGCCTATAATGGCCGCCGGCTGGACGAGCAGTTGCAGACCTTCGGCCAGATCGCCGATGCGTCCGGCATCGTCGGCCGGCTGCGCCTGTTCAAGAGCCCGGCCGAAATCGCCAAGGCCGAGAAGGCCGCCAACCTTTCCGACGATGCGCTGGACGCGGCGCTGCCCCTGATCAAGCAGGGCGGCGACGAGGCCCTGATCCTGGCTGCCATGCAGGGCGCGGTCTTTGCTGGCGGCGGCGACTATCCGGCCAATGAATTCATCATCGGCTCCGGTGTCGACGCGCTGCTCTGCCGCTACAAGGCGGGCCGGCGCAAGCTGACCAAGAACGACCAGTTGACGCTCGAATGGGCCGGCGTGTTCCATCATTACCATGCGCCGATGATGCGCACGGTGCTGACCGGCAAGGTTTCGAAGCGCCACCAGGAGCTGTTCGACGCAGCGCGCGCGGCCCTTCTCGCCGTCGAAAAGGCGATGACGCCGGGCAACAGCTTCGGCGACGTCTTCGACGCGCATGCCCGCACCATGGAGGCACACGGCCTGACCAAGCACCGGCTGAACGCCTGCGGCTACTCCGTCGGCGCCCGCTTCACGCCGTCCTGGATGGACATGCCGATGTTCTACCAGGGCAACCCCGAGCCGATCGCGCCGCACATGACGCTGTTCGCCCACATGATCATCATGGATTCCGAGACCGAGACGGCAATGACGCTTGGCCGCACCTACCTGACCACCGAATCCCAGCCGAAGCCGCTGTCCCGCCATGATCTCGACTTGATCGTACAGTGAATCCATAATGGGAGGCGTTCTTCGCCAAGGAGTTAGAAGGCAAATGAGACGATCGCATGTGACGACCGTGTCATTGCTTGTGGCATTGGCTCTTGCCGCCTGCACCAACGCAAAGGACGTTCTCGAACCTTCCGCCATCACCCCGCCTGCGACCTCGACGCCGGCGGCGCCGGGCAGCACGGCGGTCACCATTCCCGCCCCATCGGCAGCTGCGCCTGCGACCACCACGGCGGGGGCGTCCGCGACCACCACCACGCCGCTTACCTCAGCCCAAAGTGCCGCCATCCTGTCGAAGACCCGGCTGCAGATCGCGCCGATCGTCGGCGCTTCGGTGGAGGCCGCGACCCCGCTGACGGCGGAACTGCAGACGCGCGCCAGGCAGCGCGGCATCACGCTTGCCGGCAGCGCCGACCAGACCGCGACTCATGTGCTGAAAGGTTACTTCTCGGCGATTTCGGAGGGCAAGGACACCACCGTCATCTATGTCTGGGACGTCTACGACCCGGCCGGCAACCGCCTGCACCGCATCAACGGCCAGATGAAGGCGCCTTCGGTCAATTCCGGCGCCGGCGCTGGCGCCGACAGCTGGAAGGGCGTCTCGCCGGCCACCATGCAGGCGATCGCCGACCAGACCATCGACCAGTTCGCGGCATTTCTGGGCGGCAAGGCTGGCTGACAAGGCATGCTCGAGTGTTGCCTCTCGGCGATGGCACGAACCTTTCTTCAGCTTAGCCGGCGGATTCCCGATCTCGGCGCTTGCAATACCAGCGCGGGCCGCTAAAAGCCCGATTAAAAGGTGCGGGAGAGTCTGTCAGGCCTTCCCATCCCCCACCAGGAACGGTGCATGAAACTCTTCGCGGGCAATTCCAACAGGGTGCTGGCCGAAGCGGTCGCCCGCTATCTCAACATCCCGCTGGGTAAGGCCAGCGTCAGGCGCTTCGCCGACCAGGAAATCTTCGTCGAAATCCAGGAAAACGTGCGCGGCGAGGATGTCTTCATCCTGCAGTCGACCTCGTTCCCGACCAACGATCATCTGATGGAACTGCTCATCATGATCGATGCCTTCATGCGCTCCTCGGCCCGGCGCATCACGGCGGTGATTCCTTATTTCGGCTATGCCAGGCAGGATCGCCGTGCCTCCGGTCGCACGCCGATCTCCGCCAAGCTGGTCGCCAACATGATCACCCGCGCCGGCGTCGACCGCGTTTTGACGCTCGACCTGCATGCCGGCCAGATCCAGGGCTTCTTCGACATCCCGACCGACAATCTGTTCTCGGTGCCGGTGATGGCCCGCGACGTGAAGGCGAAATACAAGCAGCTCGGCAACGTCGTGGTGGTGTCGCCCGACATTGGCGGCGTGGTCAGGGCGCGTGCGCTGGCCAAGCGCTTCGACGCGCAACTGGCCATCGTCGACAAGCGCCGTGAGCGGCCGGGCGAATCGGAAGTCATGAACATCATCGGCGCGGTGGCCGGCAAGGATTGCCTGCTGATCGACGATATCGTCGATTCCGGCGGTACGCTGTGCAACGCCGCCGATGCGCTCCTGGCCAACGGCGCCACCAGCGTCACCGCCTATATCACCCATGGCGTGTTGTCGGGCGGCGCTGTCGCCCGCATCAGCGGCTCGAAGCTGCAGGAACTGGTGATCACCGATTCCATCCAGCCGACGCAAGGCGTGCTCGACGCTCCCAACATCCGCGTCATCTCGATCGCCGACCTGATGGGCGAGGCGATCTCGCGCACGGCGACCGAGGAATCGGTGTCGAGCCTGTTCGACTAGTCTGGAGCGTTTCACCATTTCATGGAAACGGCGAACCGCTCCAACTCTTCGTTCTGACGCAATTCCCAAGGGCAAGCGCTACGCGCTTGTCCCGGGAAAACCGTTTCACACTTTTCCTGGAATTGCTCTAGGCTACAGGACCTTCCAGCCGCGCCGGCACGTTTGGCCGACGGACACTTTCGCCATTGTCGCGCGCGCCGCGCATATATCCGCGCGGCGAGGAGCCCAGCATGCGCTTGAACATGGTGATGAAGGCCGGCACGCTGTCATAGCCCAGGTCGAGCGCCACCCTGGTGATGGGCTCGCCATCGGCGAGCCTCGGCAGCGCCGCGAACAGGCACGCCTGCTGGCGCCATGTCGACAAGGACAGGCCGGTCTGGCGCTGGAAGGCGCGCGTGAAGGAGCGCCGGCTCATGCCGACGGCATCGGCCCATTCGTCGATCGTTGCATGCGGCGAAGGCGCCGCGACGAAGCGACGGCACAGCGCCGCCAGCCTCGGATCGGACGGGAATGGAAGCCCGAGCGGCCGTTCCGGCAAGGTCGGGATTTCATGCAGCAGCAGGTTCATGATCAACCCGCCGCGTCCTTCCAACTCGCCGCCTTGCGGCAGTTTCTCCGACTCCACGATCAGGCTGTGCATCAGTTCGGTGACACCGACGACGCGCAGGCCTTCCGGTAGCCCGGGAATCGCACCCGGCATGACATAGACCGAGCGCATCGAGACGTCGCCCAGCATCTCGACGGAGTGTTCGATGCCGGCCGGAATCCACATTGCATGGTCGGGCGGCACCATCCAGCGCCCGTGCCGAGTCTTTACCAGCACGACGCCGACCAACGCGTGCAGCAGCTGGCTGCGGCTGTGTCGATGTTGCGGCACATGGTAGCCGTCAGGATATTCGGTCGGCAAGGCCACCGCCGGCCCGGCCACTTGTTCCAGCCACTGCCAGCGGCTCTCGTGCAATTTGCCGAGGTCGGCGTTGCCGGCGTGGAAGATTTCCCTGCCATGTGGCATCGGCTATGGCCCACTCGCGAAACTATTGGACCAAACCACGAAAGAAGTCGCCCTGCAAGCAGCTTATAAGGCAACCGTCCCTAAGGCTGCCGCAGGAGCGGCCGCCAGATTACCCGCGGGCGTGCCCGCCAAAAAGACCACGGAGCCACCCTTGACCGATACGACAGCCACCAGCGTCGCGCCATCAACGAGCGCCAGTCACGCTTCAGCCCAGGCGACGGCCTTCACCGTCATCCTGGCGGTGAGCCTGTGCCACTGCATCAACGACATCATGCAGTCGCTGCTATCGGCCATCTACCCGCTTCTGAAAGACAATTACGGCCTCGACTTCTGGCAGATCGGCCTTTTGACCTTCACCTTCCAGGTCACGGCATCCTTGCTGCAGCCGATCATCGGCATGATCACCGACAAGCGGCCGATGCCCTATTCCCTGCCTTACGGCATGGCGGCGTCGCTGATCGGGCTGGTCGTGCTGGCCTATGCCGGGCACTACTACCTGCTCCTCATCGGCGCCTCGCTGATCGGCATCGGCTCGGCGATCTTCCATCCGGAATCCTCGCGCATCGCCCGCTTCGCGTCCGGCGGCCGGTTTGGCCTGGCACAGTCGCTGTTCCAGGTCGGCGGCAATTTCGGCCAGTCCATGGGCCCCTTGCTGGCCGCCTTCATCGTCGTGCCGTTCGGCCAGACCAGCATCGCCTGGTTCGCCGTCGGCTCGCTGATCGGCATCGTCATCCTGTGGCAGGTCGGCGGCTGGTACAGCCGTCTGCGCGCCGCGCAAGGCAACCGCAAGGCGGCAAGCTTCGTCTCGCCCTTCCCGCGCCGCAAGGTGATGTCGGCATTGATCGTGCTGACCTTGCTGGTGCTCAGCAAGAACGCCTATATCGCCAGCCTCGCCAGCTACTATACCTTCTACTCCATCCATAAGTTCGGGGTGTCGGTGCAGATGAGCCAGGTGATGCTGTTCCTGTTCCTCGGCGCCTCGGCGCTCGGCATCCTGCTCGGCGGCCCATTCGGCGACCGCTACGGACAGAAGGCGATGATCTGGTTCTCGATCGTCGGTGTCCTGCCCTTCACGCTGGCGCTCCCCTACGCCAATCTGGAATGGACGATGGTGCTGACCGTGCTGATCGGACTGATCCTGTCGTCGGCCTTCTCCAACATCGTCGTCTTCGCGCAGGAACTGGTGCCGGGCCGTGTCGGCATGATCGCCGGCATCTTCTTCGGCTTCGCCTTCGGCATGGGCGGCATCGCGGCCGCCGTGCTCGGCGTCGTCGCCGACATGAAAGGCATCGATTTCGTCTTCCAGATCTGCTCGTATTTGCCGTTCCTGGGCCTGCTGACGGTGTTCCTGCCGAACATGAAGGAAGCGAGAAAAGCCTAGAGCAATTCCAGGAAAAGTGTGAAACGGTTTTCCCGAGACAAGCGCGTAGCGCTTGCCCTTGAGAATTGCGTCAAAACAACGAGCTCCAGACAGTCGTTGCTAGAGACGGAGGCAGCGTAGGCGTCGATAAGATGAGACGCCGCGTTGCCCGCCCTTTCACACGGCGAAGCAAGGCTTCCAGCCAGGTTTTGGGCATGGCAACTCTTTCAGTAAACGGGCGCGTCAGCCGCCGGCGGGGTCGAGAAAAACAAAAAGCGACTGGATGAGGTTGCCGTGGAAATGCGCGACATCGATTCCGGTGACGGCGACGGGGCCGTTGAGCGGCCCGGATTGCCAGCGCAACCGCCCGACGCCATGATGGCCGACGGCAGGGCCCGTCGCCGTGAAGGCGAAGGTCGGCGGCAGGCTCGACAGCAGCTTACTCACCGCATGATCAATGGCGGCATGGCCCGTTGCCGAAGCATCCGGCTCGTAAAGCACGGCATCGCCGGCGTAGAGTTCGCGGATCGCCACAAGGCGCCGGCCGGCGTCGCGTTCGCCGAATACCCGCGTAAGGTTAGCCTGCATCAGGCCGTTGTAGTCGATCGATTCCGCGTTCATCTTCCATCCTCCGGATCACGAATGCCGGAGGAGGCGGACGGCACAAGGCTCGATCCAATGTCTCTCGCCTGTCCGGTCAAGAAACCATCGTTCACGGCCGCGCGCAATGCAACGCCCGGCTGGCGTGCGACTGCGACAGGCCGCCAGCGCTGCCGGGCGCGCATTCGGCATGAGCACCGTCTGAAGCCGACCGAAGCACCCGCCGCAATGGCGGGTGCCGCTTTATACCGGGTGCGGCCTATGCCTTGAAGAAGGCCAACAGGTCGGCGTTGATGACATCGGCGTGGGTGGTCGCCATGCCGTGCGGGAAACCCTTGTAGACCTTGAGCTCGCCCTTCTTGAGCAGCTTGATCGACAGCAGCGCCGAGTCGGCGATGGGGACGATCTGGTCGTCATCGCCATGCATGACCAGCACCGGCACGTCGATTGCCTTCAGATCCTCGGTGAAGTCGGTTTCCGAAAACGCCTTGATGCAATCATAATGCGCCTTGGTGCCGCCCATCATGCCCTGACGCCACCAATTGTCGACGACGCCCTGCGAAACCTCGGCACCCGGACGGTTGAAGCCATAGAACGGACCGGCCGGAACGTCGCGGAAGAACTGGGCGCGATTGGTCGCCTGGGCAGTGCGGAACCCGTCGAAGACTTCTATTGGCAGGCCGCCGGGGTTGGCCGCGGTCTTGAGCATGATCGGCGGCACCGCGCCGATCAGCACCGCCTTGGCGACACGGCCGCCCGAGCCGTATCGCGCCACATAACGCGCCACTTCGCCGCCGCCGGTCGAATGGCCGACATGGATGGCATTCTTGAGGTCGAGATGCGCCGCGAGTTCAGCGACATCGGCGGCGTAGGTGTCCATCTCGTTGCCGACATCGGTCTGCGTCGAGCGGCCATGGCCGCGCCGGTCATGGGCGATGACGCGGTAGCCCTGTGCCAGGAAGAACAGCATCTGGGCGTCCCAGTCATCGCTGCTCAGCGGCCAGCCATGATGGAAGACGATGGGCTGGCCGGTTCCCCAATCCTTGTAGAAAATCTGCGTGCCGTCCTTGGTGGTGATCGTGCCGCTGCCGGAACCGGATTTTGTCTGCGAAGCCATCTCAATCTCCTTTGATTGTTTTTCGCGATAAACAATATCGCGATAACTATATGGCTAGCGCAGCCTTGAACCGCTGTCTACAAAAATATGTATCGCGATATCATTTTTCGTGGTAGCGAATTTCCTACGTCGGCAAACAAGGAACGCGTCGTGCCTCTCCCGTTGGACAACCAGCTCTGCTTCACACTCTATGCCACCAGCATGGCGATCAACCGCACCTACAAGCCGATGCTGGACGAGATGGGGATCACCTATCCGCAATATCTCGTGCTGAACGCACTGGGCGAGGCCGATGGCATGTCGGTCGGCGGGATCGCCCACCGGCTGGCCTTGGAATCAAGCACCGTCACGCCGCTGGTCAAGCGCATGGAACAGGCTGGCCTTGTCACCCGCCAGCGCAGCCAGACCGACGAGCGCCAGGTCCAGGTCGACCTGACACCGGCCGGGCGCGCGCTGCTCGTCCAGTGCAACTGCCTGAACGAGACGCTGATCGAGCGTTCGGGCATGACGCTGGCCGAGCTCGATACCCTGAACCGCCAGGTCCAGGCGCTGCGCGACGCGTTGAGCGGCAATCTGGCCGCCACCAGCTGAAGCTTGAGTGCCTCGGCGCAGCTTGAACTGCGCTCGCGGCGGATGCGGCGCGAAAGCGGATTGCGTTTGCGTCTGGCAACGTCGATTGGCTTGATGAGTGCGGGCCAGCCAATCGCAGCGCTCGTTGCACGGACTTGCAATCAAACGGAACCGAAATACTTACTTCGTTCGCCCTCTTGTGTTCAGACCCGCGCGAACGAAACTGGAGCTATGATTCGCGCGGAATTGACCTATGGGCCTTCTATTCCGCTGTAGGGTATAGCCCGAGCAATTCTGCGGCAAAGGTGCGGTAATGGGTGTCAACAGCCCCAAGATAAGTGGCTTCGTCATAACCTATAACAGTGGAGAAATTCTCAAGACTTGCTTGCGCTCCTTGCGCTTTGTCGATGAGCTCATTGTTGTCGACAAATCATCCACTGACGGCACGGCTGCTGTCGCGGCCGGCTTTGCCGACAAAGTCATCTCCGTGCCCTGGTCGCCATTGCCCACCGAGACGCGGTTTGTCGCCTACGATGCATGTTCACACGACTTCATACTCTATCTGGATCACGACGAATGCCTCAGCGTCGAGGCTATTCGCTGGGTAAGGGAAAATGCCGGCTCCCATCCGGCCGGCGTGTTTCGCATACCCAAGCGCGAATACATTATGGGACGCCACGACGATGATGCGTATTACTGGCCGTCCTACAATGTGCGCGCCTTTCGCCGCGGCGCGGCGGAATTCGTCTCGACGCTGCACGAAGAGGTAGGGCGAATAACGGGCGAAGTCTACGATGTCCCGCATGATGGAGGCGTGTGCATCCACAATTTGTCGCATCGGGATGCGCATCAATGGATTGAAAAAACCAATCGTTATACGAGCGAGCGAGACAGGGTCTCGTTCTTCGACGCCAGCACCCCCTTGGAGACTTTCGGACAAGAACGCATAGAGTACTGGCTGGCTCAATCCAGGTCGCGGTCGAACTACGTTGTCGCCACCGCGCTGCTGCGGGCGGTCTACGACATAGTGGACCGGGTAAAATTATGGGAAGCGCAGGATGGCCTTGATGGCGACGCTGCATTCGCCGCCGTCTGCGCGGAATTGGAGGCAACCTACGATATTGCCGACCGAGCGAAGCTTTGGGAGACCCGCGGCGGGCCTGAGGGAGAGGCAATATTCGCCGCCGTCCGCAAGGAGATGGAAGCATTTCATAACCCGTTGAGGTCCGACCGCCGTCAAACGTCCGCCCAGGCCGCCGGACGGGCAGTTCGACCGAAGCGGCCATCCCGTCTCAAGAAGACCCTGAGAAAAATCCGCTCGCGCTTGACGGGAAGAACGCGTTGACGCCGGAAACCGGCGCGTCCGGATTCGCCATGCACACCCAGCCGCTTCGTGTTTTGACCCTTCTGGTGCGTCACGGAACCGAGAAGTATCCGACCGCATGGCGGGACTTGCGAGCCATTTTCGCCCACCAGATGCCGGACGTGGCGCATCGCATGCTCGTGATCGACAATTCGCTGCCAGTCGGTCATGGCTCTGATCTCGATTGCGGGGTCGAACTGATCGGCGCGTCGAACGAAGATTGGGAGTTCTCCGCGTGGGACTTCGGCATCAACCGTATCGGCGCCGAACTTCATCACTACGATCTCATTCACTTGGCCACTTCGGCTTTCGCAGCATCGACATCCGACCATCTCAAGTTGATTGATGGTGGCTCGTTGCGGGCGTTACTTAGCTTGCAAGGGGCGCTGGGCTGCATTGATTTTCACGGCGAGGCCATCTCGATTTTCGGAATCGCTTCGCAGACCTGGCTCCGCAGCTCGTTCATCCTGATGCATCCGCGGCAACTCAGCAGCCTGGGATCCTTGGTAAGCGTCGGGAGGAACGCACCGATTTTCAGCGGCAACCCTCGGCAACCCTTTCGTGATGACGCACCGATCTCGCAAGAATATCAGCAGTTTTTGCTGCGTTGGCTCACCGGCGACAGAGCCGGCAAAGAGGTAGTCTGGCATTCAAGGTTCGATCTTACGGCGGAAACGCTACCGTTTTTCGAAAGCAAGGCCCGGGCTATTCTCAATGAGCAGATGCTCACCAACCGGCTGCGGGCCAATGGATGCGCGCTTGTCGACGTGCCATGGCTGGCGCGGAAGGCTCGGACGGCAAGCACGGAATCCGCGAATGATATTCCTGATTGGCGCGTGCAAATTACCTTCCGGGCACGATCCAAACGCACTTTGACCCAAAAGCTTCGCCGCTGGTTGTCAAAACCTATGTCGCGGCAATGATGCCTGCCATCGGTCGTTGCCTCTCCCAAAGCAGGCTTGGCGACTCCTTGGCGGACTATCGGATGATGAGACTATCCGGGTATATCGTCGATCCTGGAACTGCCTTTCAAGCCTTACAGCCCAACCGCTTGCACCCCAGGCTGCCTTCCGCTATAGAGCCGCCACCCGCGTAGACACCCTTGGAGGCAACGCGGCGGAAGGCTGCCTTCCCTTGTGATCCCGAACAAAGGTCCGTCTCAAAGCGGTAGCCTTCATTCGGAAATCCAGGACCGGCGGCTTTCGACGTTTACGGCTCGGGCACATTGCCCACCGCGAACGCTCCATAACACGCGAAAGGAAAAGCCATGAGCCACGATACTTACGAGCTCAAGGCCGAAGCGCGCGAACAGGTCGGTAAGGGGTCCGCCCGTGCAGTTCGCCGCAACGGTAAAGTGCCTGCAGTAATCTATGGTGACAAGCAGCCTCCCCTGGCGATCGCTCTCACCTACAAGGACATCTATTACAAGATCCATGGCGGCGGGTTCCTGACCACGGTCGCCACGATCGATGTCGACGGCAAGAAGATCCAGGTCCTGCCGAAGGACTTCCAACTCGACCCGGTCAAGGATTTCCCTGTCCATGTCGACTTCCTGCGCATCGGCAAGGACACCGAGGTCAATGTTGACGTGCCTGTCCACTTCATCAATGAGGACAAGTCGCCCGGCATCAAGCGCGGCGGCGTGCTCAACATCGTGCGTCACGAAGTCGAGTTCCACTGCCCGGCCAATGCGATCCCGGAATTCATCACCGTCGATCTCACCGGCACCAATATCGGCGACTCGATCCACATCTCGGCGGTCAAGCTGCCGGCCGGCGTCAAGCCGGTGATCTCCGATCGCGATTTCACCATCGCGACCATTGCCGGTTCGTCGGCGATGAAGCCGGAGACGGAAGAGACGGCCGAGGCCGCACCTGAGGCGGCTCCCGCCGCCGAAGAGAAGTAACTCTTTCCCGCCCGGAGCAGACGATGCTTGTCTTTGCAGGCCTCGGCAATCCGGGTGCGAAATACGCTGATAACCGGCACAATGTCGGCTTCATGGCGGCGGACGCTATCGCCCGCCGCCATTCCTTTTCGCCCTGGTCGAAGAAATTCCAGGGGCTGATCGCCGAGGGCACGCTCGGTGGCGAAAAGATCATCCTGATCAAGCCGCAGACCTTCATGAACCTGTCCGGCCAGTCGGTCGGCGAAGCACTGCGCTTCTACAAGCTCGACGTTTCCGCGCTCACCGTCTTCTATGACGAGATCGACCTTGCCGAAGGCAAGCTTCGCATCAAGACCGGCGGCGGCGCCGGCGGCCATAATGGTATCCGCTCGATCGATGGCCATGTCGGCAATGCCTATCGCCGCGTGCGCATCGGCGTCGGCCACCCCGGCGTCAAGGAAATGGTCCAGCACCATGTGCTCGGCGACTTCGCCAAGGCCGACCGCGAATGGCTCGATCCCTTGCTCGACGCGATCGCAGACAACGCCGCCATGATCGTCAAGGGCGACGAATCCGGCTTCATGAACAAGGCCGCCCTCGCCGTCCAGGGCAAGGCCGCGCCCGAACCGGAAAAGCCGGCGCGGAAGCAGGAACCCAAGCAGCAAAGTCACGTCCGCCAAGCGCGTCCGCAGCAGCCGGCGGTCAAATTGCCGGAATCCGGCCCGATGGCCGCCATGCTGAAGAAACTCTTCGGCAACAAGGACTGAGCGCCACGCATGCGGCCCACAGGGCTTGACGTTGATCACCCCTATCGCCCATAGCCCTCATCAAATTTCGTTTTCCCGATAGGACCGGACACAATGGGTTTCAAATGCGGCATCGTTGGTTTGCCCAACGTCGGCAAGTCGACGCTCTTCAATGCGTTGACCAGGACGGCGGCGGCGCAGGCCGCCAACTATCCGTTCTGCACCATCGAACCGAACACCGGCGAAGTGGCGGTGCCCGATCCGCGCCTGCAGAAGATCGCGGCCATCGGCAAGTCGAAGGAGATCATCCCGACCCGCATCTCCTTCGTCGACATTGCCGGCCTGGTGCGTGGCGCCTCCAAGGGCGAAGGGCTGGGCAACCAGTTCCTCGCCAACATCCGCGAGGTCGACGCCATCGTGCACGTCCTTCGCTGCTTCGAGGATGACGACATCACCCATGTCGAGGGCCGTATCGACCCCGTCGCCGACGCCGAGACGGTCGAGACCGAGCTGATGCTCGCCGACCTCGACAGCCTGGAGCGCCGCATCGTCCAGATCCGCAAGCGTGCCGGCAGCAAGGACAAGGAAGCGGTGACCGTGCTGCCGATGATGGAGGCCGCGCTCGAACTGCTGCAGGCCGGCAAGCCGACCCGCGTGCTGCTCAAAGGCATCTCGACGGAAGACTTGCGCATCCTGCAGGGCTTGAACCTCCTGACGTCGCACCCCGTGCTCTATGTCTGCAACGTGGCCGAGGCCGATGCCGCCACCGGCAACGAGCACACCCGGGCCGTGGAGAAGATGGCCGCCGCGCAGGGCGCCGGCACGGTGGTGATCTCGGCCGCGATCGAGGCCGAGGTCGCGCAGCTCTCCGACGAGGAAGAGATGGAATTCCTGTCCTCTCTCGGCCTCGACGAGCCGGGCCTGAACAAGGTGATACGCGCCGGCTATGAGCTTTTGCATCTCATCACCTATTTCACAGTCGGGCCGAAGGAGACGCGCGCCTGGACCATCCACAAGGGCGACAAGGCCCCGCAGGCCGCCGGCGTCATCCACACCGATTTCGAGCGCGGCTTCATCCGCGCCCAGACCATCGCCTACAACGACTTCGTCACGCTGGGCGGCGAAGTGGCGGCCAAGGAAGCCGGCAAGGCGCGCGACGAAGGCAAGGAATATGTCGTCCAGGACGGCGACATCATGCTGTTCAAGTTCAACACCTGAACAGCCGCGTCGCATTCCCGACAGGGTGAGTCCGTACGCGGCTGCCATCAGCCGGTCCTTTCCGCTATCCCGTTGATGAAGCGGAAGGGCGAACATGAACAGGACGATCCCAACCCTGGTCGGTTTCTCGGCCATTCTGACCTGGTCGTTCCTCGCGCTGCTTTCGACCGCGGCCGGACCGATTCCGCCCTTTCAACTCGCCGCCATGACATTTCTGCTCGGCGGCTCCGTCGGAGCGGCCAGCTGGATCGTTCGCCCCTCGGCGATCAAGTCGCTGCGGCAGCCATGGCAGGTCTGGGCAATCGGCACGGCAGGGCTGTGCATCTACCATTGCGCCTACTTTTTCGCGATCCAGTCGGCCCCGCCCGTCGAAGTGAGCCTGATCGCCTATCTCTGGCCGTTGCTGATCGTTGTCTTCGCCGCCTTCCTGCCGGGAGAACGGCTTAAACCTCACCACATTGCCGGTGTGGTCCTCGGCCTGGCAGGCGCCATCGTCGTCATCACGAAGGGCGGCAGCGTCGGGCTTGCCGATGGTGTGAAGCCGGGCCACGTCATCGCGCTGTTCTGTGCTTTCGTCTGGTCCGGTTATTCCGTCCTGTCGCGCCGCTTTGGCCAGGTCCCGACCGATGTGGTCGCGGTTTACTGCCTCATCACCGCGGCGGTCGCCCTTACGCTGCATCTCACGCTTGAGACCACGGTCTGGCCGCAAACACCGACGCAATGGAGCGCCATCGCCATTCTCGGCGTGATCCCTCTCGGCGCCGGCTTTTACGCATGGGACTATGGCTGCAAGCACGGAGACATCATGATCC
>NZ_VFWK01000015.1:0-45726 GCF_006442655.1 Mesorhizobium sp. B2-1-3A
CGAGTCTTCTCGACCGCACCAATGGCCTTCCTTTGAGGCCATAATAGCAAATATTTTCAAGCACTTCCATCTTCATGTGTCCCACGTCAACCCCAAGCATGGGACACGTCGATTCGTTCGATGGCCTGCCTGGCCAGTTTCCAGCGCTCGACGCGGCGGGTGTAAACCTCGCTGGTCTTGGCTTCCGAGTGGCCGAGAATCGCCATGATCTCGTACTGGGTACAGCCAAGCTCGGCCAAAAGTTCAGCCAACCCCTTCCGCACGCCGTGCGCCGACAGATGGCCAAGGCCGGCATCCTGGCACCAGCGCTTGAACATGGCTGACATGCTGTCCCCGCTCGAATAGGGCTTGCCGCCACGCCCCAGCACGTAGGTCGCTCCCTGCACCTTGGGCGCCCTTGTGGCCGCCTTCAGGGGCGCCAGGAGCGGGATGCTCACTTCCGACGATCCTTTCTTCAGCGGCGTCCAGCGCAGCGCTTCTATGCCCTCTATGACGCATTCGTAGCCGCGCCCAAGGATCGTCAGATCCTCAATGCGACAGCCGGTCCACAACAGGCCGGACATGGCCACATGTGCTTTGCTGCCCATCTTGTGCTTTGCGAAGAAGGCGCGGACATCGGCGGCTTTCCATGGCGTAGCGCCATCGCCCTTGGTGTAGATCGGGTCGATGCCGCGCGCCGGGTTGGTTTTCAGGTGCTTGCGCTTGATAGCCCAGTCGTAGAAGACGGCCACAGCCTCAATGAAAGCATCGGCCTGAGCCGGCGTGGCTCCCATCGCGTCGTGCATCTCCATAAGCTTTTCCTGCGGGATCAGCATGACCCGGTCCGGCTTGGCCAGCAGGCGGTTCAGGAGGTTGCGCTTCTTCTTCAGCGTCTTGTGGCTGGTCGTGCCCGCCTTCACCCGTGCCGTCAGGTATTCGAAATAGGTGTTCACCAGCCAGCCGATCGATTTGGGCTTGGCGTAGTCGGAGGCGACCTTCAGCGGCTCTGACTTTTCACCCCGGCGAGCTGCGAGATACTGGCGCTGGAAATCATCGTGTCCCGGCCCGCAATGAATGGGGATACGCTTCTTGGGGTTGCCTTCGACGCGGACGCGGTATCGCTTGTTACCAGACGGCAACGACTCCTCAATGAGCCCGGCATAGTCGACTTTCATTGGCCTCACCATTTTTCGAGGCCTTCATCCTTCTCGGGTGACGCGCCGCCATCAACGTGGCCGCAGTGGATTTCGACATGGCCGCCGATTACGCACACCTTGTCCACAGGCAGGCCGGACGCCTTCAGCGCCTGCAAAGCCGCACGGATTGCTGCCTCACTGGCGCGCAACCGTTTCGGCTCCGGCGCGATACGCTCGGCCCGCATGGCTACTCTCCCTCTGGGCGGGGAGGGGTGGAGAGCGGAGCCCACATTTCCTGCATGTACGTCCAATACTTCGACAGGAATGCATGTACGCGCGGCTCGTCGGCCCGGCACACCGACACTTCGTGGCTACCGAGATACGCCTTTCGCTGCCCAATTAGTTGCAGTTTTAGGACGCCGTTGCGGTAGTAGACATCGCCATTGAACTCGCCGGCGCCGTTGTCCTCGCCTTCAAGCCAATCCCACCGAACGAACCAGTTGTAATCGACGTCGGCGTCACGCCAACTGCTTTCGAACGCATCCCATGTGGGATAGGTCTCGTGGCAACCGTTTTTGAAATAGTTGCCCTCCGTCATGTAGTACGGGTGGTCGACTTCCCACAGATGTTTCGCTGGCGCGCTCATCCTCGCGCCCCAAGGTCTGGGGTATCCTGGATGGATGGAGCGAGAGCGCGGGCGGCGGCAACGGCTTTCAGCAATTGCTCGTGTGCGCGGCTTTCCCGCTCGCGAATGCGGCGTTTGCAGTAAGGCAGGTCGGCGATGTACATTTCGCCGATGCGACCTGCGAAGCATTCCGAACCGCCGCCAACCAAATCCGTAAGCGTCCTCGTTGCCTCATGCGCGTAGGTCTTGACCCGCTCCAGTTCCGCCCTCATCTCGGATAGGGCTGCAGTCGCGTCATCAACTTGCCGCTCTTTGAAGCTGATGACCTGCGAATAACTGCTGACCGCCTCCTTCAGGGTGTCGATCCTGCCGGTGGCATCGGATAGGGCTGTGTCCTTGGCGGCGAGGGCGTCGAGAAGGGTACGGATGTTGTCCGGGGAGCAGTTGGCGATGTGACGCATGTTGGCTGCGTCTTCAGTGAACATTCGATCATTGTAACGGTCAGGTTCGCAGATGCCGTCGTTACCGACGACAATATCGCTAGGCCCGACAACGCAGGGCCGGTCCAGATCCTTGTTGATCATATCCATCTGCACAGCAGACCAAGGCCCCGGCGTCACGCCTACCAGCCCAGCTCGCAGCCGTTCGATCAGGTCGTCGCTCATGGGCCCACCAAAAGATAGACAATGGCGCCGAACTGAACGACACTAAGCCCCAGCAAGGACCAGAGGAAAACCTGGCGTGTTTTGCGAACTTCAAGTTCCCGTTCAAGCATCCAGATATAGCGCCAATGCTCGCCATATTTCTTGACGCGATCTGGCAGGTCGTCGTTCATGACCGACATCCCTCAGTAGTGAGAGCGGTGCTCAGCGAGTGCCATGCATTGAATTGCTCTGGATTGAGCGTGCCCGGATCAAGCGATGCCAGCAAATCCTGAGCGGCCAGCACCATCTCCCCCAAAAGAGCGCTCAGGGCCTCATTGTGCGCTTCGACAATGGCTGCGGCATCCTCTTCGCGAATGCCAGAGACGATAGTCACCTCGTAAGCATCGCAGAAGATGTTCGCCATGCCGAGAGGCGTTGAACCATCTCCCCATACTCCAAGACGCCACGTTGGCTTGGCCATCATCTGCCTCCTTGCGGGGAAGCGCGGACTAGCGCAGCCTTGAGGACCAACTGAAGACGGTAGGCTTCAACGCCCTGATAGTATGTGCCGTCGCGAGCCGGGACAGCCAGGGTCGCAGCTTGATCATAGATGTCAGCTTCGGTGGCGGCGTCCATCTCCCCCACAGGGGTAGAGGAAAGAGCGCTCAGGATGCGAGAGGTGCTGTGCTCTTGAGCGATGGCCATGCCGGCGACCGAAGATGCTGATCGCCCGATGATGACGTCGTTGCGCAGCGTTAGCCATTCCTCGTCGACGAATTTGACGCGGTACATGCCGGCCACGGCGGCGTTTGAGCACCAGAGCGTGCCGTCGACATTTTGCTTCTCAAAGGTCAGCGGCTTGACCTTCACCGCCCCCATATCTCCCGCTGGCGGGGTGGAAAATGCAGCGACAAGGATTGAATGCGCGTCTTCTACGGCCTTCTCATCGCCATGCGTGGCCTGGTATTGGCCGCCGTCGCGATGAATGACCGCCAGCAGTTCTCCAAGCCATTTGTCAGTGCCTGGAGCGGGTACAGAGAGAGCGGCCTCTAGCGCGGCGCGAATTGCGGGCCGCAACCATTTCATGTGCGGATTTGGATCGATGTTGGCTGTCCATGCGTAAGCGGGGATCGCCGCCTCGACCATCGCCTCAGATATCTTACTGGAGGGGCTCACGGCTTCACCTCTGCGTCTGGTGCCGGTTGTGGGATGGCGAGACGGTACAAAGGCGTCACGACAGCATCGAGCACACCGGGAGTATTGGCCCAGATATCGGCATTGCCCGGGTGGCTGAAATATTCAACCGGATAGTTTGCCGACGAAACCATCCAAGCCACCAACTCAATCTGAGTTTGCGGTTCGGAAGCCCCTCCAAGGTAAGGGGCACATGAGCCATCGCAATGCTCAAACGTTGGGCAATTGCATTGAGGCAGCTTCACCACCTCCACTTCTGGCACAGCCTTGAGGGAGGCGATGACAGCATTGGCCTCGTCTTCAGTCAGGTGGCATTCGCCGTCGAAAACTTGGCCGATACGGCTTTTGACCAGCGCTGCGAGCGCGTCTCCATCCCGAGGGGTGGACGCGAGATAGGCGCGACGGTTCCAGGCTGCTATGGCATCTTCGGTCCACTCACCGCAGACGGCCGCGCAGCATTCTTGGCAATTGACGCAGGCCGAGGTGATGATCTCTGAGGGGTTCTCGTCCGAGTATGTATTCGGCCAAGCTTTCGCCTGCCCGCCGCAAAATGGGCAAGGCAGTAGCTTCGTCTCTCCACTCATGATGCGCTCCTGCTAAGACGAGCACTCCGGATGGCTTCAATGCCAGCAGGGAGGTCGCCTGAGATTTCGTAAAGTCTGATGGCCAGTTCGAATGGGTCGATGCCCTGAAGCTTCCACCAGGCCAATTCATCGCCATGGTCGTGCTGCGCATCGTGTTCTGCGCGGGTCAGGGGCACCGTCCAGCAGTCCGAAGCCTTCTGGGCGCCACCGGTTCGCTTCTTGTTGTGGATCGGG
Organism: Mesorhizobium sp. B2-1-3A; assembly: GCF_006442655.1. Lineage (NCBI taxonomy): Bacteria > Pseudomonadati > Pseudomonadota > Alphaproteobacteria > Hyphomicrobiales > Phyllobacteriaceae > Mesorhizobium > Mesorhizobium sp. B2-1-3A. The sequence continues at coordinate 4,397 of NZ_VFWK01000015.1, forward strand.
CTTCCTGCCGAGATATGGGCAGGATCGCAACCATAGACCCCTGAAATGACAGATGGCAGTTTGCGAATGAAGGCAAGATGCGCCTCATCCTTGAACGACTTGGTGGCCTTGCTGGACTTATCCAGGCTGAAGGCTGTGGCGGGACGTTTGATCGCGAAGCCCATCAGTCGACAAGCTCCCGTTCGTCTACGCCGATCACGCCAGCCAGATAGCGGCCAACCTCGACCGTCCCCTTCGCCGGAGCGTCGCCACAGCATTCCTGAAGCCGCTCCCGTATGGTCTTGGCCTTGGCGCGGACCAGATCCGACTTCCCGCCGATCTCGTCGGTGAAGACGAGTGCCTGGCGCTTGAACACATTCACCTCAGGCCCGACGGCGGCCTTCATCGTCTTGAAGACGCGGACGAGAAAAGCCTTGTCGTCGGGTGAGAGAGATACGGAGGCCGGCGCCGCGGACTGACCATCAGCCGCTTCAGGGTCGCCGGCCTCCTTGCCGCTCTCCTGGGAGAGGGAAGCGTCGACAGCGGGAGACGAGGGGACAGTCTCGCCGCTGCCGGTACCGTCGGCGCTGGAGCCGTCGACGGGTTCTTGATCATCCTCGCCGACATCGGCGATTTCTTTCTTGAGGGTGGCCGGGTCGATGCCGGTCATCTTCTGGATCAGGTCCATCATGTCCCGGACCGCCTCGTCGAGTTCGGGGTCGGTCAACTCAGTCAGGCTCTTGGGATAGGCCATGAACTCGCCGCCGATCGTCTTAGACAGGTTGACGATGCCGAGCGCCAGCTTGACCGCCTCGGATGCCTGGTCCTTGTTCTTCCACGGCACATTGCACTGCTTGACGACGAGGCCGAGGACAGCGAACCACTTCCGCTCCATGATCCGGCCGCCGTCGCGCACCATGACCACGTTGACCTTCGTCCCGCGCCGGTAGGTGTCGAGACGTTCGGCGTCGTAGGCGGTCGCCGGCACCAGCTTGCCGCCTTCGATCATCATCTTGAACGGAGGAGACTCGTGTTTCACTTCGCGCTCCCGATCCGCTTCTCGGCCTGCTTGCGGATGGCCATGGCGATGCCCTGATTGATCTCGGCATTGGGCTGGCCTTCAAACCGCGCCAGCGGGTCCATGTCGGTCCAGACCTCTTCGACCGTGGCGAGGTCGGACACGACGGCAAGCGCTTCCTCGAGACGTTCGAAGAAGGTGGTGTCATCAATCAGACTGTCGTCTGCAGAGCCGGGCTGGTCCGCGTCTATGCTGTCGGCGGTGGCGTCATCTGTCGCTTCGCCTTCGACGTCCGTGTCGAACCCATTGTCAGGAGTCGGGTCGATACCGTCGATCATCCGGCTTGATGGAGGGACCGGTGGGCGCGGCGGCTGCGGCCGATCCTGCACCTGAACGATGTCCTGCACCTCCTCGGCAATGCCAAGGCCGCGCAGGACGTCAGCGAAGCCGTCACGCAGCGCGAAGGCGCGGGCGCGCATGGCAAGCATCCGCTTCGGATACTGTTGCCAGGGGCCTTGCTTGCCCCACAGAGAGGCCTTTTTGGCGTCGGCGACCGAGAACCGCCCGATGATGGGCTTCTGCTCGCCGCGGCGCCCTACCTCGCAAATGGCAACCATGGCGTCGCCGTCGCCTTCGATCCGCTCGCGGACATATTCGCACTTGGGCGATGCGCGGCACAGGCCAAGAGCCCCGTCGCCCCAGATGGTCGGGCGACCGTTGACAACGGCGATCGACTGAAGCGCAGCCATCGGCGTGAACCCGACTTCCATGCCGTGCATGATGGCGACCATGGCCTTCTCGGGCGTGTCCAGCCCTTTCGGGGCCATGCCGGCGATGCAGACGGCGTTGGCGATGCGCCAGGCTTCGTCGAAGGTTTGAGGCACAATGGCACGGACTGAGCCGCCGGACTGGAGAGATGGCAGGCGCGGTGTGTCTTGGGTGACGACGGCGTTCATACGACCTTTTCCTCTTCCCTGATTTCCATCCCGTCGAACGGCAAGCCGGCGGTCGCGGCGCGCTGCGCCAGCGTGTCGATTGTCTCGATCAGGGTCTTGTGCTTCATCGCCACCAGAGCGGCGGCGGCCTTGCTGTAGTCGGTGACGACACCAACCTTGACTGTGCGCATGGACACGCGGGCGCCAGTGCGGCCGGCATTGACCTTGCGGGCCTCAGCCTCCTGCTCAAGCTGTTCGGCGCGGCGCGCCAGGGTTGCCGCCTCGGATGCGGTGGCAGCGTCTTCGGCTTCGGTATTGCCAGTTTCGGCTGCAGCCCGTCGAGCTTTCTCTTCAGCGGCCTCTCGCAGCTTCGCAGCTTCCTCTCGCGCCTTGCGCTGGCGCTCCTCTTCGGCTCGGATCTGCTCCTGCAGGAAGGGCTTGATATGCGCCTTCAACTGCTTGGCGAGGTCGTCAGGGTCGGACTTGAGTTCGCGCCATTTGTCGTCGACCGCGCGGCCGGCGTCGAGGTGCGGCTGTTTCTCGACCTTGTGAAGCCCTTCCGCCTTGGTCTTGATGGCGGTCAGTCGCTTCGACCAGATCGCAACCTTGTCGGCCTGTGCCTGGGTCTTGACCGGCTGCTTCATGAACTCCTCGGCCTGTTCCTTCTCGCCGAGATATTCGATGCGCAGGGCCTCGAACGGGTCGATGTCGCCGCTGTTGTCGCCGATCGGTGCCGGCGGCTCATCATCGAACCCGCCGCCAGCCATGGCCTTTTCGTAGATGGCATGCTCGATCGGGAAGCGACAAGCAAAGGTCCACAGGTGCTCGACGTCGCGAACCTCGCGACCAGACCTGTATGCCAGCCAGGCGCCACCATCGTCGAGCCAGATAGCGACCGGCTCCCACTGACCGTCTTTGCCGCGGACGCGGTAATAGCCCTGCTGTGGCTCGCTGTGGATTGGTCCGAAGTTGCCGCGCAGGGCATTCTGCCACCACGACCAGCGGTCGACGATTTTGGCGGCAACGGCGCCAGCCTGTTCAAACATATCGTTCATGGGAAAATAGCTCCAGCGATAAGCGGAATGGCGAAAACCAGCGCGGCGAAGAACGGGAGGTGGCGAAGGGGGTACATCAGGCGGCGCTCCGATATGACCGCCAGCCCTTCGTGGCGTGGAACTGCAGCTCGCGACCGGATTCGGTCTTCGTCTCGATGATGCGGCAGAAGGCCTGCCCCTTCTTGACCTTGCGCTTGGTAACGCGGGATCGGGACGGCGCGATGAAGTCAGCGAGCGGGCGGCCATAGAACCCGGCTTTCTCGCGTCGGGTTTGGCGCTCCAGCAACCGGCGCTGCGCTTCCTTCCGGGCTGCTGCGGCCGCTTGGGCCTTTTGCTGCTGCTGTGCGAGGCGGGTCAGATGACGGACGACTTGGCGAGACAACGGTTCCATTTACGCGGTTTCCTTCTGTTCGGCTTCCATGCGCTCAAGCAGCGTCAGGGCGCTGTCGGCGTGGGATTTGGCGAGGATCAGGCTGCTCTCGGTCGGGATGAGGTTGCAGGCGCGGTCGTCCTGGAAATGCTCCAGCCAGACCTTGACGGCCAGCATCTCTTCGCGGATGCGGTGGGCTTCGTGGCGGGTCATGGCGCGGCCACCGGCTTGCGCTCAATGCTTCCGTCATGCACACCGTAGCTGTTGAAGAACGTCCACTCCGCAGAGTTGAGCGGGCCGACGAACTGGATAGCCGGGCGCGGTTCCCAATAGGGCCAGCCGTCATACATGCAGATGGCAAGGATGGTCCGGCCCTGAAACAGGAATGCCTCCGGGTCGGCTTCGGCCTCACGCCAGAATTCCGGCTTATCCTTCGCTGACGAATAGGTCCAGTCGACCGGCCCCATGTTCTCGCCAATGCGAATGGTTTGGGTTTCGGTGCGCATTTACGCCGCCTCCCTGACCCAAAGCCGCCGGCCGAACCGCCTGAAATACCGTGCATAGACCTGAGCCAGCACAGCCTTCTGCAACTGCGGGCGCCGGCTTTCCTGCTGCCAAGTCGGCATGTTCCGAAATCGGAAGATGACGCGCCGGGCTTCCGCGATCGTCTCCTCGGTCGACAGGTTCGGACGGATGGCCGCGAAGTACATCGCCGGGTTGGCCTTGAATTGCTCGATGACGGCAAGGCGCTCGAAATGACCGGCGCGGGCCTGACGGATGCCTGAGCGGCGCATCTTCTCGAAAGCGTCCAGCATGGCCGGGCTATCCCCAGTGTAGCCGCCGGCAGACCGGGCAAAGTCCCGGGTGTATTCGGTGATGGTGTAGGCGAGGGAGGTCATGCCAACACCGAAGTGGCGCGCAGAAGGCCGTAGACCGTGCGAGTGATATCTTTTGCGATCACATCCCCTTCACCTTCGCGGGTGCGATGGGTCGTCCCGGTGAAGTCGTCGCCAACGCAATAGTCGTATGCGCGCTTGCTGAACTCGGTGAAGATGCGGGCGTCGTCGGCAATGACCGCCTCAGCTGCTTCGACAGCCGACTGGCCCGCCATGAAGTGTGGAAGCATGCGCTGGGCGAAAATCAGCTCGGATGGGCTGAGTGTGATTGCGTTCATGCCGGTTGCTCCTCTTTCCGAAGGGCGGTGCCCTGGGGTGTTGAGGAGAATGTAGCGCCAATCGCTACGCAATGTCAACTAGGCTGTAGCGATAAAAGATACATTTGTTGACAGCCGCGCCGAACGCAGGCAAAAGAAAAGCGCCGGAGGGATGATCCGACCGGCGCGCGAGGCGATTAAATTGTCAGCACTGTTATACCGTAACAGTCAGGTCTCCACAAGAGAGACGACCGCTTCGCGGCGCAAAATCCGCAATATCTTGTGTCTGCTCGGATGCTCCCGGCAAGGCATTGTGGCGCGAGCGCAAAAGCGGCGGTCTTCCCTGGGACTTGTCCCGCCAGCTCCGATCATTCCGGCGCATGAAATCCCTCACGATGCCGGCGACGTGCACACCGGACAGAACTCGACGGGGCATGACGGGCCCGACCGGAACCACGAGGAAGGCACCTCGCCGGTAAACCACAGGCACTGAAGCACCACATAACCTCACGCGCTGTGGCGCGGAGCCGGCAAGGGATCAGGCGGACTTACCCATCGCCCTCATGATCGCCGGGTGCAGCGGAGAGGCGACCTCCGATACCAAAGATCGAGCCTGCGGGGGAATTCGAGTACGGCGGATGCTAGGCGGCCCAAGGCGGGCCGCACCTTCGGGTGGTGCAGTACCCGTCTATGATAGATCTATGCCTTAAAACTGACGGGGTCGTATCCAGTCAATCGGAGCCGCCCATTCAACGACCTCGTCGACCATATCCGGATAAAGGGTGTTGACGCTTTGCAGCGTCCATGTGTTGTCGGTCGAACCGCGGCGGAGCACCTTCACGAAAATTCTGCCGTCGCCGAGCTGCACCACCGCTCGACGGTTCACCATCGCATCAGGCGGCAAAATCTTGCTGTAATAGAGTAACGTGCCGTCTTCATAGGCCGGGTACATCGAATCGCCCGAGACTTCGACGGCGACTGTTCCCTGCTTTGCTTCGGCCGGAGCTGCTACGGTATCGTCGCTTCCGTCGTCGATCGCATAGACTGCCTGGCCAGCGCCGACGCGCCCCTTGAGCGGCACCATGATCTCTGTTGGCGCCTGGATGCCGGTAACGCGCTGGATCTCCAAAAGCTCATCCGCAAAAATGGCGCGTTTACCGACGGTCATCTTGTTCATTGCGGCACGGTCGATCGATCGACCGAGCCTCTCCGTCAGGATGCGAGCCATATCGGCCTGCGAAATCCCCTTGGTCTGCAGCGCGTCTCGTAGCCAATCCGACAACATTGAAAAGCGGTAGCCGAACGGCGCAGCTTTGCCTATTTCCGTATTCGCTACAAATTCGCTTGCATTTGTATCTTTTATCGCTACACTACGCAGCATGGAACCAGCCCAGACCATCATCAAGAGCCTCGGTGGACCGAATGCGGTCGCGAAAATCGCAGGCGTCCATCGAACCCGCGTCTCGAACTGGATGAGGCCGAAGGATGCCGGCGGCACCGGTGGAATGGTGCCGTTCAAGCATGTGCCAGCTATGATCGCTGCGGCGAAGGATAAGGGGCTCGAATTGAGCGCTGACGACTTCCTTCCGCCAGCATCGCCTGCCGTGCCTCAGAATGAGGCTGCTTGATGTCAGTGCAGCCATTGAGGCCGGATGCGCTTGATCGTTCCGTGATCGTGCACAGGGATCAGCAGAGATTTGCGGACAGCGTCCGGCACCTGCAACATGGGCATGATGATGTTGACGCGAGGCACCTGGCAAATAGTGCCTCGTTCGTCGGGCACATTCCGGTAGCAGACAAACCCTGCGCAGCCATTCCCGAGCAAGTCGATATGCGACAACCCCGAGACGAATATCTCGGGCAGGCGATCCCAAACTTCCATGATTTTCTCCCCGTCGGGCTTCTTGTTGATTTTGCCCAAGCATTAGGAGGGAAGCATGCATCTGGTCTGACCACAATGGGTCAATCACGGCTGCGTTACCGGTTGTCATATGGCAAATCGCGGCATGATGAACGACCCGTAAATGGGGCTGTCGGCAGCGCTCTACGGAGGGTTGCATGACCGTCGTCGCTTCCAACTACGCCCGCAAGGAAAACGACCTCTATCAGACCGAGCCGTGGGCCACCGATGCGCTGCTGCGCCACTTCCCGGTATCTGGCCTCACGGTCTGGGAGCCAGCGGCGGGCAATCACCTCATGGCCGATGTGCTGCGCGAATCCGGAGCCGATGTCGTCACGTCGGATATCGCGACATACGATCGCCCGCATGATGCGACCGTCGACTTCCTGGCCGACCGATTCGCCTACAAAAATCCCAAGCATGACGCGATCATAACGAACCCGCCTTACGGTAAGGGCAACCGGGATGCAGTGAGGTTCGCCGAACTGGCGCTTGAGCGCTGCAAAGGCCTCGTCGCCCTTTTGCTGACGGCCAAGTTCGACTTCGGCAAAACTCGTCATCACCTGTTCCGTGACAATCCGCGGTTCATCGCCAAGATCAATCTGGTTGACCGGGTCCAGTGGTTCCCAGGCGAGACAAGCGGGACCGAAGATCACGCTTGGTATGTGTGGGGCAATCGAGGCGTCTCGAGACGCTCGCCTCCAGCACTACTTTACGAAGGAAAGACTCCTCATCTGCCAAGCGGCGCGGCCGCGTGCGCGGCGGATAGCCCGGCGGCGAACTCCTCCCCGCCGTCGGGCACCAATCTGGGCGAGGCGGCCGCATGACCATCGCCTTCGTCATCCTCTCATTCCTGGCGGGTGTAGCCGTCGAGCGGACCAGAGCGCGCTATCGCGTCGGCCAGGCTCAGACCGCGCGCGCTGAATTTCTGATGATGGTCGGCAACCCTGTCGACCTTGAGCCCTGCGAGTTCACCCACACTTGGCAGGTGCGTCGTTGAAAACGGACAGTCGTCATTCGCCGGCCGAAGCCGGCTCCCAGCAAACAAATCAAACTGATGCGCGCTCGCTCGTTCTTGGCGGTTCGTCCGATCGCGCATTTTCGTCCCTTCCTGCTTTCTGCCCAGCGTTCGATGCCTTCGAAAGGATCAACGCCTATGTCGATGAACATAGAGCATGGGGCAGACAAGGTGTTGTCAAAGAGTGACAAGAGTTCGGCAATGAGTGACATGTGTTTGTCAGAGAATGACAAGACGTTCGCAAGGAAGGCGCTTCACGAAGCCTTTCCGAAGGAGCGTCACGGCAGCGTCTTTGCTGCCCAGTGTGAAGCGTACTCCTTCCTTTTGCGGCAAAGGCTGGAGAAGAAAATCACGATGCGGCGTGTCCGCGCTCTCTGGGAGGGCAAGGCGCTGCGCATCGACGGAGAAGAAAAAGACGCCCTTCGCCGGGCCAAAATCGAGGAAGCGAAACGTGAGCGAAACGCACTTCGGCAGCGCCTTTCCGATCTGGATCAGGAGCTTGCCTTTCTGGATCCGTGACAGGCTGGCGCGCCGCTATCGCCGGCTCGCTCACCTCCACGCAGATCATGCGCTCGGCCATCGTGACCGCGCGAACCACTACGAGGCACTGGCCGACTGGCTGCTGCCCGAAGCCAAAGGAGAATGAGCATGGCGAAAGCAAAGGCAGCGGCAAGCAACGTCGATCTGGCGGAGAAGGACCGGAAAGTCCTGTTCTTCATTAACCGCAAGGATTGGCTGGAGGCGATGACCGCCAAGAAGGCGGCGGACGCCAAGGTCAAGCTGGTCGGCAAGGCGATCAAGGCCGATCTCGGCAAATATGGCCTCGACCAGATCAAGGCCTACGAGCAGGCGCAGACCGCTGAAGGCCTGGCCGAACTGAAAGCCAAGCGCGATGCCGATCTCCAGGCCATGCGGTTCGCGGGCGTCCCGGTCAACACGCAGCTCGACATCTTCCTCGACCGCGCTCCACTGACCGAGCGTGCCTATACCGAGGGCGAGGAGGCCGGCCTTCGCGGCGACACGCTGTCCAATCCCTACAATGAGGCTTCACCCGAGGGACAGGAGTTCGCGCGCGGTTGGCATGACGGGCAGGGCGCCCTGTTTGCCGGCATCAAGCAGAAGCAGGAAACCGCAGCGGCCGAAATCATCAAAGCCGCCGACAACGGGGATGATCCGTTCGCCGACGATGAGGACGGCGACGAAGAAGAGCAGGAAGAGGCCGCCTAATCCCATGCTCATCCTCGGCCTCGACATCGCAACAACGACCGGATTTGCCTGGTACGAGCCCGGCTCCTCGCTGTCCTCGATCAAGACCGGGCTGATCCAAGCCATCGGCGAAAATGCAGAGGAAAAGGCGGCATCGCTCGGCGACAAGCTGCACGCCATGTTCAAAGAGCAGAAACCCGACTTCGTTGCCATCGAGGAGCCGCTGCGCAACATCAAAACGTTCAAGAAGACGATCCAGACCATGTACGGGCCGAAGGTCATACAGACGGTCAATCCGAACCAGATGCTCCTCTACAGCCTCGTAGGCGCCGCCGTGGTAATCACCAGCGCCTATAAGCGACCATGGGAGACCATACCACCCTCGACGTGGCGCAAGTTCTTCTTTGGTAAAGGCTTCAAGCCGCCGGTAAAGCTGGTCGAGCGGGAGGGGGAAGATACCGTCGAGGAAAAGCTATGGAAGAAAGCAGCCATTGAGCGTTGCCGCCACCTAAAGATCGACGTGAAGGGAGGCGCGGACGCTGCGGAAGCCGTCGGCATAGCGATGGCCGGCGAGGCCTGCCAGCGGTTCAAGATTGCGAGGGCCGCATGAACGCCCATGACCGCAATTTCTCACCAGTCCCCGAAGCGCTGGATTCTGAGCGCGGCCTCCTCGGCGCCCTGATGACGAGTTCCGAAGCCTACTGGCGCGTGTCGGGGTTTCTGAAGCCTGACCATTTCCAAGAGCCGATCAACGCTGAGGTCTACCGGACCATCGGCGTCATGCTGGAAGAGAAACGCGCGATCACGCCGATGACCGTTCGCCAATATCTCCCAGCCGGGCAGGGGGAGGCGACATCGGCCCGGTATCTCGCCGGCATCATTGCTGACGCCATGCCACCGGTCGCGGCCTATGACCTTGGCTGCTCCATTGTCGAGGCATGGATGCGCCGCATGGGCATTGCCCGGCTAGAGGATGGCATTTCCATGCTCCGCGACATGACGGCAGATACATCACCCGGAAAGATATTCGCCGAGGTGATGAGCAGCCTCGACGGGCTGGCCCAGGTTGATGAAAGCAAGGAGGGCGCCGTCGCACAAGCTGTCGACGGCATCATGGAGCGGATGACGGCGAGCGAGCGCAAGCCGACGGTGCCGTTTCCCCTCGACCAGCTTCGCGAAATCATGGGCGGCGACATGGAGGCCGGCAACCTGTACGGAATGCTGTCCAGTTCGGGCGAGGGCAAGACAAGTCTCGCACTGCAGATCATGGGGCACGCGGCCACACAGGGCCACCCCGTGGCGTTTCTCTCCTACGACCAGTCCGAAGAGCAATGCGTCGACCAGATCGCCTCACAGCGCACCGGCATCGAGAACACACGCATCCGCAATCGGACGCTGACCGAACGGGAGATGAGCACCTATCTCGACGCGCTGGCCGACATCAAGAAACTCCCGCTGTTCATCAGGAAGTGCAGCAGCTCGGTGGACGGCTCCGCGCAACTGGCGGCCTATATCCGCAGTCTGCATGGAAAGCGCTTCCGGAGGCTCGACAAGCCCGCCCTGGTGGTGCTCGACCATTCCCGCAAGGTGAAGCCCCGGAACGAAAACGCGCATGAGGGGCGCATCGCGGCCGAGGCCAATGGCGTGTTCAAGCAGATCGCATCCGATCTCGGGCTGGTCTGGTTCAACCTCATGCAGCGCTCATCCTTCGGCACCAAGCGCAAGAACCCCCGCCCGATCGATGCCGATATCTACGGCGGCGAATCCGGCAAGGAGGATTACGACGGGGTTTTCTACCTCTACCGGGGCCACAAGTACCTGAAGGCGCAACTGGCGACAGCCGACGACGCCAAGGACGAGGACAAGATCCGAGCTCGGTTCGCTCGAGAGAAATGGGAAGAGGATGAGGCAGAGGTCGGCGCCCTGAAGGCCCGCTTCGCCGATCCCTCCCGCTGGTATCGCCTTCGGTTCGAGAAGGAATTCACCCGCTATGTGTCCAAGCGCAGCGCCGATGAGGCCGAGCGCAATGAGCCGGGGCTGTTTTGATGACCATCCATTGTCCCACATGTGGCCATGAGACCAGCCAGCGCGCCCCGATCGAGGGTCTGTATAGCGCGCCCATCAACGGAGCCGTGCGCCGTGCCATCATCGAAGTGCTGGTTGACGCCTATCCCAACCATGTCGAGACGCAACGCTTGATCGATATCGTCTATGCCGATGACCCGGATGGGGGCCCGACTTCGGCGCAGTCGACCATCAGCAAACACATCATGAAAGTGCGAGCCAGGATCGAAGAGTACGGGTGGACGATCCCTTTCGCGACACGCGGGCCTGGGTCCTCTGGATACTGCCTGGCTCCCATCGAGACCATCGCGAAGATCAGGAACGGAGGGAAGGCATGAGCGCGATCCGCCGCGAGGAAATCATCGGCGATTGTCGGCTGATCCTTGGAGACTGCCTGCGGGTGCTCCCTTTGGTTGGATACGCAGCTGTTTTGTCCGACCCGCCGTACGGCATTGCCTACACAAGCGGTCACGCCACCGATGATCTGTGGTCGGAGCAGACCATCCGGAACGACCAGGACACCCGAGTCCGTGATTGCGCGCTCGCTCGAATTAATCCCGAGGTGCCTATGCTCGTCTTCGGGTCCCGAAAGAAGGAACCGCCCTCTGGGACCAAGATGGTGCTCGTTTGGGACAAGGGCGGCGCTCTTGGCATGGGAGACCTGTCGCTGCCGTGGAAACCCTCAAGCGAGGAAATATACGTGTTGGGCACCGGCTTTGTCGGCACGCGCGACGGGAGCAATGTCGTCTATCATCCGCCGGTGCAGTCGATGGCAAAAAACGGTCGGCTGCATCCTAATGAAAAGCCGGTCGGTCTGCTGGCCAAACTCATGCGCAAGCTTCCGGACGGAGTAATCCTCGACCCCTTCATGGGTAGCGGATCGTGCGGCGAGGCTTGCATGAAAGCCGGTCGAGGGTTCATCGGCATCGAGGAGGATGAGAAGTATTTCAACATCGCCGTCGATCGTCTGACGAAGGTGGCACGCCAAGGCGATTTGTTTGCAGGAGCCGCAGCATGACCGGCGACTTCCTTCCAGAATTCAACGCCGTGCCCGTCCGTGGCGGCTATCGCGGCTCATACCGCCTGTTCGATAGCCAGCCCTTCCGCTTCATCCCTGGTGGCGAACCCTTCATGACAGCCGGCCAGGCTCTCAACGCCGCCAAGGACTATGTGAGGGAGCGCCTGAACCCTCCGATACGCTGCGAAGTCACCGAAGCGAAAGACGTCCTCGGCCTCGCCGATTGGCATGAGCAGCGCGCGGCCCGAGAGGCAGCACAGCAGGAGCAGGCGCTTGGGGCGATCGTCGTCAAAGGCAGACAGGTTAAGATCGAGCGGAGGCGAGCGTAAATGTTCATCGCTAGATACTCACGCACCCAGGCCGGCGCCCAGCGCCTCGCACAGCAGCGTGGCCTTTCATTGCCGCTCGAGCAGCCGGAGAGGAAGGCAGCGCCGGCGCCACAGATCAACAACGTGGTCAAACTGGTCATCCCGCGCACCGAGAACCAGCGGATCATCGCCGATGTCGCCCGCCAGCATGGGTTCACCTATGTCGACATCTTGGGCAAGAGCAGGCGCCGGAAAGTGGTCCAGGCAAGGTTTGACGCCATCGCCGCGGTGAAGGCCGCACGGCCGATGATCTCGCTCCAGCAACTCGGGCACCTTTTCCACAAAGATCACACCTCCATCTATCACGCGCTCAAGCAACGAGGGCTAGCATGAAGCATCCCTGCGACATCTACCGCGTGGCCCGGCAGTGTGGGGTGATCCTGCGCGAGGGGTTCGAGCACAGCCCGACGAGCAGGAAGCCGCGCGAATGCTTCTGCAAGCCAACATTGCGCGAGATCGGGCAGGAGCATGGCGAAGATCATTTGCGCCTGGTTCTGATGCTGATGACCGGGACGAAGGTTAATGCGGCCGAACTCTACGCCGACATGATCAAGGCGGTGTCTTCGGTGATCGCCAGAAAGCCCGACCTGATGAAGCGGCCAAGCCTGGTCGACGACTTCAATGCCGTGGATCTCGGTGACATGCGCCGGCAGGCGAGGGCAATGAACTGCCCGGTGGCGACAACCGATGTGATCCGCGTTCTGCTGTCGATCAAGTTCTATGAGCCATTGCAGGGCGATCTTCTCGAATGGATGAGGGCAGCATGACAGAAACTGAGCAGCGCCTAGTCGAAGGACTGCGCGAAGCGGTCGACGCACTTTACAACTGCCGATACTCTGAACAGCCTCTAGCCAAGAAGCTTGACGGACTTCTGAAGGAATTGACAGGGAAGTCGAGGGACGACCTAGCCTGGGACTGGATTGCTGCTAAAACCGGCGGCGCAGCACCATGAGCTATTCCGCATGGACCCCGAAAGCCGTCGAGCACCGCCTGCTGGAGGCGGCAGAGACACTTATGCTCTTGCCTAATGTCCGAGGGCCGAAATCCTACGGAAGCGCCATGCCGGCACCTGTGCGCGAATGGGAGGCCTACGGATCGGAGCCATCGCGCTACAAGAGCCGCCCGAGCCGTGAAGCGATCGACCGCATGCCCGAGACATGGACTTGGATAAACAGCCTCCCCGAGCAGGCCGACCGCGTGCTTATCTATGCCTGGGCCTGGGTGAAGGTCCGTCGCGGCCGCTCGATCAATGACTTTGCCTCACGCGAGGGCATGAACAACCGAACTTTGCGCCGCCAGATAACCCAGGTGTGTCAACAGATTGCGGACGATCTCAACCGAAAGCATATGGTTCGGTTGACAGTGGTCGTTGACGTCGTGTCCGAAATCACGGCAGAAGTCGATCCAGAACAGATATCTTCGGTGACCTACGCCAATCACTGGCGCGCCGAGGATGCAAAGCCCCGGCACCTCCCTGAACTTCTGGATCAAAGGGCACCCGCTACGCGGGCGGGGTGATTATCCCGGAGCGCCCATGTCCGAAAACATCCGCCGGCTGGATGAACTGTCCGAGGCAGCGGTGGCGGATTATCTGAGGCGCGCGTCAACGACGTATCTCGAGGCCTGTATCGCCCTCATGCTCACCAGCATGTCGGCGGAAGATGCCGCGCAAATTCTCGAAGCCGAAGCGCAGGACCTTCGCGAACTCGGCTGATCCCAGTTTGAGGGCAACCCCAGGAGAAGTCCCCATGACCCGATATGCAACGCTCATCACCAACAACGACGGCGAGCAGGAAGTCAGCGCGATTGCGCAGATCGAAGGCGCCGCGCCCGATGTCGGCCCCAATGCCAAGGCGGTCAAGGTCGCTGATGGTGTTCTCATCGGCATGATCAAGGGCGGCCCGGTCGACAGTATCGGCGGGTTCGGCTTCCCGGAAGGATCGGCTGGCTCCTCGCTCCGGAGCGCTCCGGGCATCGCCAAGGTCGACGAGACGCCGGCGGCCAAGGGCAAGGCGGCCAAGGGCTGACATGGCGGACGAGGCTGCACCTACAGCCGAAAAGCTGCCTGCTCACCTTCGGGATGACCTGAAGTTCAAGCCGGGGCAGTCCGGCAACCCGAACGGAAGGCCCAAGGGATCGCGCAACGCTCTCGGGGAGGCGTTCCTCGAGGCGATGCATGAGGACTTCAAGACCCATGGCGCGGCTGTCATTGCGCAAGTTCGGGAAGAGAAGCCGGACCAATACCTGAAGGTCGTCGCCTCGATCCTTCCGAAGGATCTCAATGTCAACGTCAACCACCTCAACGAACTGAGCGATGACGAGCTTAGAAGCCGCATCCGTGATCTCCACGGGCTCCTTGCCCCCTTCCTTGAAGGAATACCTGGCGCTCTTGGGGGAGTTGGACCGGCGTCGACGCACTAATCTCCTCCAGCAGTACCAGCCCTATTCGAAGCAGGCCCAGTTTCACGCCGCCGGCTCCACCAACCGGGAGCGCCTGTTCATGGCGGGTAACCAGTTGGGCAAGACGCAGGCCGGCGGCGCGGAATGGGCGATGCACCTGACCGGGCGCTATCCGGATTGGTGGAAGGGCAGGGTATTCGATACGCCGGTGCGCATGTGGGCGGCCGGGGTGACGGGAGAGAGCACGCGGGACAATCCGCAGCGCGTCCTTGTCGGGCCGCCACAGCAACAGGGTGCATGGGGCACCGGTCTGATACCGGGTGACGCGATCATTGACACCTCGCTTGCGCGCGGCGTGCCAGGCGCTCTCGACAATATCGTGGTGCGCCACGGCGGCGGCGGCGACACCCAGGCCGGCGAGAGCGTGCTGTCCTTCAAGGCCTATGAAAAGGGCCGCGAGAAGTGGCAGGGGGAAACGCTCCATGGTGTCTGGTTCGATGAAGAGCCGCCGCTCGACATCTATACGGAGGGCCTGACCCGGACGAACGCGACGGATGGCATCACCATCGTCACCTTCACTCCGCTCCTGGGTATGTCGGATGTGGTCTTGCTGTTCCTGACCTCTGAGCAGGTCGAGCAGATGGTGAAGGGCAAATGAGCCGCCACGTCACGTTCATGACGATCGACGACGCGGAGCACTATTCGCCAGAACAGCGTGAAGCGATCGTCGCGGCCTATCCAGAGCATGAGCGGGAAGCGCGCGCCAAAGGCATCCCGGTTCTCGGTTCAGGTCGCATCTTCCCGGTGGCCGAAGAAAGCATCAAGGTCGCGCCGTTCCGGTTGCCGCCATATTGGCCGCGCCTCGGGGCTCTTGACTTCGGTTGGGACCACCCGTCCGCCGCGGTTGAACTGGCTTGGGATACCGAGGCTGACGTCGTCTACGTCACCAAATGCCACAGGGCGAGCCACCAGAGCCCGGCGATGCAGTCGATCACGCTCAAGCCGTGGGGCGCCTGGTTGCCATGGGCATGGCCGCGTGACGGTCGCCGCGAGACGTTGGAAGGCGCCGGCATCGCACTGGCCAACCAGTATCGCGAGCATGGCCTGAACATGATGGGGACGCACGCGCAGTTCTCGGACGGCTCTGTCTCGGTCGAGGCCGGCATCATGGAAATGCTGGACCGCACGCAGTCCGGGCGCCTCAAGGTCTTCGACACCTTGAACGACTGGTTTGACGAATTCAGGCTGTACCACCGCAAGGATGGCGTCGTTGTGAAGCTGCGCGATGACGTCATGTCCGCCACCCGCTACGGCGTGATGATGCTTCGCAAGGCGGAAGTGGATCCGTCAGTGTGGTCGGCAGCGAAGAAGCCGCGGGGGCAGAGTGACCCGTTAGGAGCGTTCCGATGAGCTTCGTTCAGCGCTTCGACAAGAACAGCAATCGCTACCTGAAGATCGACGGCACCGGCCACGTCATTGCTGAAAGCCCGCATCCCTTCACTATTCCGGGCGGCGAACTGCTGGAAGAGATCGAGCCTGTAGAGCCGGAGCGCCCGGCACGCGCCAAGATGAGCGATCCGTTGGGGGATATGCGGTGAGCAATGTTATCAGTTTCACCAAGCCGGAGCCTTGCATATGGGTTTGTGACTGTGGCTGCTCGACGTTCAAAGTCTATGGCGATCAGCACCTCGAATGTGCTCAATGCGGTGTCACCGCAAGCGCAGAAGGCGAATGGGTCAGGGAGCCCGTGCCGGAGCAGGCACGCGGGCCGGAGCGTGTCGAACAGGTAACGACTATGACGTCCTCCGCCGACTGGACGTTGCGAAAACTGCTCAAAGGGACTGCCTCACCCTTGGTCTTGGTGCTCGCGGTTGAGGAATCGGGGAAAGCCACACTATGGGGTGCAGACTATAAAACGCCCGACCAAATCGGCTGGCTCGACAGGCAGTTCGCCTTGGCTAGGCAGATTCTTGTCAGAGAATGACCGTCCGTATCATTGGCGGCAACCTCCGCGACCTGAGCTACATCGCCGCCAATCTGCGGCCAGAGGATCACGCCGAGGTCGATTGTCAGCTTGACGACTGGACGCCCGCCACACTGGCGCTGACAGCCATGCAGGGCTTCGCCTACGTCGCCGAGCTTGATGGCAACCCGGAAGCGGCCTTTGGCGCTGGTGAGCTTCGTAGCGGCCTCTGGATAGCCTGGAGCTGGGGCACGGTGAGGATGCGCCGCTGTGTCCCGCGCATAACCGAATTCTTCTATGCCGTCCTCGGTCCTGATGTCGCCGCTCGCGGAGCATGGCGTGTCGAGGCGAGAGCGCTTGCTGGGAACGATCTTGCCGTCCGCTGGCTCAGCCGCCTCGGCGCGACCGAACGCTGCCACCTGACCGGCTACGGCCGCAATGGTGAGGACTTCATCCTTTTCGACTGGACAAGGGAAACTTGGGCCAATGTGTCTCTTTCAAAAACCGCCTGAACTCAAGCCGCTGCCGGTCGCGCCGACGGCCGACGACAAGGACGTGCAGGCTCGCGCCGCAGCCGTGCAGGCCCAGCTAAAGGCCAACGACGGCACGGCCAACACCGTCAAGACCGATCTCGCGCCATCTGACCTTGTTGGCCAGAAGCGCGTCCTGCTGGGGGTTTGATCATGGGACGCTCATCCACGGCCAATCGCGGCGGCGCTATCAATCGCGGCCCGAGCCTCGGCGAATATGAAACCGTTGCCGCGTCCCAGGCCGATCAGGTGATGGGCACGACAGGCAAGATCGGGGACTATCTCGAGGGACTGCTGTGCGTCGTGGCGACCGCCGCCACTGCCCAGGTGCAGATCAAGGACGGCGCCGGCTCCGCGATTACCGTGTTTCCGAATTCGCCCGGTAGCGGCATCGGCTCCTATTATGTCTATCTCGGCGTCAAGTCGGCCGCCGGCGCATGGAAGATCACCACCGGTGCCGGTGTGTCCGTGATCGCAGTGGGCAACTTCACCTGATGGGCGACAGCCGCGCCACCGACGTCCTGTCGCGCCAGTCCGAGTTCGAAACCGAGCGCTCGGACTATGAGAGCGTGTGGGAACAGGTCGCCGAGTTCTGCGACCCTGACGCGCCCGACATCTGGTCCAACCGTGGATCGAATGTCCGCACGTCGCAGCCCGAGCGCTCCGAGCGCCGAGGCTCGCGCGTCTACGACAACACGATCAACAGCGCCGCCAACCGGCTTGCTGCCGGGCTGGAGAGCCTGATCATCCCGCAGTCGGAGAAGTGGCACGGCCTGTCGACCGCCGCCATGAACGACGCGGAAACCGACGAAGAGAAGGAATGGGCCGAGGGGCTGCGCGACTTCCTGTTCTCTCTGCGCTATTCGGCGACGTCCAACTTCGTGCCCGCCACGCAAGCCTGTCTCAGGAACGTGGTCCGGTATGGCCCGGCGTACCTCTATGCGGAAGAGGGGTTCGGAGGTACGCTGATCCATTACGCCTCGATCCCGGTTGTCGAGGGCTACCTCGGCCGCAACCGGTGGGGCCAGGCTGACACCTTCCACCGCAAGTATGAGCGCACTGCGCGCCAGTGCGCCCAGTTGTTCGGCTATGACAAACTGCCCGGCAAGATCCGGATGCTGGTCGACGACCCGGTGAAATGCGACCAGAAGGTCAGCCTGATCCAGTGCATCAAGCCGCGCGAAGAGCGCAAGATGTACAATCTGGCCGGCACCTATGACTATCTCGACACCTCGTTTGTCTCCTACCATGTGATCGAGGAAGAGGCGCAGATCACCAAGGAGAGCGGGTTTCGCACTTTCCCGGTGTCCTGCTTCAACTGGCGCCGGTACGAGGGTGACACCTACGGCATCTCGCCGACAATTGAAGCTCTGACCACCGTGCGTGAGGTCAATGCGGTGCGCCGCTCCGGACTGCGCGCGCTGCAACAGGTGACTGACCCGGCCACCGCCAGCAAGGCGCGATTGGACTTCGTGCCAGAACTCAACCCCGGAGCAAACTATGAGGGGATGATCGACGACAACGGGCGGCCGATGATCGTACCATTGGTGACGGGGCAGAACCCGGGACCGGCGTTCGACTATGCGGCCAACCGCGCGGAGGAAATCCGCGACATGCTCTATGTCAACCTGTTCCAGACGCTCGTTCAAAACCCGCAGATGACGGCGACCGAGGCGCTGATCAGGCAGGAAGAGAAGGGCGCGCTGCTCGGGCCCTCAGGCTCGATCATCCAGGCGGGGTTTGCGTCGAACCTCGATCGCGAACTGTCCATCCTCGAGGCAAAGGGCCTCTACGATCAGGACAGCCGTTTCCTGCCGCCTCAGAGCCTTGCGGGCAAACAGGTCCGCCCGACCTTCACCAGCCCGCTCGACGTGCTGCGCAAGGCCGCAGAGGCCAAGGACACCATACAGGTCATCACCACGGCCATGCAGATGGCGCAGACCGACCCGAGTGTGATGGACAACATCGACAGCGACGAGGCGCTGAAGGTGGTTGCTGGCGCCGGCCGCAGCCCACAGCGCATCTTCCGCCGCAAGGAAGAGGTCGACAGCATGCGCGATGCGCGCGCCAAGGCACAGCAGGCGCAACAGGGTATGGCCGCCATCACCAACGCCGCCGGCGTCGCCAAGGATGCCGTACCGACCGCCGTACAGGCGCGTGACAGCGGCTTGCTGGATGGCCTGCAGAACATGGTGCAGCCGCAGGGCACAGCATGAAGCGCAGGCCATTCGCCCGCTCTGGCGCTGTAGGGGGCCCGGCTAAGGCACAGGACGCGCTGACCAAGGCTTATCTGCGCATCTTCTCTGGCGAGGATGGCGAGATGGTGCTGGCCGATCTGGCGAGCGTCACAGGCTATTACCGTCGCCCGTCCTATGCCGAATGGATGGCGAGGACGAAAACACCGAATGGTTTCGAATTGCACAGCGCGCTCTCCAATGCCCGCGCGGAAGTCCTCCAGCATATCATGGGCTTCCTCACGATGGATGATGACGCCCTGATCGCCCTCGAAAAGGCCGCAAGGCTCGAAGGCAGATAGTTCTACCGCGCGGCGCGGACAGCCGTTCAATCCCTCCCAAGAATGAAGGAATACGCTCATGCCCCGTGGACTTCCGCGAACCCTTAACCGTGCCGCCGCGCGATCGGCAGGCGTTGCCGTTCCCAAGGCCGGTCTGGCCATCAAGACCGAAGGCGCCGGCAACCGTTTCAAGACCACACTGACCTTCAATGCGATGCAGATCGTGGTCACGGATGCGCTGGCCTATGCCAGTCAGAAGCTGTTTGACTTCGCCGACGGCAAGATCAGGATCAACGGCGGCACCGCCAAGCTGCAGTTCGCCGTGCTCACCACGCGCGCATCGACCATCAACGACAGCGCCTCCCTGACCTGGGGCCTTGGCTCCGCAGCGGCCTCCAGCGCCACGCTGGCGACCACCATGCAGAACTTCATCGCCACTACCACGCGCACGCTGGACGGCGCCACGACGGCGCTCTCGACGGCTTCGACTGCCGATGTGGTCACGCCGGCCACGCTCGACGGCACCAGCACAGCCATCGACCTGTTCCTCAATGTGGCGTTCGCTACCGGTACCGACATCGACGCCGACGGCACGCTCGCCGTGACCGGCTTCATCACGCTGCTCTGGGAGAACTGGGGCGACAACGTTTAACGGCCCTGCGGCTGGGTGAGCCGCTCAATCGAAGGAACATCTCTTATGACAGATCAGGCAGAAGCCGGGTCCGTGGTGGTCGATCCACCGGCGGGCGCCCCTGCAACGCCAGCGGTTACGGCAGACAACGGGTCCGCTGTCACGACCGAACAAAGTCCATTCTCCGGTCTTTCCGAAGGCGCCCGGAAGTGGGTCGATACCAAGGGCTACAAATCGCACGAAGACATCGTCTCGGCGGCACTGAGCCTCGAACAGAAGCTCGGCACCTCCGTGTCGGTTCCAGCCCCGGACGCACCAAAGGAAGAATGGGCGAAGTTCCACGCCAAGCTTCCCGAGGCAATGCGCCCGGTGGAATCGGCAGACAAGATCGAGTTCAAGCGCCCGGAAGGGCTCCCCGCTGATCTGCCTTACGACGACGGCCTCGCGACCACCTCCAAAGCCTGGATGGTGGAAGCAGGCGTCAGCGCAAAGCAGTCGCAGCTTCTTCATGACAAGTTCGCCGGTCACATGGCCGAGATGGCGAAGGCGCAGCAAGTCGCCGTCGCCGCATCGGTCGAGAAGACCCACGACGACCTTGTGAAGGATTGGGGACCGGCAACCAGCGAAGGCTTCAAGGAGAAGCTGGAGGTGGCCAACCGGGCGATGAAAGGCCTCGGTCTCGTCGATGCCTACAAGGCCAAGGGCATTCTCCTGGCCGACGGCAGTCTCACCGATCCGCAGATCGCGAAAGCTTTCCATGCGGTCGGCGAGGCGATGTTCAAGGAGGACACGATCAACGGCGGCGATGCGCGCGGCGGAGACAATCCGTTCAAGCGTGGCGCCGACGGAAAGATCGTCAGCCCCACGGCGATTTCCACCCTGATCCAAAGCGACCCCGAACGCGCGAAGCGGCTGTGCCGAGAGGCCGGCGAAGACGTCAACGTCTGGTTCCCGAACAACCCCCGCTAAGGCGGGCCTTCGGCGCTTCGCATTTTAAGGAAAGACCGCCACAATGGCAGACGCATGGACCAAAGTAACGGACTCGATCGTCCCGTCCGTTTACGCACAGTACAATTTCGAGGAGCACGTTCAGTCCCTTGAAATCTACCAGGCCGGCATCCTGTTTTCCGACCCGGCCGTAGCATCGAAGCTTTCGATGGGTGGTCGCGTCGTCGACATGCCCGGCTGGAAAGACCTCGGCAACGATCCTTCCGAGCCCGTCAACGACGATCCGACGGACTCGATCGAGATGAAGAAGATCGGCTCCCGCCGCGAGACTGCCGCCCGCAACGTGCGTGCGCAGGCCTGGGGCATCCCGGACCTGACCAGCATCCTTGCCGGCGATGATCCGCAGAAGGTCATCGTTCGCCGCCAGACCGATTACTGGCAGCGCGCGAACAAGCTGACGCTGATCAAGATCCTTGCCGGCGTGCTGGCGGACAACGCCGCCAACGATTCCGGCGACATGATCCGCACCACCGGTGCATCCATCGTCGACACCGACATCATCGAGGCCGCTTACCTCTATGGCGACCGCGCTGACCAATTCAAGACGATCTGGATGCATTCGAAGCAGATGAAGGCGCTGAAGCTCGCCGACCTCATCGACTTCGTGCCGTCGTCCCAGCAGGGCGGCGTCATGATCCCCTACTACATGCAGTATCGCGTGGTGGTGGATGACGACATCCCGAACTCGGCCGGCGTCTACACGGCGTTCATGTTCAAGAACAACGCCATCATGTGGAACGAGCTTCCGGTCGATACCGAGGGCGGCCCCCTCGAATTCGACCGCAAGCCGCGCCAGGCACATGGTGGTGGCGTCACGGAAATGGTGGCTCGCCGCCACTTCGTGCCGCACGTCCCCGGCACCCGCTTCCTCGCCGCCTCCGTCGCTGGCCAGTTTGCCACCGATGCAGAACTGGCGACCGCGGCGAACTGGGACCGCACGGCGTCGAGCGTCAAGAGCATGACGTTCCTGGCCCTCAAGACCACCGAAGCCTGATCAAGGCTGACAACGGGCGGGCGGCTTCGGCTGTCCGCCCTTTTCGTCATGGAGACAGCATGCCCTACAAGCCCACCGGCCGCCCGAACGGCAGGCCGCGAAAGAACCCATTGCCGATCGCGGCTGATGCCAAGCCTGTTCTCGCTGCAGAAGCCACGCCCTCGGCTGCGCCGAGGCCTGTGAGCCGCGCGCGCAAGATGTTCCGGCAAGCAGCCGAGGCGCTGAACCCGAGCCCGTTCGTTGTCCTGTATGACAATCGCGGCCGCCCGCGCCACCGCCCACGCCACACCTCGCTGAAGGTTTGACCTCATGGCAATCACGCCCGTCGATGTCGCCAACATGGCCTTGGCCACGCTGGACGAAGCCCCGATCGATAGCCTCGATCAGGACATCAAGGCGGCGCGCTTGCTCAATCTGCACTATGACCTGACCCGCGAAGCCGAGTTGACGAAATACGCCTGGGTCTTCGCGATCCTGCGCGCATCCGTGGTCGGCTCGGATACCGGCTCCGGCGACTGCACGCTGAACTGGGCCTATGAATTGCCCGCCGATTGCCTCCGCCCGCTGCCGCTGACCTATGACGGCGAGCCCAACGGTGTGCCGATCTCATGGCGCCAAGAGGCGGACATCATCTATTCAGACCAGACGAGCCCGCGCGTCATCCGCTATGTGGCGAACCTGACCGACCCGAACGACTGGGATGCGCTGTTCACCGATGTGCTGGTGGCCGCTCTGGCGGTCAAGGTGGCTCACCCTCTCACACACAAGGCCGGAATGATCGATGTGGCGCGCGCGGCCTATGATCGGGCTGTGGATGCGGCGGTGAACGCGCAGGCCATTCAGCGGGCCGGCAGGCTCAACCTGTCGGCATGGTCGACCCAGCGCGGCGACAATCGCCTCTGGAGGGGCTGAGTGGCCACGCTCTACCCGCTTCAGGATACGTTCGTCAGGGGCGAGATCAGCCCGCGCCTGCATGCGCGCGCCTCGCTGGACCTGTACCGCGCCGGCCTGTCGCGTTGCGAGAACTTCGTCACGCTGCCTCACGGCGGGCTGCGCAAGCGGGGCGGGACGTATTTCGTTGGCGAGGTGAAGACCTCCGCCAAGAAGACGCGGCTGATCCCGTTCATCTTCTCGGCCGACCAAGCCTACGCGCTCGAATTCGGCGACCAGTATATCCGGGTCTACGCCTACGGCGCTCGCGTCGGGACTGTTGAAGTCTCCTCGCCGTATCTCGAGGCTGACCTGTTCAATCTCCAATATGTGCAGTCCGCCGATCAGATGTGGATCACGCACGGCAGCTACCCGTTGAAGGTACTGACCCGCACTGCGCACACCACGTGGACCCTGGACGATTACAAGATCGAGGACGGCCCATACGACGACATCAACGACACCTCGACGACGCTGACGCCATCTGATTACGGCTCGTTCACGCCGAAGATGACGAGCAACACGACGCCGTCAGGAACGGTGTCCGGCACCGTCGGCCCGGAATACGCGGTTTTCGACAAGGATACGAGCACCGACGCCAACGCGGGCGGAGCCACCAGCGGCTTCGTCACCTATCGGCAACCGGGCGGCGCGCAGCTCATCGTCAACAACTACTATTTCACGGCACGCACGAATTCGGCGCTCGATCGCAATCCGACCATCTGGGATGTGTCGGGATCGAACAACGGTTCCACCTGGGTCATCCTTGATAGCCAGACCGGGCAACGCGGATGGTCCGGCGGCGAAACCCGCTACTACGAGTTCTATAACAAGGCGCCCTACGAATATATCCGGTTCTCGTGGAAGTCCGTCGACGGCTCGGCCGACAGCGGGTTTTCGGAAATTGGCTACAACAACGACGCCACGACCCAGACGCCTTTCAATCTCACGGCATCGTCAACCGCCGGCATCAATGGCGGGACGGGGTTCCAGACGACGGACGTGGGCAGGGCAATCCGCCTGTTCGGATCTGATGGCCGCTGGCGCTGGGCAGAGATCGTGTCGCGGGTGTCGACTACGGTTGTCACCATCCGGCTGCACGGCTTCGCGCTCCGCGACCTGAGCCCGATCACCCGCTGGCGCCTCGGCACTCTTGTCCCAGGGAAATACCTCGACAGCGGCACGCTTTACGAGGAGCGTCTTGCGTTCAGCCGCAAGTTTTCCGTTTATGCCTCGGCGACCGGCGACTTCAACAATTTCGCCCTCGGCGAGGAAGATGACGACGCGCTGGAGTTCCTGCAGGCCGGTGGCGGCCAGGCCAACGACATCACATGGATAGCGGAATCGGATGGCGCCCTTCTGATCGGAACCCAGGGTGGCGTGCGCGCGCTTTCCGGCTCGGGTGTCGATGAAGCGCTGACACCATCTTCGTTCAAGAACCGCCGGTCCCGCACCGCCGGCTGCTCGCGCATTCGCCCGGTGGATGCCGGCCAATCGTTCCTCTACGTGACACGATCGCGCCAGTCGATCGCCGAACTCTCGCAGGCCAATACCGGGCGTTTCACCTCGGACGACATCGGGCAGATTTCGGAGCACATCCCGAAGAAGGGCGTGGTCGAGCTGGCCTTCCAGACCGATCCAGACCCGATGCTGTATTTCCCCCTTGATAACGGGGAGTTGGGCGGATACACCCATCAGCCCTCGCAGGATGTCAGGGGCATGCACCGCCACGACATCGGCGGCACTTTCTCTGGTTCGGCCTGGGGCATTGTCGAGAGCGCCACCGTGACACCCGGCCAGGATGGGAACGATGACCTTTGGCTGATCGTCAAGCGCACGATCGGCGGCGTCACCAAGCGCTATATCGAGGTGAAGACCGCCCCGTTCGAATATGGCGCGATCGCCGACGCTTTCGAGGTCGACTGTGGTCTGCTCTATTCGGGCGCTGCCGTGGGCACTGTTTCCGGCCTGTCGCACCTCAACGGCCAAGTCGTCGACGCATTGGCCGATGGCAAGGTCTACAAGGGCCTCACGGTATCGGCGGGCGCCGTGACATTGCCTGGCGGCGTCACCGCGGCGAAATGGTCCGTTGGGCTTCCCTACGTCTCCGCAGCCGACACGCTGGAACTGGACGTTGGCGGCAAGGACGGATCGATCGTCGGCCGCCGCAAGAAGGTCGCCAAGGTCATCCTGTCCTTGATGGAAACCGACACCACCGGGTTGACCATCTCCTCGCTGCTTCGCGGCAAATGGGAGCCGGTTCACATTCCCTCAGTGGTCGCGCCGAACGGCATGGCCAACCTTTTCACCGGCAACATCGACGTTCCGATCGACGATAGCTGGGAAGGGCAGGGGCGCATTCGCATCCGCCACCAGAACCCGACACCCTGCACCATCAGGGCCATGACACCAGTGTTTGACGCGGAGCCGTAGAGAATGTGCACCTTCGCCCTCCTCGGCCTTGCGGGCACTGCCATCTCGACAGTGGGGGCTGTCGCGTCCGGCGCACAGCAGCAGCAAATGGCCAACATGCAGGCCAAGGCCTACGAGCAGCAGGCTCAGGCCGACGGCCAAGCCGCAGCGTTCGAGGCCGCGCAGGAGAAGCGTAAGCAGGACTTGCTGGCGGCTCAGGCTCGCGCTGCCGTCGGCGCCTCTGGCGTGGCCGTGCAGGGCTCGCCCAGCGAAGTCTTGGCCGCGAATGCCCGGCAGAACCAGCTTGACCTGAAGGCCATCCAGTACGGCTCGGCGCTCCGGCAGAACAACCTTCGCACCCAGGCCGACATCTCCCGGTTCAGCGGCAAGCAAGCGATGGGCGCCAGCATCATCAATGCCGGCAGCACGTTGGTTTCCGGCATCTCCAATCTCTATGACCCGAAGAAAGCCGTGAAATTCGGCGGATCGGCATTCGCATAATGGCTGTCATCCCGCTTCAAGTCGCAAGCCGGTCGCTCGATACCGGAAGCGTTGTCCAGTATCCGGGCGGCGGCGAGATCGGCCGCGCGTTGCAGGGCGCCGGCAATGAGCTTTCCCAGGTCGCCGAGCACTTCAAGGCGGTGCAGGATCAGCAGGACCGGTTTGATGCCGGTGTCGTCGACGACGAGCTGCGTCAGCGCTTGGCCGAGACTGAAGCCGAAGCCGCCCGCAATGCCCCCGCCGACGGTTCCGGCATCCATGACAGCGTCTACGGGCAGATGGATGTTAACGGACGTCCGGTAAAGCCCGGCGCCTTCGACACCCTATTCGACGAATATGCGCAGAAGGTGCCGGAAAGCCAGCGCGCCAACTTTCTGGCGACGAAGGAGGCCGTGCGCCTTGCGGGCTCCAACCGGATGGCGACCGTCCAGTACCAGAGCCGGCAGGCCTACGAACAGGTCGAACTCACCAAGTCGCAGGACACACTGCTGAACAGCATCCTCCAGAGCGACCCGAACGACACCAAGACCTATGAGGCGTTCAAACAGAACGGCCTCGACCGCATTGCCGCCTCAGGCATGTCGGCGCTCGACAAGGAGAAGGCGGCCTATAACTGGAACCAGAGCGCCACCAAGGGCCTGTTCCAGTCGATGCTGGAGAAAGACCCGACGTTCGCCGGCCGGGCACGCGCGGCGCTTGGCTTGGCACCGGTCCAGCAAACGGGCGGTTCCGCGGTCGATCAGGTCACGGACAAGATCATCGGCGTTGAGAGCGGCGGCGATCCGAACGCCAAAAACCCCAAGTCGTCGGCATCAGGGGTTGGCCAGTTCCTCGATAGCACTTGGGTGGCGACGGTTCGCCAGCACCGCCCTGACATCGCGGCCGGCAAGAGCGCGGCGCAGATCATTGCCCTGAAGGGTGATGCCTCGCTCGGCCGCGAGATGACCAAGGCCTATCAGCAGGACAACGCTGACTATCTGACCAATCGCGGTTTGCAGACCACGCCCGGGAACATCTACCTCGCGCATTTCCTCGGGCCAGGCGGCGCGGTCAATGTGCTGAAAGCCGATCCGAATGCGCCGGTTGTCAGCATCGTCGGGCAGGATGTCGTCAACGCCAACCCGTTTCTCAGGGGGATGTCGGTCGCCGATACCATCGCATGGTCTGACAAAAAGATGGGGAGCGCCGCCGGCACGTCGCGCGCCGGCCAGGTCGACCCGCGCTTCGCCGGGCTTGATCCGGACTCCCGGCTGTCCCTCGCCAACCAGGCCGATGTGCAATATCGCCAGCAGCAGGCGGCCTCGCTTGCGACCCAGAAAGCCGACTATACCGCTTATAAGGACCGGTTCGAACTTGGCATTGCCTCCGGCCAGATGACCGACCCGGCGCTGATCCTTGGCGACAAGACGCTGAACGACGGCGACAAGGCTTCTCTTCTGCGCTCCTTCAACGAGCAGAACAAGGGCGCGATCCAGCTGCAGGCCGATCTCGGCGCACTGAACAGCAACTCCCTGTCGCTCGATCCCTACAGCAGCGCCGACAAGACGCGCGCCGACAAGCTCTATTCCTCGGCCGCCGGCAATGTGCCGCTGGAGCGCCAGGCCGATATCGCCACGGCCATCATCCAGCAGACCGGCGTAGTGCCCCAGCCGATCATCAACGACATGCGCCGTGGCCTTTCCAGCCAGAACCCCGGCCAGGTGATCGCCGCCGCGCAGACCGCGCAGAAGATCGTGGCCTATGATCCGGCCATCCTCGGCCGGCGCGATGGCGGAAACGAGGTTCAGAAGGCCGCAGAGGATTTCAGCTACTACGTCAACAAGCTGAACCTCCCGCCCGAGGAAGCCGCGCGCCGCATGATTGACAATGCCGATCCGTCGAAGCAGCGCGACCGCAAGGTGTTGGAACCGGCGGCGAAGGAATTCCTCAAGACCATGGGCGATGTCGATCTGTCGTCCGAGTTCAAGGACGGCTGGTTTTTCAACGGCGCGCCGGCGCTCGGGCTCGACCCCTTGCAGGAGGCGGGCATCAAGGCGGACTTTCTCGCCATCGCCGAGGACCAGTTCTATTCCGCCAATGGAAACCCCGACCTCGCCAAGAACCGCGCACTCGAGCAGATGAAGACGCTCTATGGCGTGTCGCGGCTTAGTGGCGCTGCGACCGTCGTGAAATACCCACCTGAGCGCTACTGGCCGAAGGAAGACGTCGCCGGCGGGCCGCTGGGCGTTGGTGCCGATCCCTTCCTTTATGCCAAAGCGCAATTGCACAGCGATATTGATGAGTTCTCTGGGCGTGGCCCGCCGGGGCCGATCACGGCATTCGAAGGCAGGATGCAGGCCGGCAACATTGATCTGGCGAACCGCCCTCAAGTGAAAAATGCAGATGGTTCGGTCAGCACGGTGCGATCGATGTCGTTCGAGGAGGATGGCCAGGAAATCCTAATCCCGACGGTTTCGCCCGACGGCAAGATCCTTTCGGACGATCAAGCCATCGCGCTCTACCATCAGACGGGGCAGCATCTAGGCAAGTTTGACACTCCGGAGCACGCGGACGCCTATGCGCAGGCGCTCCATCAGACCCAGGAGAAGTATTATCGCGGCGATCTGGCTATCGACCCGTCGACTGTCCGGCTTGTCACCACGCCTGAAACCGAAGCCGATGTGAAGGCCGGGCGGCTTCCGGGATATGCGGTCATGTGGAAGGATGCCAACGGCAATCTCCAGACGATCCCCGGCAAGGTCTGGCGGCCCGACGTCAGCCACATGCTGGCCAATCAGGAGGCGAACCGCGCCAAGGCGCAGGACGAGGCCACGAAAAACGCCCGGCAGAACGACGCGCTCTATGACGTCAACATTCTGACGGGAGAGCCGTTGCCGCCGCGACAGGCGACACCCGCGCCCAAGCCAGCGCCCGGCGCGAATATCCCAACCGACATCCCGGCCGCAACAAGCGAAGGTTCGAGTTTCTGGCGCATACCGTCACGCGCAGAGGTTAAGGACGCGCTCCATTTGAAGGTGCCGAAAAAATGAGCCGGAGCGCGATGTAATGCCGTTCCTCGACGAAAAGCGCCCGATTGGCGACCTGAGCAACATTCAGG
This sequence comes from Mesorhizobium sp. B2-1-3A, assembly GCF_006442655.1. Lineage (NCBI taxonomy): Bacteria > Pseudomonadati > Pseudomonadota > Alphaproteobacteria > Hyphomicrobiales > Phyllobacteriaceae > Mesorhizobium > Mesorhizobium sp. B2-1-3A. The sequence continues at coordinate 33,462 of NZ_VFWK01000015.1, forward strand.
TTGACGAACCTGTGCCCGCGCCGTCGACGCTCCAGACATGGGGCGCGGCATTTCGGACCCAGAACACCATCGGCTCCGCCATGGCTGCATCTGGCATCCCTGATCCTTCAGTCGTCGACGAAGGCGGCGAGGGCTTCAATGCCATCGACTATGTGAAGGACGACCCGAAATACGCGCCCTATGTTACGTCGTTCGCTGGTATCCGAAACCGTCGCGCGGCCGATGCGCAGAAGATCGTCATCGATCAGGAGATAAAGGACAACCGCACGCTGGCCGCCGCCGGCTGGCCCGGCACGATTGCCCAGATGGCGGCCGGCGTCATTGATCTGCCCACCCTTGCCTCATTCGGCAGTGGCCTGGCCATAGGCGGTGGCAGCAAGCTTGCCATGGCCGGACGGGTTGCCTTGGGCGCCGGCGTCGACACCGCGGTCTCCGAGGGAATTCTACAGGCCACGCAGTCCACAAGGACGCCCGAGGAGAGCGCTCTCAACATCGGCGGCTCCATTGTCCTCGGCGGCGCGCTTGGCGCGCTGGCGGGCCGCTATCTGGACAGCACGAGCAGCCGAGCCCTGTCGACGAAGATCGAAGGACAGGATACCGCGTTCGCCACGGCTGACCGCGAATTCGCCAACATGGGCAAGGGCTCATCCGCCGGCGCGGCCGCGCGAGACACCGGGCCTCTCACCCTCAAGGACGAGGCGTTCATTTCCAAGCTGCCCGTCGTCAACCGGCAAGATCCGCTTATCCGCCTGCAGTTGAACGAACTGGACGCCGGCCGGGAAGCAGTGCGCGGCCTTGCCGAAACTCCGTTGGAATATGCAGACAATGCCGCCGGTGTGGCGACGGAGCGCGGTGGCGCGGTGGAAACCCGGATGAAGATGTGGCACGCGCCGCTGGCGACTGCGCTGCGCGAGATCGATACGAGCTATGCCCGGTATTTCTACAGCACTCCGGAGCCGACTGCATTCCAGCGCTTCCTTGCCCCGATGCAGTCCGAGTTCGACCGGGTACGCGGCTCGACCGACCGCCTGACCTACAAGCAGTTCAAGGAGGAGGTCGGCAAGGCGGCTTTCTCGGGGGAACAGCATCCGATTGCCCAGGTCGCCGAGGCGGCGCGGGTCTATCGCCAACTCGACGACGCCATGAAGAAGGCAGCGATCGAGGCCAGGCTCCTGCCGGAAGACGTCGCGATCAAGGGCGACACCAGCCACCTTTTCCGCATGTACAACAAGGACAAGATCATCGCGCGCCGCGGTGAATTCTCGGCGGTGCTGAACGACCATTTCATCGCCGAGCGCAATGCGGCGGCAAAGCGCGCGGAATCGCCTTTGGCCAAGAAAGCTGGCGCCGACGGCAAGATCGATCCGAAGGTCGCAGCACAGGCCGAACGGGATGCGCAATACGGCAACCTGTCGGATGGTGAGGTGAAGGGTCTTGTCGACGACACGATCGACAGCATCCTCGGCCATGCCGACAGCCGCATTCCCTACGATATCGTCTCTGGCCCTCGCGGTCCCCTGAAAGAGCGCGTGCTCAACATCGAGAGCCGGAAGATACAGGATTTCCTCAACACCGATATCGAGGAGGTCTTGCGCGCCCAGGTCCGCACCATGTCAGCCGATGTGGAACTGGCCCGCAAGTTCGGCTCGGTCGACTTGGCCGAGCAACTCCGCAAGATCAACGACGAGGCGAACGCCAAGATTGCCGGCGAGACGACGGAGAAGGGCCGCCAGCGGATCGAGGCATCTCGAAAGGCTGCGGTGCGCGATCTCTCCGGCATCCGCGACCGGCTGCGCGGCCAGTACGCATTGCCATCCAACCCTGATTCGCTGGTGCTGCGCGCAGGCAAGATCGCCCGCAACATCAACTATCTGCGCCTGCTGGGCGGCATGACTGTTTCCGCCATCCCTGATCTCGGCAAGATTGTCTTCGCCCACGGCCTGACCAGCACCTTCCGGGATGGGTTCATTCCGATGGTCAAGAATTTCAAAGCCTTCCGGCTGGCGGCTCAGGAAGTGAAAGACGCCGGCACCGCCCTTGACATGGTGCTCGACAGCCGCGCCATGGCGATGGCCGACATCACCGATGACTTCGGTCGGCACTCGGCATTCGAGCGCGGGCTTGCTTCGCTCTCGACCCGGTTCGGTGTCGTGTCTCTCATGGCGCCATGGAATGCCACGCTGAAGCAATTCACCGGTCTGCTGACCATGACCAATATCCTCCGGTCTGCGGAGCGTGTCGCCGGCGGCAAGGGGACGGCAAGGGACATCCGCAATCTTGCCTCGAGCGGGATCGATGCCGACCTGGCCGAGCGCATCACAAAGCAGTTCGGCGCGCACGGCGACAATCAGGATGGCGTGCTGCTGGCAAAGGCTGGCGATTGGACGGATCGCGAGGCGCGCGAAGCCTTCCGTGCCGCCGTGGTGCGCGAGGTTGACCGTGCCATCGTCTCACCCGGCCAGGACAAGCCCCTGTGGATGTCGACGGAGCTCGGCAAGGCGGTAGGCCAGTTCAAGAGCTTCGGCATTTCGTCGATGCAGAAGACCATGCTGACCGGGCTGCAGCAGCGCGATGCGGCCACGCTGAACGGCGTCATGCTGTCCCTGGGGCTCGGCGCCATGACCTATTGGGCGCGGCAGAGCATTTCAGGCCAGCCGGTGTCGGACGACCCCAAGCAGTGGGCCGTCGAGGCGCTGGACAAGTCCGGCCTGACCGGATGGCTCATGGACGCCAACAATGTCGCGGAGAAGGCCACGCGGGGCAGGGTGGGGTTTTCAGCCATCACCGGAAAACAGGTTTCCCGCTACGCCAGCCGCAATGTCACCGGTGCCTTCCTCGGGCCCACGGCGGATGCCGTGTCCGACATCTTTCAGGTATCCGGCTCGATCTTTGCTGGCGACACCACGAAGTCGGATCTGCATAAGCTGCGCCAACTGGTGCCGGCGCAAAACCTGTTCTATCTTCGCTCTCTGTTCGATAAGGTCGAGGCCGCGACGGGCGATGCGCTCGACCTGCCCGACACAAGAAAGAAATAGATGCTCGCTGGTGTCCTTGGAATTGTCGGTCTCGCCCTGGCGCTGTTTTGCGTCGGCGGCTTCTTGGAGGGTGACATGGCCAAGGTCGGCAAGTTTGGCGCTGCCTTCGTCGTCTGCGGCGTGTTGATCCTAATGACGGGCACAGCACCAAGCGGCAGCGGTGCGCAGAACTGCCGTATCGACTGGGACGGCCGCGCCAACTCGGAAGTCTGCAACTAGCGGCGCCAGAGCCGGGTGACGAGAAACGCCAGCCCCAAAATGATGGCGTTCGATAGAAAACCAGCCACGAACCTCATGGCGGCCAGCGGCCCGGTCCATCCGTTCAATATGCCGGGCCAGACGATCGAAATCAGAAGATAGCCAACTGCCAGGGCGAACCATCCGGTTCCCTTGTTCTCTGCCAGCCGCGTCAAACCGAACAGCACCAAAAGCCCGATGACCCGAACCGGGTCCAGCACTTGAGCAACGATAATCGCCAATAGCCCCATGGCGGGGCACTCAACTTCAAAAACCCCGACCTTTCAAGAGTGGAGAGCCGTAATGGCCCGACCTGCTACTGCCGCCGTTCGCCTGCTGACCGGCGAGCGCGAACCCTGCCGCCTGGCGACCACGGCGAATATCGATGTCGATGCCGGCGGGCTGTTGACCATCGACGGCGTTCAGACCGTCGAGGGCGACCGCGTGCTCGTCAAGGATCAGACGGACGGGTCGGAGAACGGCATTCGCACGGTTTCGGCCGGCCAGTGGTATCGCGCCGCCGATGCCCGCACGGCGCGTACCATGCAAAAGGGGACGACTGTCCACGTCGCTGAAGGCTCGACCAACGCTGGCAAGACCTACGTTTTCAACACGCTCAACCCGGTGATTGGCGACACGGCTCTCGCGATCGTCTTCTACCAGTCGGACGATGGGATCGGCATCATCAATGCAGCGATCGCCGCCGGCCTTTCTTCGGTCGGATCGGCAATCACGGCTGGTCTGGCCCTGATCACCGCGGCCGTGTCTGCTGCCGGGTTCCCCGCATCCCCAGTCGCCAACACCTTCTTGCAGCGAAACGCTGGCAATACGGCCTATGCCGCAAAGACCACAACCGAAGTGCGCAATGCGCTTGCGGCGGCTGTCTATGCGTCGGATCGCACGGCAGTCAAGGCGCTCGACCCGACCAAGGACAGGGCCGCGACGACATATGGCGAAGGCTTGGGACGCAACGGCCAGTGGTTGCCCTACCTGACATCCTCGCTGTCGGCTTCTGTGCAGGCAGAGGCAACGGCCGACACAGCCGAAGGAAAATACCTCACCTCTGGCTCTTATACGTGGATCAGGCTGCACAGCGGGCCGCGCAACGCGTCTTGGTATGGCGTCGTCGGCGACGGCACCACGGATGACACAGCAGCTCTCACGGCAGCTTTCGCTGGTTCTGCGGTCGGCTGCGTCGTCATGCTGCCCCCAGGGTGCAACCCGCTTGTTGACACGACTTTCACCATGCCGGATGGCGCAACGTTGATTGGCAGTCAGCCCGCTATCGGTGGTTTCACGCCGTCGACAACCTACGCGACGATCAATCGCATTTACGTCAACAGCGCCGCGACGATCTCTATCGGTTCGAACTGCACGCTCAAGAACCTGGGGATATTCCGCAAGGGCCTGACATTCAACATCACCTCGGCACAGGTCGCTGCGCAGTTCCTCGGCACTGGCGTCACCATCCGAAACAGCGTTGCGGATGTGTTGATTGAAGACTGCCTGGTGCTTGGCTTCAACCAGGGCATCCGGTCGATTTCCGGGGCTACGTCATGCAGCCGCATCACCATCAACCGCGTCCACGGCGACTGCCAGAACGGCATTTTCCTTGAGGCGTCGACCGATATTACCCGGATCAGCGAGTGCCATTTCTGGCCCTTCGTGACCATCGGATCGGTGCCGGAAACGAATGGCGCCCAGAACGATCGCACGGGCGCGGCTTTCTCGCTGAAGGCTCCCCACGACTGGACACAGGTCCGAGGCTGCTTCTCGTTCGCCTATGCGACCGGCTATCTGGTGACAGACGCCGATCAGGTGGTGTTCCTCAATTGCGGAGCTGATGGGCATGCTGCCACCCCGCTCGCCGGCACAATCGGTTTTCGGCTCGTCAATTCGGCCGCCGACATCAAATACATCGGCTGTCAGACTGCGGCGCAGGATATCGGCTTCCAGTCGGATACCACGTCTGCGGCGACGGCGCCTGCAACCTACACCGCCTGCAACACCTGGGAATGCGCAACCTACGGCTTCAATGTCACCAGTGGCGCGGCATCGTTCTCAAACTGCCAGACGCGCAGGACGGGGGCGGCGGCAAGTTCGGCCGGCTGGAACGTTGCGGCCACTGCCGTGGTCGACATGGATCAGTGCTCGATCTACGGCTACGATATCGGCATCAACAACGCCGTTGGCGCGGTCACTCGTCACCGTGGAACCATATTCAGTGGTATCCTGACCGGCAACATCATCAACCCCTACATGGCCACGTTGGCGTCGGCATCGGCCGTCACCCCGAACGCCGTGGACACCGTGTTTTCCGTCAGCGGGACCACAGGTATCCAGACCATCAACAATGCGCGGAGCTATGCCGGCCGGTCGATCACGCTGATCTTCGCGAACAACAACACGCGACTCTTGGGCGGCGGCAACATCGCCATCGGCACCAGCTATTACTGCGGCAAGAACGAGGCGGTTACGCTGGTCTCGGATGGCGTGAACTGGTTCCCTCAAGGGGACAAGTTCAAGAAGACGTGGGTTGGGACATCCGCGCCGAACGCTCTCTCCAACAGTTCGACGTCGGCGCAGAACATATTCCCGTCGACCCAGGATGAGATCAACGTCGAGGCGGCGACTCTTTACCGGTTCCGCACCAAGATCGGCATCAACACCGGCGCTACCTCGCACACCACGTCGTTCGGCATCGGCGGTACCGCGACCATTACCTCCATGGCCTATACAGCTATGGCCACGTCAACGGCGGGGTCAACGACACTCGGCACACCGCAGATGGCCAGCCCGAAGACGGCATCCGCCACGGCGTTGACAGCAGCGTCGACGGCCATCCGCACCGATATCTTCATTGAGGGCGAAATCCGCGTGAACGCCGCCGGCAACATCGCCCCGCAGATCACCTTCTCGGCAGGCCCGACAGGAACCTGTGAAATCGATACCGATAGCTGGTTCGAAATAGAGAAGGTGGCGGGCAATGCCTCAGTCGCAGTTGGCGATTACGCCTGATGAGGAAGGATCTGCAAACTCCGTAGCCCGACCCCAATCGCGCCGTCGTTAAAAAAGCCCGGCTTGGAATCTGGTGATGCGCCTGGGTAAACCACGAACCGCAGGACGAGCTTGCCATCTGTGGGCATTTCGTCCTGTGGGATTGTCACGCTGATGAGCTGCGTCGGCGTGTTCCCGTCGTAGATGTATTGATCATAGGGTTTGCCGTTGACGAAAAGCGCCATCATGCGCCGGTTCGAATATATGGAGAGCTTCACCATCGTGTTGACGGTGAGGTCGATAGGACCGGTCGGAGCGGGCTGAAGCTGGATGTGAAGTTCGGCGTTCCCGTTGCCCCACATGCCCCAGTCGTCAGGAGCGAACCAGCCAGGCACGCCCGGAGCACTATCATTGTTGAACTGGATCGCCGGGTCGCCAACTCTGTAGCTCACCACGCTGGCCTCCTCGACCTCGTGGGACATCGGAATGGACACAGCGAGAACCGCCACCAACGCGGCCAACATCGCGATGGCGATAGGGACAACGGGCAATCGCGTTTCTGTCATGGCTCGCTCCATTTAATTCGGTTTCCGCAGCGCATTAAGAACCACATCGGCATCGTTCGCATCGCCGCTGAATACGACTTCCCACAGTCCATCCACCAGCCTGACGTGTCCGCCATCATAGGTGTGGATGTCTCCGGCCTTGGCCGCAACCTCATCGCGTAGGCCGGGGCGCAGTTCGGCCCACGGCTTCGGCAGCTTTACCCAGTCTCGTTTCATCGGCCAGCCTCTTAGCCGTGCTTCGCGACGAAATCTTCAATCGGCCCGGTTAGGAGGTCGGCCTCCTGCTTGATCTTCTCGTCGTCCCAATCCCACCAACGGATAGCCAGCATTTTTTCGACGATCTCTTCCGGGAATCGAAGACGGATTTTCTTCGCCGGGTTTCCACCGACGATCGTGTAGGGCGGCACGTCCTTTGTAACTGTGGTCTGAGCGGCCACAACGCCGCCGTGACCGATCTTCACGCCCGGTAAGATCATCGACCTTCTGCCGATCCAAACGTCATTGCCGATGGTGATGCCGCGCCGGCCGCTTGGGTCTTTGTGCGCAGGCTTCCCCAGCATGTTCGCTTGGATAAAGGAAGTCGTCGCGCAAGCTGTCGGATGGTTCCCGCTGCACAGAAAAACCACGTCTGCAGCGATTGAGCAAAAGGAGCCGATCTCCAGGCGGGCGTTAGGATTGCAGCCGAATATCTTGAGGCCGTTGTCGATGCCGTAAGTCCAGCGGCCCAGTTTGGTGTCCTTAGGCACAGGATTCTGTCTGTTTCGAAACCAAATAGTCAATTTGGACATCAAGCCCCCCCCCGATTTGAATATTCGCAGCGGATACCACGCCGCCATCGACACGGTCTACGGCCTGTTGGGCGGCTTTCTACTTCACACTGAAAGGAAAACCCATGGACACGACGTTCAAGGGCGCCGCGGTGCGCCTTGACGACCTCGCATTGCCGAAGCTCGGCGCCAAGATCGGAGTAGGAGAGGACGAAATCCATGCTTTTCTCGACGTTGAAACGCGCGGCCATGGCTTCGATAGTCAGGGCCGCCCCATCATCCTCTTCGAGCCACATGTTTTTTATCGCAATCTGGCGGGCGCTGCGCGAGCCCAGGCGGTAGCGCAAGGGCTGGCCTATCCAAAGTGGGGCGAGCAGCCCTATCCCAAGGACAGCTACCCGCGCCTGAAGTCGGCATGCGCGATCGACGAGACCGCCGCGCTCAAGTCGGCATCATGGGGCCTTGGTCAGGTTCTCGGCGAGAACTTCGAGGCGGCCGGGTTCCTGACCCCGCAAGCCATGGTCGAGGCGATGATGGAGAGCGAAGAGCTTCAGCTCGAGGCCGCCGTCAACTTCATCCAGGCGAACCATCTCGACGGCGCGCTGCGCTCCCATGACTGGGCGGCATTCGCCAAGGGCTACAACGGCGCGGCCTACAAGAAGAACGGGTACGACACCAAACTGGCTGATGCTTTCAGGAAGTGGTCCCGCATCAAGGACACGCCTTGGCCGCCAGCGGCCCCGCCAGCACCCGTTCAGCCTTCCCCGGCTCCTGCGACGCCCGCCGCGCCTAGTGCTTCTCCTGAGCCTCCTGTGACCGCGCCCAAGACCGGCAAGGGCATCATTGCCGGCATCATTGCCGCTCTCGGGATCGGCGGGGGTGCCGCTCATGCCGGCGTCTCTCCCGCGCTCATTGCCGGCGGCGTCGTGCTGGTGGTGATCGCCATCCTCATCATCGCAGCCATCAAGAGGAAATGACCATGAAATGGTTCAACACCAACGCACTGCACAATCTGCTGAACACGCTGATCTTCATCGTCACCTCTGGCGCGCTCGCCGGGTTTGACTGGACGGCGTTCGGCATCACCGACCACCGCGCTCTGCAAATCAGTGGCGGGCTGGCGCTGGCCAAGCTGGTCATCAACGCCGTGCGCGACGGCCCGTCCGGCATGGTCGCGCCACCGCCGCCGGCAGAGGAGAAATGAGATGGCTAAATTCCGCAAGAAGCCTGTCGTCATCGAGGCAATCAAATGGACAGGCGAAGTTACCGGCCTCACCAACGGCGGTATCCCGTTCGAAACTGAGCGTTTGGAATACCCTTCATGGATGCCGCCTTGCAGCGAAACGCTTCCAACGGAGGCCGCGACCATAGCCGCAGTTGAGCCTGGCCAGGTGCGACGGTTCATCGACATCCTATACATCGGTACGCTTGAGGGTACGATGGCGGCGATGCCGGGCGACTGGATCATTCGTGGGGTGAAGGGCGAAATCTACCCCTGCAAACCCGATATCTTTGACGCCACCTACGAGGCTGTGACATGACTGCGGTCATCGCTTTCCTGCTCACCCACACATCAATCCTCATAGCCGCGCTCGGGGCCGTAGGAACCCTCATAGGCCTCGGCTACGGCAATCTGCGGGGCGCCAAGCGTGAACGCGACAAGCAGGCCGTGAAAGACGCCACCGCCGGCTCCGAAGCTCAGGCGATCGATGACGCCGTGGCCGGTCGCGCGCCTGACACCAACAGGGAAAGGCTGGGAAAATGGTCCAAGTCATGAGGCGAAAGCTCCAAGTGTTGGCATTGCCGCTGCTGGTCTGTCTCGCAGGGTGCCCCACGACCGGCGGCTCCTTCTGCGCGGTGGAGCATCCCATTCGTCCGACCAAGGCAGAGATCGCCACGCTCTCGGACGCTTCGGTCGCGGCGATCCTGGCCCACAATGAAAAAGGCCAAAAACTTTGCGGCTGGAAGCCGTAGCAGCGCGTTGAAAGGGCAGACGGGGCAAATGGCTGAAGGTGATGAGATGGTTCAAAACCGCGAAGTGAACGTCAACTGGTTGCGGATCAACGTGCCGTCGATCGCGGCTATCGTGTTGGCTGCGATCACGCTGACCATCTACATCCAGCGGCTTGAAGGTCGGCTCGACGTCATCGAGCAATCGCGCCAGGCCCGCACGGTCATTTCCGACAAGAATTTCGATGAGATCCAGCAGAAGCTTCGGCCTCTGGATAACGTCACCTTTCGCCTCGACCAGATGGACAAGCGGGACGACACGCAAGACGCCAGGATCGACAAGCTCCTTGAAGTCATGGGCGCCAAGCTCGACGGCATCAGCGAGCGCGTGAACAGCCTCTCCACTAAGGTTGAGGTGCTGTCCCAGAAGATCGATGCCATCTCGCCCGCAAAGAAAGCAGACCTTGGATTGCCGCCGGAACTCGCCTCTCGCTGACGCGCCACCACCTTTTACCCCGCCCGCTGGCTTCGGCTGGCGGGCTTTTCGTCGTTTGAGGGCCGCGCTATATCCCCTCCATGAGCACTCTTGCAGAGATCAAAGCAGCAGGGGAAGGCCTGATGGCGAACTGTGCCGGGCCGAACTGTGGCCATGGCAAGCCGCTACCTCTGGACTGGCTCATTGAGCGATACGGACCCGACTATGAGGTGATCGGGGAAACCCGGATTGCTCAAGCCTGCAAATGCGAGCGGTGCGGCCACAAGGGCGCCAGGCTGCACATAATGGCGAATACGAAGCCGACAGGCTATTCGAAGAGCAAGGGGCAATGACCAGCTACGTTGTCAGCGTCTACGACACCAAGGAGAAGGTGTGGAAGACCGTGCTTGCTACAAAGGACAAAGCTGAAGCCGAGGCGATGAAACTGGCCATGGAGCAGGACGGCGTGAAGGCAAAGATTGAGGCTTTCCCGCCGAAGAAGCGCTAGGCACTCACTGTCCAGCAAAGACGCGTTTGCTGCTCTCGCGGAGGTTCTGGAGGTATGGCACGTCATCGGCAGTTATCTCGATCTCGCCGTACAGCAAACGCACCACGCGCGGCTGAATGACCAGCACAGTGAGTTTGCTTGGCTCGTCTGACCCAAGACTGGCAGCGACTTCCTCAATCGTAAGGTAGCTGCCATGGGTGCCGCTGGTGGAGAACATGACGAAGTTGAGGGCGTTGGCCTCGCCTTCTGGAAACAGTGATCTCAGGACATCCATGCCGTCCGTAAGCTTCACGACTTCATAAGCGGGCATTGCGAACACGTTCATCTTCATCTCCTATCAGAAATCGACCCACCCGACATACCTCAACCCATACAGCGCAGCCATTAAGGCAGCGCCGATAGGGAGCAGAGCGAACATTGTGCGGATGGTCATGCGTCAGGGATCCGCATCGAGTGGCGGCATATTATCGATCAATTCGATGCCAGCCAATGTCCCATCGGACGCAATGTCGATGATGGCCCGGACATGCCTCTGCTCCCGATACGGACCCTGCGCCCGCGTCTGGGGCGCGAAATAGTAGAGCCGTCCAACGTCCGGATCGTCTTCGTAAGTGAACACCGCTTTGCGCCAGTCAGGTCTGCGCTTCGTCATCGTTCATTCCCCTCTGGTAGAGCCATCGAAGTCGCGTTTGAGCAGGAAGAAGCTTTTGTGGAAGCTCTCGACGGTTCGGCGGCCCTCCCAGATCACGTTGTAACAACCATCGGCGGTGGCCTTGCCGAGGATAAGACCGCGAATGTGCGAGCGCCCCTTTAGTATCTTGGGGAAGGTCTCAGCGAACTGGTCGCTGGTAACGCATCGCTCTCCGAATTCGATTTCAGCCATGCTCGCCCCCCCTGGTAGAGGAAGAGAGGGCGTCGGCTCGGAAAATATCCTGGGCTAGATGCTCAACAGAGGTTGCGGTCATGTCAAATGCACCATCTCCCCATTCAAGAATCGTGCCGTCGTTACCGACAGATAGCGTCTCGAAAAGCGACCTATCGTTTCTAAGCGGAGCATAAACTCGGTACTTGTTGATAGCCGGTGATAGATCAACAATTTCCGTTCTGCCAATACGAGTTCCGCCGATCCAGCGAACTTCAATGCATAGATCGGCCACGGGGCGCGCGACCTCGATTCGAGGCATCGGCCTTGGGTCAAACTTCGTCTTGATCCGGCTCATATAGGCTTCTAGAACCGCCAGGCCTTTTTCGGAGATGCGAACAACTTTCGAATGCGGCCCCATGGATCGGACCAGACCGTCTCGCAGCAACACCGCGACATTCTCGCGGACGACTGGAATTTCTGGCGGTTTCACATAGCCAGCCTTGTGTTTCGCCTTGGCGGGCTTCTTGCTTCCGCGCAGCGCGATCTCCTGAAGCGCCATCAATTGCCCTTCGTTTAGCGCGTGTTCCATTCCTAGGCTCCTTGTTGGTGGGGGAGGGTCGGCGAACTCGACCCGAATGCTGTTGAACTTGCCCCGCGCAGTGACGCGGCACGCCTGACCCTTGCGGCCCTGGCGGTCCCATCGATAGACGTAATCCACAGGCGACGATTTCTGTGCATGAAGTCGTGGGACACCCATATCCTAACCTATTGACATGTAAGGCCCCGGCGTTGCAGCGCATGGGACACATTTGCCCCGGATTTCTGCGGTTTGCAGCGTTTTTACGAGTCTTCTCGACCGCACCAA
>NZ_VFWK01000016.1:0-24598 GCF_006442655.1 Mesorhizobium sp. B2-1-3A
GTCTTGCCATGGTCAACGTGACCAATCGTGCCGATGTTCACATGAGGCTTAGTGCGCTCGAATTTACCTTTTGCCATGTGATGTCTCCATTTCCTGCTCGCCCATGCGGGCTTTGAATTGCGTTACCGCGGCAGCTCTTTCGAGTTACGCGTACTTTTTCTGGACTTCCTGGGCGACCGCGGTCGGAACCGGCTCGTAGTGATCGAACTGCATCGTGTAGGCCGCGCGGCCCTGGCTCATCGAGCGCAGGTTGTCGACGTACTTGAACATGTTGGCGAGCGGCACCATCGCGTTGATGACGACGGCCACGCCACGCGCTTCCTGGCCCTGGATCTGGCCACGACGGCCGTTCAGGTCGCCGATGACGCTGCCGACATAGTCTTCCGGCGTCACGACCTCGACCTTCATGATCGGCTCGAGCAGCTGCACGCCAAGCTTGGGTGCGGCTTCACGGAAGCAGGCACGGGACGCGATTTCGAAGGCCAGGACCGAAGAGTCGACGTCGTGGTAGGCGCCGTCGATCAGCGTCGCCCTGACGCCGATCATCGGGAAGCCCGCGAACGGACCAGCGCCCATGACGCTCTGGATGCCCTTCTCGACGCCTGGAATGTACTCCTTCGGCACGGCGCCGCCGACGATCTTGGACTCGAACACGAAGTCTTCGCCCTCGGCATTCGGCTCGAACACAACTTTCACGCGAGCGAACTGGCCGGTACCGCCGGTCTGCTTCTTGTGGGTGTAATCCTGCTCGTGCTTGCGGGTGATCGTCTCGCGATAGGCCACCTGCGGAGCGCCGACATTGGCTTCGACCTTGAACTCGCGGCGCATGCGGTCGACGATGATGTCGAGGTGCAGTTCGCCCATGCCGGAGATGATGGTCTGGCCGCTTTCCTCGTCGGTCTTGACGCGGAAGGACGGATCCTCGGCAGCCAGGCGATGAAGGGCGAGGCCCATCTTTTCCTGGTCGTTCTTGGTCTTCGGCTCGATGGCGATCTGGATGACCGGATCGGGGAATTCCATGCGCTCGAGGATGACCGGGTGCAACGGATCACACAGCGTGTCGCCAGTGGTCGTATCCTTGAGGCCTGCCAGGGCAACGATGTCGCCGGCGAAAGCTTCCTCGACGTCGGCGCGCGAATTCGCATGCATCTGCAGCATGCGGCCGATGCGCTCTTTCTTGCCCTTGACGGTGTTGTCAACGGAGACGCCCTTGGTGAGCTTGCCTGAATAGATACGGGCAAAGGTCAACGAACCGACGAACGGGTCGTTCATGATCTTGAAGGCGAGCATCGAGAGCGGCTCGTTGTCATCCGCATGACGCTCGATCTCGGCATCGGTCTTGGCATCGACACCCTTGATGGCGGGAACGTCCGCCGGCGACGGCAGGTATTCGACAACGGCGTCGAGCAGCGGCTGCACGCCCTTGTTCTTGAAAGCCGAGCCGCAGAACATCGGGTAGAACTTGACCGCGATCGTGCCCTTGCGGATCAGCGAACGGATCTCGTCATTCGACGGCATCTTGCCTTCGAGGTAGTTCTCGAGGGCCGTCTCGTCCATTTCGACGGCGGCTTCGATCATCTTCTCGCGGTATTCCTCGGCACGAGCCTTGAGGTCGGCCGGGATCTCGACGATGTCCCAGGCAGCGCCCAGGGTCTCGTCACGCCAGACAAGCGCGTTCATCTCGACGAGGTCGACGACACCCTTGAACTCGGTCTCGGCACCGATCGGCAGCTGCATGACGACAGCCTGCGCGCCGAGGCGCGAGCCGATCATCTCGACCGAGCGATAGAAGTCGGCGCCGATCTTGTCCATCTTGTTGCAGAAGATCATGCGCGGCACGCGGTACTTGTCGGCCTGGCGCCAGACGGTTTCCGTCTGCGGCTCGACACCGGCGTTGGCGTCGAGCAGCGCGATGGCGCCGTCGAGCACGCGCAGCGAACGCTCGACTTCAATGGTGAAGTCAACGTGTCCGGGAGTGTCGATGATGTTGAAGCGGTGCATCTTGCCGTCGCGACCCTTCCAGAAGGTCGTGGTCGCGGCGGACGTGATGGTGATGCCGCGTTCCTGCTCCTGCTCCATCCAGTCCATGGTGGCAGCGCCGTCGTGCACTTCGCCGATCTTGTGCGACTTGCCCGTGTAATAGAGGACGCGCTCGGTGGTCGTCGTCTTGCCGGCGTCAATATGCGCCATGATACCGAAATTGCGGTAGTCTTCGATTTTGTATTCGCGGGCCATCGTAGCTGCCTCTCAGTCCTGTTCGCGCTTTACCAGCGGTAGTGTGCGAAAGCGCGGTTGGCTTCAGCCATCTTGTGGGTGTCTTCACGCTTCTTGACGGCGGTGCCGCGGTTGTTGGCCGCGTCCATCAGCTCGCCCGAGAGGCGGTCGACCATGGTGGTCTCGTTGCGGTTGCGAGCAGCCGCGATCAGCCAACGGATGGCCAATGCCTGGCGGCGCTCGGGACGCACGTCGACCGGAACCTGGTAGGTGGCGCCGCCGACGCGACGCGAACGCACTTCCACATGCGGCGCGACATTGTCGAGCGCCTGATGGAAGACGGTGACCGGCTCCTGCTTGGTCTTCGACTGGACCTGGTCGAGCGCGCCATAGACGATGGTCTCGGCGACCGACTTCTTGCCGTCATACATGACGGCATTCATGAACTTGGTAACGATCAGATCGCCGAACTTCGGGTCCGGATTGATCTCACGCTTTTCTGCACTGTGACGACGCGACATGGCTTTTGTCTCTCAATCTCGTAGCCCGACGCATTGAAGCAGCGCCAGGGCCGGAAAATCTTACTTCGGACGCTTTGCGCCGTACTTCGAACGGCGCTGCTTGCGGTTCTTCACGCCCTGCGTGTCGAGCACGCCGCGGATGATGTGGTAGCGGACGCCCGGAAGATCCTTGACGCGGCCGCCGCGGATCATCACCACGGAGTGCTCCTGAAGGTTGTGACCTTCGCCGGGGATGTAACCGATCACTTCAAAACCATTGGTCAGGCGGATCTTGGCCACCTTGCGCAGCGCCGAGTTCGGCTTCTTCGGCGTCGTTGTATAGACGCGCGTGCAGACGCCCCGCTTCTGCGGGTTCTGCTGCATGGCCGGGACCTTGTTGCGCTTCACCGGCGCAATGCGCGGCTTGCGGATCAGCTGGTTGACGGTAGGCATTAAACCCTCTTGTCTCTCAATTCCGTGTCTCGCCCGGTCAGGGCCGCTCAAAGCGTCATTTCCATACGCAAATTCGGGCCACAAACCGCGCCTCGCGGTCTTGCCCGAACAAATGGCAGAGGAAGCGGAAGCCGCTTCATGCACGCCGGAAATGTCTTTTCGCTCGTAAAACGAACCCTGTTTGAAGCAAACTCCAAAGCGTGTCGCTTCGGAAAGGAGAGCCTCACATCGGTTCTGACTGGCCGGCTTCTACTCGCAAGCCCGCGAAGCGTCAACCCCGCAACGGCAAATATTGCATTGAAGCCCTGGCTTGGCAGCCATGCGAAAACCGCATGTAATTTTCTTTCGCCAGTTTGCAAGGGCGAGGAAGAAAGTGACCGGTTTTTGGCTTTTGCGCGACCTCGCTTCATGCGAAAAGCCGCCTGAGCAACTCAAAATCCCCTCGCCTGCCCTTTGCCAGGAGGAATCAGTCCGTGAACGACAATGAAGAACGCCCGGTCACCATCATTACCGGCCGGGTGTGGAAGCGCAAAGGCGGCAAAGCGGAGGGGGTGCATGTCATGCTGGTCGCTCCCGATGACGATTCGGCGGTGCGCCGCGCTCTCGAATCGCTTGCCGCGGAAGGTTACGCGGAGGCCGAGCTCGACCAGATCGGCGACATGGAAGGCGTACCCGATGACGAGCCGCACCTGTCGGCCTACCAAGGCGCGCTCGAAGGCGAAGTGTCGATCGTCACCTTCGACGAGCCGATCTGAGAATCATGTCCGGACGCGGCTGACGTCGGCCAGGCCGATGCTCCATCCATTGCAACTTGCCAGGCTATCGTCTCACGCCTGGAAAAAATCTGCCCTTCCCATCTCGGAGCCCCCATGTCCTCGAACAGCAATCCCATCAAGATAGGCATTGTCGGCGTCGGCAAGATCGTGCGCGACCAGCACCTGCCGGCCCTGGCGAAGGACCAGAACTATCGCCTCGCCGCCGCGGCAAGCCGGCACGGCAAGGTCGACGGCATCCCGAATTTTCCCACCATCGAGGCGATGCTTGACGCAGTGCCGGAGCTCGACGCCGTCTCGCTCTGCATGCCACCGCAATTCCGTTACGATGCCGCGCGCACCGCGATCGAGGCGAAGAAGCATGTCTTCCTGGAAAAGCCGCCGGGCGCCACGGTCAGCGAGGTCGAGGATCTGAAGGTGCTGGCCGCGAAAAACGGCGTCTCCCTGTTCGCCAGCTGGCACTCGCGCTATGCGCCGGCGGTGGAGGCCGCGCGCAGCTTTCTCGCATCGACCCGGATCCGCTCGGCTGCGATCGTCTGGAAGGAAGATGTGCGCCGCTGGCATCCGAACCAGGACTGGATCTGGTCACCGGGCGGCTTTGGTGTCTTCGATCCCGGCATCAACGCGCTGTCGATCGTGACCCACATCCTGCCGGCGATGTTCATCACGTCGGCCGTGCTCGACTTTCCCGAAAACCGCGCTGCCCCGGTCGCGGCGCAAGTCACCTTCCGCACCTCGAATGGATTGCCGGTGACGATGGACCTCGACTGGCTGCAGACTGGCCCGCAAAGCTGGGACATCCTGGCCGACACGGATGCGGGCAAGATGGTGCTTTCCGGCGGAGGCTCGAAGCTCGCCATTGACGGCCGCGTCGTCCATGACGAGCCGGAGGCGGAATACCCGATGCTCTACAAGCGTTTCGCCGAGATCGTGCGCGCCGGCGCCTCGGACGTCGATCTCGCGCCGCTGCAGCATGTCGCCGACGCCTTCATGCTCGGCAAGCGCAACGTGGTCGATGCGTTTTTTGACTGAACAGGGATGCGCCGGCCGACCGTCGCTCGATTTTCAACTGACAATCGCAATCGCAAAGCCATCATAGCCCTTGGCGCCGATTGTCTGGATGGCGGTGCCATCCAGACGCCTGTCGCCGCCGATGAATGAGAACGCTGCCCGGGCGCCCACGACATTGGCGTCATGGCCACCCTTATCGATCACCGCGCCGTCGCGGATGACATTGTCGCAGATGATCACCGTCCCCGGCCGCGAAAGCCGCATGGCCCAGGACAGGTAGTTCGGGTTGTTCGGCTTGTCGGCATCAATGAAGATGAGATCGAACGGCCCGGCATTCTCAGCGCTTAGCGCCGCAAGCGACTGAAGGGCCGGCCCGACCCGCAACTCCACGCGCTCCGACACGCCGGCACGGACAAAATTAGACCCCGCGACCTTGGCGTGGTGCGGATCGAGTTCAAGCGTCACGACCTTGCCGTCCATGGGCAACGCTCGCGCCATCCAGATCGTGGAGTAACCGCCCAGCGTGCCGATTTCGAGGATCTTCTTCGCTCCCTGAATTCGCGCGAGGAGCGAAAGCAGCTTGCCCTGCGCCGCCGAGACGTCGATCGGCGGCAAACCTTGGTCACGATTGGTCGCCAGGACAGCGTCGAGGGCGGGATCCGCCTCGAGCAGGGCATCAACGATGTAGTCATCGACAGCGGCCCAGGTTTTCCTGCTCATCGTTTTCTTCTCCGATCGAAAGCCGAAACGCGAAAGGTGGGACCCAGTGGGCCCTCTTACCGTCATGGATACCAACTTCGCCGCGCCCCGGAAAACAAAAAGGCCGCCGGGTTGCCCCGACGGCCCTGTTGCCTGAGATTTCCGAGAGCGGTTCATCGTTTCAAGGAAACGCCGAACCGCTCTATCTTTTGTTGTGGCGCAATTCCGGACGGAAAACCGCTTTGCACTTTTCCTGGAACTGCTCCCGCCGCGCTTACTGCGCGGCGGTTGTCATATCGGCCAGCATCGGCTCGGCGACTTCCACACCGGAGGCCTTGCGGCGCTCGTCGATGATCAGTTCGTCGCGCGAGGTGGCGATGCGCCGGATCTGGCTCATCGTGCCGCCCGTACCGGCCGGGATCAGCCGGCCGACGATGACGTTTTCCTTCAAGCCCTGCAGCATGTCGGTCTTGCCGGCAACCGCGGCTTCCGTCAGCACCCTGGTCGTCTCCTGGAAGGAGGCGGCCGAGATGAAGGACGGCGTCTGCAGCGAGGCCTTGGTGATGCCGAGCAGCACCGGCTGGCCTTCGGCCGGCTTCTTGCCGTCCTCGATCAGACGCTCGTTGACCTCTTCCAGCTCGATCACGTCGACGTGGTCGCCCGGAATGTAGGTCGAGTCGCCCTGCGTGGTGATCTCGACCTTCTGCAGCATCTGGCGGACGATCACCTCGATGTGCTTGTCGTTGATCGACACGCCCTGCAAGCGATAGACTTCCTGGATCTCGTTCACGAGGTAGGACGCAAGTGCCTCCACGCCCTTGATCGCCAGGATGTCGTGCGGCGCCGGATTGCCGTCGAGGATGTAGTCGCCCTTCTCGATGACGTCGCCGTCCTGGAGATGGAACGGCTTGCCCTTCGGGATCAGGTATTCGACCGGCTCGAGCGTCGAGTCATGCGGCTCGATGATGATGCGGCGCTTGTTCTTGTAGTCGCGGCCGAAGCGGATCGTGCCATCGATCTCGGCGATGATGGCGTGATCCTTCGGACGACGTGCCTCGAACAGTTCGGCAACACGCGGCAGACCGCCGGTGATGTCCTTGGTCTTGGCGCTTTCCATCGGGATACGCGCCAGCACGTCGCCGGGACGAACCTGCGCACCCGGCTCGACCGAGAGAATGGCCTCGACCGAGAGCAGGAAGCGGGCATCGCCGCCCTTCGACAGCTTGCCGACCTTGCCCTTGGCGTCCAGGATGGCGATCGCCGGCTTCAGGTCGTTGCCGCGCGGCGTCGAACGCCAGTCGATGACCTCACGCTTGGTGATGCCGGTCGACTCGTCGGCCGTTTCCTGAACGGAAATGCCGTCGACCAGATCCTCGTACGACACCTTGCCCTCGATTTCGGTGAGGACAGGGCGGGTGTAGGGATCCCACTCCGCGATACGCTGGCCACGCTTCACCTTGTCGCCATCGTCCACGAAGATGCGCGAACCATAGGTGACACGGTGCGTGGCGCGCTCCTTGCCGGCTTCGTCGAGGATCAGCACCGCCATGTTGCGGCCCATGACCATCTGCTGGCCGTCGGAGTTGCGCACCACGTTGCGGTTGCGGATCTCGACCTTGCCCTCATAGGAGGCTTCAAGGAACGAAGAGTCCACCACCTGCGCGGTACCGCCCATGTGGAAGGTACGCATGGTGAGCTGGGTGCCCGGCTCGCCGATCGACTGCGCCGCGATGACGCCGACGGCTTCACCCTGGTTGACCGGGGTGCCGCGCGCCAGATCGCGTCCGTAGCAGACCGCGCACACGCCAACCCTGACCTCGCAGGTCAGTGCCGAGCGGATGCGGACCGACTGGACGCCGGCCTTTTCGATCTGCTCCACGTCGCGCTCGTCCATCAGCGTTCCGGCCTTGACCAGCAGGTCGCCGGTCACCGGATGGTTGATGTCGTCGAGCGCGGTGCGGCCCAGCACGCGCTGGCCGACCGAAGCAACGACCTGACCGGCATCGACGATCGGCTGCATGGTGAGGCCCTTGTCGGTGCCGCAATCCACGGAGTTGACGATGCAGTCCTGCGCCACGTCGACCAGGCGGCGAGTGAGGTAACCCGAGTTCGCCGTCTTCAAGGCGGTATCGGCCAGACCCTTGCGGGCGCCGTGGGTCGAGTTGAAGTACTCGAGCACGGTCAGGCCTTCCTTGAAGTTCGAGATGATCGGCGTCTCGATGATTTCACCCGACGGCTTGGCCATCAGGCCGCGCATGCCGGCGAGCTGACGCATCTGGGTGGGCGAGCCACGCGCACCGGAGTGCGACATCATGTAGATCGAGTTCATCGGCTTCTGACGGCCATTGTCCTCGAACTCGACCGCCTTGATGCGGGCCATCATTTCGTCGGCGACCTTTTCCGAGCACTTGGCCCAGGCGTCGACGACCTTGTTGTACTTCTCGCCCTGGGTGATCAGGCCGTCATTGTACTGCTGCTCGTATTCCTTGGCCAAAGCCTCGGTGTCGGAGACCAGCTTGATCTTGGTATCCGGGATCAGCATGTCGTCCTTGCCGAACGAAATGCCGGCACGGCAGGCGTGAGCGAAACCGAGCGCCATGATGCGGTCGCAGAAAATGACCGTCTCCTTCTGACCGCAATGGCGGTAGACGGTGTCGATCATCTTGGAGATGTTCTTCTTGGTCATCTCCTGGTTGGCGGTCTCGTAAGGCACGTTGACGTTCTTCGGCAGAAGCTCGCCGATGATCATGCGGCCAGGCGTGGTGTCGTGGATCTTCGACACGACCTTGCCTTCGGCGTCGACCGTGCGGAAGCGACCCTTGATCTTGGCGTGCAGGGTCACCGCCTTGGTCTCGAGCGCATGCTGGAGTTCGCCCATATCGGCAAACACCATGCCCTCGCCCGGCTCGTTCTGGTTGACGATCGAGAGATAGTAGAGACCCAGAACCATGTCCTGCGACGGCACGATGATCGGCGCGCCGGAAGCCGGGTGCAGGATGTTGTTGGTCGACATCATCAGCACGCGGGCTTCAAGCTGCGCTTCCAAGGACAGCGGCACGTGAACAGCCATCTGGTCACCGTCGAAATCCGCGTTGAAGGCCGTGCAGACCAGCGGATGCAGCTGGATCGCCTTGCCTTCGATCAGGATCGGCTCGAACGCCTGGATGCCGAGGCGGTGCAGGGTCGGCGCGCGGTTCAACAGCACCGGATGCTCGCGGATAACCTCGTCGAGGATATCCCAGACCTCCGGACGCTCCTTCTCGACCAGCTTCTTCGCCTGCTTGACGGTCGAGGAATAACCCTTGGCGTCAAGACGGGCGTAGATGAAGGGCTTGAACAGTTCGAGCGCCATCTTCTTCGGCAGGCCGCACTGGTGCAGCTTGAGCTCCGGACCGGTGACGATGACCGAACGGCCGGAATAGTCGACGCGCTTGCCGAGCAGGTTCTGGCGGAACCGGCCCTGCTTGCCCTTGAGCATGTCGGACAGCGACTTCAGCGGACGCTTGTTGGCGCCGGTGATGACGCGGCCGCGACGGCCGTTGTCGAACAGCGCATCGACGGCTTCCTGCAGCATGCGCTTTTCATTGCGCACGATGATGCCGGGAGCGCGCAGCTCGATCAGCCGCTTCAGACGGTTGTTGCGGTTGATGACGCGGCGATAGAGGTCGTTCAGATCCGACGTGGCGAAACGTCCACCATCCAAGGGAACCAGCGGGCGCAGGTCCGGCGGGATCACCGGAACCACCTTCATGATCATCCATTCCGGACGGTTGCCGGATTCCATGAAGTTCTCGACGACCTTGAGCCGCTTCAGATACTTCTTCTGCTTGAGCTCGGACGTGGTCGAAGCCAGTTCCGAACGCAGGTCGCCGGCGATCTTCTCCAGGTCCATGCCGGCCAGGAGGTCATGAATGGCCTCGGCGCCGATCATGGCGGTGAAAGAATCCTCGCCATATTCGTCGACGGCGATCATGTACTCTTCCTCGCTGAGCAGCTGGTGCTCCTTCAGCGCGGTGAGGCCAGGCTCGGTGACGATGTAGTTCTCGAAGTAGAGGACGCGCTCGATATCCTTCAGCGTCATGTCGAGCAGCGTGCCGATGCGCGAGGGCAGCGACTTCAGGAACCAGATGTGAGCGACGGGAGCGGCGAGCTCGATATGGCCCATGCGCTCGCGGCGGACGCGCGACAGCGTGACTTCGACGCCGCACTTCTCGCAGATGACGCCCTTGTATTTCATGCGCTTGTACTTGCCGCACAGGCACTCATAGTCCTTGATCGGGCCAAAAATGCGCGCGCAGAACAGACCGTCACGCTCCGGCTTGAAGGTGCGGTAGTTGATGGTCTCCGGCTTCTTGATCTCGCCGAACGACCAGGACAGAATCTTCTCAGGGCTGGCCAGTGAGATCCGGATGGAATCGAACACCTGCGCAGGCGCCTGCGGATTGAAGAGATTCATGACCTCTTGGTTCATGCCGTTCTCCTTTTCGGGGTCCTCGAAAACCCCTTGCATCTAGTCGCGGGCCAAACGCCCGCCGCCTTTGTCGGCCACTGGCCGACGAATTGGTTTGGCGCGCCACAACTTCGTGCGGCGCGCCGTAGCCTTACTCAGCCGCGTCGGGCAGCCGAACCGGGGCGTCGTCGAGCTTGGTGTTCTCCAACTCGACATTGAGGCCAAGCGACCGCATTTCCTTGACGAGCACGTTGAAGCTCTCGGGAATGCCGGCCTCGAACGTGTCGTCGCCGCGCACAATCGCCTCGTAGACCTTGGTGCGGCCGGCGACGTCGTCCGACTTCACCGTCAGCATTTCCTGCAGCGTGTAGGCGGCGCCATAGGCTTCCAGCGCCCAGACCTCCATTTCGCCGAAGCGCTGGCCACCGAACTGCGCCTTGCCGCCCAGCGGCTGCTGGGTGACGAGCGAGTACGGACCGATCGAACGCGCGTGGATCTTGTCGTCCACCAGGTGGTGAAGCTTGAGCATGTAGATATAGCCCATCGTCACCTTGCGATCGAACGGCTCGCCCGTGCGTCCGTCATAGAGTTGCGACTGACCTGATGTGTGCAGGCCCGCCTGCTCCAGCATGATGTTGATGTCAGCCTCGTGTGCGCCGTCGAACACCGGGGTCGCGATCGAGACGCCGCGGCGCATCTGCTCGCTGAGGCGAACAATGCTCTCGTCGTCATATTCGCGAACCGGCTCGTTGCGGTCGTTGGCCGGCATGAAGCTCTCGAGCGTCTTGCGCAGCGGCTTGATGTCGCCGGCCGCCTTGTACGTGTCGATCAGCTCGCCGATCTTCTTGCCCATGCCTGCGCAAGCCCAGCCCAGATGCGTTTCCAGGATCTGGCCGACATTCATGCGGCTCGGCACACCCAGCGGGTTGAGCACGATATCGGCATGCGTGCCGTCCTCGAGGAAAGGCATGTCCTCGACCGGAACGATGCGCGACACGACACCCTTGTTGCCGTGACGGCCGGCCATCTTGTCGCCCGGCTGCATCTTGCGCTTCACCGCCACGAAGACCTTGACCATCTTCATGACGCCCGGAGGCATTTCGTCGCCGCGCTGCACCTTCTCGACCTTGTCCATGAAGCGCTGTTCGAGCGCCTTCTTGGAGTCGTCGTACTGGCCACGCAGGGCTTCCAGTTCGCTCTGGAGCTTTTCGTTCTCCACGGCAAACTGCCACCACTGCGAACGCGGATACTCGTCGAGCGTATCCTTGGACAGCGTCGAGCCCTTCTTGAAGCCCTTCGGTCCGGCAATCGCTTCCTTGCCGACGAGCACGTCGGAAAGACGCGCGTAGACGTTGCGGTCCAGGATGGCCTGCTCGTCGTCACGGTCCTTTGCGAGGCGTTCGATCTCCTCGCGCTCGATCGCCATGGCGCGCTCGTCCTTCTCCACACCGTGGCGATTGAACACGCGCACCTCGACGACGGTGCCGAAAGTGCCCGGAGGCATGCGCATCGAGGTGTCGCGCACGTCGGAAGCCTTTTCGCCGAAGATGGCGCGCAGAAGCTTCTCTTCCGGCGTCATCGGGCTTTCGCCCTTCGGCGTGATCTTGCCGACCAGGATGTCGCCCGGCTGCACTTCCGCGCCGATGTAGACGATGCCGGCTTCATCGAGGTTCTTCAGCGCTTCTTCCGAAACGTTCGGAATGTCGCGCGTGATTTCCTCCGGACCGAGCTTGGTATCGCGCGCCATGACCTCGAACTCCTCGATATGGATCGAGGTGAAGACGTCGTCGGCGACGATGCGCTCGGAGAGCAGGATCGAGTCCTCGTAGTTGTAGCCGTTCCACGGCATGAACGCGACCAGCACGTTGCGGCCGAGCGCCAGATCACCGAGCTCCGTCGACGGACCGTCGGCGATGATGTCACCCTTGTTGACCCGGTCACCCATACGCACCAGCGGACGCTGGTTGATGCAGGTGTTCTGGTTCGAACGCTGGAACTTCATCAGCCGGTAGATATCGACGCCGGACTTGCCCGGATCGAGATCCTCGGTGGCGCGGATAACGATACGCGTCGCATCCACCTGGTCGACGATGCCGCCGCGGCGGGCGCCGATGGCGGCGCCCGAGTCACGGGCGACGATCGGCTCCATGCCGGTGCCGACGAACGGCGCCTCGGCACGCACCAGCGGCACGGCCTGACGCTGCATGTTCGAGCCCATCAGCGCGCGGTTGGCGTCGTCGTTCTCGAGGAACGGGATCAGGGCCGCGGCCACCGACACCATCTGCTTGGGCGAAACGTCCATCAGGTCGACGTTTTCGCGCGGCGCCATCATCACTTCGCCGGCACTGCGGCAAATGACGAACTCGTCGACGAAGCCGCCATTCTTGTCGAGCTCGGCGTTGGCCTGCGCGACATGGTGCTTGGCTTCTTCCATCGCCGAGAGATAGACGACGTCATTGGTCAGCTTGCCGTCGACGATCTTGCGGTACGGGCTCTCGATGAAACCGTACTTGTTGACGCGTGCGAAGGTGGCCAGCGAGTTGATCAGGCCGATATTCGGGCCTTCCGGCGTCTCGATCGGGCAGATACGGCCGTAATGCGTCGGGTGCACGTCGCGCACCTCGAAGCCGGCACGCTCGCGGGTCAGACCGCCCGGTCCAAGCGCCGACAGGCGGCGCTTGTGGGTGATCTCCGACAGCGGGTTGGTCTGGTCCATGAACTGCGACAGCTGCGAGGAGCCGAAGAACTCGCGCACGGCGGCGGCCGCCGGCTTGGCGTTGATCAGGTCCTGCGGCATGACCGTGTCGATCTCGATCGAGGACATACGCTCCTTGATCGCGCGCTCCATGCGCAGCAGGCCGACGCGGTACTGGTTCTCCATCAGCTCGCCGACAGAACGCACGCGGCGGTTGCCGAGATTGTCGATGTCGTCGATCTCGCCCTTGCCGTCGCGCAGTTCGACCAGCGTCTTGACCACGGCCAGGATGTCGTCCTTGCGCAGCACGCGCACGGTGTCCTCGGCCTTGAGTTCGAGGCGCATGTTCATCTTGACGCGGCCGACAGCCGACAGGTCATAGCGCTCGCTGTCGAAGAACAGCGAGTTGAACATGGCTTCGGCGGTCTCGAGCGTCGGCGGCTCGCCCGGGCGCATGACACGGTAGATGTCGAACAGTGCGTCCTGGCGGCTCTCGTTCTTGTCGACGGCGAGCGTGTTTCTGATATAGGCGCCGACATTGACGTGGTCGATGTCGAGGATCTTGATCTCCTGCTCGCCTGTGCCGAGCAGCACCTTGAGCGTCTTTTCGTCGATCTCGTCGCCGGCCTCGAGGAAAATCTCGCCGGTGGCGTAGTTGACGATGTCCTCGGCCAGATAGTTGCCGAGCAGATCCTCGTCGGTTGCCTTGATCGCCTTGAGGCCCTTTTCGCCAAGCGCCCTGGCCTGGCGGGCGGTGATCTTCTTGCCTTGCTCGACAACGATCTCGCCCGTGTCGGCATCGACCAGGTCGCCGACGGCCTTGAGGCCGCGGAAGCGCTCGACGTTGAACGGAATGCGCCAGTGGTCGCCGGCGCGCACATAGCTGATCTTGTTGTAGAAGGTCGACAGGATCTCTTCGCCGTCCATGCCGAGCGCCATCAGCAGCGACGTCACCGGAATCTTGCGGCGGCGGTCGATGCGGGCGTGCACGACGTCCTTGGAATCGAACTCGATGTCGAGCCAGGAGCCGCGATAAGGAATGACGCGCGCGGCGAACAGAAGCTTGCCCGACGAGTGCGACTTGCCCTTGTCGTGGTCGAAGAAGACGCCCGGCGAACGGTGCATCTGCGAGACGATGACGCGCTCGGTGCCGTTGACGATGAAGGTGCCGTTCAAGGTCATGAGCGGCATGTCGCCCATGTAGACGTCCTGCTCCTTGATGTCCTTGATCGACTTGGCGCCTGTATCCTCGTCAATATCGAACACGATGAGGCGCAGCGTCACCTTCAGCGGCGCAGCATAGGTCAGGTCGCGCTGACGGCATTCGTCAACGTCGAATTTCGGTCCTTCGAACTCGTACTTCACGAACTCCAGCATCGAGGAGCCGGAAAAATCGGAGATCGGGAAGACCGACTTGAAAACAGCCTGCAGTCCCTCGTCCGGACGCCCGCCCTTGGGCTCGTCCACCATCAGGAATTGGTCATAGGATGCCTTCTGAACCTCGATCAGGTTCGGCATCTCCGCAACTTCCGGAATTTTTCCGAAGAACTTGCGTACGCGTCTGCGGCCATTGAAAGTCTGGGTCTGGGCCATCGTCGCTCCTTAGCTCTAAACTCGGGGCGGACCTCGCCGCGGTCCGCCTTGCATACCGAGCCGCCTGGGCGGCGGCTCTCTGTCTGTTCTCCGTCCGCCCAACGAATTGCTTGTCGGCGGCCGGCTAAAACGGGAGAAAACCCGTTTCCTGAAGGCCGGTTGCGGCCCTCAGGAAAGAGGTTCTCGTACATCTCGCGCTACGCGTCCTCCCTCCAGGCAAAGGGAGTGGCGGACGGCGCGAGGCCGCCCGCCGCTTTTACGCTTACTTCAGGTCGACCTTGGCGCCGGCTGCTTCCAGCTGGGCCTTGAACTTGTCAGCGTCGGCCTTGGAAACGCCTTCCTTGACCGGCTTCGGAGCCGCTTCGACCAGATCCTTGGCTTCCTTGAGGCCAAGACCGGTGATGGCGCGGACTTCCTTGATGACGTTGATCTTCTGAGCGCCAGCGTCGGTGAGGACGACGTCGAATTCCGTCTTTTCCTCGACCGGAGCAGCAGCAGCGGCAGCGCCGCCGGCAGCGGCAACCGCCACCGGAGCAGCAGCCGAAACGCCCCACTTTTCTTCCAGAAGCTTCGACAGCTCGGCCGCCTCGAGGACGGTCAGCTTCGAAAGGTCGTCTACGATCTTTGCGAGATCAGCCATTGTTGTATTCCTTCGTTAGGTTCGAACGTGTGTTTTTGATAGCGAGGAACGGCCTCATGCCGCCTCGTCCTTCCGGGCGTAAGCGCCGATGACGCGCGCGACCGAGGCCGCTGGCGCATTGACGATCTGGGCGATCCGGGTTGCCGGCGTGGCGATCATGCCAACCAACCTGGCGCGCAGCTCATCGAGCGACGGAAGTGTGGCGAGTGCCTTCACACCGTCGGCGTTGAGCGAGGTGGTGCCCATAGCGCCTCCGAGAATGACAAGCTTGTCATTTCCCTTGGCGAAATCGGACGCGACCTTCGGCGCCGCAATCGGATCCTCCGAATAAGCAATCAGCGTCTGTCCCTTGAACAGATCGATGATCGATGCGGAGTCCGTGCCCTGAAGAGCGATTTTGGCGAGACGGTTCTTCGCGACTTTAACGGTGCCACCGGCAGCGCGCATTTTCGACCGAAGGTCGTTCATTTGCGCGACGGTGATACCGGCATAGTGGGCCACGACGACTGAACCTGCGTTTCCGAACGCTTCGTTCAGGCCCGTGACGAGTTCGCGTTTTTCCGCTCTGTCCACTGCCTATCTCCAGTTGACCCCTGCCCTATTTCGAGGACAGGCGTCGGGTTGCCTTTTGCCGGCCGGGCCATCCAGTAACGGATCTCCCGAACGACGCTCGAGGATCCTGCCCCCTTTCGCCACACCGCCGGCAAGCCGACGATGCGCAGACAAAAGGCAAACACGGTTCGAACCTTTCATTGGAGCACTTGCTCCGTTGTCGGGTCTTCACCCGTCTCATGCAGGCCCACATGAATTAAGGCTTTTGGGCCGCCTGCAATCTCGGACAGGATGTCCGGAAGCCTTTCGACTTCCGGCACCGGGCCCAGGATAAATCCGGGGCCCGGAATTCAGTCACGGATCGGCCTTCCAGCGGCCGATCCAAATGGTCTTAATCAGGACGCAGCGAGCGTCGCGACGTCGAGCTTGAGGCCCGGGCCCATCGTCGAGGTGACCGACACCTTCTTGACGTAGTTGCCCTTGGCGCCAGCCGGCTTTGCCTTGGTCACCGCATCGGCGAAGGCACGGATGTTCTCTTCGAGCGCCTTGACGTCGAACGAGACCTTGCCGACGCCGGCATGAACGATGCCGGCCTTCTCGACACGAAACTCGACCGCGCCGCCCTTCGATGCCTTGACGGCGGCGGCGACGTCGGTGGTGACGGTGCCGACCTTCGGGTTCGGCATCATGCCGCGCGGGCCGAGCACCTTGCCGAGACGGCCGACCAGCGGCATCATGTCCGGCGTGGCGATGCAGCGATCGAAATCGATCGTGCCCTTCTGGACGATGTCGACCAGGTCCTCAGCACCAACGATGTCGGCGCCGGCGGCCTTGGCTTCCTCGGCCTTGTCGCCACGGGCGAACACGGCGACACGAACCGAACGGCCGGTGCCGTTCGGCAGATTGACCACGCCGCGGACCATCTGGTCGGCATGGCGCGGGTCGACGCCGAGGTTCATGGCGACTTCGACGGTCTCGTCGAACTTGACCGAGGAACGGTCCTTGAGCAGCTTCAGCGCTTCACCCAGGGCATAAGCCTTGTTGGGATCAATGCCTTCGCGGGTCTTCGATACACGCTTTGCAATCTTTGCCATGATCTCAGCCCACCACTTCCAGACCCATCGAGCGGGCGGAGCCCTCGACCATGCGCATGGCCGCCTCGACGTCGTTTGCGTTCAGATCCTTCATCTTGGCGGTCGCGATTTCGCGCACCTTGTCGCGCGAAACGGTGCCAGCCTTGACCTTGCCCGGCTCCTTCGAGCCCGACTTCAGGTTCGCGGCCTTCTTCAGGAAGTAGCTCACCGGCGGCGTCTTCATGACGAAGGTGAACGACTTGTCCTGGTAGTAGGTGATGACAACCGGAACCGGCGATCCCTTTTCCATTTCCTGGGTCTGCGCGTTGAACGCCTTGCAGAACTCCATGATGTTGATGCCACGCTGACCAAGCGCCGGGCCGATCGGGGGCGACGGCGTAGCCGAACCCGCGGAGACCTGGAGCTTGAGCTGGCCTGCAATTTTCTTAGCCATCTCTTTTCCTGCCTTTGTTTATGCCGGTCCCACCATCAGGGAAACACCGGCGGTTGCAGTCTGGTGGTGCGGTTCGCGTGGCCGGCTAAAGCCACATTCGCCTCCCACCGTTCTCAGGCCGTGCGTTTCCGCACCGCCTCCCCCGATCGCCGAACCGGCATCGCCGGCCCAACATCGGGGATTTCGGATCAGCCCTTTTCGACCTGTCCGAATTCCAGATCGACGGGCACGGCGCGCCCGAAGATCGAAACTTCCACCTTGAGCCGCGCCCGCTCCTCGTCCACTTCCTGGACGAAACCGTTGAACGACGCGAAAGGACCATCCGAAACGCGGATCGCCTCGCCGATCTCGAACGTGACCGAGGGCTTCGGCCGCTCGACGCCTTCCTGCACCTGGTTCAGGATGCGCTGCGCTTCCGCCTCGGTGATCGGCACCGGCTTGGAGTCACCGAGAAAGCCGGTGACCTTCGGCGTGTTCTTCACCAGGGAAAACACGGCATCGGTCAGGTTGGCCTTCAGGAGCACGTAGCCCGGGAAGAACTTGCGCTCGGCATCGACCTTGCGGCCACGACGAACCTCGACGACCTTCTCGGTCGGAACCACGATCTGCTCGATATCGGCGGACAGGCCCTTCTGCTTGGCCTTGTTCTCGATGTCCTCGGCGACCTTCTTTTCAAAGTTCGAATAAGCGTGGACGATGTACCAGCGCGCAGCCATTTTTTTAGACTTCTCCGTAATCGCCGGACTTAGCGTCCAATGCCCAGAATCTGTTCGATCGCGAGGCCCATCAACTGATCGGCGCTAAAGAAAAAGATCATCGCAATCACAGCGAAGGCCAGAACCATCACCGTCGAGATCATCGTTTCGCGCCGCGACGGCCAAGTCACCTTGGCGGTCTCCGAGCGAACCTGCTGGAGAAAGACGAAAGGATTTGTGGTTTTCGAAGCCATATGCCGCCTGTCTTCAAGACCCGTTGGCCGGGCCTCCTGGATGATCCCGCTGGCCGGGACGTGCCGCCTGAGCCCAGTCTCACGCCGAATCAGCGCAATCACTTCGCCCATGCAAATCAGACGCGTAAAGCCGGCTTCCCAGCTTCACGCGTCGCGTGCCTGTTCCGTCTACATAAAACCGATTCTTGATCCACGCAAGTGGCAAGTGTCCGCTTTATGACCAAACGCCGCCTCGGAACCATCCAGTCGTTCCGTCCCGGCTATGGCGCCCTTATGCCCCAATCGGGCTAATATGGCAAGCGTGTCGCCGATTTTCAAAGGGCGGCCCGCGGAAATATCGTTTCTGGCAGCCATTTCGGAAATGAGACCGGCAGCAGGGCTCGAGCCTACGACCTCTGGTTTTGGAGCCAAATTAGCCTTTGCCGCATCTCGTTGCGCCATGGCGACGATGAGCTACCGCCCTTGCGATCAGAATTGCGTTCGGAGACCGAAATTGGCCTTGAGGATGTAGCTGTTGCCGAAACCACGGAACGGCGCGTTGCCGGAGAACTCGCCATAGAAGGTGAGATCCTTGCGCCAGCTTACGCTCGCACCGAGGCCGAGTTCGCCCCACAGCCGGTCGTCGGCATTGATGATGGGTGTCCCCGCGACCAGAGTGCGCGTGCCGTCGAGCCATTCATAGCTGACATTGGCGATTCCGTAGATGTGGCTGCGGCCACCTTCCCAGGCGCCCTGATGATCGAGCGCGACGCCCCAGCGCGTTTTCAGGCTGTCGTTCCTGCCGGCGGCCACGTCGGCACCCGACGGATCAACGAAGTGATCGAACCGCAAATTGGAATAGACGATCTGGAATTGCGGCGTAATGCCAACGTGCTCGCCGAACAAAATCCGCTTGCCCGCTTCGATGCTGAACGCCTCGCCGCTGCCGCCATTGTCGTGGGTGAGCGAGCCGAGAAGTTCAGAATTGAGGTCGCTGCCATAGCGGTTGAGCTGCGTCTGACCGTCGACATAGAAGCCCGTGACACCATACCAGGTCAAAGTCGCGCCAAAGCCGTAGCCGTCGGTTTTCACTGCACCATTGCCGAACGCCGAGTTGATCCGGCTGTTGGCCTCGCCATAGGAGACGTTGACGCCTGCCACCAGACGCCCGCTCGTGTCGCTATCGACAAGCACCCGATCGACACCCGCCTGCGTCTTCCAGGTATCGATGTCCTGATCCAAACCAGTCGCCGACACCGCGGCATTGTTGAAGCGCCCGTGGACGCCTTCCGCTCGGCCCCAAATTCCATTGCCGTCGCCATTGGCGCCGGGGCCCCAGACACGGTTGCCGACACGTTGCTGCAGCGTCGGGAGAGTGTTGAGCGACTGCAGATTGGAGCCATAGGCCTCGTAAACCGGCACGCCGGGCTGATAGAGCGGCCCGCCGGGACCGCCCAGGGAGGAACGCAGATACCAGTCGCCATCCAAGGGAGTAGAGACGCCGCCCTGATAGAGGCGATAGGCATAAGCGCCGGCTATCACCGCCGGTGCACCCTGGAAGACGTAGTTGCTGTCGAGCACGAAAGCACCGTTGGACGCACCCGTCACTTCGACGATCTTGATGCCTTCCACCGTCGGCGCGCCAGGGCCGCCACGGTTGATGATGCTGACATGCGTAACGCCTGAAGTCGTGCCGTTCACCGCAAGGCGGCTGGTCTGCGAGCTGTCGTCGCCCAGAACGGTCGCGATTTCGAGGCGTCCGCCAGTGCTGACATAATCGCCCTGGACGGTGAGCGTGCCCATGGCATTGCCATAGCCCGGCGTGACGACGCCAGTATTGACGACATTGCCCACGCCGCCCGTGCCGACGAGCCGTCCGCCGGTGTCGACCAGCATGTTGCCGCCCAGCACGCCGTTCACGGCCAGGGTGCCGGCCGACACGGTCGATGCGCCGGTAAAGCCGGAACTGTCCCCGGTCAGCGTCAGTTGACCGAGGCCGAGCTTGTTGAAGTTCGACGAACCGGAAAAATCCGTGCCGATGCCGATGTCGTGCCCGTTGGTATCGAACCAGGCTCCTCCGGCTGCCACACTCAGTGCCGTGAAGCCGTTCAGGAAATCCGCTTCATCCCGGTTCGCACGCAGAATGCCGCCGTTGAGGTCGAGTATAGCGGTGGCGCCGGCTCCCTTGATCACGGAGCCGGTTTCGACAACGCCGCGTCCGGTGGCGTCGCCGTCGAGATGGAGCGTTCCAGTGGCTGTGCTGCCGTTGGCTATATGAACATCGGTACCGACGCTTACGAAGCCACCTTTTCCAACGGTCATCGTGCCGTCGCCATCGTAGCCGACATCGATGCGGTCGGTCGCGGTCAAGCTTGAGACGCTGCCCGTGCTGCTCGAGACATTGACAGTGCCCGTGCCGCCGTTCGTGTAGCCGATATAGACAGAGGCAGCGCCGCCTCCAGTTGCGCTCGTGGCCACCGCGGCGCCGTCCGCGACGTTGAGTGTACCGCTGCCGGAGAAACCCACGTAAATATTGTTGGCGGCGTTCCAGGCCGAGGCATTGCCGTTGATGTCGCGACCCGAGACGGTGGCCGTGCCTTCGCTACCGCTCCCGTAGCCGATAGAAGCCTGTCCACTGTTCACCAGCCCGCCATCCAGGATGTCGAGCTTGTTGCCTATGCCGCCGCTACCAACATAAATCTGGTTGGTAATGTTCAGGGTCGAGGCATGTTGGTCGATGTCGCGGCCCGTGACCGCAACCATGCCAGTGCCGGTGCCATTGCCATCGCTATTGTTGCCGATGACGACCAATGCACTGTTCACGATCCCGCCATCCTGGATAGCGAGCGAGGCCTTGCCGTTGTCGCCGACATAAAGCGTGCCTGTATTGGTCCATGTCGAGGCGTGACCGCTACCGTCGTGGCCCGAGACAGTGACATCGCTTTGGCTGGCGGCCGCGACGCCGATATAGCCGTAAGCATTGCTCACCTGGCCGCCATTTCCGATATTGAGCGTGCCGTTGCCATCCTGACCGACAACGAGGTCACCGTTATTGGTCCAGGTCGAGGCATTGCCGCCACCGTCGGTGCCCGAGACGGTGACCGTCCCTTGGCCACCATAGCCGATAAAGCCAGTGTCATTGGTGACGGTGCCGCCATTCTGGATGTCCAGCGTGCCTGTGGCGATATTACCGACAACGAGATCGGCCCCGACCGTCCAATCCGGCGTTTGAATGGTGGTTGCGTCCGGCGATAGATCACCGGTGCCTGACACCGACTGCGCGGACGCCGGCCGCATGCCGGCAATCGCGGTGACGAGTGTGATGATTGCCGTGGTCAAAAACAAGGATCGGCGGAAGCCGACCGTATTGGCGCCGTCCTTTGCCGTGCATCTCATCCCTTGCGCCGCTCCCCGCCAAGCCCCCGCTTCACCATAGAAGTGCGACGCACCCGGCAAAGCCCGAGTCAATGACCGCTCGAATCATTGCCATGCAGCGCGTACGTGCAGCAATGCTGCTCGATAGCCATCAAATACGGTCGAGTGGATTGGCGATCGCCGTGGCCGGCCCTCGTCATTCAGGTCGAAATACCAATCCTCGGCCCAATCCTTGGCCTGGCAAGACTTCTTCCTTGATGCTGACCCGGCGGTTCTTGGCTTCGACATACCTCGAACGGTGCCAAATCGGGCTGTCGTTACGCCTATGGACGTGGACCTTGCCTTCGAGAATCGAATGTTCTTCCGCTATCGCCAGGCACTCCCTGCGCGCGTTCAAGTTTGTGCAAGAGATGTGTAAGGCGGCTTGAGGCGTCCTTGCCAAGCAAGACGATCTCTAAATGCCTGATTTCCCTTGGGAAATGGCACGGGCAGCAGGGCTCGAACCTACGACCTGCGGTTTTGGAGACCGCCGCTCTACCAACTGAGCTATGCCCGTATCGTGCGCGCCTCGGCGCAGCAGGGGTTTCCTAAAAGCTTCCGAGCTCTCTGTAAAGAGTGGTTTGCACGCAAACGCGCCTTCATCCCCTTGCCGGAAATCCGGACCACCGATGACTGGCCGCCGCTTCGGCCTGTTCGCAACGGTTGCGACTAAGATTTCCCGGCCGGCGGCTTGTATGGCCCGCCAGGCACGCCCCAGCCCCAGGCCGGCATCGGTTCGGTTTCCGGATCGCAGGTCTCGCCGAGATTGGAGTTCATCTTCGCCAGCCGCGATCCCCATTCGACATAGCCCATGAAGGCCGAACGGAATTCGGGATCGTCGGGCAGACCAACGGCATCGGCTGCATCGGCGAGCAGGTTGATCCAGCGGCGGCGCTGCTCTTCGGTCAAATGCTTGCCCAGATGATGCATGACCATCTCCCGGTGGCCGCCGAACTTTTCGCTGTAGGTCTTCGGTCCGCCAAAGACCTCGCCGATGAAGGCCGCGACGTGGGCGGGATGGTCTGGCGACATGGCCTTGAACACCGGCCCGACGACCGGGTCCTTTGCCACCTTGTCATAAAAGGTCTGTGTCAGCCGGTTCAGTGCATCGCTGCCGCCGGCCCATTCGTAAAGTGTCGGAACGTCCTTGCGCATGGCGGTCGCCTTGTCCTCGATCGCCAGACGGTAGCGGAAAGACCCGACCGGCCTCAACCTGCCTCGATGGCCAGTTCAACACACGCGGCGTTACAATTTGGCCGGCATGTCGGCTTCGGCGTTGGCTGACGGGACGAGCCGGCAATTGTCCGGCCTCGGAACCGACCGGCATATGGTGGCGCCCGTCAGTTCGTCGGCGGACTGAGGCCCGGTCGCCAGCCCGAATTTCAGTATCGCCTGCTGATAGAGCTGCCGTTTGGATGAGGAGAGCTGCATGGCGGCGAACAGGCCGGGTCCGATCGCCATCTCCTCGAGATACGCCTTGACCTTATCGCCAAGCCCAACTGAACTCACGCTGAGGCGCACGGCAGGCCCGATGAAACGCCTGACGCCACCGGCAACCATGATCGGACAGGCCGAAGCGCATTCGCTCTCGGATTCAATGGTCAGCCCGCTATGGACGCCATCCTTGGCCAGGCACTCCGCCGAGGGATCGCAATCCGCGAAATCCGTGTGGGCGACAACGACATCGAGCTTGCGTTCCCGGATCAGCCTG
This sequence comes from Mesorhizobium sp. B2-1-3A, assembly GCF_006442655.1. Taxonomy (NCBI): domain Bacteria; kingdom Pseudomonadati; phylum Pseudomonadota; class Alphaproteobacteria; order Hyphomicrobiales; family Phyllobacteriaceae; genus Mesorhizobium; species Mesorhizobium sp. B2-1-3A. Next base: position 23,161 of record NZ_VFWK01000016.1, read on the forward strand.
CCGGCGGCGAGCGCGCTCTCGACATCGCCGCCCTGCGAGTTGATGACGATAGGCAGCCGCCGGCCGGCGATGGCATCGAGGGCCTGTCTAAGCTTTTCCGGCGTCTGCGCGGTGATCGAGCCCTCCGCCGAGATCCATTCCGGACAGTCGGGATTGCAGAGCGGGTTGCTGCCGCGGACAAGCACGAAGCGCATGTCGGCCTCCTTCGGCGTCGTGGCCTCGACCGGCGCAGCGAGAGTGGGTTTTGCCTGGGCGGTCGGGAGATTGGCCGGCGTCGCCTCTTTGTCAGCCGGTATCTCCCGGCAATTCGCCGGCATCGGGTTTGCCTTGCAGATGGCTCCCCCGGTGAAAAGCTCGACGCTGTCGAGGGAGGTTACGAGGTTCATGCGGAGCATGTTTTCGAGAACCAGCTGATGGATTTCACTGGCCGGCGTGTTCTTCATCGTTGTGAAGACGCCTTCGCCTATCCCCATCCCCTGCAAATAGGCCGAAAGCCTCTTCTCGACCGCCTTGCTCATTTCGTAGGTCTTGTAGCTGCCCGCGTTCTTGCGGCTGACGACCTTGGTGCTGATGATCTTCTTCTTGCCGTTCACGATCCGATAGGTCGTCCGGTAGAGCAGCTTCTCGCGCCTGTAGGTGGTGGTGACCTGATGAACGCCGAGATAAGCGAAATCCCCGACAACGCGGCGGACACCGCCGGAAAACATCAGCGGGCAAGCGGAATTGCACATGGCGCCGCTGTCATAGGCCATGCCAAAATATTCGGCACCCTTGCCCTGGTTGTCCCTGCAATTCTTCATCTGCGGCTCGCAGCCGGAAAACACAGTCGTGCCGACGGCGATATCGAGCTTGTTCTTGCGGATCATCTGGCCGAGCGTCACCGCAGCATCGACGTTACCGCCAGGGGAATTGACGACCACCGGCAATTGCCGGCCCTTGAGCGCCTTGAGTGTGCGCTTGAGCAACGACGGCGTGCCCGCGTCGATGGTGCCTTCCGCCGATATCCATTCCGGGCAATTGGGCTCGCAGCCCGGCGCGTTGCTGCGCACGACGGCAAACCGCATCGGGGGGATATCCAGCGACTGCTCCTGCGCCAGCGCCGGCGGGACAGCAAAGACCACGGCCACCAACAGCACGAGACGGACCAGTGCCCGCCATGCCTTCCCATCGAAACAGCGCCCTGGAACCACTCTTCGGCAAGCTCCCGCAATGCAATCTATACTAGTTGGCGCGATGGCGCTTGCAACAGCTTTGAAATGACCACGGCTGGCGGCTGTCCCGGGCTGCCCGGAAACGAAAAAGGGCGGCCCGAAGACCGCCCTTTCCTTGTCGATCCGGCTAATGCCGGTGCCGATTATTCCTTGATGGTGACGACGATGCCGGCACCGACGGTGCGGCCGCCTTCACGGATGGCGAAGCGCAGCTTCTCTTCCATGGC
>NZ_VFWK01000017.1:0-10495 GCF_006442655.1 Mesorhizobium sp. B2-1-3A
ACTTCCTGAAATCAGCGCTTACAGAGTCCCCCTCCCCCTTGTGGGGAGGGGTTAGGGGTGGGGGTACGTGCCGGGCAGACGTTCGGGAAGTCTCATATGTGATAGCCCTACCCGCAAGGGGGGAAGATCGCTGGTTCTTCAAAGCCCATCCAGCGGGAACTTCAAATACCGCCTTCCATTGGCTTCCGGCTCCGGCAGCCGGCCACCATTCATGTTGACCTGCAGCGCGTGCAGGATCAGCCGCGGCATCGGCAATGTCCGGTCGCGCGCCTCGCGCAGGGCGACGAACTCGGCCTCGTTGCGCGCTGCAACGAGATGTATGTTGGTCGCCCTCTGCGCGGCCACCGTGCTTTCCCACAACGGCTCGCGGCCACCGGCCTGATAATCATGCCCGACAAAGACGCGCGTCTCGTCGGGCAACGCCAGTATGCCCTGGATCGAGTGCCACAGCGGCGCGGCACTGCCGCCGGGAAAATCAGCCCGCGCCGTGCCGCTGTCGGGCATGAACAGCGTATCGTGAATGAAGGCGGCATCGCCGATCACGTAGGTGATCGACGCCAGCGTGTGCCCCGGCGAGAACAACACCTTGACCGGCATCGTCCCGACCCGGAAGGTTTCGCCCTCTGCGAACAGACTGTCCCATTGCGAGCCGTCGGCGGGAAAATCCGGCCAGTTGTAGACCACCTTCCACAGGTTCTGGACGTCGACGATCCTGTCGCCGATCGCCATCGGCGCTCCGGTCTTCTGTTTCAGGTAGTGCGCCGCCGAGAAATGGTCGGCATGCGGGTGTGTGTCGAGGATCCATTCGAGCTCCAACCCGCTTTCCCTGATGAAATCGAGCAAGGCATCCGCGCTCTTCGTACCCGTCGCACCGGATTTCTCGTCGAAGTCGAGGATCGGATCAATGACGGCACACCGCTTCGTGGCAGGGTCGGCGACGACATACTGGATGGCCCCGGTCGGCTTGTCATAGAAGCCCCTGACCATTGGCCTGGTCAAAGTTACGTCCACGTCCGGCTCCCTCGACCCATCGCCGGCGGGAACGATTTTCTCCACCGGCACCCAACAGGAGCATGGTTGTCCACCCTCGCGGGCCAGTCAAGCATGACGTGGCGCGCAAGGGCGGAAAAGCCAAAAACGGTTCCGGTGCGCCCGCGTCAGGCGGATGGCTGCTTGGTCTTCCTGAGATAGGGCAGGATGGTCTCGTAGGCGCCGAAGCGCTTGATCGCATCCTCGTTGGAGACGGCGGCGGTGATGATGACGTCTTCGCCCTGCTTCCAGTTGGCCGGCGTCGCCACCTGATGCTTGGCGGTGAGCTGCATGGAATCGACCGCGCGCAGGATCTCGTCGAAGTTGCGGCCCGTGGTCATCGGATAGGTCAGTACCAGCTTGATCTTCTTGTCCGGTCCGATGACATAGACCGAGCGCACCGTGGCGTTGTCGGCGGGCGTGCGACCCTCCGAGGTTTCGCCGGCACCGGCGGGAAGCATGTCGTAAAGCTTGGCGACCTTGAGGTCCTTGTCGCCGATCAGCGGATAGTGCACCGAATGGCCGGTCGCCGTCTTGATGTCGGCCTGCCACTTGTCGTGGCTCGCGACCGGATCGACGGAGATGCCGATGATCTTGACGTTGCGCTTCTTGAACTCGCCTTCCAGCCCCGCCATCGTGCCAAGCTCGGTCGTGCAGACCGGCGTGAAGTTCTTCGGATGGCTGAACAGGATCGCCCAGCCGTCGCCGATCCAGTCATGGAACTTGATCTCTCCTTGCGTGGTCTCGGCGGTGAAGTCCGGCGCGATGTCGTTGATACGAAGGCTCATGGCACATTTCCCCTGTAACTGATCTGGTCCGCGGTCAGCGCGACGGGCGGCAAACCATGCCGCCACCAGGCGCCCGCCCTCCGGCACAGCCGCATCTTAGCGCAAAAATCGTGACTGCAAGATAATATGAAACTCTTGTCGGCGGCGGAATGAGCATTTTCATGCTGCCGACGGCATCGGCGCAAGAGCCTTCCGGTTGCACCGGCGAGGCTTCGGCAACTCAGGCCTTGTTGATCGCCAGCGTCGCCGTCAGATCTTCCATGCGCTGCGCCAGCGCGCCGAGCGCGTTGGTCAGCACGCTGTCGCTCTTGTCGGCCTTGGTCAACGCCTCGTCGCGAGTCTTGCGCAAGGTCAGCACTTCGCTTTCCATGCCCTTGACGCGTTTCTGCAGCTCCGACAGTTCGTCCATCACCATGATGCCGGCCATGACCGTCAGCCGCTGGTCGCCGATCTCGCCGAACGAGTCCTTCAGGTGCGAGACATAGCGGTCGAAGCGTTCGGCAAGGTCGATCAGATGCTCTTCCTGGCCCTCGTCGCAGGCCATGCGATACTGCTTGCCGTCGATTGAAACCGTGACCTGTGCCATGGGCCAGCTCCTATCTGTCCAACACGGCGCGGATGGTTTCCATGGCGGTCACCAGCCGTCGCGAGACTTCCTTGTTGGCGTCTTCCAGCCGTTCGGCGCGCGCTTCGGAATTGTCGAGTTCCTGCGCCAGCCGTGAGCGGTCGGCATTCATCCGCTGCACTTCGGCCTCGGCTTCCGAATAGTCGCGCTCGTGCTCCAGCTTGGCCGCGACGGCGTTCTCCAGCCCTTCGATGGCCTTGCCCAGCCTGGCGATTACTTCCTTGAGCGTGCTTTCCCCGGTCATGGCTTCGTCCTGTGCCCTGCCCATCACCGAATCGTTCGCGTTCAGAACGCGTTATCTCGGAAACATTAGGCACCGGGTGAAGGCAACGTCAACAAAGCTCTCGCGACTGTCCCCCGCTAACGCTAATGTAGGCCCGCCGCCGGCATCACAAGACTGGCAAATGTGCACCCGATTTGTTGACTAAAAGCCCGCGCCTGCTATGTGTCGCGCACCCTTTTCAAGGGCTCTCCCAAGCCCCCAAACCCCCACCTTGGAGGAACCATGACGTCGCGTGAACAACATGACCGGATGGCCAATGCGATCCGTTTTCTCTCCATGGACGCTGTCGAGAAGGCGAATTCCGGCCATCCCGGCCTGCCCATGGGCTGCGCCGACATCGCCACGGTGCTGTTCACCCGCTTCCTGAAATACGATCCCAAGGCCCCGCACTGGGCCGACCGCGACCGCTTCATCCTGTCGGCAGGCCATGGTTCGATGCTGCTCTATTCGCTGCTCTACCTGACCGGCTACGAGGACATGACGATCGACCAGATAAAGCATTTCCGCCAGTTGGGCTCCAAGACCGCCGGGCATCCCGAGTACGGCCATGCCACCGGCATCGAGACGACGACCGGCCCGCTCGGCCAGGGGCTGGCCAATTCGGTCGGCTTCGCGCTTGGCGAGCGCATCATGAACGCCGCCTTCGGCAACGACCTCGTCAACCACTACACCTATGTGCTGGCCGGCGACGGCTGTCTGATGGAAGGTGTTTCCCAGGAAGCCATCGCGCTTGCCGGGCATCTGAAGCTCAACAAGCTGATCGTCTTCTGGGACAACAACAACATCTCGATCGACGGACCGGTTTCGCTCGCCGACAACACCGACCAGGTCGCCCGTTTCCAGGCCTCCGGCTGGAATGCCAGCCATATCGACGGCACCGATCCGGAAGCGATCGCCTACGCCATCGAGGCCGCCCGCCATTCCGACAAGCCGACGATGATCGCCTGCAAGACCACCATCGGCTTCGGCGCCCCGACCAAGGCCGGCACCAACAAGGCGCACGGCTCGCCGCTCGGCGCCGACGAGATCGCCGGCGCGCGCAAGTTCTTCAACTGGGAGTCGCCGCCTTTCGAGATTCCGGCCGAGATCCTCGAGGCCTGGCGCGCAGCCGGCAAGGCCGGCGCCAAGCCGCGCACCGACTGGGAAGGCCGCCTCGCCAAGGCCGAACCGAAGCTGAAGGCCGAGTTCGAGCGCCGCCTCGCCGGCAAGCTGCCGTCCAATTTCGACGCCGTCATTGCCGAGTACAAGAAGAAGCTTTCGGCCGACAAGCCGAAGGTCGCCACCCGCAAATCGTCCGAGATGGCGCTGGAAGTCATCAACGGCGCCGTGCCGGAAACCATCGGCGGCTCCGCCGACCTGACCGGCTCCAACAACACCAAGACCAGCCAGACCAAGAACATCACGCCCGACGACTATGGCCAGCGCTATGTCCACTACGGCATCCGCGAGCATGGCATGGCGGCCGCGATCAACGGCCTGACGCTGCATGGCGGTCTCATCGCCTATGGCGGCACCTTCATGTGCTTCTCCGACTATGCCCGCCCGTCGATGCGGCTTTCCTCGCTGATGGGCATCCGCTCGATCTTCGTCATGACCCATGATTCCATTGGGCTCGGCGAAGACGGCCCGACCCATCAGCCGGTCGAGCACCTGGCGGCCCTGCGCGCCATCCCCAACCACAATGTCTTCCGCCCGGCCGATGCGGTGGAAACCGCCGAATGCTGGCAGATCGCGCTCGAATCCGAAAAGACCCCGTCGACCCTGGCGCTGACCCGTCAGAACCTGCCGACGGTGCGCACCGAGCACTCCGCCAAGAACCTGAGCAGCCAGGGCGCCTATGAACTGGCCGCGGCCAGCGGCGAGGCGGCGGTGACCATCTTCGCCACCGGCTCCGAGGTCGAGATCGCTCTTGGCGCCCGTGACCTGCTCGAGAAGCACGGCCATCCGACCCGCGTCGTCTCGGTGCCTTGCTTCGAACTGTTCGACAAGCAGAGCGACGACTACCGCAAGAAGACCATCGGCAACGCGCCGATCAAGATGGCGATCGAGGCCGGCATCCGCCAGGGCTGGGATCATCTCATCGGTTCGGACGGCATCTTCGTCGGCATGACCGGCTTCGGCGCCTCGGGCACGATCGAGCAGCTCTACCCGCATTTCGGCATCACCGCCGAGGCGGCGGCCAAGGCAGCGGAGGCCCGCCTGCACGCCAAGTAAGGCCTGTGCATGTGCCCAAGCCGTATTGCGGTTTTGGGGTGATGACTTGCACGAAACAAAAATGACCCGGCGAAACCGCGCAAAGCGATTTCGCCGGACTGGCCCAAACTAATCGATTTAAATCTGCGTCGCTGCGGCTGGATTCTTTCCGCTTGCGCCGCTATGAAGCTGCGGACCCATCGTCTGCCCTCCAGCTCCCAGGGAGAGAAAAATGACCGTCAGAGTTGCCATCAACGGATTCGGCCGCATCGGCCGCAACATCCTGCGCGCCATCCACGAATCCGGCCGCAAGGACATCGACGTCGTCGCGGTCAACGACCTCGGCCCGGTCGAGACCAACGCGCACCTGCTGCGCTACGACAGCGTGCACGGCCGCTTCCCGCATGAAGTGTCGGTGTCCGGCGACCAGATCACGGTCGGCAAGGAAAAGTTCAAGGTCACCGCCATCAAGGACCCCACGCAGCTGCCGTGGAAGGAACTTGGCGTCGACATCGCGCTCGAATGCACCGGCATCTTCACCGCCCGTGACAAGGCCGCCGCGCACCTGACCGCCGGCGCCAAGCGCGTGCTGGTCTCGGCCCCTGCCGAAGGCGCCGACCTCACCGTCGTCTATGGTATCAACCACGACAAGCTGACCAAAGACCACATCGTCATCTCGAACGCCTCCTGCACCACCAACTGCCTCGCGCCGCTGGCCGCCGTGCTGCACGAGACGGTCGGCATCGAAAAGGGCATGATGACGACGATCCACTCCTACACGGGCGACCAGCCGACGCTGGACACCATGCACAAGGATCTCTATCGCGCCCGCGCCGCGGCCCTGTCGCAGATCCCGACCTCGACCGGTGCCGCCAAGGCCATCGGCCTCGTGCTGCCCGATCTCAAGGGCAAGCTCGACGGCATCTCGATCCGCGTGCCGACCCCGAACGTCTCGGTCGTCGACTTCAAGTTCATCGCCAAGCGCCCGACCACGGTCCAGGAAATCAACGACGCGGTCATCGCCGCTTCCAATGGCAAGTTGAAGGGCATTCTCGGCGTCACTCATCACCCGAACGTGTCGATCGACTTCAACCACGATCCGCGGTCCTCGATCATGGCGCTCGACCAGACCAAGGTGATGGACGGCAACTTCGTTTCGGTGCTGTCCTGGTACGATAATGAATGGGGCTTTTCCAACCGTATGGGTGACACGGCCGTCGCCTTCGGCAAGACCATCGCCTGATCGCGGCCCCATCTTCCAGAGACTTGAAACGCCCGGCTTTGTCCGGGCGTTTTCATTTGCCGGAGCAGCGACGAAAATCGGCGGCTTCGGCCAAAAAACCACCCTGCCGCCTTGCACTGGCCATGCCTTCGCCCCACTCTCCATTGAATCGGGAAGACATTACAGCGCCGCGCGTCCTTGGACGCGCAAGGGACACTGTGACACTTTTGATTTGCGCATGATCCTTTCCGAAATCCATCCCGATTTCGGGGTCATGCGGCAGGAATTCGAGGGGGCAAATCACGGATGGAGCATGCGATCTATCTCGTCACGCTGGTCGGCACGGCGCTCGTTGTCGCCGCCGCGTTTTCGAGCCTGATCGCCTTCCGCTTCGGAGCCCCTCTCCTCCTGCTCTTTCTCTGCATCGGGCTCGCCACCGGAACCGACGGTCTCGGCATCGAATTCGACAATGCCCGCATCGCCTATTTTGCCGGCTCACTGGCTCTCGCCGTCATCCTGTTCGATTCCGGCTTCGGCACGCCGCTCAACGCCTTGCGGCAGGCGGCGGGCCCGGCGCTCTCGCTGGCGACCTTCGGCGTGCTTCTCACCACCGGCCTTTTCGGCGCCGCGGCCTACTATCTGCTCGATTTGAGCTGGCTGGAATCCTTCCTGCTCGGGGCCGCCGTCGCTTCGACCGACGCCGCGGCGGTGTTCTTCCTGCTGCGCGCCGGCGAGATCAATCTGCGCGAACGCGTGCGCTCCACGCTCGAGGTGGAATCCGGCAGCAACGACCCGATCGCCATCTTCCTGACCATCACCCTGGTCGAGGTCATCGCCGCCCACGCCAACCCCGAAGCTGACGTACTGGTCACCAGCCTGATCCTCGGCTTCCTCGTCAATATGGGCCTCGGCGCCATTGTCGGCGTGCTCGGTGGCCTTGCCATCGTGCGTCTCGTCGACCGGCTCAACCTCGACCACGGCCTGCTGCCGATCTTCGTGCTGACCCTGTCGCTGATGGTCTTCGCCGCCGCCGGCGCCATTGGCGGTTCGGGTTTTCTGGCGGTCTATATCGCCGGCCTCATTGCCGGCAATTCCGACATCCGCGCCGTCACCATCCTGAAGCGCTTCCAGGACGGCATGTCCTGGCTGGCGCAGATCATCATGTTCCTGATCCTTGGCCTGTTCGCGACACCCTCGCAGTTTCCGGCGATCATGGTGCCGGCGGTGCTGCTCGGCCTGTTCCTGATGTTTGTCGCAAGACCCGTCGCGGTCTGGCTCTGCCTGATTCCGTTCCGCCTGCCGCGACCCGAAGTCGCCTTCGTCTCCTGGGTCGGCCTGCGCGGCGCCGTGTCCATCCTGCTTGCCATCACGCCGTTGCTCGGCGGGCTGGAGAACGGCCGCGTCATCTTCAATACGGCGTTCATCATCGTGCTGGTGTCCCTGGTAGTTCAGGGCTGGACGGTCGGTCCGCTGGCACGCCGCCTCGGCCTCATCGTGCCGGCGCGGTTGGGACCGCTGGACAAGGTCGAACTCGAACTCCCCGGCTCCGCCCATCACGAGCTTCTCGCCTATCGCGTCGCACCTGGCAGCCCTGTGGCGCGTGGCGAGCGCATTCCGCGCTGGGCACGGCCCTCGCTGGTGCTGCGCGACGGTCGCTCGATGCGCTTCCAGGACATGGGCCGGCTCGCCGCCGGCGACCAGGTCTACATCTTCGTGCCGGACCGCTATCCGCGCCTGCTCGACAAGCTGTTCGCCAGCCGCGCCGTGGTCGACCCCGAGGATGCCGATTTCTTCGGCGCCTTCGCCGTCGACCCGGCGCGCTCCGCCGCCGAGCTGGAGGCCGCCTACGCGCCGGGCCTGACCGAAGCGGAGCAGAAGCAGACCGTCGGCGCGCTGGTCACGGCGCGGCTCGGCGGCCATGCCGAATATGCCGACCGCGTGCTCATCGGCTCGATCGAACTGATCGTCAGGGACGTCGACGACAAGGGCAGGATCACGGGCCTCGGTCTTTCCTTCGAGCCGACCGCACCGGTGGCGCGGGTGCCGGTGTTCCTCAGCGCCGGCGAGATGGGCGACCGTCTGAGCGCCTTTATCCGCAACTGGCGCAAGCCGATCGAGACGCAGGTGACGGCAGAGCCCGAAGACGGCCCCGAGCCACCGGCTGAAAAGGCAACGACCGGAAGCTGACAACAGCGATCGTTTGCCCTCTCCCGTCGGCGTGGGCCGATCTTCACGGACTATGTCCCCGCCCGCCTCAAAATTTCGCGCCACACCGTGGCCAAAGCCTTGCATCGGCACCGATGCGGGGTATGGTCCCGGCGATTTTCAGAGGAAAGGGACCGGCATGGCTGCCTTCAAGACACTGGACGATATCGGCAACATCAGCGGCAAGCGCGTGCTGGTGCGCGTCGACCTCAACGTTCCCGTCGCCGACGGCAAGGTCACCGACGCCACCCGCATCGAGCGCATCGCGCCGACCATCGCCGAATTGTCCGGCAAGGGCGCCAAGGTCATCCTGCTCGCGCATTTCGGCCGGCCGAAGGATGGTCCCTCGCCCGAATTCTCGCTGGAGCCGATCGCCAGGGCGACGGCCGAGGTGCTCGGCCGCCCCGTCGGCTTTGCCTCGGATTGCGTCGGCGACACGGCGGGCAGTGCGGTCGCGGCCATGAACAAGGGCGACGTGCTGCTCTTCGAAAACACCCGCTTCTACAAGGCCGAGGAAAAGAACGACCCGGCCTTCACCGAAAGGCTCGCCGCCAATGGCGACATCTTCGTCAACGACGCCTTTTCGGCGGCCCACCGCGCCCACTCCTCGACCGAAGGGCTGGCCCGTCTGTTGCCGGCTTTTGCCGGCCGCACCATGCAGGCCGAGCTGGAAGCACTGGAGAAAGGCCTGGGCAAACCGGTGCGCCCGGTCGTCGCCATCGTTGGCGGCGCCAAGGTCTCGACCAAGATCGACCTGCTGATGAACCTGGTGAAGAAGGTCGACGCACTGGTGATCGGCGGCGGCATGGCCAACACTTTCCTCGCCGCGCGTGGCACCGATGTCGGCAAGTCGCTGTGCGAGCATGACCTCGCCCCCACCGCCAAGCAGATCATGATCGAGGCGGCGGAGGCTGGCTGCGCCATCATCCTGCCCGTCGACGGCGTCGTCGCCAAGGAGTTCAAGGCGGGTGCGGCCTGCGAGACCGTTGCCATATCGGAGGTGCCGGCCGACGGCATGATCCTCGATGTCGGCGCCAAGACCGCGACGACGATCGGCGAATGGATCGACCGTGCCGCGACGTTGGTCTGGAACGGCCCGCTCGGCGCCTTCGAGATCGCGCCGTTCGACCACGCCACGGTGGCTGCCGCCCGGCACGCGGCGGCGCGCACCAAGGCCGGCAAGCTGATCTCCGTCGCCGGTGGCGGCGATACGGTGGCGGCACTCAACCACGCCGGTGTCGCCGACGACTTCACCTATGTCTCGACCGCCGGCGGCGCCTTCCTTGAATGGATGGAAGGCAAGCCCCTGCCCGGCGTCGACGTGCTGAAGCGGTAAGCAATTCCAAGGAAAAGCGCGTAGCGCTTTTCCTTGGAATTGCGTCAAGACGCAAGCGCGTTCTGCAGCCAGGCGGAAACGCCTGGCGTCGCAGGAATGCGGCTAGCACAGTCAAGGCAATCAACACAAAGAGAGCGCCGGGCGGCACTCTCGACTTTCAATCGATTCGAGCTTTCCGATGCCATTCCTTTGGCGGTAGACTTCCGTTAAGCGCGGAACGAACCCCTTTCAGGAGAAGCATGATGAGCGAACGTCTCGAAGACATTGCCGCCGCGATCGTGGCCAACGGCAAGGGCCTGCTGGCCGCCGATGAAAGCTCCGGCACGATCAAGAAGCGCTTCGATGTCATTGGCGTCGAATCGACCGCCGACAGCCGCCGCGACTATCGCGAGATGATGTTCCGCGCCAAGGACGCGATGACCAAGTATATTTCCGGCGTCATCCTCTATGACGAGACGATCCGCCAGAAGGCCGCCGACGGCACGCCGCTGGTCGACATCATCAAGGCGGCAGGCGCCATCCCCGGCATCAAGGTCGATGCCGGCGCCAAGCCTCTGGCCGCCTTCCCCGGCGACACCATCACCGAGGGCCTCGACGGCCTGCGCGAACGCCTTGCCGACTACTACAAACTCGGCGCCCGTTTCGCCAAATGGCGCGCGGTGATCGACATCGACACCGCCAAGGGCGTGCCGTCGGCGACCTCTATCGGCTCCAACACCCATGCACTGGCCCGCTACGCTGCCCTTTGCCAGGAAGCCGGCATCGTGCCGATCGTCGAACCGGAAGTGCTGATGGACGGCGCCCATTCGATCGA
>NZ_VFWK01000002.1:0-972002 GCF_006442655.1 Mesorhizobium sp. B2-1-3A
CCGGCAGGACAGAGGGGGGCGCCGTAGGGCGCGACGCTCCAAATACTGCGGAGGCCAAAATGCCTGACCGTTCCTTCCTCAACTGGCCCTTCTTCGAAAACCGCCACCGCGAACTGGCCGAAGGCCTGGAGGCATGGTGCGCCAAGAACCTCCCCGTCGATCACCATGACGTCGACGCTGCCTGCCGCGAGCTGGTGGCCAAGCTTGGCCGCGACGGCTGGCTGAAGCCGACGGCTGTTGATACCGACAATCCGGGGCCGCTCGACGTGCGCACCTTGTGCATCACGCGCGAGACGCTGGCGCGCCATGACGGGCTCGCTGATTTCGCCTTCGCCATGCAGGGGCTGGGCACCGGCGCGCTCAGCCTGTTCGGCACACCGAACCAGCAGCAATGGCTGGCCAAGACGCGTGCCGGCAAGGCGATCTCGGCCTTTGCCCTGTCGGAGCCGCGTTCAGGATCAGATGTCGCCAACACCGAGATGACGGCGACCCGCGATGGCGACAGCTACATTCTGACAGGTGAGAAGACCTGGATCTCCAATGGTGGCATCGCCGATCTCTATGTCGTCTTTGCCCGCACCGGCGAGGCGCCGGGCGCCAAGGGGCTGTCGGCCTTCCTGGTGCCAGGCGACGCCAAGGGCCTTGGCATCGCCGAACGCCTCGAAGTGATCGCGCAGCATCCGCTGGCGCGGCTTTCCTTCGGCAAGGTCCGCCTGCCCGCCGCCGCACTGATCGGCAAGCCCGGCGACGGCTTCCGCATCGCCATGTCGGTGCTCGACGTGTTCCGCTCGACGGTTGGCGCGGCGGCGCTCGGCTTTGCCCGCCGGGCACTCGATGAAAGCATCAAAAGGGTGACCGAGCGCAAACTGTTCGGCGCGCCTATGGCCGAATTGCAGATGGTGCAGGGTCACATCGCCGACATGGCGCTCGACGTCGACGCGGCAGCACTTCTGGTCTACCGCGCCGCCTGGACCAAGGACATGGGCGCGGCGCGGGTGACACGCGAGGCGGCGATGGCCAAGCTGTTCGCGACGGACAAGGCGCAAGAGGTGATCGACAGAGCGGTGCAGTTGCATGGCGGCGACGGCGTCCGCAAAGGCCATATCGTCGAGAGCCTGTATCGCGAGATCCGCGCCCTGCGCATCTATGAGGGTGCTTCCGACGTGCAGAAGGTGGTGATCGCCAGGCAAGTGATGAGCGCGGGCTGACCGCGAGACATTGACGGCATTCGATTTTGACACTTGGTTTTTGGAATACGGGGAGGCTTGAAATGCACGAGGTTCTGCAGCCTGAAGGCTGGACCAAACCGGTCGGCTACGCCAATGGCGTCGCGGCGCGTGGGCGTCTCATCTTCGTCGGCGGACAGGTCGGCTGGAACGGCCAATGCCAGTTCGAGACCGACGACTTTGTCGGCCAGGTGAAACAGACACTGGAGAACATCGTGGCGGTGCTGGCGGAGGCAAGCGCCACGCCTCAGCACATCACCTCGATGACCTGGTATTTCACCGACAAGGCCGAATATCTGGCCAATCTCAGGGGCATCGGCGAAGCCTATCGCGAGGTGATCGGCCGGCATTTTCCGGCAATGGCCGCCATGCAGGTGGTGGCACTGGTCGAGGACCGCGCCAAGGTGGAGATCCAGGCGACAGCGGTCATACCGGATTAATCTGTCGTCATTACCCGCGAAGGCCTGCCTGCCTCAGCAGCGGCAGCACGTGATCGCAGAAATAGGGCAGCTCCTGCGTGTAGTTGACGAAGGAAAGCGCGATGCCCTGATAGCCGTGCCCGGCAATTGCGGCCATGTCGGCGGCGATCGTTTCCGGGGTTCCGATCAGGGGATAGGTGCCGGCGCCACCGGCGAAGCGCTGGCGGTAACGGTCATAGGCGTGCGGGTCGTGCGACTGCGAGAATTCCTTCTTGCCGGCCATGTGGGCATCGACCGCGTCATGGTCGGCCAGATCGACCGCATATCTGTTATAATAGGCCTGCGCCTCTTCCATCGTCGGGCGGCAGACGACGTGCGCCACCGTATAGACACCGACATCACGACCGACCTTGTCGGCCCGTTCGCGGATGTCGGCGACGTGTTTGCCGGCGTCGCTCATTTCGGAAAAGGTCGTGAACAGATAGTCGCACCGGGCGGCGGCGAAATCGCGGCCCGGACCGCCGAATGCGGCGTTCATGGTCACCGGACGCGGGGTCTGCAAACTGGCCGGCCGGCTGACCGCTTCCTTGAGACGATAGTAGGTGCCTTCATAGTCGAGAGGCTCGGTAGAAGCATATAGCTTTTCGAGGATTTCGATCCATTCGGCCGCCTGGTCGTAACCCTTTTCGACGAGCGGCGTGCCGAACATGCCGAATTCCTTCGGGTTCCAGCCGCAGACGATGTTGAGGCCGGCGCGGCCCTGGCTGACATGGTCGACGGTCGCCAGCGCCTTGGCGGCATAGAGCGGATGCACCAGCGGCACATGCACGGTCATGAACAGGCCGATCTGTTCGGTCGCCATGCTGAGGGCCGCCGCCCAGGTGAAGGTCTCGAACGACCATTCGCGCACCTTGTTGCGGCCGCCAAAGCCGCGCCAGCGCGCGATCGGCAGCAGAAACTCCAGCCCGGCGCGGTCGGCGATTTGCGCCGCCGTCAGATTGTCCTGCCAGCTCGCCGTCCAACGTTCCGGCACATCGGTGATGGCAAGCCCGCCATCGGCATTGGTCGAGAAGACGCCGAGCTTCAGTTTGTTCGGGCCGTGCAGGGGATGCGCTTTGATCATCTTGAAAACTCGCGGCGGGAGGCCACACGCTAGGCCCGCGCCAGAATATTTCAAGCCTGAAATAGCTTCGCCTCGCGGTCGTTTGCGGATATGGATTTGAACAGGTCGAAAAAGAGGATGGACATGAGCGAGTTCCGCCAGAAATGCATCGGCAAGACGAGCCTTGTCGGTTCCTTTGCCGCCATTCCCCATCCCGTTGCGGTCGAAGTGATGGCGCTATCCGGCCTCGACTTCCTCTGCATCGACTGGGAGCATGCCCAGATTTCGCGCGACACGATCGAGGCCATGGTGCGAGCCGCCGACGTGCATCGCGTGCCGGCGATGGTGCGCGTTCCCGGCCATGCGCCGGAGGCCATCCAGGCGGCGCTGGACAGCGGCGCGCAGGGCGTGCTGGTGCCGCGCGTCTCGACCGCCGCCCAGGCCGAAGCAACAGTGAAAGCCTCGCGCTATCCACCACAGGGCGAGCGCGGCGTCGGACCCGGCCGGGCCGCGGGCTATGGCTATCGCATCCCCGAATATCTTGCCGGCGCCAACGACAGAACCGTCGTCGCGGTCCAGGTCGAGACAGCGGAGGGGCTCGCCAACATCGACGCGATCGCGGCGGTCGACGGCGTCGACGTGATCTTCGTCGGCCCCGGCGACCTTTCGGTGTCGATCGACGCGATCGGACCGCAAGGCGCCGACAAGCTCAATGCGGCGATCCGGACGATCATTGCTGCCACGATCGCACACGGAAAGACATCAGGCATATTTTGCGCCAGCCCACAGACGATCGGCCGTTGGGCAGCCATCGGTGCGAGTTTCTTCGTGCTGGCCAGCGACACGATGTTTCTGGGCGCCGGCGCGGCGGCCAACTTCGCCGCGGCGCGCGACGAATTGGCATGAAACGAGCGCATCAGGGCAAAAAAAGGCGTATCGGCAAGGCAACAGGCCACCCAAACTTTTTAAGCTTAAAACTTTCGCCTTGAAAAGTGCCGCACTTTGGATAGCATCCAAGGATCGATGGTGACCGCGATGCCGGAGGGGTTGCCGGCCAGTTCATCGCAGTGCTTCGGGTGGGAGGGGTTCAGTCCTTGTCGTTCATGCTGCCCCAGTCATCGTCCAGCGCGCGCTATGCTTTCGATGGCGTACGCGCGCAGATCCGTGATCTCCATACCGAAAACATTGCCAACCTTGCCGTGCGCGCGCGTGAATTGGGCGACGTCATCGCGCTCTGGTACGGCGAAGGCGACATGGTGACGCCCGCCTTCATCCGCGACGCGGCCAAAGCGGCCTTCGACGAAGGTCAGACTTTCTATGTGCCCAACATGCGCGGGCTTGGGGCTCTGAATGAAGCGCTGTCGGAGTACCAGACGCGCATCCACCGCCGGCCGATCCCGATCGCACGGACCACCGTCACGCCGGGCGGCATGCAGGCGCTATACCTTGCATTGGAGCTGCTGGTCGATACCGGCACAAACGTCGTCTATGTCGCGCCGCAATGGCCCAACATCCACAACGCCATCCACCTGATCGGCGGCGAACCACGGCCGTTTTCGCTCGACTTCGAGGGTGACTGGCGTCTCGACCTCGACAGGCTGTTCGCCAGCTGCGACGCGCGCACCCGCGCCATCTTCCTGTCGACGCCATCCAACCCGACCGGCTGGACCGCCTCGGCCGAGGAGATGAAGGCCCTGCTCGATTTCAGCCGGCGCACCGGCATCTGGATCATTTCCGACGAGGTCTATGGCCGGCTCTATCTCGACGGCGACGTCGCGCCCTCGATCCTGCAGATCGCCGAGGACGGCGACCGGGTGCTGTCGGTCAACAGCTTCTCCAAGGCCTGGGCCATGACCGGCTGGCGCATCGGCTGGCTGACGCATCCATCGGGAGTGGCCGACCAACTCGGCGCCATGACCCAATACGTCAACAGCGGCACTGCCGCTCCGATCCAGGCTGGCGCGGTTGCCGCAATTCGCCAGGGCGAGCCACTGGTCGAAGAGATCAGGCAGCGGATCAGGACCGGCCTCGACCTCGCCTATATGAGGCTGGCACAGATTCCGGGCGTCATTTTGCCGACGAAACCGCGTGGCGGCATGTATGCCTTCTTTGCCATGGAAGGCGAAAGCGATGCTAGTCGCGCCTGCGCCAAAATCCTGGAGACGGCGCGCGTCGGGCTGGCGCCCGGCCATCTCTTCGGAAGCTCGGCAACGGCCTTCCTGCGCATGTGCGTCTGCCGTGACCGCGACCAGATAGCGACCGCGCTCGACCGCATGGTCGCAGCCATGAATTGACGCCCCGCTGGGAGGCGGGACGGCAAGAAACCGTGCGGGGCCAGCCCCGCCCGATCAACAACCAGAGGGAACACCCCAGAGGGACGACCAATGAAGCTCACCCGTCGCAATCTCATCCTGCTCGCTGCCGCCGTCGGCATCGCCGCCGGTCCCGCCACCGCCTATGCCGCCGATGTGCTCAATGTCGGCGCCTACCCAACCAATCCGCCCTTCGAATACAAGAACGAGAGCGGCACTTTCGAGGGCTTTGAAGTCGATATCGTCAACGAAGCGGCCAAGCGCATCGGCATGACCACCGACAT
This sequence comes from Mesorhizobium sp. B2-1-3A, assembly GCF_006442655.1. Classification (NCBI taxonomy): domain Bacteria; kingdom Pseudomonadati; phylum Pseudomonadota; class Alphaproteobacteria; order Hyphomicrobiales; family Phyllobacteriaceae; genus Mesorhizobium; species Mesorhizobium sp. B2-1-3A. The sequence goes on from NZ_VFWK01000002.1 coordinate 5,344, forward strand.
CGCCGACCTCGGCTTCCAGGCGCTGTTCGCGGCCACCACCTCGAAGCGTATCGATGTCGCCATCTCCTCGATCACCATCACCCCGGAGCGGCTGAAGTCGCAGTCCTTTACCCAGCCCTACTATGATTCCGACATGGGCATCGCCACCAAGACCGATAGCGCTGTCAACACCGAGGCCGACCTCAAGGGCAAGATCGTCGGCGTGCTGTCCGGCTCGACCGGCGAGACCTGGGTCAAGGCGCATCAGGAAGCCGATGGCTTCAGCGACGTGAAGGGCTATGACACGCAGCAGAACCTTTTGCTCGACCTCAGCGCCGGCCGCGTCGACGCCGCCGTCAGCGACATTCCGGGCATGGAATACTCCTTCACCAAGATGAAGGACCTGAAGGTGAAGCAGCGCATCAAGACCGGCGAACAATACGGACTGATGATGACCAAGGACCACCCGCTGCTCGGCAAGCTGAACGACGCGCTGACGGCGATGAAGAAGGACGGCACGCTGGCCGCGATCCACAAGAAGTGGTTCGGCAGCGACGCGCCGGCCGATTCGTCGACCGTCAAGGAAATGCCGATGCCGAAGGCCTGAGCGGCGACCGAGAACAGGGGCGTGACGGCTCAAAAGGCCGGCACGCCTCGTTTTCATTGATGATCCTTCCCCGGAGCCACAGGTCCGCGCGGCAAAACCGCTTTCGGTGTTTCCGGGCCCTGCTCCAGCGTCACGGGACGCAAAACGGTTCGGGAACGCTCCCATGTCGCTGATCGACACCTTCTTCAACGCCGACGTCATCGCGTCGAGCCTGCCTGCGCTGCTGCGCGGATTCCTGAACACGCTGCTGCTCGGCCTGCTCAGCATCGGCATCGGCATTCCTATCGGCCTGGTGATCAGCCTGCTGCGGCTCTATGCGCCAAAGCCGCTGCGGTGGCTGGCTGTCGGCTATACCGACATTTTCCGCGCCTTGCCGGTGCTGGTGGTGCTGATCCTGATCTACTACGCGCTGCCCTTCCTCGGTATACGCCTGTCGTCCTGGGCGTCCGCGGTCACAGCGTTCGCCATCATCATGTCGGCCTATTCGGCGGAAGTTTTCCGATCCGGTATAGAGAGCATTCCGCGCGGCCAGTTCGAAGCTTCGCAGGCGCTCGGCCTGCCGTTCCTTCTGACCTTGCGCAAGGTGGTGCTGCCGCAGGCGGTGCGCGTGGTCATCCCGCCAATGACCAGCAACTGCGTCTCGATGTTCAAGGACACCTCGCTCGCCTCAACCGTGGCGCTGCCGGAACTCTTGAAGGAGGCGACCAACGCACAGTCGCTCTACGCCAACCCCTCGCCGCTGATCGGCGCGGCACTCGTCTATCTCATCTTCCTCTGGCCGATGGTGCGCCTCGTCAGCCTGCTTGAAGCCCGCTTCAAGACCGAAAAGACGCGCTGACCATAGACCGTTCGCCATGGCACTTCGCAGGAGACATCCCTTGAGCAATTCCCAGGCCACCGCCACCGGCGGCTTCCCCGTCGCCACCATCCGGGCCATGTTTCCCGCCCTGCAGCGGGCGGGCGATTTCATCTTCCTGGACAACGCCGCCGGCGCGCAGATTCCGCAGAGCGTGCTCGACGCGGTGACCAACCACCTTGTCTCGCACAATGTGCAGCGCGGCGGCCGCTATGGCCGCAGCGTCACCGTCGACCAGTCGGTCGCCGATGCCCGCACAAGCGTGGCGCTGCTGATCAACGCCTACAGCCCGGCGGAAATCTGCTTCGGCATGAACGCCACCTCGTTCATCCGCCTCGTCAGCCTCGGCATTGGCCAGATGCTTGGAGAACGCGACGAGATCGTCGTCACCGACATGGACCATGACGCCAACATCGCCACCTGGCTGGCGCTGGAATCGGCCGGGGCGAAATTCAAGTGGTGGCGCATGCGCGAGGACGGCAACCTGCATGTCGACGATCTGCGCCCGCTGGTTTCCGACCGCACCCGCCTCGTCGCCTGCACGGTGACGGCGCATTCGATCGGCTCGATCGTCGACGTGGCTTCCGTTGCCAGGATCGCGCATGCGGCCGGTGCCGAAGTATTCCTCGACTGCGTGCATTACGGACCTCATGGGCTGATCGACGTGCAGGCCTGGGATTGCGACTACCTCGTCTGCTCCGGCTACAAGAACTTCTCGCCGCATATGGGCTTCCTCTGGGGCCGCTTCGACACGCTGAAGCGGCTGCCGACCTTCCGCGAGGATTTCATTCCGGACGAACCACCCTACAAGGTCGAGGCCGGTACGTTTATCTATGAGAATGTGTCGGGCATGGACGCGGCCGTGCAGTATCTGGAACTGATCGGCCGCAATCTCGCGCCCTCCAACAATCGCTCGCGGCGCGAAAACATCGTTGCCGGCATGACCGCCATCCGTGACTACGAGCTGGTTCTGGCGCGCGAGATGCTTGGTGTGCTCAAGGGCTGCGGCGCGACTATCTACGGCGTCGCGGACGAGGCCCGCATCAACGAGCGCGTGCCGACCTTCTGCTTCAACATCGGCAAGCTGTCGCCGCAAAGGATCGTCGAGGAGATGGCCGAGATGCAGATCGGCATCCGCGACGGACACATGTACGCGCCACGCCTGATGAAGCGCCTCAATTTGTCGATGGACAGCGGCGCCATCCGCGCCTCGCTGGTGCATTACAACACGGTCGAGGAAATCCACCGCTTCGGCGAGGCGCTGCAGGCGATCATCGCCAAGTTATCGTGACATGACTGGTCTTGGCGAGAACGATGATGAGAGCGCGAATGGGGCGACATATCTTGTTGTCCTCAGCGAACCCACGCCAGAGGACATTGTCGCCCTAGAAGATGGCCTTTACGGCTTCAACGTCGCTGCGACCGGCGTCGATGACGGCCGCTATTTGTCGATCTTCCTGAAGAGGAATGACGGGACGATCTACGCAGGTCTCCACGGGCACAGTTGGGCGGGCGTGTGCGAAATCAAGACGCTATGGATCGCCGAGAGCGAGCGCGGCAAGGGCCTCGGCTCGCGCCTCCTTGCAGCCGCAGAAAAGGAGGCTCGGCTGCGCGGGTGCCATGTCATCCATCTCGCGTCCTTCACCTTCCAGGCGCCGGACTTCTATGAAAAGCATGGATTTCAGCGGCTGGTGCAACTCGAGGACTTCCCGCGCGGCCACGCCAATGTCCTGCTCGCAAAGACGCTGATGCCTGAGGCACCAGTCTAGCTGGCCCTCGCCGGAAGGCAGCGGCGACCGGAGTCAGGCCGCCGCCTTCTTCTTCGCCAGCCTCGCCTTGATCGAGGCGACGTCGGCGCGCGGCGTCGCGGCGAACAGCGTCCGGGTGTAGCTGTGCTTGGGGTCGGAAAAGACCTCGTCGCGCGAGCCGTATTCGACCGCCTCGCCGAAATACATCACCATCACATCGTCGGCGATGTAGCGCACCACGGACAAATCGTGGCTGATGAAGACATAGGTCAGCTGGAATTCGTCCTGCAGGTCGGCGAGCAGGTTGAGCACCTGCGCCTGCACCGAAAGATCGAGCGCCGAAACCGGCTCGTCGAGCACCAAGAGGCTCGGGTTCAGCATCAGCGCGCGGGCGATGGCGATGCGCTGGCGCTGGCCGCCCGAGAACATGTGCGGATAGCGGTTGTAGTGTTCGTGACCGAGGCCGACCTTCTTCAGCATCTTCATGGCGAGGTCACGCCGCTCGGCGGCCGGTTTGTCGGTGTTGATCAGCAGCGGCTCGCCCAGCACGTCGCCTATCTTCTGGCGCGGATTGAGCGAGCCGTAGGGGTTCTGGAAGACGATCTGCACCTTGCGGCGCATCTCCTTGGTCAATCCGCCCCTGGCGATGTCGACCTTGTTGCCGTCGATGAACAGATCGCCCGCGGTCGCCGGATCGATCAAGGTGATGATGCGGGCAAGCGTGGACTTGCCGCAGCCGCTTTCGCCGACGATGGCGAGCGTCTTGCCCTTGTCCACGGTGAAGGAGACGCCCTTGACCGCATGCACGGTGCGCGGTCCGGTGAACAGGCCGCCGCCGATGTGATAGTCGCGAACGATGTTCTTGCCTTCGAGGACCGTGGTGCTCATGCGGAGGCTCCAGCGGCGGAGGGAGCGGGCTCGAACAGCATGTCGGACACGGTCGGCAGCCGGTCGCCGACGGCGTTTTCCGGCAGCGCCGACAGCAGCGCGCGCGTGTAGTTGCTCTTCGGCGATTCAAACAGCGACAGCACGTCGGCCTCTTCCATCTTGCGGCCCTTGTACTGGACGATGACGCGGTCGGCGGTCTCGGCCACCACGCCCATATTGTGGGTGATCATGATCAGGCCCATGCCGTATTTGGCCTGCAGCGAGACCAGGAGATCGAGGATCTGCTTCTGGATGGTGACGTCGAGTGCGGTCGTCGGCTCGTCGGCGATCAACAGCTTGGGATTGCAGGCAATGGCGATGGCGATCATGACGCGCTGGCACTGGCCGCCCGACATCTGGTGCGGAAACGAACTCAGCCGTTCCTCCGGATCGGCAATGCCGACCAGCTTCATCAGTTCGATGGCCCGTGCCCGGCGCTGGGCGCGATCCATGCCCATGTGGAAGCGCAGCACCTCCTCGATCTGGAAGCCGACGGTGAAGCACGGATTGAGGCTGGCGATCGGTTCCTGGAAGATCATCGATATGTCCTTGCCGACGATCTTGCGCCGTTCGGACGGGCTGAGCTTCAACAGATCGACGCCATCGAAGGCCATGCGGTCGGCCCTGACCGTCGCCGTGTTGGGCAACAGCCCCATCACCGCCAGCATCGACACCGACTTGCCGGAGCCGGACTCGCCGACGATCGCCAGCACCTCGCGCGGTTCGATCGAAAGGTCGATGCCTTGCACGGCCATGAACGGTCCGGCAGCGGTGTCGAAGGAAACGGTGAGGTTCTTGATCTCAAGCAGAGGCATGCTCACGACCTCTTCAGCTTGGGGTCGAGCGCATCGCGCAGACCGTCGCCGATCAGGTTGATGGCGAAGACGGTGATCAGGATGGCGAGGCCGGGGAACGTCACCACCCACCAGGCGCGCAGGATGAACTCCCGTGCTTCGGCAAGCATGGTGCCCCATTCCGGCGTCGGCGGCTGCGCGCCCATGCCGAGGAAACCGAGCGCGGCCGCCTCGAGAATGGCGTTGGAGAAGGACAACGTCGCCTGCACGATCAGCGGCGCGATGCAGTTGGGCAGGATGGTGACCAGCATCAGCCTGAGATGGCTGGCGCCGGCAACCTTGGCCGAGATGACATATTCGCGGTTCTTTTCCGCCATTACGGCGGCGCGGGTGAGCCGCGCGAAATGCGGCTGCAGCACGAAGGCGATGGCGATCATGGCATTGACGAGGCCAGGGCCAAGGACCGCGACCAGCACCAGCGCCAGAAGCAGCGACGGGAAGGCCAGGATGATATCCATGATGCGCATGATCAGCGTATCGACCCAGCCGCGGCAATAGCCGGCGAGCAGGCCGAGGATGACACCGGAGATCAGCGCCGTGGTGACGACGACGAAGCCGATGGCCAGCGAGAAGCGTGAGCCATAAATCAGGCGCGACAGCATATCGCGGCCGACGGCGTCGGTGCCGAGCAGGAACTGGGCATTGCCGCCCGCCTGCCAGGCCGGTGGCGTCAGGAAGAAGTCACGGAACTGATCGTCAGGCGAGTGCGGGGCGAGCAGCGGCGCGAAGAGAGCGACCAGGATCAGCAGCGCGAAGACGAAGAGGCCGATCACCGCGCCCTTGTTGATGGAGAAGTAGTGCCAGAATTCCGCGAACATCTGCAGCCGCGCGTCCTGCGGCTTGACGACGGTGGCGGCTTCGACGGTGGCTGGGCCTTCGTTGGTCATGTCAATTGGCCCGTATGCGCGGGTTGATGACGGCGTAGAGCACGTCGACGATGAGGTTCACCGACATGACGATCAGCGCGATCAGAAGCAACCCGCCCTGGACGGTGAAATAGTCGCGCTTGGAAATGGCGTCGATCATCCACTTGCCGATGCCGGGCCAGGAGAAGATGCTCTCGGTCAGGATGGCGCCGGTGAGCAGCGTGCCGACCTGCAGGCCGATGGTGGTGACGACCGGGATCAGCGCGTTGCGGAAGGCATGCAGGCCGATGACGCGGCGCGGCGCCAGGCCCTTGGCGCGCGCGGTGCGCACATAATCCTCGCCCAGCACTTCGAGCATGGCCGAGCGCGTCTGCCTGGCGATGACCGCCAGCGGGATGGTGCCGAGCACGATGGTCGGCAGGATGAGGTGCGACACCGCCGAGCGGAACGCGCCCTTCTGCCCGGAAATCAAGGAATCGATGGTCATGAAGCCGGTCACCGGCTTAAAGAAATAGAGGAGGTCGATGCGGCCGGAGACCGGCGTCCAGTGCAGCGTGCCGGAAAAGACGATGATCAGCAGCAGACCCCACCAGAAGATCGGCATGGAATAGCCGGCCAGCGCGGTGCCCATTGTGAGCTGGTCGAACCAGGAGCCGCGGCGGATCGCGGCGAAGATGCCGAAGGCGACACCGAAGACGACGGCGAAGATCATGGCGAAGATGGCGAGCTCAACCGTTGCCGGGAACCGCACCAGGAAATCCTTGAGCACCGGCGTCTTGGTGGAAAACGAGGTGCCGAAATCGCCGCTGAGGATGTTCGTCAGGTAGGTCAGGTATTGTTGCCAGATCGGCAGGTCGAAACCGAACTGGTGCATCAGCGCCGTGTGACGTTCGGGCGACAGGCCACGTTCGCCCGCAAGCACCAGCACCGGATCACCGGGCAGGATGCGCACGAAGCCAAAAGCGAGGATGGTTATCCCGATGAAGGTCGGGATGATGAGGGCGAGCTTGCCTAGGATATAACGCAGCATGGCGGGCGAGGTGGGGCGGCACCTTGTGGCGCCGCCCCGTTTCGCGAACCTTATTCGGCGATATCGACGCCGTCAAAGCGGTGGATGCCGAGCGGATCCATCGCAAAGCCGGAGACGGTCTTCTGCATCGGCATGAACACCTTGGAATGCGCGAGCGTCGCCCACGGTGCCTGTTCCTTGAAGATGACCTGTGCCTGTTCGTAGAGCTTGGTGCGCTCGGCCTGGTCGGAAACCGTCTTGGCCTTGTTGATGAGCGCATCGAAGTCCTTGTTGCACCATTCCGCGCGGTTGTTCGAACCGACGGAAGCGCAGCTCAGGAGCACGCCGAGGAAGTTGTCCGGATCGCCATTGTCGCCGGTCCAGCCGACGATGACGGCGCCGTCGTGATCGACCGCCGAAGCGCGCTTGAGATATTCACCCCAATCATAGCTGACGATGTTGACGGTGACGCCGACCTTGGCGAAGTCCGCCTGGATCAGTTCGGCGGTGCGGCGCGCGTTCGGCATGTACGGACGCGAGACCGGCATCGCCCAGACGTTCATCTTGAGATCCTTGACGCCGGCTTCCTCAAGCAACTTCTTGGCCGCGTCCGGATCGTACGGATCGTCCTTCACGTCCTTGTTGTAGGACCACATGGTCGGCGGGATCGGGTTGATCGCCACCTGGCCGGCACCCTGGAAGACGGCGTCGATGATGGCCTTCTTGTTGATGGCCATGTTGAGCGCCTTGCGGACACGCACGTCGTCGAACGGCTTCTGCTGTGTGTTGTACATCAGCGCGCCGACGTTGAGGCCTTCCTGCTCCGCGACCGTCAGGTTCGGATCAGCCTGTAGACCGGCAATATCGGCCGGCGCCGGGTACGACATGATGTTGCATTCGCCGGCCTTGAGCTTCTGCGCGCGCACCGCCGGATCGGTGGTGATGGCGAAGACGAGATCGTCGATCTTCTGCTTGCCGCCCCAATAGTCGGGGTTGGCCTTGTAGCGGATGGCGGCGTCGGTCTGATAGTCGACGAAGATGAACGGACCGGTGCCGACCGGCTTCTGGTTGAACAGTTCAGGCGTCTTGTCGGCCTGCAGCTTGTCGGCATATTCCTTGGAGACGATGGAGGCGAAATCCATGCCCAACGTCGGGATGAAGGTGATTGCCGGTTCCTTGAGGGTGAACTTCACCGTCTGGTCGTCAACCTTCTCGACCTTGGTGATGTTGTCGCCGAACTGGTCATTGTAATACTGATAGGCAATGCCCGGTATGTACTGGAACCAGGGGCCGTTCTTGTCGACCTGGCGCTCGAACGAGAAAACCACGTCGTCGGCGTTCAGATCGCGCGTCGGGGTGAAATAGTCGGTGGGCGCGAACTTGACGCCCTTGCGCAGCTTGAACGTATATTCCTTGCCGTCGTCGGAAATGGTCCAGCTTTCAGCCAGGCCGGGCGAGATCGAGGTCTTGCCGTGATCGAATTCGACGAGGCGGTTGAAAACGGTACGCGAGGACGCGTCGAACGTCTGGCCCGCGGTGTACGGCGCCGGATCAAAACCCTCCGGCGATGCTTCCGCGCAATAGACCAGGGTTTTCGCGTTGGCCACGCCTCCCAGGACGCTTGCAGCCAGCAACGCGGCTGCAAAAGTCAATTTCTTCTTCATTGAGCACTCCCTGAATGTTCTTCCAAGCCCCTCTATCAGGCTCGCGAAGCGCGCATATAAGCACCGTTTTTCCGGCTTTGGAACACCCCGTTTGCTTACCCCGCGGGAAGCAGGAAAAAAATCCGTAATTTTGCTAAATGGCAGAAAAAATTAGCAGTTTTTTCCATTCACGATATTATTAACGACCGCATTTTTTTATTGATCCGGCATTTGGCGACATCGTTGCCGCATCGCGTCTTCAGCCGGCCTCGGAAGCGGAAAGATACCGTTCCAAGTGTCGCCGGCGGGGAAGATTTTCGGCGGCAAATCTTTCCGCGCCTTGCCGCAAGGGCAAGACTTGCACCGCCGCCGATAGAGGCAATACATAGATGGTGGGCTGGCGGCAGCGGAGGACGTCTCTATCATCTGGAGGCGGGCGCGGCACAGACGACCAAGAGACGCGCGAACAAGAATTGCTAGGGAGGAACGGGTGGCAAAAGCATCGAAGGCGCCGGTGAAAGTGTCGGCCAAGGCGGTTTCGAAACCAGCCGCCGCCGACGGGCAAGGCAAAGCTGCCGCCAAAGCCGCGACCGCCAAGGCAGGCGCAAAGCCCGCCAAGACGGCACCGGCGGCAAAGGCGGCGACCACGGCCAAGAGCCCCGCCAAGCCGGCCGTGAAAGCCGCTCCGGCAAAGACCTCGCCGACGAAGTCTTCTCCCATAAAGGCAGCGGCGAACAAGGCCGGCGCAACGAAGGCTGCATCGCCAGCGAAGGCGGCACCGACACCGCCGCCCGCACCAGGCCGGCGACTGCCGAAGGCACTCACCGAGCTCGTCGCCGGCCTGCCGGAAAAACCATGGCTGAAAAGCTATCCGAAGAACATGCCGGCCGAGATCGGCCCCCTTCCCCACAGCTCCATCGGCGACTTCCTTGTCGCCGCGTGCAAGCAGTTTTCCGGCCAGCCGGCCTTCACCTGCATGGGCAAGTCGATCACCTATGCGGAGCTTGAGCGGCTCTCGGCGGCATTCGGCGCCTATCTGCAATCGACGGGACTGCAGAAGGGCGCACGCGTCGCGCTGATGATGCCGAACGTACTGCAGTATCCGGTGGCGATGATGGCGGTGGCCCGCGCCGGCTATACGGTGGTGAACGTCAATCCGCTCTACACGCCGCGCGAACTGGAACACCAACTCAAGGATTCCGGGGCGCAGGCCATCGTCATCCTCGAAAACTTCGCAGGCACACTGCAGGCGGTGGTTTCCAGGACCTCGGTCAAGCATGTCGTGGTCGCTTCCATGGGCGACATGCTCGGCGGGCTGAAAGGCACGATCGTCAATCTGGTCGTGCGCCGCGTCAAGAAAATGGTGCCGGCCTGGTCATTGCCCGGCCATGTCAAGTTCAACGCGGCGCTGAAGGCTGGCAGCGGCATGAACTTCAAGCCGGCCACGGTGGCCGCCAATGATGTGGCCTTCCTGCAATATACCGGCGGCACAACGGGGATATCGAAGGGTGCTACCCTGTTGCACAGCAATGTGCTGGCCAACGTCGCGCAGAATTCGCTCTGGATCGAAGACGCCTACACGATCAAGCCGAAGCCCGCGCATCTCAACTTCGTCTGCGCACTGCCGCTCTACCACATCTTCGCGCTGACGGTGAACGCGCTGATGGGCATGCAGCAAGGCGCCCAGAACATCCTCATCCCCAACCCGCGCGACATCCCAGGCTTCGTCAAGGAACTCGGGAAATATCCGGTCCACATCTTTCCCGGTCTCAACACGCTGTTCAATGCGCTGCTCAACAATGAGGATTTCCGCAAACTCGACTTCAAGCCGCTGATCCTGACGCTGGGCGGCGGCATGGCGGTGCAGAAGGGCGTTGCCGAGCGCTGGAAGGCGCTGACCGGCTGCCCGGTCTCGGAAGGCTACGGCCTGTCGGAAACCTCGCCGGTGGCGACCGCCAACAAGTTCACATCGGGTGACTTCACGGGCACCATCGGCCTGCCGCTGCCCTCGACCGAAATCGCCATCCGCGACGATGACGGCAACAATTTGCCGCTGGGCGAGGTCGGCGAGATCTGCATCCGGGGGCCACAGGTGATGGCCGGCTACTGGAACCGGCCCGACGAGACCGCCAAGGTGATGACCAAGGACGGCTTCTTCAAGTCGGGCGACATGGGCTTCATGGACGAGCGCGGCTACACCAAGATCGTCGACCGCAAGAAGGACATGATCCTGGTCTCCGGCTTCAACGTCTATCCGACCGAACTCGAGGAGGTCGTGGCCATGCATCCGGGCGTGCTTGAAGTCGCGGCGATCGGCGTGCCGGACGAGCATTCGGGTGAAGTGCCGAAGCTGTTCATCGTCAAGAAGGATCCAGCCCTGACCGCGGAAGCCATCACCGCTTTTTGCCGCGAGAACCTTACCGGCTACAAGCGGCCCAAATACATCGAGTTCAGGACCGAATTGCCGAAGACGCCAGTCGGCAAGATCCTGCGGCGGGCGCTGCGCGGCTAGTGATCCTTGCCGACAATGATGCACCAGACCGGCGCCCTCGCCTCGATGCGGCGGAATTCATCAAGGCCAACATGCGCCTTGTCCCGGTGCCCGCGCTTCCCGAAATCCGGCTCTACACCGCCCATCCGGGCAGCGGATTGAGACGGCTGGTCGAGCCTGAAGGCGACGACGAAGCGAACGAGGACACATCCGAGCCCAAGCCGCCCTACTGGGCCTATGCCTGGGCCGGCGGCGCCGTTCTGGCGCGCTATATCCTCGACCATCCGATGAGCGTGGCGGGCCGCCGCGTGCTCGACCTGGGCGCAGGGTCCGGCCTGGTCGGCATCGCCGCCGCGAAGGCCGGCGCGTGCGAGGTGGTTGCCGCCGAAATCGATCGCAACGGCATCGCCGCGCTCGGCCTCAACGCAGCCGCCAACGGCGTCGCCATCACGGTGGTGGATGGCGATATCACAGGGGGTTCGCCCCCCTTTGTCGATCTCGTGCTTGCCGGTGATGTGTTCTACGGACAGGACGTCGCGGCGCGCGTCATGCCTTTTCTCGATCGCTGCCTCGCCGCCGGCGTCGAGATCCTGGTCGGAGATCCGGGGCGGGCCTATCTGCCGCGGTCGCGATTGCGCCTGCTTGCGGAATACAAGGTGCCGGACTTCGGCGAGGCGAGAGACGCCACGCTAAAACCGAGCGGCGTCTTTCGCTTCGTGGCCGAGACCGCCCCTGCCTAGAGCATTTCACCGTTTCACGGAAAAGCGCGCCGCGGTGAAACGGATCCATGCGGCGCACCTTGGGTCCTTGCTTTCATGCATGTCGTTCTCCCAAAACCAAAGTCACTTTGGGCGACATGCATCAGCGGAGGCGATCAAACCGTCTCCTTGACCCGCGTTGAAAGGAAATCCGGCAGGTCGGCAACCGAATCCAGGATGACGTCGGCGATCTCGGCCAGCGATTCGCGCGTACCGGTGCCGGAAAGCACGCCGACCGCCAGGCCACAACCGCCGGCACGCGCCATTTCGAGGTCGTGGCGGTTGTCGCCGACCATGGCGATCTCCGCCGGCTTCAGCCCGGTGAGGTCGCAGAAGGCCTGGATGGTGTCGGGCGCGGGTTTGGGGTTGGCCACCGCGTCGTAGCCATAGGCCGCGTCGAAAAGCTGCGCGACGCCGAGCGTGACCAAGGTCTTTTCCGCGCCGCTGGTGGAATCGTTGGTGGCGACGCCAAGCCGGTAGGATTTTTTATGCAGCACCACCAAGGTGTCGACGACGCCCGGCAGGGCCACCGCCATCGCCGAGCCTTGCACCGAGGTGATCTCGTTGAAGCGGGCGACGGCCAGCATCTGGTCTTCGTTCGACAGGCGCGGAAACCAAAGTTCGACGACGTCGAGATTGGTGCCGGAAGCAAAGATGGAGTCGGGCTTGAAGCGCCGGTTGGCGAAATCGAAGCCGGCGGCCGCGAGCAGCCTGTCGGCCTTCCAGCGGTCGCCATCGGATGCGTCCATGGCCATGAAGTCGGCAACGCCGAGCCACGTCGCGTTGAAGTCGACAAGTGTCCCGTCCTTGTCGAACAATATCCCCTTGATGTCTGCCAAGTCGTTCACTCCGAACCACGCAATTGGTGGATGCGTTCCACAAGGCCCCTTGTAGAGGCGTCACGGTTTGCGGCGCTTTCCTTGCCTTCCACGACAGGCAGCAGGCCGGTCGCCAGTTCCTTGCCGAGTTCGACACCCCACTGGTCGAAGGAATTGATGTTGAACAGCGTACCCTCGACGAAGACGCGGTGCTCGTAGAGCGCGATCAGCCGGCCAAAGGTGCGCGGGTCGAGCTTGCGATAGAGGATGGTCACCGACGGCCGGTTGCCGGAGAAGACGCGATGCGGCGCTATCGTGTCGACATCCGCCGGCTTCATGCCCTTGGCCAGCATCTGCGCGCGGGCTTCGTCCAGCGTGCGACCCTTCATCAGGGCTTCCGACTGCGCCAGGCAGTTGGAGAGCAGCAGATCGTGTTGATGCCGCAGGTTCGGCTCGTGGCCAACGGCCGCGGCGAGGAATTCGACCGGAATGAGGTCAGTGCCCTGGTGCAGCAACTGGAAGAAGGCGTGCTGGCCATTGGTGCCGGGTTCGCCCCAGACCAGCGGTCCGGTCGGCGTCGTCACGGGCGTGCCGTCGAGGGTGACACCCTTGCCGTTCGATTCCATATCGAGTTGCTGCAGATAGGCCGGCAGCCTGGACAGGCGCTGGTCATAGGGGATGACCGCGCGCGCCGGATAGCCGCAGATGACCCGATGCCACCAGCCGACCAGCCCCAGAAGCGCCGGCAGGTTCCTGGCCAGCGGAGTGGTGCGGAAGTGCTCGTCCATCTCATGCGCGCCGTCGAGGAAGGCGCGAAAATTTCTTGGGCCGACGGCGATCATGACAGGCAGGCCGATCGCGCCCCAGACCGAATAGCGGCCGCCGACCCAGTCCCAGAAGCCGAAGACGCGATCCTGCTCGATGCCGAACTTGGCCACCAGGTCGAGCGCCGTCGAGACGGCGGCGAAATGCTTGCCGACCGCTTCCTTGCCGAGCGCCTTCTGCACCCAGTCGCGCGCCGTCTGCGCGTTGGTCATCGTCTCGACCGTGGTGAAGGTCTTGGAGGCGATGATGAACAGCGTGGTCTCGGCGGACAGGTCCTTCAGCGTGTCGTGGATATGGGCGCCGTCGATGTTGGAGACATAGTGCGCGCGCGGTCCGTCATGATAGGGGGCGAGCGCCAGCGTCGCCATGGCCGGGCCGAGGTCGGAGCCGCCAATGCCGATGTTGACGATATCGGTGATCTTCTTGCCGGTGGCGCCGGCTGCCTTGCCGGAGCGGATCGCATCGGCAAAGGCACCCATCGCGTCGAGCACGGAAATGACATCCGCCTTGACGTCCTGGCCGTCGACAGTGACACCCTTGCCGCTGAGGTTGCGCAGCGCCGTGTGCAGCACGGCGCGGTCTTCGGTGATGTTGATCTTCTTGCCGGCAAACATGGCGGCGCGGCGACCTTCGAGATCGGCGGCGGCGGCCAGCTTCTCCAGCAAATCCATGGTGGTGGCGTCGACGGCGCATTTCGACCAGTCGAGCAAAAGGTCGCCGTCGGTGGCGGAGAATGTCTTGAACCGCTGTGGATCGGCGGCGAAGGCCTGACGCATGTCGGCAGGTGCCGCGGCGCGATGATCGCGCAAGGCGGCAAGCTGTTTCTGGAAGGCTGACTTATCCACTGGCGGGGACTCCTGGCGTTTTTCGACGCACTCTATCAGACCGGATGTTTCCGGCGCGTGTCGTCGCGACAAAACTATTGAGCCGAATTCCGTCCGGTCAATACGCGGCGATGACGCAGCGCATCACGAAGTGACGGCATGGTTTGTCACAGGAACGATGCGGCGTCGGATTTCGGCTGAAGGATCACTGGCATAAATCCCAAAGATCAGAAAAATTGATTGGCGCAACCCCTTGTGCCACCGTTACATTCGACTGGTCCAGCCAAGTGAAAAAAGCTGGCCATCGAGGAACATCTTCCATGCCACAGAGAAACGACACGGCGATATGGTCCGGCCTGTTCCGGATTTCGGCTGAATCCGGCCAGACCCTGCAGGCGCAGATCCGGCAAGCCATCGTGGCCGCCATTCTCGACCGCCAGATCGCCGCTTCGATGCCGCTTCCCTCTTGCCGGATCCTGGCCGAAAAACTCGGCGTGGCGCGCGGAACCGTGGTTCTCGCCTTCCAGCAGCTCGTCGACCAGGGCTTCCTGGTGGCGCGCGAACGGCGCGGCCATTTCGTCAATCCGGACGTGCTGGCGACACCGGCCAAGCCGCACCAGAAGGCGCCCGACCAGGCCAATGAGATCGACTGGAAGGCGCGCCGGCAGATCGCCGCCAGCGACATGCCGCCGCCGGCCAAGCACGAGAACTGGATCAAGTCGTCCTACCCCTTCGTCTATGGCCAGTTCGACCCGGCGCTGTTCCCGACCGCCGAGTGGCGCGAGTGCAACCGCATGGCGCTGGCCGTGCTCGAGATCCGCAACTGGGCTTCCGACATGGTCGATCGCGACGATCCGCTCTTGATCGAGCAGATCCAGGCGCGGCTCCTGCCCCGGCGCGGCATCTTCGCCAATCCCGACGAGATCATCGTCACGCTTGGCGCCCAGAACGCGCTCTACATGCTGGCTTCGCTGTTGATGACCAAGGGCTCGAAGGTCGCGATGGAGGATCCCGGCTACCCCGACGCGCGCTCGATCTTCCGCCTTGCGGGCGCTGAGATCCAGCCTGTGCCTGTCGACCAGTCCGGCATCGTAACCTCTTCCATCCCCAATGATTCCGGCTTCGTGTTCGTCACGCCCAGCCATCATTGCCCGACCATGGTGCCGTTGTCGGCCGAACGGCGGCAGGATCTGCTGGCACGTGCCAACCGTCACAACCAGATCATCATCGAGGACGGCTATGACAGCCAGCTTCTCGACGAGGCGCCGCAGCAGGCGCTGAAGAGCCTCGATCGCTCCGGCCGCGTTGTCTATGTCGGCTCGATGTCGAAGACGCTGGCTCCGGGCCTGCGGCTTGGCTACATCGTCGCCTCGGCTGGACTAATCGCGGAACTCAGGGCACTGCGCCGTTTCATGCTGCGCCATCCGCCGGCCAACAATCAGCGCGCCGTGGCGCTGTTCCTGTCGCTCGGCCATCACGAGGCCCTGGTGCGGCGTCTGTCGAGCGCCTTCGACGAGCGGCGCAAGCGTCTGGTCCATGCGATTTCCGCTTTCCTGCCGGAATGGCGTTCGACCGATTCGGCCGGCGGCACGTCGCTCTGGCTCGAAGGGCCGCGGGGCACCGATTCCCGTGGTTTGGCCGAGGCCGCCGCCTCGCGCAGCGTCATCATCGAGCCGGGAGACCGCTTCTTCGACCGCACCGAAAAGCCTTCGCGTTTCATGCGGTTGGGCATTTCCTCGATCGCGCTGCAGCACATCGAGCCCGGCATCCGCGAACTCGCCACCGCGGCCGGGCGCAGGCCGGCCGCAGCCTGATCCACTCACCCGATCCTTTGACCGGAGCCCCCAAAGGCGGCTCCGGTTCCTTTAGCTCTGGCACATGCAACCGGACAGGCTGGCCCATAGGCTGTGCCAAAGCCGGCGGCATAGTCGTGGCACAAAGGGGAAGAAGCAGCCGATGGTGGACCAACCGCCGCCCTGCTTCCGAGAAAGCTGGAGTGTCTCCATGTCAGTGGTTCTTGAAAAGCAGGAAGCGGCGGCGGATCAGCGCTCGCGCCGCTCCGGTGGACGCGAAGCGCGCCGCGCCATGCGGGCAGCGCCGCTCGCCGACGACATCAGGCCGGTGCGCGCCGGCCTCGAAGGCGGCAGCTACGGGCCGTTGCGCGGGAACGACCAGGAACGCATCCACGAGGCGGTGCTGACGCTGCTGGAGACGGTCGGCTTCGCTAATGCCATCCCTTCCTGCATCGAGGCGCTGACCAGGGTCGGCGCCTCCCATGGCGATGATGGCCGCATCCGTTTCCCGCGCGCGCTGGTGCTCGACACCATCAAGAAGGCGGCGCGCAACTTCACCTTGCACGGCCAGGACCCGAAACACGACATGGTGATCCAGGGCAAGCGCGTGCACTACGGCACGGCGGGTGCCGCCGTGCATCTGGTCGATGTGGAGAAGCGCGAATATCGCGAATCGCTGCTACAGGACATCTATGACGCGGCCCGCATCGTCGAGGGGCTCGACAACATCCATTTCTTCCAGCGGCCGATGGTGCCGCGCGACATTCCCGATCCGCTCGAAATGGACTTCAACACGCTCTACGCCTGCGTTATGGGCACATCCAAGCATGTCGGCACCTCGTTCACGGTGCGCGAGAACGTGCAACCGGCGCTGGAGATGCTCTATGCAATTGCCGGCGGCGAGGAGAATTTCCGTGCCCGGCCGTTCGTTTCGAACTCCAACTGCTTCGTCGTGCCGCCGATGAAATTCGCCGAGGACGCCTGCGGCGTGCTCGAGGCCTGTGTCGAGGGTGGCATCCCGATCCTGCTTTTGTCGGCCGGCCAGGCCGGCGCGACGGCTCCGGCGGCGATTGCCGGTGCCGTGGTGCAGGCGGTGGCCGAAGTGCTGGCCGGCCTCGTCTATGTCAACGCCATCAAGCCGGGACATCCGGCGATCTTCGGCACCTGGCCGTTCGTCTCGGATCTGAGGACCGGCGCCATGTCGGGCGGTTCGGCCGAGCAGGCGGTGCTGACGGCTGCCTGCGCGCAGATGGCGCAGTTCTACGATTTACCCGGCGGCTCGGCCGCCGGCATGACGGATTCGAAACTGCCCGACATCCAGTCCGGCTATGAAAAAGGCATCACCGACGTGATGGCCGGTCTTGCCGGGCTCAACCTGGTCTACGAATCGGCCGGCATGCATGCCTCGCTGCTCGGCTTCTGCCTGGAAAGCCTGATCATCGACAATGACATGCTCGGACATTGCCTGCGCTGCGTCCGCGGCATCGAGGTGACCGATGAAGCACTGTCGATCGACACCATCGCCGAAGTCTGCCTGAAGGGACCGGGCCATTATCTCGGCAACGAGCAGACGCTGCGGCTGATGCAGACCGAGTATTTCTATCCGGCCGTCGGCGACCGGTTTTCGCCGAAGGAATGGAACGAAAAGGGCCGGCCCGACATATTGCAGCGCGCGATCATCGAGAAGAAGCGCGTCCTTGCCGAACGCTTCCCGCGCCATGTGCCGAAGCTGCTCGACGACAGGCTGCGCGCGCGCTTCGGCGACATGATCAAGCTGCCGCGCGCCAATATGGGCGGCTGAGCCGCGTCAAAGCAGTCAGTCGGCTCCCAGGCCGTAGCGTTCGACGACTTCGGCGTTGATCAGTTTGGCGTGCAGCGTCATCAACACGATCTGGGCGTCGAAACTGTCGCCGGCCTCGACCGCGTCCTCGATACGGCGCTCCACCTCCTGCCGCTGCTGCAGGCCTTGGGAGCGCTCGAACGCCTCCGGTCCGGCAACGCAATAGCTGAACAGCCGCGCCGCGTCCGGGTAGGCCTGCGGCGGCGGCTCGTCGGACCAGCGATCCTTCATCAGATTGACGAGGGTGAGTTTCACGCCCTCCGGCACAAGGGCGGGATGAAGGTCGGCGCCGCGCAATGCCGCATCAAGCTGCCTCAGATCGCCCGATCGTCCGAACATTCCGAGAAAGCCCAGGGAAGAGCGTCGCTGCGCCATGATGTTCCAATCCGTTTCCAACCACTTAAGTGGTCGGCGAGCGGAATACAAAGGCAGGCGAGGATCTAAAGCGCGGTGCGTTGAAACGGATTCATGCGACGCGCTTCAGGTCCTTGTTTTCACGCATGTCGTTCTCCCAAAACCGAGGTCACCTTTGAGCGACATGCATTAGCCGCTCGCCGCCAGCAGCAAGACACCGGCAAGGGCCGATCCGGCGAGCGTCGGCAGCATGCCGATCTTCAGCCTCAGGATGGCGATCATCGCGGCACAGGAAAGCAGTGCCGCACGCCAGTCGATCGACGAAAGCACCGGGACATTCATACCGAGACCCATCGCGTGCACCTCACGGAAAACGACGTGCAAGGCAAACCACAAAGCAAGGTTCATGATGACGCCGACAACAGCGGCGGTGATCGCCCCCAACGCGGCCGACAATGCCCTATTGCCGCGCAAGGCCTCGATGTAGGGCGCGCCAAGGAATATCCAGAAGAAGCACGGCGTAAACGTCACCCACAAGGTCAGCAGCGCGCCAAGCGATCCGCCAAGCAGCGGGTTCAGCGACCCGGCGTGACGGAACGCGGCGATGAAGCCGACAAACTGCAACACCAGGATGAGTGGACCAGGCGTGGTCTCGGCAAGCCCAAGACCATCGACCATCTCACCGGGCGCGAGCCAGCCGAAAGACTGGACAGCCGCCTGCGCGACATAGGCAAGCACGGCATAGGCACCGCCGAAGGTGACGACCGCCATCAGACTGAAGAACCGGCCTATCTCGGTCCATACGCTGGCAGAGCCGGTGAACCACCAAATAACAACAACTGGTCCGAGCCAGATCGGCAGCCAGATCGCGACGGTGCGCGGCGCATGCCATCTGGTCGGTTCGACATGGGTCAGTTCGCCGCGCTCGAACATCAGGTCGACCGCCCCCTTGATATCGGCAATGTCGTCCTTGCCGCGCAAGGCGCCGGAAAACAGGCCGGGAACAATGCGGTCTCCCAGCCATCCTGTCAGGCCCGCGAGCAGGACGATGAGCGGAAACGGCACGTTCAAAGCGTAGATGGCGATGAAGGCCGCAACCGCGATCGACACCATGGCCGGGTTTTTCAGCGCACGCCGTCCGATGCGGATCACCGCCTCGATGACGATGGCAAGCACTGCCGCCTTCACGCCGAGGAAGAGCGCTTCGACGAGCGGCATGTCGCCATAGAGCACGTAGAGACTGCTCAAGACGAGCATGACGAGCGCGCCCGGCAGGACGAACAGG
Source organism: Mesorhizobium sp. B2-1-3A (assembly GCF_006442655.1). Classification (NCBI taxonomy): domain Bacteria; kingdom Pseudomonadati; phylum Pseudomonadota; class Alphaproteobacteria; order Hyphomicrobiales; family Phyllobacteriaceae; genus Mesorhizobium; species Mesorhizobium sp. B2-1-3A. The sequence goes on from NZ_VFWK01000002.1 coordinate 24,821, forward strand.
ACGCCGGCGACAAGGCCACCGATCGTCCTGTGCAGCAGCCAGCCTATATAGATGGCGAGTTGCTGGGCTTCCGGGCCGGGCAGCAGCATGCAGTAATTCAGTGCATGCAGGAAACGCTGTTCGCCGATCCAGCGTCGTTCCTCGACCAGTTCCTTGTGCATCAGCGCGATCTGCCCGGCGGGCCCGCCAAAGCTGAGCAGTCCGATCTTCGCCCAGACCTTCAGGGCTTCGGCAAAGGTCGGTGCCGCCGGCGCTTCGACGTTCCCCGACCTGTGTGCAGGCACAACGGCGCTCATGACGGTTTACCCGCGCTGGGCCAGTTGTGCGTTTCCTCGGTGGCGTCGCGGCACCAGCGGAAGAACGCATCGTAGAGCAGCATGCCTGCTTCCAGTTGCTCCAGGTCGTCGCGAAACATCCGCGACAGGCCAAGCGAGGCAGCCAGAAAGCCGGCGGCCTGGGGCACCAGATCGAGACTTGCAGTGTCGGCCGCGCGCACAATCACGGCAAGGCGATCGAGTGCGGCGGATTCCAGCCCGAATTCCTCGATCATCGTATCGAAGGTGCAGCGTTCGCCACGATGGCTCCAGAACACGTTGTCGATGTCGAACGGCTCGGCCTGAAAGCGGTCGGCCACGGCAGGCACTTCGGCCGCCTCGACAAACAGGAAGACCGCGCGAGGATCGATGAAACGCCGGATCAGCCAGGGGCAGGCGATGCGGTCGACCTTGGGGCGGGCGCGCGTCACCCAGACCGTGCAGCCCTTTTCATCGCGCGGCGGCAATTTGTCGGTGCGGACCAGAAGCCCGTCCGCATCGCGCCAGGCCTCGAAGCCACCTTCGAGGGTTTCGGCGGGAATCCCCTCGTGGCGCAGCCATGCGGCTACACCTTGCGAGAGTTTCCGGCCTTTCTGGCAGACCACCACGACGGGCTTGCGGGCGAAGTCGGACGCCCAGGTCGAAACGGTTTTGAAATCGCGGCGGACCGAGGCCGGCAGCAGGCGCGGATCGGCGTCGAAATCCTCATCAATGCGGACATCGATGATTGCAGGCGCGCCCGGCAGGCCGACCAGACGGGATAGTTGCGATACGGTGATAGCGGTTGTTGACGGCATGGCGTCCACCTCCTGATAGAGAAGCCTGGACGCGAACGTTGGGCTGACGCCTCACGGGGTCGTCGCGATGCACCCCTTGTCATGATCGTGGATTTGTTGGGCGCGCTTGTCAAGGATCGTGACCGGTCTCGCACCGCGGTCAGGACGCACAATGCCAAATGGAAGAACGGCCGGCGGTTTGATTGATCAAGCCGCCAGCCGTCGATCCGATGTCAGTGATTGTCCCCGGAGCAATCAGTGATTGTCCCTGGGAACGCCGCTGGTATGGGCGACGTCCAGGTATTTCACGGCCGGCTTGAGCACCATTCCTTCCGAGAACTGGTCGACCATGCCGCGCTGGATCTCCTGCCATGGCGTCTGGTGCTTGGGGTAGTGGTAGCCGCCATCGCTCTCCAGCTCGGCGCGCCGCCTGGCAAGCTCTTCATCGCTGATCAGCATATTGGCGGTGGCTTTGCGCAAGTCGATGCGCACGCGGTCGCCGGTCTTGAGCAGCGCCAGTCCGCCGCCGATCGCGGCTTCCGGCGAGGCGTTGAGGATCGATGGCGAGCCGGACGTGCCCGACTGGCGGCCGTCACCGATGCAGGCCAGCGAGTGGATGCCCTTCTTGATGAGATAGGCCGGCGGCTGCATGTTGACGACCTCGGCGCCGCCGGGATAGCCGACCGGGCCGGCGCCGCGCATGAACAGGATGGTGTGCTCATCGATGCCTTGCGCCGGATCGTCGATGCGGGCGTGGTAGTCCTCCGGACCGTCGAAGACCATGGCGTTGCCCTCGAAGGCTTCCGGGTCGTTCGGGTTGGACAGATAGCGCTCGCGGAATTCCGGCGAGATGCCGCTCATCTTCATGATCGCGGAATCAAACAGATTGCCCTTGAAGTTGATGAAGCCGGCATTGGTCTTGAGCGGTTTGTCGACACTGTGGATGACGTCGGCGTTTTCGTTTGCGACACCCTTGCAATTATCGCCGATCGATTTGCCGTTGACGGTCACGGCTTCAGGATAGGGCAGAAGCCCGGCCGTCATCAGTTCGGCAACCACGGCCGGCACGCCGCCGGCATGATGATAGTCCTCGCCCAGATATTCGCCGGACGGCTGCAGATTGACGATGAGCGGCACTTTGAGGCCGATCTTCTGCCAGTCGTCATTGTCGAGGGGCACGCCGAGATGGCGGGCGATGGCATTGAGATGGATCGGTGCGTTGGTGGAGCCGCCGATCGCCGAATTGACGACGATGGCGTTCTCGAAGGCCTTGCGCGTCATGATGTCGGAGGGCTTCAAATCCTCATGCACCATATCGACGATGCGCTTTCCCGTCTCGTAGGCGATCTGGCCGCGCTCACGATATGGCGCGGGGATGGCGGCCGAGCCCGGCAGTTGCATGCCGAGCGCCTCGGCCAGCGAATTCATCGTGGTGGCGGTGCCCATCGTGTTGCAATAGCCGGTGGAGGGCGCCGAGGAGGCGACGATGTCCATGAACTCGTCATAATCGATCTCGCCGGCCGACAGGCGCTGGCGCGATTCCCAGACGATGGTGCCGGACCCGGTGCGCTTGCCCTTGTGCCAGCCGTTGAGCATCGGGCCGACCGACAGCGCGATGGCCGGGATGTTGACGGTGGCCGCCGCCATGAGCAGCGCCGGCGTGGTCTTGTCGCAACCGATGGTGAGCACGACGCCATCGAGCGGATAGCCGTAGAGCACCTCGACCAGGCTGAGATAGGCAAGGTTGCGATCAAGCGCCGCGGTCGGGCGCTTGCCGGTCTCCTGGATCGGATGGCAGGGGAACTCGAAAGGGATGCCGCCCATCGAGACGATGCCTTCGCGCACGCGCTTGGCGAGCTCGATATGGTGGCGGTTGCAAGGCGACAGATCCGAGCCGGTCTGGGCAATGCCGATCAACGGCTTGCCAGACATCAACTCGGCGCGGGTCAGCCCGTAATTCAGGTAACGCTCCAGATAGAGCGCCGTCATTCCCGGATTGTCGGGGTTGTCGAACCACTCCTGCGAGCGAAATTTCTTCTTTCCTGTGGGGGCGCCAGCCATCATGGTCTCCGTATTTGTATGACAAATCGATATGACAACGCGCGGATGCAGGCAAGGGGCACGCGCGATCTGAATCCGGACTTTGGTGCGATAGACATGTATCGGGCCGCGCGCTAGGACCAATCGACATCAGTTGCACGGGAGGTCTTGATGGCTTTGGTGATCGAAGGCGAGGAACGCATCACGGCGCCCGTCCAGAAAGTATGGGAAGCTCTGAACGACCCGGCGGTGCTGAAGGAGAGCATTCCCGGTTGCCAGAGCCTGGAGAAGACGTCGGACACCGAGATGGCGGCGACGGTCGTGCTGAAGATCGGACCGATCAAGGCGACCTTCAACGGCGAGGTGACGCTGAAGAACCTCAAGCCACCGCATTCCTACACGATCCAGGGCGAAGGCAAGGGCGGCATCGCCGGCTTCGCCAAGGGCGGCGCCGACGTGACGCTGACGGCGGACGGACCGAATGCCACGGTGCTCAAATATGCCGCCAAGGCCGAAGTCGGCGGCAAGATCGCCCAACTTGGCAGCCGGCTGATCGAATCGACATCGAAAAAGCTGGCCGGGCAGTTCTTTTCGACATTTGGTGAGAAGGTCGGCGGCTGACCTTCCGCCCGGGAGGTCACTCGAAGACGATGCTCGGCACCGCCGCTTCGGCCGCGCCGCGTTCTTCATTGACCCTGTCCCAGACCTTGGCGGCGATGTCGCGATAGGTTTTCGCAGCGGCGCCGTCAGGATCCGAGACGACCACCGGCGTACCGGCATCCGAGCTTTCGCGGATGCCCATTTCCAGCGGCACTTCGCCGAGGAAGGTGACGCCGAGGCGTTCGGCCTCGCGGCGTGCGCCGCCATGGCCGAAAATGTCGTAGCGCTTGCCGGTGTCCGGCGCGATGAAATAGCTCATGTTCTCGACGATGCCGAGCAGCGGCACGTCGACCTTCTTGAACATGTTCAGCCCCTTGCGGGCGTCGATGAGGGCCAGGTCCTGCGGCGTCGAGACGATGACGGCGCCGGCCAGCGGCACCTGCTGCGCCATGGTCAATTGCGCATCGCCGGTGCCGGGCGGCATGTCGACCACGAGCACGTCGAGCCTGCCCCATTCGACCTCGCGCAGCATCTGTGTCAGTGCCGACATCACCATGGGCCCGCGCCAGATCATTGGCGTTTCCTCATCGACAAGGAAGCCCATCGACATCACCTTGAGGCCGTAATTCTCCATCGGCTTCAGGATCTTGCCGTCAACCGTCTGCGGCCGGCCATGGATATCGAGCAGCTTGGGCATGGACGGGCCGTAGATGTCCGCATCGAGCACGCCGACCCGCAAGCCATTGGCGGCAAGGCCAAGCGCCAGGTTGACGGCGGTGGTCGATTTGCCGACGCCGCCCTTGCCCGAGGCAACCGCGATGATCGCCTCGATACCGGGCACGCCGCGCTTGCCCTGGCTGTGCGAAGCAGGGGCATGCGGAGCAGCACGCGATGCGGCAGCGGCGGGCGGAGCAGACGGTGCCGGCCTGGGCGCGGTGCGCGCCGGAACCGGTGCCTCCATGCCGCCGCCCTTCTTTTCCGCGGTCAATGCGACAACGGCGCCGGCAACACCTGGAATTGCCTTGACGACACGTTCGGCGGCGGCGCGCAGCGGCTCCATCTCCTGCGCCCTGGCGGCTGGAACAGTGATCGAGAAGAACACTTTCGAATCGGCGATGAAAATCTCCGAAACCATGCCGAGGTCGACGATATTGCCGGTGAAATCCGGCCCATTGACCGTCTTCAGACGCTCGGTGACGATTTCCTTGGTGACGGACATGATTTTATCCTGGCGTTGGGCTGCCGCTCAGATAGTGCAGATTGAAGCCGACTCCAAGCGCCACGATGCCCGCGGTCAACCCGCCAGGTTGACGGCGAGATAGGTGAGAGCCGAAATCGCCGCCGTCGCCGGCAAGGTTATGATCCAGGCGATGACGATGTTGCCGGCGATGCCCCAGCGCACCGCCGAGACGCGGCGGGCGGCACCGACGCCGATGATGGCACCGGTGATCGTATGCGTGGTCGATACGGGAACGCCGAGCCAGGTGGCGGCGAACAGCGTGATGGCGCCGCCGGTTTCGGCGCAGAAGCCCTGCATCGGATTGAGCCGGGTGATCTTCGAACCCATCGTGTGGACGATCCGCCAGCCGCCGAACAGCGTGCCGAGCGCCAGTGCCGACTGACAGGTGAGGACAACCCAGAGCGGCACGTAGAATTTCTCGCCGAGCATGCCTTGCGAATAGAGCAGCACTGCGATGATGCCCATGGTCTTCTGCGCATCGTTGCCGCCATGCCCGAGCGAATAGAGCGAGGCGGAAAAGAACTGCAGGACGCGAAAGGTGCTGTCGACGGCGAACGGCGTCTGGCGCACGAACAACCACGAAACCACCAGGATCAGGACAAGCGCCAGGATGAAACCGGTCGCCGGCGACAGCACGATCGCGGCGACCGTCTTGCCAAGTCCCGACCAGACGATGGCACCGATGCCCGCCTTGGCGACGCCAGCGCCGACCAGCCCGCCGATCAGCGCGTGCGAACTGCTCGAAGGGATGCCGGCAATCCAGGTGACGATGTTCCAGACAATGGCGCCGACGAGAGCCGAGAAGATCACCGCCGGCGTGACGATGCCGACGTCGACAATGCCTTTCCCCACGGTCTCGGCGACATGCAGGCCGAAGAACATGAAGGCGATGAAATTGAAGAAGGCTGCCCACAGCACCGCATATTGCGGCCTGAGCACGCGTGTGGAGACGATTGTGGCGATGGAATTGGCCGCATCGTGCAGGCCGTTGAGAAAATCAAAGAACAGCGCGACGGCGACAAGGCCGGCCAGCAGGGGGAAGGCGATCGCGACGTCCATCGCCTAGACGTTCTCGATGACGATGCCGCTGATCTCGTTGGCGACGTCCTCGAAGCGATCGACCACCTTCTCCAGCTGACCATAGATTTCCGAGCCGATCAGGTAGGCCATCGCGTCACCGCGGCCGTGGCGCCTGAACAGATCCTTCAGGCCCTGCTCATGCAAATCGTCGGCCCGGCCCTCGGCGCGCATGACTTCCTCGGCGAGGGCGTTGAGGCGTGCGCTGTTGGCACCGACCTTGGCGAGCAGCGGGATCGCCTCCGCGACCAGCCGCGCGGCGTCGACGATGACGGCGCCCATTTCCTGCATCAGCGGATCGAACTCCCGCTTCTCGAACAGTCTTACCGTCTTGACGGTCTTGTGCATCATGTCGATGGCATCATCCATCGACTGGATCAGATCCTTGATGTCGCCGCGATCGAAAGGGGTGATGAAGGAGCGTCGTACGGCCAGCAGGACTTCCGCGGTGACGTGATCGGCCTCGTCCTCGAGATCGACGATCTTCTGGCACCAGCGATCGATGTCCTTGCCTTGGAGAAGCTGCTGCAGCGCCTCCGCGCCGCCGACCACCGTGCGGGAATGCCGCTCGAACAGGTCGAAGAAACGATCTTCGCGTGGCAGCAGCTTGCGGAACCAGCCCAGCATGTCAGTCTCCCCTCGCGCCCGGTCCACGACCGTTTCATTGACATAACGCCGCGCGATGCTGCGGGAAACAGTAAGCCGGCTGAAAGATGTGGATGCGGAACGATTGCGCATACCGCTTGCGGCAAAGGACAATTTCCCCGAGCCTGTGCGTGACGACCGGAAGGATGGCATGATCGACAAACTCGAATTCTTCATCGCGCTGGCCAAGGAAGAGCATTTCGGCCGGGCGGCGGAAGCATGCGGCGTGACCCAGCCGACCCTGTCGGCCGGCATCAAACAGCTGGAGGGGCAGCTCGGTGTCATGCTGGTCAATCGCGGGTCGCGTTTCCAGGGGCTGACGCCGGAGGGCAAGCAGGTGCTGGTCTGGGCGCGCCGCATCGTCGGCGATTCGAGGACCATGCGCGAGGAGATGCGGGCGGCGCGCCACGGCCTTTCCGGCCGCATCCGCATTGCCGCCATTCCGACTGCGTTGGCCATGGTGGCGCGGCTGACGACGCCGTTTCGCGAAAAGCACCCGGGCGTCACCTTCTCGGTGCTGTCGCGCACATCGATCGAGGTGCTGTCGTTGCTCGGCAATTTCGACATCGACGCCGGCATCACCTATCTCGACAACGAGCCGCTTGGACGGGTGACCAGCGTGCCGCTCTACGACGAGCGCTATCAATTGATCACAGCCATAGGCAATCCTTATTCGGATCGCGACAAAGTGTCATGGGCCGAGATCAGCCAGTTGCCGCTGTGCCTCCTGACGCCCGACATGCAGAACCGCCGCCTCATCGACCAGCATCTGGCCGAGGCCGGCGTGCAGGTGCGGCCGACGCTCGAATCCAACTCGATGATCGTGCTGTTCTCGCATATCCGCACTGGCAAATGGTCGTCGATCATGCCGCTCAACCTCGCGGAAACATTCGGCTTTTCGGAACCGATCCGGGCCATTCCGATCGTCGAGCCGGATGCCAGCCACACGGTCGGCCTGGTGGCCGCGCCGCGCGAACCGCACACGCCGCTGGTGCAGGCGCTGCTGGACGAGGCAATGGCGCTGGCAGACGATTTCCGCGCCCATCGCTAGGTTAGAGACAAGGGGCTGAACGTGATTGATAGAAGATTTCTATCAAGCGACGGATCAGCTTTATTGATTTCGCGGGTTTCCTCTGTTTTTGTAACGACTTAGCGCTAGAACGCTACCGACCAGGGAGGGCGCTGCATGACGATGCAGCCTGCAAGTACCGAGATCGTATCGCGCACGGCCGCGATCATCCACGAGCTGAAAGGCCTCGAAGGCCCGCTGCTGCCGATCCTCCACGGCATCCAGGAAGAGTTCGGGCATGTGCCGCAGGACGCCGTGCCCGTCATCGCCGATGAACTGAACCTGTCCAGGGCCGAGGTGCACGGCGTCGTGACCTTCTATCATGACTTCCGTGCGCGGCCGGCAGGCCGCCACGTGCTCAAGCTGTGCCAGGCGGAAGCCTGCCAGTCGATGGGTTCGGATGCCGTGGCCGCCAGGGTCAAGCAGCTGCTCGGCATCGATTTCCATGAGACCACCCGCGATGGATCGGTCACGCTCGAGCCGGTGTATTGCCTCGGGCTTTGCGCCTGTTCGCCGTCGGCAATGCTGGACGGCGAGGTGATCGGGCGGCTCGATGACGACAAGATCGACGAGATCGTTGCCGAGGTGCGCTCATGATCCCCCGCATCTACATTCCCGGCGATTCCGGCGCGCTGGCGCTCGGTGCGGAAAAGGTCGCCAACGCCATTCGCGCTGAACTCGCCGAGCGTGGCATCGAGGCCAAGATCGTGCGCAACGGGTCGCGCGGCGCCTATTTCCTCGAGCCTATGGTCGAGGTGGCGACCGCCAACGGCCGTGTCGCCTACGGGCCGGTCAAACCGTCGGACGTCAAGAGCCTGTTCGATAGCGGCTTCCTCACCGGCGGCCATCACAAGCGCTGGCTGGGCGCGCCGGACAAGATCCCCTTCCTGGCCAAACAGACCAGGCTGACGTTTGCGCGCTGCGGCATCAACGATCCGCTGTCGCTCGACGCCTACAAGTCGCTCGGCGGGCTGAAAGGCCTGCAGAACGCGGTGGCCATGGCGCCCGCCGATGTCGTCAAGCAGGTTACTGAATCGGGCCTGCGCGGCCGTGGCGGCGCGGGTTTCCCGACCGGCATCAAATGGAAGACGGTGCTGGATACGGCGGGTGACCAAAAATACATCGTCTGCAACGCCGATGAAGGCGACAGCGCCACCTTCGCCGACCGCATGATCATGGAGGGCGATCCCTTCGTGCTGATCGAAGGCATGACGATCGCCGGTGTCGCGACCGGCGCGACCAAGGGTTTCGTCTATATCCGCTCGGAATATCCGCATGCGGTGGCGACGATGAACAAGGCCGTCGAGATCGCCCGCAAGGCAGGCGTGCTCGGCGTCAACGTGCTGGGTTCGCCCAACGCCTTCGACATGGAAATCCGCGTCGGCGCCGGCGCCTATGTCTGCGGCGAGGAAACCTCGCTGCTCAACAGCCTCGAAGGCAAGCGCGGCGTCGTGCGCGCCAAGCCGCCGCTGCCGGCGATCCAGGGCCTGTTCGGCAAGCCGACGGTGATCAACAATGTCATCTCGCTGGCTTCCGTCCCTATCATCATGGACAAGGGTGCGGCCTTCTACAAGGATTTCGGCATGGGCCGCTCGCGCGGCACGATCCCGATCCAGATCGCCGGCAACGTCAAGCATGGCGGCCTGTTCGAGACGGCCTTCGGCCTGACGCTGGGCGAGATCGTCGACGATATCGGCGGCGGCACCGCCACTGGCCGGCCGGTGAAGGCGGTGCAGGTCGGCGGCCCGCTCGGCGCCTATTTCCCGCGCTCGCTGTTCGACACCGCCTTCGACTACGAAGCCTTTGCCGCCAAGGACGGGCTGATCGGACATGCCGGTATCACCGTGTTCGACGATACGGCCGACATGCTGAAGCAGGCGCGCTTCGCCATGGAGTTCTGCGCTATCGAAAGCTGCGGCAAGTGCACGCCCTGCCGCATCGGCTCCACGCGTGGGGTGGAGACCATCGACAGGCTCGCCGCCGGCATCGAGCCGGAAAAGAACCTCGCTCTGGTCACCGATCTCTGCAACACGATGAAGTTCGGATCGCTCTGCGCGCTGGGTGGTTTCACGCCCTACCCGGTGATGAGCTCGATCACCCATTTCCCCGAGGATTTCAAGCCCGCGCCTGCGCGCGTGGCTGCTGAATAGGAGCTGGCAGATGAACATCAAGGCCGACTTCCCGACACTCATCGAAGAACTCGACTACGGGACCCCGGAATCGAAGGCGCAAAAGCAGGTCACGCTGATCGTGGACGGCCGCAGCATCAGCGTGCCGGAAGGCACCTCGATCATGCGGGCGGCGATGGAAGGCGGGGTTGAGATCCCGAAGCTCTGCGCCACCGACATGCTGGACTCGTTCGGCTCCTGCCGTGTCTGCCTGGTCGAGATCGAAGGGCGCGGCGGCACTCCGGCGTCCTGCACGACACCGGTCGGCGAAGGCATGGTGGTGCGCACGCAGTCCGACCGGCTCGACGCGATCCGCCGCGGCGTCATGGAACTCTATGTCTCCGACCATCCGACCGGCTGGAACGAGAAGGCCGGAACCGGCGCCAGCGAGTTCGACGCGGTGGCGAAGTCGGTCGGCCTGACAGAGAACCGCTACGGCATCGAGGGCCGCAACCACGTCAAGCAGGAAGACGGCGTGGCGCCCGGCCATGGTTCGCTGGCGGTCGATTACATCGCCCGCGACGAATCCAACCCCTATTTCACCTATGATCCGGCGCAGTGCATCGTCTGCTCGCGCTGCGTGCGCGCCTGCGAGGAGGTGCAAGGCACCTTCGCGCTGACTATCGAGGGCCGCGGTTTCGAGTCGCGCATGGTTGCCGGCATGCACGAGGACTTCATCGCCTCCGAATGCGTGTCCTGCGGCGCCTGCGTGCAGGCCTGCCCGACCGATGCGCTGCGCGAGAAGACAGTGCTCGAGAAAGGCATGCCCGAGCGCTCCGCCGTCACCACCTGCGCCTATTGCGGCGTCGGCTGCTCGTTCAAGGCCGAGGTGAAGGGCGACGAAGTCATCCGCATGATGCCCTACAAGGATGGCAAGGCGAACCATGGTCATTCCTGCGTGAAGGGCCGTTTCGCCTATGGCTACGCCACCCACAAGGACCGCATCCTGTCGCCGATGATCCGGGAAAAGGTCAGCGATCCCTGGCGTGAAGTGAGCTGGGAAGAGGCGATCGCCCATACGGCCAAGGAATTCCGCCGGATCCAGTACCAGTATGGACGCACCGCGATCGGCGGTATCACCTCGTCGCGCTGCACGAACGAAGAGACCTATCTCGTGCAGAAGATGGTCCGGCAGGGCTTCCGCAACAACAATGTCGACACCTGCGCGCGCGTCTGCCATTCGCCGACCGGCTATGGGCTCGGCCAGACCTATGGCACCTCGGCCGGCACGCAGGATTTCGATTCCGTCGAGTTCACCGACGTCGCCGTCATCATCGGCGCCAATCCGGCTTCCGCCCATCCGGTCTTCGCCTCGCGGCTGAAGAAGCGCCTGCGCCAGGGCGCCAAGCTGATCGTGCTCGATCCGCGTCGCACCGAAATGGTGAAATCGGCACATATCGAGGCGGATTATCATCTGCCGCTGAAGCCCGGCACCAATGTCGCGGTGCTGACGGCGCTGGCCCATGTCATCGTCACCGAAGGTCTTTTCAACGAAGCCTTCATCCGCGAACGCTGCGACTGGACGGAGTTCCAGGACTGGGCGTCGTTCGTCGCATTGCCGGAAAACAGCCCGGAAACCGTCGGTAAGCTTTCCGGCGTCGATCCCGAGTTGATCCGTGGCGCTGCCCGGCTCTACGCCAAGGGCGGCAATGGCGCGATCTACTACGGCCTCGGCGTCACCGAGCACAGCCAGGGCTCGACCACCGTCATGGCGATCGCCAACCTTGCGATGGCGACAGGCAATATTGGCCGCCCAGGCGTTGGGGTGAACCCGCTGCGCGGCCAGAACAACGTGCAGGGCTCGTGCGACATGGGCTCCTTCCCGCACGAACTGCCGGGCTATCGCCATATCTCCGGCGAAGCCGTGCGCGACATCTATGAAAGCCTTTGGGGTGTGAAGCTCGACGACGAACCTGGCCTGCGCATCCCCAACATGCTGGATGCCGCCGTCGACGGCTCGTTCAAGGGCATCTACATCCAGGGCGAGGACATCCTGCAGTCCGATCCAGACACCAAGCATGTCGCCGCCGGCCTTGCGGCGATGGAATGCGTGGTCGTGCACGACCTGTTCCTGAACGAGACGGCAAACTACGCGCATGTCTTCCTGCCGGGCTCGACCTTCCTGGAGAAGGACGGAACCTTCACCAATGCCGAGCGCCGCATCAACATGGTGCGCAAGGTGCTGGAGCCGAAGGCACGCTACGCCGACTGGGAAGCAACGCAGGAGCTCGCCCGCGCGATCGGGCTCGACTGGAACTACCAGCACCCCTCCGAGATCATGGACGAGATCGCCAAGACGACGCCAAGCTTCGCCGGCGTCTCCTTCGAGTTGCTCGACCGTGTCGGGTCGGTGCAATGGCCCTGCAACGAGAAGGCTCCGCTCGGCACGCCGATCATGCATGTCGACAGCTTCGTGCGCGGCAAGGGCAAGTTCATCCGCACCGAATATGTGGCGACGGACGAGAGAACCGGCCCGCGCTTCCCGCTGCTTTTGACCACCGGCCGCATCCTCAGCCAGTACAATGTCGGCGCGCAGACGCGGCGCACCGACAACGTCATGTGGCACTCGGAAGACCGGCTGGAGATCCATCCGCACGATGCCGAGAACCGCGGCCTGCGCGATGGCGACTGGGTGCGGCTGACCAGCCGCTCCGGCGAAACGACGCTGCGTGCGCTGATCACCGACCGGGTGTCGCCGGGCGTGGTCTACACGACGTTCCACCATCCCGACACGCAGGCCAACGTCATCACCACCGACTTCTCCGACTGGGCGACCAACTGTCCGGAATACAAGGTGACGGCGGTGCAGGTCGGCGCCTCCAACGGGCCGTCGGAATGGCAACGCGAGTACGATGAACAGGCAAAAAACAGCCGCCGCATCGCCTCGCTGCAAGCGGCGGAGTAACCTTGGCCGCGCGCCGCAAAGCAACGACTGAGATATCGCGGCTGGCGCATCGCGCCAGTGGCACGGCTGCGGCCAACCGCATGGTGCCGGAGGAGACGCCGGTGGCATTCTCCTTCGCCGGCACCACGCATGCGGTGATGATGGCAAGCCCGGCGGACTTCGAGGATTTCGCGCTTGGCTTCTCGCTGACCGAAGGCATCATTGCCTCCCCTGAAGAGATCGAAGCGATCGAGGTCGAGGATCATGGCGCCGGCATCGACATCCAGATCCGGCTGAAAGACCTCGCCAATACGCGCTTCGAGGCGCGGCGCCGCAGGCTTGCCGGGCCGGTCGGCTGCGGTTTGTGCGGCATTGAATCCATCGAGGAAGCAATGCGATCGGTTGATGCCGTTGGTGCGTCAAAACTTACTCTTGATGCCGACGACATCGTGCGCTCCGTCAAGCTGTTGTCGAAGGTGCAGCCGCTGCACACGGAAACCGGAGCCGTGCATGCCGCCGGCTTCTACATCCCGGGCAAGGGCGTCGTGATGGCACGCGAGGATGTCGGCCGCCACAATGCGCTGGACAAGCTGGCCGGTGCGTTGGCCAAAGCCGGCATCGACGGCACGTCGGGCGCCGTGGTGGTGACGTCGCGCGTCTCGGTCGAGATGGTGCAGAAGACGGCGGCGATCGGCTCGGGCTTCATCATTGCCGTCTCGGCTCCGACCGCGCTTGCCATCCGCACCGCGCAGGAGGCGGGCATGACGTTGGTGGCGCTGGTGCGCGGCGACGATTTCGATGTTTTCACCCACCCCGACCGGGTGATCTATGGAGCCGCCCAGCATGTCGCATGACGAAGACCACATCACGAGCACGAGCGAAAAGCTGGTGCGCATGGCCAACCAGATCGCGACCTTTTTTCATTCGAGGCCGCGCGAGGAAGGCGTTGCGGGCGTCGCCGAGCATATCAACAAGTTCTGGGAGCCCAGGATGCGGCGGCAGTTCTTCGAGTTGCTGGACAGCGGCGAAGGCTTCGACGAACTCGTCGTGGCCGCATCCGCCAGGATCAAGCGCCCGATCTCGCCGGCCGATGCCGATCTCAAGCTCGGACTGAAACCCTCCCCAGCCGACGTTGCTGCCTCGCAAAAGTAGCCTCCGGACCGCACGGACTTATATTTCCTTTCGCTAAAGTTTGAGCTGCCGCTATCGATGCGGCTCTGCTATGTTTGACGATCAGAAATCGTCAGGCCGGGCGGAAGAACTCGTGAGGCCGATCGAGACCCGATATGCCCTCAGTGGCGAGGTGCGGATCGCCTATCAGGTGGTCGGCCAGGGATCACTTGATCTCGTTTTCGTGCCGGGCTTCATTTCCAATCTCGACCTGCATTGGGAAGACGAGGGCTATACCAGGCTCTTGAGGCGGCTGTCGGCATTCTCGCGGCTGATCCTGTTCGACAAGCGCGGCACGGGTCTTTCCGATCGTGTCGATGTTCATCACTTGCCCAGCCTTGAGATACGCATGGATGATGTGCGCGCGGTGATGGACGCGGCCGGCAGCGGCCGGGCGGCACTGCTTGGCGCTTCCGAAGGCGCGCCGATGGCAATGCTGTTCGCCGCCACCTATCCGGAACGGACGCGGGCGCTGGCGCTCTATGGCGGCTATGCGCATTTCCACAAATGGGTGATGCCGCCCGAACGCCTCGATGCCTTCATCGCAACGGCCGAAACGGCCTGGGGCACCGGCGCCACCTTGCCCAGTTTCGCGCCGGGACGGGTGGATGACACCCGTTTTTCAACCTGGTGGGCGCGCTTCGAGCGCTTGTCGGCGAGCCCGACAGCAGCTGCGGCACTGGCGCGGATGAACGCGGAGATCGACGTGCGCGGCGTGCTGGCGGCAATCAGCGCGCCAACGCTGCTGATCCATCGCCGCAACGATGCCCGGGTCGATCCCGACGCCAGCCGCTTCCTGGCCAGGAAGATCCCGAATGCGCGGTTGGCCGAAATCCCGGGACGCGACCATCCGATCTGGACCGGCGATGTCGACCGGGTGGCCGACCTGATCGAGGAGTTCCTGACCGGCGCGTGCGCCGTGGCGGAAGCCGAACGCGTTCTGGCCGCGCTTCTTGTGACACGCATCTACGACACCGCGCGGCTTGGCGACCGGATGTGGAGCGAACGCTGTGAGCGTTTCCAGGAAACCTGGCGGACGCTTGTCGGGCGCCATGGCGGGCGCTGCGTGGACATGCATGGCGAAACGATGATTTCGCGCTTCGATGGGCCAGGGCGCGCCTTGCGTTGCGCGGCGTCGTTGCGCGAGGCGGCGCAGCAGATCGGCGTGGCGAGCGCCCAAGGGGCGCATGTCGGCGAGATCGAGTTGCGCGGGCCACCGACCGGATTGACGGGCCGCGTGACGATGCACCTCGCCACGCATGCCGGGCGCGGCGACATATTGGCGTCGCGGCTTGTCGCCGACCTGGCCGCCGGGTCAGGGCTCCATTTCACCGACGCCGGCCGCATCGGCATCGACGAACTGGACGAGCCGCTGGCGCTTGTCCTGGCGATGTCAGAACAGCATCTGGAACCGGCTTGCCGCCCAAAGGCCAAGGCGACCGAGCCGGCCTGCCTGACGGCGCGCGAGAGCGAGGTGGTGAATTTGATTGCCGACGGCAAGAGCAATGCCGCGATCGCGGCCGAACTCAGGCTGAGCGAGCACACGGTCAAGCGCCACGTCGCCAACATATTGCTGAAACTCGACCTGCCATCGCGAGCCGCGGCGGCGGCATTTTCCGTCAGGCACACTGGCCCGGACGGGCCATGAGGGCCATGGCGCTTTCGGGCGAAGCGGGCATGCCGATGCAGGCGTATCAATTTCCCCCATGCAGGCCGGGCGGATGCCGCCGGGAAGGCGCTGCGAACGGAGGATGAAATGCTCAAGTCAAAACTGAATGTCAGATCATTTGTGATCGCGGCAGGCATTGGCGCGCTGTCCGCGATCGCTCCCGCAAAGGCCGAGGATGCATCGGCGACAGCCGCCTACAAGGACATCCAGGCGACGCTCGGCTCGGTGCCGGACATGTTCAAGACACTGCCTGACGTCGCGGTCGCCGGCGCCTGGGCCGAGATCAAGGGGGTGCAGCTCAACCCCAAGACCGCGCTCGACGGCAAGACCAAGGAGCTGATGGGCCTTGCGGTGGCCTCGCAGATCCCCTGCCAGTACTGCATCTATTTCCACACCGAGGCGGCCAAGCTCAACGGCGCGAGCGACGAGGAGATCAAGGAAGCGATCGCCATGGCGGCGATCGTTCGCCATTGGTCGACGATGCTCAATGGCAGCCAGGTCGATCTCGCCACTTTCAAGAAGCAGACCGACGACGTCTTCGCTGCCGTCAAGGCGAAGTCGCAGTGAAAGACGCTGCCCGCCGATAAGCGCCGGGCAGCCTTGCGAACGTCAACCGCCCGATCGTGAAGACGGGCCAAGGAGGATAAAATGCTGACCAAGACCCAAGCCGTGGATGGCGCGGCCATCAAGAAGGCGATCGAAACCCGTGACGGCAAGATGCTGTCGAGCTTCTATGCCGATGATGCGCTGGTGCGGGTGATCGACCGCAACAACCCGCCGAGCAAACCGCGCGAAATCCGTGGGCGCGCGGCGATCACCACCTTCTGGGACGATATCTGCAGCCGGGCAATGACCCACAAAGTCGATACAACGATCGCCGACGGCAACAGCCTCGCCTTCACCCAGGCCTGCGCCTATCCGGACGGCACAAAAGTGTTCGCCGCGGCGATGCTGGAACTGAAGAACGGGCAGATCGCACGGCAGACGGTCGTGCAGGCCTGGGACGAGTGAGGCCGCCATGTTCAGCGCCAGATGGCAGATCGACGCCAAATTCGGCCACAAGCAGACCGTGCTCGAATTACTGAAGAAATGGGAACGCGAGATTGGCTCACAGGTCGGTCTCGCCGACCTCCAGTTCCAGATCATGACCGGCTCGATCGGTGCGCGGGAGGCGACGGTCGAATCTCATCACCAGGTCGAGAGCCTGGCCCAGCTGGAGGCGTTTTTCGCCAAGATCGGCAAGATCGACGCACACGCCAAATGGGGCAAGGAGATGGAGCCCTATGTCGTGTCAGGCACCAGCCTGTGGAACATCTATCGTATTGTCGAGTAGCGGCTGCGCAGCGGTCTTACCTCTCCCCTTGTGGGAGAGGTCGGATTGCCCCGATTTGTCCTTCACAAATCGGTTGGCAATCCGGGTGAGGGGTAAGCTGGCGCCAAGCTGGAACACCCCTCATCCGGCTCGGCGCTGCGCGCCGATCCACCTTCTCCCACAAGGGGAGAAGGGAAAATGGCCGCCTCCCGGCCCTTCGCAGGCTCAGGGCGTTCGAAGCTCGAAAAGCCAAGCAATTCGCTTTTCGTCCGCTACGCGGACCGCTTCTCACCCGTGTGCCACCATCACATGGCGCACGGCGGTGTAGTCTTCCAGCGCATAGAGCGACATGTCCTTGCCGTAGCCGGACTGCTTGAGGCCGCCATGCGGCATCTCGTTGGTCAGCATGAAGTGGGTGTTGATCCACGTGCAGCCATATTGCAGGCGGGCGGCCGTCGCCATGGCGCGCGAGACATCCTTCGTCCACACCGACGAGGCCAGGCCGTAGTCGCTGTCATTGGCCCAGTTCACCGCCTCGTCGACTTCCGAGAACCGGGTGACCGAGACGACCGGGCCGAAGACTTCGCGGCGCACGATCTCGTCTTCCTGCAGCGCGCCGGCGACGACGGTCGGCTGATAGTAGAAACCGCTGCCCTCGCCCGGCTTGCCGCCGGTGGTGATCTCGATGTGCTTCAGCTCCGAGGCGCGCTCGACGAAGCTCGACACGCGATCGCGCTGACGGCGCGAGATCAGCGGCCCGATCTCGTTCTGGGTATCGTCGGGCAAATTGTACTTGATGGTCGACACCGCCGAGGACAGATCGGCGACAAGCTTCTCGTAGATCTTCTTGCCGGCATAGATGCGGCAGGCGGCGGTGCAATCCTGGCCGGCATTGTAATAGCCGAAGGCACGCAAGCCATTGACCACGGCGCCAAGATCGGCGTCGTCGAAGACGATGACCGGCGCCTTGCCGCCAAGCTCGAGATGCGTGCGCTTGACCGACTTGGCGGCGGCCTGCAGCACCTTCCTGCCGGTGGCGACGTCACCGGTGATCGAGATCATGTTGACCTTGGGGTGGTTGATCAGCGTGTTGCCGACGCTGTCGCCACGGCCGAGCACGACATTGACGACACCTTCGGGCAGGATCTCGGCCAGGATTTTCGCCAGCTTCAGCGCCGTGAGTGGTGTCTGTTCGGAGGGCTTGAAGACGACCGTGTTACCGCCGGCGATCGCCGGCGCCAGTTTCCAGGCCATCATCATCAGCGGGTAATTCCAGGGCGCGATGGAGGCGACGATGCCGATCGGGTCGCGCCGGACCATCGAGGTGTGGCCAGGCAGATATTCGCCGGCGACAACGCCCGGCATCGAACGCACCGCGCCGGCAAAGAAGCGGTAGCAGTCGACGATCGCCGGGATCTCGTCATTGAGCACGGCATTGATCGGCTTGCCGCAATTCAGCGCCTCGAGCGTGGCGAACTCCTTGGCCTCGGCCTCGATGCGGTCTGCGATCCTCAGCAGATAACCGGAGCGTTGCGCCGGCGTGGTGCGCGACCACAAGACGAACGCTTGTTCGGCGGCACTGACCGCCGCCTCGATCTGCGCCTGGCTGGCCTCGGGCAGGTTGAGAATGGTCGCCCCTGTCTTCGGATTGAGGATCGGCTCCTCGGTCTCGGCGCCCTTCTCGAACTTCGAGCCGATCAGCATCTGGGTGTCCATTGGGTTTCTCCTTGAACAGAAGTGAGTAGTGAATAGTGAGTAGTTGGTAGTCAGTGATGAGCAGGCTCCGGCTGTGGATTTCCCTACTCACTACTCACTGTTCTCATTTGCCCGAACCGGCGATCTGATCACCGTCGCGGGTCAGGTAGTAGGCAAACAGGATGGGCAACAGCGTCACGAGCACGACGACCATGGCCACGACATTGGTGACCGGACGCTGGCGCGGACGGATCAGTTCCTCCAACATCCAGATCGGCACGGTCTGCTGCTGGCCGGCGGTGAAGGTGGTGACGATGACCTCATCGAAGGACAGCGCGAAGGCCAGCATGCCGCCGGCAAGCAGCGCGGTGGCGATGTTGGGCAGCACGACATGGCGGAAGGTCTGGAAACCATCGGCGCCGAGATCCATCGAGGCCTCGATCATCGAGCCGGAGGTGCGGCGGAAGCGGGCGACAGCGTTGTTGTAGACCACGACGACGCAGAAGGTGGCGTGGCCGAGCACGATCGTCCAGAACGAGAAGGGAATGTCGGCCAGCGCAAAGGCCGAGCGCAGCGCGATGCCGGTGATGATGCCGGGCAGCGCGATCGGCAGGATGACCAAAAGCGAAATGGTTTCGCGGCCGAAGAATCTCGTGCGCGACACCGCGGCGGCACACAGCGTGCCGAGCACAAGTGCGATCGCTGTCGAGATGGCGGCGACGCGTACCGACAGCGACAGCGCCTCCCAGACGTCAGGCCGGTTCCAGGTGACGGCGAACCACTGCGTGGTCAGCCCAGGCGGCGGCCAGACGAAGCTCTTCTCCTCGGTGGTGAAGGCGTAGACGAAGATCAGCAGGATCGGCAAATGCAGGAAGAGCAGACCGCAGGCTGCAGCGATCTTCAGGCCGAGCGGAGCGGATTGACCACGGTCAGAGCGCATCGAAAGCCCCCATGCGCTTGGCGCCCCAGAGGTAGAAGCCCATGATGACGATGGGCACCACGGTGAAGGCGGCGGCGAGCGGGATGTTGCCGGCCGTGCCTTGCTGCGAATACACGGCCTGGCCGATGAACAGGCGCGAGGTGCCGATGATCTGCGGGATGATGTAATCGCCCAGCGTCAGCGAGAAGGTGAAGATCGAGCCGGCGACGATGCCGGGCAGCGCCAGCGGGAACAAAACATTGCGGAAGGTCTGCCCCGGCGAGGCCCCGAGATCGGACGAGGCCTCGACCAGATTGCCGGGCACGCGCTCGAGTGCCGCCTGAACCGGCAGGATCATGAAGGGCAGCCAGACATAAACGAAGACGATGAAGGTGCCGGTGAACGACACCGACAGCGAGTTGCCGCCGACGACCGGCAGCGACAGCCAGGCATCGAGCAGCCACAGCAGATGCAGCTTGGCGAGCAGCCAGGTCAAAATGCCTTCCTTGGCCAGGATCAGCTTCCACGCGTAGATCTTGACCAGGTAGCTCGACCACAGCGGCAGCATGACGCCGAGATAGAACAGCGCTTTCCAGCGGCCGCGTGCATAGCGCGCCGCATAGTAGGCGATCGGAAAGGCGACGATGGCCGAGGCCAGCGTGACGAGTGCCGCCATGGTCACCGTGCGCAGGATGATGTCGAGATTGGCGGCCTGGAACAGGTCGCCATAGGTCTTCAACGTGAACTGGCGGTTGATGAGGCCGGAGTACTCGTCGATGGAGAAAAAGCTCTGTGCCAAGAGCGCGAAGAGCGAGCCGATATAGACGATGCCGAGCCACAGCACCGGCGGCAGCAGCATGAGGAGCAGAAGCATTTGCGGCCGGCGCCAGAACAGGTCCGACAGCGCACCGCGCATGCCGCCGCTGCCGGGCAGGATCGCGGGAGCCGTGGCGCGCGGCATGGTGGCGTCGACGCTCATGCCGGCTCGTCCATCAGATGCAGGTGTTCGCGGTTGAAGGTGAGCACCACCGCCTCGCCTTCCGCCGGCAGGGCAGTGCCGGCCGGCACGACGGCATGCAACTTCAATCCGTCGGCATCGAGCGCCAGCCTGGTGGTGGCGCCGAGATAGTTGGTCGAGACGAGGCGGGCGGCAACGCCTTCGCCGCTTGCGGCGCGGCCGACGCGAATGGATTCGGGTCGCAGGCTGCCCCAGCGATGCTGGCCGGAATAGCGCTGGACGAAGTCCGGTGGCAGCACGTTGGAGGAGCCGACGAAATCGGCGACGAAACGGGTTCTCGGCCGCTGATAAATGTCCTCCGGCGTGCCGATCTGCATGATCCTGCCGTCGTTGAAGACGGCAACGCGGTCCGCCATCGACAGCGCCTCGCCCTGGTCGTGGGTGACGAAGACGAAGGTGATGCCGAGCGCCTTCTGCAGCGATTTCAGCTCTTCCTGCATGTTCTCGCGCAGCTTGAGGTCGA
This sequence comes from Mesorhizobium sp. B2-1-3A, assembly GCF_006442655.1. Classification (NCBI taxonomy): domain Bacteria; kingdom Pseudomonadati; phylum Pseudomonadota; class Alphaproteobacteria; order Hyphomicrobiales; family Phyllobacteriaceae; genus Mesorhizobium; species Mesorhizobium sp. B2-1-3A. The sequence continues at coordinate 45,880 of NZ_VFWK01000002.1, forward strand.
GCGCGCCGAGCGGCTCATCGAGCAGCAGCACCTTGGGCTGGTTGACCAGCGCGCGGGCCAGCGCGACGCGCTGGCGCTGGCCGCCGGAAAGCTGGCCGGGCCGGCGGGCGCCGTAGCCCGGAAGCCGCACCAGCGACAGCGCTTCCTCGGCCGCCTTGTGGCGCTCGGCCTTGCCGACGCCCTTGACCATCAGCCCATAGGCGACGTTGTCCAGCACATTGAGGTGCGGGAACAGCGCGTAGTCCTGGAAGACGGTGTTGACGTTGCGGCGGTAGGGCGGAACACCCTCGGCGCGCTCGCCGAAGATCGAGATCGAGCCGGCGGTCGGCTGTTCGAAACCGGCGATCAGGCGCAGGCATGTCGTCTTGCCCGAACCCGACGGGCCAAGCATGGCGAAGAACTCGCCCGGCGTTATGTCGAGATCGACCGCGTCGACAGCGCGAACGCTGCCGAAATGGCGCGAAACTTTCTGGAAGGAGACGGCAGAGGTCATGGGCTGTCAGTCTGTTGCCGGTTTTGTTCTATTGAACCATCTTCGCCTGCAAATCATGGCTTGGATGGCAAATTCGCGCGCCACTTTACCTCCCCCTCGATGGGGGAGGTCGCGGCGAAGCCGCGGGTGGGGGTGATCCGGCACGAACGTCCGCGCTGCCCCCCACCCCGACGTTGCGCATCGCCCCTCCCCACAAGGGGGAGGGTAAGCGAAATCACCGTCCGCCGATGACGCCGATATAGTCCGACACCCAGCGGTAGTAAGGCACGCACTGGTCGTTCTGGGTGACGCATTTCGAGACCGGCGTCTTCCAGAACTTGATCTTGTCGAAATTGTCGTAGCCGTTGGTCTTGCAGCCTTCCTCGCCGAGCAATTCATTGCCCTTGCAGGCGGCAGGCACGACCGGCAGCGAACCGAACCAGGCCGAAACATCGCCCTGCACCTTCGGCGACAGCGAATGCTCAAGCCACATATAAGCGCAGTTCGGATGAGCCGCGTCGGCTTCCATCATGGTGGTGTCTGCCCAGCCGGTGACGCCTTCTTCCGGCACGGTCGAGGCGACCGGCTTCTTGGCGGCGACCAGCGTGTTGACCTGATACGGCCACGAACCGGATGCCACGACGCCTTCATTCTGGAAATCGTCGACCTGGATGGCGGCATCATGCCAGTAGCGGCCGACCAGCGTGCGCTGGACGCGCAGCAGATCGAGGGCGGCCTTGTACTGGTCTTCGTTGAGCTCGTAGGGGTCCTTGATGCCGAGTTCCGGCTTGTGGAACATCAGATAGTTGGCGGCGTCCGCGATATGGATCGGTCCGTCATAGGCCTGGACGCGCCCCTTGTTGGACTTGCCGTCCGGCAGCTTCATCTCTTCGAAGACGACGTTCCAGCTCTTGGGCGCTTCCTTGAACACCTCGGTGTTGTACATCAGGATGTTGGGGCCCCACTGATAGGGAACGCCGTAATGCACCTTGTCGACGGTGAACCAGGGCGCGTCCTTGAGGCGATCGTCGACCGCCTTCCAGCTCGGGATGAGATCGGTGTTGATCGGTTGCACGCGCTTGCCGGCGACCAGACGCAGCGAGGCATCGCCTGAAGCCGTGACGAGGTCGAAGCCGCCTTCGTTCATCAGCGAGACCATCTCGTCGGACGTGTTGGCGGTCTTGACGTTGACCTTGCAGCCACTCTCCTTCTCGAAGGCGGTGACCCAATCATAGCCCTTGTCGGTCTCGCCGCGCTCGATATAGCCCGGCCAGGCAACGATGTTGACCTGGCCTTCGCCCTTGCCGAGTTCCTTGACCTGGGCGATGGCCTGACCAGAGAAGGTCAGCGCGACCGTCAGCGCAGTGCATGACTTCAGGAATGAATTCATCATCGATCTCCCATTTTGGCGCCTGATCCCGAAACCGCTTCGGTTTTCGCCAGATCAAGCGCGGACTGAAAAACTGTCGGTTCGTCCTATGGACTTGATGTCGCTCTGGTGGCGGCTTTGGTCCCTGGTACGGAAGGTGCTTGGAAAATTCCGGTTTCGCAAATTCATTTATCAGAAAGGCGATATCGGTTTTTCCGATAGATTGACACGCTTCAATCAGGGGCGTTGGCGGACCGTGCGCTGCGACTGGGCAAGGCCGACGAAGTCCCGTGCCGCCTGCGGCAGGCCGGAGCCGCGCCGCCAGACCATGCCGACCTGCACCACCGGCAAGGAGCCCGAAATATCGCGCGATTCGATGCGGTCGCCTTCCAGCGACCATGGCCGGTAGACAAGATCGGGCAGCAGCGCCACGCCGGCCCCGGTGGCAACCAGACTGCGCACTGCCTCGACCGAGCGGGTGCGGAAGGCGACATGCGGCTTGGCGCCGATCGCCGTCAGCAGCTTGCCGGTGTTCTCCTCGATCTCGTCGACGGTGAGCATGATCAGCGGTTCGCCGGCGATGTCGCCAATGCCGATGATGTCGGCGCCGGCGAGCGGATGGCCGAGCGGCAGCCACAGGCGGTAGGCCGAGACCTCAAGGATTTCGGACTGCAGCGCCGTGCGATCGCGCAAATTGGAAGTGACCATGACGGCGATGTCGAGCTTGCCGCCGATCAGCAGATGTTCGAGGTAGTCGCCATTGTCCTCGATGGCCGAGACCTCGACACCCGGATAGGCGCGGCGATAGCGGGCGAGCAGATCCGACAGCACATAGCCGGCGACCAGCGAGGTGACGCCGAGCTGCAGCCGCCCGCCCGCCACAGCCTGCTCGCCGGAGAAAGAGCGGCGCGCATCGGACACGTCGGCGAGGATCTTGGTCGCATGACGCAGGAACTGATGGCCCTTGTGGGTGATGTTGAGGCCACGCGGATGGCGCTCGAACAGCTCGACGCCGAGATCGCTTTCGAGTTCCTTGATCGCTTCGGTGACCGAGGATTGCGAGATGGAGAGGTTCTGCGCCGCGCCCGAAACCGTGCCTTGCTCGGCGACGGCGATGAAGAACTGCAACTGTCGGATGGTGAAGGCCATGGCCGGACTAAACACCGGCGGCGAAGCGAAGGAAAGCCAACGGCGGGCTTATCCCATGGCTGGAGGCTGTTGCCGTGCGCTCAGCCGAACACCAACATGATGCGCCGCCGGCACGCAGGACCATAACGCAATGCCAGCATGAAGGCCATCTCCAGCGCCACGACGATGACGATGATGCGCAAACCCACCGTAAAGGTGTCCTGACCGCTGCCGCGCAGGAGATAGCCGGTCAGGAGAAAGCCCGCATTCCAGATGGCGGCGCCGAGCAGTGTCGCGATTGCAAAGGGCAAGGCAGGCAGACTGAGGGCACCCGCCGCGATCGGCATGTAGTTGCGCACGGTCGGGATGAACTGCGCCAGCAAGGACACCCTGACATGATTGCGGCGATAGGCCTGGCCGAGCCTGCGGTAGGTCGTGGGGCGCAGGAAGACATATCTGCCGACACGTTCGATCAGCCTGTCGGCACGGTCAAATCCGATCCGGCGGCCAACCCCATACCAGACAAGGCAGCCAAGGAAGGAGGCAAGCGTCGTCACCACCAGCAGGATCGCCAGTGTGAAGCCATCCGGTGCAGCCGTCATGCCGAGGAACAGCAGCAGCACATGCGAGGGCGGAACCGGCAGGATCTTCTCGGTGAAGGCAAGGCAAAAGACGCCGAACAGGCCGAAGCCGAGAATGGCCGACAGCGGGCCGGTCATGCGAAGCGCCAGTCGGAGGACGTGACAGTCTTGATCCTGGCGATGCGGTAGACCGTTGCCGGCGGGAAATTGCGAAAGGTATGGCCGACCCGCGTGACCTCGAGATCGAGCCGATCGAGCAGCGACTGGTCGAACGGGCAGCGCCAGCCGAGCGTGAACTGATACAGCGCCCCGCCCGGACGAAGGTTCGCGAAAACGCCTTCGAGAATGGCAAGCGTCTTGCGCGGTGAAATCAGGCGGAAGGGCAGCCCGCTGATGGCGGCGCCGACCACCGGCCCGGAGAATAGCGACAGATGGCGCAGGCCGACGGCATCCATCTCGAAAATCCGGGCGGCGGGAAAGCGGCGCATGAGAAGTGCCGCGAAATCCGAATCGGATTCGATCAGCGTCAGATCCTCTTCCCTCACCCCGCGTGACAGCAGCGCGCGTGTGAACGGGCCGGTTCCAGGACCGAGCTCCAGCACCGGGCCGGTTTCGGGGCCGATGTCGCGCGTCATCAAGGCCGCCAGGCTGGAACTGGACGGCGTGACGGAGCCGACCCTGAACGGCGCAACGGTCCACGCCATGAGAAAAGACAGGGCATCATGTGCAGGCATAGGCAACCTCAATCCCGGACAACAGCACGCCAACCAATTTGGCGTGGCCGCTCGATTTCGTTTCGGCGTCGGTCCCGAACCTGTTGCATCGTCAGGCCCGACGCCTTGACGCCGGCATGGCGGTTCGTGCCGACCGGCGCTGTTTGCCGTGGCTGGATTGCATAGACATTGCGCAATAGCGCGGACGCAAAGAAAGGACTTGCCGGCCTCGGGCCATTCGGCTTTGCCATGTCTACGCAATGTTGGCGCGGTAGCGCCTGATACGGTGTGCTCGTTGCCGGGGAGTGTGGATGCGTATCTTGCTGGTCGAAGACGAGCCCGAAATGGTCTCGGCGCTGCGTGCGGCGCTGAAGCGCCACGACATGGTGGTCGATCACGCCGGCACATTGCTCGAGGCGGAAGGCTTCGTTGCCGTCGACAGCTACGACGCCATCCTGCTCGACCGCCAGTTGCCTGACGGCGACGGGCTGTCGCTGGTGCCGAGATTGCGCTCGGCGGCGAACACCACGCCGGTTCTGGTGCTGACGGCCAGGGGCGACACGTCTGACAAGGTCGACGGGCTGGACATGGGCGCGGACGACTATCTGGCAAAGCCGTTCGCCTTCGAGGAATTGCTGGCCCGTTTGCGCGCATTGCTCAGGCGGCCGGCGCCGTTGCAGTCGCAATTCATCCGCGCCGGCCATTTGGTGCTCAATGTCGGACATCGCGAGGCTGCGATCCATGGCGAGCCGCTCAGCCTGCCGCGGCGCGAGCTGCTGGTTCTGGAAGCGCTGATGCGGCGCACCGGCCGCATGGTGCAGCGCGAGGCGCTGATGGAAGCAGTGTTCGGTCTCGACGACGAGATCCAGTCCAATGCGCTCGATACTCATGTTTCACGCCTGCGCCGCAAGCTCGCCGACGCCGGGGTGACGATCAACGGCATTCGCGGCGTCGGCTATCTCCTGCGCGAAACGACGTGAGCCTCGATCGATGAGCCTCAACCGCCCACGTTCGCTCAAATGGAGCCTGGTGCTGCGCATCGCCTTGCTGCAATGCGCGATGCTGACGCTGATCATCGTCGGTATTCTCGGCGCGTTGCTCGCCACCGGCCTCATCCCACACGACTATGAGGACGGCACGATGGACGTGCTGGCGGATGCCGTGGCACGCGACGCCGGCGGCAAGCTTGTGCTGCGCGAGACTTCGGATCTGACGAAGCTGCGATCCGATGTCCCCGGCCTGTGGTTCATCATCCGCGACAAGCAGGGGCAGCGGCTGCAGGAAGGCACGGTGCCGGCCATCTTCCAGCCCTTCGCCGGCCTGCTGGACACCATCAGCGATGCGCGTATCGACAAATCCATCGGCGAGAGCGCGCCGCCGGATGCAAAGATCCGCTGGACCGAAACGGCCGCCGGCAACGTCCAGATCTTCACCGGCACCAAGGGCGGGCTTTCGCTGCTGCGCCTGCTCGGACAGGCGCCGCAATTCTTCCTGCAAGGCATATTGCCGTTGGCCGGCCTGATGGCGCTGGCCACGCTGTTCGCGACGCCCTGGGTGGTGCGCGGCGCGCTGTCGGGCCTTGGCCATGCGGCGGCCGAGGCCGAGCGCATCGACATCGACCAGCGCGGCGTGCAACTGCCGCTGAAGGATGTGCCAAAGGAGGTCGCGCCGCTTGTCAAGGCGGTGAACGCCGCCCTTGCACGCCTGGACAAGGGCTATGAGCGCCACAAGCGCTTCCTGACCGATGCCGCCCATGAACTCAGGACGCCGGTCGCCATCCTCAATACACGCCTGGCCTCGCTGCCGGCAACACCCGAGCGGGCCCGGCTGCTGCAGGACGCAGCACGGCTTTCGACGCTGACCGACCAGTTGCTCGACCTGCAACGGCTCGACCGGCAGACCTCGCCTTTCGAGAAAGTCGATCTGGTGGCCATCGCGCGCGGCGTCATCGTCGATCTCGCGCCGATGGCGTTCTCTGCCGGGTATGAAATGTCGTTCGAGCCGACAAGAGATACGGTTTTCGCGACCGGAGACCGCACCGCGATCGAACGCGCGGTGACCAACATCGTCCTGAACGCCATCGAGCATGGCGGCCGCGCGGGCAAGATCACTGTCAGCGTTGCAGCTCCGGCCGTCATCGAGGTGCGGGACGAAGGCGGCGGTGTGCCGCCAGCCGAGCGCGAACGCATCTTCGAGCCGTTCTACCGGCTGCGCCCTCAAGATCACGGTGCCGGGCTCGGCCTCAACCTGGTGCAGGAAATCATGCAACTGCATGGCGGGCACATCGAGATTTTCGATGGCAAGCCGTGCGGCGCCTGCTTCCGGATGAGTTTTCGCGCCTTGCCGGCATAGCACCACCGTGAACGGTAGAAATTGCGTTGGCGTGATTGACATCGCCGAAATCGTAACTAAATAAGTTACATGAAACGCAACAGCCGACTGTCCTCAACCCTGCACATTCTCGTCCACATGGCCGAGAAGCCAGAGCACGCGCTGACCTCCGAGCAGCTTGCCACCTTCATCCACACTAATCCGGTGGTGGTGCGCCGCACCATCGCCGGCTTGCGCGATGCCGGCATCGTCACCTCGTCTCGTGGGCATGGCGGCGGCTGGCTGCTCGGGCGCACGCCCGAGGACATCTCGCTGGCCGAGATCAGCGCAGCACTTGGCGAGACGCTGCTGCCGTTCAGCACCGAGCCGGAAAGCCCCGGCTGCCTCGTCGAGCGAGCGGTGATCGCCGTGCTCGATGATTTTCGCGTCGCGGCGGAGAAGCTGCTGGCGGAGAAGCTCAGTCGCATCACCCTGGCCGACCTGACCGCCGATTTCCGCCGCCGTTACGATCTCATTGGAGTCTCGAGCCATGCAATATGATCTCGCCGTCGTCGGCGGCAGCTTTGCCGGCCTGTCCGCCGCGATTCAGGCGGTGCGGGCCCGGCGCAACGTCCTGGTGATCGACGCCGGCCAGCCGCGCAACCGCTTTGCCGCGCATTCGCATGGCTTTTTCGGCCAGGATGGACGCACACCCAGCGCCATAATCGATGATGCAAGGCGGCAAGTGCTTGCCTATCCGACAGCCAGGTTTGTTCAGGCGCGTGCAAACAATGCCGTTGCCAACAGCAGCAGTGATTTCGAGATCACCACCGATGGCGGCGAGACATTCGGCGCCGCGCGACTGGTTCTCGCCACCGGCGTGCGCGACATCCTGCCGGAGGTTCCCGGGCTTGCCGGGCAATGGGGCAAGACCGTGCTGCACTGCCCCTATTGCCATGGCTACGAGGTTTCCGGCGGGCCACTTGGCGTGCTCGCAACCGGCCCCATGTCCATGCATCAGGCGCAGTTGATTACCGACTGGGGCGACGTCACGCTGTTCGGCAACGGCCAGATCGAGCCCGACACCGAGCAGATGCTGGCCATCGAGGCCAAGGGTGTCAGGTTCGAACCCGCGACAGTCAGCGAACTCAGGGAGGACGGCTCCGGCGGCCTGATCGTCCAGCTCGACAGCGGCCGACAGGTTGGTGTCATGGCGATGTTCACCGCACCGCGCAACATGATGGCAAGCCCGCTTGCCGAACAACTTGGGTGCGGCTTCACCGACGGCTTTCTCGGCCCGGTGATCACGGTCGATGACCGGCAGCAGACGACGATCCCCGGCGTCTACGCTGCCGGCGACGCAGCGCGCGCGATGCACAACATCGCCTTTGCCGTATCGGGCGGGACTTTCGCGGGCGTGTGCGCCCACCAATCCCTGGTGTTCAGCTAAAAAGCGACTTCGCCACCGGCGATGCTGAGCCGCGCGCCCGCCTGCGCCAGCGCCGCGGCTACATCGTGCGGCGGCGCGCAGTCGGTGGCGAGTTCGGAAAAGCCGTCGAAGCCGCAGACCTGGACCAGGCCCTGGCGGCCGAACTTCGTATGGTCGGTGACGACGAGCGAGCGCTGGCCGCGTGACAGCACCATGCGGGCGAATTCAGCCTCCTCCAGATCGTAGTCCATGACACCCGTCACCGCATCGACGGCGCCGGTGGAGATGATGGCATGGCTGACGGAGAAGCGGCTGACGAACTCGATGGCCGAAATCCCGAACGCGGCCCCTGAATCGCTGCGCAGTTCGCCGCCGGCCATATAGACCTTGTTGCCGTTGATCGTGGCCAGCGTGCGGGCGATGTCAGACGAATTGGTGACGACCGTCAGCCGCCGATGGCCGAGTAGTTCCCGCGCCAGGAACGAGGTCGTGGTGCCGGTATCGAGCATGATGGACTCGCCATCGCGGATGGTGGCGGCCACCATGCGGGCGATGACGCGCTTGGCATCGGCATTCTCGCGCATGCGTCGCTCGAACGGCGCTTCGCCGATCATCGACGGCAGGCCGATCGCACCATGCATCTTCAGCACCGACCCATCAACGGTGAGCGGCTTGACGTCGCGGCGCACGGTTTCGAGCGAAACACCCAGCCGGTTGGCCAGGCTGGCGATGGTGACGGTTCCCTCTTCCTGCAGCAGCCGAAGGATCTCGCCGTGGCGTTTGGAATGGACCATTGGGTTTTCCCGGGCTTATGCTTTTGACCGCTTTTAAGGTAATTCAAGCGCTTTTAAAGGGACTGACCCCTAGTTTCGGGCAAAACACCCAAAAAAAGTCACATCTTTTTGTTGACAATCGGGCAACCTTGGCGTGAAATCCAATCATCGACAGGCGTTTCGGAGCTGCAACGGGAGGGCGATGGCAGAGCCGCAACTCACTGGCCAGGCAGTCTTGAACGTGCCTGACGCAAGGAATTTTCAGATCCGCGGGGGCGGATGCCGGGATCAAAAACCTGGCCAAGGGGCTCGTCGGTGCGGTGCGGGATACCGATCCTGGCGTCCCGCACCGACGAGATTTACGCTTCTCCCCGCCGTCGCTGCGCTGTCCATGGCGCCTAATGCATGTCGCCCGAAAGTGACCTCGGTTTTGGGAGAACGACATGCATGAAAACAAGGGCCTAAGGCGCGTCGCATGGATCCGTTTCAACACGACGCGCTTTAGTCGAAGCCCAGCAAACCAGGGATGATCCCGTGATTGCCGAAGACCGCATCCGCGCCCTGCCTTGCTGGACCGGCGCCGTCGAGATCGCCCCGCTGCCCGGCGGCCTGAGCAACGCCAATTATGTGGTCAGCGACGGTGCCGGACGGCATGTCGTGCGCTTCGGTCAGGATTACCCGTTCCACCATGTCTTCCGCGAACGCGAGGTGATGACCGCGCGGGCGGCCCACGCCGCCGGTTTCGCACCGGCGGTCCATTACGCCGAACCGGGCATCATGGTGACGGCTTTCCTTGGCGCCAGGACCTATCTTGCCGAGGACGTGCGCACCAATCTCGGCCGCGTCGCGGCCCTGATGCGCGGCTTCCACCGGGAGATGCCCAACCATATTTCCGGCGCCGGCTTCATGTTCTGGGTCTTCCACGTCATCCGCGACTACGCGCGCACGCTTGAGGAAGGCGGCAGCCGCAAGCGCGGTGACTTGCCACGGCTGCTGACGCTGGCAGACGAGTTGGAGCGGGCGCAGAAATTGCTGCCGATCGTCTTCGGCCACAACGATCTTTTGCCGGCTAATATTCTCGACGACGGCAGCAGGCTTTGGCTGATCGATTTCGAATATGCCGGCTTCAACACGGCGATGTTCGATCTTGCCGGCGTCGCTTCGAATGCGGGCATGAGCGACGAGGAATCCTTCGCCTTCCTGACCGCCTATTTCATGAAGGAACCGGACGAGGCGATCCGCCGCTCGCACGCCGCCATGCAATGCGCCTCGCTGTTGCGCGAGGCGATGTGGAGCATGGTGTCGGAACTCTATCTCGACGCGCCAGGCATCGACTATGTCGCCTACACCGAGGAAAATCTGGTGCGGCTCGACGCGGCGCTTGAAAACTACCGGACAAAATACGGGATCCTGAAATCATGACATTGCCCAGCCAGGCCGCCATCGTCGTCATCGGCGGCGGTATCATCGGCTGCTCGACGGCCTATCATCTCGCGCGCGACCACAAGGCCGACGTCGTGCTGCTCGAACAGGGCAAGCTGACCTCGGGCTCGACCTGGCACGCCGCCGGCCTGGTCGGGCAATTGCGCTCGTCGGCATCGATCACCCGGGTGCTCAAATATTCGGTCGACCTCTACAAGGGACTGGAGGCTGAAACCGGTCTTGCCACCGGCTGGAAGATGACCGGCTGCCTGCGGCTCGCCACCAATGCAGACCGTTGGACCGAATACAAAAGGCTGGCGACGACGGCGAAGAGCTTCGGCATGGACATGCATCTTCTGTCGCCGGCCGAGGTCAAGGCGATGTGGCCGCTGATGGAAACCGACGATCTCGTCGGCGCCTCCTGGCTGCCGACCGACGGCCAGGCGAGCCCTTCCGACATCACGCAGTCGCTGGCCAAGGGCGCGCGCATGCATGGCGCGAAGCTGTTCGAGGAGGTCCGCGTCACCGGCTTCGAGATGAAGGGCGGCCGCATCACGGCCGTCAAGACCAATCAAGGCGACATCGCCTGCGACAAGGTGGTGAACTGCGCCGGCCAATGGGCGCGGCAGGTGGGCGCCATGGCCGGCATCAATGTGCCGCTGCAGCCGGTGAAGCACCAATACATCATCACCGAGAAGATCGATGGACTGGCGACCGACGCGCCGACGCTGCGCGACCCCGACCGGCGCACCTATTTCAAGGAGGAGGTCGGCGGGCTGGTGATGGGCGGCTACGAGCCCAACCCGCAGGCATGGACGACAGGCGATGTGCCCAACGACTGGGAATTCCGTCTGTTCGACGACGATTACGACCATTTCGAACAGCACATGACACAGGCGATCGCGCGGGTGCCGGCTCTGGAAAGCGTCGGCGTCAAGCAGATGATCAACGGGCCGGAAAGCTTTACGCCGGACGGCAATTTCATTCTCGGCACAGCGCCCGAATGCGCCAACATGTTCGTCGGCGCCGGCTTCAACGCCTTCGGCATCGCCTCGGGCGGCGGCGCCGGCTGGGTGCTGGCGCAGTGGGTGGTCGACGGCGAGGCGCCGTTCGACCTTTGGGTGGTCGACATCAGGCGTTTTTCCGCGCTGCACCGCGACCGGCAATGGGTGTGCGAGCGCACGCTGGAGGCCTATGGCAAGCACTATACGATCGGCTTCCCGCACGAGGAATATGCCAGCGGCCGGCCGCGCATCATATCGCCGCTCTACAACAGGCTGAAGCAACGGCGCGCTGTGTTCGGCTCCAAGCTCGGCTGGGAGCGGCCGAACTGGTTCGCCCCAGAGGATGTCGAGCCGGAGGACATCTATTCCATGGGCCGGCAGAACTGGTTCGCGGCGGTCGGCGATGAACACCGGCATGTCCGCGAGCATGTCGGCATCTTCGACCAGTCGTCCTTCGCCAAATACGAGCTCAGCGGACCCGACGCGGCCAAGGCGCTGGACTGGATCTGCGCCAACGATGTCAGCAAGCCGGTCGGCCGGCTGACCTACACACAACTTCTCAACACGCGCGGCGGCATCGAAGCCGACCTGACCGTGGCGCGGCTGGCCGAAGACAAATTCTACATCGTCACCGGCACCGGTTTCCGCACGCATGACGCCTCCTGGATCCGCGACCATGTCGGCGAGGGCCTCGATGCCGGACTGACCGATGTCACCGAGGAATTCGGCACCCTGTCGCTGATGGGACCGCGCGCCCGCGATGTGCTTTCCGCAGTGACCGAGGCCGATGTGTCGAACGCGGCATTCCCGTTCGGCCATGTGCGCGAGATCGCCATTGCCGGCCACACGGTGCGGGCGCTGCGCGTCACCTATGTCGGCGAACTCGGCTGGGAATTGCATGTGCCGATCGCGGCCACTGGTGAAGTCTTCGACGCATTGACGGCGGCGGGCGAGAAGCACCGCATCCGCCCGGTCGGCTACCGGGCGCTGGAATCGCTGCGCCTGGAAAAGGGCTATCGCGCCTGGGGTTCCGACATCACGCCCAACGACACGCCGCAGGAAGCCGGGCTCGGCTGGGCGGTCAAGCTGCGCAAGAACACCGATTTCGTCGGACGGCGCGCGCTTGAGAAGCTCGATGGCATGCGTTTGAAGAAGCGCTTTGCCGGCTTCACGGTCGACAATCCGGAGATCGTGCTGCTCGGCCGGGAGACCATCCTGCGCGATGGCGAGCCGGTCGGTTACCTGACCAGCGGCGGCTATGGCTACACGATCGGCAGGAATATCGGCTATGGCTATGTGCGCAATGGCGACGGGGTGAGCGACGATTTCCTCGCCTCGGGCGATTATGAACTGGTGGTCGCCATGGAGCGGACGCCGGCCAAGATCCATCTCGAGCCGATGTACGATCCGACAGCGGAGAGGGTAAAGGCCTAGATACGGTTCATCGTTTCACCGAAACGCCGAATCGCTCCTTTGTGGTGACGCAATCCCCAAGGGGACACAGCGATACACTTCTTTCTTGCTGGAATTACTTCAGTTTACCAGCAGGACGAGGCCTCGGCTGGGCACGGTGTCGGCCTCGCCTGGCATGGAGACGTAAGGGCGCGTCTCCTCGGCGCGGGTGATGATGCCTTGCGCCTCGAGTTCGGCGATGCGCGCTGCAAAACCCTGATCCCACAGCGTGTTCTTGACCGTCAGCACGATCACCCCGCCGGGCCGGCAGATGCGGATCAGGTCGTCCAGCCCTTCGACGCCGACATGGCCCGAGGTGAAGACGCCGGCCGAAACGATTCCGGCATAGGCATCGTCGGCAAAGGGCAGCCTGCCGCCGAGCGCGAGGCAATGCAGCGCGGAATAGACACCCTTGCGAGCGGCCTGATCCAGCATGCCTTGCGAGATGTCCAGCGCCTCGACTTCGGGATAGCCAGCAATGTTCAACCATTCACCGATGAGCCCGGTGCCCGCGCCGGCGTCGAGCAGCGGTGCGGAGCCACGCGGCAGATGGCGGGCGAGCAAGGCAAGGCAGATCGTCGGATGGCGATAGCCGGCGGCTGACATGTCGGCGTCATAGGTCTGAGACCAACGGTCATAGAGGGCGGCCACTTCCTCTGGCCGCTTCGCCGCGTAGGCGGCGCCGAGCGCGCCATGATGTTTGCTGTCCACCATCGTCGTTCCGCCAGCCGCTCTCTCGCTCACCACGATCGGATGATAGCCAAACGGCGAAAATTGTGGAACCGTTGCAATGAGAAATAATCGCGTGGGGGCGCAGGCATGGTGACAGACGAGGCGCGGGCAAAACTTGCCGCCATTCCGGCGCTGGCCGGCTATGCCGGACCGCTGGACCGGCTTGGCGGCCTCACCAATCTCGTCTTCAAGGCCGGCGACTTCTGCCTGCGCATTCCGGGCAAGGGCACCGAGGAATACATCAACCGCGCCAACGAAGCGGTGGCGGCGCGCGAGGCGGCAAAGGCCGGCGTCAGCCCTGAAGTGCTTCATGCCGACGCCGGCACCGGTGTGATGGTGACGCGCTTCATCGCCGGTGCAGAAACGATGTCACCGGAGAAATTCAGGGAACGGCCGGGCAGCCCCGCCCGCGCCGGCGAAGCGTTCCGCAAGCTGCACGCGTCCGGTGCGGTGTTTCCCTTCCGCTTCGAACTGTTCGCGATGATCGACGACTATCTCAAGGTCCTGTCGACCAAGGATGTCGACCTGCCCGCCGGTTATCATGACGTGGTTCGCGAGGCAGGGAGCGTGCGCTCGGCACTGGCCAGCCATCCCTTGCCGCTCGTCGCCTGCCATTGCGATCCGCTCTGCGAAAACTTCCTCGATACGGGCGAGCGGATGTGGATCGTCGACTGGGAATATTCGGGGATGAACGACCCGCTCTGGGACCTCGGCGACCTCAGTGTCGAAGGCAAGTTCGACGCTGCGCAGGATGAGGAGATGATGCGCGCCTATTTTGGCGGGGAAGCAAAGCCGGCGGAGCGCGGCCGTATCGTCATCTACAAGGCGATGTGCGATCTTCTATGGACGCTGTGGGGGCTGATCCAGCTTGCCAACAACAATCCCGTCGACGATTTCCGCGCCTATGCCGACGGCCGCTTCGCGCGCTGCAAGGCGTTGATGGAGACGCCGGAATTTTCGCGGCATCTGGCGGCAATACGCCGGGGTTAGCCCCGCACTCGTTCCAAAACGCTGCGCACTTTTGGGCGGCAGGCGTCAATTCACGCCCTTCGGCACGTTTTCGGGCGGCACGGTGGTGTCGACCACCTTTTGGCGGTGGAAAATGAAGATGCCGGCCAGGACGACGATGCCGGAGCCGATCAGGATGCGTGGGCCGGGAACGTCACCGAAGAACACCAGTCCGAACACCACGGCCCATAGCAGCAGCGTGTAGTGCAGCGGTGCCAGCGTCGAGGCCGGCGCCAGCTTCAATGCCCTGGTGATCATCAGATGAGCGGCACAGGAGACGATGCCAAGCAGGAGCATGGCGCCGAAATCGAGCGCCGAGGGTGTCCGCCACGCGCCGATGGTCAGCGCGCCGCCGACCAGCAACGTGCCGATCGTCTGCCATGTCACAAGGTTGGTATCGCTGGTGCCGCGCAAACGCCGGTTGAGGATGATGGCGAAGGCAAAGGCGATGCTGCCGACAAGGGCGAAGGCCGAGGATAGCGAGAACGCCTCCGAGGACGGCTTCAGGATGATCAGCACGCCGCAGAAGCCGACCAGGATCGCCAGCCAGCGCCGCCAGCCAACCTTTTCGCCCAGCAGCAGGTGCGACAGCGCCGCGACGTAGATCGGTCCGGCCATGTAGAAGCTCATCACGTCGGCGAGCGGCAGATAGACGACCGCGGCGTAGAACAGCCCGGTATCGGCCGTGGTCGCGACCACGCGCAGGAGTTGGAGGATAGGCCGCTCCAAGTGGAAAAGCTTTGCGGCGCCCTGGTTGGCGATCATCGGTCCGAGCACGATGAAGGCCCCGATAGAGCGGATCAGCACCACCTGACCGACGGAGAAGCTTGCGACCAGCCATTTGCCCATCGCATCGTTCAAAGCAAACATGAAATCGCCGGCCAGCATCAGCAGAATGCCGGCCAGAAGAACGTTCCTGATTGTGGAACTCTGCGCCACGGGCTGCGTCATGCCGATCCCGATTCCTCCCTCGCGTAAGGCCGCGTCGTAAACGGAAGCGGCCGCTTTGACGAGGAGAAATCCGGAAATCGGCAAGGCCAGTGCCGGGAATCGGCTGGGGCTAGGCCTTCCCAACTTCGTCATCCACGGGCGGAGCAGCCGCGGAGCGGCGTCGCGAAGACCCGAGGATCCATGCGCGACATTAGCCGAGGAATGCAGCGGAATGGATTCTGGACCGTCGCAGCGCTTTGACGTCGCGGCATGGATCCTGGGGTCTGCGCTGCGTCGCTTCGCTCCTTGCTCCGCCCCAGGATGACGAAATGATCGGCGTTTGAGCCAATCGCCAAGGCTTGCTGCCTGTCAATGCAAGCGATTCGTCAAACCTTCTGCGCCGAGGAACTAGCCGGATATGTGCCTGCGGTTAACCAGTGCCGGCCGGCCCGTGATCGAAAGCCTGGTATCCTGCCTTGTCCGTTCCGCCACCACCTTGCCCCTGGCGATGACGCAAATGCGCTCGGCGCGCAGGCGCAGGGCCTCGATCGGATTGCCGGCGTCGAGAACGACGAGGCTGGCGCGCTTGCCGACGGCCAGGCCCAGATGATCCAACCCCATGATGGCGGCGTTGACATTGGTGACCATGTCGAAGCAGCGCGCCATGTCGGCCGGGCTCGACATCTGGGCGACGTGCAAGCCCATGAAGGCGACATCGAGCATGTCGGCGGTGCCCAGCGAATACCAGGGATCGAGCACGCAATCCTGGCCCCAGCCGACACGGATGCCGAGCGCCTGCATCTCCTTGACCCGGGTCATCCCGCGGCGCTTCGGGAAGGTGTCGTGACGGCCTTGCAGCATGATGTTGATCAGCGGGTTGGGGATGGCGGAAACGCCGGCCTCGGCGATCAGCGGCAGAAGCTTCGAGACGTAGTAGTTGTCCATCGAATGCATCGAGGTGAGGTGCGAGCCGGCCACCCTGCCCTGCAGGCCCAGGCGCTGCGTTTCATAGGCCAGCTGCTCGATGTGGCGCGACAGCGGGTCGTCGGTCTCGTCGCAATGCAGGTCGACCATCAGGCCGCGTTTTGCCGCGATCTCGCAAAGCTCGGTCACCGAGCGCGTGCCGTCGGCCATGGTACGCTCGAAATGCGGTATGCCGCCGACGATGTCGACGCCCATGTCCAGCGCGCGGATGGTGTTTTCACGCGCCTTCGGCGAGCGGTAGAAGCCATCCTGCGGAAACGCCACGAGTTGCAGGTCGATGTAAGGGGCGATCGTTTTCTTGACGTCGAGCAAGGCCTCGACGGCCAGCAAACGGTCATCGCAGACATCGACATGGGTGCGGATGGCGAGCAGGCCCATCGACACCGCCCAGTCGCAATAGGCGAGCGCGCGGTCGCGCACAGCCTCATGCGTCAAAAGCGGCTTCAGTTCACCCCACAATGCAATACCTTCGAGCAGCGTGCCCGAGGCATTGATGCGCGGAATGCCATAGGACAGCGTTGCATCCATATGAAAATGCGGATCGATGAAGGGCGGCGAAACCAGATTGCCGCTTGCGTCGACCTCGGTTCGGGCGGAACCTTGCAGTTTCGGCTCGATCGCCGCGATCGTCTCGCCGCTGATGCCGATATCGGCAATCCTGCCATCCGGCAGCGTGCCGCCACGAACGATAAGGTCGAAATCCATCTGCCGTCATCCTATTCCAGAATCACCCAGCCATGGTGGCGCAAAAGACAGCTTGCCGCAGCCGTTTCTTTCGGCGACCGCGAAAGGTTTCCTCCGGCGACAACTCCCTCTATAAGCCGCCTTTCGTCCACGCAGCGATCGGCTTCGGACTCAAGGCCACAGTCGCAAACCATGGAAGTCTCGTGTGAACTTGAACTTGCCGTTCCTGAAACGCGACGAACGCTCGGCGGAGAACCAGCGCCTTATCGTGCGGTTGGTCAAAGAGTCCTTCGGACAGCATAAGTTCGGATACGGGGCGGCCATCCTGTCGATGCTGGTGGTGGCCGGCATGACGGCTGCCAGCGCCTGGATCCTGCGCGAAATCACCAATGAGTTCGTGATCGACAAGCGGATCGACCGTGTCAACATGATTGCCGGCGCGGTCGCCGGGATTTTCATCCTCAAGGGCCTCGCCAATTTCGTCCAGGCCTACTTCATGAGCCGGGTCGGCAATGCCATCATTGCCGACCGGCAGCGCAAGATCTACGATCGCATCCTGGCGCAAGGCATCGAATTTTACCATTCGACCTCGTCATCGGACCTGATCACCCGCATGACCAACAATGCCCAGGCGGCACGCAACGTGCTCGACCTGATCGTCACTTCCTATGTCCGCGATCTGGTGACCCTGCTCGCCTTGATTGGCGTCATGATCTGGCAGCAACCGGCGCTGTCGCTGATCTGCTTCGTCGTCGGTCCGCTGGCCATCTACGGCGTCAATCGCATCCTGAAGCGTGTGCGCAAGTTCGCCGCCATGGAGTTCCGCTCGGTCGGCCAGATCATCCAGGTGATGCAGGAAACCGCGATCGGCGTGCGCGTCGTCAAATCCTTCAACCTCGAAAGCCTGATGCGCAAGCGCATGTACAAGGCGGTGGCGGACGTCGAGGATCGGGCCAACAACATCGCCGCGCTGGAAGCGGTCACCAGCCCGGTGATGGAGACGCTGGCAGGACTGGCGATCGCCGGCGCCGTCATGGTCAGCGGTCTCCTGGTCCTGCAGGGCGGCCAGATGCCTGGCAACATCATGGCCTTCATCGCGGCGCTGCTGCTTGCCTATGAGCCGGCAAAGCGACTTGCGCGCGTGCGCATCTCGCTGGAAAGCGGCATTGTCGGCGTGCGCATGATGTTCCAGCTCGCCGACGAGCCGCTGACCCTGGCCGAGAAACCGAACGCGCGGCCGCTTCGGGCCGGACCAGGCGAGATCCGGTTCGACGCCGTCAGCTTCGCCTATCAGAACGGTCCGCCTGTGCTCGACGGATTCGACCTGACCCTTTCAGCGGGCAAGATGACGGCGCTGGTCGGCCCCTCCGGCGGCGGCAAATCGACGATCCTGAACCTGATCATGCGCATGTACGACCCGAAGAGCGGCAAGGTCCTGCTCGACGGCCAGGATATTTCGCATGCGACGCTCGCCTCGCTCAGGGAAAAGATCGCCTATGTCAGCCAGGACACGTTCCTGTTTGCCGGCACGATCATGCACAACATCAGGCTCGGGCGAGAGGGCGCGACCGACGACGAAGTGATCGCCGCCGCCAAGGCCGCCAACGCGCATGACTTCATCATGGCGCAGGCGAAAGGCTATGAGACCGATGTCGGCGAGAATGGCGGCCTGTTGTCGGGCGGCCAGCGCCAACGCATCTCGATCGCACGCGCCATGCTGCGCAATGCCGAGATCCTGCTGCTCGACGAGGCGACCAGCGCGCTCGACGCCGAATCCGAAGCGCTGTTCCGCGACGCACTGCAGCAACTGACCGAAGGGCGCACGACGATCGTCATCGCCCACCGCCTGTCGACCGTGCACCAGGCCGACACGATCGTTGTGCTCGAGGGTGGCAAGGTGGTGGAGAGCGGGCCACATCGTGCGCTGCTCAATCAGGGCGGGCTTTATCAGAAGCTTTATGAATATCAGCTGATGCCGTAGCACGGCGCCTTTCCTTCTCCCCTTGTGGGAGAAGGTGGATTGCGGCGAAGCGGCAAGACGGATGAGGGGTGTTCCAGCGGAGTGAGACGTTGGCGTTCCCTGGAACACCCCTCATCCGTCGCCTGCGGCGACACCTTCTCCCACAAGGGGAGAAGGAAGAAACCCTTATTCCGGCACGTGCCGCACCGCGCCCTTGTCGGCGCTGGTGGCGAAGGCGGCGTAGGCGCGCAGCGCGGTCGTCACCTTGCGCTTGCGCTTTTCCTCCGGCTTCCAGGCCAAGGCGCCCTTGGCCGCCATCGCCGCGCGCCGTGCCTCAAGCTCGGCATCGCTGACGGCCAAGCGGATGGTGCGGTTGGGAATGTCGATCTCGATCGTATCCCCTTCCCTGACCAACCCGATCGTGCCGCCTTCGGCGGCTTCGGGCGAGACATGGCCGATCGACAGGCCCGACGTGCCGCCGGAGAAGCGGCCATCGGTGACCAGCGCGCAGGCCTTGCCGAGGCCCTTCGACTTCAGATAGCTGGTCGGATAGAGCATTTCCTGCATGCCGGGACCGCCACGCGGTCCCTCATAGCGGATGACGACGACATCGCCGGCCTTGATCTCGTTGGACAAGATTGCCTTGACAGAAGCGTCCTGGCTTTCGAACACGCGCGCCGGGCCGGTGAATTTCAGGATCGACTCATCGACGCCCGCCGTTTTCACGATGCAACCGTCGAGCGCCAGATTGCCTTTCAGCACGGCAAGACCGCCATCCTTCGAAAACGGCGTCTTTGCGGAACGGATGACGCCCGTCTCACGGTTGGTGTCGAGCTCGTCCCAGCGCCGGTCCTGGCTGAAGGCGACCTGCGTCGGCACGCCGCCGGGCGCGGCGAGGAAGAAGTCGCGGACATTCTGGCTGGAGGTGCGCGAAATATCCCAATGGTCGAGCGCCTCGCCGAGGCTGGCCGTATGCACCGTCGGCAGGTCGCGGTTGATCAGCCCTGCTTCGTCGAGCTGGCCAAGGATGGCCATGATGCCGCCGGCGCGGTGGACATCTTCCATATGCACGTCGGACTTTGCCGGGGCCACCTTGCAGAGCACAGGAACCCGCCGCGACAGCCGGTCGATATCCTCCATGGTGAAGTCGACCTCGCCCTCATGGGCCGCGGCCAGGATGTGCAGCACCGTGTTGGTCGAACCGCCCATGGCAATGTCGAGCGTCATGGCGTTCTCGAAGGCGCCCTTCGAGGCGATGCTGCGTGGCAGCGCCGTCTCGTCATCCTGTTCATAATAGCGCTGGGCGAGATCGACGACGAGATGGCCGGCTTCGACGAACAGCCGCTTGCGGTCGGCATGCGTCGCCAGCGTCGAGCCGTTGCCCGGCAGCGACAGGCCGAGCGCTTCGGTCAGGCAATTCATCGAATTGGCGGTGAACATGCCCGAACAGGAACCGCAGGTCGGGCAAGCCGAGCGCTCGATGACCTTGACGTCCTCGTCGGAGATCTTGTCGTCGGCGGCCGCGACCATGGCGTCGACCAGGTCGAGCGCCTGCGTCTTGCCAGCCAGCACCACCTTGCCGGCCTCCATCGGTCCGCCCGAGACGAACACGGTCGGGATGTTGAGGCGCAGCGAGGCCATCAGCATGCCGGGAGTGATCTTGTCGCAATTGGAGATGCAGACCATGGCGTCGGCGCAGTGGGCGTTGACCATGTATTCGACGGAATCGGCGATCAATTCGCGCGACGGCAGCGAATAGAGCATGCCGTCATGGCCCATGGCGATGCCGTCATCGACGGCGATGGTGTTGAACTCCTTGGCGACGCCGCCGGCCTTCTCGATCTCGCGCGCGACCAACTGGCCGAGGTCCTTCAGATGGACATGGCCCGGCACGAACTGGGTGAAGGAATTGACCACCGCGATGATCGGCTTGCCGAAATCCGAGTCCTTCATGCCGGTGGCGCGCCACAGGCCGCGGGCGCCGGCCATGTTGCGGCCATGGGTGGTGGTGCGGGAGCGATAGGCAGGCATGTTTTTTCCTTGGTGGCTGGCCGCGGCCAAGGCATGGCGCGGCGGAGCTGAATTTGGATCGCAGGCGTTATAGACGCCAGAGCTTGGTCTGGCCACATTTTTGCGATGCGCCAGATTCCGCCGAAAAACGAGAGACCAGGAAAAATCGCACGCCGCTGTCGGATTGCGCGGCGCGCGACCGTCCTTGGGCAGACGGCACGGAAATGGCACCATTCTCGGGGTCAGCCGTTTCACACTAGCAGCAAGAGCAAGCGAGGAGCGCGACATGCAAAAGATCACCACCTGCCTGTGGTTCGACGGCCAGGCCGAAGAGGCGATGAACCACTATGTCTCCATCTTCAAGAATTCGAAGGTGCTGAGCGTTCTGCGCTGGCCCAAGGGACACGCCAGTGAGGGCAAAGTGCTGATGACCACGTTCGAGCTCGACGGCGTGCCGTTCCAGGCGCTCAATGGCGGCCCGAACTTCAAGTTCAACGAGGCGATGTCACAGTCGATCGACTGCAAGACGCAGGAAGAGGTGGATTATTTCTGGGAAAAGCTCACGGAAGGTGGCGAGCCGGGCGTCTGCAGCTGGCTGAAAGACAAGTTCGGCGTCTCCTGGCAGGTCGTGCCGGAGCAATTGCCGAGGCTGCTTCTGGATCCGGACAGGGCCAAGGCCGGCCGGGTGATGTCGGCGATGATGCAGATGGGCAAGATCGACATCGCCAAGATCGAAGCGGCGGCCAAAGGTTAAGCACTGCGCGATCTTCCCTTCCCCCCTTGTGGGGGAAGGTGGATTGCCGCGAAGCGGCAAGACGGATGAGGGGTGTTCCAGCGGAGTGAGGCGTTTGCGTTCCCTGGAGCACCCCTCATCCGACCTCGCTTCGCGAGGCCACCTTCCCCCACAAGGGGGGAAGGAAAAACAACCCTTACGCCGCCTTGTCGCGGACCTGGTAGTCCTTGATCGTGGCGAAGCGGATCGCCTTCCAGCGTTCCGCTTCGTAGTTCAGCGAGAAGGCGTGCTGGGCGAGGAACACCGGATCGTTGTCGAGGTCGCGGGCAATGTCGCCGCGATGCGCCTCGATGAAGCGCAAGACCTCCGCCTTGTCGTCGGCCGATATCCAGCGGCAGACGGAAAAGCGCGACATCTCGAATTCGACGGGCAGTGTGTATTCGAAATTCAGCCGCTCCTTCAACACGTCCAGCTGCAGCGCGCCGACAACGCCGACGATGGCCGGCGAGCCGTCCTCGGGCGAGAACAGCTGCACGACGCCTTCTTCGGCCATCTGGTGCAGCGCTTCCTTGAGTTTCTTCGCCTTCATCGCGTCGCCGAGGCGGACGCGGCGCAGGATCTCCGGCGCGAAATTCGGCACGCCGCGGAACAGTATTTCCTCTCCTTCGGTCAGCGTATCGCCGATGCGCAGTGTGCCGTGATTGGGGATGCCGACGACGTCGCCGGCAAAGGCTTCGTCCGCCGTCACGCGGGTGCGGGCAAAGAAGAATTGCGGCGCGGACAGGGACATCGGCTTTCCCGTGCGCACCAGCTTGGCCTTCATGCCGCGCTCGAGCTTGCCCGAGCAGACGCGAACGAAAGCGATGCGGTCGCGGTGATTGGGGTCCATGTTGGCCTGGATCTTGAAGACGAAGGAGGTCATCTTGTCCTCGGTCGCCTCGACGGTTCGCGTGTCGGCATCCTGCGCGCGCGGCGGCGGGCCGAAGGCGCCGAGCGCCTCGATCAGGTCGCGAACGCCGTAATTGCGCAGCGCCGAGCCGAAATAGACCGGCGTCAGATGGCCCTCGCGGAAGGCGTCTATATCAAGGGGTCTGCACGCTTCTCGCGCGAGCTCCAGCTCCTCGATGAAGGCCTCGCGCTCGTTTTCCGGCAGCAGGCCGGCGACGCGGTTGGAATCGGGACCGTTGACCGGCGTGCGTTCCTTCTCGTCGTCGCCCTTGCGCACCGCGTTCAACGCCAGGTGATAGGTACCGGAGAACGTCTTGCCGCGGCCGATCGGCCAGGTGATGGGGGCAGTGTCCAGTGCCAGCTTCTGTTCGATCTCGTCCAAAATCTCGAAAGGATCGCGGCTTTCGCGGTCCATCTTGTTGACGAAGGTGATGATCGGGATGTCGCGCAGCCGGCAGACTTCGAACAGTTTCAGCGTGCGCGGCTCGATGCCCTTGGCGGCGTCGATGACCATGACGGCCGAGTCGACCGCCGACAGCGTGCGATAGGTGTCGTCGGCGAAATCCTCGTGGCCGGGCGTGTCCAGGAGGTTGAAGACATTGTCCTCATATTCGAACGTCATCACCGAGGTGACGACCGAAATGCCGCGCTCGCGCTCTATCTTCATCCAGTCGGACCGGGTCTGGATGCGGTCCTTCTTGGCCTTGACCTCGCCGGCAAGCTGGATGGCGCCGCCGAACAGCAGCAGCTTTTCGGTGAGCGTCGTCTTGCCGGCGTCGGGGTGGGCGATGATCGCGAAGGTGCGGCGGCGCGCCACTTCCTCTGGTATTGTTTCGGGCATTCTCTGGGATTTCCGTGTGACAGGCCGGGTTTCTAGCAGCGCAGTGCCGGGCTGTCGACCGGTCCGGCGGCCCTGACGCCGCCGGATGCCGTCTCGCTGTCCAGATCCGCAATTCGACCGTCCCTGCTCCACACTGGCCGAGAGCCGGACATTTCGACATTGGCAAGCGGCTATAGGAATGCCACTTGGATAAACATCCGTTGGAATCACGAGACAGAGGAGCGAGCATGGCAGCGGCGAAACAAGTCATCGTCATCGGCGCCGGCATCATCGGCGCTTCGATCGCCTGGCACCTGACCAAGGCCGGTGCACAGGTGACGGTCGTTTCCGAAAGCGGCGCAGGTGGCGTCGCGACGCCCAATTCCTTTGCCTGGATCAACGCCAGTTGGGGCAACCCCGAAATCTATTTCCGGCTGCGCATCCGCGCCATGGCCGAGTGGAAACGGCTGGCAAATGAGCTGCCCGGGCTTCCGCTCGCCTGGTGCGGTGGCCTGTGCTGGGACCTGCCGGCCGACCGGCTCGAAGCCTACGCGGCCGAACACTCTTCATGGGGCTACGGCATCGAACGCGTCGACGCCAAGCGGGCGGCGCAAATCGAGCCCAACCTCGTCGAGCCCCCTGAATTCGCTGTTTATGTCGCCGAGGAAGGCGTGACCGAACCGGTTGCCGCGGCCAGGGCCCTGCTGGCCGATGCCGAA
Organism: Mesorhizobium sp. B2-1-3A; assembly: GCF_006442655.1. NCBI lineage: Bacteria > Pseudomonadati > Pseudomonadota > Alphaproteobacteria > Hyphomicrobiales > Phyllobacteriaceae > Mesorhizobium > Mesorhizobium sp. B2-1-3A. The sequence goes on from NZ_VFWK01000002.1 coordinate 70,061, forward strand.
CGGCATGGCACGCGGGTCATTGCCAGCACGGTTTCGGCGCTGGCCCAGACCAATGGCCGGATTACCGGCGTGGACACATCGCATGGGCTGATTGCCGCCGACGAAGTGGTGATCGCCGCCGGCGTCGGCGCTCCGGACATTGCCGCGACGGCGGGGATCAGCCTGCCGATCGAGACGCCGCCTGGCCTGATCGTCCATTCGCGGCCACACAAAAAGCTGCTCAACGGCCTGGTGCACGACGAGAAGTTGCATATGCGCCAGACGGCTGAAGGCCGCATCATCGCCGGCTCGGATTTCGCCGGCGGCGACCCAGGCGATGACCCCGCTGCCACGGCGCGCGAATTGTTTGCAGTAGCGAAGGCAGCGTTGCGCGGCGCCGGGGACCTGGAGCTCGATTTCCACACGGTCGGCTACCGGCCGACGCCGATCGACGGCTTTCCGATCATCGGCCGCGCGGAGAGCATGGACGGCTTGTATATTGCCGTCATGCATTCCGGCATCACGCTGGCGCCGGCCGTCGGCCTGTTCGCTGCGCGGGAAATCCTCGACGGCGAGCGCGACACGCTGCTGGCGCCCTATGGATTGTCGCGCTTCGCTCAGTAGCCCGGCGGACGGCGGAAGCCGCCGATAAGCGGCTCCATCGCCGCCGCAATACCAAGCAGCTGGGATTCCGACCAGCGTTTGCCGACCAGTTGCAGGCCGATCGGCAGGCCGTCGGGATCTTCACCATACGGCATCGAAAGTGCCGGATGGCCGCTGTAGTTGAAGACAGCGCCGTAGGCCGACAGCATCCAGTAGCTTTGTTCGCGACCGTCGACCTTGATCGGCTTGCCCGGCTCGCAATGCGGGAAGGCGGTGGTCATGGCGACCGGGCAGAGCAGCGCATCCCAGTCGTCGAAGAACCGGTCCCAGGCGAGAATGGATTTGTCGCGGCGGGCGAGCGCCTCGAACCAGCGCGAAACCGGTGTCGGCTGCGCCGAGGGCAGGGGTTGGGCAGCTTCCATCATCATGCCGATCAGTGCGCCGCCTTGCGCCAGATCGTCGTGCAGGTCGAGCCTGGGCAGTTTCGCTTCCTCCACGGTCGCCCCGGCCGAGCGCAGATTCCCGGCGAGATCTTCGACCGCCGCACTGATGTCCGCCGCCACCGGGAAGCCGCGAAAGGACGGCGCGAAGGCGACGCGCAGTGCCTTGAGGTCGAGCTTCGGCATGGCCTCGACCGGCACCGGCGCAAGATCGGTATCACGCCCGTCCGGCCCGGCGATGATCTGATAGATCAACGACAAATCGCCCACGCTGCGCGCCAGCGGTCCGAGGCAGGACATCAGCCGCACGCTGCGCGCCATGCCGTCCGGGTCCGGGAAGGCACCGGCCAGCGAGACGCGATGTTCCGTCGGCTTCAGCCCATAGACACCGCAGAATGCGGCAGGCAGTCGGATCGAATCCTGCATATCGGTGCCGACATCGAACGATGTCATTCCGGCGGCGACTGCTGCCGCGGCGCCGCCGCTGGAGCCGCCGGCGGTGCGCTCAAGGTGCCACGGATTGTTGGTGCGGCCGAACAACGGATTGTTCGACTGCCAGTCGGAAAGCATGGTCGCGACATTGGTCTTGGCCATCAGCACGCCGCCGGCGGCCTTCAGCCTCGCAACCACCGAGCTGTCGTGGCTGGCGATATAGTCGGCGAAGGGCGGAAAGCCGACCGTGGTTTTCATGCCTGCCGTCTCGTGCGTGTCCTTCAGGGTGAGGGGAACGCCATGCAATGGCCCGAGCGCCTCGCCGCGTGCAAGCGCCGCGTCGGCGTTTTTGGCGCGTTCGCGAGCGCCTTCCCTGTCGAGCGAAATGACGGCGTTGATGCCTTCGTTGTGTCGGTCGATCCGCGCCAGATGGGCGTCGAGCGCTTCGACAGCGGAGATCTTGCGTTGGGCAATGGCGGCGGCGAGGTCGACGGTTGAGGAGAAGGCGACGTCCATGGTGGATGCTCCGGCTTGGCCGCTTGCCTGGAAAATGGCGGACAGCGGCACGACTTCAAGCGGAGTTGAGCATTCGGAGCTTGGCTCCGTTTGATCGGAATTGTGCCGAGGCCAATTGAGGGGGGCGCTGGCCTGCGGCGTTTCCGACTTAGATTACCCTGCCAGCGCCAGCCTCGCCGCCGTCGGCGCGAATGGCCGAATGCTGATGCCGTCCCCAGTCATGGTGACGAAGCTCGACGGCGGGATCGCCTGCCAGTCGCCGCCTTCGCGATCGAAAGGCTCGGAGACGATGCAGCGGCCGCCACCCTTGCGCAGGGTAGAGGTGTAGAGTGTCGGCGCATGCGCATCGGTGGCATATCGAACCGCGTGCAGCGCCTGCCCGTCCGAGAAGGCGGCGGTAAGCTTCAGCGCCGGTTCGAGGCCGGCTCGGCGCGAGGCTTCGAGAACCCGGCTGGTGGCGCGCGACACCGCACCCTGCGGGTCGCCGGCCAATCCCTCGTCGATCATAAGGAGAAAAAAGAGTTCGGAATCGGTGGTGCCTTCGCGCTGGTCGAAGACGGCATCGGACAATGAATTCTCCAGCGCGCGACGGATTTTCTCGAAACCGCCTATCTGGCCGTTATGCATGAACGACCAGCGGCCGGAGATGAAGGGATGGCAGTTCATGCGGCTGGTCGCGCCGCCGGTCGAGGCCCGCACATGGGCGAGGAACAGGCCGGATTTGATCTGCCGGCACAGGCTCGTCAGATTGGGATCGGACCAGGCCGGCAGGATGTCGCGGTAGAGGCCGGGCTCCGGACGGTCGCCGTACCAGGCAAGGCCAAAGCCGTCGCCATTGGTCGGTGACTTCGCCTCCTGGGCGCAATGGCTCTGGGCGATCAGCGAGTGACAGGGCGCCGTGAGGATATCTTCGAGAAAGACCGCTTCACCGAGATAGGCCGCCCAACGGCACATCGCTTCTGTCGTCCTCTAGGCGCGATCCGGAAGAGCCGCGGGCTCCTTGGTCGCGTGTGTGCCTCTGTTGTGCGTCCGCTCGTAAAGCTCACGGACGATTCGGCTGGCGGTAGTCTCGAAGAGAAATGGCAAGAAAGCGTGAACGAGCGCGGCACCCGCCGCCATCAGCAAACGCGACGAAAACCAGGCAGCGAAGGCCATATGGCCGAAATAGGTCTCGCCAACCTTGGCCGGATGAGAGGTGAAGATGCTTGCGACTGACATGCTGGTCCCCTTCAGCGTGAGTTCCGATATGAGTATCCTGACACGCTTCGCCGGTTCATCGGTCTCAAAATGTCCTTGTATTTTGCCATTCAATGGGACAAATATCCCAATATGGCGCTGGATATCGATGAAATAGACCGAAAACTGCTTGCCGAATTGCAACGCGACGGCACGCTGTCGGTCGACCAGCTATCGGAACGGGTAGCCTTGTCGCGCAATGCCTGCTGGCGGCGCGTCAAGCGGCTGGAGGAAGAAGGCGTCATCACCGGACGCGTGGCGCTGGTCGATGCCGACAAGCTCGGGCTTGGATTGTCTGTGTTCATCCTGGTCCGGACGTCGAACCATGATCCGGACTGGCTGCACAAATTCCGCGCCGCGGTGACCGGCTTCCCCGAGATCACCGGCGTCTACCGCATGTCCGGCGACCTTGACTATGTCCTGCGCGCGCGTGTCGCCGACGTGAAAGCCTATGACCGGCTCTACCAGCGGCTGATCGCCAAGGTAGCGCTGTCCGATGTCTCCGCCTCCTTCGTGATGGAGGAAATCAAGGAAACGACGGTGGTTCCGATGGAAGTGCGCTGAAGCGTGCTAAGGTCATAGTGATGCCCGAGGTCATAGTGATGCCCGAAAGAAAGCCGTTGATACCCTTGCGGGCGAATTGACCGAATCGGCAATCGCGCCGATAGGATCGATTTTATGCGCGCAGCCCTCCAAAACTCCTCCGTCATCGGTCCGACCGTCGGCTTCGTCAGGTTGCCGCATGCTGAAGGACTACCCCTCCCCGCCTATGAAAGCGCCGGCGCCGCCGGGATGGATCTGCGCGCCGCGGTGCCCGACGACCGGCCGCTGCTGATCCTTCCCGGAAAACGCGCCCTGGTGCCGACCGGGCTGATCCTGGAAATCCCCGAAGGCATGGAAGGCCAGGTGCGGCCGCGCTCCGGGCTTGCTTTCAAGCATGGCCTCACCGTCCTCAATTCGCCAGGCACGGTCGACAGCGACTATCGCGGCGAGGTGAAGGTGCTGCTGGTCAATCTCGGCGATGAGGATTTTGCCGTGACGCGCGGCATGCGCATCGCCCAGATCGTTTTCGCCGCCGTGACGCAGGTGGCCGTCGAAGAACGGTCGCTGGCCGGTGGCACGGCGCGTGGCTCGGGCGGGTTCGGATCGACCGGCACCGCCTGATGCCCATCCCGAAACTTGTCATCTTCGACTGCGACGGGATCCTGGTCGACACGGAGAACCTTGCCAACCGGCGCCTTGCCGAGTGGCTGAGCGCGGCTGGCTATCCGACGAGCTTCGAATATTGCCGCAAGAATTTCTCCGGCCGCAGCATGGCCTCGGTGCAGAAAGAGATCGAAGAGCAGACCGATGTCCGCCTCGGCACCGATTTCGTCGATCGCTGGAATGCCGGCCTGCCGGACCTGTTTTCCCATGGCGTCGAGGCGATCCCCTATGTCCGGGAGTTCATCGAGGCGGTTCGCGGGGCCGGCATCCCCTATTGTGTCGCCACCTCGGCCAGGATTTCGAAGATGCACATCACGCTTGGCCAGACCGGGCTGCTGCCGCTCTTCGAACATGCGATGTTCAGTGCCACCATGGTCGGGCGCGGCAAACCGTTCCCCGACCTGTTCCTGCATGCGGCCAAGACCATGAGCTTCGCGCCCGCCGACTGCATCGTCATCGAGGACAGCGTCGCGGGCACGCAGGCCGGCATTGCCGCCGGCATGCGGGTGTTTTCCTATCATGGCGATCCCTATTCCGACCGCGACGGCCTGATCCAGGCCGGCGGCATCCTGTTCGATGACATGCGCGAGCTGGCCGGCCTGGTGCCGATCCACTGATCCTGTTCCGACACGGCTGCACGATGCCGGAACCCGTGCTAGCGTGACTGGCCTGATCTCCGGGGGGATATTCATGCCGACGAACCTGCTCCGCCTCATGCTCGCCTTGATGCTGCTGCCGTTCTTTTGGACTGCGGCCGGCGCGCAGGCCGTGAGCTCTCCCGAACTCAACAGCCCGCTGCCCGGCCGCAGCGATGTCACCTATCTCGACCTGGCCAAAATGGTCATCCCGGACCTCGCCGCCGACAAGGACGGTTTCTACAAGGGCGGATTGCCGATCGACATGCGCCACATTGCCGGTGACGATGACGGCGGCTCGCCGCCGGAGACGACGAGCCTGCCCAATGCGGCAGTGCTTCCCATCAAGGCCGGCGGCAAGGATCGGCTGGCGATGCTGTTCGATCTCGGCGATTCTCCCGACAGTGCCGAAGGCTATGCCGTGCTGGCGCTCTACGACGTGACAGCCAAGCCGAAACTGCTCGATGCGGCCAATGTCGCGGTCGACCGCAGCACCTATTTCCGCGAGCCGAACAAGCTTTCGATCGGCGCCGGCGACGACGTGCTCATCTCCATGAGCACGCATTTCAATTCGAACCAGGGCTATGTGAGTACGCTACTGATCCTGCCTCGCGAGGATCGCCTTCAATTGGTCGACACGATCAACACGTTCGACGAAAACGTCTGCGCTTACAAACGCACCCAGGACCTGGCCTTCCTGACGCTGGACGACGGAAAGCCCTATGCGGCGATCAAGGTGACGGCGACCGACGCCACGGTGCCGAGTGGTGAAAGTTGCGATGAGGCGGCGCCCGAGGCGGCCTCGCACGACATTTCCGTCGCCTACCATTGGGACACGAAGACTTCACACTACGTCAAGGATTCCGACGCGTTCGAGAAATTGTCAGCAGAGAACGCGAAGCGCTTCTGAACCAAACGCATTCGTTTGCCCGACTTGAGACAGCGCGGTAGCATCCGCTCAAAACTCGTGATGGGGAGCATTCATGGACAAGGGCAAGATCTTTCGCGACCTGCATGCCTCGACCTTCGTCATGCCCAATCCCTGGGATCCGGGCACGACCAAGCTGCTCGGCTCCTTCGGTTTCAAGGCGCTGGCGACGACCAGCGCCGGCTTCGCCTTTTCGCGCGGCCTGCCGGACGGCTCGGTGACCTTTGAACAGATGATCCATCATTGCCGCGAGGTGACGGCGGCGACCGACCTGCCGGTCTCGGCAGATCTCGAGAGGGGCAAGGGCGACAGCGCCGAGCGGGCCGCCGAAACCATCTTCGCGGCGGAAGCGGCCGGCCTTGCCGGCTGCTCGATCGAGGACCACACCGGCGATCCCGACAAGCCGATCTATGATTTTTCGCATGCGGTCGAGCGCGTCGCCGCGGCGGTGGAGGCGGCGCGGGCGCTGAAGCGCGATTTCGTATTCACCGCGCGCGCCGAAAATTTCCTCTGGGGCAGAACCGATCTCGACGACACGATCAAGCGGCTGCAGGCCTTCGAGAAGGCTGGAGCCGACGTGCTCTATGCGCCAGGGATCGGCGACATCGAGATGGTGCGTACGATCTGCTCGGCGGTCGGCAAGCCGGTCAACGTCATGGCAAAGCCGGGCTTTACCATCGCCGATCTTGCCATGGCCGGCGTGAAGCGCATTTCACTCGGGCCATGGCTGACCAATTTCGCCTACGGCATGCTGGAGACGGCGGCGCGCGAGATCCAGCAGGACGGCACGTTCGGCTTCACCCGCGCCGCCATGCCTTTCGGCAAGCTGCAGGCGCTCTACAGCAAGCCATCATGATGAACAGGCTGGGCGCATGACGCTGACCGTCGTCGACATGCATACGGGCGGCGAACCGCTGAGGATCGTCACCGGCGGCTATCCCCGCATCCCGAAGGGCACCATTCTGGAAAAGCGCGCCTATGTGCGCGACCATCTCGATCATCTCAGAAAAATCCTGATGTTCGAGCCGCGCGGCCATTACGATATGTACGGCGCCCTGCTGGTCGAGCCCGACTTGCCGGGCGCCGATCTCGCGGTGCTGTTCATGCACAATGAGGGCTATTCGACCATGTGCGGCCACGCCATCGTCGCGCTCGGCCGCTACGCCATCGATGAAGGGCTGGTGGCGAAACAGGAGCCGATCACGACCGTCAACATCGAAGCGCCGTGCGGCCTGGTCGTCGCTTCGGTCGAGGTTCTGGACGGCAAGGCCGGCGCCGTGTCGTTCGAGAGCGTGCCGGCCTTCCTGTTTGCCGGTGACCAGCAGATCGAGCTGACAAGGTATGGCAAGATCGGCTTCGACATCGCCTATGGCGGCGCTTTCTACGCGCTGGCGGACTGCCATCAGTTCGGGCTGGAATTCGGCCGTGACCGCGTGCGCGATTTTGTCGATGCCGCAACGACGCTGACGAACAGGCTCAAGGCGGAATTTCCGCTGTCGCATCCCGACCACGCCGACCTCGCCTTTCTCTACGGCACCATCCTGACCGACGGACGCGACGCGTTTTCCGGCGAGGTGACGAAGAACATCTGCGTCTTCGCCGAGGCCGAGGTCGACCGCTCGCCGACCGGCTCCGGCGTCACCGCCCGTCTCGCCGCCATGCTTGCCAAGGGCGAGATCGCTATCGGGCAGACGCGGACCTTCGATAGCATCGCCGGCTCACGCTTTTCCGGCGCGGTGGCGCGGACGGCGCGGGCCGGCCCGCATGAGGCGATCATCGCCCGCGTCGGCGGCCGCGCCTACTACTCCGGGCGGGCGGAATTCATTGTCGAGCCCGATGACGAGCTGGGGCGAGGTTTCCTGCTGCGTTGAGCCGAGCTAGCTGCGCTATCGACGTGCCGCTTCCCGTGCCGAAATCGCCTTGTGCAGGTGCACCATCATGGCGGCGGCGAAAAGCGGCGTCACCAAATTGAGCAACGGCACGGCGAGGAAGGCCGCGATGACCAGCCCGGCGAGAAAGACCGTGCCGGCATATTGCCGGCGCAAGGCCCTGGCTTCGTCTTCGCCGCGAAAGCGCATGGCGGCAAATTCGAAGAATTCGCGGCCGAGCAAATAGCCGTTGACGACGAAGAAGGCGGCAATGTTGATGCCCGGCACCAGCAGGAGCAGCAAGGCGACGATGTTGCCGAGGATGACGACGCCGAGGAATTTTATCGCCAGCACCAGCGAGCGCAGCGCCGGCATGGCGCGCCCAATCGGCTCGCCGGGATAGTCGGTGCGCTCAACCACTTCGGCGACATCGTCGAGGAACAGGCCGGCGATCATCGCCGTCACCGGGGCGACGAGCAGCGCCGTGCCGAAGGCAAGCGCTATTGCCGCGATGATGCCGCCCAGCCAGCCGGCCCAGGACGGCATGCCGGGCAACAAGGCCTGGAGCCACGGGAGCGCCAGCCACTCGACCAGGCTGGTCAGGCCGAACCACAAGGCGACCAGGGCCAGCACGGTCAGGCCAAGCGTCTTGACGAACACGGCGCGAAACGGCGGCGAGAGCAACTCGAGGGCCGCAGTGCGGGCAGCGTCGAAAATCACCGTGCTTCAACCCCAAGTCAGCGACAGCGCCGTAAAGGCGGGACGTTCACGAGATAGGCAGCGCGGCTCGTCAGCACAAGCGCGTATCGCTATCGGGCAAACGCCGGCTTTCTGACCGGGATCGTCATGGCGGCGACGCCGGCCACGACAAAGGCCATGCCCAGCCATACCGTTGGCCCCAGGCTTTCGCCGAGGAAGACAGCACCGATGCCGACGCCGATCGGTACGCGCAGATAGGCCTGCGATGTCGTGCCGACCGAACCCAGCGTGTGGATGAGGCGGAAATAGATGACGAAGGCCAGCGCGGTCGAAAACACCGACAGGCCAAGCAGGGCCAGGATCGATGTCATCGAGGGTGTCAGCGCCCATGGCTGGTCGACCAACAGGCTGAGCGGCACCAGCATGACCGCGCCGCACAGCATCGAACCGGCGGCCGGCAGCATCGGATCGAGGCCCTTGAAGCCACGGCCGAAGATCGCCGCACCGGCATAGCAGATCGTTGCCACGACGATGGCGACCTGCGCCCAGAGTTCGTGACCGAGACCACCCAGCGCCTGCGTGCCGACAATGAAGCAGATGCCCGCTATGCCGGCGCCGACACCGATCAGCTTGCGCACAGTCACCGGCTCATGGCGAGTGATGAGCGCTGTGAAAACGAAAGTGAAGATCGGCGAGGTCGCATTGAGGATCGTGGCCAGGCCGGCATCGACCGAGCGCTCGGCGGCGGCGATCAGCGTGAATGGTATGACGCTATTGAGGCATGCCTGGAAGGCGAAGCGGCGCCAGCTTGCCGCATCACCCGGCATGGCCAGCCCGCGCCAGCGGATGATGGCGAACAGGATGCCGCCGGCGATCAAGGTGCGGGCGGCGATGAAGGTGACCGGCGGGATCGTCTCGACGCCGATCTTGATAAAAGTGTAGGAGGCGCCCCACAGCACCGCCAATACGGCAAGCAACGCCAGGTCGATGGTCGTGTCGTTCTTCGCGGACATGGGCTTGCCGTCTTCGGGTGCGGTCGATCAGGCCAGATTTGTAGGCAATGCGGCGATGAAACGCTTCGTCCACGGTCGAATTGTCGTAGCGCCTGGCTGTTGGTGCCCTGTTCTGGGGCGATCCCGCCAAAGTTGAGTGTCGTGCTCTAGGCAAAGCTGCCGTTAATCGCTAAACCCGCGCCCGGCCAGCGTGGCAAGAAGCCGGCTCGGGTTTTGGCGGAGATATTGATGCCGGATTATGACGTGCTTTGCATCGGCAATGCCATTGTCGACATCATCGCCCAGTGCGAGGAGGAATTCCTCGAAACCAACGGCATCATCAAGGGCGCGATGAACCTCATCGATACGCGGCGCGCCGAACTGCTCTACAGCCGCATGGGCCCGGCGATCGAGGCCTCCGGCGGCAGCGCCGGCAACACGGCCGCAGGCGTCGCCTCCTTCGGCGGACGCGCTGCCTTCTTCGGCAAGGTATCCAACGATGCGCTGGGCGAAATCTACGCGCACGACATCCATGCGCAGGGCGTCGCCTTCGACACCAAGCCGCTCAAGGGCGAGCCGCCGACGGCGCGCTCGATGATCTTCGTCACCCCCGACGGCGAACGCTCGATGAACACCTATCTCGGCGCCTGTGTCGAACTCGGCCCCGAGGATGTCGAGGCCGAAAAGGCCTCGGGCGCCAAGGTCACTTACTTCGAGGGCTATCTGTGGGACCCGCCGCGCGCCAAGGAGGCGATCCGGCAGACGGCCAGGCTGGCACACGCGGCAGGCCGCGAAGTGTCGATGACGCTTTCGGATTCGTTCTGCGTCGACCGCTACCGTGACGAGTTCCTCGAGCTGATGCGCTCGGGCACGGTCGACATCGTCTTCGCCAACAGCCACGAGATCAAGTCGCTCTACCAGACATCGTCCTTCGACGAGGCGGTGGCCAAGATCCGCAAGGACTGCAGAATAGCCGCGGTGACCCGTTCTGAAAAAGGCTCGGTCATCGTGCGCGGCGACGAGACCGTGGTCATCCAGGCGACGGCGATCCGTGAACTGGTCGACACGACGGGCGCAGGCGATCTCTACGCCGCCGGTTTCCTGCATGGCTACACGCAAGGCCGCGACCTCAAGACCTGCGGCGACCTCGGCTCCCTGGCGGCCGGACTGGTGATCCAGCAGATCGGCCCAAGGCCAAGGCAGAATCTGCGCCGCGAGGCGGAACTGGCGGGGTTGTTGTAGGGACAACTGCTGATCTCCCCCCTTGTGGGGGAGATGGCCGGCAGGCCAGAGGGGGGCGCTGTCCCGCTGGCATTTCCGACGTTTTATTTCATAGCTTCAGGGCTCAACACCTGCCGAGAGCCGGGGGCACGGCATAAGCATCGCTATGTAGCGATCCTTCGCCCCCCTTTGCCCTGCCGGGCATCTCCCCCACGAGGGGGGAGATCGGCAACTTCACCGTCGCGTTACTGTCACATGCCGCCCGTACACGAAATCGTGAGCGTCCCGTGACTGACATTTCGGGACGCCCGCAGCCAGATGGGGGTGTTGAAAGATGCAAGACAGCAAGCTGTCGGGCAGCGCGATGCGTTGCCGCCACGATCTTCGTTTTCCGCAATAAAAATTCAGCAATCGGCCGCGGCTGAGGGAGGAACGCGCGCGGCCAGAAGACATATGCATGAGCAGATTTCAGCCACCTGGTCCTGGACAGGACGACTTCGCGGAAATGGTCGCGGAGGACGTCGAGCGCGCGCTTGCCCACTATGACGAGGCCATAAACCAGTCCACCGTGGTGTCGGTCGGCAAGATCGCCGGCAGCATAGCGTCCGCCGTCACCTTGCTGTCGCCGAAACACCAGCGCGCCATCGACGCCATCCATGCCGACCTTCCCGGCCTTGCCTCGAAATTCGTGCGCGCGCTGGCAGCGGAAGCCGCGCGCCGCAGCGAAGCCGGCACTGCCGGGGCCACGAGCCCGTCGACGGCTCTGCTGGCCGATGAGCCGCTACTTCCTGCACCGCCACGGTCCGACGACCTCGAATCGATGTTGATCGAGGACTGGGCCGGCCGTGTCGCCGGTTCGACCTATCTGGAAGAAAACCTGGGCATCGCCCGCTCGACCCTGCATCGCTGGCAAAGGCGCGGCGACGTCATCGCCTTACGCAAGGGCGGCCGCAAACACGTCTTCCCGCTGGCGCAGTTCGTCGACGGCAGGCCTGTCGCGGGCATAAGCGACGTTCTCAAGCAGATCGGCAATCCGAGGCTGGCGTGGCTATGGCTGACACGCCCCGCGGCACAGCTCGACGGGCGCATTCCAATCGACCTGCTGCGCGCGGATCAGGTCGAGGAGGTGATTGAAGCGGCGCGGGTGTTCGCGCCGGGCTGAGGCTCTCATCCGCTGCCCGGACCGCTCCTCAAGTCCCCGCCGTGTACGCGGCGATCACCGCCATGTTGACGATGTCGCTATCCTTGGCGTTCAGCGAGACGATCTGGACCGGCTTGTTCAAGCCGACCAGCAGCGGGCCGATGACCGTCGAGCCGCCGAGTTCCTGCAGCATCTTGGTCGAGATCGAGGCCGAGTGGAAGGCCGGCATGACCAGCACATTGGCCGGACCGGTGAGGCGGATGAACGGATACTGCGCCATGGCGCGCGCGTTGAGCGCGACGTCAGCGGCCATTTCGCCGTCATACTCGAAATCGACGCGGCGCTTGTCGAGGATGCGCACCGCTTCCTGGACGCGCTCGGAGCGTTCGCCCTGCGGATGGCCGAAGGTGGAATAGGCGAGCATGGCGAGCCTCGGCTCATAACCCATGCGGCGGGCAAAGCCTGCCGCCTCCTCGGCGATGTCGGCGATCTGCTCGGCGTTCGGCATGTCGTGCACGGCGGTGTCCGCGACCAGCACGGTCTTGCCCCGCGCCAACACGATCGACACACCGATGACGCGGTGGCCGGGTTTGGCGTCGATGACGCGCCTGATATCGTCGAGCGCGGTCGAATAGTTGCGGGTGACACCGGTGACGATGCCGTCGGCATCGCCCAGCGCCACCATGCAGGCGGCGAAGTGGTTGCGGTCATTGTTGATCAGGCGCTGGCAGTCACGGAACAGGAACCCCTTCCGCTGCATGCGCTCATAGAGATAGTCGGTGTAGATGCCGTTGCGGCGCGACAGCCGCGCATTGATGATCTCGACGCCTTGCTTGTTGAGGTCGATGCCGGCGTGCTTGGCGTTTTCCTTGATGACATCGTCGCGGCCAAGCAGGATGGCGGTGCCGAGCCGCTGGTTCACATAGGAGACGGCGGCGCGCATCACCTGCTCTTCCTCGCCTTCGGCGAAGACGATGCGCTTGGGCTGGCGGCGCACGCGGTCGTAGATGCGCTGCAGGGTCGAAGCGATCGGGTCGCGGCGGGCCGACAGTTCCTGTGCGTAGCGGTCGAGGTCGAGGATCGGCTTGCGGGCGACGCCGGAGTCCATCGCCGCTTTGGCGACGGCCAGCGGAATGGCCGAGATCAGGCGCGGATCGAACGGCACCGGAATGATGTAGTTGGGGCCGAATTTCGGCCGGTTGCCCTGGTAGGCGGCGGCGACGTCGTCGGGCACGTCCTGGCGCGCCAGTTCGGCGAGCGCCCTGGCCGCGGCGATCTTCATGTCGTCATTGATGGTGGTGGCCCGCACGTCCAGCGCGCCGCGGAAGATGTAGGGGAAACCGAGCACGTTGTTGACCTGGTTCGGATAGTCCGAACGCCCGGTCGCCATGATGGCGTCGGTGCGGATCTCGGCCACTTCCTCCGGCGTGATTTCGGGATCGGGATTGGCCATGGCGAAGATGATCGGGTTCTTGGCCATCGATTGCACCATGGCGGTGGTGAGCGCGCCCTTGGCCGAGAGGCCAAGGAAGACGTCGGCGCCGTCGAGCGCCTCGGCGAGGCTGCGCGCGTCGGTCTTGACCGCATGCGCCGACTTCCACTGATTCATGCCTTCGGTACGGCCCTGGAAGACCACGCCCTTGGTGTCGCACAGGACGATGTTTTCCGGCGCGAAGCCCATCGCCTTCATCAGCTCTATGCAGGCGATGCCGGCGGCACCCGCGCCGTTGCAGACCAGCTTCGTGGTCTTCATGTCGCGGCCGGTGACTTCCAGCGCGTTGATCAGGCCGGCGGCCGAGATGATGGCGGTGCCGTGCTGGTCGTCATGGAAGACGGGGATGTCCATCAGCTCGCGCAGCCGCTGCTCGATGATGAAGCATTCCGGCGCCTTGATGTCCTCGAGGTTGATGCCGCCGAAGGAAGGACCGAGGAAGCGCACGCAGTTGATGAACTCGTCGGCATCCTCGGTGTCGACCTCGAGGTCGATGGAATCGACATCGGCAAAGCGCTTGAACAGCACCGCCTTGCCTTCCATCACCGGCTTGGAGGCCAGCGCGCCGAGATTGCCGAGACCAAGGATGGCGGTGCCGTTGGAGATGACGGCGACCATGTTGCCGCGCGTCGTGTAGTCGAAGGCGCGGCTCGGATCCTCGGCGATGGCGCGCACCGGCACGGCGACGCCTGGCGAATATGCGAGGCTCAGATCGCGCTGCGTCGTCATCGGCTTGGTGGCGACGATCTCCAGCTTGCCAGGCCGGCCCATGGCGTGGAATTCGAGCGCTTCCTGCGCGCTGACGGACGGACCGCTGTTCTCGGTTTTCCTGGCCATGATGCTTTTGATTTCCTCGCCGGTGCAGCACCTCCTTGAAGCGGGTGCTTTGTTTCGGTCCGAATTAAGACCACGCACCGCCGCGTGTAAACCGCCACCACGCCTGAATCGCGGATCATGGGGGAAATTGCCGGCACTTCCCGCCTCGGTCTTCCCCTGCTTTTCGAAGCCCCGGCATTAAACCCGGCCATCACATCTGCTAGCGTGCCGGGCCATGAACATGCACAGCCCCAACGAGCCCGACGCCCCCGAGGTGATGACGCCGCCACAGCCCGGCACGGCCGCAGTGACGCCGATGATGGAGCAGTTCATCGAGATCAAGGCCGCAAATCCGGATTCGCTGCTGTTCTACCGCATGGGCGATTTCTACGAGCTGTTCTTCGACGACGCCGAAAAGGCGAGCCGCGCGCTGGGCATCGTCCTGACCAAGCGCGGCAAGCACCAGGGCCACGACATCCCGATGTGCGGCGTGCCGGTGCATGCGGCCGACGATTATCTGCAGAAGCTGATCGGCCAAGGGTTCCGCGTCGCCGTCTGCGAACAGATCGAGGATCCGGCCGAGGCCAAGAAGCGCGGCTCCAAATCGGTGGTGCGCCGCGACGTGGTGCGGCTGGTGACGCCGGGCACCATCACCGAGGACAAATTGCTGGCGCCGTCGGAATCAAGCTTCCTGATGGCGCTGGGGCGGGTGAAGGGCGGCGCGGACCATTCTTTCGCGATTGCCTGGATCGACATCTCGACAGGCGCTTTCCGCGTCGCCGAGACCACCGCCGACCGGCTGCTCGCCGACATCTTCCGTGTCGATCCGCGCGAGCTGATCGTCGCCGAACCGGTGTTTCATGATCCGGAGTTGAAGCCTGTGTTCGACGTGCTTGGCCGCGTCGCCAACCCGCAACCGCCATCGCTGTTCGATTCGGCCTCTGCCACCGGGCGCATCGCCCGTTTCTTCGAGGTGGCGACACCGGACAGCTTCGGCACGTTTTCGCGGGCCGAACTGTCGGCCATCTCGGGCGCCATCGCCTATGTCGAGAAGACGCAGAAGGCCGAACGCCCCCCGCTGTCGCGCCCTGAACGCGAAGAGCAGGGCTCTACCCTGTTCATCGATCCGGCGACACGCGGCAATCTCGAGCTGTTGCGAACATTGTCGGGCAGCCGCGAAGGCTCGCTGTTCAAGGCGATCGACCGCACGGTGACCGGCGGCGGCGCAAGGCTGCTCGCCGACCGGCTGATGGCGCCGCTGACCGACCCGGCGGCGATCGGCGCAAGGCTGGACTCGGTGTCGTTCTTCCGCTCCGAAACGCGGCTTTGCCAGGCGGTGCGGGCGAGCCTGAAAAGCGTCGCCGACATGCCGCGCGCTTTGTCCAGGCTGGCGCTCAACCGCGGTGGCCCGCGCGACCTCGGCGCGTTGCGCGCCGGCTTCGAGGCGGCGGGCGCCATCGCCGAGATATTTGCAGCGATCACCCTGCCCCAGGAATTGGCTGGCGCAATGGCCGCTATCCAGGCGCTGCCCCAGGCGCTCGCCCAGCATCTGGTGCAGGCGCTGGGCGAGGAACTGCCGCTGCTCAAACGCGATGGCGGCTTCGTTCGCGGGGGCTACCACCCGGAACTCGACGAGATGCGGGCGCTGCGCGACGAGTCGCGAAAAGTGATCGCCGCGTTGGAGCGCTCGCTGATCGAGGAAACCGGCATCCGTTCGCTAAAAATCCGGCACAACAACGTGCTGGGTTACTATATCGAGGTGACCGCCAACCACCACGCGGTCATGACCGGCAGCGATGGCGCCAAGGCGCGCTTCATTCACCGCCAGACCATGGCCAACGCCATGCGCTTTACCACCACCGAGCTTGCCGAACTCGAAACCAAGATCGCCAATGCCGCCGACCGCGCGCTGAGCATCGAACTGGCCGCCTTCGATGCGCTGACGGCGGAAGCGGTCGGCGAGGCCGAGGCGATCCGCGCCGGCGCCGACGCGCTCGCCATACTCGACGTGTCGGCGGCACTGGCGCTTCTGTCGGAAAGCGAAGCCTGGTGCCGTCCGGTGGTGGATTCGAGCCTCGCCTTCGAGATTTCCGGCGGCCGGCATCCGGTGGTCGAACAGGCCTTGCGCCGTTCCGGCGAAGGGCCGTTCGTCGCCAATGATTGCGATCTCTCGCCGGAGGGGAGCGCCAAGAACGGCGCGATCTGGCTGCTGACCGGCCCGAACATGGGCGGTAAATCGACCTTCCTGCGGCAGAACGCGCTGATCGCGATCCTGGCACAGACCGGGTCATTCGTGCCGGCGGCATCGGCCCATATCGGTGTCGTCGACCGGCTGTTCTCGCGCGTCGGCGCTTCGGACGACCTGGCACGCGGCCGTTCGACCTTCATGGTCGAGATGGTCGAGACGGCGGCCATCCTCAACCAGGCCGGCGAGCGGGCGCTGGTGATCCTCGATGAGATCGGCCGCGGCACCGCCACTTTCGACGGCCTGTCGATCGCCTGGGCGGCGGTGGAGTATCTGCATGAGAAGAACCGCTGCCGGGCGATCTTCGCCACCCATTTCCACGAGATGACGTCGCTGGCCGGCAAGCTGGCGCGGCTGCACAACGTCACCATGCGGGTCAAGGAATGGGAAGGCGACGTCGTCTTCCTGCACGAGGTCGGCAAGGGTGCGGCCGACCGCTCCTACGGCGTGCAGGTGGCACGGCTGGCCGGCCTGCCGGAAGCGGTGGTGGATCGGGCCAAGGCAGTCCTGCACCAGCTGGAAGAAGGCGAGGTTTCCGGCAAAACCAACCGGCTGGTCGACGACCTGCCGCTGTTTTCCGTGGCGATGAAGCAGGAAGCGCCCAAGCCGGTGAAAAGCGATGCGCTTGGCGCTGCCCTCGGCGAGATCAATCCCGACGAGATGACGCCACGGGAAGCGCTGGAAGCGCTGTACCGGCTGAAGGGGCTGGCCGGGAAGTAGTCAGATCATCTCCAGCCCGCGCTTGCGGGTCGGCGGGGGGAAGGCGCGGTCGAGATCGGCGAGGTCTTCGCCCGTAAGCGCGATGTCGAGCGCGGCAAAATTCTGGCGGACATGCTCCTGGCTGCTGGCCTTGGGAATGGCGACGACGCCGTCCTGATGCATCACCCAGGCCAGGGCGACTTGAGCGGCGGTCGCATGGTGGCGGGCGGCGACGGCATCGAGCCTGGCATTGCGTGCTAGCGCGCCCTGCTCCACCGGCGAATAGGCCATCAACGGAATGCCGCGCTTGCGGCTCCAGGGCGCCAGATCGAACTCGAGGCCGCGCCGGACCAGATTGTAGAGCACCTGGTTGGTCTGGACGTTGCCGCCTTCGGGCAAGCCGGCGAGCTCCTCCATTTCCTCGGTGTCGAAATTGCTGACGCCCCAATGGCGGATCTTGCCGGCCTTCTTCAAGGCCTCGAAGGCCTCGACCGTCTCCGACAAAGGCACGCTGCCCGGCCAATGCAAGAGATAGAGATCAATGCGGTCGGTGCGCAGGCGCTTCAGACTGTTCTCGCAGGCGCGTTGCACGCCCGCGCGCGAAGCGTTCGACGGTAGAACTTTTGAAACCAGGAAGACCTCGGCGCGGCGCCCGGCAGTGGCCTCTGCCACCACTTCCTCGGCACCGCCGCTGGCATACATTTCGGCGGTGTCGATCAGCGTGATGCCAAGGTCGATACCGAGCTTGAGCGCATCGACCTCGCCAGCACGGCGGCGGGAATCCTCGCCCATCTTCCATGTGCCCTGGCCGAGAACAGGTATGGCCTCGCCAGACGGCAACGCGATGGTTCTGACGCTCGACGGCATGGCAGGCTCCAGTTGAGGCCCGATCGCATCACAGGCCGGACGAGAAATCCAGAGCGTTCTCGCCGCAGCCTACCTTGCGATGCCTCGAAAGCTCTATTTCACCGGATGGGCGGCAAGCCAGTCCTGCATCTGCTTGATCTCGGCTTCCTGGGCCGCGATGACGCCTTCGGCCAGCTTGCGGATCTCCGGGTCCTTGCCGTTGGCAAGCTCGACCTTGGCCATGTCGATGGCGCCCTGATGATGCGGGATCATGCCGCGAACGAAATCGACGTCGGCGTTACCGGTATACTGCGATGCCATCATGTCGGCATGCATCTTGTCCATCGCCGCCTTGTAGCCTTCGGTCGAAGGGCTGGTCGCGTCCGTCGACATGCCGGCCATGTCGTGTTTCATCTCTTCGCTCTGCGCTGGAACGCTTTCGAGGAAGACGGCGAGCAGCATTCCGGCCGCCATCAGCAAAAGCACGAGTTTCTTGGCCAAGGTCATTCATGGTCTCCTGTTGGTTTGGGTTTCGTATTTGGGGGCTTGGATCAGAGTTTCAACGTCCGCAGCCGCAATGCGTTTGCGATGACCGAGACCGAGGACAGGCTCATCGCCGCCGCCGCCAGCATCGGCGACAAAAGCATGCCGGTGAGCGGATAGAGCACGCCGGCGGCCACCGGCACGCCAAGGACATTGTAGAGGAAGGCGAAGAACAGGTTCTGCCGGATGTTGCCGATCGTCGCCTGGGCCAGCGTCCGAGCCCGAACAATGCCGTTGAGGTCGCCCTTGACCAGGGTGATGCCGGCGCTTTCGACCGCGACATCGGCGCCGGTGCCCATGGCGATGCCGACATCGGCGGCGGCCAGGGCCGGCGCGTCGTTGACACCGTCGCCGGCCATGGCGACACCGGCGCCCTTGCCGCGCAGTTCGTCGACCAGAGCTGCCTTCTGTTCCGGCAGCAGCCCGGCACGAACCTCGTCAATGCCGAGACTCCCGGCGATAGCCCTGGCCGTGCGCTCATTGTCGCCCGTCGCCATGATGATCCTCAGGCCGCTGTCATGCAGGGCCTTGATCGCTTCGGCGGTGGTTGCCTTGATAGGATCGGCGACAGCGACGATGCCGGCCAGCGTCTTGCCGGCAGCGACAAACATCACCGTCTTGCCTTCAGCCTGCAGCGCCTCCGTCCTGGTAGCGATGGAGGCGATGTCGATACCGAGATCGGCCATCATCGCCGCATTGCCGAGCGCGACCTTCTGTCCCGATATGGCGCCGAGAACACCCTTGCCGGTGACCGCCTCGAAATCGCTGGCCTCCGCGATCTTCAGGGCACGGGAGCCGGCGCCCTCGACGATTGCCTCGGCAAGCGGATGCTCCGAGCCTTTTTCCAGGGCGGCGGCAAGCGCCAGCAATTCATTCTCAACGATGCCCCCGGCAGCGACAACATCGGTCAGTTTCGGCCGGCCTTCGGTCAGCGTGCCGGTCTTGTCGACGATCAGCGTGTCGACCGAGGCGAAGCGCTCGAGGGCGGCGGCTTCCTTGATCAGTACGCCGGCATGCGCCCCGCGCCCGGTGGCGGTCATGATCGACATCGGCGTGGCGAGGCCGAGCGCACAGGGGCAGGCGATGATCAGCACCGAGACCGCCGAGACGACGGCGAAGATCAGACTTGGCTCGGGGCCGAAGACCGCCCAGGCCATGAACGCCACGATGGCGACAAGGACGACCGCCGGGACAAAGTAGAAGGAAACGCGGTCGGCCAAGCCCTGGATCGGCGCGCGCGAACGCTGTGCCTTGGCGACGAGTTCGACGATGCGCGCCAGCGTGGTCTCGGCGCCGATCCGCTCGGCGCGCATGATCAGCGAGCCGTTCCTGTTGAGCGTGCCGCCGGTGAGCGCGTCGCCCTCGGCCTTTTCGACCGGCAGCGGCTCGCCCGTGATCATCGATTCGTCTATGGCGGAGCGCCCTTCAATCACGGTGCCGTCGACCGGCACGGCATCGCCGGGCCGGATGCGCAGGCGGTCTCCAGCCTGGACGCTGTCCAGCGGCACATCGGTCTCGGAACCGTCCTCGGCGATGCGCCGCGCGGTCTTTGGCGTCAGATCGAGCAAGGCGCGGATCGCCGATCCGGTCTTTTCGCGGGCGCGCAGCTCCAGCACCTGGCCGAGGAAGACCAGCGCGACGATGACGGCGGCAGCTTCGAAATAGACCGGCACCGCGCCGCCATGGCCGCGGAACTGATGCGGAAAGATGTCCGGGAAAAGCGTGGCGACGACGCTGTAGAGATAGGCCGCACCGACGCCGAGCGAGATTAGCGTCCACATGTTCGGACTGCGGTTGAGGATCGACTCCCAGCCGCGGTGAAAGAAGGGAAAGGCGGCCCAAAGCACGACCGGGCTTGCCAGGGTCAGCTCCAGCCAGGTTTTTGTCCGATCGCTGACCAGGTTTTCAAAGCTCAGGCCGACCATCGGCGCCATGGCGATGATCAGAAGCGGGATCGACAAAGCCGCGCTGACCCAGAACCGCCTGGTGAAGTCGACCAGTTCGGGATTTGGCCCTTCATCGCCGGATGGTACGCCCATCGGCTCCAGCGCCATGCCGCAGATCGGGCAGGAGCCGGGCTTGTCGCGGATAATCTCGGGATGCATCGGGCACGTGTATTGCGTGCCTTTGGGTGCCGGCACCGGCGCCGGCCTGTCGCTGAGATAGGTTTGCGGTGCCGCCTCGAATTTCGCCTTGCAGCCGGCGGAGCAGAAATAGAAGCCCTGGCCTTCATGGCGCACGAAATGCCTCGCCGTCGAGCGGTCGACGCTCATGCCGCAGACAGGGTCGGTGGTCGTCATGTATTTTTCCGGCTCGGCCTGGAATTTCGTGCGGCAACCTTCACTGCAGAAATGATAGAGGCGGCCGCCATGCTCCGATGTCGGCTTGCCGGCGTCCGGATCCACCGTCATGCCGCAGACCGGATCGCGCAGAACGGCCGTATCGGCACCCTTCGAAGCGCAACAGCTTCCGTGTGCGCCATGCGAATGGTGGTCGCCGCGATGGTCATGGTCTGAATGCGTCATTCCAGGAATGCCTCTATCCTCTGCCTGTTTGCGGAGGTAGTGCTTCCAGTAACTGGAAGGTCAAGGGCTGTTTTGATTTTTCGTGTTTCCAGATCCAGCCCAGGCTGTTCGCCCGGAAAAAAGCCCACATTCCGTAGCGCAGCCTGCTAATATAATGCCGATCCCTCCAACGCGATGCCGATCCCGTTAAGACATGAAGTGTCTGGTCATCAATCTTGATCGGTCTCCTGACCGCCTTGCCCATATTGCGGCGGAGTTTGCCCGCGTCGGCATCGCCTTCGAGCGAATCGTCGCGATCGACGCGCGTGACCATCCCGACCTGATGCTGCAGCCGCAGCATGCGATGTATTCCATCCGGCGCCTGTCCCACAGCGAGATCGCCTGCATGCACAGCCATCGCGCCTGCTGGGCCATCATCGCGCAGGACGACGCCCCTTATGGCGCTGTCTTCGAGGACGACATCGTGTTTTCCGCGAAAGCCGGCGCCGTGCTTGCCGATGTGAGCTGGATTCCGGCCGATGCCGATGTCGTCAAGCTCGAGACATTCTTCATTAAAACCATGACCCAGAGGAAAAGAACCGCCGTCGGTCACGGCTTTTCCTTGGTCAGGCTCCGCAGGAACCACGTCGGAACCGCCGGCTACATCCTGTCGAGGCAAATGGCGCGCGACCTCCTCGATGCTACCGCACAGGCCAGCGCGGCGGCCGATGATCTCGTCTTCAATCCGGCGTTCCCCACGTCGGGCGAAAAGACGATCTATCAGCTTGTCCCCGCGCTTTGCGCACAGGATCAGTTCGTCGGCCACAGACTGCCAAGCCTGCTTGTCGAGGAACGCGACGCGGCATGGGACGCAAGCGGGCTAACCATCAAACGCAGAAGGCCGGTCACCGAGAAAATATTGACGGAGACCAGACGCGTCGTCGAATGGATCATTGATCACTGCCGAATGCGGCGATACACGGTCGTTCCTTTCGATCCGCCCGAAGCAGACCGATAGACTTGTTTCCAGGCTCAGGCAGCCTGACACACAGAACGGACGAAACCTACGTAGATATCCGTGAAAGCGAGATCATCTCGCGCTTGCGACTCGGAAACTTCTCAAACTCATCACAGAAAAACTTAGGCTCTGTCTCGTATTTCGCCTTGCCGCCGGCGACCTCGAATAGAAAAATCACCCCATTTCCCGTCGCATGTACTCTGCCAGTAATCCCGGCAAGATGGACCGGGTTTAAATCTTGGCTTTCTGATCCGATGCAAAAAACTCCCATAAAAGATCAACAATCGTAACGTCACCTGTGCTAGAGGGTTCCTGCTGGACGGTTGTGCAGGTTCCGTGAAAGCAAAGGTTTCGCACAAAAGTCGCTGGTAGAACATGAAGTGCCTGGTCATCAATCTCGATCGCTCTGCCGACCGGCTTGCCCACATGACAGCGGAGTTTGCCCGCATCAACATCGGGTTCGAGCGGGTCGCGGGCATCGATGCAAAGCAGCATCCCGAGCTGGCGCTGCAGCCACAGCACGCGATACACGCCATCCGGCCGCTTGCCGGCAGCGAGATCGCCTGCCTGCACAGCCATCGTGCCTGCTGGACGATCATTGCCCAAGACGATGCCCCGTACGGCGCCGTGTTCGAAGACGATATGGTCTTCTCCTGCAAGGCGGGGGCCTTGCTGGGCGATATCAGTTGGGTGCCGGCAGACGCGGATGTCGTGAAGCTCGAGACGTTCTTCTCCAGAACCGTGGTCCAGAGGAGAAGGATCGCCGCCGGCAACGGTTTTTCCGTGGCCCGGCTCCGCAAGGGCCATCCGGGGGCCGGGGGTTATCTCCTCTCGCGGCAAACGGCACGCGACTTTCTGGAGGCGACGGCGCAGATCAACATAGCTGTCGATGATCTCATCTTCGACCCCATCATGTCAGCCGGCAAGATGGTCTACCAACTTGTTCCCGCCTTGTGCGCACAGGACCAGTTCGTTGCCGACAGGCTGCCAAGCCTGCTCGATCAGGAACGGGATGCCGCGCGAACCGCGAGCGGGCTCATGACAAGGCGCAGGAAGCCGACAGCGGTGAGAATCACGAGAGAGGCCGGACGAACCATACGGCGGATCGCCGACTTCTGCAGATTCCGGCGACACATTGTCATACCCCTCGATCCGGTCGAGGCAGCGAACTAGCGGTTCATCGCTTCACGGAAGCCGAGTGCTTTCCCGAGAGAACCGTCTCACACTTTCCTGGACTTGCTTCAGCCCTCGAGCCGGCCCCATACCCAGCGCCGCGAAAACGCGCTATAGACGCCGCCCAAAAGGCAAGGCCGACCGGTACCTATGGCGAAAATCTCCCTGAAGCTCGATGAACTGATCGATGGCGAAGCCTTGCGCCGCGAGATGACCGCGCTGACGGACGCCACGGCCGGCGACGGTTCCGGGCAGGCCGCCCGCGCCGGTGTGCTCCAGCTTCTCAAGGCCCGCCTCGCCGAAGGCCGAAAGATCGCCGAGGCCATGCTGAGGCAAGATGGCGGCGGCAACGCCTGCGCCGAGCGGCTGTCGCATCTGATGGATGAGCTGATCCGGGCGCTCTACGATTTCGCGGCGACGCATGTCTACCGGGTGAAGAACCGCTCCGTGGCCGAACGCATGGCCGTTGTCGCCGTCGGCGGCTATGGCCGCGGCACGCTGGCGCCGGGATCCGACA
Organism: Mesorhizobium sp. B2-1-3A; assembly: GCF_006442655.1. Classification (NCBI taxonomy): domain Bacteria; kingdom Pseudomonadati; phylum Pseudomonadota; class Alphaproteobacteria; order Hyphomicrobiales; family Phyllobacteriaceae; genus Mesorhizobium; species Mesorhizobium sp. B2-1-3A. Next base: position 93,810 of record NZ_VFWK01000002.1, read on the forward strand.
TCGACCTCCTGTTCCTGCTGCCCTACAAGCAAACGCCGTGGGGCGAACAGACCGTCGAATACATGCTCTACATGCTGTGGGACCTGGGCTTGAAGGTCGGCCACGCCACCCGCAACATCGACGAGTGCCTCAGGCTGTCGCGCACCGACATCACCATCCGCACCTCGATCCTAGAAGCGCGCTTCCTGTGGGGCGAACACAAGCTCTATGACGAGCTGATGCTGCGCTTCGACCACGAGGTGGTGCGAACGACCGGCCCGGAATATGTGCAGGCCAAGCTCGCCGAACGCGACGAGCGCCACGCCAAGGCCGGCGAAAGCCGCTATCTGGTCGAGCCCAATGTGAAGGACGGCAAGGGCGGCCTGCGCGACCTGCAGACGCTGTTCTGGATCGGCAAGTATTTCTACCGGGTGCGCACCGGCGAGGAACTGGTCGAGAAGGGTGTTTTCACCGATGCCGAGTACCGGGAGTTCCAGAAAGCCGAGGACTTTCTGTGGGCGGTGCGCTGCCATATGCATTTCCTCACCGGCAAGGCCGAGGAGCGGTTGCATTTCGACATCCAGCGCGAGATCGCCGAGCGGCTGGGCTACACCACCCATCCCGGCCTGTCGGCGGTCGAACGCTTCATGAAGCACTACTTCCTGGTGGCCAAGGATGTCGGTGACCTGACCCGCATCTTCTGCGCCGCGCTGGAGGAGGAGCAGGCCAAGCATGTGCCGGGGTTCAACCGCATCTTCCTGACCTTCCAGCGCCGCAAGCGCAAACTCGCCGGCACGTCGGACTTCATCGTCGACAACCACCGCATCAACATCGCCGACGATCAGGTGTTCGAACGCGATCCGGTCAATCTGCTGAGACTGTTCTGGTTCGCCGACAAGCACGGGCTGGAGTTCCACCCCGATGCGCTGAAGCTGCTCACCCGCTCGCTCGGCCTGGTCAACAAGTCGCTGCGGCGCGACGAGGAAGCCAACCGGCTGTTCCTCGACATACTGACCTCGGACCGCAACGCCGAGCTCAACCTGCGGCGCATGAACGAGGCCGGGCTGCTGGGCCGGCTGATCCCGGATTTCGGCAAGATCGTCGCCATGATGCAGTTCTCGATGTACCACCACTACACGGTGGATGAGCACCTGATCCGCTGCATCGGCGTGCTGGCCGAGATCGAGCGCGGCGACGGCGAGAAGATCCATCCGCTGTCGCATTCGCTGATGCCGGGCCTGAAGAAGAGCCGCGAGGCGCTCTATGTCGCCGTGCTGCTGCACGACATCGCCAAGGGCAGGCCGGAAGATCATTCCGAGGCAGGCGCCCGCATAGCGCGGCGCATCTGTCCGCATATGGGGCTGTCGGCGGCGGATACGGAAACGGTCGCCTGGCTGGTCGAAAACCACCTCGTGATGTCGATGACGGCGCAGACCCGCGATCTCAACGATCGCAAGACCATCGAGGATTTTGCCTCGATCGTGCAATCGGTCGAGCGGCTGAAACTGCTTTTGATCCTAACTGTCTGCGACATCAGGGGCGTCGGCCCAGGGGTGTGGAACGGCTGGAAGGGCCAATTGCTGCGCACGCTCTACTACGAGACCGAACTGCTCCTGACCGGCGGCTTTTCGGAAGTGTCGCGGGCACAGCGCACCGCGGCGGCGCGCGAACGCCTGGCCGAGGCGCTCGCCGACTGGCCCGACAAGGCCCGCAAGCGCTATGTCGGGCTGCATTATGAAAACTACCTGCTGGCCGTGGATCTGCCGGACCAGCTTCGCCACGCCGAATTCATCCGCGAGGCGGACGCTGCCGGCAACAGGCTCGCCACCATGGTCAAGACCCACCAGTTCGAGGCGGTGACCGAAATCACCGTGCTGGCGCAGGACCATCCCCGTCTGCTCTCGGTCATTGCCGGGGCGTGCGCCGGTGCCGGCGGCAACATTGTCGACGCCCAGATCTTCACCACCTCGGACGGCCGCGCCCTGGACACGATCCTGATCTCGCGGGAATTCGACCGCGACGAGGATGAGCGCCGGCGCGCCGAGCGCGTCGGACGGCTGATCGAGGACGTGCTGTCAGGCAAGAGCTGGCTGCCGGAGATGATCGAGAAGCGCACCAAGCCAAGGCGCGGGTCCAAGGTGTTCAAGATCCCGCCGCGTGCCGAGATCCGCAACACGCTGTCGAACCGCTTTTCCGTCATAGAGGTCGAGGGGCTCGACCGCCCTGGCCTGCTGTCGGAGATCACCGGCACGCTGTCCGACCTGTCGCTCGATATCGCATCGGCGCACATCACAACCTTCGGCGAGAAGGTCATCGACACCTTCTATGTCACCGACCTTACCGGCCAGAAGATCGACAGCCCGGCCCGCATCGCCACCATCCGCAACCGGCTGATGGCGACGCTCGAAGGCATCACGCCCGAACGCGGCGGCAAGGCCAAGGCGGCCGCCGAGTGACTGCCATCCCCACCTTGTCCCAATCCCTGGAGCTGTTCACCGTTTCACGAAAACGGCGAACCGCTCTAACTCTTTGTTTTAACACAGTTCCCAAGGGCAATGCGCCATGCGCTTTGCCCGGGAAAACCGCTCACAGTTTTCCTGGAATTGCTCCAAGGCAGTCTTCAAACGCATGAGCCTCGTCAAGAAATTCGCTACCGTCGCTTCCGGCACGCTGATGAGCCGCGCGCTGGGTTTTGGCCGCGAGATGCTGATGGCGGCGGCACTCGGCACCGGACCGGTCGCCGACGCCTTCAACGCCGCTTTCCAGTTTCCCAACACTTTTCGCCGGCTGTTCGCCGAAGGCGCCTTCAACGCCGCCTTCGTGCCGCTGTTCGCCAAGGAGATCGAGACGCATGGCACAGACGGCGCCAAGCGTTTTTCCGAGGAAGTGTTCGGCGTCCTGTTCTCGGCGCTGCTGGTGCTGACCATCGCCATGGAACTGGCGATGCCACTGATCGTGCGCTACCTGGTGGCGCCCGGCTTCGCCGACACGCCGGGCAAGTTCGAGACGACCGTCCGGCTCGCGACGATCATGTTCCCCTACCTGATCTGCATGTCGCTCGCGGCCATGATGGCGGGCATGCTGAATTCCCTGCGCCGCTATTTCGCCGCGGCGATCGCGCCCGCTTTCCTCAACATCATCCTGATCAGCGTGCTTGGCTACGCCTGGTATCATGGGCTGGATGCACATGCTGTCGGGTTCAGCCTGTCTTGGGGCGTTCTGGCGGCGGGCATCGTGCAACTCGCCATTGTCTGGGTGGCGGTGCGCAACGCCGGCATCTCGATCGGCTTCCGCCGGCCGAAGATGACGCCGAACGTAAAACGCCTCCTGATCCTGGCGCTGCCGGCGGCGATCACCGGCGGCATCACGCAGATCAACCAGTTGATCGGCACCGCGATCGCCTCGGCGCAGGACAGTGCCGTGTCCTCGCTCGCCTATGCCGACCGCGTCTATCAGTTGCCGCTCGGTGTCGTCGGGGTCGCGGTGGCAATCGTGCTTCTGCCGGAACTGTCGCGGGCGCTGAAGTCAGGCAATCTCATCGAGGCCGCCAACCTGCAGAACCGTTCCGTCGAGTTCACCTTGTTCATGACCTTGCCGGCGGCCGCCGCACTCTGGGTGATGTCGGAGCCGATCGTGCGGCTGGTCTATGAGCGCGGCGCCTTTGCCGCCAACCATTCGACGCCGACGGTGGCGGCGATCCTGGCGATCTTCGGCCTGGGCCTGCCGGCCTTCGTACTGATCAAGGCCTTCACCCCGGGCTATTTCGCCCGCGAGGACACGCGCACGCCGATGATCTTCGCCGCGATCTCGGTGGCGGTGAACGTCGCCACCGCGCTGACGCTGTTCCCCAGAATGGGCGCACCCGGCATTGCTGTCGCCTCGGCCGTGGCCGGCTGGGTCAACGCGCTGATGCTGCTTGCCGTGCTGATCCGGCGCGGCCACTGGGGCCGCGACGTGGCGCTCCTGAAGCGCATTCCCCGGCTGGTTCTGTCGGCGGCGGTGATGGCGGTGGCGCTGTATTTCGCCGAGCATTGGCTGGCCGTCAGGCTCGGCCCCGGTTCGCCGCTGGTCGTCAAGGCGACGACGGTGCTGACGCTGGTGGCCGGCGGGGCGCTGCTCTACTTCGTCACCGCCTTTGCCACGGGTGGCGCCGATTTCGGCATGATCCGGCGCAATGTCAAACGCAAGGGATCAGCGGCGCCTAAGGAACAGTCTCCAGATCAGTAAGCCTAACGGTGGCGGTGTCGCCGACAAGCATCAGTCTTCGCCAGACAATTCGTCGTAGACCTGGCGCGGCAGTGGCGGCGTCTTTCTCCCCGTCACTATACGGGGAGAAATGTCCGGCAGGACAATGAGGGGCGGCGCGAACCTGTCAGACTGGGAAACAGGCGCAACAAGCGCGACGCCCGCATTGAACAAACAATTCAGCCTGAAGCAATGGCTCTGCGGGCTCTCCTGCCTCTTGATCCTCCCCACACTCTCGTTCATAAGCGCGCCGTCGAAAAGACTTTCGCCGCGCGCGAAACGGCCCTCCACAAGCCCTGAGGAACCCCATGTCCGCCTTCAAGCCCCTCGTCTTCTCCGGCGTCCAGCCGACCGGCAATCTGCATCTCGGCAACTATCTCGGCGCCATCAAGAAATTCGTCGCCCTGCAGGACACGTCCGACTGCATCTATTGCGTCGTCGACCTGCATTCGCTGACGGCACAGCTCGTCCATGACGACCTCGCCGACCAGACGCGCTCGATCACCGCCGCCTTCCTTGCGTCCGGCATCGACCCCAAGAAGCACATCGTCTTCAATCAGTCGCGAGTGATGCAGCATGCGGAGCTTGCCTGGATCTTCAATTGCGTCGCGCGCATCGGTTGGATGAACAAGATGACGCAGTTCAAGGACAAGGCCGGCAAGGACCGCGAGAATGCCTCGCTGGGCCTGCTTGCCTATCCCTCGCTGATGGCTGCCGACATCCTGCTCTACCGCGCCACGCATGTGCCGGTGGGAGAGGACCAGAAGCAGCATCTGGAACTGACCCGCGACATCGCCCAGAAATTCAACAATGACTTTTCGAGCCGCATTGCCAGCCTTGGCGTCGGCGTCGAGATGCAGGTTGGCGAGGAGACGGTGAACGGCTTCTTCCCGATCACCGAGCCGGTCATCGGCGGCCCGGCGGCACGCATCATGAGCCTGCGCGATGGATCGAAGAAGATGTCGAAGTCGGATCCGTCGGACCTGTCGCGCATCAACCTGACGGACGATGCCGACACCATCTCGAAGAAGATCCGGAAGGCCAAGACCGATCCGGAAGCCTTGCCGAGCGAGGTCGACGGGCTGGAAAGCAGGCCGGAAGCGGAAAACCTGGTCGGCATCTATGCGGGCCTGGCCGAGATTTCGAAAGCCGACGTGCTCAAGGAATTCGGCGGCCAGCAGTTTTCGGTGTTCAAGCCGGCGCTGGCCGACCTCGCGGTGGAGAAGCTGGCGCCGATCGCCGGCGAAATGCGCCGCATCCAGGGCGACCGCGCCTATGTCGACGCGGTGCTCAGGGATGGCGGCGAACGCGCCGGCGTGCTGGCCGAAACAACCATGAAGACGGTGCGCGACATTATAGGCCTGCTGCAGGGCTGATCCCGGCGTCGGTGCATCGCATCGACACTGGCACAAGGCCGGCCGCTTGCGGCCGGCCGAAGCGGGTGGCAGATTGCGACCGAAAACACACTCGTGTCTCTGATTTTGAAATTCGCCAGAGTTGTAATGCGAATTTCAAAATCAGGGACACGAGCAAACTATTGATTTCTAGTGTCGTTTTTGATTTCGAAGTTCGCTCGGGGCGAGATATCGAAAGCAGGCGAACTTCGAAATCACGACACCAGGTAGATAGACATGGTCTCCAAACGCCTTAGCCGCGAAGCCGGTCATCGCAGGAAATTCCTGACGATCATCGACGACACGCCCGAGTGCGAGCGTGCCGTCGCCTATGCCTCGAAGCGGGCGCTGAGCACCAGCGGCACGCTGGTGCTGCTCTATGTCATCGTACCGGACGATTTCCAGCACTGGCTGGGCGTCGAGAAGATCATGCGCGAGGAGGCGACCGCAACGGCGCGCGCGGCCCTCGACGGCTATGCCAACAAGGTGCGCCAGAAGCTCGGCATCGAGCCGGAAATGGTGGTGCGCGAAGGCAAGCCGACGGAAGAGATCCACAGGCTGATCGAGGAAGACCAGGATATCGCCATCCTGGTGCTGGCGGCAGGCGCCGGCAAGGAAGGGCCGGGACCGCTGGTCGGTGCCGTTGCCGGCAAGGGTGCGGCCTTCCCTATTCCGGTCACGGTCGTGCCGCAAAACCTTTCGGACGAGGAAATCGACAGCCTCGCCTGAAACCAGCCAGGGATTCGATCCCCAGCCAGCAAAAACATTCCGCCAGCCAGCCGTTCGGGCGACGCGTTTCGCTTGAATGTCCAGCCAATAGAGCCTATTTAGAACTATTCCAAACTAGTTGCCCGAAATGGGCACGGAGACGGCCATGTTCATCCAGACCGAATCGACGCCCAATCCGGCGACGCTGAAATTCCTGCCCGGCAAGGAAGTGCTCCTGGAGGGTACCGCCGATTTCCGCGACGCCGATAGCGCGGCCACGGCCTCGCCGCTGGCCGGCCGGCTGTTCGAAATTCCCGGCGTCACCGGCGTCTTCTTCGGCTATGACTTCATCACCGTGACCAAGGATGGCCCCGACTGGCAGCATCTGAAGCCGGCGATCCTCGGCGCCATCATGGAGCATTTCATGTCCGGTGCGCCGGTCATGGCCAAGACCGGCCCGGCCGCCGAGACCAGCCAGACCGGCGAATTCTATGACAAGGCGGACGAGGAACTCGTCATCACCATCAAGGAACTGCTCGACACACGGGTGCGTCCGGCAGTGGCCCAGGACGGTGGCGACATTACCTTCCGCGGCTTCGAGAACGGCACGGTGTTCCTGCACATGAAGGGCGCCTGCGCCGGTTGCCCATCATCGACGGCGACGCTGAAGCACGGCATCCAGAATCTGCTTCGCCATTTTGTGCCCGAAGTGCAGCAGGTCGAGCAGGTCGCCTGATACTTTCCGCGCGCCGCCGCTTCGGCCTGCGGGCGCGACCTCAAAACATCCTGTTCGTGAATAACAAAAAACCGGGCCGAATTGCCCGGTTTTCTGTTTGGGACGTCCGTTGTTGCCTAGACGGTCCGCGCACGAAAGATTTGACCCTGATCCTGAGATCAGGATGCTTACATCACGATGACCTTGGCGCCGACCGAGGCGCGGTCATAGAGATCGATAATGTCCTGGTTCATCAGCCGGATACAGCCAGACGACATCGCCTTGCCGATCGAATTCCATTCCGGGCTGCCGTGCAGGCGGTAACCCATGTCGCCGCCCTTGTTGAAGAGATACATGGCGCGCGCGCCGAGCGGGTTCTTGAGGCCCGGCTCCATGCCGTTGGCGAACTTCTCCAGTTCGGGCTGGCGCTTGATCATTTCACGGGGCGGCGTCCAGGTCGGCCATTCGCGCTTCAGCGCGATATGAGCAGTGCCATGCCACTCGAAGCCCTCGCGGCCAACGCCGATGCCATAGCGTATCGCGCGGCCATCACCCTCGACGAAATAGAGGAACTTGTTCTGCGTATCGACGATGATGGTGCCCGGCTTTTCCTTGGTGTCGTAGTTCACTTCCTGCCGGTGATACTGCCTCGGCACTTTTTCGATCGGGATGCGCGGCAGCTGGTAGCCAGCGTCGGTCACCGCGCCGTAGTCGTTTGAGAAAATCTGCCCGCCGATGGTGCTGCAACCGGCGATAGCAGTGGACAGCGCCAATGCGGCAATTATTGCGAGCGACTTCATGCGCATGTGATGATCCGGTGCCCTGCCCAAACGCCAGCGGCACGAGTCGGCCGCTTTCTCTCCATCATTCATGCTGGCATTTGCTTTGCTTGCCAAGCACACGATGCCTATATCCGTGGCCTTACGTGCTGGTAAGCGTATCAGTATGGCATTTCGGCAACAGCCTTCACCAGATTGTGAAGTAAATTCAATGGGCCTGAACCGCGCGGGCCACAGGATCGAGGATCTCCGCCATGAATGTCGGCGACGCCGCCCACCGTTCAGGACTGCCGGCCAAGACCATCCGCTACTATGAGGAGATCGGCCTGATCGCGCCCGCGCGTGCCGCCAACGGCTACCGTGATTATTCCGGCGACGACGTCCACCGGCTGGCCTTCCTGCGCCGCGCGCGCAACCTCGGCTTTTCCATCGACGATTGCCGTCAGTTGATGGCACTCTACCGGGATCGCGGCCGCGCTAGCGCCGACGTGCGCGAGATCGCCGCCGCTCATGTCACGGCAATCGAGGAGAAGGTGCGCGAACTGCAATCCATGCGCTCGACGCTGCAGAAGCTGATCCATGCCTGCCACGGCGACGACAGGCCGGACTGCCCGATCCTAGATGACATGGCGGGGACGGCGGCGGGAGCCGACCAGGCGTTCGGCTGACTGGAACATCCCCGCCGCCGGAAAAACCTACCCGCCACGATATTGGGTGGGCGATGCACCGAAACGCACCCGGAAACGCCGATTGAAATAGGACACGTCGTTGAACCCGGCGGCAAGCGCGATATCGCTTATCTTCATCGCATCCTTGCGGACGTCCGCCAGCATGGCGCAAGCCCTTTGCAGCCTGAGCTCCAGGACTCGTTCGGCAAAGGTGTGGCCACTTTCGAGAAGAAGTGTGTTCAGGTAGCGGCGTGACAGGCCGACCGCGCGCGCCACCATATCCGTCGACAGGGCCGGCTCGGCGAACCGCGCCTCGATGACCGCTATCGCTTCGCGCAACCGCGCCGCGCGCAGCCCGCGCGCAGCCGCGATCTCCGCGGCGTCGCCACCGGCTCCCAGCGCCAACGCGATCAGGTCCGCCAGTGCCGTTCCGGTCTGCTGCGCGAGGGCCGGCGCATGATCCAACTCCTCGGAGTGGATCAGGAAATCGATCGTGCGCTCAAGATGCCGCATTGCTGGATTTGCCAGGTCGAGCCGAGTCACCGGGCGGTCGTCGGCATGCGGCACCAGCCTGAGCAGCTGGGCCCTGGGAATGGAGGCCAATACCCAGGCGGTGACCCCGTCGGTAAAGCTCCGGCAAGGCTGCGCGATATTGTAGGCGATGGCGTCGCCCCGCTGCAGCGAAACATCGCAATCCGCGACGGACCACACCTGCGGCTTTGGGCTGCGGTAGAATCCCACGAAGATTTCGTCGCGGTCGTTGGCGACGTGGCGGCGGGTGCGCACATAATATTCGGTCGTGGTCTCAAACAGGCCGACGCGCAGGTCACCCAGAAAACGCATCTTCGTCGCCGTGGCGAATGGCTTGTCCTCGGCGTGCCTTATCTCGGCCGCGCCGAGCTGTTCCATCCACATGTCGCGCCACAGGCGAAAACGATCCCGGTCGCTCAAATGCGTGGGTAGGCTGTCCGAAGAAAAATCAATCTTCTGCATTTTGCGTGCCCGCTCGGTCAGCCGTCTTATATCACAGAGGCCATGCGGGTGAAGGCGCCCGGGACCGCCGGGCGGGACAAGGCGAGCGATTCCGGTCGCCAGATAGTGCGGCGCTGGCCGGGGAGCACATGCTTGTGCCGGATTGATGCCGCGCAAGGCCCATTCGTCCAATAACAGAGCCCATGCGTCCAAGACGACGGCCGCGGAATGCGCCAAGAGTGTTGGCAAAACGCAGCTTGGGGATTTCTGCATGAGACTTTTGTTTGCGGGCAGTATCGCGATCGCGATCATGCTGCCTTCAGGAGCAGTGGCGGCCGATATGGGCGCGGCGGGGTCACCCCAAGCTGGTGACTGGAGCGGGTTCTATCTTTCAGCCGGCGGCGGGTTCGGATGGTGGAGCGCGAACCAATACACGGATTTTGAAGGCATCCCCGCGCCGGGGCCGTCCGCACACACCAACGGGAGTGGCGGGTTCGGCACCGTGGGCGCAGGCTTCGACTGGCAGTTCGTTCCCTCCTGGGTTGCCGGCGCCTTTGCCGACGTTCAGTTCGGCGATCTGAGAGGTTCGATCCAAGCGCCCTTCGAGGAGTATTCCGGCACCACACGCAACAGGCTGAACTATGCCGCGGGACTTCGTCTCGGCGTGCTCGCAACGCCCGACGCCCTGATCTATGTCGACGGCGGCTACAGTCACGCCGCCTTTACGGGCTCCGGCCTGGATCCGACCCCACTCGTCCCCCTCAGTGTCGCGGGACATGACCATGACGGCTGGTTCGTGGGCGGCGGTGTCGAAAACGCGCTCGACTTCACGGGTGTATCGTCCCCAGGCTGGTTCATGAAGACCGAATACCGCTTTGCCGACTACGGCCGTGAGAACGCGGAGATGTACGTCGATGCCACCGGTGCCGCGGACCATGCCATCGCATTCAAGCCTACGGTACAGACCCTTTCGATCTCGCTCGTCTATCGTTTCAATGCCGACGAGGCGAGAGGCAGCGCCTTGCACGGCGGCAGCGATGTTTCCGCGAAACCATAGCAGGCAGGGGATTTCTGGCGGGCCGAGGGAGGCGCTTTCCATCGGCCGCCGCGTTGAACGCCATCATACGCAATCTGCTCGCCACGGTTCGGTCGACCAGGGACTTCAGTCTTATTTGCGTAGTTGCTAATATATATGTAGGCTAGTCCTCGCGGGGATAATCACACCCAACGCCCAAACCCGCAATGGCCGGCGCAGCCCCCCTATAGACCCAAAGCCAAACTGCGCCGGCCATTCCGCCAGCCACCTTCCCTAACGTCAGGCCTTATATGCTGAATAACTAAAGTAATGGAACGTCCAATGGACATTGACGGAACCAAAACGGTAACGTCAGACCTTTGCTTTTCTGGCGCAAGACTTTAGTCCTGCCGTCCTATGGTTAGGATCGGAAGTTGATCGAGGCGAGATAGGGCCGTCTCGCAACAGGTCAATACCAGACTGCACTTGACCGGATTATGGCGCGATCGCGGAAGGTCGCTCACGGTCCAACGGCTCTGTCAAATAGAACCGCCCTGCACAAGGCGGACATCCGGTTGACAAACCAAGCTTGCGAACTCGACGAATGCCTTAATCCTCGGCCAGTTCCAACCGAACTCGCTGCCATTCTTCCCAACAATTTTCTGGATCAATATCGAGATAGCCTCGCGACTCATCCACCCGCCTGGCGTCTTCCTGAGTGAGCGCAATGGCCGGACAGCTATCACGGATTTGGATGACCTCATCCTCTGTCAAAGGGGTTCCCTTTGCTCTCTCGCGATTGAGCAAGGTCGCTACAAGACTGGGGATGGGATAAATAATGAGGTTTCCGTTCTCGCTCATCGTTGCCCCTGACTGTCCGTCCCCTTTGCGGACGCTTCCGGCCACCAGTTCCTTTGCCTGAGAAACGCGCATGTTTCCAGGTAAGCCTTTGTGATCGGGCGAATAGCTCGATTCTGACAATCCTAATCGCTCGACACAAGGCAATTATCTGGTTGACAAACCCAAACCGGAGAGGTAGAAAGATTCCAACAGCTTAGGAACTTTCGCCATGTCCGTTCTGTCCCGCCCCGAGTTCCATGACGAAGCCAAGGCTTTCGAGCATGTGGAAGGCATCCTGTGGCCGAATGGTCCGGTCTGCCCCAAGTGCGGCAGCGTGGATCGCCACTATTCCTTGAAGGGCGTTCGCACCAAGCCTTCCAAGAAGAACCCAAACGGCGTCGAGCGCCACGGCCTCTACAAGTGCAGCGCTTGCCGCTCGCAGTTCACAGTCCGCATGGGTTCGATCTTCGAGGAAAGCCATTTGCCGCTGACCAAGTGGCTTCAGGCTATCCACCTTATGTGCGCCTCCAAGAAGGGCATCAGCGCCCACCAGATGCACCGCATACTCGAATGCACCTATGAAGCCGCTTGGTTCCTGTGCCACCGCATTCGCCTTGCAATGGCGTCTGGCGATCTGTCCCCGATGGGTGGCAATGGCAAGACCGTTGAGGTTGACGAAACCTACATTGGCCATCTGGCGGGAACCCCGGTCAAGACCGGTGGCGGCGCTCACAAGAACACTGTCGTTACGCTGGTAGAGCGTGGTGGCCGCGCTCGTTCCTTCCACGTCGATACCGCCCGCATTGGTACCGTCATGCCAATCGTTCGCGCCAACATCGCCAAGGAAAGCGCGTTGATGACTCACGAAGCTGGCATGTACCGCCGCGTGGGCCAGGAATTCGCTTCCCACGATGTCGTCACGCATTCCAAGGACGAATATGTCCGCTACGAAGGCGCAAAGACCGTCCACACCAACACCGTGGAAGGCTACTATTCGATCTTCAAGCGCGGCATGAAGGGCGTCTATCAGCATTGCGCCGAACACCATCTGCACCGCTATCTGGCCGAGTTCGACTTCCGCTACAGCAACCGCATTGCCCTTGGCGTCGATGACGGTACCCGCGCATTTATCGCGTTGAAGGGTGCCGCTGGTAAGCGCCTTACCTATCATAGACCTGCTTGACGAGAAGCGGACGCATTCCCGCAAACCGGTGCAGCTAGAGTTGCCGCTTTGGCGGCGGGCAAAACGTAGGCTGACATAAGGATATGTGCATACCCTTGTCAGAGCTCTATCTCTAGTCTGTGAAGAACAGAGAGGAAACCTCTCCTTGGCTCTCTAGAGAGAGCTTGACGACTCACGGGTCCTGCTCTAATGCTGGCCCATGAGCAACGATCCTTTTCAAAAAGCACGCGACAAGATCGCCTTTTATGAAAGCGCAATTCACCGCCTGGAAGAGTGGATTGCGACTGGTGAAGCCCTTCTCGCGGATGGTACAGAGAGTGCACCCGCCGTTTCGCCAGAGCAGTCTGGCGGCGAGCCTAAGACTGGCTCGATCCGCACCATTAACGGCAGGTCCGTGTTTGTTCCGTCATCCCCTACCGCCATGGTGATTGCAGAGGCGCAATCCGTCTTGCGAGAGGCGGGGAAGCCTATGGTGGCAGCTGACATCTTCGATAAGCTTATGCGGCGCGGCGTGAAGATCGCCGGAAACTCGCCAAAGGGAAACATGACGGCCAAGTTCTCAACGCGACGGGACATTTTCACGTTCGAGGGCAAAGAGACCGGCTTGTGGTCGTTAACTGAATGGGGTCGGAAGGCGCCCCAAACGAATGAAGCGCTCCCCGAGCAATCGGAAAGCGCTTCTAAAGTCGCCGGCGAAGTTGACGCTTCGCCTATCGAGACTCAAGCACGCGACGGCGTATTTGAGTGAACTTCCGCTGGTCGGCGGCCAGACCCAGCACTGGTAGATGCTGGGGGACTGGAGGTTTCCATGATCTTCCGTCTGAACCGAGGCGCGGCGATATTTTTTCCGCGCCTCATAAGAAAGAGGACCATGGGCAGGAGGAGAAATCCCCTGCCCATGGTTTATCATACCGTGGAATCGGAGTCTATATTCCTATGCCTAAGCCAGAGGATAAGCCGCAGATTGAGAAATTCCGCGAAGCCGCGCGAAAACTGAAAATCGATGATTCGGACGCTCCGTTCGAAGCTGCTGTGGCGAAGGTGGCGACATCCCCGAAATTGACGAATGACGAGATAAAGGCGCTAGCCAGGCAATTGCGCCAAAAAGAGCCTCCAAGCTCGTAACCCGATATTTACCACGACCCACCAAATCAACCGGACCATGCAATGAATGCACGTTCGTCCTTGCAACATGTGCAACTTTTGCACTATGTTATGCGTTATCGGGGGACATGATGCCTACTGTCCACCGGATAGGAGCCCATAAGATCCAGGTTTTTCCGGATGATCATCCCCCTCCTCATTTCCACGTTTGGGCAGGAGGTTGCTGCAATTACCAGGTCAGCCTGGAGACGCTTGACATCATAAGGGGTCGCGGTTGTGGCCTCCATAACGATATTGTCAAGTGGGCAAGTGAGAATCTAGAAACGCTCTGGCGTGTCTGGAGAGAACAAAATGAGCCGGATCAAGACGAAGTTTGACCCAAGGCCGATGCCTCGAATTGAGTCAGCGCGCCCTATGGATGATTTGTGCGTAGAGGTTCGCTGGATCGCTGGGACTCGTATCGGTAGGACAGAAGTCGTTGACCTGTCTTCCGCCATCAACAAATACCGAGTCTATGCGCCGCTTCGAAGCGACCGGAAGCTATTTGAATCGCTAGCCGCCGGCAACGATGGAGCGATACTTGAATGGCAGGAAGGCGATTTTGATATGGCCGTAACGACTGTCGAGCGTCTTGCTGAAGAGCAAATGACCGGGGCGGATTTTGAGAAATTTCTAGCCCGTAATAATCTTACGCGCGCTCAAGCTGCTGCCGAACTTGGTAGAAGCCTTCGAAACATTCAGGATTTTATCGCTAAACCAGAAGCGGTTTTGCCGCGCGTGATAGCCTTGGCGTGTTTCGGCTATGAGGCCAGAAAGAATCCCTGGGAGGTCCTGTTTGGATTCTCGCTCGACGCCACGTTCGAATTTGTCAAACAGGAACCCACGGTCAACGACAACGGCGCAGAAGTGACGTTCCACCCGGCCTACCGCCGGGCCTGACGGATACTTCAACTTTCGCAACGAAAGATGGGCGGATGGCCATTCCCCTACGGCTGGGTAGCCCCTAGCTGCGCCCTAGCTTCCTGAGCGGCTTCGATAAGGAGGTCGAGGTCGACTGCGCGCATCGGGGAGAAGTTCGAATCTTCGCCCGACACGACGCTCATGCGGCATATCCGTTCACCATCATCTGACTGGTAGACTTTGAACGAGACCGTGAAATATTGGGCCTTCACGTAGTACTTGGCGATGAGCTTGCGCGACCAGAACTGCCGCCAACCGATTAACAGCGATTGAAAAACCAAGGCCACGTTCCTCTACGGCTGGGTGGCGCTAGAAGCCCTTGTCTTTGAGCCAATTCCACCCACGACCTTTTCGGGTTTCGAGGTCGGTCCAAAAATAGGCAGCAGCCATAATGGCTGGAATACCGATGCCGACAATGACGACTGCTATAGCGAGCCAACTCATCGCTGACGTTTAGCACGAAGTTGGCCCATTCCCTACTATTGGCTGTAGCGGATTCGCCTTTGCATCGGCTTCCGTGCTTTCCTATCCCTCCTTGAGGGAGGGGACGCAATGTGGAAGTCTGTGGCCTGTGACGCACTACGCCAAGGCAAGCGCCTTGAGCTTCGCTATGATGGATTCGCGCGAGTGGTCGAGGTCCATACCGTTGGCACCTTGACCTCCGGCAATGAGGGGATGAGCGTCTACCAAGTGCGCGGCGGTAGCGAGAGCAATGAACGTGTCGGCTGGAAGACTATGCGGCTCGATGAAGCATTCACCGCCGCTGTGATCAACGAAAAATCCGAAGCGCCCCGTGCTGGGTATAAGCGTGGGGCGAAAATCTTCAGCTACATATTTTGCCAGATTTAGACCGCCGCAGTCGCACGCCTCGTCGGCATGAAATGCGCAGTCAGATACGTGGATTATGGGTGCCGGCCTGTCGAGGACCATATTCCTATTTCCTTGTGGGTTTGTCAACCAGATAATCGCCCGACACAAACGGGTTCAAACCGTGAACAGAATCTGGCATGGTGCTTGTCATGCCAATCATCTCTCCCATCGCAATCAACCCTCTCATTGACGGTCGCCAGTCGGAACGCGCCATGCTGGTGCGCCGTGGCGTGCAGCGTCTGCTCATGGAAATGGGCGCGCATGTGCTGCCTGAACTGTCGCTGGCCACCGGCCGCCGCGCCGACCTCGTGGCACTGACCCGCCAGAGCGATATCTGGATTATCGAAATCAAATCCTCGATCGAGGATTTCAGGGTCGACCGCAAATGGCCGGACTACCGGCTGCATTCCGACCGCTTCTTCTTCGCCACCCATCCCGGCGTGCCGGCCGAGATATTTCCCGACGAGTGCGGTTTCATCCTGTCCGACGGCTACGGCGCCGAAATCATGCGCGATGCGCCGGAGCACCGCATGGCGGCGGCGACGCGCAAGGCGCTGATGCTGCGGATTGCGCGCGCCGGTGCCTCGCGGCTGCTGGCGGCGGAACTGGCCGGCGTCTCGGTGCCGGCTCTGGAAGGGGAAAGCGAGTAGTTCGCGGGCCTTCACGGCATCCGCCGCTACTCTTCACCGCCCTCCGCTCCAGCAGCAGGCGCCATCAGCAGCACGGCGGCGCCGAGGATGGCGGCGATGAATGATCCGGCGAGAATGCCGACCTTGACCGCGTCCTGCAGGGCCACGTCGCCGGCGAAGGCAAGCAGGCCGATGAACAGGCTCATGGTGAAACCAATGCCGCAGAGCAGCGAGATGCCGAGCATGTGTGACCAGCCGGCATGGGCCGGCAGGTCGGCCAGGCCGAGCCTTATGGCAAGCGCGGACGAGCCGAGCACACCGACGAGCTTGCCGACCACCAGGCCGGCGGCGACACCCAGCGTCAACGGCTCGATCAGCGCGCCAAGGCTAAGGACGGCAAGCGAAACGCCGGCATTGGCAAAACCGAAAATGGGGATGATGACGAAGGGCACGATCCTGTGCAGGCCATGCTCCAGCCGGTGAAGCGGCGAATGGTCGAAGTCGTGGCCGATCCCGGCGGAGCGTTCGAGCGGGATGGTCAGCGCCAAGGCGACGCCGGCAAGCGTGGCGTGGACACCCGATTTCAGCACCAGCACCCACAGGATGGCGCCGAGCACGAGATAGGGCACCAGCGTCATCACCCGCATGCGGTTGAGCACGACGAGCACGGCAATGACGGCGAAGGCGGCGCCGAGATAGGCCAGCGACAGGCCGCTGGTGTAGAAGATGGCGATGATGATGACGGCGCCGAGGTCGTCGATGATGGCGAGCGCGGTGAGAAAAACCTTCAATGAGGCCGGCACGCGGCTGCCGAGCAGCGACAGCACGCCGAGCGCGAAGGCGATGTCGGTGGCGGTCGGGATCGCCCAACCGGGCAGTGCGGCTGAATTGTTGCGATTGATGGCGACATAGACCAGTGCCGGAACCAGCATGCCGCCCGCCGCCGCGATGCCAGGCAGGACGCGGCGCGGCCATGTCGAAAGCTGGCCGTCCAGCATCTCGCGCTTGATCTCCAGCCCGACGAGCAGGAAGAACACCGCCATCAGCCCGTCATTGATCCAGTGCGAGACGCTGAGCGGGCCGAGATAGGCGTGGAGCACGGAGAAATAGGTTCCCGACAGCGGCGAGTTGGCGACGATCAGGGCAAGGGCCGCCGCCACCATCAGGATGATGCCGCCGGCCGCTTCGCTATCGAGAAATTCGCGGAAGACGGAAACCGGCCGCTGCTTCAAATCCTGCATGTCGCCTCCGCCTGGTCACCCGGCCTGCCGCTCAGCGCGGTGCGCGCTTGGCCAGTATCCGCTGCAGCGTGCGGCGATGCATGTTGAGCCGGCGCGCGGTTTCGGAAACGTTGCGCTCGCACATTTCGTAGACGCGCTGGATGTGCTCCCAGCGAACGCGGTCGGCCGACATCGGGTTTTCCGGGGGCGCGGCGCGCTCGCCCGAGGTGCGGGTGAGCGCGGCAAAGATGTCGTCGGCGTCGGCGGGCTTCGACAGATAGTCGACGGCACCGAGCTTCACGGCGGTCACCGCGGTGGCGATGTTGCCGTAGCCGGTCAGGATGATGGTGCGGGAGTCCTCGCGCTTCTCGCGGATGGCGGCGACCACGTCGAGGCCGTTGCCGTCGCCGAGCCGCATATCGACCACGGCGTAAGCCGGCGGATTGGCGCGGGCCTTGCCCACGGCCTCCTCGACGCTCTCGGCGGTCTCGACCACGAAGCCCCTGGTTTCCATGGCGCGGGCCAGACGGGTGAGGAACGGCTTGTCGTCATCGACGATCAAAAGCGAGGTGTCTTCGCCTTCAACCATTGCGCCACTATTTTCATCGCCTGTCATCGTCTTGAAAATTCCTGCTGCCTTAATTTTACGCAGATATAGTTTTGCGCCGCTATTGTCCAATTTATGCAGTGTCAAACATGGTGGCGGGGGCCGTTTCCGGGTTCAGGAAGACTGTTCTCGGCCATGAAATCTGCACCACGGCGCCCTCGCCCAGGCCGCTTGAATTGCGGAAATCCAGCGCGGCACCCGAGCGCTCGAGCAGTGTCTTGGCGATGAACAGGCCAAGCCCAAGGCCTCCGCCGGCCTCGGTGCCCTGACGTGTCGACATATAGGGCTCGCCGATGCGATCGATGATCTCGGGGGGAAAACCGGGCCCGTCGTCGATGATCGAAAAGGTGACGGTCGCCTCGTCCCAGCTCCAGCGCACGGTGACGCTCTTGCGGGCGAAATCGACGGCGTTCTCGACCAGATTGCCGAGGCCATAGATGACCCCCGGATTGCGGCGCCCGACCGGCTCGGGCCCGGTGCGCTCGCCGGGGCGAAGCTTGATCGAGATGCCGAAGTCGCGATGCGGCGCGGTGACCTCCTCGACCAGCGAGGTCAGCGGCAAGCGGGAAAGATGCGCCTCGCCCTCGGACGACAGGCTGGTCAGGCGCTTGAGAATTTCGCGGCAGCGCTCGCTCTGCGAGCGCAGCAGCTTCACGTCTTCCCCGTATTTCGGGTCGCTGCCGAGCGCTTTTTCCATCTCCTTGGCGACAAGCGTGATGGTGGCGAGCGGCGTGCCAAGCTCATGCGCGGCGGCCGCCGCCAAGCCGTCGAGCGCGGAAAGGTGCTGCTCGCGCTGCAGCACCAGTTCGGTGGCGGCAAGCGCATTGGCCAGAAGCCGGGCTTCGGCGGCCACCCGGAAGGCATACATGGCCGTGAAGGCGATCGAGGACAGCACCGCCATCCACATGCCGGCGACATAGATGAAGGGCATCACCAGCGGCGCGCCTTCATACCAGGGCAGCGGCAGATGGATGAAAACCAGCAAGGTCGCCGCTATCATCACCAGCCCGCCTAGAATGGCGGTCAGGCGCAAGGGCAGCGACGTCGCCGAGATCACGACGGGCACGGTCATCAGCAGCGAGAACGGATTGGTCAGGCCGCCGGTCATGTAGAGCAGGCCGGCAAGCTGCAGGCTGTCGAAGATCAGGATGCCGAAAGCGGCGAACGGGGTGAGCCGGTGCGCGGCCGGAAAGCGGAACGCCAGGAACAGGTTCATCCAGGCAGAACAGGCGATCAGCGCGAAGCACAGGCTGACCGGCAGCGGGAATTTCAGGCCATAGGCGACGACGAGCACCGCCACGCTCTGGCCGACAATGGCAAGCCAGCGCAGCCGGATCAGCGTGTTGAGACGCAGCCTCTGACTTTGCTGGAAATCGGGCGCACGCAAAACATTGATCATGGCCATGGATTACAGCCGCAGGAAGACAAGCGCTAGGTCCCGCGCGGTTTTGCGCGAGCGGTGGCCGTGGCGAGCAGTGGATTCTCCGGCCAGACATGCTTGGGATAGCGGCCGCGCATGTCGGCGCGCACGTCGGCCCAGGAGCCGCGCCAGAAGCCGGGCAGGTCGCGTGTCGTCTGGATCGGCCGGTGCGCCGGCGACAACAGTTCGAGCGTCAGCGGCACCGTGCCGTTGGCGATCGAGGGATGGCGGTCGAGGCCGAACAGTTCCTGCACGCGCACCGCCAGCACCGGCCATTCGCCGTCATAACGGATCGGCACGTGGCTGCCCGACGGCGCGTCGAAATGCGTTGGCGCCAGCGCATCGACCTTGCGCTGCAGGTCGTGCGGCACGAGCGAAGCCAGGCCGGCCGAGACAACACCGGAATTGATGGCGGCCAGGGATGCGGCACCTGACAGGAAGGGCAGCAGCCAGTCGTCGAGGCGCTCGATCAGCGCTTCATCCGACATGTCGGGCCAGGGCGACCCAAGGCCACGGTGCAGCCAGGACAGTCGCTGGCGCAGCGTCTCGGCCTCCTTGCTCCAGCTCAGCAGCGACAGCCCGTGCTCGCGCAAGGCGTCAAGCATGGCGCGGTCGGCCTCGGTGCCTGAGGGAGCGGGCAGCATGCGCTCCGCGAGCGTGATGGCGCCGAGGCGAACAGTCTCGCGCACCCGCACGGCGCGCCGGTCGCGATCGAAGCTCGTTTGCCGGCGCGTTTCGATCCGGTCGGCCAGCGTGGCGCGGATGTCGTCCTCGCCGATTGCGGCGGCCGCAGCGATGCGCGCGTTCTGCGCCTTGCCCTGCAGGTCGGCGACAACCAGGAACGGCTCGCCCGCCAGCGGGTCGGCGGCATCGAGCATGGCGCCGGAGCCATTGGCCAGCACGAAGCGGCCGCGCTCGCCGCGCGCCTTGGCGACGCGGTCCGGCCAGGCGTGGATGAGCAAGGGACCAGCAGGAACGGCCGCGCTATCCTTCTGGCCGCTCGCCTGTCTTGCCAACCGCTCCGCTAGCTGCCGCGCGGCGACGGCGCGCGGCGACCTTTCCGCGCGAAAGCGCATCAGCCGCCGTTCGAGATCGGCGCCGTCGCCACCAAGGCCGCGTTCGGTCAGCAGTACGGCCACCATAGCCGCTTCGCCGGCATGGCCGCTCTTCGCCGCCTCGGCGACCATATGCGCCAGCCGCACCGGCAGAGCGAGCTTGCGCATGGCCATGCCCGCTTCCGTCAGGCGGCCTGCCTCATCGATGGCGTCCAGCGCGCGCAGCAGCACCCTCGCCTCGTTGAGAGCCGGCGCCGGCGGCGGATCGAGGAAGGCGAGCGCCGTCGGATCGGCGACACCGAAGGCAGCGCAGTCGAGCAGCAGGCCCGACAGGTCCGCCTCGAGGATTTCTGGCGGCGTGAAAGCGGGAAGCGCCGCCGTCTGTTCGGCGCGCCACAGTCGGATGGCGACGCCGGCTTGCGTGCGCCCGGCGCGGCCGGCGCGCTGATCCGCGGAAGCCTTGCTGACGCGCACGGTTTCCAAGCGCGTCAGTCCGCTCGCCGGCTCGTAGCGCGGCAGCCTCGACAGGCCGGAATCGATGACGACGCGCACACCGTCGATGGTGATCGAGGTTTCGGCGATGGAAGTGGCCAGCACCACCTTGCGACGACCGGGCGACGCGGGCTTGATCGCGGCGTCCTGCGCCTTGCCGTCGAGCTGGCCATAGAGCGGCACGATGTCGGTGTCGGCGCCGACCTTGCCGGCCAGCCGCTCGGCGGTGCGCTCGATCTCGCGCTGGCCGGGCAGGAAGGCAAGCACGCTGCCGCTTTCGTCGGTGAGCGCCGAGCGGACCGCCTTGGCCATGGCATCCTCGATCGGGATACCGGCCGGCCGTTCGTCGTAGCGGATGTCGACGGGGAAGGCCCGGCCCTCGCTTTCGATCACCGGCGCGCCCGACAGGAGCCTGCCGACGCGGGCGCCGTCCAGCGTCGCCGACATAACAACAAGGCGCAGATCCGGCCGCAACGCACCCTGCACGTCGAGTGCCAGGGCAAGGCCGAAATCACCGTCGAGCGAACGCTCGTGGAATTCGTCGAAAATGACCGCCGAGACACCGGGCAGTTCGGGATCGTCGAGGATCATGCGTGCGAGCACACCCTCGGTGACGACCAGGATCCTGGTCCGGGCCGAGGTGCGGTTCTCCATGCGCATGGCGTAGCCGACCGTGCCGCCGGGCTCCTCATCAAGCAATTCGGCCATGCGCCGCGTGGCAGCGCGGGCGGCGAGCCGGCGCGGTTCGAGCAGAACGATCCGGCCGGCTCCCAACCATGGCGCGTCCAGCAGCGCCAAGGGCACCAGCGTCGTCTTGCCGGCGCCGGGCGGCGCCACCAGCACGGCGCTGTTGCCATTGCCAAGCGCTTCGCCGAGCGCCGGCAACACAGCTGTGACCGGAAGCTCCGGCAACGGTTTCGTCTTCATCGCGCCCGCATATCAGCGGTCCCGGTCGCCGTGCAACTTTATCGCGCTAACGCCTGGTCAAAGCCGGGTGCGCGAAAACGGGTTCCAGCGCACCGTGCCGAGCCTCGCCTCCTCGCGCACCATCGTCAGCAGGCCGGAGGCACCGACAACCGCGAGGCCAACCAGCGACAGCCAATCGGGATATTCCTGGAAGAAAAGCGCGCCGAGGATGACCGCCCACACGATCTGCGAATAATGCGTCGGCGCGATCCGGTTGGCGGGCGCGTATTTGGCCGCCAGGAGCTGCATGAGTTGCCCGCCGGCGGTGAAGGCGCCGGCCATCGCCAGCCAGACAAGCTGCATGGCATTCGGCAAGGTGAAGGAGCTGGCGGCGGCGCCAGCGCCGTTGAACAGCAGGCCATAGCCGACAAGCACGCCGAGCATCGATGTGCGCTTCTCCTGCTGGGCGAGCGACCGCAGCAGGATGACGCTGGCCGCGGCGAGAAAGGCGTTCACGAAGGCGGCCAGATGGCCAAGGTTCAATTCGCGGAAACCCGGCCGCACCACCAGCATCACCCCGGCAAAGCCGGCGACAACGGCCAGCCATCGCCAGGGGCCGACCTTTTCCTTCAGGATGACGGTGGACAGGATGGTGACCAGCAAAGGCGCCAGGAAGATCAGCGCGTAGACTTCGGCAAGGGGAATGTGAGTGAAGGCATAGACGCTGAGCACGCCCGACGCGATGCCGGCCAGTGCCCGCGCCTGCACGGCCCATGGCCGCTTCATGCGCCAGAAATCGCGCCAGCGTTCACCCGCGGGGCGGCTGAAGAACAGGAAACAGCCGGCGAACAGGGTGGAGAAGAAGCCGATCTCGAAGACGGTGAACTGTCCGCCCAGGCTCTTGATCACGGCATCGCTGCCCGAATAGCTTGCATAGGCGATCAGGGCGAGCAGGATTCCGTTCGGCACGTTTTTCCATTTCCGGGGAGAGAGTAGCTTGAGAATATTGGCCCTCGGTGCGCATCCGGACGACATCGAGATCTTCATGTTCGGTACGATGGCCGCCTATGCGGCGCAAGGCGCAGAACTCACTTTTGCCGTGGCCACGGATGGTGCCAAGGGGGGCAAGAGCGATGCCAAGGTCCTCGCGCGTATCCGTCGCGAGGAAGCGACGGCGGCGGCGGCGCTGCTGGGTGCTGCACCGCGCTTCCTCGACTTTCCCGATGGCGAACTGGTGGCCGATGCGACGCTGATCGGTGCGCTGAAGGCGCTTGTACGCGAGACCGGGCCGGACCTGGTCATCACGCACGCGCCCAACGACTATCACGCCGACCATCGCGCGCTGTCGGACGGCGTGCGCATCGCGGCCTCGTTCGGCGTCCCCGTGCTGCATGCCGACACGATGGGCGGCACCGGGTTTGCGCCGACGCACTACGTCGATGTTTCCGCCTACCGGGATATCAAGACGCAGGCGATCCGCGCGCACCAATCGCAACGGCCGGAGCAATATGTCGACCGGGCGCGCATCCAGAATGAATTTCGCGCCGGCCAGTGCAACGGCCTCCCCGGTTCACTGGCCGAGGCCTTTCGTTTCGAGCCGACATTTCCCTTCGCCGACATACGCGCCTTGCTGCCGCCCGCGCCGCCGGTCCGGCCGGTGACGCCACAGACGAACGTCATCGGCGAGGCCAACTGAGCGGCTGCCGGAAAACCATCCGGCGGTCATTTCCCAACGATTTCAATCATCCGTTTCGTCATGTTGCGGCGCAGCGACGAATTCGCTTGCCTTGTTTAGTAAAAATTGCATCACTAAACAAATTACTAAACATCCGCGGTGCCGAGACACCGCCGTGTTTGGGCCTCTGAGGAGAGAGGTTCGAGGGCTCTTGAAACCGTCATCCGGGCGCGTTTCGCAAATGGGAGGAAGACATGAAATCGAGCTTGAAACTGGCGTTGGGACTGGCCTCGGCGATTACAGCGTCGACAGCCGTGTCGAACGTCGCGCACGCTGAAGACCTGACGCTGTGCTGGGCCGCCTGGGACCCGGCAAACGCGCTTGTCGAACTGTCCAAGGATTTTACCAAGGAAACCGGCATCGGCATGAAATTCGAATTCGTGCCGTGGACTAACTATGCCGACCGCTTCCTCAACGAGCTCAACTCGCACGGCAAATTGTGCGACCTGATCATCGGCGACAGCCAATGGATCGGCGGCGCGGCCGAGAACGGCCACTACGTCAAGCTGAACGACTTCTTCGACAAGGAGAAGATCAGCATGGACGACTTCGTGCCGGCGACCGTCGTCGGCTATTCGGAATGGCCGAAGAACACGCCGAACTACTGGGCGCTGCCGGCCATGGGCGACGTCGTCGGCTGGACCTACCGCAAGGACTGGTTCTCCAAGCCCGAGCTGCAGAAGGAATTCAAGGAGAAGTATGGCTGGGATCTCGGCCCGCCGACCACCTTCGACCAGCTGAAGCAGATCGCCGAATTCTTCCAGAAGCGGCAGATCGACGGCAAGACCGTCTATGGCGCCTCGATCTACACCGAGCGCGGCTCGGAAGGCATCACCATGGGCGCCATGGATGTGCTCTACAGCTACGGCTTCCAGTATGAGAACCCGAAGAAGCCCTACGAGATGGAAGGCTTCGTCAATTCGCCCGACGCGGTCAAGGGCCTGGAATTCTACAAGGCGCTCTATGACTGCTGCACCCCGCCGGGCGCCTCCAACAGCTACATGGGCGAAGGCGTCGATGCCTTCAAGTCCGGCCAGGTGGCGATGCACATGAACTTCACCTTCACATGGCCCGGCCTGCAGAAGGACGAGAATGTCGGCGGCGACAAGATCGGCTATTTCGTCAATCCGAAGGGTCCCGGCGGCGCACAGTTCGCACAGCTCGGCGGCCAGGGCATTTCGGTGGTTTCCTATTCCGACAAGCAGGAATCGGCGCTGAAATACATCAAGTGGTTCGCCAACAAGGACGTGCAGGCCAAGTGGTGGTCGCTTGGCGGCTACTCCTGCCTGAACGCGGTGGTGAAGGACCCGAAATTCCCGGCCAGCCAGCCCTACGCACAGGCCTTCCTCGACTCGATGGCCATCGTGAAGGACTTCTGGGCCGAGCCGAGCTACGCGCCGCTGCTGCAGGCCTCGCAGAAGCGCTTCCATGATTATGTCGTTGCCGGCCAGGGCTCCGCCAAGGATGCGCTCGACGGCCTGGTCAAGGACTGGACCCAGGTGTTCCAGGATGACGGCAAGATGTAACCGGCTCCTCCCGAGCTAGGACCCGGAGCCGGATGATTTCAGGTCGAATCGACCAGGGATCATCCGCCTCCGGCCTCAACGAGAGAGAGCATGATGTCGTCCGAAAACCGCTTCACACTTTTCGGCATCATGCTCTTGGTCCCGTGCCGCCCTTGGCACGGGACGCAGTTCAGATAAATTCCATGACAGAGACGACCCAAGTGACCGAAGCAGGACTGACCATGCTCAATCGGACCGCGGAGAACGTTGCCCGGGCGACCCCGGAACCGTTGGCCCGCAAGGTCCGGGGCATCAGCGACAAGGGCCTCGCCTGGCTGTTCATCTCGCCGACGATCCTGTTGCTGCTTGCCATCAACATCTTCCCGCTGTTCTGGGCGATCTATCTCTCCTTCACCAACTACCGGGCCAACCGGCCGAACGAGGTGGTGAAGAATCTCGGCTTTGCCAACTACCAGCGTATCCTCGGCGACAAGGACATCTGGATCGCCATGCAGACGACCGCGCACTTCGTGTTCTGGACCATCCTCTTGCAGACGCTGATCGGCTTCACGCTGGCCTGGCTGATTGACCGCAAATTCCGCGGCCACGCCTTCTGGACGACGCTGATCCTGGTGCCGATGATGCTGTCGCCGGCGGTGGTCGGCAATTTCTGGCGCTTCCTCTACGAGCCGCAGATCGGCCTGTTCTCCTATGTCATCTCGTTCGTCAGCGGCATTCCGCCGACGAGCATCCAGATGCTCTCCAACGTCGAGTTGGCGCCGTGGTCGATCGTCATCGTCGACACATGGATGTGGACGCCCTACGTGATGCTGATCTGCCTCGCCGGCCTGCGCTCGATCCCCGAATACATCTACGAGGCGGCCGAGGTCGACCGCGCCTCCAACTGGCGGCAATTCTGGTCGATCACGCTGCCGATGGCGCTGCCCTTCATCATGCTGGCGGTGCTGTTTCGCGGCATCGAGAACTTCAAGATGTTCGACATGGTCAACCTGCTCACCGGCGGCGGGCCGGGGTCGACCACCGAGGTCGCCTCGATCACGCTGAAGCGGCAGGCCTTCGAGAGCTGGCGCACCGGCTATTCCTCGGCCTTCGCCATCATCCTGTTCGTGGCCGTGTTCGGCCTCGCCAACATCTACGTCAAGGCGCTCAACAAGGTGAAGCAGAGATGAGCCTGACCACAGCCCATTCGGTCGTCTCCCCTTCGGCGAACTCGAAGCGCATCGCCGGCGCGATCATCATCGCCTATGCGCTGATCTCGATCGTGCCGCTGCTGTGGATCTTCGCCACCAGCTTCAAGACTCCGCCGGATTCGATCGCCTATCCGCCCAAGATCGTCTTCCAGCCGAGTATCGAGGGCTACTGCAACCTGTTCACCACCCGGACACGGCAGACGCCGGAATACATCAACTCGCTCGGACCGGCGACCGGCTTCTGCGACGAGACGGTGCGCAAGCGCAACATGGTGATCGCCGGCCCGTCCAACTTCCTGCCGCGCTTCGTCAACTCGCTGATCATCGCCTTCGGCTCGACCTTCTGCGCGGTGTTTCTCGGCACGCTGTCGGCCTATGGTTTCTCGCGCTTCAAGGTGCCGCTCGCCGACGACCTTTTGTTCTTCATCCTGTCGACACGCTTCATGCCGCCGATCGCGGTCGCCATCCCGATCTACCTGATGTACCGCGAGCTTGGCCTGTCGGACACGGCACTCGGCATGATCCTGCTCTACACGGCGGTCAATGTCTCGCTGGCGGTGTGGCTCCTGAAGGGCTTCATCGACGAGATCCCGCGCGAGTATGAGGAAGCGGCGATGATCGACGGCTACACGCGGCTGCAGGCCTTCTGGCGCACCGTGCTGCCGCAGGCGACGACCGGCATTGCCGCGACCGCCATCTTCTGCCTGATCTTCGCCTGGAACGAATATGCCTTCGCCGCACTGCTGACATCGGGCACCGCGCAGACCGCGCCGCCCTTCATCCCGACCATCATCGGCGAAGGCGGCCAGGACTGGCCGGCGGTGGCGGCCGGCACGACCATCTTCCTGGTGCCGATCCTGGTTTTCACCATCCTGCTTCGCAAGCAATTGCTGCGCGGCATCACCTTCGGCGCGGTGCGCAAATGAGCATGACCAAATCAGCCAAACGCAAATCGCGCTGGCCGGCCTGGGCCCGGCGCGGCGTGATGGAAAATATCGCGACGGCGCTGATCGCCATCGGCTTCCTGATGTTGTTCCAACCCTTCGCGCTGTCGCTCTACACCTACTCCTTCATCACCATGCTAGCCGGCACCGTGATGTTCATCATCGTCTCGAAGTTCCCGGAATAATCATGGCCGAAATCCGCGTCCAGAATTTGAGAAAGGCCTTCGGCGATTTCGTCGCCGTGCAGGATTCCAACTTCGTCGTCGAGGATGGCGAGTTCTTCGTCATGCTCGGGCCGTCGGGCTGCGGCAAGACGACGACCTTGCGCATGATCGCAGGGTTGGAACTGCCGACTGGCGGCCAGATCCTGCTCGGCGGCGACGACGTCACCATGCTGCGGGCCCGCGAGCGCGACATCGCCTTCGTCTTCCAGCTGTTCGCCCTCTATCCGCACATGAATGTGCGCAAGAACATCGGTTTTCCGCTGCTGGCACAAGGCATGCCGTCGGCCGAAATCCGCAGCCGCGTCGAGGAGACGGCAAAACTTTTGCGCATCGACCATCTGCTCAACAAATCCGTCTCCGGCCTTGCCGGCGGCGACCGCCAGCGCGTGGCGCTCGGCCGCGCCATCGTGCGGCGGCCGAAATGCTTCCTGATGGACGAGCCGCTCGGCACGCTCGACACTGAATTCCGCGACCTGATGGTCCATGAATTGCGCGAACTGCATAACCGCATCCACGCCACCACGGTCTATGTCACGCATGACCAGATGGAGGCGATGTCGATGGCCGACAAGATCGCCGTCATGAACCACGGCGTCATCGAGCAGTTCGGCAGTCCGCGCGAAATCTACGACCGACCGGCAACCATGTTCGTCGCCGACTTCATCGGCTCGCCGCCGATGAACTTTCTGGGCTTCGGCGGCGGGCTGGCCAAGGGCGCCAGGGAAGTCGTCGTCCAGGGCGCGAAGGTCACGGTGCCGGAAGTGCGCGAGGACATTGCGCCGGCCGACATGGCGCTTGGGATCCGGCCTGAACACATCCGCTTCGACGATGCCTCGAAACTGCGCGGCGCCATCTACGGTACCGAATATCTCGGCACCACCCAGATCGTCGCGGTGGAAACGGCGGACG
Source organism: Mesorhizobium sp. B2-1-3A (assembly GCF_006442655.1). Lineage (NCBI taxonomy): Bacteria > Pseudomonadati > Pseudomonadota > Alphaproteobacteria > Hyphomicrobiales > Phyllobacteriaceae > Mesorhizobium > Mesorhizobium sp. B2-1-3A. The sequence continues at coordinate 122,099 of NZ_VFWK01000002.1, forward strand.
GCATCATCAAGGCGCGCGTGCCGGCCGAAATCCGGCTCAACGCCGGCGATCATGTCGGCCTGGCCCTGAACAGCGCCCGGCTGTCGCTGTTCGACAAGGGCTCCGGCCGGGCGGTGAGAACCGCGATCCACGATACCGCCTCTCAGGGGAGAGCGCAGCATGGCTGACGTGCACATCAAGAACGTGACCAAGAGCTTCGGCGAACATGTCGCCGTCGACGGTCTCGACCTGCACATCGCCGATGGCGAATTCGTCGTGCTGCTCGGACCGACCGGAGCCGGCAAGACGACGACGCTGCGGCTGATCGCCGGGCTGGAGCGGCCGGATGCCGGCACCATCGAGATCGGCGGCCACAACGCCACGACGCTGTCCCCGGCGGAGCGCGACACCGCCTTCGTGTTCCAGCAATATTCGCTGTACCCACATCTGTCGGTGTTCGACAATCTCGCCTTCCCGCTGCGTTCACCGGCACGCAAAATACCGGAAGACCAGATCCGCCGCCGCGTCGAGGAGGTGGCGAAAATGGTGCGCATCCACCACAAGCTCGCCAACCGCTCGACCAAACTGTCGGGCGGCGAAATGCAGCGCGTCGCCATCGGCCGCGCGCTGGTGCGCAAGCCTTCGATCTACCTCATGGACGAGCCGCTGTCGTCGCTCGACGCCAAGCTGCGGGCGGATCTGCGCCTCGAACTGAAGCGCATCCAGACCGAACTGGGCGCTACCATGCTCTATGTCACCCACGATCAGATCGAGGCGATGACCATGGCCGACCGCATCGGCATCCTCGCCGACGGCATTCTGGTGCAGATCGGCACGCCAAGGACGATCTATTCGGAGCCGGCGAACCTGCATGTCGCGGCAAGGCTCGGCCAGCCGGCGATCAATCTTCTGCCGACCGGCCTGCTGCCCGATGGCAGCGCGCCGGCGGGCACCAAGACGATCGGCGCGCGCACGGAGCATCTGACCATCGAGAAGGCAACAAATGGCCATGCCGACGGCGTCGTCGACTGGGTCGAGCATCTCGGCGACCAGAACCATCTGCATGTGACGGTGGGCTCAAAGAAACTGGTGACGCTGACCGATCCGGACACCGATCTGGCGCAAGGCGACAGAGTGATGATCCGCTATCGCTCGCCGCTCTATTTCGGTGCCGACGGACAACGGTTGATGTGAAGGGTTCGGCGCTCCCGCTAAGGGTTCACGCCGCCTCTGATTGACGATTGCGAATACGGGACGAATTCGATGAAGCACTTTTTCAACCGCCGGGAAACGATCGTCACCGAGGCGCTGGACGGCCTGTTGCGGACGATCGGTTCGGGCGAGCTCGCGCGCCTCGACGGATATCCCGAGATCAAAGTCGTGCTGCGTGCCGATTGGGACAAGTCGAAGGTCAGCGTCGTCTCCGGCGGCGGCGCTGGGCACGAACCATCGCATGCCGGCTTTGTCGGCAAGGGCATGCTGACGGCGGCGGTCTCGGGCGAGATCTTTGCCTCGCCGAGCGTCGAAGCGGTGCTGGCGGCCATCCGCGCGGTCACCGGCCCGGCCGGCTGCCTGCTGATCGTCAAGAACTACACCGGCGACCGCCTCAATTTCGGCCTGGCGGCCGAGAAGGCGCGCGCCGAGGGATTTCGCGTCGAGATGGTGATTGTCGGCGACGACATCGCGCTTCCCGACATTGCCCAGCCGCGTGGCGTCGCCGGCACGCTGTTCGTGCACAAGATCTCAGGCCATCTATCGGAGGCCGGCCATGATCTGGCCGATATCGCGGCGGCGGCGCGAGCGGCGGCTAAGGATATCGTCTCGCTCGGCATGTCGCTATCGTCCTGCTCCATTCCCGGCCAGCAGCATGAGGAACGGTTTGGCGAGAACGATGGTGAACTCGGCCTTGGTATCCATGGCGAGCCCGGCGTCGAGCGCATCGCGGTGCAAAGCGCGGACCGGCTGGTGGCGATCATGGCCGAGCGCCTGGCAGTGCTGCTCGATCCGAAGGCCAGCCATGCCTTGCTGATCAACAATCTGGGTTCGGTGCCGCCGCTCGAAATGTCGCTGGTCGCCAATGCGGTGCTCGCTTCCCCACTCGCCAAAACGGTCAAGCTGACGATCGGCCCCGGGCCGCTGATGACGGCGCTCAACATGAACGGCTTCTCGCTGTCGCTGATCCGGCTCGATCCAGCGCGCGAGGCCGCCTTGCTGGCGCCGGTCGGCCCGCATGCCTGGATGCCGGCCAAGCCGGTCGCAGCGCCTGTTGTCGTGCCTATGGCGAAAGCAGCCGGACAAAGTGCGGCACGCAAGGCCAGCCAGGATGCCGGCACCAGGCGCCTGATCGTTACGGTCTGCGAAAAGCTGATTTCCCTGGAAGCAACCTTGAACGGGCTCGACGCCAAGGCGGGCGACGGCGACACCGGCTCGACTGTGGCGACCGGCGCGCGCAGCATCCTCGATCGGCTTGACGCGCTGCCGCTGGGCAACCCCGCGGCGACCCTTGGCGCCGTCGGCGACACGCTGAGCGCATCGATGGGCGGCTCCAGCGGGGTGCTGCTGTCGATCTTCTTCACGGCGGCGGCGCAGGCGCTGGACGGCGGCGCCAGCCTGCAAAAGGCGCTGCTCGCCGGACTTGAGCGAATGACCTTCTATGGCGGCGCCAAGCCGGGCGACCGCACCATGGTCGATGCGCTCGAGCCGGCGCTCAAGGCGCTCGACAGCAATGGCCTTGGCGAAGCAGCGATCGCGGCCCGGCGCGGAGCCGAGGCGACGGCCGCCATGGAGAAGGCAAAAGCAGGACGGTCCGCCTATGTCGGCACCAAATTGCAGGGCGTTGTCGACCCCGGCGCCCATGCCGTGGCCGAGGTTTTCGCAGCCGTCGCCGCGCTGCTCGTCACGGCCTGACGCATGCACCAGTTGTCGAATGACCATTCTTTCGCTACTGCCGGCAAGGTGAAAACCGGGACCTTGGACGACATGGCGGCGTTGAACCTTGCCAGGCTGATCACGGTCGCCGCGGATACGATTGCCGCGCATGCCGAGGAATTGACGGCGCTCGACCAGGCGATCGGCGACGGCGACCATGGGCTGAACATGAAGCGCGGCTTCGAGGCCGTGCGGGCCGAGGCCGATGCGTTCGCCGCGAAGCCCTTGCCCGAGGCCCTGAAGGCGATCGGCACCAAGCTGGTGATGACGGTGGGCGGTGCCTCCGGCCCGCTGTTCGGCACATTGTTCATGGCGCTGGGCAAGGAGATCGCGGCGGAGCCCGATCGTGCCAATTTGACGACGGCCTTCGGCAAGGCGATCGAAGCGGTGGCCGCGCGTGGCAAGTCCCAGGTCGGACAGAAAACCATGCTCGATGTGCTGCAACCGGTGCATGACGCCTTGGCGGGAGGCAAGCCGGCGGCGCAAATCGCCGACGTCGCCGACGCCGCCGCCGAAGCGACCGTACCGATGAAGGCGCTGCGCGGCCGCGCCTCGTTCCTAGGCGAGCGCTCGATCGGCCATATGGATGCCGGCGCGCGCTCGACCGCGCTGCTGGTGCGCACATTGGGGCAAGCGATCGGGGAAAGCGCATGAGCAATGTCGGGATCGTGATTGTGTCGCATTCGCCGCTGGTCGCGGAGGGCACGGCCGACATGGTACGCCAGATGGTGGGCGACGAAGTGCCGCTTGCATGGTGCGGCGGAAACGGCCATGGCGGGCTTGGCACCAGTGTCGAGGCGATCATGGGTGCCATCGACAAGGCTTGGTCGGAAGCTGGTGTCGCCATCCTGGTCGATCTCGGCGGAGCCGAGACCAATTCGGAAATGGCGGTGGAGATGATCGGTGAGCCGCGTGCGCAGAAGATCACCGTCTGCAACGCGCCGATCGTCGAGGGCGCCGTGATGGCGGCGACAGAATCCTCCGGCGGCGCCTCGCTGAAGGAAGTGGTAGCGACGGCGCACGAATTGTCGCCATCGTGAGTGAACGGGATTTCTGAAATGTCCGCAGCCGCCGAAGCGACCGTCCTGATCACCCACGATGTGGGCCTGCATGCGCGTCCCTCGGTGAAGTTCACCAAGCTGGCCAAGACCTTTGCCGCCGACGTGGAAATCGCGCTTGCCGCCAACGGCCCATGGTTCGACGCCAAGAGCATCGTCAAGGTGATGGCGGCCAAGGCGCCGAAGGGCACGGTGTTGCACATCAGGGCCAGCGGCAGCGGCGCCGATGACGCCGTGCGCGCGCTGATCGAACTGGTGCAGCGCGATTTCGACGAGGACGCCGGTCATGTCCGGTCGGCCTGACGCTGGCGCGCGCCTTCGCCGGCCTGCAAGGAACACGGGCCATGCGGATTGAGGGTGTTCCGGCCTCGGCCGGCTATGCCGAAGGGCCGTTGTTCGACCTCGACCGGCCGCCGGCCATCTATGCAAGCAAGGCCACATCGACGGAAGAGAAGACGTCGCTGGAAGCCGCGATCGGCAAGGCGGTAAGCCGGCTTGCGACAATAGTCGAAACCGCCGACAGCGACGCCGCCGGCATACTCGAATTCCACATCGCCATGCTGGAGGACGATGCACTGAGCGGCCCCGCCTTCGCGTCGATCGCGTCCGGACGGACCGCCGACGCGGCATGGCGGGAGGCGCTCGACGCTGAGATCGCCGGCTACGAGGCCTCCGACCAGGACTATTTCCGCGCCCGCGCCACGGATTTGCGCGATATCAGGGACCAGGTTCTGCGCGCGCTGACCGAGGACGGCGGCGCTACGGCGCCTACCGGTGCCATCCTCTGCGGCGAGGACATCGCGCCGACTCGTTTTCTCGAAACCGACTGGAGCCATGGCGGCGGGATCGCGCTGAAGGCAGGCAGCACCGCCAGCCATGTCGCCATGTTGGCGCGCTCGCGTGGCGTGCCGATGGTGGTGGGGCTGCGCGAACCGCTTGCCGGTCTTGCCGGCATGGCGCTGCTCGACGCCGAACACGGCAATATCGTCCTGGCGCCGTCGCCGGCGGAGATCGGATCGTTCCGGCAGTCGTCCTCTTCCTTCGCGGCCCGCCAAGGCAAGGCGAGGACTTTTCTGGCGCGGCCGGCTGCGACAAGAGCCGGCACGGCGGTGCGGGTGCAGGTCAACATCGCCGACCCGTCCGATGTCGACGGCATCGACATCGCGACCTGCGACGGTGTCGGGCTGATGCGCACCGAATTCCTGTTCGGCAGGATATTGCCGGATGAGGAGACGCAGTATCGCGCCTACCGCAAGGTGCTTGAGTGGGCTGGCGACAAACCCGTGACGATCCGCACTGTCGATGCTGGCGGCGACAAGCCGGTGCCGGGCTTCACCGTCGAGGAAGGCAATCCGTTCCTCGGGCTGCGCGGGATCAGACTGTCGCTGGCGCGGCTCGACATTTTTCGCGTGCAGATCAGGGCATTGCTGCGCGCCGCGCCACACGGCAATCTCAGGGTCATGTTTCCGATGATCGCCATCGCCGATGAGTATGAGCGCGCAGCCGCTCTGTTCGCCGAGGAACAGGCAGCCCTTGCCGCGCGTGGTGTCGCGCACGGTATGCCGCCGCTCGGCATCATGGTTGAAGTGCCTTCAGTCGCCATCGCGCCGGAAGCATTCGCCGGCGTCGCCTTCTTCTCCATCGGCTCCAACGATTTGATGCAATATGTGATGGCGGCCGCGCGGGATAACGCTGCCGTGGCCCACCTCAATTCGGTCCGCCATCCGGCGGTGCTGCGGCTGATCGGCTCGGTTGTAGCCTTTGGACGGGACAACAGCATTCCCGTCAGCCTGTGCGGCGATGCCGGCGGCGATCCCGTCGCGATCCCGTCGCTGCTCGAAGCGGGCCTGCGCGATCTGTCCGTCGCGCCGGCACAACTCGCCATGGCCAAGGCGGCCATCGCGGATGTTTCGGTCTAGGCGCGGCTGGCATGGTCGACATCAAACCCGAACCCGGTTCCGAAGAGGCGATCCGCGCCTACAAGACGATCCTGTCGCAGGTCATCGACCAGCGCCCGTCCGGCATGCGCCAGCGCCTTGCCGACGCGCTTGGCAAGCACCGCAGTTTCGTCACGCAGATCTCCAGCCCGGCCTATACGATCCCTATCCCTTCAAAGCATCTGCCTTCGATCTTTTCCGTCTGCCATTTCAGCCCGGCCGAGCGGGACCAGTTCCTCGCGGCCTACCACCAGGCGCATCCGGGAAAGATGTCGGTGGCCGCGGGCATGCGCAAAACCCGGCACGTTTCGCTTGTCGTTCCCGATTTCGGTGACGACAAGCAGAATGCGGCGCTCGACCGGGCCATCAACGAATTCATCCAGAAGATCACCAGCATCGCCGGCAAGGGTGGCGGCTGACTATTCCTTGCCGGGCTGTTTGGGAGGACGCCATGAAGAAATTTATGAACGCGGTGGACACGGTGCTGACCGAGAGCCTCGATGGTTTCGTGGCCGCCCATGCCGATATACTGGTGCTTGGCGAGGAGCACAAATTCGTCCGCCGCAGGACCTTGCGGCCGGGCAAGGTGGCGCTGATCTCCGGCGGCGGCTCGGGCCACGAGCCGCTGCATGGCGGCTTTGTCGGCCATGGCATGCTGGATGCCGCCTGCCCCGGCCAGGTTTTCACCTCGCCAACGCCGGACCAGATGCTGGCGGCGGCGCAGGCCGTCGACACCGGCGCCGGTTGCCTGTTCATCGTCAAGAACTACGAGGGCGATGTGATGAACTTCGACATGGCCGCCGAAATGTCGGAAGGCGTCCTGCAGGTGGTGACCAACGACGATGTCGCCGTCGAGAATTCATCCTATACGACCGGCCGGCGCGGCGTCGCCGGCACGCTGGTGGTTGAAAAGATCGTCGGCGCGGCGGCCGAGCATGGCCTGGCCCTGCCCGTGCTGAAGACGCTGGGCGAGCGCGTCAACGCAGCCACCCGGTCGATGGGTGTGGCTCTGACCAGCGGCACCGTGCCGGCCGCGGGCAAACCGACCTTCGACATCGGCGACGGCGAAATGGAATTCGGGGTCGGCATCCATGGCGAACCCGGCCGTCGCCGCGACAGGTTGAAAAGCGCCGATGCGATCGTCGAGGAAATCTGCGCCGCGATCCTGGGCGATCTTGGTGACAAGGCGACAGGCCCGGCGCTGCTGTTCGTCAACGGCTTCGGAGGCACGCCGCTGATGGAGCTCTATCTGATGTATAACAGTGCCCGCCGGATTTTCGAGAAGCGCGGCGTGACGGTAACCCGCTCGCTGGTCGGCACCTATGTCACCTCGCTCGACATGGCTGGATGTTCGATCACGCTGACCATGCTCGATGACGAGATGACCGGCTGGTGGGACGCGCCTGTCCACACGGCAGCACTGCGCTGGGGCATGTAAGACTGGCTTCCACAGCGCTTTTCTGCAACCATCCTGGACATCTCCCTAGAGCGCTTCACCGTTTCACGGAAACGGCGAATTGCTCTAACTCTTTGTTTTTACGCAATTCCGAACGCAAAACCGCTTACACTTTTCCTGGAATTGCTCTAGCGATAAGATTTGTCCGGCCCGATGCTGCCATCCCTGACCTCCGCCGAAGAAAGACTGCTGCTGCGCTTAGCCGATCCGGAGGCGGCGGCGGTCGAGGACAATTTGTCGGCAAAGTCCCTGTCCGCGCTGCTCGACAATGCCGAATTCCACGGCATCCTGCCGATCATGCTGCGCAAGCTCAGGGAGCGCGGCGATGCACGCCTGCCGCCCGACGCCGGCTTGCGGGACAAGCTCGACGATTTGCGCCAGAAAGCGACGATCGCCACCGGCCAGTCGATGCTGCTGCAATATCATGGCGACCGCATCATGAAGGAGATGGTTGTGCAGGGCATTCCGGCGCGGATCGTCAAGGGACCGGTCTTCGCGCGAAAGCTTTATCACAATGTGTCGGACAGGCCGTTCACCGACATCGACATCCTTGTCGAACCCGCCAACCTTGCGCGGGCAAACCAGGTGATCGCGTCCTGCGGCTTCGAGCTCGGCAGTGACGAAGCCGAATCCTACCAGCTGCAGGAATTCAAATGGCTGGAAAAGGAGAATTCCAGCCTGCTGGTCGAGCTGCATGGCGACCTGGTGCACGACACCGGCATGCGGCGGCGCCTGTCGCTGGGTTTTCGCGAACTGGACGTCATCGACGGAGATGTGAGGGACACGCCGGCCGCGCTTTTGACGATCGCCATCGTGCACGCCGCCGGCGGCCACAAATTCCACCGGCTGCAGCTCTGCGTCGACGTGCTGCAAGGGGTGCGGGCGCTGCAGTCAGCCGAATCGGAAAGCCGCCTGCTCGACGCGGCCCGGATGACCGGCATCGAGCTCGAACTGGCGATCGTGCTCAATGTCACCGGCCAGTTGTTCGGCGAGGGTCGCGCGCTTGAGCTCGCCGGGCGGATCAAGCCCGATCTCTCGATAAGGCTGGCCAGGCGGCTGATCACGACGAACACGCTGCTCAGGGTCAATTCCCGGGAGAAGATCGGCTCGCGTCTGCGGCGCGATGCCTTCCGCTGGATCCAGCGGCTGGCCAAGGCCAGGCCATACGCCGCTTGAACTTGCCGTCAACCCGGTGATGTCAACGTGGCGCTTATCAACGCCGCCGCGTCGGCCGGGCGTGCGCCCACTTCCAGAGTGAATGTCGGCACCGAGGAAACCAGCTTGCCGATCGTCGCCAGCCGGCGCTTCTGCGAGGGCAGCAGGCCAGTCATGCTGGTGCGGACATTGTCCATTGCCAGCGCCACCATCGCGTCGGTCCGAGCCATGGGCACGAGCCGGGTCTCACGGTCGGCGGAGCGCGCCAGGTGCAGCACGGCCGCCACCGGCCGGGCGACCGGGCTTTCGATCCGTCCGATCTCGCTCAAGCGCTGCAGCGAGACGGCCTGTTCGCCGTTGCGGTCCCACGACGGACCAAGGCAAGGCGCAACCTGCGGGATCATTTCGGCGGTCTTCTGATGGATCTTGACGTGGCGCGGCAGACCCCAGGCCATGGGCTGCTTCTCCAAAGCCAGATCCAGGATCATGGCGTCGTCGGAGCAGAGACCAAAGCCTTGCGTTGCCAGCGCCAGCGAGGTCGTGGTCTTGCCGGTGCCGCTTGGGGCATGGATCAGCACGATGGTGTCGCGGCCCGGCAGTGTCAGGCCGGCCGTGTGCAGCATATGCTGGCCGCCGGCGTCGAGTGCCGCGTCCAACACCAGCATCGATGGCGTCCAGGCTGCTTTCGCCCCAGGGCGAACCCGAAGTTTCGCCCACCCTTCCTCGTCATTGACGGCAACGGTCTGGCGCCCGGGAAAGATGAGATGGATGGTGCCGCCCACAGCGACCATCCTGCAGTAGCCGTCCTCCGGTATCTCACCGTCGAAGACGAGCGATCCGCCGGGCTCCTCGTCCAGAACGTCCGCCTCGGTGATATCGAGACGAAAGCCCGGCGCCGTATCGCCGGTGATTCGCAGGACGCCCAGCATCCTGTCGAAGTCCTGCCAAAGCTCGGGGCGTTCGGCCGATATGCCGAAGACCTGACCGTTGAGGTCGTAGCATGCTGAAGGCTTGGTCAAGCGGGGCGCACCTTTGAGGCATCGGCATGGTGGCGATAGATCTCCACCATGCCGGGAAGGCTGTCACTGACCACGGGCTTGCCGTCGAGGCAGACCCAGCAATGCGCCGAAACGCGCGGCGTCTGCAGTGACTTCGGGTCGACGCCGAAACGCAGCTCCGGATCGAAGCCGGCAAGGCGCAGGAAGCGATGGCCGAGCAGGCCTTCCCGCAGGCATCTGCGGTCGCGCATCAGCCAGGGATGGCGGACAATGCGGTTGACGCGAGCGACGATGTAGGCGGCTGGCAGGCCGCGATAGGGGGTCGAGGAGGCGAGCGGGGCCCATCTCAGCACGTCCTCGAAGCTGCGCCCGGCAATGAGCGCCGGCATCAGCCGCGCGCTTGTCCAGAGATGGCAGCGAAACAGGGCACGCAGGAGCGGACCGTCAGCCATCAGGCGATACCTCTAGCCATCAAGCGGCACCTTTGGCCATCAAGCATTTGGGGCGGCGAGGATACCTTCCGAGACCAGATCGTTGGCCAATGCCGCCATGTCCTCATCGAGCGTATCCTTGTCGACATCGAACTCCTCGCAAAGCAGGCCGACGATCTGATCGAGGCTTCGCGCACCATCCACCTTGTCGAGAAAGGCTTCCGTCGTGCCGTTGCAGGTATAGAGCTGGCCGCTGCGCGCCAGAAGCACGACGGCACCGTCGCCGACATGCTGGACCGAGGCGTCGTCCGCCAGCCGCAAAACCGTTCCAGAGACAATTTCCATCACCAACCCCAACAAGCCGCGCCAGAACCCGAAAATGAGATAGCGCGGCGGTGCGGCGCTGTCTATCGGCCGGCCGGGAGAGATCGCCGATGCGGCTTTGCGATGCGACGGATTCCTGCCGGCCGCAGAAGCGCCATCACCCGTTCCCAACCGAAAATCGTCCCAGAAATAGTCGTCGCCATGACGCCACAGGCAAGTGCGTTGACCGATGGGACCGTTGCTTTTCTTCCCTTAAGTAAGGTAAAGACTCCACGGGTTTTGGGGAGATAGCGTATGCGTTACAACTGGGAGCGGGCTCCGACGACTTTCGAACGTCATCGAAAAGCCCTGGCGGCGGCGATTTTGATCTTCGGCGGCGTAGGCCTCATGCTTGTGGCCCTGCCGATCTAGTACAATCGAAATTTGTCCAATGAATACCGTTCGTTAGACGGCTATCGGGCCGGCTCCTCAGCGGGCCTGCCCCGTCACGGCAATGAACCGGCGGTCGCGCCCTTCGAAGCCCTGGCTGAAGCGCTGCACCAGCACGACAATCACCGCCGGTTTGCCTGAAGGTGTGTATTCATAGGATTCCGACAGGCTGTAGGAAGTCGGGCAGTTCCTCGAGCCAGGCACGGCCTTGTCCTCATGCAAGGTCTTGAACGGCTTGCCGTCCTGGCCCTGCAGCGACAGCCGGAAACCGAGCGCCTTGCCCGTCTTGTCGCCTTGAGGAGCCTCGTCACCCTGTAGGGCCTGGTCGCCCGATTGGGCTTCGTCGAAACTCGCCGAACAATCCGCCGTGCTGGTGGCCAGGATCTGGTCGAGCTGGATCGTCGAAATGCCTGTCTCGCCATAGAGCGGCGAAAGCCATTTCTGCGACACTTGCTCGAGGCGGGAGATGTCGGCGTAGGCGACCATCTCGCCGGGAAAGGTGAACTTGTCGGAGGCGGTCTGCTTGCCGCGCGATGCGATGGCGTATCTGGCCAGGATGGGATTTGCCCTCGCAGCCGCTTGCGCCCTTGCCTGTTCAAGGCTCAGCGTCGATTCCTCGGATTCGTCAACGACTAGAATCGGTTTGCCGCCGACAAACTCGTCGGTGCGCGTGTCGATGATGTCGATCTGCGAATAACCGGACGCCGAGGCACCGGCATCGAGCTCTCCATATTGCTCGAAGGCAAAATAGCTCCCGTCGGGCGAGAAGCCGATGATGCGCCGTGCCGCGGCGTCTCCGGCCAGAGCGGATGCGGTGGAGATCGCGAGCAGCGCGCCGATCGTCAGCGCAAATGCCGGTTTTGCCATGATCGGCAATGGATGGCGCATCGTTCGGATCCTCCCCCCGCGAAGGCTCCACTTCACGACACAGCGCACCAGGGGTCAAGACGAGACCGGCTCAGACGAAAATCAGGGAAGACAGCGCCGGAAAAAACAGCATAGGCTGTTTGCAAAGACGGCAAATGGTTCCTGGGGAGGTTACGGATGGCTTCACGCTATCATGAGGTCTATGACGGCTGGAAACGCGAGCCGGAAGAATTCTGGGCGGACGCGGCCGGTGCCATCGACTGGTATTCGCCCTGGGACAAGGTGTTCGATGCCACCGCCGGCGTCTACGGCCGCTGGTTTACGGGCGCGACCTGCAACACCTGCTACAATGCCATCGACCGGCATGTCGCCGGCGGACGCGCCGACCAGATCGCGCTGATCTACGACAGCGCCATCACCGGAACGGTCAAAAAATTCACCTATGCCGAGCTGAAGCGTGAAGTGGTGGCGCTGACCTCGGTGCTGAAGAACCGGGGCGTCGGCAAGGGCGACCGCGTCATCATCTACATGCCGATGGTGGCGGAGGCGGCCATCGCCATGCTCGCCTGCGCCCGCATCGGCGCCGTGCATTCGGTGGTCTTCGGCGGCTTTGCCTCGCATGAGCTTGCCACCCGCATCGACGACGCCAAGCCAAAGCTGATCATCTCGGCCTCCTGCGGCCTGGAACCAGGCCGCATCGTTGCCTACAAGCCGCTGCTCGACAAAGCGATCGAGATGTCCCGCCACAAGCCGGACGCTTGCCTGATCCTGCAGCGCGACCAGCTGCGCTGTGACCTGAAGGGCCATTTCGACATCGACTATGCCGATGCCGTCGCGCGCGAGCGGGCCGCAGGCGCCAATGTCGACTGCGTGCCGGTGCTCGCCACCGATCCGCTCTACATCATCTACACGTCGGGCACGACCGGACAGCCAAAGGGAATCGTGCGCGACAATGGCGGCCACATGGTCGCGCTGAAATGGACGATGGAGAACGAGTTCGGCGTCAAGCCGGGCGAAGTGTTCTGGGCGGCGTCCGATGTCGGCTGGGTGGTCGGCCATTCCTACATCGTCTACGGACCGCTGCTGCATGGCTGCACCAGCATCCTGTTCGAGGGCAAGCCGATCGGCACGCCGGATGCCGGCACCTACTGGCGGGTCATCTCGGATCATGGCGTCGTCGCGCTGTTCACCGCGCCGACGGCCTTCCGCGCCATCAAGGGGCAGGACCCCAGAGGCGAGTTCGTTCCCAAATACGATCTGTCGAAATTCCGCACGCTGTTCCTCGCCGGCGAGCGCGCCGACCCCGAAACCATCAAATGGGCGGAGCAGAAGCTGAACGTGCCGGTGGTCGACCATTGGTGGCAGACCGAGACCGGCTCGCCGATGACCATCAACCCGGCGGGGCTCGGGCTGCTGCCGGTGAAATACGGCTCGCCCGGCGTGCCGATGCCCGGCTACGACATCCGCGTGCTCGACGATGCCGGCCACGAGGTGTCGCGCGGGACGCTCGGCAACGTCGTGGTCAAGCTACCGCTGCCCGCCGGCTGCCTGCCGACGCTGTGGAACGCGGATGCCCGCTTCCGCCAGGCCTATCTCGATGAGTTCCCCGGTTTCTACAAGACAGCCGATGCCGGCATGATCGACGAGGACGGTTACCTCTACGTGATGGCCCGCACCGACGACATCATCAATGTCGCCGGCCACCGGCTGTCGACCGGCGCCATGGAAGAGGTGCTTGCCGCCCATCCCGATGTCGCCGAATGCGCTGTCGTCGGCATCGCCGATGCGATGAAGGGCCAGATTCCGCTCGGCTTCGTGGTGCTGAACGCCGGTGTCGCGCGCGACGGCGGCGCCATCGAAAAGGAGGTCGTCGCGCTGGTACGCGAGCGCATCGGCCCGGTCGCGGCCTTCAAGACCGTGGTGACGATCAAGCGCCTGCCCAAGACCCGGTCGGGAAAGATCCTGCGCGGCACCATGCAGAAGATCGCCGACAAGGAGGAGTGGGCGATGCCGGCGACCATCGACGACCCTGCCATCCTGGACGAGATCACCGCCGCCCTGAAGGCGCGCGGGATCGGGGTTTGAGGCCGACACGGCGAGCGGTTTCGCGCCGTCCTTCCTTGCCGGTCGGCCTATCCTGATCGGCAAGCAATACTTTTATTGTGCAATGCAGCAAGCCACCCTACAGTGACGGGTGGGGGGCCATCCGGCGATGCGGTATGGCTCAGCAAAAAATTACGTTCGGCGGCGTCGACATCCTGCGGTTTCTCGCCGCCGTGCTCGTCATGATCTACCACTATGGCTTCTGGGTGTGGGCCTATCCCGATGGCATTTCGGCACAGGCCACGGGCGGCGTGCCGGCGCAGCCAGCGATAGGCGCCTGGGTCGGGTCCGGCTGGGTCGGCGTCGAGGTCTTCTTCGTCATCAGCGGCTTCGTGATCGCCTTCAGCGCCGAGAAATCGACGCCGCTGCGGTTTTTCGAGGCAAGATTCAAAAGGCTGGCGCCGGCGGTGTGGATCTGCGCGCCGATCACAGCGTTGCTCTTGCTGCTCATCGGCCTGAGCTGGCCGACCGATGCGGTGGTCAGGCTCGTCCGCACCGGCCTGTTCGCGCCTTATGGCCCATGGGTGGACAGTGTCTACTGGACGCTCGGCATCGAGATCGCCTTCTACGCCATCGTCTGGGTCCTGCTGCGGCTCGGCCGCTTCCATCTGATGGAAATGGTCGCCATCGCCATCGGCCTTGTCAGCACGCTGTTCTGGTGCCTCTATTATCTCTTCGACTGGTCCGACTTCGCCGAGACGCGCTGGCTGCAGCTTACCCTGGTGCACCATGGCTGCTTCTTCGCGGTGGGCGTGCTGCTCTGGCTGATGCGGTTCAAGGCGCTGACGCCTTCCCGCCTTGGCTTCTGCCTGTTGTTCCTTGGCGGCGGCGTGCTGCAGATCGCCAGTTCGGTCGACGTCCACAGCATCAAGGTCAATGCCGTGATGCCCTATGCGCCGCCAATCCTGATCTTCCTCGTCGCTATAGCCTTGATGGCATGGTCGTTGCGGCTCGACCTCGGCTGGAGCGGCTGGCGCCGGATCGGCCTGATGACCTATCCGCTCTATCTGATCCACGATGTCGTCGGCGCGGCAATGCTTGGGGCGATGGTCCGCGCTGGTGCGCCTTATCTCCCGTCGATGGCGATCGTCGGCGCGACCATGATCGCGGCAAGCTGGCTGGTGGCGACCGAGGCCGAGCCGCGCATCCGTCTGCTGCTCGACCACACGGTTTTCCGCTACCGGCTCAAGGCCGCCTAGAGGCCAGATCGGTTCTCGTTTTCGCAGAAACGGCGAACCGATCCATCTCTTTATCCTGACGCAGTTCCCCGGGGAAAGCGCTACGCGATTTTCCCGGGAAAATCGCCTCGCACCTTTGCCGGAATTGCGCCCGTGGCGTCAACACACCCAGCCGGCCCGGCACGCCCTATCCGTCTGGCGCGGCACGATCTTTCCGACATCCGGATTCCGCTTCGGGATCGTAAATTAGCCTCTTGGCACGCTCCGCTTCACGCGTGATAACAGACAGTCATGTTTTGTGCATGACTGTCCGCTTTTCGATATCGAGAGCCTTCGCCAGTGAACCTGTTTCAGCGAAAACCCCGGATGGCGGCGCGTGCACGCCTCGATATCGACCTGCAGGACACCACCGTCTATGCGATCGGCGACGTGCATGGCTGCTACAGGGAGCTGCGCTCGCTGGAGCAGAAGATCCTGCTCGATTCCTTGCGCTTCCAGGGCCGCAAGATCATCATCATGCTCGGCGACTATATCGACCGTGGGCCGCAATCGGCGCGGGTGCTCGACCATCTCCTTGCGCCGCCGCCGAAGGGGTTCCAGCGCATCTGCCTCGCGGGCAATCACGAGGTGGCCATGCTGCATTATCTCGACGGCAATCTGTCACGCGAACCCTGGTTGGCGGCAGGTGGCCTGCAAACCCTGTTCTCCTATAGCCTCGACCCGCAGCGGCTGGCCGGTCTTTACGAAAGAAGCGCGGAGATCGACCGGCACATAAGGGATGTCATCCCGGCCGAGCATGTCAGCTTCCTGCGTGGGCTGCCGATCATGGTCCGCTCGAGAAAATTCGTCTTCGTCCATGCCGGCATCAGGCCGGGCGTCGACCTCGCGGCGCAGGACGACCGTGACCTCCTGCACATCCGTTCGGATTTCTTCGACGCGGCGCATCTGCTCGACCGCTGGGTGGTGCATGGCCACACGCCGGTGGACATCCCGAGACTTGAGGGACGCAGGCTGGGCATCGACACCGCCGCCTTCCAGAGCGGCCGCCTGACGGCGGTCAGGATCGCCGACAAGCAGGGCCGGCTGATCTTCTCCTGATCAGGCTCCCAGGAAAAGCGTGTAGCGCCCTCCCCTGGGAATTGCATCAAAACAAAGAGTTAGAGCGGTTCGCCGTTTCCGTGAAACGGCGAAATGCCCTAGACCGGCGCCTTGCTGCGGACTTCCGACTTGTCGAGATAGTAGGTCGAATATTTGTCGAAGAATTTCTCCGACGCCCCAAACGACCCGTATTTGGCGAGCTTCTTCAGATCGACCTTGTTCAGCACCGCCCCGACGATCTTGTTGGCGACATAGGGCTCGGATTCCAGCATCGACCGCACCATGGCGCGCGGCGTGCGGCCCCATTCGGTGACGAGCACGAAGCCGTCGACGAGTGGCGCGAAGGCCTTGGCGTCGACCACCGGCCCGAGCGGCGGCAGATCGACGACGATGTATTCGAACGTCTCCTTGGCATTATCGATGAAGCGCCGCATTCCGGCCGAGGAAAGCAGCTCGCTCGTGTGCGAGAAGTGCCCACGCAACACGGCCGGAATGATGGCAAGCTTGGTCTGCCTGTCGATCTTGCCGACGGATTGCCATGTCTGACCGCTCACCACCGCTTCCATCAGGCCTTGTTCGGCCTCCATGCCGAGGCTGCGGCTGAGACCGGGATTGCGCAAATCGCCGTCGATGAGCAGCGTCTTGGCGCCGTTGGCGGCAAGCAGCCCGGCGAGATTGGCCGCCACCGTCGACTTGCCTTCGCCGGGAAGCACGGAGATGACGCCGATGACGCGGCTGCCTTGTCCTTCCATCACGACGTCGAAGGCGATCTTGGCGCTGCGCAGCGTTTCGGCAAACATCGATGCCGGAGCGTCGATGCTCACCCTCATTCGCGCCCGCCTTTCAATGGCGGCCGGCGATCTGGCTGCCTTGGCATCCGGCTGAGCCTCGGCCGGCTTGTCGTCCTTGGCGGGTTTGCTGCCGATGGTCGGCAGGTAGCCGAGGAATTTGAGACCGACGCGGTCGCGCACCTCCTCACCGGTCCGGAAAAACCGCTCGTTGAATTCGTTGAGGCCGCCGAAGCCGGCGCCCATCAGCACACCGAGCACGAGCGACAGCCCGAGCACGACCATGGTACGCGGGCTCGAGGCGGAGAGCGGTGTCGAAGCGTCCGAGATGATGCGGATCTTGCCTACCGGGAAGGATTGCTGCTGCGCGGCTTCCTCGTAGCGGCCGAGGAACGTCTGGTAGAGGGTCGTGAGCGCCGTCGCCTTCTGGTCGAGGTCGCGCAACTGGACCTGCGACTGGTTGTCGATGGAGCTCTTGCCCTGTGCGGCGGCGACATTGGCCCGGAGCGCGGTCTCGCGCGCCAGCGCCACTTCATATTCGTTGCGATAGCTTTCGGTGAGCTGCTTCAGCTCGCCGAATATCTGCGCCGATATGTCGGCCTTTTCCTTGGCAAGCGCGACCGCCTGCGGATGTTCGGGACCGAAATTCGCCTCGACGTCCTGCTGCCGCTTGGCGACGGTGAGGTAGCGGGTCTTGAGCGCCGAAATGACCGAACTGCTCGGCTGGTCGGCCGATATGGCCGCGTCCTTGAAGGCGTTCTCGGAGCCGCTATCGACAATCGACTTGTACTGCTGGTAGCGGGCGCTGGCGCGAGCCGTGTCGGCCTGCGCCACGATCAGCTGGGCGTTGAGGTCGGCAAGCTGCTTGTCGCTCATCAGCTGGCCATCGCTGTTGGCGGACAGGCCGTGCTCGGCCCTGAATTTCTCGACCGCGAGCGATGCCTGCTGCGAACTCTCGCGCAGTTCCGTCAGCCGGCCCTGCAGCCAAACCGCTGCGCGCTCGGTGGCGTCGAAGCTGGCGTCGAGCTGATCGGCAAGATAGGCGTCGGCATAGGCCTTGGTGATCGCGGTCGCCAGTCCCGGATCCGTCGCCTGATAGCCAAGCGCGATGACATAGCTTCGTCCGACACGATCCGCCCGGATTTCGTTCTGCAGCTTGAGGATGGCGTAGTCGCGGCGTGACGCGGCAATCAACGCATCGCGGGCGGCCGGGTCGAGTTTGCTGATGTCACCAAGGCCCGGCATGGGAGGGCTGGGGCGGACATACTGGATCAGGCCGCGGATCAGGCCGACGCCCTGGGCAAGTGCCGACTGCGGCGGGTTCATGAAGGCATCGTTCTGGTCGAGCTTGAGCTTGTCGACGACCACCGCGGCAAGCCGCGTCGAGGTCAATATCTCGATCTGGCTCAAAATGGCGGAATCGGTCTGCATGGTGGTCGACGCCGCCGAAATGTCGTCGACGATCTTGTTCAGGCCCTCGTCGATCAGCACGCTCGAGACCGACACAAATTTGGGCGGCGTGGTCTGCAGATAGAGCATGCCTAGGAAAAGACCGATGGCGGCGCACACGGCAACCACCTTGGCCTGCCGCGCAGCCATGCCAAGCAGACGCTCGATATCGATGAAGTCTTCGCCGCCTCCTGCATCCGAATTCGGCAATGGCATCCTCTTGTCGAGAGGAAAGTTGGCATAGTTCATCGTCGGTCCAATCCCAGAGCCTGTCGCGTCCCGATCATCGGGTTTAGGCTCTATCTCTTTGTTTGGGCACAATCTTTTCCGAAAACCGGGACTGACTTTCCGGGATCGTGCCTTGGCTTGCAGTTGCCTCGATGGCCGGGAGCATTGCCGTGGGCAACGCAAGCCTCATGCCAATCAGCGAGGAACCTGCCAGTCCCTCGCCAACAGTCATGTGACAATGCTCCCGAAAGATGGGCATTATGCGGCTTCTTCCTGGCGTTCATGCGACCGGACGAACTCCTGAAGCATCTCGAAAACCGGACCCTTCATGTCGTTGCGTGCCAGCGCGAAGGCGATGTTGGCCTGGATGAACCCTTCCTTGGACCCGCAGTCGAACATGCGGCCCAGGAAAGGCTGGGCAAAGAACGGCTGGTCCCTCGACAGGCGGACCATGGCGTCGGTCAGCTGGATCTCGTTGCCGGCGCCACGCTGCTGATTGCCCAGCAGCGCGAATATCTCGGGCTGCAGGATGTAGCGGCCGTTGATGTAGAAATTCGACGGCGCGTTGGCCGGGGCCGGCTTCTCGACCATGGCCGTAACCTCGAAACCGCCGCCGATCTCGGCGCCGCGACCGACAATGCCGTATTTGTTGGTTTCGCTCGGATCGCAGCGTTCGACGGCGATCACATTGCCGCCCGTCTCGGCGTAGAGATCGGTGATCTCGGCCAGGCAGCCGCGCCCGCCGAAGGAGACCATGTCGGGCAGAAGCAGGGCGAAAGGCTCGTTGCCGATGACTTCGCGGGCGCACCAGACGGCGTGGCCGAGGCCTTGCGGCGACTGCTGGCGGATGAAGGAGGTGGCGCCAGCCACAGGCAGCATGCTTTCGAGCGCCTCCAGCTGGGTCTTCTTGCCGGTCTGCTCCAGCGTGCCGATCAATTCCGGATGCAGGTCGAAATAGTCCTCGATGACCGCCTTGTTGCGGCCGGTCACGAACACGATGTGCTCGATGCCGGCTTCGAAGGCCTCGTCCACCGCATATTGCACGACAGGCCTGTCGACCACGGGAAGCATTTCCTTCGGCATCGACTTGGTCGCCGGCAGGAACCGTGTTCCAAGCCCCGCCACCGGTATCACGGCCTTCCTGATTTTCTTCATCGCAAATTCCTTCTGAGGAGATCGACTGCAGTTCCTTCACAGGCCACGAAAAATCCCTCCATGTGCCTGCATCTTCACCTCCCCACCCCCACGGCAAATTGTGCCGCTACTCGTCGCAACCGCACGGCGATCGGCATGCCCATATGCCTGACCGCCGCCGGGTCGCTGAGCGCCGTTCGGATCGCCTTGAGCGGGGACCGCGCCTTGATGTGCTGGACCATCGCCAGGAAGGAGGCCGCCTTGCGCAGGCTGCGGCCGCGCCGGGCAAAGGCCGCCTGAGCTGCCTCATCCATCTGATGGGTTTGAGCGAATACGGCGTCCGCCTTGCGCATCGCTTCGACATGATGAAGCTCGAGCACACGCGAGATGGAGCCGCTGCGAATGTGATAGGCGTAGCCGATATCGGGCTCGACCACGCATCTGCCGTCCTTGGCGAGCGCCTCGGCAAACAGGATATAATCCTCGCCGATCCTCAGTTTCTCGTCATAGCGAAGCCGGTTCTCATCCAGGAACCGGCGCTGGAAGATCGGCTTGAGGTAGCCGAGATTGAACTTCGATTCGAAGACGATGTTGCCGGCGATGTAGGTGGCCAGCGAAATTTCGCGCAAGCCTTCCAGATACTGCCGCGGGAACATCGCATCCTCGACCACACCGTCCTCGCGGATGACCTGGAGATTGTCGACGGCGATCTGGGCATCGGCTTTTTCGGCGCGGTTGATCATGGCGGCGAGACGGCCGGGAAAGATGGCGTCGTCGGAATCGAGAACCGCGATCCACCTGCCGCGGGCGACGTCGAGGCCGGCATTCCTGGCGCCGCCGGGGCCGCGATTCCTGGCGAGCGCAACGACACGCACGATGTCCCCGGGATAGGCCCGCGCCACATCGAGCGTGGCATCGCGCGACTGATCGTCGACAACGATGATCTCGACGCTGACATCCTTCTGCGCGATGGCGCTGGCGATCGCCCTGTCGAGCGTCGCCTCCGCATTGTAGGCCGCGATCACAACGGAAACGTCGGGGGCTGAAACGGCGGGGATCGGGGAAACGTCAGGCTGCACGCTTGCCTCCTTCCCCCGGCGAGGGCTGGCCATAGAGGCGGATTTCGCGGACGCCGACAAGACCGCTGACGACACCGACATGCATGATGCCGCGCAACACGCTGCGGTTCCTGCGTACCGGACTGGCGACGACGGGAAGTGCCGCGGCGAAACAAAAGGCTGCTTTTGCGGAGGCAAGGCCGACATGCTTGATCAGCCCGATGCCGCGCGCATTGCTGCCCAGGAGGTGACCATGCGTCTGACCGACGCGAAAACGCCGCCGGCCAAGCCAGTCGAACGCGGCCCTCGAGCGCGGCACCACTTCGTCCACCCAGGCGTCCTGCGAGAAGGCGATGCGGCCGTCGGCCTTGACCATCTGATCGAAGAACTCGGTGTCCTCGCCGCCGGTCTGGCCGCGCGCCAGGCTAAAGCGACGGCCGCGCAAGCTGTCCGATCCCATGCGCAGCAGGACATTGCAGGTGTAGCCGGTGCGGATCTCGCCGCGCACCCAGACGGGCAAGGTCGAATGGAAATCGCCACGCCGCATCCATTCGGGCGCATCCGGACGGTAGAGCGCGCGCACCGGGCCGAGCACGGCTGTTGCGCCGCTGTCCTCAGCCGTCGCGACCAGTTCGGCCAGCCAACGGGGCGAGGCAGTCTCGTCATCGTCGATGAAGGCGAGGAAATCCGCCTCGCTGCCATCGAGGCAGGCGTTGCGGGCGACCGAGATGTTGCGTGCCGGAGCGTGCCGGTAGCGGACCGGCAATTTCAAATCCCGCGACAGCGCCGTCACCAGGGCCTGGGCGCTTGGCGTGTCGTCATTGTCGGCGACGATGACGCTGACATCAAACCCCGTCGGCATTTCCATGGCGGCGAGCGAGCGCAACGTATCGGCCAGCTCCGGCCGCCGGAACGTGCACACGCCGATGTCGATGCTGCGGTTCTTGGCCTGAACCGCCATCACGCCACCCCGCGTCGCGCGCCGAGGCCGAGAAGCTGCAGCCAGAATCCGACGGACCAGCCGAAATGCATGACCATCGCCGAGACGCCGGCGAGCGCGATGTCGGCATTGCGCTGGCGGATGGCCGTCACCAGGCCGTAGCCCAGGCATACCGCCGCCCAGACCAGCAAGGGCACAGCCGCGATCCAATGCACGAAGGAGAAGGCAGCCAGAAGAACCACCGGGAAGACCGCCAGCGGCACCATCTGCCGGACCTTCGGAATGACGCGGTGCTTCAGCACATTCTTGGCGCGGCCACGGCCATAACCGAGATACTGGAAATAGAGACCTTTGAGCGAGGCGCGCGGGTAATAGACCATCTGCGTCTTGCCGCTCATCCAGATCTTGTAGCCGGCTTGCCGCAGCCGATAGTCGAGCTCTGCATCCTCATTGTGGCTGAACGTCTCGTCATAGCCGCCGACAGCGCGGAAGGCCGAAATCCGCATCAGCGCGTGATGGCCATGGTCGACCCACTCTCCGGCGGAGAGGTGGCGATGCTTGGAGCCACCGGTGCCGAGTTTCGAATTCTGCGCCGCCGCAACCGATTTCTGTACCGCGCCGCTGCCGCTGGTCAGCATCGAAACCACGACCGAATCCGCTGATGTGGCCAGTGCTTCCTCAACCAGCCGGTCACAATAATCGTCGGGATAGCCGCCATGCGCGTCGATGCGGATCAGATAGTCCGCGCCCTCACCGAAAGTGCCAATGGCGAGATTGATCGCCGCGCTCTGGATGCGACGCTTGTTGTGAAGCAGGATGACGCGCGGATCCTTCGCGGCGATCTGCTCGACAATGGCCAGCGTGCCATCGGTGCTGCCGCCATCGGCGACGATGATCCTGGCGCCCAGCCTTTGCGCCGCGGGCCGCAATTGATCGAGCAGCGTGCCGATATGGGTTGCCTCGTTCAGGCAGGGGATCACGATCAGGCTGGAGGGAAGCGCTTGCGTCATCAGGCGATGTCCATCCTATGCCATGGCTTCGGCCGCGAGGGGTTCGCGCACGGTGGTCAGGCGGCGCAATTTTTCGACCAGCGCCCTGCAGTCGCTGCGGTCGTAGCTCCATGTCCTCGGATTATGGGCAAGCACGCGCGCCTTCAGCCTGCCGAAGCGGTGCTCTTCCATCTTGCCAAGCGCGGTCTCGAGCGCCTGGGAAGTCGGCTGGGGCAGAAGAACGCCGATATCCTGCTGGCTGAGGAACCGCCCCGTTTCGGTATGGCCCATCGAGATCGGCACCGCCCCGAAGCGACAGCCTTCATAAAGGCGGTTGGGCAGCAGCCATTCCGAATTCTGGCCCTCTTCGAAGAAATCGATCGCCCAGGCGAAATGGACGTCCTGGTAGATCGCCGCCATGTCCTCCGGGTTGCGGTAGGGTCCACGAAACGACAGATAAGGCTCGGCATCGACGAAATCATGGAAATCCGGGAATTCCGAGAGCGCCGGACGGCCGCGCAGCACGACCTCGAAACGTCCATCCATGCGGCGCGTGAAATCGGCGAGCAGCCTGAGCGAGCGGCGACAGCGCAGCGCGCCGAACCAGCCGATCCGCCATGGCGGGGCGACAGGCCCCTCCATCGCCTCGCCCGTGCCAGGCTGGATCGCCGCCGCCTCGAAATACTTGTTCTCGACCAGTTCGACCGGGGCGGCGACCTGGCGGAAAGGTTTGAAATAATTGGCGATGAAGGCGGGCGAACTTGTCACCAGCAGCTTCACGTCGCGCGCCAGGTGGCGCTCGGTGGCGCGCAAGGCCTTGCCGAGGACATCGTCGCGGAGCACCAGGCGGTGGATGTCGAGGCATTCATAGACGATCGGCACCTTTGCGCCGAAGGCCGACCCGGCGCGACGGGCAAGCGCCAGCATTTCCAGGTTGCGCGCTATGATGAGATCGGGCCGCGGCGTGCCCCTCAGCTTCGCCCGAAGCGAAACCGTCGCTTTTGCGACCGCCGCCAGGCGCTGGGCGAATCGTCCGTCGCGTGTCGCGCCAAGGTCAACCGGCAGCAATCCTTCGATATCGGCAATCGGGGTGGCGGTGCGGCGGAAGCCCGCCAGGGTGACCTGGGCGCCACCTGTCCTGAGCATTGTGATCCGCCGGCGGACCGCCGGATCGGAGACATCGTGCACCAGGTACAAGACATGCAGCATGAAAACTCGACCGCTGTTTGACCCACCCATGGGGAGCCTAGTACAGCTCTTGCTGCATCGCAACATTTTTGGTGCAGTGTAGCAAAATTAGTCACCTCTGCCGCGCCGCACAAACATATCGCTTGCGGTCCACAACTCTTGAGAATGACCGCGTGGTAGCGCCTTGCGGAAACAATATGGCCCGCCTCGCAAGCAATTTCGGGCAGTTTCACCCATCTCAAGGCACCATGGCGATCTCACCGGGCGAGCCGCGAAGCCCCCAGCAGCGGAGATGGTGGTTAATCAATTCCTAAATATTGTATTGCAGTGCAACAAAAAATGATGTTGAATTCTTGCCAGGGAAGTTGGGTTTTGGAGATTGGCTAGGGGATCCGCGCCTGCATTGTGTTGCAGCGCGGTATGTGATTGCAGCGCTGCTGCAGCTTTGGAATGGCCTGCGAATACCCCCTGATGCCACTGTGTCGATACGGGTGGTGCTGTATGAGCAAGGCTCTTCGTATTGCCGTCTATGACGATAAGTATCCGACCAGTTTTGTTACACCGCGAACATCCAGGCATACGATCTTGCGACAGCGATTTCTGCCGCTGAACCTGGTCTCGTCGAAGCTGGAAGGCGTGACGCTGATCGAACCTGCCCTGTCTGTCGACATGGTGCATGCGTTCAACCGGATACCGGTCAATTCCTCCAAATACATCATGTCGTTCGAATCCCATCTGCCCCGGCAATTCGCCCTTCGCAAACGTGGGCTGGTGGCGCGCTACCTGATGTCGCGGATCACCAACCCCGGCTGCCGCCGCATCATCGCCTTGTCGCATTTTGCCCGCAGAAGTTTGCTCGCCCAGCACTCCGACCATCCGGAACTGGACCTGCTGACGAAAAAGCTGCTGGTCCGCCACCCGAACATCGTGGTGCCGGCAACGCAAGACGCGATGGCGCAAGACGTTGCCGAGGAGTTGGTGCTGACATTCATCGGCGCCCACTTTGGCCGCAAAGGCGGATGCGTGGCGGTCAAGATCGCGGAAAAGGCAGCCGAGCAAAATCTGCCAATTCGAGTGAACATCGTGTCCAGTCTCCAGGTTGGCGGCCACATATGGACGGATCCGACAAGCCCGGGCTTCTTCGACCCCTACATCAAGCTGCTCGAACTGCCGAATGTCCGGCATCACGGGGTGTTGCCAAACCAGGAGGTGCGGCAATTGCTGCGCAACTCGCATTTCGGCGTCCTCGCCACCTTTGGCGACACTTTCGGTTACTCGGCGCTGGAATCGATGTCCGAGCACACGCCGGTTCTTGGAACGAAAGTCTGCGCCTTGCCGGAATTCCTGGAGGATGGCGTCAACGGGATCTCATTGCCTGTGGAGCTCGACGATACCGGCGACTGGTCCAGCCCGGGATACGACGCGCGCGGGGAGGCGAAATACGCACAGTATTTCCGCGATGAGGTCGAACGGCTCGCCAGCCTGGCCATCGAACGGCTGAAGCCGTATATCGGGCAACCGGCCTTGATGGCGCCGCTGCGGCGCGAAGCCCGCAGAACCGCGGAGGTCATGTTCGCGGCGGAGCCGGCAGGCGCGTTCTTTGATGCGCTCTACGATCGTGTCGCGGTGGAAAAAGCCCGCCAGCCGGCACAAATCGATCCTGCCCTAGACGTTTCGTCTCCCCAATCCCTGCCGCTTGAATCCCTTAAGCCCGTGTTATTGCCGTTTGCCCCTGACCCGCAGAGTGCAATGGGGCACGGCATTCCGACAGCCTCCGCGGCCTGAGCACCGCCGAGCATCGCAACAGAGGTCTTTTGCCCCGGGCGTTGGCCCACCGATCGAGAGGGACCACTCCGCCTATTCTCACTGCCCGGATCGAGCCGACACCCGAAACGAATTTTTTTGTTGCATCGCAACATTTTGATGTGGCGTGGCAAAAAACCGCCTCACCGGGCTGCAAGACTCCTCAAAGATGGCGCATGCCCAGCGCCACGGCGCCAAGGCCGCATCGAACGGCCGGATCGAGTACGTCGCCGCCGACAAGGGCAAGGCGGCCAATGGAGGCTACCGATGAATTACACACGCAGAAAACTCCTGGCGCTTCTGGCCGCCTCCACGGCGGTACAATCGGTCGCCAGCCAGGCACTGGCCGAGAGCGTCGTAGCGGGAAGCGGGGACGTCGCCCTCGACAAGCTTCCCGACTGGGCCGATGTGAAGCTCCAGCTTTGGAAATACTCCAATCCCTTCGCACCGTCGCAGTGGAGCGAGCCCAAGCTTGGAGGCTATGACTGGAAGGCCGCCAATGTCAAAATCGTCGACGGCGCCCTTCAGCTTACCGTCAGCGAGAAAGCCTCCGCCGAGGTGATCTCGGGCAGCAATTCCGCATCCGCATCGGCGAAATGGGAGGTGGACGTAACGCTGCCGACGATGAAGCCAGGGCTGATCGCGGCGCCGCTCTGGATCTTCAACGACAAGGCCCATGAGGAGGTCGATTTCGAGATCGTCGGCACCAGGGGATTGCAACTCACCGTCTGGGCGAACGTCGACAACCAGCACAAGGCGGTCTGGGTAAAATGGATCCTGGTTGGCGACCTTTCAGGCAAACGATATCGCCTCGGCCTGCAATATGAGGCCGGAAAACGGGTTGTCTTTTCCATCGATGGCAAGGAAGCCGCGGTCGTCACGCCGGCCGACACCACCGGCGGTGCCTTTCCGAACAAGCCCATGCAGCCGTATTTCGACCTGTGGGTGGCCGCAGGTGCCATCATGGACCCGCGCTGGGCCGGCAAATGGGAGCCGATGGCTCCGTCGGAGAGATTGGTCATGACCGTTCACGGATACAGGCGGACCGACATTTAGCCATGAGGTAACTTCTTGCGCCGTCACGCCTAGCCTCGAGGACGGGCGCAAGCGCCGATCCAGATATGCTGCATTGCAGCATTTTTGGTGCAGTGTAGCAAAAATCCACGTTTTCTGTTGCACTGCAAAATTATTGCCGTAGTTTGGGGTGGGCGGCGGTTGTGGATTTCGGATTTCCGGAATCCGCGCAAAGATCAGGAATCCTGAATTTGGAAGCCAATCCATTCGACCCGCCAGAAGGCTCGTTGCGCAAATCGGTCGGGCGCGGCGCGGTGGTGACCGCCCTGTCGCAATCGGTGCGGGTCGCGACACAGATCATATCCGTCATCGTGCTGTCGCGGCTGCTGTCACCGCAGGATTTCGGCGTCGTGGCGATGTGCGCGCCGGTGCTGGCCTTCATCGCGCTGTTCCAGGATTTCGGCCTGACCCAGGCGACGATCCAGAAATCGGGCATCCGGCACGAGGAGGTAAATTACCTCTTCTGGATCAATGTCGCGGTCAGTGCGATCCTGGCCTGCGTGCTGGCGGGCGCGGCGCCGCTGGTCGCCGCCTTCTACAGCGAGCCGCGCGTGACCGGGCTGGTGGCCGCGTTCGGCCTGCAGATCATGGCCTATGGGCTTGGCGCCCAGCATCTGGCGCTTTTGACGCGGCGCATGCAGTTCGGGCGGCTGGCGATCATCGATGTCGCCAGCGCCGTCGCCGGGCTGGTGGTATCGATCGCCTGGACCTTCATCGACCGTTCCTACTGGGCGCTGTTCGCCGGCACGCTGACCGGCGCGGTGCTGCCGACGCTGTGCTACTGGGCAAGCTCGCGGTGGCGGCCCGGCATGCCGCGCAAGGTCGCGGGCATCGGCGAGCTGATCAATTTCGGCGCCGGCATCACCGGCTTCAACTTCGCCAATTTCTTCGCCCGCAACCTCGACAATGTGCTGATCGGCAAATACTGGGGCGAGCAGCAACTCGGCCTTTACGACCGCGCCTACAAGCTGCTTCTGTTCCCGCTCAGCCAGATCACCAATCCGCTGTCGAAGGTGATGGTGCCGGCGCTGTCCAGGCTGAAGGACGAACCGGACCGCTATCGCAGCGCCTATCTGCGCGTCATGCCGCTGATCCTTTTGGTGGCGCTGCCCGGCGTCGCCTTTGCTACCGCCATGTCGGATGTGCTGATCCCCTTCGTGCTCGGCGAGCAGTGGCGCGCAAGCGCTTCGATCTTCCTGGCGCTCGGCTTTGCCGGGCTGCTGCAGCCGCTCAACAACCCGGCGGGCTGGCTTTTCGTCAGCCAGGGCCGCTCTGGCGACTTCATGCGCTGGGGCATCGTCACCGCGGTGACGTCGGTGCTCGCCTTCGCGATCGGCCTGCCCTATGGCGCGCTCGGCGTGGCGGTCGCCTATGCGGTGAGCGAATATCTGCGCACGCCTTTCCTGTGGCTTTATGTCGGCAAGAGCGGACCGCTGCGGGCCAGTCATGTGCTGCGCGCGGCGACGCCCTTCGTGCTCGGCGCGCATCTGGCGCTGGCGGCGGTCTGGCTGATCAAACCGATGCTGCCGCAACAGCCTGTCGTCGCCCTGGCCGGCGGCGCCGTTCTTGCCTACCTGATCACCATCGTCGTCGCGCTGGCCTTCGCATCCGGCCGCGAGGCCTTGCGCGAGGCCCTGAAAATGCTGCCGGCAAGGCAGCCGGCGGCAACGCCACGCGAGGCGCAATAATTTCGACGCCTTTGCCGGCTACCCAATATCCACACGAGCATCAGGTCCGATCCATGCACTACCGGTCGATATCCGACATGAACGACACCATCGTCAGCAACCTTCACCGGCTGCCGCGTGACATCGACCTCGTGGTCGGCGTTCCCAGAAGCGGCGTGCTGGCGGCGACGCTGGTGAGCCTTGCGGCGAACATTCCGATGACCGACCTGGACAGCTTCCTGGAAGGCCGTGTTTACACCTCAGGCATCACCAAGCGCCGCGCCGCACTCGACCGCAAGGTCTCCGAGATGCGCAAGGTGCTGGTGATCGACGACAGTGTGGCGGGCGGCAATGCCATGCGCGACGCCCGCGCCCGCATCCAGGCTGCCGGCATCGAAGCCGACTTCACCTTTGCCGCCGTGTTCGGCCTGCAGCCTCGGCATGCCGAAACCGACGTCGTCTTCGAGGTCGTGCCGCATCCACGCATGTTCCAATGGAATTTCATGCATCACAAATTCCTGGCGCAATGCTGTGTCGACATAGACGGGGTGCTGTGCCTCGACCCGACCGAAGCGGAAAACGACGACGGCCCAGCCTATGAAAAATTCCTCAGCGAAGCGCGCCCTCTTCATGCCCCGACCCACAGGATCGGCTGGCTGGTCACCAGCCGGCTGGAGAAATACCGCGCGCTGACCGAGGCATGGCTCGCAAGGAACGGTATCCAGTACGACCAACTGATCATGCTCGACCTGCCGAGCAAGGCGGAGCGCCAGCGGCTTGGCGCGCATGGCAGTTTCAAGGCTGATTTCTACCGCAAATCCGACGCCATCCTGTTCATCGAAAGCGAGCATGCGCAGGCGTTGAAGATCACCGAACTGTCGGGCAAGCCGGTACTGTGCGTCGAAACGCACATGGTCAGCGTTCCCGACGCGCTGTCGCTGCCGGCGCTCGGCCAGGCAGCGCGCAACCTGCCGGCGAGGCTGCGGCAGATCAACTCGCAGGAAGGCCGCAAGGGCGCCGCCAAGGCCCTTGTTCGCGCCCTGCTTGGCGCCCGCGGCTACGAGACGCTGAAAAGCCGGGTCAAGCGCCCGGCCTGATCAGCACCGTGGCGGCTGCCGTGGAGCAGCTCGCCACCCGCCATGGCTACGCCGCCTGGCGGGCGCGCTGCCGCACCGCCCTGTCCAGGATGGAGAAGAAGGTGACGAACTGGCGGTCCGGATCGAGCTCGGGGCGCGCCGCGAAACCGCGCGCGAGGCCCGAGACGCGATCATATTCCTTGCTGTCGTTCCACAACCGCCTGACGGCCGCGACCCAGTCGGCGAGCGGAGCGTCGTAATCCAGCACCGCGCCGCCCGGGCCGATCGCTTCGGGCAGGCCGCCGCGCCGCGAGCCAATGACGGGGATTCCGCTGCAATGGGCCTCCGACGCGACGCGCCCCCAGGCCTCTTCCCATTTGCTGGGCGCAAGCAGGATCCTGGTGCGGCCATAGACCGTCTTCATGTCGCTGGTGCGGCTTTCCAGCGTGACATTGCCAAGCGGTGCGATCGTCTCTTCGATGCGCGCGCGGTGATCGTCCTCCAGCTTCCAGCTTTCAACGAACAGGAACGGGATTTCCGGGCAAGCACCGGCAATCCGTACCGCCAACTCGAAACCCTTTTCCTCATAGGGATTGATCAGCGTGACAAACTGGCCCGTGGTCGGCGTGCTGTAATGCGTCGGGTTGATGGTCGGCGGGATCACCGTCGCCTCGATGCCGAACTCCCTGCTGTAGGTGCGCGCGGTGAATTCGGAATTGGCGATGTAGAGTGCCGAGCGCAATTCGCGCAGGTCGCCGGCCAGTTCATGAAACTCGACGTTGCGCAGATACACGACCAGCGGCACGCCCTCGGCCTGCAGCGCCTTGCCGAGCGGAACCGACTTGTGGCACTGGACCACCGCCACATCCGGCTTCACGCGGTTGACGGCAAAGCCCGCCGCCTCCCAGGGGAACCACGCCCGGATCACCGGGTAGCCGGGAAAACTATCGACGACCGCGGGCTGGCGCAAAAGCTTCATCTTGGCGCGCGCCTTGAGGCCGAAGACGCCGTCGCCGAACAGGGCGGCAAGCACCGCGGCCTCATGCCCATGCTCGATCAGTTGTTCGGCCAGATGATGCGTGCTCGACTGGACGCCGCCGCTGAATTCCGGCGGGTAGCCGTTGCCGCCTGCAAAAAGAACTTTCATGATCCTGGCTCCTGGTCTTTTCGCGTTTCATTCTTGCGGCCCGATCGAGGGCCGCGTCGAAAGCCGCCTCAGGCACTCTGTGGCGGATCAAGCGTCGCGAACGGGTTGGTGCATGAGTGCCATCCGGTGAACCGGATCGGATCGTCAGGCGAACTGCGCCCGGCATAGTCCGTCAGCATGTGGAATTCGGCAACGAGCCAGCGATCGAAATGCCTGAGATCGCGCCGCTTGCGCTGCGGCAGCAACCCGCGCGCCTGGCCGAGCTTCGTCTTTTCAAGCAAGGTGACGGCATCACCCAGCTTCTCGCTCGGGAATATCCAGGGATTCCGGTTGCGGAACTCCAGCACGAACTGCTGCAGATGCTCGATGCGCATGTTCAGCCTGCCGAGATATTTTTCCAGCGTGACCCGAACCAGATCCTCGTCCGAAAACGAGGAGACGGCCGCGTAGGCAACGCCTGTCGACGCAACGCCTCCCGCCAGGATGGCCAGTGCCGAGCGCCGTGTGACTTCGATCATCGGCCCGCTCCTTTCATGCGATCCGGCTCGCCGCGCGCAGCGACAACGCTGCCGCGGTCAGGCTCGGGTTGGCGCAGGAGCAGCTTGGGTAGGTGCTGGTGCCGACGACAACCAGGTTTCTCAACCGGTGATGGATCATGTCGCTGTCGATGACCGAATCGGCGGGGCCGGTGCCCATCCTGAGCGTGCCCTGCACATGCGATTCGGTTGGCCGGATGCCGCGGTCGAAAAGCCTTTCGACCGGCAGCGGGGCGAGCAGCCCGGGCAATTTATCCAGTGCCCTGGCCATGCCCTTGACCGCGTAGTCCGACGGCGCCTTGAAGGAGACAAAGGCATTGTCGTCCTCGTCGAGGGTGACGAAATTCTCGTCATCGAGCAGGTTCTCAGTGACCACGACCAGCGGCAGCGTCTGGCGCAGACGGCCCTTCTCGGCACGCATCCCGTGCTGCCAGCGGTTCTCGAAATAGACCAGGGCTGCCGCGTGCTCGGACCGGTGCGGACCGTCATAGAGGCCGAAATTCAGGCCGGTGGTAATTGTGCTGCCGTCGAAATTGTCGACGCCGTCGAGATAGACCTCGAAATTCCAGCCATAGGATTCATGCAGGCCACGCCCGACGAATTGATCGCCCAGGCCGGAACGCAGCATGATCGCGGCGCTCTGGATGGCATTGGCGCCGAGAATGAAGAGGTCGCCACTGACCTGATATTGCTTGCCGTCATGGACGAAGGTGACCGAACGGACCGTACCGCCGACATGATCGAGCCGCCGCACTTCCGCACCGAGGCAGACCGAAACGTCGGGATGCTCGAAGACGTGCATCAGGCCGTTGTTGGCGGTGAATTTCGCGTCGACCGGGCACAGCCAGCAGCGCAGATTGGCACAGCACGAGGTGCGTTGCGAGGTCGGGACCCGGGCACGGGCCGTCGGCATGACGAAGTGCTCGTCGGGCTGGGCCGCCTTCATCATCTTGTCCGGCGTCGACATGCGATGCGGCGGTTGCGGAAACGGTTTTGAACGCGGCAACATCGCCGCCATGTCGGGGTCGCCCGAGATCGACATGATCTCTTCGGCATCGCAGTAGAATGGCTCGACATCGTCATAGCTGATCGGCCAGTCATTGCCGATGCCGTAGGTGCTTTTCAGCCTGAAATCATTGGGATGGAACCGTGGCGTCTGCGCGAACCAGCAGTTGGTCCCGCCGCCCAGCCCGATCGTATAATTCCACGGCTTGTCGGAATTGTCGGTCTTGTAGGTCGTCTCGTCGTCGATGTCGGTGTTGGCGTCCTGGTCGAGCTGCCATTCATGCGTATTGTGGCGGCCCCACTCCAGCACCAGGATGCGCGCCTTACGCCGCCTGGCGAACTCGTGCAGGAAGAAGGCCGAACCGAAGCCGGAACCGATTGCGACAAGATCGAAATGATCCCTGGTGATTTGCTCGGGCTTTACGTCCAGCACCATCAGCTACAACTCCGCACAGAAATACGCACCCATCGGGTCCTTGCGACCGTTCTTCATGTCCGAGACCAGTCTCACCATTCCAGCCTCATGCCGCCATTCTGCCGATCGAGTGATATTCGATGCCATGGCGCGCCACGACCTTGGGGTCATAGAGGTTGCGCCCGTCGAAGATGACCGGTGTGGTCAGCGCGTCCTTGAGCGCGTCGAAGGACGGCGCGCGGAAGCTCTTCCATTCGGTGGCGATGAGCAGCGCGTCGGCGCCGCGCAGTGCCGCTTCCTTGGTGCCGCACAGCATCAGGTCGTCGCGCAGCCCGTAGATGGCCTGGCATTCCTGCATCGCCTCGGGATCATAGGCCTGCACGGTCGCGCCGGCCTTCCACAGCGCCTCCATCAGGACGCGCGCCGGCGCCTCGCGCATGTCGTCGGTGTTGGGCTTGAAGGCCAGGCCCCACAGCGCGAAGGTCTTGCCGGCGAGATCGCCCTTGAAGTAGCGGTTCACCTTGTCGAACAGGACGGATTTCTGGTCGTTGTTGCGTTCCTCGACGGCACGCAGCAGCTTGGCGTCGAATTTGACGCCTTCGGCGGTCTTGATCAGGGCGCGGACGTCCTTGGGGAAGCACGAGCCGCCATAGCCGAGGCCCGGATAGATGAAGTGATAGCCGATGCGCGGGTCGCTGCCGATGCCCTTGCGCACCTCCTCGATGTCGGCGCCGAGCTGCTCGGCCAGATTGGCCATCTCGTTCATGAAGCTGATCTTGGTCGCCAGCATGCAGTTGGCGGCGTATTTCGTGAACTCGGCGCTGCGCACGTCCATCACGATCATCTTCTCGTGGTTGCGGTTGAACGGCGCGTAGAGCTCGCGCATCACCGCCTCGGTGTCCTCGCTGGACGTGCCGACGATGATGCGGTCGGGCTTCATGCAGTCGGAGACGGCCGAGCCTTCCTTGAGGAATTCGGGATTGGAGGCGACGTCGAAGCTCAGGTCCTCGCGCCCTCTCGTCTTCAGTGTTTCGGCGATCCTGGCCTTCACCTTTTCGCAGGTGCCGACCGGCACGGTCGACTTGCCGACGATGATCTTGGCGGTCTCCATCTCGCGGCCGATGGTCTCGGCGACCGCCAGCACATATTTCAGGTCGGCCGAACCGTCCTCGCCGGGCGGCGTGCCGACCGCGATCATCTGGATTTCCCCATGCCTGACGGCGGCGGCGGCATCGGTGGTGAACTTGATGCGGCCGGCGGCGTGATTCTCCCTGACGATGCTTTCGAGGCCCGGCTCGAAGATCGGGACGAAGCCCTGGTTGAGCCGTTCCACCTTGTTTGCGTCGATGTCGACGCAAACAACCTGGTGGCCGACCTCGGCAAGCACCGCCGCCTGCACGAGGCCGACATAGCCAATTCCAAACACCGTCAAGTTCATTCGATTTCGTTCCTGTCCAGGGCCGCGAACCGCTTTGGGTCCGGCCGGTTCAATTCGACGTTCCCAACTGTTTTATAGTGCATACGAGCGATTCAGGAAATTGACAGGGTTCGCCGAGCGCGGTGAAGGCGACGCGTTCGACCTGCAGCGAGAGCTTGCGGCCCGGATCCGCGAACGCACCCATCCAGCCGTTCATCGTGTCGCTGCCCCAAAAACTGAAGAAAATCTTCTGCGCATGGCTGGGCAGCTTCGCCGGATCGGTGATGGTGTTCACCAGCTGGCCGTTCACGTACCAGCGCAAACTGTCCTTCTCCCAGACGAAGGCGTAGTCGTTGAAGGCCTTGTCGGTGCCGCCGGGCACCTCGACCAGCTTCTCGTTCTTGCCCTTGCCGTCGATATAGGCGTTGACCTGCACCTTGGATGTGTCCTTGGTCAGGATCTCGAAGTCGATCTCGTCCCAAGGCTGCTTGTCGGACGGGCCGATATACGAAAAGAAAGCCGCGTTCAGGCCGGGACCGGTATCGGTCTTCATCCGCGCCTCGTAGGTGCCGTAGCCGAAGCGCTGCTTGGTCTGGATCTCGCCGCAGGCGAATTCGCGATCCTTCGTCTTCTGCTTCTCGAACCCTAGTGACAATACGCTATCGGACAGACTGATCTGCCCCTTCGACCAGGTGCAATTCTGGTGACTGCCGTTCGTCCAGCCGTCGGAAACGTACCAGCGTTCACGGTTGAAACTTGTGAAATCGTCGACGAAAGAGGGGGCCGTCTCGATATTCTGTGCATGGGCGGGAACTGCCGGGAAACTGGCAAGAGCGGCCAACAGCAGCGCCCCGGCCGGACCCAGCAGCCACAGGCCGGTCCGCCGGGCCTGGTGCGCGAAGGGCGATGCGTCAATTGCAGTCGTGGATGTGGATTTCGAACCCGAATTCATACCAAACTCACCTTTGTGCTGTGTGTCCCCAACCCAAAGTCGACGTTTGAACCGCTTCCAAACGGGCCAACCTTGACCTCCTCCTTGACCCTCCCGAAATCCCTCTCCTGTCTTGCACCGCATCCTTGCGGCGGTCCCGCGCCTTCACGATCACGCTCGGCCGGCGCCAGCGGGCCTGGCGAAATCGACCGCGGCGGCAGAATCGGACGCCCCACCCTCGTCGAAGACCATATCCAGCGAATGACGGAGCTCCCTCATCATGCCGTTCTGGCGCGACAATGCCGCGATGCGACGCTCGCAATTCAGGATCGACTCCGTCAGCGCGGTGACTTCGGATGAGCGCCTGCGCGAGGCAGAGCCGTTTTCCATGGCTTCGACAAGAAAGGCCGCATTGGTGGCCGTCTTGCGGTAGCGGCTCTCCAGGCCGGTTTTCTCGGCTTCGATCTCGGCTGCAATCTGCTCGAAGAGTTTCGCCAGCCGGTCGAGGCGCGAGACGTCGGCCTGCCGGTCGCGGGCAGGATCCCTTGATCTGAAGCCGAATATCGAGGCCATGGCTTAAATTCCTGTCATCGCCGGCTTGCGTGCCGGGCTACTGGCCAATCCCCCGCAACCGGGGGCCGAACAACTCGTACCGCATTGTCCACTCCACTGACGGGAGAGACTTCAGACCAATCCGATCGGGGGCCAGTTCGGTTGGTCGTTTAATTTGCTGCACCGCAACATAGACTGCCATCGTCGGAGCCGTGAGGCAACCACCCAATTCGTAAACTCATAAATCCGGTGGAAATGGTTTGCGCGGTGACGTGTTGTCGGCGGGATAAACCGAGCATTCCCAGCGCCTTACCGTTCCTTGCCCGCGCTGGTCCCGGCCATCAGGAAACGCAACGGCGGCACATGCCTTTGCCCGGACGCAAGGCCAACGCGGCGAAACAGCGCCTCGAGCTTGTCGGACGCCACGCCCTGGACGATGGGGACCAGGTTGGATTGACTTGATAAGGCGTAGGCCGCGGCCGAAGCCAGCCCGCGCTCGGCCTTCACGTCGAGGAAGTTGCGGAGCCGGTATTTGTCGCGCACGTGCCGCTCATGCCGCCGCAGCACCGCCTTGGAGCCTTCCGGCAAGCTGTCGATCGCCAGCAGCGCCAGATCCGCGTCGGCCAATCGCTTCAGGTCCTGCGTCTTGTGGCGGCCGCTCAGCGAATCGGCGCGCACGATGGCGCCGTAGCCGCAGGAGCGGATGACCTTGAACCGCGCCCCGTGGGCGACCGCGCGGGCGTAGAGTTCGTAATCCTCGCCCAGCCGCAGGCTCTCATCATAGCGCAATCGGTGCCGGTCGAGGAAGGCGCGGCTGATCACGGGCTTCAGAAAGCCAAGCTCGCCTCTTTGCACGCGGCGCCTGGAGATGTTGCCTTCTACGAAGCGCTCGAAGTCGAGGAATTCCGGCTCGGCGGCAAAATCCGGGGCGACGATTTTCGTCGCGTCGCTGGTCGCGTCGTCCCTGATCAACATGATGTTGTCGGCCGCGAAATCCCAATCGGCGCCGGCAAACAGGTTGCGGAACCGGCCCTCGAGGAAGAAGTCGTCGGCATCCAGAATGCTGATGAACGGCGCCTTCGAGCCGGCGATCGCGGCATTGCGGGCGAAGGACGGGCCGCGATTGACATCGAGGCGCATCACCGCAAGCCGGCCGCTGCCGTCGTCGGCCGAGCGGGCAACCTCGGCGGTGTTGTCGGTGGAGCCGTCATCGACGACGACGACCTCCGTCACTTCCGGTTCGCGCAACGCGGATGCGATGGCTACCGCGATCGTGCGTGCCGCGTTTTTGGCCGCGATGATCACGCAAACCTCGGATTTCGTCATCGACATGGGTTTTGCCTCTTG
Organism: Mesorhizobium sp. B2-1-3A; assembly: GCF_006442655.1. NCBI lineage: Bacteria > Pseudomonadati > Pseudomonadota > Alphaproteobacteria > Hyphomicrobiales > Phyllobacteriaceae > Mesorhizobium > Mesorhizobium sp. B2-1-3A. The sequence goes on from NZ_VFWK01000002.1 coordinate 158,784, forward strand.
CACAGGTTTCGATCTGCCCTCGCCCTGTACGTATTCGATGCCCACCGCCATCACGGACTGGCCGGCCTTTCGAAGATGCGGCGGCTGATATCCGCCGATGCCGCCCAGCCGGCTTCTGCCAGATAGCGGACGGGAGCCCGGCCGCACAATTCCCACAAAACGGTTCGCCGCTGCGGCCATCGCAGTGACGACAGCCATGGCGCGATGACCATGTTGAGCAGATCCTCGTTGCCGATGCGCGAAAGGATCGGCTTGGCCCGCTCCGACAAGAGCGTGTCGGTGCCGCCCAACAGCACGTCGGCGGCACGCAGGCCGAGCAACAGCGTATCGTCCAGCCCCTGGCTCACCGCCGCATCGAGAACACGGCGCTGATCGGCCTCGTCGAGACGATTGGCGCTGGCCCTGATATCGCAGACATAGCCCGCGCAGGGTTCGCGGTTGAACAAGGCCTTGGCAACGCTGATGCAGGACAGCATCAGCGTGTCGGCGACCGACGTGAACGGCACTCCGGTGCCGGTGATCTCGACCAGCCGTTTGCGCCGCAGGAACCCGTCGGCATCGCGTGGGCTGGGCGAGCCGGGCTGCTGGAGCCGATAGTGAAGGTCGACCGTGGAGGATTTCGGCCCGCTTCCACGAATCATGTGCTGTTCGCCAAGGAAGCGAACCCACCAGACGGAGCGCGACTTGCCTGATACCTCGTAGCCGATCGAACGCAGCGCGTCGCGCGCCCTCGAGAACCCTGCAGGCGAAACCAGGATATCGACATCGCCCGATGGCTTCATGAAATGGTCGTCGTAGAGCAGATGCTGCTGAAACGGACCCTTCAGAAAGACGAAATCGATCTGCCTGTCGCGCAGTGCCTGGTGGATCGCCATCGAATCCATGAGGCAGGCGGCGTTCATCGAAACCGTCTGCCGGCGATAGGTATCGAGCCATCGGAAAAGCTCAGCCGGCCTGTCGCCCGCCGGGGCGCGCGACAGCGCCTTCAGAACGAAGGTGGCGACCTTGTTCAGCCTGGCGATGTCGGCGACGGCAGCATCGGAAAGGCCCGGTCGCGATAGATCGCCGGTCGAGGCCGCCGCCCCCGAGAAATACAACCGCAGGCAGGCCCGCACATAGGCAATCTCGTCGGCGCAGTCGGCGGCGCGCAGTCGTTCATAGGAACTTTCCGGCAAGGCCATCGAGCGCATGGTCTCCAAAACGCGGTTTGCGCGACGCGTATGCTGCAGGTGCGAAGCAAAGCATCCTCAAAAACCTCGGCGACGTAAAGTCTTTCCTTTCGCAGTGCGAAATTTTGCAACCAGAGCGGTTGCCGAGCCTTCCGAAGACCGTGAGATATACGGTTGGAATTGCAACCGCCATCGAGGCGTTTCGGCCGATCATCACCGCGGGTCGGCTAACAGAAATCCATCTTTTTTAGGGACGCCTAAAAAAGCATCAGCACTACGAACTTTTTATGCAAATAAAATCAACTGCTTAAAGAATCGACATCGCCGAAGTCAGATGGTTCGAGCTTCAGTTCAAAAGCGGCGGAATTTTGAGCAGCCCGCACACACATGGTGACGCCCTCAACCTTTAATTGATTAACCAGAGGTAAATCAGGCTTGACTCATAAATGCTGCCATGCAGCTATTGCACCGCAGCATGAAAGTGCTGACGGCACTCGACAGGCCGTTTCCAGTCCTCATTTTGGAGAGTAAAATGGAACAGAATGTTGAAAAGCACGAGTACGAAACGCCAAGCCTGACGGTACATGGTTCCATTGAAACCATCACCCAGGGCGGTGGTGGCAGCACGGCAATCGACGCGTCGTTTCCCGCGCACACCCCAATTGGCGACCTGACGTTCTCCTGAGACCAACCTGATTCCGGGGGAGTGACGTTGGGCTTCCGGGATCCAAGACCATAAATGGAGCCGGGGATGAAAATCCCCGACTTTCCCTCTTGAACCGACGACGCGTGGACCGTGTGTTGCAACGAGGTTTTGGCATGAACTGGAACCCATCCGAGCACGATAGCGTAAGTGCGACCGGGGATGCCGTGGCTTGCGAATTTGGCGAAGGCCTCGCGCTTCTCAATCTCAAATCCAATATCTATTACAGCCTCAACGGCGTCGGCGCGTTCATCTGGGAGCTGATCCAGGAGCCGAAGTCGATCGCCGATATCCGCGGCGCCGTGCTTGCGCGCTACAATGTAGACGCCGAGCGCTGCAAGGCCGACGTCGACGCATTGCTGCACGGCCTCGCCGAAAACGGGCTTGCGAGGGTGCAGCATGAGGCACTCGTCTAGGCAGGCTGCGCAAAAGGCCATGATCCCGCGGCAAAGACCTGCGATGGAACAAAGACCCAAGCCGACGACCCGGCGGCCCGGCCGGTGGAGTTTGGCCAGGATTCTGTCGCTGAGCGGCTCTGAAGCCCTTTTCCTCTGCCACTGCCTGCTGGTGGTCGCGGCCGTCCGGCTGGGGCTGACACTGCTCTCCTACAACCGTGTTCGCGGCATGGTGACCCGGCTCAACGCGCGCCAGTGCGCCAGTATGGGCGAGCTCCGGCTCGTCGCCTGGGGCGTCGCCGCGGCTGCACGGTTCGTGCCGCGCGCCACTTGCCTCACCCAGGCGCTCTCGGGTCAGTACATTCTCGCACGCCAGGGCAATGCCTCCAACATCCGCATCGGCATCGAACGCGGCACGGGCGAGCAATTGAAGGCGCATGCCTGGCTGGTCAGCGACAACCATGTCGTGCTTGGCGGCTCCGTCGACGGCTTCGCGCATCTGGTCGACCACGGCAGCCGATGAGCGGCGTGGCCGGAATCCTGCTGCGACAGGGACAAGCGTTCGCGGTCCGGGGATCCGCGCCGGCCGACGCGGCGACCGACATCCAGCAGATGCTGGCACGCATGCGCCACCGTGGCCCCGACGGAAACTCGTGGTGGCTGGACAACGGCATCGCGCTTGGCCACGCCTGGCTCAACACCACGGACGAGGCCGCCCCGGGTCCGCTGACCATGGCCGGCGGCAAGCTCGCCATCACCGCCGATTGCCGGCTGGACAATCGCGACGAGCTGATGGCCAGGCTGGGTGTCCGCGACAGATCGGTCGCTGACGCAGTATTGCTGATGCGGGCCTATCTGCGCTGGGGCGAATCCTGCCCCGTCCACCTGCAGGGCGACTTCGCCTTTGCCATCTGGGATGCCGAGCGGCAGCTGTTGTTTTGCGTGCGCGACCATTTCGGGGTCAAGCCGTTCTACTACCACGCCGCGGACCGGCGTTTTGCCTTTGCCTCCGAGATCGGGCCGATGCTTGGCCTCGAGGGGGTCGATGCGCGCATCAGCGAACACCGCATTTCGGGATTCCTGGCCGGACTTCCCGACGACCCGCAGTCCACCCCCTACAGCGATATCTTCAGCCTGCCCGCGCGTCACAGCCTCACCGTCACAGCACAACAGGTGGTGCTGCGCCGATATTGGCAGATCGAACCATCGACGCGGCCGCTGCGATCGGATGCGGCGGAGGAATTCAGCCATCTGTTCGCGCAATCGGTGCGCAACCGGATGCGCGGCAGTCAGTCGATCGGCGCGATGCTGAGTGGCGGCCTCGACTCCTCCTCGATCGCCTGTGTCGCCGGCCTGCAGAATGCCGCCGAGCGGAAACCCAGGCTGCCGACCTTCTCGCTGATTTTCGAGAAGGGCTCGTCGATGGATGAGCGGTTCTTCATCGATGCGGTATTGGATCAGCAGAAAACCGATCCGACGCTGATCCCTGTCGGCAATTATGCACCCTTCGCCGAATTCGAGCGGGTGCTGGAGGAGCAGGAAGGCACTTTCCTGGCGCCCGGGCTGACGCTGACCCGCGGCATCTACAGGACCGCGGGCGCCAAGGGCATCAAGGTGCTGCTCGACGGCCATGGCGGCGACGAGGTCGTTTCGCCGGGCCATGGCCATTTGCACGAGCTTGCCAATGGCGGCAGGTGGCTGGACCTTTGGCGCGAGGTCCGCAGCGCCTCCAACACCTATGGCGACAGCACGCTCGCCCTCTATTTCCAGTTCCTGACGCTTTATGGGCCGGCATGGCGGATCGCCAGGCTGAGACAGCTGGCGAACCGGGCGCTGAACCGGATACGCAAGCCCACGCGGATACAGCGCGGCCGCAGCTGGCGCGACCTGATCAATCCGGACCTGGCCAGGCGCACCGAGATCATCGACCGTTTCCGCCGGGCCGGATACATGCCGCCGGGCGTCCAGGCCAGCGACGCCTTGAGCCATCGCTGGATCCTGTTGAACGGCTATGTGCCGCACTCCTTCGAGGTGCTCGACAAGGCGGCTGCCAATTTCGGCGTCGAGCCACGGTATCCCTTCTGGGACAAGCCGCTGGTCGAATTCTGCCTGGCGCTGCCGGGCGAGGAGAAACTCAGCCACGGCTTTGGCCGCTACGTGTTGCGCCGGGCGATGGAGGGCATCCTGCCGGCGGCGGTCCAGTGGCGGCGCGACAAGATCGATTTCACCGCCAATCTGGTCAATGGCATGGTGCGCAACCACCGCGACCTGCTGGAGCAATTGCTGGTCTCGGATGCCGGGCGCATCGCGCCCTATGTCAACCTGCCACAGGTGAGCGCCGCATATGGTCGGCTGCTGCGCCAGCCCGATCAGGCAACCCCTCTCGATGTCCAGTATGTGTGGCGTTCGGCCTCGCTGTCACTCTGGCTGCGGCAGGTCCAGCACAGCGGGAGCCCCGCATGATGCCTCGTAACCAGCCGTTCGCCACCTACCTTGGTGATCGTCCTTCCCGTGATGGGATGACGAGGAAGCGGCGTTACTACCGGGCCTATGGTCTGACCGTCGCATCCGACGTGGCGTTGCCCGAACTGCAGCCGGCGGAGCCGGCGACGCCGGATATCCTGATCGCCATCGGCACGATCGACATGCCGAAGCCTTCGTCCGAGACCGCGACAATCTTCCGCTTCGAGCCGGACCAGCAATATCTGGCATGGCATGCCGTCGGCGCCTTCCTGATCAGCGATTTCAGCCGCATCGATATCGAGCCGGCGCCCGGCGTCGACGACGCGCTGCTTGCCTTCCCGCTGCTCGGGCCGGTGATGGCATTGTTGCTGCACCAGCGCGGCCTGCTCGTCCTGCATGCCAGCGCCATCGCGGTGGCCGGCAGGGGCGCCATCTTCATGGGCGACAAGGGCGCCGGCAAGTCGACGACGGCAAGCGCGCTGATCCGAGCCGGGCATGATTTGCTTACCGATGATGTCGTGGCGCTGGACCTGGCCAACCCCGTCGCGCCGATGATCGTTCCGGGCTTTCCCCAGATCAAGCTTGCCGCAGATGCCGCGGCCGCGATTTCGCTTGGCCAGGCGGAGGTGCGGCCGCAAGTGCATCCGGCGATCGAGAAGATGCAACATCGCCTGCACGGCGCCTTCTCCGGCGGCACGGTGCCGGCGACCAGGATCTATGTGCTCGAGCGAGGCCAAGAGGCCGAGATCACGCCCTTGCCCGGTATCGCTGCCCTGCCGGCCATCATCAAATTCTCCTATGTGACGCGGTTCGGCCGCGCGGCGCTGGCCGGCGATTTCGCGGCGCTGCATTTTCGCCAATGTTCAGCAATCGCTAACCATGTCGGCGTGTTCCGACTGGAAGTTCCGACCGGCCTCGACAGGATAGGCGAGGCGGTGGAGCTGATCGAAGCCGACCTTGCAGTTGGCAATTTAGCCGCCGGGGAGCCGGCGGCCGGCTGTCGGCAGCGGTGAGGGCAATCATGTCGAAGTCCTCGATCCTTCGCCTGTCGCTGTTTCGTGATGTCGCTGCGTTCGGCGCCGTCATTGCCCAGATCGGCGGGCGGCGGACCTGGACGGCGCTGCTGTTCCTCATCCTCGGCAGCCTGACGGAGGGCATCTCAATCCTGCTGCTTGTGCCGCTGCTTCACCTGGTCGGGCGCGCCGACCAGGATTTCGCGGTGCGGTTGCCGAACAACGATTTCGTGCGCTGGCTGGTGCCGGACGGAACGTTGCAGCTGACGACGGTGCTGTGCGCGCTGGTCGGGCTCGTTGCCGTGCAGGCAGCATTCAACCGCTTCAAGTCGGTCTACATGGCCAGGCTTCTGTTCGATTTCATCAACCGCCTGCGCATGAACCTGTTCGAGAGCATCGGCAAGGCCCGCTGGGGCGTGTTCTCGCGCATGCGCAGCTCAGACCTCGACCATGCCCTGACCGGCGACATCGATCGCGTCCAGGGCGCCGCCTTCTCGCTGCTGATGCTGGTGCAGATCGCGGTGCTTTTGGTGGGCTATCTCGTGATCTCCATGTTCATCTCGCCGATCATGACGGCGTTTGCGATCGTCATCGGCATCGTGATGTTCATAGCGCTGCAGCCGTTTCGCTCGCGCGCCACAGCCTTCGGGCGTGTCCTGACCAGCAATCGCCAGGATCAATACCGGACAGTCTCGGAATTCCTCGGCGGCATCAAGGTGGCCAAGAGCCTGAATGTCGAGGCCAGCTATTTCGAGCAGTTGCAGGCAACCCTGGAAAGGATGAAGGCCGACAACATCGACTATGTACGCAACAGCTCGATCGGTACCGCCGTGTTCCAGGTGGCGAGCGTCGTGGGCCTCAGCCTGTTCATCTACGTGGCGCTGGTCCGCTTCAACCTGTCGCTGGCCGAGATTGTCGTGCTGCTCCTGGTTTTCATGCGTATCGCGCCCCGCTTCATGGACATGCAGACGCAAGCCCAGCAGGTGCTGATCAACCTGCCCGCCTATATGGCCATGCGCAGCCTGCAGGCGCGCTTCGACGCGGAGCGCGAGCCGGGCCATGCCGAATTCGACAATGCCGAAAAGCTGTCGCTCGATACCGGGCTGAACATTCGCGGCGTCTCCTTCAGCTACGACGACGGCGCCGGCAAGGCGGTGGTGAGCGACATCACCTTCGGGCTTCCGGCCGGCAAGGTCACCGCCCTGATCGGACCTTCGGGATCAGGCAAGAGCACGATCGCCGACATGCTGCTTGGCCTGCTCGAGCCGACCACCGGCAAGATCCTGGTCGACGGTGTCGAGATCAATGCCGGCAATCGCCGGCGCTGGCGCGACCAGGTGGCCTATGTGCCGCAAGACGTGTTCCTGCTGCATGACACGATCGCGGCGAACCTGCGACTTGCCGCGCCACAGGCCAGCGACGACGCGTTATGGACCGCGCTGCGCGCCGCACATGCGAGCGAATTCGTCGAACAGCTCGACCAGCGGCTCGATACCGTGGTCGGCGACCGTGGCGCGCGCCTCTCAGGTGGCGAGCGCCAGCGCATTGCATTGGCGCGCGCGCTGCTGCGCAAGCCGTCGCTGCTCATTCTCGACGAGGCGACCAGCGCGCTCGATTGGCAGAACCAGGCGCTGATCGCCAGGTCGATCGATGGATTGCGCGGCGCAATGACCATCCTGACGATAGCGCACCGGCCATCGATGATCGCCTTCGCCGACTGGGTGGTGGCGATGGAAGACGGCCGTGTGGTGGAGGTCGGACAGTATCAGCGGTTGAAGGCGAAGCCGGCGAGCCGGCTGTCCAGGATGCTGTCGGGGGAACAGTCGGAAACCGAACCCGCCAATGTGGCCTGAGGCTCGATCGGGGTGTTGAGAATTCAGGTCAGGCCGGTATCACCTGAATATCCGAACTGCCTAATGCAGGCTGCGCCGGGCGCTGCCCAGCTTCTCGCCTTCGGGCACTTCGGGCGAGCTCAGCTTTCTTTCGGCTTCACGTAGCCTGTCCGCATGCGTCGGTGCGCTCCTGGCGATCATTGCATAGACGAGGACGAAATAGCCGGCCTGGATAACCGCCGCGCAGATGACGAGGCGCAGCAGCGTCGTGCCCAGCGAGGCGCCGCCAAGCCAGGACCAGGCGACGACAATCGCAAGAGCGAAAAGCATCCCAACGATGAATTTTGGAAGCGACATTACCCAACAGCCCATAAACCGGCTCGGGTCATATCCAATAATTGCCCCACCCGAGCGCCGTCCCTTGTCATGCGGGCTTGTTAAAATCACCCGCTCTCGGCCGGTTGCTTCCGGCCTTTCAACCTGTCGCCACTGTGACAGGTATAATTTGCAATTCTATTAAGGCGGGCAGGAGGCGGCAAGGGCAACCGCACATATTTTTGATTGAGCTTACGCGATCGACTCTTTCATGCTGCAACGCACACGACGGCATTTCACTCGACGAGCTTTTTCAGTACAATCCATAATATTAAGTAGTATTTTATGTTAATAGTCGTTAGCCTCGCACCTTTCTAAAGCACTAATATGTGTCGCCTCGAGCGGACGAGTACGCCCTGCCCAAAAATCGCCCCAAAAAGGTCCGTATTTTTTTCCGTTTGCCCATTTATTGTCACAATTGTGCTAAATATCCCGAAAAATGTGCATTGCTAGCTTATTATTTAGTCAATTCATGACGTGACTATTTCAATGGGCCGGGAAATTGTGTGTTGCGCTGCAACATTTTTTTGATATCGTGTGGTGAACCATTCGTTCAACGCATGGAGTTTCCGCATGAGGGATATTGCCAAGTCGGCCACGGCGGGCTTTTCGCAGGCTGACACCGATTTTCCGCCGCCGATCGGCGGCCTCATCAAGCGCAGCTTCGATATCGCCGGTTCGCTGGTCGGTCTGATCGCTCTCAGCCCGCTGTTCGTGATGATTGCGCTGCTCGTCAAGTTTTCCGACGGTGGATCGATTTTCTATGGCCATCGGCGAATCGGGCGCGGTGGACGGATTTTTCCGTGCCTGAAATTCCGCACCATGGTCCCGGACGGCGACAAGGTGCTGACCGCGTATCTCGCCACCAATCCGGATGCCAATGCGGAGTGGATGGCGACCCGCAAGCTGAAGAACGATCCGCGCGTCACCCGCGTCGGAGCAGTGTTGCGGAAGCTCAGCCTTGATGAACTGCCGCAGATCATCAACATCCTGCAGGGCGACATGAGCCTTGTCGGGCCTCGCCCCGTGGTGCGTGACGAGTTGGAAATCTACGGCAGTGCCGCGGTGTACTATCTGAAATCGCGGCCCGGCCTGACCGGCCTGTGGCAGGTCAGCGGCCGCAACGACGTCTCCTACGACAGCCGCGTCGCCTTCGACCGCCACTATGTCGAGAACTGGTCGCTGTTCGGCGACGTGCGCATCATCATCAAAACCGTGCCGGCCGTCTGGATGTCACGCGGCTCTTACTGACCGGCCGCCGGCACCAGGCATCCGGCGGCAAGCTCATCGGGCGATGGGGCTAAAACGGATCGGAACGTTCAGTTGAAAACAGACATGTTCGAAGCCTTTGGCAGCGGCCGCTTTTCCGGCCGCTCTCGGCTCATGGCCACATGCCTTGCGGCATCGCTCGCTTTTCTTCCCCGAATCGCGGCAGCCGAGGAATACCATCTCGGCTCGCAGGACAAGCTCACCATCCGCATCGCCGAATGGCAGACCGTGGAAGGCACGTTCCGCGACTGGTCGGCGGTGAACGGCGAATACACGGTCGGACCAGGCGGAACACTGTCGGTGCCTTTCGTCGGCGAACTGCCGGCGGCCGGCAAGACCACGGCGGAAGTCGCGGCGGCGATCGGCGAGGCGCTGCAGCACAAGCTCGCTTTGTCGGACAAGCCCGAAGCCTCGGTTGAAATGGCGCAGTTCCGGCCATTCTACATCTCGGGCGAAGTACAAAATCCCGGCCAGTTCCCCTATGTGCCCGATCTTACGGTGCTGAAAGCGCTCAGCGTCGCCGGCGGCATCAGGCGCAACACCGACTACGGCCCCCAGCTCGGCAAGGATCTGGTCACCGCCAAGGGCAATTTCGATATTTCCGACGACCAGCGCGTGCGGCTGCTCGTCAGGCGTGCCCGTATCGATGCCGATCTGGCCGGGAAGACGAGCTTCGAAGCGCCGAAGGAGGTCGAGGGCGACCCAAGGCTGCCGACCATCGTCAATGACGAGATGACGATCCTGACCGCGGACCAGAAGGCGCTGAAGCTGAAGCTCGAGGCGCTCGACGATCTCAAGGGTGTCCTGCAGGCCGAAATCGAATCGCTGCAGAAGAAGATCGTCAACCAGCAGAAGCAGGTCGACCTGGCGCAGCAGCAGCTCGCCAGCATCGGTCCGCTGGCGCAAAAGGGCCTGGTCGCCAATGCGCGGCTTCTGGATTCGCAGCAGTCCGTTACCGACCTGCAGGGCAAGATCCTCGACTATGAGACGGCTATCCTCACCGCCAAGCAGGCGATCAGCAAGGCGACGCAGGACGCCATCGATGCCCAGAACACGTTGAGCTCGAGCCTCGCCGCCGACCGGCAGCAGACCGAAGCCGACCTGAACGAGGCCGCGTTGAAGGTGAATATGCAGAGAGGCCTGATAGCCCAAGCCAGCGATCCCGCGACGACGGCCGCCATCACCAACGACCAGCAGCCTACCCTGCTCTATTCGCTGGTGCGCAATGTCGACGGCAAGACCAGCGAAATCGCCGCCAAGGAAGACACGCTGGTGCTGCCCGGCGATGTGATCAAGGTCAAGCTGGCGCCGCTGGCCAGCCAGTAAGGCATCGGGACTTCGGCGCGATCCCGCACTTCGATCCATTATTCAGGGAATTCCCACCTCCGCCAGGCCGACCTGGTGGAGGCTTTTATTGGTGCGGTTTTCGCGCCGCCAAACGACTGGAGCGCTTCACCGTTTCACGGAAACGGCGAACCGCTCTATCTCTTTGTCTTAACGCAATTCCCAAGGGAAAGCGCTACGCGCCTTTCCCGGGACCGCTTACACTTTTCCTGGAATTGCTCCAGCTCACGATGCGTCGGCGGCTGGACGACCGACATTGCGGGGCCAAGCTGGCTCGCCCCGTGCCGCATCCGCCGGCTCGAAAGCCGGCGACCACCGCGTGCGGGTGACCGGCAGCCGGGCCAGCTTGAAGTAGCTGAAATACATCAGGAAGGAGCCCATGATGTACGGGTTGAGGATCTCGACCTCGACGAAGGAGCGGATAAGCAGCAGCACCATCACGCCGAAGAGAATCACCGATTCCGACTGCCATGCCTTGAAGATCACCGTCGAGACGTGGCCGTAAAGCGTGCGCAGCATGATCAGCGATACCATCGCCGCTCCGGTGAAGCCGAGCTCGACAAGCGCCTCGACATAGGTGTTGTGGAAATGGAAGCCTGTGCGGGTGGTGATGTAGAATTCGTTCCACAGCCGCTCGGCCTCGGCAAAACCCTGCACCCAATAGGCGGCATAACCGACGCCGAGGATCGGCGAGCGCTGCGCGGCGTTCCAACCCTGCTCCCACAGATAGGTCCGCCCGGTGAGCGTCGAATCCTTGCCGAAAAGGCCAAGCACGAAGTCCATGAGCCCAAGATTGAGGGCAACGAAGGCCACCACGACAATCAGGCCGGCGCCGACCAGGAAGATCACCCGGCGATAGCGCCGTGACAAAAGCTTGGTCATGGCAAGAAGCGCGATCAGCGCCAGGACCGCCGGTATCGAGGCCATCGAGGTGGCGGAATGCGAGACAACCAGCACATAGGCCGACAACAGCACGACGGGCACGGTCAGGATGAAGCTCAGCCGGCCACGCCGCAGGAAAGCGAGGAACACCACGGAGAAATAGATGCCGAGGGAGCCGACAAAGCCGATCTGGTTCTTGGAGGCAAAAGCGCCGACGAAATTGTAGGTGCCATCAAGCACGTCCTCGGAATAGCCGCCGACCTTGAGCGAATAGAGGAGGACGACGAATATCCCGATCAGCGCGCCCAGCGTCAGGGTCCGCACGCTGACGGTGCGCGCAGCGACATAGGCACAGGCGATGTGGGAAAGGTACTGGATCGCCGTCCTGGCGGTGATGCCGGGTGCCTGCGACCAGAAGACGGAGAAGCAGACATAGGCCGCGAACAGCAGCGGCAGCCACGCGCTGGACAGCTGCCGCAGGAAGCGCCGGTAGTCGACCAGAATGAGCGGAAGCCAGACGGCGTAGTAGGCCAGGACCAGCACCTGGCCGAAAATAACGGAATAGGAGAACGCCCAGATCGAGAGGGCAACGGCAAACGCGCCATAGACCGAGTTCTTCTCGGGATCGACCAGCAGGGACTTTGGAATCTTCATCTCAGAGTCCCGTCGATGCGACCCAAGTCCGGCAGGCCGCAAGCCGGCCGGCATATCCGCGAACAGGGGCGTGCAATAAACGGCATCTCCATTGTGCAGTGCAATATAACCTATCGCACCGCATGCTCAATGGCAAATCCGGTCACCTTGTCAGAGCAGTTCACCGTTTCACGGAAACGGCAGACTACTCTAACTCTTTGTTTTTTAAGCAATTCCGAACGAAAAACCGTTCACACTTTTCCTGGAATTGCTTTAGCGAACGGGGAGAGATCAGCCGGTGGCCCACCCAGCACGCCCCCCGGATCAGGCGAGGAGAACGCTACCACAGGGCTCCGCCGGTGATCTGTATGTTTTCCATGGTGATGCCTTTGGCGAGATCCGAGCACAGGAATACCGCCAGAGCGGCGATCTCCTGCGGCTGCAGCATGCGCTGCTGCGGGTTGCCCCTGGCAATCTCGGCCATGGCTTCTTCCGCCGTCCGCCCCTTGCCCTCGCGCTCGACGACTTGCGCCACATTGCGCCGCATCAGTTCGGTCTCGACCCAGGTCGGGCTGATCATGACGCAGGTGACGCCGTGCGCGGCCCCTTCCAGGGCCACGCAGCGGGTGAGTCCGAGAAGTCCGGCCTTCGACGCGCAATAGGCGGGGTTGTCCTTCCAGCCAACGGAAGCGGCGGTCGAGCCGATGTTGACGATGCGCCCCCAGCCGCGCCCGATCATGCCGGGAAGCACGGCGCGGGTGGCGCGGAAGGCGCCGGTCAGGTTGGTGTCGACGATCTTGTCCCACAGCGCATCGGAATGGCCGCAGACCGGCTGCTCGGCGGTGGTGCCGGCGGCGTTGACCAGTATGTCGGCAGGGCCGATAGCGGCTTCGGCTTCGTCGATGAAACGGCTGGTGATCTCACTGTCGCGGACATCGAGATGAGCGGCCTGAACCCTGGTGCCATAGGCTGACAGGGCCGATCGCACGCGCTCAATTTCGTCGGCGCCCGGATAGTAGGCGGCGTCGGATCTATCGGTGTCCGCTGGCGCGATGTAGGAGCCGACGGCAACATTGGCGCCGGCTTGCGCCAAGGCCGTCGCAATGGCGAAACCCATGCCTGAAAACCCGCCGGTCACGATCGCGCTGCGGCCGGAAAGGTTTGTCATCGCGTGGTTCTCCGTTGGTTTGGGCAGGCAATCAGGTCCGGGAGTGTTTGTCGACGCGGGTCGCGGCTTCACCTCCCCTCAAAGAGGCTTGCCCAGCCATTCGCGATAGAAGCCTTCAAGATCCGGTTCGAAATCGTGCACGATGGGATAGCCGGGTGCCGCCGCTTCGACCTCGTGCATGGTGCCGCACTCAGGGCAGATGAATTCTCGGATCTCCATCCATTGCGGATCGGGGATATCGCTGTTGGGATAGATTTCGCGCAGCGATTCCTCGGTGTTGCGCACGATGATCGAAGCCTTCAGCTTCCAGTTCTTGCGATAGTCGCCGAAGGAATGGCCGCATTCGCAGCGTGTCACCCTCTCGTCGCCGCTCTGGCAGATGAAGAGATGATCCGAGACCGGCAACAGGATCGGATCCTTCCAGCCGACACGGTCCTGCAGCACCGCGACGTATTTGAAGAAGCGGTCGTCGTCCTTGTAGGCGCTCATGACGCGGCGCGTCTGCGGCCAGGGCAGCGTGCCCGCGACCAGATCGGCAATGACTTCCTTGCTGTACGAGGTCATGGCTTTGCTCCCGGCATGAAGATCGATTTGGCGTCGACGTTCCAGAAATCGCTGAATTCCCTGGTGAAGCGCGACGACAGCTTGATCGCGCTGGCATACATTTTCTTCACCTCGGGTGCGAAGTCGGCCTGTTCGACACGGCCGCGTTCGGTCGCGATCCACTCCGAGACCGGCCTTGCCTGCGCGAGCCGTCTGGCGCGCATCTCGGCTCGATGACGCTTGGTGGCCTCGAGGTTGGCGACGGGGTCGCCGTCCCCGTCCTCGTCCAGCATGATGCCGAAGATGCCCTCCGCCGCTTCCTTGGTCAGATAGCCGTTCTCGACATCCATCGCCGTCTTGATCGGGTCGCGCTCCAGCACATCGCCATAACCGCCGCCGCCATTATAGGAATGGGTGAAGACGTCGCCAGTCTTGTGCGGTGCGGTGATGTAGGGCCCTTCCATCGTGACGTGCTCGCCCTGCAGCCGGACTTCGAGTTCGGAGCGATGCGGGTTGGTGCCGGTGTGGTGCGCCAGCGGCGCCCGCTTTTCGGCGAGTTCGAAGATGTTTGAGTCGCGCACCGCGCGATGCTTCTGGCAAGTCGGCGCCGGATAGCCGCCGCACATGCCGCCATTGTCAAACACACGCGAGGAATGCTCCGACGTAACCAGCCTGAGATGGTCGGTCTTCGAGACCAGCCATGTCGACAGGAAGGAGCAGCCGCCGCGATATTTGCCAGCGCCGCCGGAATTGGGAACGATCGAGCGGCCGATATAGACCATCGGCATGTTCTGTTCCCAGATCTCGATGTTTCCCATGTCGGATTCAGGGTTCCAGCCGACATAGGCAGTGTCCAGCCCATCCTTGATTGCCAGCGCGCCGGAACCGGCGGCAGCACATTCGAAATGCGCCATGCCGAACAGCTTGCCGTACTGGCTGGTGCCGCCCATCTCGATCATCGGGCTGTTGACCTGGCCGACGAAGGCTTCCTCGACAAAACCGCGGCCGATGAAGGAGCGCGACAAAAGCCGCTGGAACACGCCATAGGCAGGAAGCAGCAGGGCCCATGAGGTGGCGGTCGCAACCATCTCGTTGTCGGGGTTGGTCCAGGTGCCGTGCGGCAGTTTCAGTTCGGTCGCCATCCAGGCGCCGTCATTGACCAGGCCTTCGAAATTCATGTGCTGGGTGAGCGTCACGAACATGCCGCCATCCATGCCGGCCGGCGTGCAGTTCATCGAATGGTAACCCCAGGGCTGCGTGCCTTCGAAGTCCATGATGATCTTGCCGTCGGTGGTGATCTCCATCTCGATCGGTATGTTGTAGAGCCAGTCGGGATCGCCGAGCGGCTGGTAGCCCGGCTTGCCCTTGGTGACGTGGCCGTAAAAGGTGTGGCCGCGATAGATGCCGGGCACTGTCAGCTGGCGCGTGCGGGCGAGCTGGGCGCGGCGGCCTTCCTCGATGAACTCCTTCGACACCTGCATCCAGTAGTCGAGGCCGATCTCGTCGATCAGCGCCTTGACGCTTTCGCGCATGTCGATGCAAGAAGCGACCTTGGCCTTCTCGTCGAGCACCCAGTAGATCGGCATGCGCAAATTGCGCTCGCAGCGGATGACATAGTCGCGGCGGATCTCGTCGTTCTCGCCGACCTTTTCGGCGCAGACGAAAAGACCCTCGGTGAAGCGCTCCTGCGCCAGTGCCACGTCGCCGCCGGGCGTGATGCCGCCAGCCTCGAGTTCGTGGCAGACCGCGCCGGCCCAGCCAACCAGCTTGCCCGAATGGAAGATCGGCACAACGTCCATCACGTCGGGCACCTGCACGGTACCGATGAAGGCATCGTTGTTGGCGAAGATATCCCCGTCGCGGATGCAAGGGTTCTCTTCGTAGCCGTTACGGATCATCCATTTGATGAAGCGGCTCATCGTGTGCACATGCACCATGATGCCGTTGGAGAGCGCGATCGCATCGCCTTCCGGCGTGTAGATGGCGACGACCATTTCACCGACTTCGCGCACGCCGGGCGAGGCGGAGATGCGGCGGGCCATCTCGCGTGCCGAGACGCAGTAGGCGCGCAGCTTGGTGTGCAATGTTTCGAACTTCAACGGGTCCTGGTTGCGCAGTTCGAGGTCGGTGATGCCGTCATAGCAGCCGGTCTCTTCCATGAGCCGTTCGGATTCGATCAGCCGTTCGCGGATGCGCAGCGCGGAGGCGGGTTTGTCCAGCATGGTAACAGCCCTTCTCAAGCGTGGGTGTAGTGCAGCAGCGTCCATTCATCGACATGGACGCGGTCTTGCGGGTGAACGACGAGCGTTGTCGCCGGGTGTTCGATGATGGCCGGGCCGATGACCTCGTGGCCGGGCTGCAGAAGGTCCATCTCGTAGAGATTGGCCTTGTGCCAACGTCCGCCAATATAGGCATCGCGAACGCCCTTGTGGGCGGACGCCGGATCCGACTTGCCGAGCGGGCGCTTGAGCAGCACCGGCTTGACCTTGTCGGCGGTGGCGATGAGGCCAAGTTCGGTGATCGAGAAGCCAGCCTCGCCATAG
Source organism: Mesorhizobium sp. B2-1-3A (assembly GCF_006442655.1). Taxonomy (NCBI): domain Bacteria; kingdom Pseudomonadati; phylum Pseudomonadota; class Alphaproteobacteria; order Hyphomicrobiales; family Phyllobacteriaceae; genus Mesorhizobium; species Mesorhizobium sp. B2-1-3A. Next base: position 175,116 of record NZ_VFWK01000002.1, read on the forward strand.
CGCGAGACGCGATGGTTGACCTTGGCATAGACCGCCTCGAACTCGTCGATGACCCTGCGCATGTCTTCGGCCGAATGGACGGCCGACAGCGGCGCCATCACCTCGACGTCCTCCAGCTGGCCGGTGTAGCGCATCATCAGGAACGGCACGGTCCTGATCTTGTCGCGCGCATGGCCGTCCTCGATCATCTCGTCGACCGCCGCCTTGGTGAGGTCGTCCCAGACATTGGTGACCTTCTTGCCGAAGGCGAGCAGTTCGTCATCGCTGGCACGCGCGCCAATGTCGTGCTGCGTCGAAACCGAATGCCGGCGCATGAAATCGGCTGTGGTGCAGCCAAAGGCCGAGAAGGCAGCGGCGAACTGGAAGGTGATGATGTCCTTGAAGCCGATGCCCCTGGAGCAGCCGGCCAGATGCAGCGGGCCTGAGCCGCCATAGGAGAGCAGCGTGAATTCCGAGGGGTGGATGCCTTGGCCAGAGATGACGCGGCGCAACGCATTGTTGGCGTCGGCCTCCAGCATGTCGATCATGCCTTCCGCGGCCTCCTCGACACCGACGCCGAGCAGGCGTGAGCACTTTTCCTCGAAGGCGGCTCTCGCCTTCTCGACCTGCAGCACGACCTTGCCGCCGAGGAAATAGTGCGGGTTGAGGCGGCCGAGGATGGCGTCGCAATCGGCGATGGTCGGCTCCGTGCCACCCTTGGCGAAGCAGATCGGGCCGGGGTCGGAGCCGGCGCTTTCCGGCCCGAGCGAGACTTTCCTGGTCAGCGGGTCGACCTTCAGGATCATGCCGGCACCGGCGCCGATCGTATCGAGATGCAGCGTCGGGACATTGAGCTTGAAGCGGTCCATCAGCGGCTCGTTCTCGATCCGGGTCTGGCCGCGGGTGATGACGCCCATGTCGAAGGAGGTGCCGCCCATATCCGAGCAGATCAGCGAATCATTGCCGATCAGCTTGCCGACATAGGCCGCACCGAGGATGCCGCCGATCGGGCCGGAGATCATGGTCTCGTGCAGGCGCGGGTGATTGATGGAGGTCAGACCGCCGAAGGAGAGCAGCGTCTGCACGCCGTATTTGAAGCCGTATTTCTTCGCGACGTCCTCGATGCCCTTGAGCTGCTTGCGGCCGCGCGAGGTGGCATAGGCCTCGATCAGCACCGAGTTCAGCCGCGACTGTTCGCGGATGACCGGGCGAACCTCATGGCTGGCGTAGACGCGGATACCGGCGCCGGCGGCAGCGACTTCCTCTCGGCAAATCTCGGCAATGCGCTTCTCGTGCACCGGATTGACGTGCGAGAAGATCGTCATGATGCAGATGCCCTCGACCTTGTCGGCGATGAGCTTCCTGGCGGCGGCAACGACCTCGTGTTCGTAGAGCGGCAGGATGATGTCGCCGAACTGGTCGATGCGTTCGGTGACGCCATGGGTGCGGCGGCGCGGCACAAGCGGATCTGGATGCTGATGCGTCACCGCATGGAGGCGGTCGGCGTAGGAATAGTCGGCCCAGGCCTGCAGGCCGCGGCCCATCAGGATCATGTCCTCGAGGCCCTTGGTGGTGATCAGGCCAAGCCGGCGGCCGGTGCGCGACAACAGCGTGTTGAGCATGCCGGTGCCGGAATAGAGCACCACGTTCACGCCCGAAAACAGCTGTTCCAGCGAGATGCCCCAGGCATCGGCCGCATCCTCCGCCGAGGCGAGGAAGCCCTCGGCCTCGTTCTTCGGCGTGGTCGCCGACTTGCCGATCTTGAAGTGGCCGTCCTGATCGACAAGGATGGTGTCGGTCATGGTGCCGCCGGCGTCGATGCCGATGACGATGGGGTTGGTAGTGATCTGGTCCACGGGTCGCCTTCCCTCTTCGAGAATGACCGCAGGCTAGATTCGATCGCGCGGATCGCGCCATATGCCTAAAGGCACAATGACGAGCGGGAACTCGTCACCGACAAAGAGGCATGCGCATGGGCAATATCTGGGCGCCGCTCGCAAGGGCGATCGCCGCCACCGGCACGGACAAGCATGTCGACTGCCTGATCGATCTGATCGGCGCCGACATCGATCACGACCTTGTCACTGTGACGCGCTACTCGACCACCCAGACACCGGAATTCGTCAAGCACCGGCGCTTCTCCGACGAGATGGTCCAACGCTATCTCGCCACCTATTACGTCTTCGACCCGTTCTATGCCTCCTGGCGGCGCGATCGCCGGTTGGGCATCATGCCACTGAAGCGGCTTGCCGACGACGAAGCCAAGCGCGGCCAGTACATAGCCGGCTTCCTGACGCAATCGGAGATCTGCGACGAGGTCGGGATCATGCTCGCCGATGGCGGCGACTGGTGCCTCGGCATCTTCCTCGACCGATCGGCCAGCGCGTTCAAGGAGAGCGAGATCGCCCTTCTGGATGAGCGGCTGCCGGTGTTCGAGGCGCTGCACGCGCTCGACATCAAGGCGCGAGGACGCGAGTTCTTTCGCACGTCGGCGCCGACCGGTCCGGGCGCCTCACCCCGGCAGGAGCCGACCATCCCGACGAGCCTGTGGCCGGAACTGTCGCTGCGCGAGCGCGAGCTGGTGCAGCTGATCCTCGCCGGCCATCCGACCGCCAACATCGCCGAGCGGCTCGGCATCACCGTCGGCACCGTCAAGAACCACCGCCGGCGCATCTATGAGAAGCTCGACATCACCACCGAGCGGGAATTGTTCCTGCAGTTTTTCCAGCACCGGGCCGACCGGTAGCCGGCCTCTACTGTCTGCGCCAAGTGGCCTCAAGTGCTGCCGAAACGATCCGATCACGAGCCTCAAAATTCCACTTGCGGAACCGCGTCGTCCCAGCTTAGTCTCGGCATCGCGCAGAAAATGAAATTTAATTCCATTTACCTGTCGAACCCCGCAAGCCACTGTCGTGCCGAGAAAATAGCCTGACACAATCGACTGAGATAATATTTGATATATCATCTACCGAAACGGAACTAGCATAAATGGTTCAGCAGACAGCGATCCAGCCATCGGCGCCTTGGTTGCGGCTCGACGTCGACGAGTCCGACTGGAACGCCGCCGAGGTGTCGAACCTCGTGCGCTGGTATCACCAGATGCTGCTCATCCGCCGTTTCGAGGAAAAGGTGCTCGACCTTGCCAATGCCGGACTGGTGCATGGGCCCGCGCACGCCAGTATAGGACAGGAGGCGACGGCCGTCGGCGCCATGTCGATGCTTGGCACCGGCGACCGCATAAACGGTACGCATCGCGCACACCATCAGGTGCTGGCCAAGCTCGTCAACGCGCAAACACCGGCTGGCTTCAACCCGCTGCACGACGCTTTCAGTGCGGACATGCAGGGGTCCGTGCGGGGCCTGATGGCCGAGATCATGGGGCTCAACGCGGGTTACTGCGGCGGCCGCGGCGGCTCGATGCATATGCGCGACGATGCTTCCGGCATTCCCGGCACCAGCGCCATCATCGGCGGCAACCTGCCGCATGCGGCGGGCTATGCGCTGGCCGACAAGCTGCTTGGCACCGGCAACATTTCGGTCGCCTTCTTCGGCGACGGAACAATGATGGCCGGACCGGCCTATGAGGCGATGAACATCGCCGCGCTCTACCGGCTGCCGGTGATCTTCTTCGCCGAGAACAATTTTTACGCCGTCTCCACCCATGTCAACGAACAGACGCGCGAGACGCGGCTGGCGTCACGTGGTCCGATGCTGGGCTTTCGCGGCATCGAATGCGACGGCATGGACGTGGTGGCGGTCCATCACGCCATGCGCGAGGCGCGCCGGGCCATCGAGGAAGACGGCGGGCCGGTCCTGGTCGAGGCGCTCTGCTACCGTTTCCTGCACCAGAGCGGCGCGCGGCCGGGCAGCGAATTCGGCTATCGCACACGCGCCGAGGAGGACGTCTGGAAGGCGCGCGACCCGCTCACGACGATGGCCGCGCGGCTGAAGACGATGGGCATCCTCAATGCCTCCGACCTCGCTACGCTCGACCAGCGCGTCGTGGAGGTGGTCAATACCGCCGCCGACTCGCTGACCGAAATGAGCGGCAACGCGTTGCGCATTCCCGACCATCTGTGGCCAAGCCCTGACGAAGTCGACAACCAGATCCGCGGCGACCTTTCGGAACTCAAGGACGAACGCTTCCTGGAGATCGAGGATGTGCCGCCGGCCGAGACCAGGCCGGTCAAGTTCATGGTTGCCGCATCGGAAGTGATCGCGCGCGCCATGGAGCAGGACCCGCGCATCATCATCATGGGCGAGGATGTGCACCGGCTGCGCGGCGGCGTCTCCGGCGCCACCAAGGGAGCGCTGGAGCGCTGGCCGGAGCGCGTGCTGGCGATGCCGATCGCCGAGAACGGTTTCGTCGGCGTGGCGCTGGGCGCGGCCCTGTGCGGCCTGCGGCCGATCGTCGAGATCATGTTCGGCGACTTCTGCCTGGTCGCCGCCGACCAGCTTTTCAATGCGGTCAGCAAGGTGCGGCACATGTTCGGCGGCGGCTTCCCGGTGCCGATCGTGGTCAGGGTGCGCGTCTCGCCGCACACCGGCTACGGCTCGCAGCATTCGGGTGACCCGTCCGGCCTGTTCGCACTCTATCCCGGTTGGCGCATCGTCGCGCCGACGACGCCCTTCGACTATGTCGGCCTGATGAATTCGGCGCTGAAATGCGACGACCCGGTCGTCGTCATCGAGCATGTCGAACTGTTCCCGAGCGAGGGCCCCATTCCGACCGATGACCGAGACTATTGCGTGCGGCTCGGCAAGGCGAAAATCGTCAGGCCAGGCAGCGCCTGCACTTTGCTCACCTCGGCCAGCATGGTGTCCGTGGCCAGGCAGGTGGCCGAGGAGACCGGCGTCGATGCCGAGATCATCGACCTGCGCAGCCTCGACCCGACCGGGCTCGACTGGAAGCTGGTGGAAGCCTCCATCCGCAAGACCAACCGCGTCGCCATCGTCGAGCAGGTACAGCGCGGGCTGGCGCTCGGCGGACGGCTGACACAGGAGATTCAGGACCGCGTGTTCGACTATCTCGACCACGAGGTCCTGCATGTGACGGGCAGCCTTTCGGCTCCCGTCGTATCGGCCCCGCTCAACCGGGCCGCACTGGGCGGCGCTGACAAGCTCAAGGCCGCTCTTCGATCCCTCACCGGCGTGAGCGGGTAGAGCTGATGCATTGCCACAAAGATCCGACAAGAAAATGGGAGAACTGACATGAACATCCTACCGAGAACCAAGACCAGGGCGACGATGCTGGCGGCCGTGCTTATGGCCACCAGCGCCTTCTGGGCTCCGTCGACCTTCGCTCAGGACGAGAAACCGCTGGTCATCGCGCGCAACATCGACCTCAACTCGCTCGATCCGCACCGCGCCTTCTGCGATACCTGCCAGATCTACAATTCCAGCGTCTATGAATCGCTGCTGACGCTGGACAAGGACAACAAGCTGGTCCCACTCTTGGCTTCCAAGTGGGAAGGCAATGCCGACCAGACCAGCTTCACCTTCACGCTCGACCCGGCCGCCAAATTCTCGGACGGTTCGCCGGTCGAAGCCAAGGACGTGAAATGGTCGTGGGAGCGGCTGAAGAACCTCAAGGGCAGCGCCTCGTTCCTGATGGACAATGTCGCCTCGATCGAGACGCCGGACGCACATACCGTCGTCGTCAAGATGGTCGCGCCGAGCTCGGAATTCCTGAATATCGCGGCGGCGCCCTATACGGCTGTCGTCAACAGCAAGGTTGCTTCCGAGGCCGGCGCCAAGGCCGGTGCGGACGCCTCGACCACGGACAATGCCGAGGCCTGGTTCCTGGCGCATTCGGCCGGCAGCGCGCCGTTCGTGCTGAAATCCTATGAGCCCAACTCGGAAGTGCGCCTGGTGCGCAACGACAAGTACTGGCGCAAGGCGCCGGCACTGAGCGAAGTCGTCATCCGCCAGACCAAGGACGCGGTGGCGCAGGCGCAGATGCTGCAGAGCGGCACCGCCGACATCGCCATGCAGATCGACCCGGATACCGCCAAGACGATGACGGGCAGCGACGTCAAGATCGAGACCGTGCCGTCCTACAACTTCATCTATGTCGCGCTGTCGCCCGGCGCCAAGGCCAACAAGGTGCCCTTGACGCCCGAGGTGCGCGAGGCGATCTCGCTTGCGCTCGACCGTCCGAGCATCCTCGACTTCACCATCGGCTCCGAGGGTCAGCTGATCAGTGCACCGATCCCGCTCGGCTTCCCCGGCGGCTCGGGCTTCGAGGCACAGCCCTATGATCTCGACAAGGCAAAGGACCTGTTGGCCAAGGCCGGCCACGCCGACGGCTTCGAGATGGAAGCGGCGTTCCCGGGCATGAACGTCTATGGCGTCGACCTGTCGCTCCTGATGCAGAAGGTCCAGCAGGACCTGGCCAAGGTCAACATCAAGCTCGATCTGCAGCCGATCCCCTTCGCCAACTGGCGCGAACGCATCAATGGCGACGGCATCCCGATGACCGCGGTGTTCTACGCGCCGGACTATTACGGCACCTCGCAGTACATCGAGTATTTCGCCATGACCAAGGGCAGCCCGTGGGCGCGGCGCGCCGGCGCGGAACGCGAGCCTTCGGTGCTCAACCCGAAGGAGTCCGAGCTCTACAAGGCGGCGCTCGCCGCGAGCGGCGACGAGGCCGCCAAGCTCTGGCATCAAGCCGGCGAGGAGATGATCAAGGACAGGGTCATCCTGCCGCTGGTCAGCCCGAACCTGATCCTGGCCTACAAGTCCGACGTCAAGGGCGTGCGCTACAGCGCCTGCTGTAACCTGCCGCTGGCCGAACTCAGCCACTGAGCGAAAAGATGACGGGGAGGCGCAAGACCGCCTTCCCGTTTCTGCCCCTCTGGAAGATCGCAAAATCCTATTCTTCCAGTATTCAAAACTAATATATGATATATCAATGAGCGGAGACCTCGCCATGCCTTCCCTGATCAACTCCAAGGACCAGATGCTGCGAGAGCGCGCGGCCTCGGTCATTCCGGGCGGCATGTGGGGGCACATGTCCACGCGCTATCTCGGCTCCGCCTATCCGCAATTCTTCGAGCGCGCCGACGGCTGCAGGGTCTGGGATGTCGATGGGCGCGAATACATCGACCTGATGTGCAGCTGGGGTCCCAACATCCTTGGCCATCACCATCGCGCGGTCGAGGAAGCGGCGGCGCGGCAGCGAAGCCTGGGTGACGCCATGAACGGCCCGGGCGAAGTGCTGGTCGAACTCGCCGAACTGCTGGTCAAGACCGTGGCGCATGCCGACTGGGCGATGCTGCAGAAGAACGGTACCGACGCCACCACGGCCTGCGTGACCATAGCGCGCGCCGGCACCGGCCGGCGCAAGGTGCTGGTGGCGCGCGGCTCCTATCACGGCGCGGTGCCGTGGTGCACGCCCTCGCTCGCCGGCGTCACCGCCGAGGATCGAGCCCATCTGATCCATTTCGACTACAATGACGTTGCCAGCCTGGAAGCCGCCGTCGAGCAGGCCGGCAATGATCTTGCCGCTGTCGTCGTCACCGCCTTCCGGCACGACGTCGCCCGCGACCAGGAACTGCCGACCGCCGCCTTTGCCAGGCGCGCGCGGGAACTCACCACGGCCGCCGACGCGGCGCTGATCGTCGATGATGTCAGGGCCGGGTTCCGCATCGATCTCGCCGGCAGCTGGGAGCCCCTCGGTGTGCGGCCGGACCTTTCCGCCTTCTCGAAGGCTATCGCCAATGGCTATCCGCTGGCCGCCATCACCGGCACGGACCGGTTCCGCGAGGCCGCGACAAAAGTCTATGTGACGGGCTCGTTCTGGTATGGCGCCGTTGCCATGGCCGCGGCGATCGCCACCATCAAGACGCTGCGCGACACCAATGCGATCGCCAGCATGAATGCCGCCGGTGAGCGGTTGCGCTCCGGCCTCGACGCGGCCGCCAGGAAGCATGGCCTTTCGCTTCGCCAGACCGGGCCAATGTCGATGCCGATGGTGCTGTTCGACGGCGATGCCGAGTTCAGGAAGGCCGATGCCTTCTGTTCGGCCGCCTTGCGCGAAGGCGCCTATTTCCATCCCCGGCACAACATGTTCCTGAGCGCCGCGCACACCGCCGGGGACGTCGACCTTGCGCTTCAGGCCGCCGATGCTGGCATGGCCGCGGCTGCGCAGGTGGCGTGAGCCGGTGCCGATGCGTTTGGGGGGAAAGGATCGCTCAGCCGGCCGCCGAGACCAGGCGGCCGTTCTGCGCGGCGCGGCGCAGTTCCTCCGGCGTGACCGAACCGTCGTTCAGCCTTTCCAGAACCTTGACCAGCAGCCGGCCGCCTTCGATCATGTCCTGCTGGATGCCCTTGCGCACACCGTTCTCGTCACGCGCCCGCAGCGCGTCGAGTATGTCGAGATGACGGTGGCGGCCGTCATAGGTCGGCCTGGCATTCGGGTACTGGTAGTTGACCAGCGGGCCGTTGCGCAGCCAGATGCCCTCGATGATGGCGAGCAGCTCCGGCATGCCCGCGGCCTGGTAGATCGAGTGGTGGAATTCCCAGTTGTCGCGGACGGCCTCGAACCAGCGGCCATTGTCCTCGTCGTCGATCAGCCTCTCATGCACCGCCGTCAGGCGGTCGATCTCGCGCGGTTCGATGCGCGTCGTCGCCGCGGCACCGGCCATGCCTTCGAGATGCAGGCGAATGCTGCGCAGCTCCAGATATTGGGCGAGCGACAGCTGGGCGACGGTGATCGACCGGCCCGCCTCCATCTCCAGGCCCTTTTCACGGACCAGTTGCATCAACGCCTCGCGCACCGGCGTTTCGGAAACCTGAAGACTGGCGGCGAGGTCGCGGATCTTGAAGCGATGGCCGGGCCAGAAGCGGCCTTCCATCATGGCGCGGCGCAGCTCTTCGTAGACGCGTGTCGTCAGATTGTCGCGCGCGATCGGCGCGATGGAAGCAGTCACATCCAGTCTCCGTCCTTGCAGGGGCGCAGGCGTCGCCTGAGTCGAGCGGGCTGTGTATATGATATCACAAGCCGCCTGACCATCGACGTCGGACACGCAAAAATGAGACGAAGCGCATGACCGCGTCGACGCCTTCCCTGTTGTTCGGCGCCATTGCCGACGATCTGACCGGTGGCACCGAACTGGCGTCGATGCTGGTGGCCAGGGGCATTCCGACCGGCTGTACGGTCGGGCTCGAAGCGGCGATCCCATCGGGCAATCTTGCCCATGTGATCCTGTTGAAAACCCGCGTCATCGCCGCCGGCGAGGCGGTACGCCAGGTGCTCGAGGCCGCCGACCGGCTGGCCGAAGCGGGCGCGCGGCAGATCTTCTTCAAATATTGCGCCACCTTCGATTCCACGCCCGCCGGCAATATCGGCCCCTGCGCGGAAGCGCTGCTCGAACGGCTGGGCGGCGGCGCGACGCTGTTCACGCCGGCGTTGTGCGAGACCGGCCGCACCGTCTACCAGGGGCATATGTTCGGCGGTGCGCAATTGCTGGCCGAGTCGCCCAAGCGCTTCGATCCGCTGACGCCGATGACGGATTCCAACCTGGTCCTCGTGCTGCAGGCGCAAAGCAGGGGCAGAGCCGGGCTGGTCCCCTGGCTCACCATCGATGCCGGCCCGGAAGCCATCCGCGAAGCCGTGCGGGAGAAAAGCGCGCGCGGGGAGACGCTGCTGGTCACCGACACGCTGCGCGAGCGCGACCTGGCGGCGATCGCGCAAGCCGCCTTCGACCTGCCGCTGATGACCGGCAACTCCTCGGTCGTGGCGCATCTGCCGCCAGCCTGGATGGCACACGGGCTGCTGAACCGAGACGATCTCGTTGCGGCCAGCCTGCCGGCAGTCAATGGTCCGGCAGCGGTACTGGCCGGCAGTGTCGCCGATCGCACCATCGAACAGCTCGAACGCTTCGCGCAAAACAATCCGGTGCTGACGATCGATCTCGCCGAGGCCTTTGGCGGCAAGGACGTCGTCGCGGAAGCGCGCGCCTTTGCAGGTCGGCATCTGCCCGGTGCGATGATCGCGATTGCCACAACCGCACCGCAAGCGATGGTCGAGACGTTGCAGCAGGCGCATGGCCGCGACGCGGTGGCGGCGCGGGCGGAAGAGATACTGGCCGGGATTGCGCAAATCCTGGTGCGCGATTTCGGCGTGCGGCGGCTGGTCGTTGCCGGCGGCGAGACGGCCGGCTCCGTGGTCAAGGCGCTCGGCATCAGCCGGATCGCCATGGGCGCCTATGAAGGCCCCGGCCTGTCACGGGCCATCGCCGACGTCCCCGGCCTGCCCGACGATCCGCTGGCGATGATGCTGAAATCCGGGAAGCTCGGCGGCCCCGACATCTTCGCCGATGTGTTGCAGGACATGACGCGGGCCACCACCATCGCGCCCGCGATCGACGCATGGCCACCGGCAAAGCCAACCATCGAGCCAAGGACTGGAAAGACTTCGTGATGAATACCGAAACCGCACGCGCCAAACTGATCGCCGCGACCGAGACGCTGGACGCCAGCGGGATGAATGTCGGCACCACGGGCAATATCAGCGTGCGCACGGCAAGCGGCATGCTGATCACGCCGACGGGAATTGCCACGAGCGCGCTGCGGCCCGAGCAGATGGTGGCGATGCGGCTCGACGGATCCTGGGACGGCGCCTTCAAGCCGTCGAGCGAATGGGAGATGCATGCCGAGATCTACAAGGCGTTTCCCGAGGCCGGCGCCGTGGTGCACGCCCATCCCGACCATTGCGTAGCGCTGTCCTGCCTGCGCGAAGGACTGCCGCTGTTCCACTACATGGTGGCGGGTTTCGGCGGCGACGATGTGCGCTGCTCGGACTATGCGCTGTTTGCGTCAAGCGAACTGGCCAAGGTGGCTGTCGTGGCGCTCAAGGACCGCAATGCCTGCCTGCTCGCCAATCACGGCATGATCGCCTTCGCCAGCGATCTCGACACGGCGCTGATCCGCACCATCAAGCTTGAAACCCTGGCACGGCAATATCTGCTCGCACGCGGCGCCGGCACGCCGGTGCTGATCGAGGGCGGCGAGCTTGCCGCCATTCGTGGGCGCTACAAGACCTACGGCCAGCAGAAGTAACCGGTCAGGTCAGTCTCTTCGGCTCAACGCAATTCCGGACGGCAAACCGTTTCACACTTTTCCTGGAATTGCTCAGTCGACCTGCAGGTGCGAGACGAACTTCGAGTTCAGATAGCTCTCCAGCGCGTCGGCGCCGCCTTCGGTGCCGTTGCCGGAATCGTTGATGCCGCCGAACGGAACCTCCGGCAGCGCCAGGCCATAATGGTTGATCGACACCATGCCGCTGGCGATCCCCGACGACATCTTCGCGGCACTCGCCGCCGAGCGGGTGAAGCCATAGGCGGCGAGCCCGTAGTTCAGCCGGTTGGCTTCGGCCAGAGCCTCGTCCAGCCCGCTCACCGGCGTCATCAGCGCCAGCGGGCCGAACGGCTCCTCGTTCATGGCGCGGGCGTCGGTGCCTACATTCGACAGGATGGTCGGCTCGAAGAAATAGCCTGAATTGCCGATGCGTTTGCCGCCGGTGACGAACTCTGCGCCTTTCTGCACGGCGTCGTGGACCAGTTCTTCCATCGCCTGGACGCGGCGAGGATTGGCGAGCGGGCCCATGGTCGTGCCTTCGGCGAGGCCGTCGCCGACCTTGATCCGGCTTGTCGCCTCGGCGAAGCGGCCGACGAAATCATCATAGACGGCGTGATCGACGAGGAAGCGCGTCGGCGCGACGCAGATCTGGCCGGCATTGCGGAATTTCGACGCCACCATCGCGCGCGCGGCGCGGTCGAGGTCGGCGTCGGGCAGGACGATGACCGGCGCGTGACCGCCCAATTCCATCGTCGCGCGTTTCATGTGCAGGCCGGCGAGCGACGCCAGTTGCTTGCCGACAGGCGTCGAACCGGTGAAGGAGATCTTGCGGATCACCGGATGTGGAATGAGATAGGCGGAGATTTCCGACGGCGTGCCGTAGACGAGGTTCAAGACACCGTCGGGCAGGCCGGCATCGACAAAGGCGCGTACCAGTTCGGCGGGCGAAGCCGGCGTTTCTTCCGGTCCCTTGATGATGATCGAGCAACCGGCGGCAAGAGCGGCGGACAATTTGCGCACCGCCTGGTTGAGCGGGAAATTCCACGGCGTGAAGGCAGCCACCGGGCCGACAGGTTCCTTGACCACCGACTGGCTTACCCCCTCAAGCCGCGCCGGCACGATGCGGCCATAGGCGCGGCGCGCTTCCTCGGCGAACCAGTCGATGATGTCGGCGGCGGCGAACGCCTCCATGCGCGATTCGGCAATCGGCTTGCCTTGCTCCAGTGTCATCAGCGTGGCGACATGTTCGTTGCGCTCGCGCAGGATGTTGGCGGCCTTGCGCATCAGCTTGGAGCGGTCGAAAGGCGAGACGCGCCGCCAGGCGTCGAACCCCTTCGCCGCGGCGGCGAGCGCTTCGTCGAGATCGTCGATGCCTGCATGGGCGAGCGAACCGAGTTCGGCCTCCGTCGCCGGATTGATCACGGGCATTGTGCTGCCGTCGCGAGCGGGGCGCCACGAGCCGTCTATGTGGAGATGGACGTCAGGATACATGGCGGGCTCCGTGAAAGGTCAGGCGGGAACAGGTTCGGCGGCGGGCGTGTAGATGCCGATGGCACCGGAGCCGGCCAGTTGGTCGATGGTCTCGGGGCTGTAGCCGAGGATGTCGGTCAGCACAGAGGCTGTGTTCTGGCCGAGCATCGGCGGTGCCGTGAAGTCGGCGGTCAGCTGGGCGGCCAGCCCCTGCGCCGGGCGCACCATGGCGACGGAACCCAGATGCGGATGCGGCAAGGTCTGGACGAGGCCGCGCTCGCGGACATTGGGGCTGTCGAAAACCTCTGGTATCGACTTCACTGTGCCGGCTGGCACACTGGCCGCGGCACAGGCCGCCATCCAATGGTCGCGCGGTTTGGTCCTGAAGACCTTCGCCAATTCGGGGATCAGCGCTTCGCGATTGGTGGCACGCGCCCCCGCCTTGATGAAGCGCTGATCTTTTGCCAGGTGCGGCAAGCCGACGACCTTTTCGCACAGCGCGGCGAATTGCTTGTCATTGCCGACCGCCAACGCAAAGCCGCCATCGGAGGCTTCGAATATCTGGTAGGGCACAACAGTCGGATGCGCGTTGCCGTAGCGGGCGACCTCGCGGCCGGTGTTGAGGTAGCCGCTGCCGACATTGATGAGCAGGCTGAGCGCACAGTCGATCAGCGACAGGTCGAGGAACTGTCCCTTGCCGGTGGTGGTGCGTTCATAGAGGGCAGCCAGGATCGACTGCGTCGCGACCATGCCGCAGACGATGTCGGTGATGGCGACGCCGACGCGCATCGGCTCGCCGTCGCTCTCGCCGGTGATGGCCATCAGGCCGCTTTCGGCCTGCATGACGAAATCATAGCCGGGCCGGCCGGCGTCGGGCCCGGTCTGGCCATAGCCGGAGATCGAGCAGTAGATCAGGCGCGGATTGGACGCGCTGAGTTCCTGGAAGCCGACGCCAAGACGGTCCGCCGTACCGGAGCGGAAATTCTCCACGACGATGTCGGCCTTGGCCGCCAGTTCGCGTACGATCGCCAGGCCTTCCGGGCTTTTCATGTCGAGCGCGATGCTCTGTTTGCCGCGATTGGCGCAGAGATAGTAGGTCGAGACGCCCTTGTAGCTCGGCACCGACCAGGCGCGGGTGTCGTCGCCGCCATCGATGTTCTCGATCTTCCAGACCTCGGCGCCGAGATCGGCAAGGCTCATCGTTGCCCATGGACCGGCGAGCACGCGCGAGAGGTCGAGCACCTTTATGCCTTCGAGCGGCAGGCGCGGACGGCTTGCCTTGCCGGCATCCTTGGAGTGGTCTTCAGTCACGATCAAAATCCTTTGCGGCGGCGGCTGGCCTTGCGGCCCGTCAGACAGCCTTGAAGGCGTTGACGGGTTCCGGAAAATGGCAGGCGACGCGGTGCCTTTCGCCTGATGGTCCGAGCGGCGGTTCGACGGACGCGCAAATCGCCTGCGCCTTGAAGCAGCGTGTGCGGAAGCGGCAGCCCGATGGCGGATTGAGTGGGCTCGGCACGTCGCCCGACAGCACGATCCGCTCACGCTTGCGTTCCTTCTCGGGATTGGCGAGCGGCACGGCCGACAGAAGCGCCTGTGTGTAGGGATGCAGTGCTCTTGAATAGAGTTCGGCCGCCGGCGCGATCTCGACGATCTTGCCTAGATACATCACGGCGACATGATGCGAGATATGGCGCACGACCGAAAGATCGTGGGCGATGAATAAATAGGACGTGCCGAAGGATTGCTGGATGTCCTTCAGCAAGTTGAGCACGCCGGCCTGCACCGAAACATCGAGCGCCGAGACAGGCTCGTCGAGGATCACCACCTGCGGGTTGAGCGCGAGCGCGCGGGCGATGACGACACGCTGGCGCTGGCCGCCGGAGAGCTCATGCGGATAGCGACGGCCGTGCTCGGGATTGAGCCGCACCAGTTCGAGCAGCTCGGCGACGCGCCCGCGGCGGTCGGCCTTCGACATGTCGCTCATGCGCAGCGGCTCGGCGATGTTGTCGGCGATGCGCATGCGCGGATGCAGCGAGCCGTACGGATCCTGGAAGACGAGCTGGATGTAGCGCCGCATCAGGCGCATGTCCTCGTGGTTCAGCGCCAGAAGATTCTGGCCGCGGAACCAGCTTTCGCCGCTGGTCGGCTCGATCAGCCGCATCAGGCAGCGTCCGAGCGTCGACTTGCCGCAACCGGATTCGCCGACCAGGCCCAGCGTCTCGCCCGGTGCCACATCGAAGGAGACGTCGGCGACGGCCCGCACATGGGCAATTGCGCGGTCGAAGACGAGGCCGCCGCGAACCGGGAAGTCCTTGACCAGATGGCGAACCGACAGCGCAGGCGCTGTGTCCGATGCCGCGTCGGTCTTGTGTTCGGCCACTGCGCTCATGGGGTCACGCTTCCAGTCTCCAGGCCAGCCGCCGCCGGCGAGACGCCGTGGAAGGGCGGCAAGGTGGTCGCGAAATGGCAGGCCGAGAAGCGGCCGCCAATATCGTGCAGCGGCGGATCCTCGATCCGGCAGCGCGCCTCGGCATGGATGCAGCGCGGATGGAAGGCGCAGCCGCCCGGCAGACGGCCGAGCGCCGGCGGTGAGCCATCGATCGAAAACAGCCGCTCGCGGCTTTCCTCCAGATTGGGGATCGAGGCGATCAGGCCGCGCGTGTAGGGGTGGCGCGGATCGGCGAACAGCTCCGACACATCAGCCTGCTCGACGACACGGCCGGAATAGACCACCGCGACCCGGTCGGCATGGCCGGCGACGACGCCGAGGTCATGGGTGATCAGCACCAGGCCGAGGCCGAGCCGCTCCTGCAGCGAACGCAGTACCGTCAGGATCTGCGCCTGCACGGTCACGTCGAGCGCCGTGGTCGGCTCGTCGGCGATCAACAGATCAGGATCGTTGGCCACCGCCATGGCGATGACCGCACGCTGGCGCATGCCGCCGGAGAATTCATGCGGGTACTGGCTGACCCGGCGCTCGGGCTGCGGGATCGCCACAAGATTGAGCAACTCGACCGCGCGCGCCATGGCCTGCTTGTGGGTCAGGCGCTGATGCAGCCTGACCGCCTCGGCGATCTGGGCGCCGACCGTCATGACAGGATTGAGCGAGGACAGCGGATCCTGGAAGATCATGGCGATGCGCGCGCCCCTGATCTTGCGCATTTCGCGCGCCGGCTTGCCGACCAGTTCTTCTCCCTTGAACCGGACAGAGCCGGTCACGACCGCGTTCTTCGAGGTCAGGCCGAGAGCGGCAAGCATGCCGACCGATTTGCCCGAGCCGGACTCGCCGACGATGCCGACGACCTCGCCCTTGGCGACGTCGAGGTCGATGCCGCGCACGGCCTCGAACTGGTTGCCCGCCTTGCGGAATCCGACCCGCAGACCGCGAATGGACAGCAGCGGCTCGCGCTCACCCGCCTTGCCGGCCGCGCCGGAACGCGCTGAATATAGCTGTGCGCTCATCGTCTAGTCCGACCTTGGATCGAGAATGTCGCGCAGGCCGTCGCCGATGAAGTTGAAGCCGAGCACGATGGTGAGGATGGCGACCCCGGGGCCGAAGGCGATCCACCACTGATAGAAATGGACGGCGCCGTCGGAGATCATCGAGCCCCATTCGGGCGTTGGCGGCGTGGCGCCAAGGCCGATGAAGGAGAGCGATGCGGCAAGCAGCACGACCTGGCCGAGGTCCATGGTCGCGCTGATCAGCACCGGCGTCCAACAGAGCGGCAATATGTGCTTGAAGAGGACGCGGCTTGGCCGAGCACCCGCGGCGATCGCCGCCTCGACATGCTCGCGCTCCTTCACTTCCAGCACCTGCGCACGCATCAGGCGGGCGTAGACCGGCCACCAGACCAGCACCATGGCGATGGCCGCATTGCCGAGGCCCGGCCCGAGCGAGGCCGCGACGGCCATGGCAAGCAGCATCGGCGGGAAGGACAGAGTGACGTCGACCAGCCGCATGATCGCCGCGCCCGTCAGACCGCCGACGAAGCCGGAAATGGCGCCGAGCAGCGAGCCGATGACCACGGCGGAGACGACGACCAGAACCGCGATCGGCAGCGAATGCGCCGCCCCGTGCAAGGTGCGGGCCAGCACGTCGCGGCCGAGCGCATCGGTGCCCAGCCAGTGCGCCCAGCTCGGCGGCTGCAGGCGGCGCGCGACCATTTCAAGCGGATCGAACTGCACCACCAGATTGGCGAACACGGTCATGAACAGCCAGAACAGGATGACGACCGTGCCGATGACCAGCGGTGCGGTCAGCCATTCGGGAATGCCGGCGGAGCGTGATTTGGTGACGACGGCCGACATCAGCTCAACCTCACCCGCGGATTAGCCACGACATAGAGGATGTCGGTGACGAGGTTGGTGACCAGGAAGGCGAGGCCGCCGACAATGGTGACGCCGATGATGGCCGGGAAGTCGAGCGCGCGGGCCGCCTCCACGGCATAGGAACCCATGCCGGGCCAGGAAAAGATGGTCTCGGTCAGCACCGCGCCGGTGATCAGATAGGCGAAGGAATAGCCGATGACGGTCAAGGTCGGCACCATGGTGTTGCGCAGCGCATGCACGATGACGACACGGAATTCGCTTGCGCCCTTGGCGCGTGCGGTAAGCACGAATTCGCGGCTCATCACATCGAGCATGTTGGCGCGCACCAGCCGCGAGATGGTTCCAGACACCGTCCAGCCGAGCACGAAAGCCGGCAAAAGCAGATGCCACACAGCGTCCTTGAAGACGGTGAGGTCGCCGGCCAGCAGCGAATCGATGGTCAGGAATCCGGTGACGCCGGGCGGCAGCGGCAGCCGGGCATCGAGCCGGCCAGGCCCCGGCAGCCAGTTGAGCATGACCGAGAAGATGAACAGCAGGCCAAGGCCGGACCAGAACACCGGCAGCGAGGAGCCGAACAGAGCGAACAGCCGCGCGCCGTGATCGATCAGGCTGTTGCCGAAATAGGCGGCCAGCACGCCAAGCGCGATGCCGAGCGTGGTGCCGAAGATCATGGCGGCGAAGACCAGCTCCAGCGTTGCCGGCAGGCGATAGAGAATATCAGTGCCGACATTGCGCTTGGTGATGAAGGATGTGCCGAGGTCGCCGCTCAGCAGATTGCCGAGATATATCATATAGCGCTCGGGCAGAGGACGATCCAAACCCCAGCGCGCCTTGGCGGCGGCGACCACTTCGGGATTGCTCATCTGCTGTTCGGCGACGATTGCCGTCAGCGGATCGCCCTTGGTCACCGTGGTGATCAGAAAAGCGATGGTGACGATGCCAAGCACCAGGAACGGCATCGCGATAAGCCGGCGCAAAATATAGCGGGACACGTGGCTACCTTCACAAGGACGGGCTTCGTAAGATGGCACAAGGCGCTGGAAGATACCATCGAGGGGCATATTGACAGGCTGCAAAAGCGGCTGTCAATATAAATGGAATTTAATTTCATTTTTGACTGCACAGCGCCGGCGAGACCGGCCCGACAGGTGGGCACTCCGCCAGAAAGACCGCCAGCGTGCGCAAGCGAGCGACCCGGGACGAGACGGAAGTCGATGGCGAAGGCGCGCAGCTTTCGACGTCACTGGTGCGGGGGCTCGGCATCCTGCGCGCCTTCCGGCCAGGCGACGCCTCGCTTGGCAACCAGGACATCATCGCGCGCACCGGACTGCCCAAGGCCACGGTTTCGCGCATCACCTACACACTCAGCGCACTCGGCTATCTGCTCTATGACAAGGAGCTCGGCCGTTACAGCCTGGGCCCGGCGACCGTGGCGCTCGGCTATTCGGCGCTGAGCTCCAGCGCCGTCGTCCACATCGCAAGGCCGCTGATGCAGCCGCTGGCCGACTTGACCGGCGCGGCGGTGGCGATCGGCACGCGCGACAGCCTCAACATGGTCTATCTTGCCAACTGCCGGTCGGAGAGCCTGGTCACGCTGCGGCTCAATCCGGGCTCCTATCTGCCGATCTGGAAGACCTCGATGGGGCTGGCCTATGCGGCGGGACTTCTGCCCGAGGAGCGGACCAGCCTGGTACGGGCGCTGCAGGAGGCCGAGCCCGACAAGGCAGCGATGATCGCCACGGCGATCGAGGAGGCGATCGCCCAGTACGCCCAGCTTGGCTACGTGACCTCGTTCGGCGCCTGGCACAGCTACATCCACGCGGTCGGCGTGCCGTTTCGTCCGCGAGACGGCTCGCCGCTGGTCGCCATCACTTGCGGCGGCATCGGCGAGATCATCACCGAGCAACGCGCGCATGCCGAAATCGGACCGGCACTGGTGGCGATGGTGGAAGCGTTGCGCCGAGAGCTCGAGGGAAATTCGGCCTAATCGGCATTGGCCCAGAGAATGGGGCTCCATGACGGCTTGAACTTGCCCGGCCGTGACATCACAGTCGCTGCGGCCGATCAAGCCAGTTGCGGACAAGGGAGAAGCAAATGAACTTCGCGGGGCGCTTCGACGGTCGGACGGCTGTCATCACCGGTGGCGCCTCGGGCATCGGCCTGGCGGTCGCGCAAAGGATCGTCGCGGAAGGTGGACGCGCCAGCGTCTGGGACCGCGATCCGGCCCAGATCGAACAGGCGAAGACCATCATCCCTGGCCTGCATGGTGTTGCCGTCGACGTCGCCGATGCCACCGGCGTTGAAGGCGCCGCCGCACGCACCATCGAGGCCCTTGGCGGTGTCGACATCCTGGTCACCAGCGCGGCCATTACCGGGCCGAACATGACGACCTGGGCCTATTCGGCCGAGGATTGGCAGAGGGTCATCGACATCAACATCAATGGCGTCTTCTACTGCAACAAGGCGCTGGTGCCGCACATGCTCGAGCGCAAGTATGGCCGCATCGTCAACATCGCCTCGATCGCCGGCAAGGAAGGCAATCCCAATGCCTCCGCCTACAGCACTTCCAAGGCGGCGGTGATCGGCCTGACCAAGTCGCTCGGCAAGGAACTGGCCAAGACCAAGGTGACGGTGAATTGCGTGACGCCGGCGGCCGTGCGCACCGCGATCTTCAAGCAGATGAGCCAGGAACACATCGACTTCATGCTGTCCAAGATACCGATGGCGCGCTTCGGCGAGGTCGAGGAGGTGGCGGCACTGATCTGCTGGATCGCCTCGGAGGAGTGCTCGTTCACGACGGCCGCCGTGTTCGACGTTTCCGGCGGCCGCGCCACCTATTGACGACAACTACAAATCCGCGTGAGCAGGCAACGAATGCGGTCTGGCCGGCGTATAGTCGGCAATGCAGAGCATACGACAGGCAGACATTCCCTCGGACAATTCCAAAGACGTGACCTTTCGCTGCGATCTCGGCGTCCAGGGCGAGGACTTCCCGCATTTTTGGGAACATACCGTCGGCAGCGGCCACGCGACGCTGGCTTTGCGCGCCGACTGGCAGGCGCAGATGCAGCGGGCGCATGACGAACTCGGCTTTCGCCATGTTCGTTTTCATGGGCTGCTCGATGACGACATGGGTACGCTCATCGACCAGGACGACCAGCCGCTCTATTCGTTCTTCAATGCCGACCAGATTTTCGATTTCCTGCTATCGATCGGCATGCGGCCCTTCGTCGAGTTGAGTTTCATGCCGACAATGCTGTCATCCTCCGGGCAGATCATTTTTCATTACCGCGCCAATGTCAGCGTGCCGAAGGACTACGACCAATGGTCGACACTGATCTCGAGGCTCGTCGCCCATTGGGTCGATCGCTACGGCCTGCACGAGATAAGACAATGGTTCTTCGAGGTCTGGAATGAGCCCAATCTCGAGGCGTTCGGCAGTGGCAAGCAGGAGGACTATTTCAAGCTGTATGCCTACACGGCAAAGGCGATCAAATCCGTCGACATGCAGTTGCAGGTCGGCGGACCGGCCACCGCCGCCAATGCCTGGATCGATGAGTTTGTCACCTATTGCAGCCAGAACAACCTTCCGACTGACTTCATCAGCACGCATCACTATCCAACCGATGCCTTCGGCAAGCCTGGCGACGACACCGAAACTCAGCTTTCGGAAAGCACGCGAAGTGTGTTGCGGGAGGAGGCGCGGACCGCGCGGCAGCAGGCTGGTGACCGTCCGCTCTACTACACCGAATGGTGCACGTCTTCGAACCCGCGCGACCCCATGCATGACGAGCCGTATGCCGCCGCCTTCATCGTCAAGACGGTGATGGAGGCGAGAGGACTGGTCGAGGGCTACAGCTACTGGACCTTTTCGGATATTTTCGAGGAGAACTATTTCCCCTCCGTGCCCTTCCATGGCGGCTTTGGCCTGATGAACCTTCACGGAATCGCCAAACCGGCTTACCGTGCCTTCGAAATGCTGCACGGACTTGGAACGGAAATCCTGCCCGTGGACGGGAGCCACCCAACCGTGGACAGCTGGTGTATCCGCAACGGGAATTCGCTGACCGTGCTGATTTCCAATTTCGCCTTGCCGCGACATCCGGTCACCGACGAGACGGTCCATATCGAACTCAAGAATGCGCCGCGGCCCGCCGCCGCGATTATCCAACGGATCGGCGCCGGAAATGCCGACGCCAAGGCGGTGTGGGAGACGATGGGAAAGCCTGATTATCTGAGCCCCGCAATGGTCGAACAACTGCATGCGGCTTCGGCAATGCCGGAGCAGAAACAATCGGTCGCCTGGAGCGATCGCACCCTGGGATTCGATGTCACCGTTCCACCGCTGGGTGTGGCGGGCATCAGGCTGGAGTTCGCATCGCTTGCCTAAAGCAGATCCTGCCGCATTGTCCGATGAAGAGCTTCTGGACCGCTACCAGCGCGCCGCCTTCGGCTATTTCCTGGAGAATGTGAACTCCGACAACGGTTTGGTCGCCGATACGTCGCGGCCGAACTCGCCGGCCAGCATCGCCGTCGTCGGTTTCGCCCTGTCCTGTTATCCGATCGGCGTCGAGCGCGGCTGGATGTCGCGCACGGAGGCAGTGGAGCTGACGCTCGCGGCGCTGCGTTTCTTCTCGGCCAGCCCGCAAGGCGGCGGTGACGACGTCACCGGCCATAAGGGTTTCTACTACCATTTTCTCGACATGCGGACCGGGTTGCGCGTCTGGCGCTGCGAATTGTCGATGGTGGACACCGCCCTGCTGATGGCCGGTATCCTGGTGGCCGGCGCCTATTTCTCCGGCGAGAACGAACAGGAAGCCGAAATCCGGCACCTGGCCGAAGCGCTCTACCGACGCGTCGACTGGCGGTGGGCGCAAGGCAGCAGTCCGACCTTGCGGCAAGGCTGGAAGCCGAAGAGCGGTTTTCTGCATTATGGCTGGGAGGGCTACAACGAGGCGACCATCCTCTATGTGCTGTCGATGGCCGCGCCGGACAACCCAACCTCCGACGACAGCTACGAGGCCTGGACGGCGACCTACCAGTGGGAGAACATCTACGGCCATGACGTGCTCTATGGCGGGCCGTTGTTCATGCACCAGTTCTCGCACGCCTGGATCGATTTCGCCGGCATCCGCGACGCCTTCATGCGCGAGAAGAACTCCGACTATTTCGAAAACAGCCGCCGCTCGACCTACCTCCATCGGGACTATGCGCGCCACAACCCCTATGGCTTCGACGGCTACGGCGAGAACCTTTGGGGCCTCTCGGCGGGAGACGGGCCCGGCGGTTTTCGCGCCAGTGTCGAGCGACGGAGACACCGGTTTTCCGGCTATGCGGCGCGCGGCGCTCCCTTCGGGCCGGATGATGGTACGATCTCGCCCTGGTCCTATCCGGCATCGCTGCCTTTTGCTCCCGACATCTGCATGGCAGCAATGCGCCATCTCGGCGAGCATTATCCCGAGGTGATCGAGAATTTCCGGCTGCCGAGCGGATTCAACCCGACCTTGGCCAACCGGCGAAAATTCGGCCGCAACGGCTGGGTGTCGGAAGGCCATTACGGGCTGGACCAGGGCATCGTGGTGATGATGATCGAGAACCACCGCTCGCGCCTGATCTGGGAGCTGATGCGGTCCAATCCGCACATTCGCCGCGGCCTGGGAAAAGCAGGCTTCACCGGCGGCTGGCTGGCGCGGCCGGCAGGCTCCACTTCAGGGGCTTATGATGCCGCGTGAACGGACAAAGGCCGCCAGCTTCCCGGTCGACCGCAACGACGTCGAACTGATCCGGGGCGCGCATCCGCCGCGCTGGAAGAACCCTACCCCCGACGGTCTCTACAATCTCGTCATCATCGGCGCCGGCCCGGCGGGGCTGACCGCGGCGCGTGACGCGGCAAGCCTCGGCGCGAAAGTCGCGCTGATCGAGCGCGGGCTGATCGGCGGTGCGTGCGTCAATGTCGGCGGCGTCCCGTCAAAGTCGATCATCCGCACGGCGAGGCTCTATGCGGACATGCGTGATGCCGAGAATTTCGGTGGCGACACGCCGGAGCGTCTTCAGGTCGACTTCGAGCGGGCCATGACGCGGATGCGGCAGATCCGGCAGCGGATAAGCAGCGCCGAATCGGCCGCGGCCATCGCGGCCGAAGGCATCGACCTCTATTTCGGCGAAGCCCGCTTTGCCGGACCGGACACGGTGGTGGTCGCGGACAAGACGCTGCCTTTCAAGAAGGCATTGGTCGCGACAGGCGCGCATCCGAGCGTGCCGGCGATTCCAGGGCTCGCCGAGGCCGGTTATCTCGACAATGAGAGCATGTTCAACCTCACGCAACGTCCTGAGCGGCTGCTGGTTATCGGCGGCGGGCCGCTTGGCTGCGAGACGGCGCAGGCCTTCTGCCTGCTCGGCGCGAAGGTGATCCTGGCGCAGAGCGATCCGATGTTCCTGCCCGGCGAGGAACGAGACGCCGCGCAGATCCTGTCGGACGCGCTGGCGCGCGAGGGGATCGAGGTTCGCCTGAACACAGAAGTGGTGGCGGTGCGGGCGGAGGGCGGCAAGAAGCTCGCCGATCTGATGCGGGATGGCGACACGACGACGATTTCCGTCGACGAGATCATCACCGGCGTCGGCCGTTCGCCCAATGTCGAAGGTCTCGGCCTGGCAGACGCCGGGGTGGCGTATGACGCCAGCGGCATCAAGGTGGACGATCACTTGAGAACCACGAACCCGCACATCTACGCGGCGGGCGATGTGTGCCTCGAATACAAGTTCACCCATACAGCCGAAGCGACGGCGCGTATTGTCGTGCGCAATGCGCTGTTTCGCGGGCGCGAGAGGCTCAGCGAACTCGTCGTTCCCTGGTGCACCTATACCGATCCGGAAATCGCCCATGTCGGTCTCTATCCGATCGAGGCGCGCCGCAACGGCATTCCGGTCAAGACCTATACGGTGCTGATGCATGACGTCGCCCGTGCCGTGATGGACGGCGAGGAGGAGGGGTTCGTCAAGATCCATGTCAGGGAGGGGTCCGACCGTATCCTGGGAGCGACTGTCGTCGCCAGCCATGCCG
Source organism: Mesorhizobium sp. B2-1-3A (assembly GCF_006442655.1). Taxonomy (NCBI): domain Bacteria; kingdom Pseudomonadati; phylum Pseudomonadota; class Alphaproteobacteria; order Hyphomicrobiales; family Phyllobacteriaceae; genus Mesorhizobium; species Mesorhizobium sp. B2-1-3A. Next base: position 199,039 of record NZ_VFWK01000002.1, read on the forward strand.
GCGAGATGATCAACGCAGTGACGCTCGCCATCAGGTCGGGCATGGGATTGCACGCCCTGGCCGACGTCATTCATCCCTTCCCGACTCAGGCACAAGGTATCAAGATGGCGGGCGATGCTTACAGGCGGACCCGGTTCACCTCCTTGCGCAGGCGCCTGACGGTGCGCTGGCTGGCTTGGTCCAGGCGATGAACCTCGCGGCCACCGAGGGCTCGGGGCTGAAGTATTCAGAAATATACAGTGCTTGACGAGAGCCTTGTTCAGCTAAACAAGGTGGCATCGATGCTTGTGGTCACGGAATCGTTATGAATGCCATCTGAATTGGGGCCTCTGCCTGGAATAACGCCCCAGGCGTCCGCCTTGAACGGCCCAGGCGCGCGACCGGCTGTCGGCTCGCCCGACCGGACGGCCCGGAAGCGTACGCTGATCGTGTCGCACGACCCGAGCTTCCCGCCCGCTTCGGGTTCGGATCTGAGAAACTACCGCAACGCTGAAGCGGCCGCCGGGTTCGGCCCGGTCTGCCTGGTTTCGGTGCGACCAAAGACAGGAGGAAACGTGCCTGATCCATTGATCCGCGTAGAGGCCCTGTCGGCCGAGGGAGAGCCCCGCACGGCCTCGATCGGTTGGTGGCGCTCAAGGGCGGAGAATCGCATACCGCGTTCCGCCCTGACGCGGCTTGAGACGCTGATCGGTGAATTCCGCCCGGACACTATCGTCATCGAGAGCATCAGCCTGTTCAAGCTGATGCGGCCCCTCAGACCGCTGGCGGAGCAGCTCATTCTCGACATGCACAATGTCGAATCCGACCTGGCAGGACAGATCAGGCATCTCAGCGCCAAGCGAACCGCGGCTGCATTCGGCGTCAGGTTCCTCGAGAGGAAGGCACTATCCCTTGTCGACAGGGTATGGGTCTGCTCGAACCTGGATCGCCAGAAGCTGATGACGCTTTCCCGGCACAAGATCCCGATCGACGTCGTTCCGAACGGAATTCCGCAAGCCGGCAATGGTCCCGGGCGCCTGCTTGCCGAGCCGTCAACCGGCAACGGCTTTCCGGTGATCGTGTTCATCGGCCATCTCGCCTATCCGCCAAACGTCGATGCCGCGCAGCGGTTGGCCAGTGTCATATTGCCCCGTATCCGAAACGCCCTGCCGGATGCCAGGCTCGTCCTGGGTGGACGCACCCCAAGATCGGAGGTGCGGGCACTGGCCGGATTGCCTGGTGTGGAGCTCATCGAAGATCCCGCGGATGTCGCGCCACTGTTGTCCAGCGCGCATCTCACCATCGTCCCGCTGACGGCGGGCGGCGGCACACGCATCAAGATACTGGAAGCAATGGCCGCGGGCGTGCCGGTGGTCGCCACGCCGATCGCGGCCGAAGGTCTGGACCTGGTCGAAAATGAGGAGGTGCTGCTGTCTCACTCCGACGAAACGCTTGCCGAGACGGCCATCGAACTCTGTCTGGACCCCGAACGCAGGGCGCGGCAACGCCTTCGCGCGTATCAGGCGGTATGGGCAAGGTTCGGCCCGCAAGCGATCCGCGACGCCGTTCGCAACGGGCTTGGACTAAACGGTGCGACCGTATGATCCCGCCGATCCTGCACCAGACATGGAAGACCGACAGCGTTCCCGCACGCTTCCAGGCGTATGCCGAGAGCTGGAAACGGCACAATCCACACTGGACGGTGATGTTCTGGAGCGACCGGATGCTGCTCGAATTCGTGGCCGAGCACTACCCTGATTTCCTGCCAATGTTCTGCAGCTACACGAACGGCGTGCAGCGCTCGGATGCGGCGCGCTACATGCTGCTGCATCATTTTGGCGGGGTCTATGCCGACATAGACTGCGAATGCGTCGCGGCCTTCGATCCGATCATGGACGAGACCCGTGTCGTGCTGTGCAAGGAACCGGCTTCGCATGCGGCCGTGCAGGCGGATTTCCGGGGCCTGCCCTACCTCCTGTTCAACGGGACGATGGCGAGCCCGCCCCGTCATCCGTTCTGGATGCATCTCCTGTCGATGATGCCCGGGCTCGCCGGCGCCAAGGACATACTCGACGCGACCGGTCCCTGCCTTTTGACCTCCGCCCAGCGCGGCTACAGCGATCAGGCGGCCTTCGCCATCCATCCCTCCGGCCTGTTCGCGCCGGTGACGTCGGTCGGGAGCACGGAGCGCGAGGCCGGCGACGATACGGCGCCGCTTTCGATCCATCACTGGGCCGGCACATGGTGGACCCCGGAGCCGCCGCCGAAATGGACAACCAAGCTTCGCAACCGGGCCTATCGGCTTTGGTACCTCCTGACGCGCGGTGCGTATCTGGATGAGGCCGTGGCAAAAGCGAGCGTCGACAAGGCTGTCCTCTCGGCACCGCCGCCCCTGGGCGGCAATATTGCCGTTCTGGTGCCGCTTCGCGATGCCGCCGACCTTATCCAACCTTTTCTCGATGCGCTGGACGGGCTCGACTACCCCAAGGACAGAATCAAGCTTGTCTTCTGCGAAGGCGACAGCCTGGACGGGAGTTGGGAGCGGCTACAGGCCGCGACAGCGGGACTGGCCGGCAAATATCGCGACGTCGTGCTGCTGCAGCGACAGGTCGGCACCAAGCTCGACAGGACAAAGCGGGCAAAGCCTCGGATGCAACGCGTCAGGCGCGGCGCGATCGCCAAGGTGCGGAATTACCTAATCGATCACGGGCTGAAGGAAGACGACGACTGGGCGTTGTGGATCGATATCGACGTCTGGCGCTTTCCCGGCGATGCGCTGAACCAGTTGATCGCCACCGGGCATCGCATCGCGGTGCCCAACTGCGTGAAGATCGCCAATGGCGGCAGCTTCGACCTGAACAGCTTCATCATCAGGCGGCAGATCAAGGATTATCGCTACTACCGCGAGATACGCGGCGGCCTTCACCAGCCTTCGGCGCAGACACCAAGTCGATATCATCTCAGTGATGTCAGGCATCTCGACATCATCGACCTGGACGCGGTCGGCGGAACGATGCTGCTGGTCGATGCCGCCTTGCATCGCGGCGGCCTTCGCTTCCCTGAAATTCCCTACCGCGACCTGATCGAGACCGAAGCTTTTGGCGTGCTCGCCAACGATCTCGGCATCAGGCCGGTCGGCCTGCCGAAGCTGGAGATACTACACGTCCCCTGGTGAAGCGTCGGCCTGCCGAAGCGCCTGCCTGAGCGGCTCCAGACAGGTTTGCGGGCGCAAGCGCTCCCAGACATAGTTCGGGTCCGTCAGATGGGCGACTTCGTCGATCCAGCGTTGCGGCGCTTCTGGATCCCTGACCTCGTGCCAATCCTCGACAATGATGACAGGCAGGCCTTCGTAGAGAGGGTCCATCGGTGATGTCTTGGTCACCACGATGCAGCCGAGATAAAGCAGTTCCCATGTCCGGTGGCAGTCCAGGCCATTTCCCGTGGTCGAGAGCACGAGCGGGTATTGCGCATACAGCTCCCAGATCGCGCGCTGCGACACACGTTTCCCGAGGAAATCGACATGTGGGCATCCGTCCAGGGCATCAAGCACTTCTCGACGCTGGCTGGAGCCCCTGCTGATGCTGAAATCGCAGAACACCCTGGGTGGGCGGCGATCCGCATCCCCCTGCCGGCGGCGCAAGGCTTGCAACTGCCGCACCATGCCGGTGGGCGTGGCAAGGGAACGTGGCGTATGGAGGTCCAGCCCAATCGGGAACGGCTTGATCCTGGGATGATCGCCGTCGCAGTTCTGGCTGTACCAGGACACCAGATAGGGGTTGGCGAGAAGCCGCTCGACGGTATCTCTTGCCAGGTCCGATGGCACCGATGCATCGCCGTCGGTGGTCAGCAGGATGAAGGGCGCCCTGATGGTGGGCAGGGCTACCCGGGAGAACGTGTCGAGATCGCAGGTTCGCGAAACCCTGGCCAAGCTGCTCAGCCGAACCCAGACGATGCCGTGCGCGCCGCTATAGTGGTCGCGGAAAAAGGCCTCGCCCTGGGTCGATTCGGTCAGTGCGCGGCGATACCAGTCAGGCCCGGCAAAATCGCAGAAATGCCCGATCCCTTGCGACCACAGCACGGGAGGAACGCTGAAGAATCTCAGCGCCTTGGAATACACAGCTTTTTTGCGTTTGGCCCACCAACGCTTCATGCCCATCGGCAACGCTTAGCCCAGACACGGTAGCGGCAGCAATGTCCTGCCGGTCTGTGCCCACAGGCCATGCGAGAGCCCGCGATTCCAATCGTCAGACGTGCAATTCCCTCGAAATCGGCGGGCCGACCGAAAATCCGGAAAATGTGACTTCGAAACCCTCGCGCTGTGGCGAGCAGCACATCATGCCGACATCGACCGTCTTCGAGATCGGGAAATAGGCGAGCCGCACCGGCTTCCAGTGACCGTCCGAAGCATCGAGATACTGGACGCGGATCGCCTCGCCATGGCGGGTCAGGCGGATGCTGACGCCATTGGGACCGGCATGAATGGCCACCAGCGACCAATCCGATGTGTCGTTGGTGACCACGACGGAGAAATAGGCGAGGCCGTCGGTGTATTCGATGCCGGCCTTGATCCAGTGCGTTTCGCTCAGCCGGACCATCAGCCCGGCCTGGTCATAGAGCACCTTGTAGTTGCCCTTGACGGTGACTTCGGCGGTGAAATCGCCCTCGACTTGCCGATGCAGGAAGTGGCCGTTGTCGCGCCAGAAGCCGTAGAAGGTCTCGCGCCAGAAATCGGTCTCCTTGCCGGTGCGCACGCGCACCGCATCACCGTCAATGGCGTGATGCGGCGGCGGGTTCAGCCAGGTCAGGTCCTGCAATGTCATTGCCTCATGCCGGTTCCATGCGGAGGCTCGCCGGCCCGACAGGCCGGCGCCTCATCATCCTGCGAATGTATAGGCGGTCTTCACCGTGGTGTAGAACTCCATGGCATAGCGGCCCTGTTCGCGCGGGCCGTAGCTCGAGCCCTTGCGGCCGCCGAAGGGCACATGGAAATCGACACCCGCCGTCGGCAGGTTGACCATCACCATGCCGGCTTCCGAATTGCGCTTGAAGTGGGTCGCGTGCTTGAGGCTCGAGGTGCAGATGCCCGACGTCAGCCCGAAGGGCGTGTCGTTGGCGACGGCAAGCGCCTCGTCATAGTCCTTGACGCGGATGACGCTGGCGACCGGCCCGAAAATCTCCTCGCGCGAACTGCGCATGGCATTGGTGGCCTCGGTCAGCAGCGCGGGGCTCAGATAGAAGCCCGGCGTCTTGCGGTCGAGCCGCTCGCCGCCGAAGGCGAGCGTGGCACCTTCCCTGACACCGATGGCGATATAGTCCTCGTCCTGCTTCAGCTGCGTGGCATCGACGACCGGGCCGATCTGGGTCTGCGCATCGAGCGCATCGCCGATCACCAGCTTGCCCATCCGCTCCTTCAGCGCATCTACGAAACGGTCGTGGATACCTTCGGTCACGATCAGTCTGGACGAGGCCGTGCAGCGCTGGCCGGTCGAGAAGAAGGCGCCGTTGAGCGCGCAATCGACGGCGACCGCAAGATCGGCATCGTCAAGCACGACCAGCGGGTTCTTGCCGCCCATTTCGAGCTGGAACTTGCGCATGTGTTCCACGCTCGCGGCGGCGACGCGCTTGCCCGTGCCGACCGAGCCGGTGAAGGTGATGGCATTGACGTCGGGGCTGTCGAGCATGGCCTGGCCGACCACCGAACCCTTGCCCATGACGAGATTGAGCACGCCCTTGGGCAGGCCGGCTCGATGCAGGATGTCGACGATCGACCAGGCGCTTTCAGGCACGAGCTCGGCAGGCTTGAAGACGATGGTGTTGCCGTGAGCCAGCGCCGGCGCGATCTTCCAGGCCGGAATGGCGATGGGGAAATTCCACGGCGTGATGATGCCGACGACGCCGACCGCCTCGCGCGTGATCTCGACACCGACGCCCGGCCGAACGCTCGGAACCATCTCTCCGGTCAGGCGCAATGTTTCGCCGGCAAAGAAATCGAAGATCTGGGCGGCGCGTATGGTTTCGCCGATGCCTTCGGCCAGCGTCTTGCCCTCCTCGCGGGCCAGGTTGCGGCCGATCTCGTCCTTGCGCGCCATGATCTCGTCGGACGCCTTCTTCAGCACCGCGTGGCGCGCCAACGGGCCGGAGCGGGACCATGCCGGGAACGCAGCCTTGGCCGCGGCGATAGCCTGCTTGGCCTGTTCCACGCCGGCCGAGGCGTATTCGCCGACGACGTCGCCGGTGTCCGAGGGGTTGATGTTGCGGGACCCGGCGTCGCCGACCCATTCGCCATCGATGAGGTTTTTTCGAAACTGAGCCATGTCCTGGTCTTTCCTGCTGGTTGGCCGCGCGGCGGCATCTGTCCGAACTGGTATTTGCCAGACAATTGTGTTGCGGGAAAGCACGCACTGGCCGAGCCGCCGCGACAAAACCCCGGGCCTGTCCTGGCTTTGATGGGACGGCAGGGGCCGGCACCCATGAACCTGCAATCCGGCCAACGTCGGCCAGATGTCATCGCGGCTTAAACGAATTGCCCTGTACATATGTGTCCACGACCTTGATTTGCCTGATCCGGCATGTCATGCGTCGTGCTGATGGCAGCAATCGAAACGACGATCCAGCGCGCCGGCGCCACCGGCAACATCAAGGCCACTCGTGAAGACTGGCTGAAGCTGGCGCTTGAAACACTGATCTCCGACGGTGTCGAACGCGTCCGCGTGTTGACGCTTGGCCAGCAGCTCGACGTCTCGCGCTCCAGCTTCTACTGGTATTTCAAGAGCCGGCAGGATCTGCTCGATCAATTGCTGGGCTACTGGCGGCAGACCAACACGAGGTTCATCGTCGAACGCGCCTCGCGGCCCTCGGCGACCGTCATTCGTGGCGTGATGAGCATTTTTGAATGCTGGGTGGATGAAAAGCTGTTCGATCCCCGGCTGGACTTCGCGATCAGGGCCTGGGCCCGCCGCTCGCCCGCAATCCGGCGCGCGCTCGACGAGGCCGACGAAGAGCGTGTCAGTGCCATACGCGACATGTTCAAGCGCCATGGCTACGAGGAAGAAGACGCATTCGTGCGGGCCCGTGTCCTCTATTTCATGCAGATCGGCTATTACTCGCTCGAGCTCAACGAACCGATGAGCACCCGCCTCACCCACGTCGCCTCCTATCTGCGCAGCTTCACCGGTCAGGAGCCTCCGGCGGAAGATGTCGAGGACTTCGCGCGCTATGTCGAGAAGACGCTTTCCGGCAAACGGTAGGCGCGCAACCATCGGCCGCCTCGGCCTGACGATCCTGCCCGACGCCACACGAGGTTGGCCGAAACCTCCCCAACTTCGTCATCCCCGGGCGAAGCAGGAGCGAAGCTCCGTCGCGGAAACCCTGGGATCCATTCCGTGGCCTTAACCGTGGAGTGCAGCAGAGCAGAATTCTGCACCGTTGCAACGCTCAGGAGTCCCGGCATGGATCCCTTGGGCTGCGGAGCAGCTCCAGCGGTCTGCGCTGCGTCGCTTCGCTCCTTGCTTCGCCCCAAGATGACGAAGCGATGAATGTTCGCCTCTTTGGACATGGCGAGAGGTCTCGGAATGATGGTGCTATCCGTTGTTTGCAACACACTGGACACATATGTACAATGCCGTTAAGGTGCGCCGCCATACCAGGTGGAGTGCAGCAGGATGAAATCCCAATACAGGGCGATCGTTATTGGCGGCGGCGTGGTTGGAGCCTCGGTGCTCTATCACCTGGCGAAGTTCGGCTGGAGTGATGTCGCACTGATCGAACGCGAGGTGCTGACAGCCGGGTCGAGCTGGCACGCGGCCGGCGGCTTCCACGCGCTGAACGCCGACCCCAACATCGCCGCGCTGCAGGCCTACACGATCGATCTGCTGTCGGAGGTCGAAAAGGAATCGGGCCAGAACATCGGCATGCACATGACCGGCGGCATTTCGGTTGCCTCGGCACCGGAGCGCTGGGAATGGCTGAAAGCCTCCTACCGCATCTTCCAGACCATGGGCATAGACGATGTCCATCTGGTCGGCGTCGACGAGATCAAGCAACGCTGCCCAATCCTCAATACCGACGGCATACTGGGCGGCCTTTATGCGGCACGAGAAGGCCATATCGACCCCTCGGGCGTCGTCCACGCCTATGCCAAGGCGGCAAGGAAACGCGGCGCCGACATCATCGAGCACAACCGCGTTCTGGAACTCAACCGTCGCGTCGACGGTAGCTGGGACGTGGTCACCGAGAAAGGCACTCTCATTGCCGAGCACGTCGTCAACGCCGGCGGATTGTGGGCCAAGCAAATCGGCCGGATGGCCGGCATCGACCTGCCGGTTTCGCCAATGGAGCATCACTATCTCGTCACCGAAGCGCTGCCCGAGATCCAGGCGCTCGACCGGGAATTGCCGCTGATCGTCGACCTCGAGGGCTTCACCTATATGCGCCAGGAGCAGAAGGGGCTTCTGCTCGGCATCTACGAGATCAACCACAAGCACTGGAACATGGACGGCGCACCCTGGGATTACGGCATCGAGCTGATCCAGGAGGACACCGACCGCATCGCCAACGAGCTGGCGCTCGGCTTCAGCCGCTATCCCTGCCTGGAGACGGCCGGCATCAAGCGCTGGGTGAACGGCGCCTTCACCTTCTCGCCGGACGGTAATCCGCTGGTCGGCCCGGTGCGCGGCGTTCCCAATTACTGGGTGGCCTGCGGTGTCATGGCCGGCTTCCTGCAAGGCGGCGGCGTCGGCAAGTCGCTGGCCGAGTGGATGATCCATGGCGAGCCGGAAGCCGACGTCTACGGCATGGACATCGCCCGCTACGGCGATTTCGCCTCCAACCGCGAATATATCAAGCAGACGACGGGGCAGTTCTATTCGCGCCGCTTCGTCATGAGCTATCCCAACGAGCAATTGCCCGCGGGACGACCGCTGAAGACAGCAGGCGCGCATGACGCCATGGATGCGTCCGGCGCGCGCTGGGGCAATTCCTGGGGCATGGAAGTGCCGCTCTATTTCGCGCCGCAAGGTTTCGTCGAAACACCGACGCTGAAGCGCTCCAATGCCTTCGACATCATCGCCCGGGAATGCCGCAAGGTACGCGAAGGCGTCGGCCTGCTCGATATATCAGCCTTCTCGCGCTACGAGGTCTCCGGACCGCAAGCGGAAGCCTGGCTCGACCGGTTGCTGGCCTGCGCCCTTCCCAAGCCGGGCCGCGCGAAACTGGCGCCGATGCTGGGCGAAAACGGCAAGCTCAAGGGCGACCTGACCGTTTTCAACTGGGGTGACGGCAGCTGGTGGATCATGGGGTCCTACTATCTGCGCCAATGGCACATGCGCTGGTTCGAACAGCATCTCGGCGAGGGCGTTGCCGTACGCGACATTTCGGACGCGGTCGTCGGCTTTTCGCTCGCCGGCCCCAATGCCCGCCGTCTGCTCGAACGGCTGACGCACCAGGATGTCTCGCACCAGGCCTTCGGTTTCCTCACCTGCAAGACGCTGGATGTCGGCCTGGTTCGAGCCAAGGTCGGGCGGCTCTCGGTCATCGGCGAACTCGGCTACGAAATCCATTGCCAGGCCAATGAGCATGCGGGGCTACGCCGAGCGCTGCTTGCGGCAGGCAGCGACCTCGGCGTCACAGAATACGGCTTCGGCGCGGTCAACTCGCTGCGGCTCGAAAAGAGTTTTGGCATCTGGTCGCGTGAGTTCACGCAGGATTACACACCGGCCGAGACCGGCATGGACCGCTGGATCGCTTTCGACAAGGGCGACTTCATCGGCCGCGAAGCGGCGCTGAAAGAGCGGAAGGCCGGCGCCAGGCGCACGCTGGTGACGATCGAGATCGATGCCGCGGATGCCGACGCCAGCGGCTACGAACCGGTCTGGAGCGGAGGCAAGCTTGCCGGCTTCGTCACTTCCGGCGGCTATGGCCATACGGTCGGCAAGAGCCTCGCCATGGCGCTTGTCGATGGCGATGTCACCGATGTCGATACTGAGTTGACAACCCATATCGTCGGCGTCGAAAGAGGTGCGCGCGTCATCGCTTCGTCGCCTTACGATCCACTGGGCAAGGCGATGCGGGCATGACCGATCGAACCGGTGCCGTCCATGCTGAAGACCATGCCATGATCCACGCCCGCTCCCTGAAATCAGGCCTGTCCGGCACGCCATGACCAGACGCTATTCCGCTCTGTCGCTGTTCAAGGAAGGCCTGGCCGGCCAGACCGGCTGGAAGCAGGCCTGGCGCTCACCCGAGCCGAAACCGTCCTATGACGCGATCGTCATCGGCGGTGGCGGCCATGGGCTGGCGACAGCCTATTACCTGGCCAAGAATCACGGCATCGCCCGGGTGGCCGTGTTGGAAAAAGGCTGGATCGGCGGCGGCAACACCGGCCGCAACACCACGGTGGTGCGCTCCAACTACTATTATCCGGAAAGCGTCGAGCTCTACGGGCTGGCGCACCGGCTCTATGAAGGCCTGTCGAAGGACCTGAACTACAACGTGATGCTGTCACAGCGCGGCATGGTCAATCTCTGCCATTCGACCGCCGAAATGGAGATCGGCGCCCGCACCGTCAACGCCATGCAGATCAACGGCATCGATGCGGAGCTGTTTTCACCCGAGGATGTGCGTCGCGTGGCGCCGATCTACAATTTTTCGCCGGATGCGCGCTTTCCCGTGTTCGGCGGCATCTGGCAGGGTCGCGCCGGCACGGCCCGCCACGACGCCGTCGCCTGGGGTTATGCCCGGGCGGCGAACCGGCTCGGCGTCGATATCATCCAGAATTGCGAGATCACCGACTTCATCGTCGAGGGCGGCCGCTGCCGCGGCGTCCAGACGACGCGCGGCGCGATCCGAGCCGAGCGCATCGGCATGGCCGTGGCCGGCCATTCCTCGGTGCTGGCGGCCAAGGCCGGCTTCCGGCTTCCGATCAATTCCTACGCCCTGCAGGCCTGCGTTTCCGAACCGGTGAAGCCGATCCTCGACACGGTGGTGCTGTCGCCCGGCTGCGGCGTCTATGTCAGCCAATCGGACAAGGGCGAGATCGTCATTGGCGGCGGGCTCGACCGCATCCCCTCCTATGCGCAACGCGGCAATTTACCGACGCTGGAAGCAGTCATTGCCGGACTGTTGGAGATGTTCCCGATCTTCGGCCAGTTGAAGCTGATGCGGCAATGGGCCGGCATTGTCGACGTCGTGCCGGATTCCTCGCCGATCATCGGTCCCTCGCCGCTGCCCAATTTGTTCCTCAATTGCGGCTGGGGCACGGGCGGCTTCAAGGCCATTCCCGCCGGCGGCACGCTGCTGGCGAACCTGCTGGCCACGGGCAAGCACAACGACGTCAGCCGTCCCTTCGATCTCGACCGCTTCACCAGCGGGCGACTGATCGACGAAGCGGCCGGCTCCGGCATCGCGCACTAATACATGTCGCCCAAAAGTGTGCAGCGGTTCTGGGGCAACGACATGCATAACGACTAAAGACCAGAGGCAATCATGCAGCTCTTCCCTTGCCCGTTCTGCGGCCCGCGCGACGAGACCGAATTCCACTATGGCGGCGATGCCGGCAATGTCAGGCCCGATGGCGCCGACGTGCCGATCGAGCACTGGGCAAATTACCTCTATCTGCGCGGCAACCCGAAGGGCGCGGCACGCGAGATCTGGGTGCACATGAATTGCGGCGAGTTCTTCGTCATGGAACGTGACACCGTCACGCACAAGGTGCTGTCCTCGACCTCCCTTGGCGGGGAGCACGCGGCGTGACCGCCTCGCGCCTCGCCACCGGCGGCAGCGCCATCGACCGCTCGCGCCCGATCCGATTCAGCTTCGATGGCGCAACCGTGGACGGCTTTGCCGGCGACACCATCGCCTCGGCGCTGCTGGCCGGCGATGTCGCGGTCGTTGGCCGCAGCTTCAAATATCACCGGCCGCGCGGCATCTGGGGCGCCGGCGTCGAGGAGCCAAACGCGCTGGTCGATGTCGGCGGCCCACGGGCAACGCCGAACACGCGCGCCACGACCGAGCCGGCACGCGACGGGCTGGTGGCGAAAAGCGTCAACGCGACGCCCAGCGCGCTGGCCGACCGCAACGCCTTCCTCGACCGCTTCTCGCGCTTCATTCCGGCGGCGTTTTACTACAAGACCTTCATGTGGCCGGACTGGCACATGTTCGAGCCGCGCATCCGCGCCATGGCCGGACTGGGCAAGGCCGACACCGACTGGACATCGCCGGGCACGGCTGACCAGATCAACCATCATTGCGACGTGCTGGTTGTCGGCGCGGGACCAGCCGGATTGGCGGCGGCCAGGCTGGCGGCAGGCGCCGGCCTCTCCGTCACGCTGGTCGACGACCAGCAGAGGCCAGGTGGATCCCTTGGCCACCGCGCCGGCGAGATCGACGGCAAGCCAGCTTCCGTGTGGGTCGAGGAGACGGTTGCGGAACTTGGTACGGGCGGTCACCTGATCCTGACAGCGACCACCGCCTTCGGCATTTACGACCACAATCTGGTGGGGTTGAACCAGCGTCATTTCGATGGCCGGCGCGACACGCTGTGGCGGGTTCGGCCGCGCCAGATCGTGCTGGCGACCGGCGCCATCGAACGGCCGCTGCCCTTTGCCAACAACGACCTTCCGGGCATCCTGTCGGCGGACGCGGCACTTGCCTATCTCAGGCGCCATGCGGTGCTGGTTGGGCGGCGCATCGTCGTCGCCACCAACAATGACAGTGCTTACGAGGTCGCTCGCGCGCTGGCCGAGGCCGGCGCCGAAGTCACGCTCCTCGACATCAGGCGCGACGGCATGCCGGACGCACCGGCCAAGGTGCGGCTGGTCAAAGGGAGGGCGCTTGCTTCCGCCAGGGGCAGACTGCGGGTCGAGGGCGTGACGCTGGATGACGGCACCAGGCTCGATGCCGATTGCGTGCTGGTCTCGGGCGGCTGGACACCGACCATTCATCTCTTCGGCCAGGCCAAGGGCAAGCTGGCCTGGAGCGACGCACGCGCCGCCTTCCTGCCAGGCGATCCGGTCGACGGCATTTCCGCCGTCGGCGCCGCGGCTGGCGCGGTCTCCTTGTCGGAGGTGTTCGCCGGCTCGGAGAAAGCTGTTGGCTTGCTCGGCCAGACGAAGGCAGCCGTGCCGCGCAGCACGGGACCGGAAGCAACGGGCGGCGTAGCGGCGGCCTGGCCGGTGCCCGGTTCGAAAGGGCGCATCTGGATCGACTACCAGAACGACGTGACGGTAAAGGACGTCGAACTGGCGGCGCGCGAAAACTTCGTCTCGGTCGAGCACCTGAAGCGCTACACCACGCTCGGCATGGCAACCGACCAGGGCAAGACCTCCAATCTACCCGGCCTGGCGCTGATGGCCGGCATCACCGGCCGCACGGTGCCGGAAGTCGGCACCACCACCTACCGTCCGCCCTTCACGCCGGTGCCACTGGCAAGCTTTGCCGGCGCGCGCGTCGGCGAGCTGATGGCACCGGTGCGCAGGCTGCCGCTGGAGACTATGCATCGCGCCAGCGGCGCCGTCTTCCAGGAATATGGCGGCTGGCTGCGGCCGGCCCATTATGGCGGTCGCGGCGCTGACGCGGATCGCGCCATCCAGGGCGAGGCGTTGCGCGCGCGCCAGTCGGTCGCGCTGTTCGACGGTTCGACGCTGGGCAAGATCGAGGTGATCGGCCCGAGGGCGGCCGAATTCGTCGATTTCCTCTACTACAACACCATGTCGACGCTGAAGCCGGGCCGCTGCCGCTACGGCTTCATGCTGTCGGAGAACGGCGTGGTCTTCGATGACGGCGTGCTGGTTCGGCTGGACGAGCATCGCTTCGTCGTGTCGTGTTCATCCTCGCATGTCGCCGCCGTTCATGCGCGGCTGGAAGAATGGCGCCAGGATCGATTTGGCCGCGACGCGGTCTATATCCACAACGCCACATCGGACATGGCGACGCTGACCGTTTCGGGGCCGAACGCCCGCAAGCTGCTCCAGACACTCGATCTCGGCCTCTCGCTCGACGAGGCCGACCTGCCGCATATGGCGATCGGCCATGGCAGCTATGACGGTGACGAGGTCCGCGTCGCCCGCGTCAGCTTCACCGGCGACAGGAGCTACGAGATTTCGATCCGAGCCGATCGCGCCGAGCCGCTATGGGCGCATCTGCGCCAGGCCGGCCAGGCGTTCGACGCCGTTATCATCGGCCTCGAGGCGCTGATGATCCTGCGCGCCGAGAAAGGTTTTATCGTCATCGGCAAGGATACCGACGGCACCACGCTGCCGCACGACCTCGGCAGCGAAGCGCCCCGCACCAAACGACAGACCGAATATGTCGGCCGCCGTTCGCTGTTCACCGAGGAGGCCTCGCGCGGCAACCGCCTGCAGCTTGTCGGACTGACAGTGCCGTCTGGCGAAGCGCCGCTACCAACTGGCGCCCACGGCATCAAGCGGAACGACGGCAGACTGCACAGCCAGGGCTTCGTCACCTCGAGCTACCAGAGCCCGACGCTTGGCCGGCCTGTCGCGCTTGGCCTGATCGAGCGCGGCGCGGCCCGCCACGGTGAGACGATCGAAATCCAGCATCTCGGCAAGGTTCGGACGGCGACGATTGCCGCCCCTTGTGCCTTCGACCCGGCGGGAGAGCGGCTCCATGCGTGATCTGGCGGAAAAATGGTCGGTTGCACCTGACTGGCGGACCGCCACGATCGAGGTGCCGGGGCTCAAGATAGCTGCGGTAGTCGGGCTGCACCAACGTCTGGTCAGCGGCGACCTTGCGGCATGGGCCGGGGCATCCGGCTTCGATGGAACGGCCGTCGGTGCGTTCGGCCTGGCCGAGGGCGCACGCTATTCGGTTCGTCTGGCACGCGACCGATTGCTTGCCGTGTCGGCCACGCCCATCGGCATGGCCACGGGGTGGTTCAGCCAAGGGTTCGCGGTGACGGAGATCAGCGCCGGGCTACAGGTGTTCGAGGCAGAGGGCGCGGCGCTTGACGCTTTCATCGCCCGTGGAACGACGCTCGATCCCGGACCGTCAAGCGCCAGTGCGGCACTGTCCTTCGCCGGCATCAGCGCCATCGTCTATCGCCATGAAAGCAAGCTGCGCATCCATGTCGACCGCGGTCTCGCGGCCTATCTCTGGACGTGGGTGACGCAGGCTGCCGGCCACATCGCGGCCGGCAAATAGCCAGGTCAGAGCGTGAACGACCAGAACAGGCAGGCCAGCGTCGCGGCGGCGAAGATCACGAAGAACAGGCTGCGCAACAGCACGTTGCGGCGCAGTTCGTTCATGACGAAGTGGCAACCGACGACCGCCACGGCAAACAGGAAGCGCCAGTTCAGCAACGCCATGAGAGCGTTGCCCTGACCGAAAGCCCATCGGGCGAGCAGGCCGCC
Source organism: Mesorhizobium sp. B2-1-3A (assembly GCF_006442655.1). NCBI lineage: Bacteria > Pseudomonadati > Pseudomonadota > Alphaproteobacteria > Hyphomicrobiales > Phyllobacteriaceae > Mesorhizobium > Mesorhizobium sp. B2-1-3A. The sequence goes on from NZ_VFWK01000002.1 coordinate 214,383, forward strand.
GACGATGGTGGCGAACAGCACGATCACCGTCCAGAAGATCGCGTCGGCGGCATGGGTCAGCACGATGCTGGCCGCCCTGATCGGCAGGATCATCATCAACAGCGCGCTGAAGAAAAAGACGGCAGCCAGCGGAATGAAGGTCCCAGCATCGGCAATGCCGTCGAGGCGCCTGACGCCGATCGCGCCATAGGGATAGCCATGCCGCGCCACCGCCAGGCTCAACGCCATCAGCAAGGCGGTCAGCACCGCGACGAGTGCGAAGGTCGTGAGGGCTTTGCTCATGGTGTTCCTGTCCCGGACGAATCAGACAGGAACTTTCTAGCGGGCGGTCGTAAATTGCAGGTAAGCGAGGGTGCCGCCCGTGCGGGTTTCGATCGGTTGCTATTCGGCGGCGATCCTGCCGGCCGAGCGGTTGGCGAGCACGAAGCCGACCTCGTCGACCGCCTGCGCCGCGCGCTTCAGGATGGCCTCGGAGCGCAGCACGCCGTCGGTGAAATCCTTGTCGGTGGCATAGACGGCGGTCGGCAGGGCAAAGGCCTCGAAGAAGCCGAACAGCGGCCGCAGCTGATGCTCGACGATCAGGGCATGACGCTCGCCGCCGCCGGTCGCGGTCAGCACGATGGGCTTGCCCCGGAGCGCCGCCGGATCGATCAGGTCGAAGAAATGCTTGAACAGGCCGGTGTAGCTGCCCTTGTAGGTCGGCGAACCGACCACCAGCACATCGGCCGCGAGGATCTGGGCCAGGATCGGTTGAGCCTGGCCGTCGAGGTCGCGCGCCCACCTTGCCGTGCCCAGCGATGGGCCGACATCCTCTATGTCATAGGTGCTCGCCGACAGGCCATGGCGCGCGGCGATGTCCTTGGTGACCAGATCGACGAAGGCGCGCGTCTTTGACGGCCGGGTGATGTTGCCGGAAAAGCCGACGACTGTTGGGTTTGACATAGCAGTGGGCCTCTTGATGGTCGAAGTTTTGCTGTGCGGACCGTCCGCCCGCCGGTGGGAAATCAGCTCCAGGCGTGCAGCGGCGGACTGTCGCCACTAGGGATATATTTTCGGAGGATCGAGTCCTTCCATCGCACCGGATGGTGCAGCATGTCGGCGGCTTTCGCCACCTCTATCGGATAGGGGAGATCGACGGCCCTGCCGCCTTCGGTCGTGCCGGGATAATGGCTGTCGCCAAGCGTCGGCGGGAAGCGGAGAAGCTTGTTGCGATCGGAAACGTCCCCGGTCACGGCCGGCCTCCCGCGATCCAGCGGCGGGCTATACCTGACGGCGTTGAAAGCGGGCGCAGAAGGGCTGGCATGGCGTGGTCCTGTCCGGAAAACAGATCGCCGATGCAGATTGCTTATTCTATAAATTCTGTAGAGTTAGTTTATTCTAAATCGTTGCCCACGATTAGATTTTTTCTCTTCGGACCATAAGGGCGGAGACGGCCGAAGGGCCGGCCCGGGTGAACCGTGCTCCAACGCGCATTGGGTGCATTCCAATTTACATTCTAATATAATCTGATCATTTCCGGTGAACGAAGCTACGGATTTGCCATGGACCTGGACCCCACGACCCTCAATCGGGCTCTGCCGCTCCGCGATCAGATCTATCAGAAGATCCGTAACCTGATCGTCGTCGGACAGATGAAGCCGGGGGAAGTGATCAACGAGGTGGCAATCGCGGAGGCACTCGGTGTCTCACGGACGCCGGTTCGGGAAGCGGTCAAGCGCATCAGCGACGAGGGCCTGGTCAAGATCCTGGCGCAGACCGGCACCTATGTCGCGCCGATCAGCCGGGCCGACCTGGAAGAGGCCTATGTGATCCGCCGGGCGCTCGAGATGGAGAGCGCCAGGCGTGCGGCCGTGAAGCTGACGCCGGCAGCCGCCGAACTGCTTGAGGACAACATGGCGGCGCACCGGCTGGCCATATCGCGCGGCCGGTACGCCACCGCGATCCAGCTCGACGACGTCTTCCATCGTACCATTGCCGAGATCTGCGGCCTGCCGATGATCTGGCGGGCCGTCGACATTTCCAAGGCGCAGATGGATCGTGGCCGTTATCTCGCCATTCCCAAGCCCGGTTATGGCGAACAGACGATCGAGCAGCACGAGGCCATCCTTGACGCGCTGAAGCGACACGATGCCGAAGGCGCCGCGAAGGCAATGGAGCACCATCTCGAGACGTCGTTCCGCAACACGCTCGAAGTCGCCGCCGACCTTCTCGGCTGAACCCGCACCGGAGACGGCCCGCACATGCGGAAAATGGGACTTTGCATCGGCCTGAAGGCCTAGGCGATCGCCGAAGACAAGCGCGTTCACGCCGCCGTCTGGCCAGACATGCTGGAAAGTCATCAGCCGCGCCAACATCCGCAACTACTCCATCTTCCTGCGTGAGCCCGAGAACCTGCTTTTTCGCCTATTGGGAGTATCACGGCAGCGATTTCTCTCAGGATGCCGCGCGAATGGGCACGGCGGCCGCGATGCCGAGAATGTGACCGGAGCCGAGAAGCACGCCGAGGAGAGCCCGGCGCGAGGCTCGTCATCGATCTCGCCGAAATGGGCAACAGACGGCGAGGCGGTGAGACCCGCATCGAGAACCGGCTCTATCCCGGCAATCGCCCCGGATTGTCGGCGAACCATGGTGAGCCGAGCTTGTTTCCGGATCGCCCGGGGCGAGCGCGGACGGGACCGTGTGATCCATTTACCGGTTGCGGGTGGCTGAGAGACTGTTTGGTGGAGCCAATCGGAATCGAACCGACGACCTCTTGAATGCCATTCAAGCGCTCTCCCAACTGAGCTATGGCCCCACTTCCGGCAGTCAACCGGCGCCGTTTCCGGCGAAGAGATCAGCGCGGGTTGGAACACCGCGCCGTTAGTGCAGGCGGCTTCTAACCCCGCCTTTCCCAGATATCAAGCCTTCAATGCCGGCTTTTTGTTCACAGGCCAAGAAAGCCTGCAAACGCCTGTCCCTCGGGTCGATCAGACCTCGTCGTCGTCGTCGCCGACGCCGATCATGTCGGCAACGTCGTCGTCTTCTTCCTCTTCGTCGGCAAGGAAGGTGTCGTCCTCGTCGTCGCCGAGATCAACGTCCTCGTCATCGCCGAGATCCGGCAGGTCGTCACCCTTGACGTCCTCGTCGGCCTCTTCGAGCGAGACGACTTCAACGCCCTCTTCGTCCTCGGCGTCCACTTCCTTCTCGGCCACTTCCTCTTCCTCTTCGATGGCGGCGATCTTGCCCTCCTCGAAATAGGAACGCGGATAGGTCTTGCCGGTATAGGGCGAGACGATCGGGTCCTTGTTCAGGTCGTAGAATTTTCGACCCGTTTCGGGATCGATACGCTTTGTGCCAAGTTCGGTTTTTGCCACGGCAAGCCTCGTGAATAAAAGAGTGGTCCCCTTAACCACTGTTTGCGGCGCTGTCAAAGCCAAAAGCCGGCGTCACAAAACCAAGTCCTGAAAGGCCTCGCGGCAAGTGACGACCATGGGGATGACCATTTCGCCCCGCCGTGATACGAGACCGCCGCAACAAATGAAAAGCGCCGGCCCGCCGGCATTCCGTCCAGGGAAATTCCATGTCTCACGCCGCCGCTGCCAAGCCGGCCACCGCCCGCAAATCTCAAGCCCTTTCCGGCACGGCCCGGGTGCCGGGCGACAAGTCGATCTCGCACCGCTCCTTCATGTTCGGCGGCCTCGCCTCCGGCGAAACCCGCATCACCGGCCTGCTGGAGGGTGAGGACGTGATGCGCACGGGCGCGGCCATGAAGGCCATGGGTGCGCATATCGAGAAGCACGGCGCCGAGTGGGTGATCCGCGGCACCGGCAACGGCGCGCTCTTGCAGCCGGAAGGCCCGCTCGACTTCGGCAATGCCGGCACCGGCTCACGGCTTACCATGGGCCTCGTCGGCACCTACGACATGGAAACCACCTTCATCGGCGACGCCTCGCTGTCGGGCCGGCCGATGGGCCGCGTGCTGGAACCCTTGCGCCAGATGGGCGTGCAGGTGCTGAAGGCGACGCCGGGCGACCGCATGCCGATCACGCTGCATGGCCCCAAGCACGCCGCACCCATCACCTACCGCGTGCCGATGGCCTCGGCGCAGGTGAAGTCGGCGGTGCTGCTTGCCGGCCTCAACACGCCCGGCATCACCACGGTGATCGAACCGGTGATGACGCGCGACCACACCGAAAAGATGCTCAAGGGGTTCGGCGCCAACCTGTCGGTCGAGACCGACGAACGCGGCGTGCGCCACATCTTCATCGAGGGCCAGGGCAAGCTGACCGGCCAGACCATCGCGGTGCCGGGCGACCCGTCCTCGGCTGGCTTCCCGCTGGTCGCGGCGCTGATCGTGCCGGGTTCGGACATTGTGATTGAAAACGTGCTGATGAACCCGACCCGGACCGGGCTTTTGCTGACGCTGCAGGAAATGGGCGGCAAGATCGACATCTTGAACCCGCGCAATGCCGGCGGCGAGGATGTCGCCGACCTGCGCGTGCGCTATTCCGAGCTCAAGGGCGTCGCCGTGCCCCCGGAGCGGGCACCATCGATGATCGACGAATATCCGGTATTGGCTGTTGCCGCGAGCTTCGCCGAGGGCGAGACGCTGATGCAGGGCCTGGAAGAACTGCGGGTCAAGGAATCCGACCGGCTGTCGGCCGTCGCCAACGGGCTGAAACTCAACGGCGTCGACTGCACCGAGGGCGAGGCTTCACTTGCCGTGCGCGGCAAGCCGGGCGGCAAGGGCCTGGGCGGGCATCCCAACGGCCAGGATACGACGGTGCAAACCCATCTCGACCACCGCATCGCCATGAGCTTTCTGGTCATGGGGCTAGCGACGGAAAAGCCGGTGACCATCGATGATCAGGCGATGATCGCGACGAGTTTCCCGGAGTTCATGGGGCTGATGACGGGGCTGGGCGCGGAGATCGAGTGAGATACGTCTACGTTTATTGGAGACATGAAATTCCGGAGAAACCTGCCCACCTCTGGTATGAAATTGCCGATGACAATTTTCAGAACCGGACCATAGAGTTCTATAGCGATGGTTCCGTGGGCTTTGCCATTCGGGGCGCCGCCGTCGACGGGTCGGAAGATGTGGAGGTCGGAGGGACAGGTAATTCGACAGAAAGCTTTCCTGATCTCGCAGAGATCAATTCGGACAGCCAGTTCGAGGCCTCTGAAGTCAGAGCGGCTGATTTCGAACGCCGATGGGGCGAAGCACTTGCATCGAGGTTTCGAATGACGACAGGCCTTACCATCGCCATCGACGGCCCCGCCGGTGCCGGCAAGGGCACGCTCGCCCGGCGTCTCGCGGACCATTACCGGCTGAACCTGCTCGATACCGGCCTCACCTACCGCGCGGTGGCCTATGCGCTGATCCAGCACGCGCTGCCGCTCGACAATGTCTCGGCGGCCGAAACCGCCGCCCGCCAGGTCGACCTGGCGAAGCTCGACCGCGCGGTCTTGTCAGCGCATGCCGTCGGCGAGGCGGCCTCGAAGGTCGCGGTGTTCCCGACGGTGCGGCGTATCCTCGTCGAGAAGCAGCGTGCCTTCGCCAAGACGCCGCCGGGCGCGGTGCTGGACGGGCGCGACATCGGCACGGTCGTCTGCCCCGACGCCGACATCAAACTCTATGTGACGGCGAGCGCCGAAGTGCGGGCCAAGCGCCGGCTGGCCGAGATCGAAAGCATCGGCGGCACCGCCAATTTCGCCGAAATCCTCGCCGACATCGTGCGCCGCGACGAGCGCGACATGGGCCGTGCCGACTCGCCCTTGAAGCCGGCCGCCGACGCGCACTTGCTTGATACCAGCGAAATGGCTATAGAAGCCGCGTTTCTCGCGGCCATGGCTGTTATCGACGACGTGCTGGCCAGGAGAAACAAGGCCTGATCCGGGTTTTCGTGCTGTTTCCGTTGCCGGAAGCGAAGAAAATACCCATATCGGGCACGAACCAGCCTGCCAGCATTCTTCATGCGCCGGAATTGCCGCTTCAAAGCGGCCCAGGGCTTTTTAAAGCCCGGAACGCCGGCAGGCCAACGCAACGCTAACCCACGGCGCCCGTCCCGCTCAGAGATGCGGGGCACTCCAGGAGAAACAATGTCAGCTGCAAATCCCACTCGCGACGATTTCGCGAGCCTGCTCGAAGAATCATTCACCACCGGCCACTCCGGCGAAGGTCAGGTCGTCAAGGGCACGATCACCGCGATCGAAAAGGACATGGCCATCATCGACGTCGGCCTCAAGGTTGAAGGCCGCGTGCCGCTGAAGGAATTCGGCGTCAAGGGCAAGGACACCACCCTCAAGGTCGGTGACACCGTCGAAGTCTATGTCGAGCGCATCGAGAACGCGCTTGGCGAAGCGATGCTTTCGCGTGAGAAGGCCCGCCGCGAAGAGAGCTGGGTCCGCCTCGAAGAGAAGTTCACCAAGGGTGAGCGCGTCGAAGGCGTCATCTTCAACCAGGTCAAGGGCGGCTTCACCGTCGACCTCGACGGCGCCGTGGCCTTCCTGCCGCGCAGCCAGGTCGATATCCGCCCGATCCGCGACGTCTCCCCGCTGATGCACAACCCGCAGCCCTTCGAGATCCTCAAGATGGATCGCCGCCGCGGCAACATCGTGGTGTCGCGCCGCACCGTGCTCGAGGAGAGCCGCGCCGAACAGCGTTCGGAAATCGTGCAGAACCTCGAAGAAGGCCAGGTTGTCGAAGGCGTCGTCAAGAACATCACCGATTACGGTGCGTTCGTCGACCTCGGCGGCATCGACGGCCTGCTGCATGTCACTGACATGGCATGGCGCCGCGTCAACCATCCGACCGAAATCCTCAACATCGGTCAGACGGTCAAGGTGCAGATCATCCGCATCAACCAGGAAACCCACCGTATCTCGCTCGGCATGAAGCAGCTCGAGAGCGATCCGTGGTCCGAGATCGGCACCAAGTTCCCGATCGGCAAGAAGATCAAGGGCACCGTCACCAACATCACCGACTACGGCGCGTTCGTCGAACTGGAGCCGGGCATCGAAGGCCTCATCCACGTTTCGGAAATGTCGTGGACGAAGAAGAACGTGCATCCCGGCAAGATCCTGTCGACGACCCAGGAAGTCGACGTGGTGGTGCTCGAGGTCGATCCGGCCAAGCGCCGCATCTCGCTCGGCCTCAAGCAGACGCTTGAGAATCCGTGGGAAGCCTTCGCGCGCAACCATCCGGTCGGCAGCCAGGTCGAGGGCGAGGTCAAGAACAAGACCGAGTTCGGCCTGTTCATCGGCCTGGAAGGCGACGTGGACGGCATGGTGCACCTCTCCGACCTCGACTGGACCCGTCCGGGCGAGCAGGTCATCGAAGAGTACAATCGCGGCGACATCGTCAAGGCGCAGGTGCTCGACGTCGACATCGAGAAGGAGCGCATCTCGCTCGGCATCAAGCAGCTGGCCCGCGACTCGGTCGGCGAAGCGGCGACTTCAGGCGAACTGCGCAAGAACGCCGTCGTCACCTGTGAGGTCATCGGCGTCAAGGATGGCGGTCTGGAAGTGCGGCTGGTCGACAGCGGCATCGAGACCTTCATCAAGCGCTCGGACCTGAGCCGCGACCGCGACGAGCAGCGCCCCGAGCGCTTCACCGTCGGCCAGAAGGTCGATGCACGCGTCATCGCCTTCGACAAGAAGACCCGCAAGCTGCAGGTCTCGATCAAGGCGCTGGAAATCGCCGAAGAGAAGGAAGCGGTCGCCCAATACGGCTCGACCGACTCCGGCGCTTCGCTGGGCGATATCCTGGGTGCCGCGCTGAAGAAGCAGGGCAACTAAGCCTCTTCCTCCACTCCCAAAACAAAACCCCGCCGGAGCGATCCGGCGGGGTTTTTCTTTGGCGAAAGCCAGGTCGTTCGTTTGCGGAGCTACGCCCGGCCGTAGAGCGGCACCAGCGTTCCGCTCATCGCCTGGTTGGCGGGCGAGGCGAGATAGGCGATGGCTTCGGCAGCCGCTTCGAGGCTGACCCATTTGGTGAAATCGGCATCCGGCATGTCGGCGCGGTTTGCCGGCGTGTCGAGCGTCGACGGCGCCACGGCATTGACCAGGATACCCTTGGCCTTGAGCTCTTCGGCCATCGCCACCGTCATGGCCGCGACCGCCGCCTTGCTGGCCGTGTAGGCGACCATGCCGGCGCCGCGCCTGGGGTCAAGCCCGGCGCGCGCGGTGACATTGACGATGCGGCCTGATGTGCCCGAAGCCAGCATCGAACGAATAGCCGCGCGGCTGCACAGGAAGGTGGTGCGGGCGTTGGTGTCCATCATCTCGGCAAAGGACGCCGACTCGATCTTTTCCACCGGCGCCATGGCGAAGCCGCCGGCGAGATGGATCGATCCCCACAAGGCGGGAACCTGGGCGTAGAAGCCTTCAACCTTGGCGGAGTCCGACAGGTCGACATTGTGCGCCAGCTTGACGCTCTCGTGCGCGGCGAAAGGAAAATGCTGGGGTGCCGCGGCATGTGCGTTCGGCACATGGCAGATTGCGCCCTGCTCCAGCAACCGACCAACCACAGCGCCGCCGAGCGCACCGGTTCCGCCGGTCACGACGATATGCCTGCCTTGAAGTGTTTCCGTCATCCTGGATCGCTCCTGTCGTATTCTTATGATTATTTCGCTTGTTGCGCCGCGCCGACGCGAAGCGTCGCGCCTTTCGGGCGATCACTCAACTGATATCTCGACATGGCAGTTGTAGCGTCTTTGCATGCGTCAGCTCGCTGGCCCTCGCGATTTCGTCAGCCCTGCGGCTCGCGCCGTGCGACAGGCAAGCCGGCGAATGGCCGATACAGGTTGAAAAATCAACGCCGGCCTTGGCGCTCAATCGACCGTGATTTCGATGACACGCGGCAACCCGGTCGCCCGGGCCTGCCTCAACGCCTGCGGCAAGGCGCCGATATCGGCCAGCCGCTCGGCACCGATGCCATAGGCTTCGGCCAGCTTGCAGAAATCCGGCGGCGCCGGCGACACCCCGACAGGTTCCACACCGACATCAAGCATGGAGGTCTCGATCTCGCGATAGCCCCTGTTGTTCCAGACCACGAAGATGACCGGTGCCTGGGCATCGAGCGCCGCGCCGAGTTCGGGCAGCGTGAACTGGAAACCGCCGTCTCCGGTCAGGCAGACAACCGGCGCGTCGGGCACGGCAAGTGCCGCGCCGATCGCCGCCGGTGGGCCGTAACCAAGCGCGCCGAAGCCGGTGGCGGCGTTGAACCAGCCGCCTGGCCGGTCGTGGTCGTAATAGAGGTTGGCGGCATAGACCGGCTGCGTCGAATCGCCGACAACAATGGCGCCCGGCAAGGCATCGCGGATCATTTCCACCGCGTGCACCTGCGCCACATAGGCAGGGCTCAGCTCGGCGAACGCCGCCTTCCGCGCCGCGGCGGCGCGTGCCTCGCCGTCTGGCGCCGCAGGATGAGCGGAGCCGGTCGCGGCGAGCAAGGCCTCGATCGCCTCGGCGCAGTCGGCCTGGATGCCGATCGTCACCGGCCGGCGCGCGAGCTGGTCGGCGCCGATGTCGATGCGGATCAGGTTGGAAGGCAGAACGAAGCCGCCATCGCCGTAGCCGTCATAATCGGTCGGACCGAATTCGGTGCCGGCGGCAATCACCAGATCGGCCTCGGCCATCAGCGCGCGGACCGCCTTCAGGCTGGGGCTTGCCGGCACGCAGAGCGGGTGGCGGTGCAGCAGACCCCGCGCATTGGTGGTCTCGACGACCGGCGCACCCAGTTTCTCGGCCAGGCGCCGCAATGGCGCTTCGGCACCCTTGGCGCCGCCGCCGGCCAGGATCAGCGGCCGGCGCGCGGCCGCGATGATTTTGGCTGCACCGGCAATTGCCGCGCCGTCCGGCGCCGGCGGTGCCGCATTGCTCAGCAGCGCCGCGATATCGTCGGCCGGCTTGACCATGACATCGGTCGGGATCTCGATATGCACCGGACCCGGCCGCGAGGACGAAAACAGGGCGAAGGCCCGTGCCAACGCCCCGGGCAATTCGCTGGCCTCGGTGACACGCTGCGACAACAGCGCCACCTTTTCCATCATGCCGCGCTGATCCGGCAGTTCATGCAGGAAGCCAAGCCCCTTGCCCAGTGTCGGCGTGGCGTTGACACCCGAGATGACCAGCATCGGCACCGAATCGGCGCGCGCCTGGCCCATGGCGGTAATGGTATTGGTCAGCCCCGGTCCGGTGATGACGAAGGCGACACCCGGCCTGCCGCTGGCGCGGGCATAGCCGTCGGCCATGAAGCCGGCGCCCTGTTCGTGGCGCGGCGTGACATGGCGGATTTTCGAACGCGCCAGGCCACGGTAGAGCTCCACCGTGTGGACACCCGGAATGCCGAAGACGGTGTCGACGCCGTGGGCTTCGAGCAGCGTGATGAGGGCCTCGCCGATGGTCGGCCCAATGGTCGTCACAGCTGTCGTCATTGGCGCAGCACCGGACGTGTCAGGCAGGTCGGGCCGCCCTCGCAAGCGATACACAGCGCATCCGCCTCGAAGGTGGAAACCGTGCAGCCGGCCGCCTCCATGGCCGCCGCCGTCTTGGGAAAACCTGCGACGGCGATCACCTGATGCGGCGCGGTCGGCAGCACGTTGAGGCTGAGCCCGCTGGAAGCCATGAATTCATCGGCATCGCCCTCGACCAGCTTGATGCCGCGTGCCCGCAGCATCTGGTAGAAAGCCGCCGGCAGGAGCGGCGAATAGACCAAAGCCAGATCGTCGGCGAGCGGGCTGATCACCGACATCAGATGCAGGCAGGCCTCTTCGCCGTGCCACAGCGGCAGATCGAAGCCATAGACCTGTATGCCCTTGGGCGAGAGCAGGTTGGCGAGCTGCTGGATGCCGTCCTGGTTGGTGCGTACGCCGCGGCCGATGGCCAGCGTGCCGGCATCGACCCATACGCAGTCGCCGCCTTCCACCTGGCCGGGATGCTCGATGCGGCCGAGGATCGGAATGTCCATGCTGGTGTAGGCGGCCTCGTGCAGGTCGGGCTCCGGCCGGCGCAGGGCCTTGCCCATGGACAGGATGATGGCGCCGTGATCGGTCATCAGCGAAGGGTCGTGGGTGAAGACGGAATCGGCCAGCCCGTCATCGGCGTCCGTCAGCCATTCGATCTCGGCACCTGAAGCCGCGACCAACTGCGTCAGCCGCTCATGCTGGGCGGCGGCTTTTTGCGGGTCAAAGCCCGGGCCATAGTGCCATTCCCGCGCCTTCGCGTGGCGCATGGCACTCGACGCGGACCGCATCAGCACGCGTTTGAGCGGTCCTGCCATGGACTGCGAACCGTATGTTTTGCCCACTAAATTCTCCCGAAACATCCCTTCCGCCACTAACCACTACAGCAAGCCGTGATCAATGGTCCAAAAACCATGGTTGACGGAGGCAAGCGGAACGGTCCATCTTGAGAATGGGAACTCTGTCCAGTGATGGGTAATGGGTAAAACAATCCAGCAGCGATGGGCTCGACCGCTCCGCGGAGCGTCGAAGGGATGATGGCGCAGGGCGCCGCATCCGTCCTCGAACAAACGGCGCAGGACGGCGCCGCCGAAGCCATCCATGTCGAAAACCTGCACAAGAAATTCGGCGAATTGCATGTGCTGAAGGGCGTGTCGCTCTCGGCGCGCGATGGTGAGGTGATCGCCATCATCGGTGGCTCAGGCTCGGGCAAATCGACGCTGCTGCGCTGCATCAACTGCCTCGAAAATCCGACCAGCGGCATCATCCGCGTCAATGGCGAGGAGATCAAGCTGAAGGCGGACAGCCACGGCCACACCGTTCCGGCCGACCGCAAGCAGATCGAGCGCATCCGCTCCAAGCTCGGCATGGTATTCCAGAATTTCAATCTGTGGAGCCACATGACGCTGATCGAAAACGTCATCGAGGTTCCGGTGCATGTGCTGGGCGTCAGGCGCGACGAGGCGATCGCCCAGGCCGAAAAGCTGCTGGCGCGCGTCGGACTTGCCGAAAAGCGCGACGTCTATCCCGCCTATCTGTCGGGCGGCCAGCAGCAGCGCGCCGCTATCGCGCGCGCCTTGGCCATCAATCCGCGCGTCATGCTGTTCGACGAGCCGACCTCGGCGCTCGACCCCGAACTGGTCGGCGAGGTGCTGAAGGTGATCGGCGACCTGGCGCGCGAAGGCCGCACCATGGTGCTGGTCACCCACGAGATGAAATTCGCCCGCGAGGTCGCGACCCATGTCGTCTATCTCTACAACGGGCTGGTCGAGGAAGAAGGCCCGCCGGAACAGATCTTCGGCGCGCCGAAATCCGAAAGGCTCAAGCAGTTCATCCGCAACATCGGCTAGGGACAGGCCGGGACGGAAGAAAACCGGGAACCAACAACAAACTGGGAGTCACGAAATGAAGACTGTTCTGAAGACATTCGCCGCGGCACTGCTGCTCGGCGTCGCCGCCATGGGCGTGGCCAAGGCCGACCCGGTCAAGATCGGCGTCGCCGCCGAGCCCTATCCGCCCTTCACCTCGCCGGATGCTTCGGGCAAATGGGTCGGCTGGGAGATCGACTTCATCGACGCCGTCTGCGCCGAGGAGAAACTCGACTGCGTCATCACGCCCGTTGCCTGGGACGGCATCATTCCGGCGCTGACCACCAAGAAGATCGATCTCATCGTCTCGTCGATGTCGATCACCGACGAACGCAAGAAGACGATCGACTTCTCGGACAAGTATTACAACACGCCGACGGCGATCATCGGACCGAAGGACCAGAAGTTCGGCTCGACGCCGGATGACCTCAAGGGCAAGGTCGTCGGCGTCCAGGTATCGACCGTGCACGCCGTTTACGCCAAGAAGCACTTCGGCGCCACGGCCTCCGAAATCAAGGAATACCAGACCCAGGACGAAGCCAACCAGGATCTCGCCGCCGGCCGCCTCGATGCGGTGCAGGCAGACTCCATCGCTCTTGGCGAATTCCTCAAGTCCGACCAGGGCAAGGCCTGCTGCGACCTGAAGGGCATGGTGGCTCCGGACGACGAAGTGCTCGGACCGGGCGTCGGCGCCGGCGTGCGCAAGGAAGACACCGCCCTGAAGGAAAAGATCAACGCCGGCATCAAGGCGATCCGCGCCAACGGCAAGTATGACGAAATCTCGAAGAAGTACTTCGATTTCGACATTTACGGCGGCTCGACGCAGTCGAACTGACGCCCCTCGCACTGGCCGGAGGGCATGACGCCAGGGTCATGCTCTCCGGCCGACCCTTCCCACGCGTGCTTGCCGTCGGCCACTGACGTCGGCGGATAGCGCCAGCAATCCGGGGGCGAAGCTGATCGACGCGTTTCTTCAGGCCTCGGCGGCCGGCATCATCGAACTCCTCTCGCCCGCGCCGGTCGGCTGGGGCGGGACACTCATGCTCGGGCTGCTGCATTCGATCGAGATCGCCGTCGGCGCCACGATCGTCGGCCTGTTCATCGGAACCTGCGGTGCCTATGGCAAGCTCTATGGCGGGCCTGTCGTGCGCGACCTGCTTGCGGTCTACACCACCGTGGTGCGCGCCGTGCCAGAACTGGTGCTGATCCTGTTGCTCTACTACGCCGGCACCGACCTGATAAACCAGGTGCTCACCGCGATCGGCTACCAGCGGGTCGATATCAACGGGCTGGTGGCCGGCATAGCCGTGCTTGGCTTCGTCCAGGGCGCCTACTCGACGGAAGTCATGCGCGGCGCGATCCTCGCCATCCCGCAAGGCCAGATCGAAGCTGCCCGCGCCTACGGCATGTCTCCCGGCCTTCTCCTGCGGCGCATCACGCTGCCGGCGATGCTGCCCTTTGCCATTCCGGGTCTGGCCAATCTGTGGCTGATCGCGACCAAGGACACCGCGCTGCTGGCCGTCGTCGGCTTCTTCGAACTGACGCTTGCGACACGGCAGGCGGCAGGCGTGACCAAGGCCTATCTGATATTCTATCTCGCCGCCGGCGTGCTCTATCTCGCGGTAACGCTGTTTTCCAACCTCCTGCTCAGCCGCGCCGAGAAATGGGCGCGACGCGGCATGCCTTCGATCAAGGATGCACGCTGATGGTGGGCGAGGCTGCCATCATCAACACGGCGGCGCGCGCCTCGCTATGGCTGCAGCCGCATCGCATCGTCCTCATCGTGATTGCTCTGGGGCTGGTGCTGTCAGCCGCCGTTTTCATGCGCTGGGACTGGCTGCCGCAATATTGGGCACTGGGCCTGATGGGCATCTGGCGCTCCCTGTGGATCCTGGCCGTCACCTGCGCGCTCGGCTTCCTGATCGCCGTGCCGGTCGGGCTGGCGCAGGCCGCCGGTTCAATCTGGGTTGCGGCGCCGGCGAAGGTTTTCTGCACCATCATCCGCGGCACACCGCTGCTTTTGCAACTGTGGCTGCTCTATTACGGGCTGGGTTCGCTGTTCCCGCAATATCCATGGATCCGCGAATCCTGGATGTGGCCCTATCTCAGACAGGCCTGGCCATATGGCGTGCTGGCGCTGACCCTGTCCTTCGCCGGTTACGAGGGCGAGGTGATGCGCGGCGCCTTTGCCGGTGTGCCCAAGGGACAGCTGGAAGCCGCCCGCGCCTTCGGCATGAGCCGCTGGAAGATCTTCCAGCGCATCTGGCTGCCACAGGCCTTCTACCGGGCACTGCCGACTTTGACCGGTGAGACCGTGCTGCAGTTGAAGTCGACGCCGCTGGTGGCGACGATTAGCGTGATCGATATCTTCGCCGTCTCGTCCAAGGTGCGACAGGATACCTACCTCACCTACGAGCCCTTGCTGCTGCTGGCGTTGATCTATATGGCGATCACCGGCATTCTCGTCCTGGCCTTCAGCCGGATCGAAGCGCGGATACCGGTCAAGGTCGGCTAGAGGCGCACCGATCGCACACGGCACGATGGAGATATCCGCCGCTTTTCTTGCAGTTGCGGACGATTTTCAACACCAACGCCGGCTCATCTGCTGCTACGCACGGACCCGACCAACTCAACCAGTTCTCGCGACCCCAGGACGGCCATAATGCAACTCAGTCTCGACCAGGCAAGAGGACTGTGCCGGATGGCGGCACTCGGTGCCGGCGCAAATGAAGAAGCCGCGCAATCGCTCACGGCCTCGATCATCGCAGCCGAGGCGGAAGGGCTTTCGGCCGTCGGGCTTTCGCATTTCATCGACTATCTCGAGGCCCTCGAGGCCGGCCGCATCGACGGCAATGCCGATCCGGTGATCACCAGGCCGGCGCTGGCCGTCTATCTCTCCGACGCACGCGGCGGGCTGGCGCATACCGGCTTCGACCGGACGATCGACGATCTCGCCAAGGCGGCAAGACTGTTCGGCGTTGCCATCTTCTCGCAGAAGAACGCCTATACATGCGGCGCGCTTGGCTATTTCACCGGAAGGCTGGCTGCACAGGGACTGGTATCGTTCGCCGCCACCAACGGCCCGGCCATTCTCGCCGGCTCGGGCTCGGTCAAGCCGGTCTATTGCACCAACCCGATGTCGTTTGCCGCGCCGGCCGCCGACGGCGCGCCGCTTGTCATCGATCAGTCCTCGAGCGCCACCGCCTTCGTCAACATCCGCAAGGCGGCCGAGGACGGCAAGAAAATTCCCGAAGGCTGGGCGCTGGACGCCAGCGGCAACCCGACCACCGATCCGGCAGCGGCCATGAAGGGCGCCATGCTTGCCTTTGGCGGCCAGCGCGGGGCCAACATCGCGCTGATGGTCGAAGTGCTGGCGGCGGGCATTTCCGGGGCCAACTGGTCGCTCGACGCGCCATGGTTCACCGGTGGGCCGGACAGCCCCGGAACCGGCCTGTTCGTGCTGGCCATCGAGCCCAAGCTGCTTGACCCGGATTTCGAGCAGCGCATGAAGGACCAGCTTGACCGCCTGCGCCGCCGCTTTGGCGTGCATGTGCCGGGCCGCGCCCGGGCCGAGGCGGCCGAGAAGGCGCAGGCGCGCGGCATCACCGCGCCCAAGGCGGTGGTGCAGCGGATTTCGGAATTCGCCGAACGTTATTCGGCCTGAAGAAATCGACGATTTTTTCCGCGCCTTGGTGAACCTTTGCGCGCGTCGCGGCGACCCATGACTGTCCGGGTTGGGGTGCCCGGTCGGTGTCTTCTGTCGGATGCGTCCAGGGCTGGGGCGCGCGTGCTTGCTTCACGCCAAGCTGATACCGTCTCAGGTCAGGCCGTCTCGTTGGACCCTGGTTTCGACATGAGCTTCACCCGGAAAACCCCGCTTCGGCGGGGTTTTCTGCGTTTCATTTTGCGCACATAAACATGATTGTGAAAGTTAACTTTTGTTAACTTGACTTGGTGGGAACCATCGGGCGTTTGCAAGGGGATCATCACAACAACAGGAGCCACGATGTCCGCAACCACCGACGCTTCCCACGGCAAGCTGATCATTCCGGCGCTTGGCCGCCTGTATTCGTCGCTGCACGATGCCGGCGAAACCCTGCTGCGCGCCGTTGCCGGCATCTTTCTTACCATCCACGGTTCGCAGAAGATCACCAATCCGTTCGGCGCCGCCGAGATGGTCGAAGGCCTCGGCTTCTATCCCGGCGCCTTCTGGTCGTTGCTTCTGGCCTGCACGGAATTTTTCGGCGGCATTTTCATCGCCATCGGGTTTTTGACGCGCCCCGCCGCCTTTGCCGGCCTGTTCGTGCTGCTGGTCACCGTCTGGTTCCACTGGGTGACCATGGGCCAGGGCTTTTCCGGTGCCGAGAAGTCGCTTCTGTGGGCGGCGATCCTGCTCTTCTTCGTCATTCGCGGCGGCAACCGCCACTCGGTCGACGCCCGTATCGGCAAGGCATTCTAACAAGCTTTCGAGAGCGGTGACGCGACGACGCGTCACCCTTTGCCTTTGGCGCAAAACGGACTATGAAACGGCTTCAGCCAAGCCATCTGGAAAGTGCGCCGGAGCCCGCCATGACCGAAATCCTGCAGACCCCAAAGCTCGTCGTCGTCTTTGGCGGGTCAGGCTTTGTCGGCCGCCATGTCGTGCGCGCGCTGGCCAAGCGCGGCTACCGCATCCGGGTCGCCTGCCGGCGGCCCGACCTTGCCGGCCATTTGCAGCCGCTCGGCAATGTCGGCCAGATCCAGCCGGTGCAGGCGAATGTGCGGGTGCGCTGGTCGGTCGACCGCGCCGTGCAAGGGGCCGACCATGTCGTCAATCTCGTTGCCATCCTGCATGAGAGCGGCCGGCAGAGATTCTCCGCCGTGCATGAATTCGGAGCCCGCGCCGTCGCCGAGGCCGCGCGCTCCGTTGGCGCCGGGCTGACGCATGTTTCGGCGCTTGGCGCCGATGCTGGCTCCGAATCGGGTTACGCGCGCACCAAGGCGCTTGGCGAGAAGGCGGTGCTGGAGACGATCAACGACGCCGTGATCTTCCGGCCGTCGATCAATTTCGGACCCGAAGATAGCTTCTTCAACCGCTTCGCCAACATGGCGCGCTATTCGCCGGTGCTGCCGCTGATCGGCGGCGGCCAGACCAAGTTCCAGCCGGTCTATGTCGGCGACGTCGCCGAGGCGGTGGCACGCTCGGTCGATGGCAAGATCAATGGCGGCCAGATCTACGAGCTCGGCGGCCCCAACGTGCTCACCTTCAAGGAGTGCATGGAAGAGTTGCTCGCGGTGATCGAGCGCAAGCGCCTGCTGGTCCCGGTGCCGTGGTGGGTGGCCAACATCCAGGCCTCGATCCTCGGCCTGTTGCCCAATCCGCTGCTGACCAAGGACCAGGTGATGCAGCTGCGCGAGCACAACATCGTTTCGGACGCCGCCGCCAAGGCCAACCGGACACTTGCCGGGCTTGGCATCCAGCCGCAGTCGATCGCGACGATCCTGCCGAGCTACCTCTGGCGCTTCCGCGCCGCCGGCCAGTTCCAGCAGCGCAAGCCCGCGGCATAACCCCAAGGTGTGTTGATATTCAGGTCGGGCCGCCATCGTTCGCAGGCCGGCATCACCTGAATATCGGCATGCCTAGCGCGGTTCAGCGTTTCACGGAAACGTAGAACCGCTCTAACTATTTGTTTTTACGCAATTCCGGACGGAAAACCGTTATACACTTTTCCTGGAATTGCTCTAGCGAGGCGTGACCTGCATCGGCAGCCCGCCTTGCGGCTGGGTCGTCAATTTCTGCACCGGCCAGGGTTTTGTTTCGGCCGTGGTGTCGAAGCGGAAGCGCGACAAAAGGATGGCGAGCGCGATGATCGCCTCCTGCATGGCGAAACTGGCGCCGATGCAGACGCGCGGGCCGGCTCCGAACGGCAGATACTGGAAACGGTCGATCTTTTCACGGTTCCCCGGGTGGAAGCGCTCGGGCAGGAAGGCATCTGGCCGGTCCCACAGCTTCCGGTGGCGATGGACGACCCACGGCATCACCAGCACGGCCGCGTGCTTGGGGATATAAAGATCTTTCCACATCTCGGGCACGATCGGCTCGCGGTTGATCGACGGCGCCGGCGGATAGAGCCGGAGCGCCTCGTCGAAGGCGGCACGGGTCAACGGCATGGCGTCGAGCCACTTCGTCGGGTCGGGTTCGCGCGCCAGCACCTGGTCGATTTCCTGCTCGACCCGGTTGCGCTCCCATGGCGATTCGGCGAGGCAATAGAGCGTCCAGCCAAGCGCACGCGCCGTCGTCTCATGGCCGGCGCCGATGAAGGTGATGATGTTGTCCTCGACTTCCGGACGCGTCAGCCCCTCCGGGCCTTCGGCCTTGAGCAGCAGCGTCAGGAAATCCTGTGGTACGGCATCGGGATCACGCCTGAATCTCTCTTCGCGCATCTTGACGGTATCGGTCACGATCTTGCGGAAATAGGCCATGGTCTTGCGGCCGCGGATGCGGGTGAGCCGCGGCAGCCAGTCGGGCGCGCGCAACAGGTCGAGCGGATCGACACGGCCCATGGTCTCGAACAAACGGTCGATCTCGTTGGCGAAACTGCCCGGTTCGCCCGCGATCTCACCGGAGAACAGCGTCTCGGCCAGGATGTCGTAGGTGAGCAGCGTCATGTCATGGGCGATGTCGGATGTGCCGCCCTGTTCGTAGCGGGTGACGAACTCGAGCGTGCGTTTCAGCATCGGCTGGGCAAAGCCGAAGATGTGGCGCGGCGTGAACACCGGCGCCATCGCCTTGCGCGACCGCTTCCAGACCTCGCCCTCGGCGGTCAGCAGGCCATCGCGCAGGATCGGGCGCAGGATCTTCTGGCGCACCGTGGCCATCTTGTAGTTCTTGGCGTTGTCGACCAGGACATGGCGGATGAGGCCGGGATCGTTGGCGATGACCAGCGGGCCGCCCGCGCCCTTGGCCGAAATCCAGGGTTCGTTGTAGGTCGGCTCGCCCCAGAGTTCGAGCGGATTGCGGTAGACGATGCGGATCATCTCCAGCGTCGAAGGCGGCGACGTGCGCGGCTTCGGTGCGGGAGGAACAAAGGGGGCGGGCTGAGTGTCCATGAAGTGCTCCGCTGCTGGTTCAATGTAGTGGCTGGCACCCCGGACGTCCATGTGACCGAACGGCAGGCAATTCGCGGCACGAAGCAGACAGTCTGTTCATCCGATCGTGACCGCTGCGCCTGGCGTCCAAGCTTGTCCGACGGGACGCTCTGCCGTAGTGACAGTCACCAACAGATACCGCCGACAAAGGAGCCTGTCTTGAAGCACCACTTGAACATCATCATCGGCAGCACGCGGCCAGGGCGCGCCGGTCCTGTTTTTGCGGAATGGCTGGAGACGTTCGCGCGCGAGCACGGGAAATTCGAACCGGTGCTGACCGACATCGCCGCATTTCACCTGCCGGTGCTCGACGAGCCGCATCATCCGAGGCTGGGCAACTATCAGAACGACCACACCAAGGCATGGTCGAAGGCGATCGACGCCGCCGACGCCTTTGTCTTCGTGGCTCCCGAGTACAATTATTTCGCGGCGCCCGCGATCATCAACGCGATCGACTACCTCGCGCGCGAATGGAAATACAAGCCCGCCGCCATTTTGAGCTATGGCGGCGTCTCCGGCGGGCTGCGCGCGGCGCAGGCGCTGAAGCCTCTGTTGGCCGCCGTGGGGATCATGCCGATCCCCGAGGGCGTCGCGCTGCCGATGTACCAGAAGCTGCTCGACGAGAACGGTGCCTTCAGCGCCAGCGACCAGGTGGCCGGTGGCGCCAGGACCATGCTGGACGAGCTGTTGCGCTGGAGCGAGGCGTTGAAACCGATGCGTGCCGGCTGAAGGAGCCGGTTTGGCCAAATGCCAGGCTTGCCCGCGCCATGAAGAGGTGGAATGGTCGGCAAAGGACTGAGCCGGGGGCGGTTCGACTTGCGTTTGCTGTTTGCCTTGCTGCTGATGCTCGCGACCACCGCCACCGCGGTCGCGGAACGGCGCGTGGCGCTGGTCATCGCCGAGGATGACTACCGGCTGGTCCGGCCGCTTGCCAATCCCCTCCATGATGGCGAGGCCATGCAAGCGGCGCTGAAGAAACTCGGTTTCGAGGTCGTGCTCGAAACCAATCGCGACCTCAGGCGCATGCGCCGCGCCCTCGACGATTTTCGCGAGGATACCAAGGGCGCCGATGTGGCCTTGGTCTATTTCTCCGGCCATGGCGTCGAAATCGCCGGCGACAACCGGCTGCTGCCGGTCGATGTCGACGCCTCCTCGCTCGACCAACTGGACAAGACCAGCCTGCCGCTGGAAGAGGTGCGCGACGCCGTCGCCGCCACCGCCAAGGTCGGGCTGATCGTGCTCGACGCCTGCCGCAGCGATCCATTCTCGGGGGGCAGCGGTGACGGGCGCGGCGCTACCTCGCTGGCGAAGGATGTCGCCGAAAAGGTCAAGCCAGGCCTAGGCCGCGTCGGACGAGCGGAAAACATCCTGTTCGCCTTTTCGGCCGCACCCGGCGAAACGGCCGCCGACGGCACTGGGCAGAACTCACCCTTCACGACGGCACTGACCAAATATCTCGGCACGGACGGGCTCGAGATCCGCTCGGTGCTGACCTTGGTGCAGCAGGAGGTCTATGACCTCACACGCGGCAAACAGCTGCCCTATGTCGAGAGCGGCCTGCCGAAGCTGTTCTTCGCCACTGCCGCCAAGGAACAACTGCCGGAGCGCGAACGCCTGCTGCTGGCCATGGCCGATGTGACTCCGGAAATGCGCGGCGAGGTCGAGCAGATCGCCAGCGACGCCGACATGCCGCTGGCGCCGCTCTATGGCGCGCTGATCAGCGCCGACGCCAGCCATCTCTCCGCCGACAGCCTGAACGCCCGGCTGCGCGAGGCTGCCGACGCCTTCGTCAAGGTGCGCGGCGAAATGAAGACGCTCGCCTCCGACGACCCGCGGGTGGCGGAGTTGCGCCGGCAGGCCGAGGAACAGCTTTCGCTCGGCGCCTTCGATGGCGCCCGCACCCTTCTCGCCAAGGCAGCCGACATCGACAATGTCTCGCGCCAGGCGCTGAAGGTCAATTTCGTCAGCCGCACCCTGTCCGAGGCCGCGACGCTTTATCTGTCGGGCGGTGCGGCGCGCGCCGACCTCGACTACGCCACCGCCATCAAGGACTATGAAACGGTGCTCTCGCTCTATGGCGAGGCCGGGCAGTCCTCATTGGCGCTGGAGGATGCCGACCGCCAGATCCGCACCCTGGACGAACTCGGCAAGCTCTACACGCTTGTCGGCAACACCGACGCTGCGGGCCGCGCCTTCTCGGCGCTCGTATCCAATCTCGAATTGCGCTCCGCCCGGGAAACCGATCCGAGCGTCAAGCGCGACTTTGCCGTCAGCCATATCAAGCTCGGCAATATCAGGATGGCGCAAGGCGACCTGCCGGCCGCGCTGGAGAATTACCGGACCGCCAGAACCATGCTCATGGATTTGACCGCGGCCGAGCCCGGCCGCCTGCCATGGTTCGGCGATTTCGCCATGGCCGACGACAAGATCGGCAACGTGCTGGTGACGCAAGGCGATCTGGCGGGCGCCTCGCAGGTCTATCAGGAAAGCCTGTCGATCAAGAAACAGCTCGTCGCCAACGAACCCGAACGCGCCGACCTGCAACGCGACCTGACCATCACCTATGACGAGATCGGCAATCTGGCGCACAGCACCGGCCAGTTCGACAATGCCGAGGCGGCCTATGAGGAGAGCCTGAAGATCCGGCTGGCGCTAGCCGAGAAGAAGCCGCGGGATGCCGAGCGCCAGCGCGACGTCTCCGTCAGCCATGAGACGATCGGCGATCTCAAGCGTGAACGCGGCGATGCCGCCGGTGCGCTCGCGGCCTACCAGGCGAGCCACGCGATCGTCGACCAACTGGTCAGCCGCGATCCCGACAACAGCGAGTTGAAACGCGACCTGTCGGTCGGCAACGCCAAGATCGGCAATGCGCTGAGCGACCAGGAGAAATGGCCGGAGGCACTGGCCGCCTATCAGGAGGCGCTGCGAATATCCCGCGTTCTGGCAGCCGGCGACCCGAGCAACACCGACTGGCAGCGCGACCTTTCGGTATCCATCGAAAAGGTCGCCGGGGTTCTCGCCATCCAGGGCGACCAGAACGGGGCGCTCAAAGCCTACATGGACAGTTTCGCCATCGCCGACAGGCTGGCGAAACTCGATCCGGCGAATGCCGACTGGCAACGCGACCTGTCGATCACGCTGTCCGAGATCGGCATGCTCAAGGTCAAGCAGCGCGACGTCAAAGGTGCACGGCAGGCCTTTCAGGACAGCCTCGACATCCGCCAGCAGCTTGCCCGGTCCGACCCTGACAATGCGACATGGCAGCGCGACCTGGTGGTCGCCATGGTCGACTACGCCCAGGTCGCCAAGAACCCCAAGGCGGTACTTTCCCAGGCGCTCGACATGACGCTGGAACTCGACCGGACCGGGCGGCTGGCGCCGCGATACAAGTTCATGATCAAGTTTCTCAGGGAGCGCGTGGCCAAGGCGAAATAGCGCCCGGCGGGAGCCAGCCATGGACAGCCGGCTCATCCCCGGGGAAATGCCCGCAAACCTTGGAAAAACCGCCTTTAGCGCCTATATCTAGTGCATATCAGACGCGCGATTCGGGGCCGATTTTTCGCGCTGTACAAGCGGCATCTAGACAATAGGTTTTCATGAGCGACCAGACCGAGAACACCAACGGCGCCGAGGCCGAATACGGCGCCGATTCCATCAAGGTTTTGAAGGGGTTGGATGCTGTCCGCAAACGCCCTGGCATGTATATCGGCGACACCGACGACGGTTCCGGCCTGCATCACATGGTCTATGAGGTGGTCGACAACGCCATCGACGAGGCATTGGCAGGCCACGCCGATCTCGTCACTGTGACGCTCAACCCCGATGGTTCGGTGACGGTAATCGACAATGGCCGCGGCATTCCGACCGATATTCACACCGGCGAAGGCATTTCGGCCGCCGAAGTGATCATGACGCAGCTGCATGCCGGCGGCAAGTTCGACCAGAACTCCTACAAGGTGTCGGGCGGCCTGCATGGCGTCGGCGTCTCGGTGGTCAACGCCCTTTCGGCATGGCTGAAGCTCAAGATCCGCCGCAACGGCCAGATCTTCGAGATGAGCTTCACGCACGGCAATGCCGATGCGCCGCTGAAGGCGACGGGCAGCTACGAGCAGGACAAGCAGCCAGGCACCTATGAGGGCCGCAGCGGCAGCTCGATCACCTTCTTTCCGTCGGCCGAGACCTTCACCATGGTCGAGTTCGACTTCGGCACGCTGGAGCACCGGCTGCGCGAACTCGCCTTCCTCAATTCCGGCGTGCGCATCGTTCTGACCGATGCCCGTCACGCCGACATCGTGCGGCATGAACTGCACTATGATGGAGGCCTCGAAGAGTTCGTCAAATATCTCGACAGGGTCAAGAAACCGCTGATCGAGAAGCCGATCGCCATCAAGGCCGAGCGCGACGGCATCACCGTCGAAGTGGCGATGTGGTGGAACGACAGCTACCACGAGAACGTGCTGGCCTTCACCAACAACATCCCGCAACGCGATGGCGGTACCCATCTGGCCGGCTTCCGTGGCGCGCTGACGCGCCAGATCACCGGCTATGGCGAATCCTCGGGTCAGACCAAGAAGGAGAAGGTCTCGCTGATCGGCGACGATTGCCGCGAGGGCCTGACGGCGGTGCTGTCGGTCAAGGTTCCCGACCCGAAATTCTCCTCGCAGACCAAGGACAAGCTGGTCTCGTCGGAAGTGCGGCCGGTGGTCGAGGGGCTGGTCAACGAGGCGCTCGGCACCTGGTTGGAAGAGCATCCGACGGAAGGCAAGGTGGTCATCGAGAAGGTGATCCAGGCCGCGGCGGCGCGCGAAGCCGCGCGCAAGGCGCGCGACATCACCCGCAAGACCTCGCTCGGCGTCACCTCGCTGCCGGGCAAGCTGGCCGACTGCCAGGAGCGCGACCCGGCAAAATCGGAAATCTTCATCGTCGAGGGTGACTCGGCCGGTGGCTCGGCCAAGGGCGGCCGCTCGCGCCAGAACCAGGCCATCCTGCCGCTGCGCGGCAAGATCCTCAATGTCGAGCGCGCCCGCTTCGACCGCATGCTCTCGTCCGACATGATCGGCACGCTGATCACCGCGCTCGGCACGTCGATCGGCAAGGACGAGTTCAACGCCGACAAGCTGCGCTATCACAAGATCATCCTGATGACCGACGCCGACGTCGACGGCGCCCATATCAGGACCTTGCTGCTCACCTTCTTCTTCCGGCAGATGCCGGAGTTGATCGAGCGCGGCCATCTCTACATAGCCCAGCCGCCGCTCTACAAGGTGACGCGCGGCAAGAGCTCGCAATACATCAAGAATGAAAGCGCCTTCGAGGAGTTCCTGATCGATTCAGGGCTGGAGGAGGCCTCGCTTACGCTGGGCTCGGGTGAAGTGCGGACCGGACAGGACCTGCACAGTGCCGTGGCCGATGCGCTGGCTGTGCGCCAGCTCATCAACGGCCTGCACACACGCTACAACCGCAACGTCGTCGAGCAGGCGGCGATCGCCGGCGGGCTCAACCCCGAGGTCTTCGGCGATCTCGGCGGCGCCAACGCCATGGCGGAGCGGATCGCGCAACGCCTCGACATCATCGCCGAGGACACCGAGCGCGGCTGGACCGGCCGCATGTCGACCTCGAACGACGGCAGCGGCGGCTATGTCTTCGAGCGCACCGTGCGCAGCGTCAAGGAATATGCCCATCTCGACATGGGGCTGATCAATTCGGCCGACGCCCGGCAGCTAGACCGCTACGCGCAACGCCTCAGTGATGTCTATGGGACGCCACCGGTGCTGCGCCGCAAGGATGTGTCGGAAACCGTTTCGGGGCCGCTGGCGCTGCTCAACGCGGTCTTTGCGACCGGCCGCAAGGGCCTGACCATGCAGCGCTACAAGGGTCTCGGCGAGATGAATGCCGAGCAGCTCTGGGAGACCACGCTCGACCCGAATGTGCGTTCGCTGCTGCAGGTCAAGGTCAACGATGCGACCGATGCCGACAGTCTGTTCTCGCGGCTGATGGGCGACGAAGTCGAGCCACGGCGCGAATTCATCCAGGACAATGCGCTGTCGGTCGCCAATCTGGATATTTGATGCATGTTACCCAAAACCGCACGGCGGTTTGGGCAGAGCGAAATGCACAAGAACTCAAGGCCGCGTCGTCTGAATCCGCTTCAGTGCGACGCGCTTTGAGACTGTAGCGATGCGCTGAAGAAGCTTGCCAGGGCGGCGTTCAGGCGCTGATGGAAAGCGGCCCTGTCGAAGCCGGGTTCGTCGATGCAAATCTCGGGGGCCGCGCCGCGCAATTGCGCGCTGCATGGCGGCAAGAACGCATAGTGACCGGCCAGGGGTTCGACATGATACTCCGGCGGTCGAGGCAGCGCCGAACGAAGGTGTTCTTCATACCAGGGGTCGGGCTGATGCCGGTCGTCGGCCGCGCGCCACAGGAGCACCGGGATCTGAACCGAAGCGAGGCCGGTACGGTCAAAGGTGAAGCCGAACGCCGGCGCGGCAGCCGCGATGGCGCGGATCCGCCGATCCGGCTTCCACGCATCCGGCGGTGTTAGGACCGTTTTTGCAACAGAATGGACCCCCGCCTTGGCCAGCGCAGTGCAAAGATCGTGCCGAGGATTTTCCGCGCAGTATGGGTCGATCTTGTCGAGGTCGGGTATTCCGCCCGCTTCGACGAGCACGGTGAAGCCGCCATTCGAGAATCCGAAGGCGCCGATGCGCTGGGGATCGATGTCGGCGTGCGCCTGCCAGTCCTTCAGCATGAAATCGATCAGCCGGCTTAGCTGGGCTGGCCGGCGCCATGGCATCAGCACCTTGCTCTGGTCGTCGAAAGTATCGCCGGCATGGCTGACCGCGGCGACGATGAACCCGGCTTTCGCCAAGGCGATCGCCGTATCATAGTGGCCGGCATAGGATCCGCCGCCGCCATGCGAAATCACGATGAGTGGCAGCGTATGGCCCTTTGGCGGCCCCGAAGGCGCGACGTGCTGGGTAAAGCTTCCCAGCGGCACATCGCGCGGCTCGGCCGAAGTCGGGTACCAGATGCCGGCGGCCAACGGCGGTTCGCCGCCATTGGGAACGCGCACGGCTTCGAAGCCCACTGGAGAATGCGCGGTGTCTTCGGCGGCTGAACTGGCCGACGGCGCGCCAATCGGTGTGCCGGCCGCGGCGGCAGGAATCCAGGCCCCGATAAACAGACCAGAGAACAAGACAAGGCCGGCGAAAATTGCTGAGCGCGGCCGGCTGACTGGGGCCCAAATGCGCCGGGCCTTTGCTTTTTGCTTCTTCTGGAATTTCCTTGGAGTCATTTGTCTTCCTGCTCGGCAAGGCAGTTCGAAGAAAATTCGTAGGACTGACGGTCGGATCCAGCGAGACTTGTGAGAGGCAAGGACGAAGCCGGATTTCCGCTTTTGCCCGGCTCGGCCTATGGGTCAAATCACAACAACATGATCGCTTGAGGCATTTGTGCGAAGCGGCGCTCCGAATTGTTCCATCGCCGGCAAACAAAATCATTTTATAGCCTGCCGGAACGGAAGTCCTCCCGGGACATTGTGACAACATCGATCACAGTTTCTCACAGGAGGCCTTCATGGGACGTGGCATTTTGCTCTGGTTGCTCGGCATTCCGATTCCGATCATCATTCTCATCATGCTGTTCGTACGGTAGGGGGCGTTGATGCAGCCCACCTTACCGGCTATCGACCTATCCTCCTCAGAAGAATCCTCCGCTACAGCCGTCAGCTGGGGCCCTATCATTGCCGGTGCCTTCGCGGCCTCGACGCTGACTTTCATCCTCATGCTGCTTGGCTCCGGGCTTGGGCTCAGCATGGTTTCGCCATGGTCGGGGTCCGGCGCTTCGATCACCACCTTCGCTGTGTCGACAGCGATCTGGCTGATCGTCGTGCAGTGGCTTTCCTCCGGCGTCGGCGGCTATCTTGCCGGACGCCTGCGCACCAAATGGGTCGGGATCCACACCGACGAGGTCTATTTCCGTGACACAGCGCACGGTTTCCTCGCCTGGGCATTGGCCACCTTGCTCGTCGTCGGCGTGCTTGGCTCGGCGCTCTCGGCGGCACTTGGTTCCGGCGTGCAGGCGGTCTCCACGGTGGCGTCGGGCGCTGCCATGGGTGCTTCGGCTGGCGCCTCCGCCAATGCCGGTGGCGCGTCGGCCAACAATGCGACTTCCTATCTGGTGGATTCGCTCTTCCGTCCGGCCGATCCGGCCAAGCTCGCGGGAGCCAATCCAGACAGCGACGCTGCCGCGGTCGGGCAGGCCTCGCGCATCCTGGTCGCCAGCGCCGCGGCGGGCGAGATTTCGGCCGACGACAAGACTTATCTGTCGCAACTGGTTGCTGCCCGCACCGGTCTTTCGGAGGCCGACGCCAAGGCGCGTGTCGATGCAATGGTCGCCAAGGTCGAAGACGCCAAGGTCAAGGCCAAGCAAGCGGCCGACACCGCCCGGAAGGGCAGCGCGACCTTTGCCTTGCTCGGCGCTTTGTCGCTGGTCATCGGCGCCTTCATCGCCAGCGCCGCCGCGGCCCTCGGCGGCAGGCAGCGCGACGAAGAGGAAGCGGTTTTCCTGACCAGCCGCTGAACCGCCATCCCTGCCGCAGTTCAGGGCAGTTCCGGTAGATCAGGGCACGGCGGCAACGCCGTGCTCCTTTGCTTGAAACAGCGGGGGTTGCTTCCAGCAACCATGAAGTCCACCACCTGACTATTTTTGGGAGGGGTTCGGCGACCCTCAACATCTTGGTGGCGTTGGCAAAAATTTGGGCTATCTGAATGATCCCTGTCAGCATGGAGAGACAGGGTCTTGCCGAATACCACCACTTCAATCCTTTTCCGTTCTCTTATGGCATGCACGGCGCTGGTTGGCCTGCAGGCCCAGGCGAGAGCCGCCGATATCATGGTCAGCGATGCCGCCGGCCTCTCCAGCGCGATCAGCAATGCGTCGAGCGGCGACCGGATAATCCTGCAGAACGACATCGCGCTCGGCACAACGCTGCTGCCGCCCGTATTGACCAACATTTCCATCGACGGCCAGGGCCACACGATCGATGCGCAAGGCAACAACCGCATCTTCTTCCTCGACAGCAAGGATGCCATGCCGGCTGTGTCGATCGAAAACGTCACGCTGAAAGGCGGCGCGGCCAAGGGCGGCGATGGCGGCAATGGCAATGGCGCCAGTTATGACGGCGGTGGCGCGGGCGGTGGCGGCGGCATGGGTGCCGGCGGCGCGATCTTCGTCAACAACGGCTCGCTGACGATCGCCAATGTCGACTTCGCCGACAACAGTGCCACCGGCGGCAATGGCGGCGTCCGTGTGCCGGGTGGCGGAACATCCGGCGGCGGTGGCGGCGGCGGACTGGGTGGCGGTGGCGGCGGGGGCGGTCAGAGTTCAGGCGGCGGCGGCGGCGGTTACAGCGGCGGCGGCGGCGCTCCCGTAGCACTTTATGGCAGCCCGCCGTCCGTTGGCGGCACCGGCCCCGGCGGCTACGGTGGCTCCAATGGAGCGGGCCAGGGCGGCGGCATCAATGGCGGCGCCGGCCCCAATGGCGGCGGCGGCGGACTGCCGACCGGCATGGGCGGCAACCCCAACAGCGATGGCACGGAAGGCGGCGGTGGCGGCGGCGCGTCGGACTCCGGCCGTGCCGGCAACGGCGGCGACTTCGGCGGCGGCGGCGGCGACACCACCAGCTTCGGTGTCGCCGGCAGTGGCGGCTTCGGCGGCGGCGGCGGCGGCATGGGCGCGTGGGGCAACGGCGGCAATGGCGGCTTCGGCGGCGGCGCAGGCGGCGGTTATGGCTACATGCGCGGTCCCGGCACCCCCGGCGCCGGCGGCGGGTATGCCTACCAGTCGGGTGGCGGCGGCGCTGGTTTCGGCGGCGCCGTTTTCGTGCGTTCCGGCGCCTCCATCACCATTGCCGACGGCTCGTTCGAGGGCGGCACCGCCACCGGCGGGAGTGGGTATACAGCCGGCGCGGGCGCCGGCGGCGATCTTTTCCTGATGTCGGGCACTGTGACCACCTTCAATCCGATCGGGACACTCACCATCAACGGCACGATCGCGGACGACAGCCAGTCGAGCCTGCCTACCGGCCAGAGCTATGGCGCGGGCTGCGTGGTCGGCCCGAGCTGCGGCGCGGCGATCGCGATCACAGGCGGCACGGTTGTGCTGAACGGCGCCAACACCTTCGCCGGCGGCATGTCGGTCCAGAGCAGGGTTCGCCTCGGCAACAGCAACGCGGCGGGCACGGGCACCATCACCGCACTGGGCGCCACCATCGACTATGCCGACGGCATCACCGTCGCCAACCCGATCGAACTCGACGCCGACGGCACCAAGCTCAACGTCGACACCGGCTCGGCCGAACAGTCAGGAGCAATTTCCGAATCCGGCGGTTCCTTCTCGCTGGAGAAGACCGGCGCCGGCGCTCTGACGCTCTCGGGCGCGAACACCTATTCGGGCGGCACGCTGATCAGCGCCGGCACGATCGTCGTCGGCGTCGACACCGTCGGCAGCCACGGCGCGATCGTGTCCTCGGCGCTTGGCACCGGCGATGTGACCCTGGACGGCGCCACCTTGCAGGCGGGCGGATCCTTCACCGTCGCCAACGATATCGCGCTGACCGCCAAGGGCGGATCCATCGACAACAACGGCAACATTTTCGGGCTGAACGGGAACATCACGGACGCCACGAGCGGGGGCGGCACACTGACCTTCCTGGGCTCGGGGACAACCGACCTCGCCGGCTCCAACACCTATTCCGCAAACACGGTCATCAAATCCGGCATCGTCCAGGCGCTGTCGACCTCGGCGCTGTCGGCCAGTTCCGCGTTCTCGATCGCGAGCGGCGCCGAACTGCAGCTCAATGGATTTTCGAACACGGTCGCGTCGCTCTCGGACGACGGATCGGCAGGCGGCGGTAGTGTCTCCAACGGCGCGGCGACAAACGCCACGCTGACGCTTGGCGCGACGAGCGGCACGGCGACCTTTTCCGGCAGTATCGAGGATGGCAGCGGCGGTGGCTCCCTGAAACTCGCCAAGACCGGCGGCGGCACACAGGTGCTGTCCGGTGCCAACAGCTATACCGGTGGAACCAGTGTCAGCGGCGGCACGCTGAAGATCAGCGGCGGCGGAACACTGGGGGCTACCACCAACAGCCTTGCCGTGAACGGCGGAACACTCGACCTCGGCGGCACGACCCAGACACAGGATGGCGGCGTGTCCCTGGCCGGGGGCTCGATCGAGAACGGCACGTTGAGTTCTTCGGGAATTTTCGACCTGCAGGCGGGAGCGATCTCGGCGGCATTGACCGGAACAGGCAAGCTCGAAAAATCCACGACCGGCACCGTGACGCTCGGTGGGCAAAACAGCTACTCCGGCACGACGACAATCAGCGGCGGCACGTTGGCGGCAGGCATTGCCGGCGCCTTCTCCGCCAGCAGCGCGTTTTCCGTGGACAGCGGCGCGACGCTGGATCTCGGCGGATTCGATCAGGAAGCCGGCTCGCTGACGGGCCAGGGAACGCTCACCAATGGCGGCACGACCAACGCGATACTGACCATCGGCGGCGACAACTCCTCCACCGATTTCGAAGGCCTGATCGAGGACGGCGCGCACGCCACGACGGGGTTGACCAAGACCGGTACCGGAACATTCACCCTGAAGAGCAGCCAATCCTATTCCGGCGCCACCAGGATCGAAGGCGGCACGCTTGCTCTCAGCCATGCCGGCGGCATCGCCAATTCCAAAGTCACAGTCGAAGATGGCACGTTCGATATCTCGGGAACGATCTCCACCAGCTCGACCATCGTCGATCTCGCGGGGTCGTCTTCCGGCGCTGTCTATCTCGGAGCCAAGCGTCTCATCATCGGCAATGCGGGATCCGAATTCGCCGGAACGATCAGCGACAGCGGGCTTCTCGGCCAGTTGGAGATCGCCGGCGGCACGCTGACCCTGTCGGGTGAGAACACCTATACGGGTACGACGTTCATCGATGGCGGTGCGACGCTGGCCATCAAGGGCAAAGGCTCAATAGCCGATTCGGCCGCCATCAGCTTCGGCAAGGGCGGCGCAACCCTGGACATTTCGCAGGCCGACACCAACACCAGCGTCAATGGCATTGGCGACCTTGCAGGAAGCTCCATTGTCGCCCTTGGCGCAAAGACCCTGACGGTTACCGGCAATTCCCAGTTCGCGGGCGAGATCCAGGACGGCGGTCTGGGCAACGGGACCGGTGGCAGCCTGGTGGTGGCCGATGGCGCCTTGCTGGACCTGTGGGGAATCAACAGCTTCACCGGGTCCACCACGATCGAGAATGGCGGCACGCTCCGCCTCTCGGGTGACGGCGGCCTGGCCACCTCGAGCGGAATCGCAGCCGATGGCGTCCTCGACGTTTCGGCAAGCACGGCAACGGCGGGCGTATCGGTCAAGTCGCTGACAGGCGGCGGCGCTGTCTATCTCGGCGGCACCAAATTGCATGTGACCAATGCGAATGGCGTCTTCGGCGGGTCGATCAGCGACTGCGGCACGGACGGAGCAAGCTGCGCCTCGGCCGCATCGGGTGGTCAGCTGGCACTCGAGGGCGGCACGCTGACACTCAACGGCATCAACACCTATACCGGCGAAACCGTGGTGAGCGGCGGCAAGCTGATCGTCGGCGACGACAGCCATGCCGGCGCCAGCCTCGCCGGTGCCGTGACCGTCAACAACGGTGGAGCACTCGGCGGCATCGGCACGATCGGCGCACTGACGGTCAACGCCGGAGGCACGGCCGCGCCGGGCAATTCCATCGGCACGCTGACGGTGAACGGGGATGTGACGATGACAGCAGGATCGATCTTCGCGGTCGAGCTTGCCGGCAACGGCTCGAGCGACAGGATCGCTGCCGGCGGCAAGGCGACGCTTGGCGGCGGCAAGGTCGAAGTGAAGGCGCTGGACAGCCAGACCAGCTATACGACGGGCAAGACCTACACGATCCTGACCGCCGACGGCGGCGTCGAGGGCAGCTTCGATCCGGTCGTGCTGTCCAACTCGGCCTTCCTGTTCGGGCAGCTTTCGCAGGACACCGACAGCGTCGACCTCAAGATCGCCGTGAAAGGCGTGTCCTTTGCCGGTGTCGCCGACGGCCCGAACAGCAAGGAGACGGCCGGTGCGCTGGACACGCTGCAGCAGAGCGGCCCGTCGCTGGCATTGTACAACAAGCTGCTGTTTCTGTCGGCCGACGAGGCGCGTGCGGCATTCAACGGGCTGTCAGGCGAAATCCACGGCTCGACCGCGACCGGCCTGATCGCGGACAGCCAGAAACTGCGCGATGCGATCGACAACCGGCTGCAGTCGGCTTTTGCGAACCCGAGCGAGGCGC
Organism: Mesorhizobium sp. B2-1-3A; assembly: GCF_006442655.1. Classification (NCBI taxonomy): domain Bacteria; kingdom Pseudomonadati; phylum Pseudomonadota; class Alphaproteobacteria; order Hyphomicrobiales; family Phyllobacteriaceae; genus Mesorhizobium; species Mesorhizobium sp. B2-1-3A. Next base: position 247,178 of record NZ_VFWK01000002.1, read on the forward strand.
CCTTGCCGGTGATGGCCTACGGCGACGATGCGAGCCTGCCTACCGGCTCTATATCGACCCAACGCTTCACAGCCTGGGGTTCGGCCTTCGGCTCCTGGGGCAGTATCGACGGCAACGGCAACTCCGCAAAACTCTCGCACTCGACCGGTGGCTTCGTCACTGGCGCCGATGGCTTCGTCACCGACAACTGGCTCGCCGGCATGCTCGCCGGCTACAGTCATTCCAGCTTCAATACCGACCAGGGCTCGGCATCGAGCGACAATTATCATCTCGGCATCTATGGCGGCGGCGAATGGGGCGCGCTCACCTTCCGCACGGGCCTTGCCTACACATGGAGCAACATCGACACTGGCCGTTCGGTCGCCTTCCCCGATTTCACCGACAGCCTGAGCGGCAACTACCGGGCAGGCACAAGCCAGGCCTTCGGCGAGTTCGGCTACACCATCAAGGCAGGCGGCATCGGGTTCGAGCCCTTCGCCAACCTCGCCTATGTCAACCTGGGTACCAGCGGCTTCCATGAGACGGGAGGCGCTGCCGCTCTGGCCGTGGAGGGCGGCTCCAACGACGTCACCTTTACCACATTGGGGCTGCGCGCTTCCGGCGACTTCGCCATTGGCGGCCTGAAAGCCACCGCGCGCGGCACAATCGGCTGGCAGCATGCCTATGGCGATACGACGCCGACGATCACCCAGGCTTTCGCAGGCTCGTCCGCCTTCACTATCGCCGGGGCTCCGATCGCCAGCGATAGCGCCATCGCCGAAGCTGGACTCGACCTTGCCGTTACCCCCGGCGCGACGCTTGCCCTAGCCTATAACGGCCAGATCGCAAAACAGGCTCGCAATCATGCATTCCGGGCCGACCTGAACATCAGGTTCTGACGGTGCCCTGCCCGCCTGCAAGAAAAAAGCCCGGCACCTGCCGGGCTTTTGCATCGCAACGCTGCTGCCGGATCAGTGATCCATGGCCTTGACGATTTCCTCGGTCATCTTCTTGGCGTCGCCGAGCAGCATCATGGTGCCGTCCTTGTAGAACAGCGTGTTGTCGATGCCGGCATAGCCGGAGCCGAGCGAGCGCTTGACGAACAGGCAGGTACGCGCCTTGTCGACGTCGAGGATCGGCATGCCGTAGATCGGCGAGGACTTGTCGTCGCGAGCCGAAGGATTGGTGACGTCATTGGCGCCGATGACATAGGCGACGTCGGCCTGCGCGAACTCGGAGTTGATGTCCTCCAGTTCGAAGACTTCGTCGTAAGGCACATTGGCTTCGGCGAGCAGCACGTTCATGTGACCGGGCATGCGGCCGGCAACCGGGTGGATAGCGTATTTGACATCGACGCCGTTGGCCTTGAGCTTGTCGGCCATTTCGCGCAGCGCGTGCTGCGCCTGGGCGACCGCCATGCCGTAGCCCGGCACGATAATGACCTTCTGTGCGTTCATCATCAGATACGCCGCATCGTCGGCCGAGCCCTGCTTGACGGTGCGCTCGATGCCGTCATCCGCCGCAGCGGCCGTCTCGCCGCCGAAGCCGCCAAGGATGACCGAGATGAAGCTTCGGTTCATGCCCTTGCACATGATGTAGGACAGGATGGCGCCGGAGGAGCCGACCAGCGCGCCGGTGATGATCAGCGCCAGATTGCCGAGCGTGAAGCCGAGTGCCGCGGCGGCCCAGCCCGAGTAGGAATTCAGCATCGAGACGACGACCGGCATGTCGGCGCCGCCGATCGGGATGATCAGGAGGATGCCGAGCACCAGCGAGGCGGCGACGATCAGCCAGAAGACCAGTTTCGATTCGGTCGTTACCAGCAGCACGATCAGCACGACAAGCGCGATGCCAAGGGCGGCGTTGATGAAATGGCGGCCGCCGATCATGATCGGCTTGCCCGACATGCGGCCGTCGAGCTTCAAGAAGGCGATGACCGAGCCGGTGAAGGTGATGGCACCGATGGCGACGCCGAGGCTCATTTCGACCAGGGCCTGGGCATGGATGTCGCCCGCCGTGCCGATGCCGAAGCTTTCCGGCGCATAGATCGCGGCGGCCGCCACCATGACGGCGGCAAGGCCGACCAGCGAGTGGAAGGCGGCGACCAGCTGCGGCATCGAGGTCATGGCGATGCGGCGCGCGGTGACGGCGCCGACACCACCACCAATGGCGAGGCCCAGCACGATCAGACCGAAGCGGCCGGCCGACGGGGTTGCCAGTGCCAGCGTGGTGGCGATGGCGATGCCCATGCCGATCATGCCGTAGAGATTGCCCTGGCGGCTGGTGGTCGGATGCGACAGGCCGCGCAACGCCAGGATGAACAGGATGCCGGAGACGAGGTAGAGGAAGGAAGCGAGATTGACGGTCACGTCACTTGTCCTTCTTCTTGTACATGGCCAGCATGCGCTGGGTGACGAGGAAGCCGCCGAAGATGTTGACCGAAACCAGCATCAGGGCGACGAAGCCGAAACCGGCGGCAACGCCGGAGGCAGCAATGCCGACAGCCAGCAGCGCGCCGACGACGATGACCGACGAGATGGCGTTGGTGACGGCCATCAGCGGCGTGTGCAAAGCGGGGGTCACCGACCAGACCACGTAGTAGCCGACGAAGATCGCCAGCACGAAGATGGCGAAACGGAAGACGAAGGGATCAATGGCGCCGCCGGAGAGTGCGTGCGCGGCATCACCCGCCGCTTCGGCACCGCCTGGAGCATTTGCCAGGTTCTGCACCGCCAGCCGGACGGCAGCACTTGCCTGATCGAGCTGGTCGAGGGCTTTCTGCAAGGTCTGATCCATCACGCGGTCCCTTTCGACTTGGGCGAGGGCGACTTGGATGCGGCGGTTTTCCTGGGCGCGGCCTTTTTCGGCGCGGCAGGCGTGGAAGCATCGGCGACCATGGTCGTGGCCGGGATCGCGGCCGGCTCGACATGAGGCTGCTGGTCGGCCTTGGCGAAGGCCGGATGAACAACCTTGCCGCCGTCGGTCAGCATCGTCGCCTTGACCAGGTCGTCATCCCGATTGATGGCAAGCGTCTTCGTGGTCTTGTCGACCAGCGTCTCGAGGAAAGCGAACAGGTTCTTGGCATAGAGCAGCGAGGCTGATGCGGCGACGCGGCCCGGCACATTGAGGTGGCCGACGATCTTCACATTGTTGGCCGTGGTGACGACCTTGCCTGGCTCAGCACCTTCGACATTACCGCCGCGCTCGACGGCGAGATCGACGAGCACCGAGCCGGGCTTCATCGAGGCGACCATCGCCGCAGAGACCAGCTTCGGCGCCGGACGGCCGGGGATCAGCGCCGTGGTGATGACGATGTCCTGCTTGGCGATGTGCTCGGCGGTGAGCGCCGCCTGCTTGGCCTGGTATTCCTTCGACATTTCCTTGGCGTAACCGCCCGCGGTTTCCGCGGCCTTGAACTCGTCATCCTCGACGGCCAGGAATTTCGCGCCGAGCGAAGCGACCTGTTCCTTGGCGGCAGGGCGCACGTCGGTGGCGGTGACGACCGCGCCGAGACGACGCGCCGTGGCGATCGCCTGCAGGCCGGCGACGCCGACACCCATGATGAACACCTTGGCCGCCGGCACGGTGCCCGCCGCCGTCATCATCATCGGCAAGGCGCGATCATATTCCGAAGCGCCGTCGATCACTGCCTGGTAGCCGGCAAGGTTTGCCTGCGAGGACAACACGTCCATCGATTGGGCGCGGGTGATGCGCGGCATGAATTCCATCGAGAAGGCGGTGACACCGGCCTTGGCCAGGGCCGCCACGGCGGCGTCATTGCCGTAAGGATCCATGATGGCGATCACGGCGGCGCCGGATTTGTAACTCTTGAGCTCGGCATCCGTCGGCCGGCGAACCTTCAGCACGACATCGGCCTTGGCGACATCAGAGGCTTTGCCGATGGCAGCACCAGCCTTGGCAAACTCCTCGTCGGGGATGCGCGACCTCGTGCCGGCGCCGGTTTCGACAATCACATCGAAGCCGAGCCCCGCCAGCCGCTTGACCGTATCGGGCGAGGCCGCGACACGCGGCTCGTTCGCGTCAAGCTCACGAGGGATGAAAACCGTCTGTCCCACCGCATGATCCTTTCGGCTGGAACCTGTTTGCGCAAAGTGTCGGCCGGAACATCCGGCGACGTCAATGGCAACGGGGTTTTGGAAGGTCTATCGCAGAATGAAGGCGCCGGCGGCCATGATCAGGAAGAACAGGATAAGCGCCGAGAAGAAGCCGCCAGCGAAGAAGCCGAAAGCCATCGCCAGAAGAAGCGCGCCGCAGAAAAGCGACCCGTATTTAGCCAGCATGAGAAAGCCCGCATAGGTGCGGTCATGCTCGGCATAGTCCATCTTCGCGCCCAGTTCGACAGGACCGGTCGGCGAGTGATCAGCCATAGGAATACCCCTTCGAAGACATCTTTCAGGCACATAGCGAAAAGCCGGGCCGAGGGCAATGGCGCTATTGCCGCATCGCGACCGACAACTGCCTCAAGGGAAAATTGAAACTGCGGGCGTATCCCGGCGAGGGACAGCCTTCGCGCCAGGCTTGATCGGCGGCCTCAGCCGGCGAGGTGCGGGAAAAGACCGAGCAATCCGACGACGATCAGATAGAGCGCGACGATGTAGTTCAGCAGCCGCGGCATGATGAGGATCAGCACGCCGGCGATCAGCGAGATAAGCGGCGTGAGCGCGAGCTGGGAAATATGCATGTCGGGTCCTTTCCAGAAGCGATGCCCACCAACTTACGGCGATGTCGCCCTATACAACGCCTTCACGCTGGGAAAGCTCCATCGTGATGGACATTGCTCAAAAGCCGAAACCGGTTCAGAGCGAGCACATGCCCGAGGACGCGGCCAAAGCGCGTGAAATCAGGCTGCTTCGAAGTACTTGGCGGTGGGCAAGATGGTCAGCGGTGCCAGCTCGCCCCTGCCGGGGCGCTGGAAGAGCATGCGTTGCTCGAACGCCGTCGAGTTGAAGAACGGAAAGCGATCCAGCGTCGCCTGCATGTTCTCGGAGCACTTCGACTGGAAGAGATGCACGGGGACGGTGAGACCAGGATAATTTCGCGGAGGCACCGCCTGCTCCGATCGGAAGATGCGATGATAGAAGGCGGAGTGCTCTTCCTTGATCGCCGTCAGGCAATAGGTCGGCTTGAAATGGCTGCAAGCAACCACCGCCAGCCTGAGAGTGACATACGGCAGCACGCGCAAGCTGCTCGACCACTCAAGATCGGCCGCGAACCGGCTTGGATCGACGAAAGTCTCGCCAGTCGCCAGTCGCCGCGCCAGCACGTCGCCGAAAACATCGGTGCTGGGCGACACTGGATATCTCGCGCTGGCGTAGTGGATTCTGATGGTGCTGACGAGCGCGCCGTCGAAGAAGACGCCGAAGCGGTATGAATTGGGCAGGTCGTCGAAGTCGTCCTTCACCATGCGGGAGGCATCCGGCTTCACCATGCCGGCGTGAAGATAGGAATTATAGCGCAGCCTATAGATCGCCTCTAGATCCTCGGCGCCATCGCAAAGGCGATACTCCACATGCTCCAGAACATCCATGACGTGATCTGAAAACACTGAGGGGCTATTCTTGTCCTTGCCCGCAGTCGCCGCCACGGGCGTACCCAACAACTTGTTTTCCATTCTGTCCTCGCACCGCCGCATAACGACAATAGCGAAGCACAGAAGGAACCAGAAGCAAAATTCCGAGCTTTTGCGTTTACCCTAAATTAACGTTAACAAATGGTAAATTGCGGCCACCGGAAGATCTGGGTCTTGACGACTGGATTTCAGGGGGCGGCGCGCTTGGCGACCGGCTGCAATTCGGCGGCGAAAGGCCAGGTCACATTGGACATGGTTTCGATGCCCGACGCGCTGAGTGCGGCGCCGAAGAGGAAGCCCTGGACAAGATCCGGTTTCACCGAATGCAGCAGGATCTTGAGCTGCTCGAATGTCTCGACGCCTTCGATGGTGACGGTGAGACCCAGGATACGGGCCAGGTCGACGACGCCCTTCAACAGCTCGAGCGAGCGTGGATTCTGGGTAACATCCATCACGAAAGAGCGGTCGATCTTGATCTTGTCTAGAGGCAGCTTGTGGAGATAGCTCAGGCTGGAATAGCCGGTGCCGAAATCATCGAGGGCGATGCGCACGCCAAGCCGCTTCAGTTCCTCGATATATTGACGCGTCTGCGACTTGTCGTCGAGCAGCGCGGTTTCGGTGACTTCGATCTCCAGCCGGCCGGCGGCAAGGCCTGAACTGGCCAACGCGTCGCGGACCTTCTGGATGACATCGCCATTGCGGAAATCCCTGGCGGAAAGGTTGACCGAGACGCTGGTCTGGTCAGGCCATTTGGCGCATTCGGCGCAGGCCGCCTGGAGCACGAAAGTGCTGATCTCGGAAATGATGCCCATCTCCTCGGCCAGCGGGATGAAGACGCCGGGCGAAATCGGCCCGAGATCGGGATGGTCCCAGCGGCAGAGCGCCTCGCAGCTGGCGATGCGCATGGTCTTCATGGCCACGATCGGCTGATAGACGACCCGCAGGTTCTTGCTTTCCACGGCGGTGCGCAGATCCGCCTTCATCAGCTGACGGTTGCGGAACGCGGCATCCATCGCCGCCTCGAACAGCCGCCAGCCGTTCTTGCCGAGCTCCTTGGCCTTGTAGAGCGCCAGGTCCGCCTTGACGATCATGGCGTCGACGTCGGTCCCCTCGACCTTCGACAGCACCGCGCCGGCGCTGGCCTGGATCCGCAAGCCATGGCCGGCGACGTCGACTTCGCCCTGCAGGTCGGCGAAAATCTGGTCGAGCAGGCTGGCGAGATGGCTTTCGTCCTCGACGCGATCGAAGAACATCATGAATTCGTCGCCGCCGAAGCGGCTGACGGTGATGCCTTGCCCGGCGATCGCCGCGAGCCGTTCCGCTACGGCATAGATCAGCCCATCGCCTACAGGATGGCCGAGCGTGTCGTTGACGCTCTTGAAATCGTCGAGGTCGACCACCGCCAGGCCGCACAAGCGGTCGCGCTCGCCGGAGGCCATCAATTCGCCGACCAATTCGTGGAAATAGGCGCGGTTCGGCAGGCCGGTGAGGTTGTCGTAGCGCGCCATGAAACGGATTTTTTCCTCCGTCTCGACACGCGCCGTCACGTCTTCAAAGGTGATGACGCCCAATTCCTGGTTGCCTTCGCGGGCGGAGAATTCAAAGTGCTGGCCATTGGAAAAGGAAACCAGCACCTTGCGGTCGCGCCCCTCGCGCAAGGCACGCGTCAGCTGCGCCTCGACATAGCGGCAGTCCTTCGGTGCCAGCATGCCGCCGGCAACGCCGCGCAGCAGCAGTGAATGGATCGACCGCCCGAGCAACTGGTCGGGCGATTTCAGCGACATGAGACGGGCGGCCTCGGCGTTGCCGACAACCACCTTGCCGTCCGGGCCGAGCATGACCAGGCCATGCGACATGGTGTTGAGGGCGCGGTTGAAGCGCTGCGCGATCTGCCTCGCCTGCTTGTGTCCGACAACGGCCGAAAACAGCACATTGCGGACGTGGTCGGCGCTGCCCTTGATGATGAACATGAAGGGGATGATCAGCAGGCCCAGCACGACATAGGGCAAGTCGAACCTGAGAATGAGCGCCGCGGCGATCGGCCCGACGAAGGTGACCGCGAAGATCATGACCATGCGCGGCGAGCCGTAATTTCGGCCGACGACAGTCACCAGGGAGGCCATCGTCACCGACAGCGCCCCGATCTCGGCATAGGAATCCGAGTAGACATAAATGGAAATGAAGCAGAAGAACCCCAGCAACAGCCCTTGAAGGCTACCCTTCAGGATGTATTCGCGCTCCCACTTCGTTGCATCGGCGGCGTCCCGGATCTCACCGCCCGAGCGGTGGAACCGCCGCAGGCTGAAGTAACGCCAGACGCCGATGCCGAGCAGCGTGCCGGCGAGAGCCAGGAAAATAGGTTGGCCGTGGCGCCAGTAGACCATGAGGCTGATCGTGGCGTGGCAAAGCGCGCCGATCACCAGCATATGCGCGTTGTCGAACAACGAGCGCACAAACTGGATATAAACATCCACTGGGATGTTATCGGTCTTTGTTTTGCCCATTACTGGCGCCCAATGAGCCCCAGCCTTGGCATAGTCCCATTAAAAAACCTTTAGCCTGGGCCGAAACGCCTGGTTTTAGGCGCTTTTTGGATCATTCGGCGGCCTGAAGTTCCGGCCTTGCCGGTGCGTTTGCCAGGCGATCGAGCAGTCTTTGGCGCTCACCCAGGGCCTTTTCGGCGCTGGCCTGTCGGACATGGCCATAACCGCGGATGAGCGCGGGAACCGAAACGAGAGCGACCGCCGCATCGGCCTTGCCAGGCGCCAGCGACTTGGCGACAAGCTGCAGATCACCCTCATACTGTGCCAAAAGCCGCCATTCCGCACGCCGTTCGGCGGTGTAGCCGAACAGGTCGAAAGCAGTGCCGCGCAAGCCCTTCAGCGCCGCCAGCAGGCGAAAACCCTTCATCATCCAGGGGCCAAAGCTCGACTTCCGAGGGCTTCCGTCATTGCCGCGACGTCCCATGAGCGGCGGCGCGAGATGGAATTCGAGCTTCTCGTAGCTCTGGAACTGCTTTCCAAGCTCGGCGGCAAAGGAGCCGTCGGTGTAGAGCCGGGCCACCTCGTATTCGTCCTTGATCGCCATCAGCTTGAACAGGTTCCTCGCCGCCGCCTCGGTCACGGCGGTCGAGCCGGGCACGGCCTTGGCCTCGGCGGCGCGCAGCAGCGCCAGCCTGTCGGCATAACGCTTGCCGTAGGCGGCGTTCTGATAGGAGGTCAGGAAGGCGACACGGCGGGCAATGATCTCGTCCAGAGTCTGCGCGACCGGGGCGGCCTGTCCCGCCTTGCCCGGCTGGGCGACAAGGCCGCGCACGAAATCCGGCTGGTGTGCCGCGCGGCGGCCCCAGCGGAAGGCGGCGATGTTCATCGCCACCGCTTCGCCATTGAGCTCGATGGCCTTTTCGACGGCTTCGGCCGATAGCGGCAGGCCGCCATGCTGGAAGGCAAAGCCGAGCATGAACATGTTGGCGCCCAGCGAATTGCCGAACAGCGATGTGGCGGTGCGGGTGGCGTCAAAGAAATGCGCCTTGTCCTCGCCGGCGGCGGTGCGGATCGCTTTCTTGAGGCGTTCGATGGGCAGCGAGAAATCCGCCGAGCGGGCAAACTCGCCGGGCATGATCTCGGCGGTGTTGGCGAGGAAGATGGTATGGCCCTCGCGTACCGCCGTCAGCACCTTCTTGGCGCCCGACACGACAAGGTCGCAGCCAAGCACGAGGTCGGCCTTCCCCGCCGAAACGCGAATGGCATGGATATCGTCCGGCGTGCGGGCGATACGGACATGGGTGAACACCGAGCCGCCCTTCTGGGCGAGGCCGGCCATGTCGATCATGCCGCAGCCCTTGCCCTCGAGATGAGCCGCCATGCCGAGCACGGCACCGACGGTGACGACGCCGGTGCCGCCGACGCCATCGATGATCGCCGCCCAGCCCTCGGCACCCAGAGGAAATTCGGCCGGTGCCGGCACGCCGTCGAGCGGATCGGTCTTGCCGGCCAGGCCCTCGGCTTTCCTGATCTTGGCGCCGTGCACGGTGACAAATGACGGGCAGAAGCCGTTGACGCAGGAGAAGTCCTTGTTGCAGCTCGACTGGTCGATCCGGCGCTTGCGGCCGAATTCGGTCTCGACCGGCTGGATCGAGACGCAGTTCGACTGCACGCCGCAATCGCCGCAGCCTTCGCAGACCAGCTCGTTGATGAAGACGCGCTTGTCGGGATCGGGAAAGGTGCCGCGCTTGCGGCGCCGGCGCTTCTCGGCCGCGCAGGTCTGGTCGTAGAGCAGGATCGAAACGCCCTTGACATCGCGCAGCTCGCGCTGGACGAGGTCGAGGTCGTCGCGGTGGTGGATGGTGGCGCCGGCGGGGAATTCGGCCTTGCCGGCATATTTGTCGGGTTCGTCGGTGACGATGGCGATCCGGTCGACGCCCTCTGCCCGCACCTGCCTGGCGATCATGTCCACCGTCAGGCCGCCCTCGTGCGGCTGGCCGCCGGTCATGGCCACGGCATCGTTGTAGAGGATCTTGTAGGTGATGTTGGCCCCGCTCGACAGCGCGAAGCGGATCGCCAGCGTGCCGGAATGGTTGTAGGTGCCATCGCCGAGGTTCTGGAAGATATGACCGCGCTTGGAGAAAGGCGCCTGGCCGACCCATTGCGCGCCTTCGCCGCCCATGGCCGTGAAGCCCAGCGTATTGCGGTCCATCCACAGCGCCATGAAATGGCAGCCTATGCCGGCGGCGGCGATCGAGCCGTCCGGCACCTTGGTCGACGAATTGTGCGGGCAGCCGGAGCAGAAGAAGGGCGTGCGCGAACCGATGTCGGTGGCGTCCGCCAGCATCGCCTGGAACTGGCGCAACTTCGCCACCCGCGCCGAAATCTCTTCCGACGGACCGATGGTTTTCACGATCCGCTCGCCGAGCGCAATGGCGATCTCGTTGGGGTCGAGCGCGCCCTTGGCGGGAAACAGCCAGTCGCCGCGCTCATCCTTCTTGCCGACGATGACCGGCTGGATGGCGGTACCGTAGAGGTTCTCGCGCAGCTGCACCTCGATCAGCGAGCGCTTCTCCTCGACCACGACGATGGCGTCGAGGCCTCGGGCAAAGTCTGCGATGTGCTGCAGGTCGAGCGGCCAGGGGCAGCCGACCTTGAACAGCCGCACGCCGATGCGGTTGGCGGCCGCCTCGTCGATGCCGATATCCTCCAGCGCCTGGCGGACATCGAGATAGCTCTTGCCCAGCGTGATGATGCCGAGCTTCGGGTTGCGGCCACCCGAATAGACGATGTGGTTCAGCCCGTTGGCGTGGATGAAGGCGGAGGCTGCGGCACGCTTGTGTTCATGCAACCGCTCCTCCTGGCCGAGCATGTCGATCTCATGGCGGATGTTGAGGCCGCCCGGCGGCATGTCGAATTCCGGGAGGACGATGTTGAGCCGTTCGAGCGAGGCGTCGACCGAGGCTGTCGATTCGATGTTGTCCTTGACGCATTTGATCGCCGCCCAGGTGCCGGCGAAACGCGACATGGCAAAGCCATACAGGCCGTAGTCGATGATCTCCTGGACGCCGGCCGGGTTGAGGATCGGCACCATTGTGTCGACGAAGAGGAATTCGGTGGCGTGCGCGTTGGTCGAGGATTCCGCCATGTGGTCGTCGCCCATGAGCGCGAGCACGCCGCCGTGTTTCGACGAGCCGGCGAGATTGGCGTGACGGAAGACGTCGCCTGAACGATCGACGCCCGGACCCTTGCCATACCAGACCGAAAAGACCCCGTCATGGGTGCCCTCGCCCAGCAGTTCCGTCTGCTGCGATCCCCAGCAGGCGGTGGCGGCAAGCTCCTCGTTGAGGCCGGGCTGGAAGACGATGTCGGCCCCGGCGAGCTGCTTCTTCGCCTTCCACAGCTGCATGTCGAGGCCGCCGAGCGGTGAGCCGCGATAGCCGGAGACGAACCCAGCCGTGTTCAGGCCGGCGCGGCGGTCGCGCTCGCGCTGCATCAGGAGCATGCGGATGACGGCCTGCGCGCCGGATAGGAAGATGCGCTCCTTTCCAAGGTCGAACTTGTCGTCGAGCGCGACATCATGCAGCGTCATGGGGCATTTCCTCTGCGAAGGCCGCGGGCAGCAGCCAACGTCGGGATCGGATGGCGCATCCTTTCTCCCCTTGCAAGGCAGGTCAAACAAAATCGAAGGGACCAGGCGACGCGCAACAAACAGTCCGGCAGGCGCCTGAGCGCGTATGAAACCGTGCGCCAACAGCGCGATGGCGCACTAAAATTCCAGCCGAGACCGGCTCGGCCGAAAGGTGTCAGCCGGCTTTCGAGCAGTCGGGCTTCGGCTCGCCCGGCAGTTTGCCGTCAGGATGGCCCGCGAGGTCGGGATTGGCCGTATAGAGCTGGTCGATGACCAGCGGCCGGTCGGGCAGGATCGACTGGTCCTCCGTCGACATCAGCGTGGTGTCGATCGTCTGCAGGACGGCGCCGTCGGCACCCTTGATGCTGATGGCGATGGCGTAGGGCTTGTTCTTGACGATGCAGGTCAGCGCCGGGCTCTCCAGGCTCACCTTGTCGAGCTTCGGCCAAACCTTCTGTTCGACCACCAAAGGCGCACCGCCGGCGGGATTCTGGAAGCTGGCGACCGCCACCTGCCCCTCACCCATCGGCCGCAAGGGCCGCAGCGTCACGACGTAGGTCGCCCTGGCGAGGCGGTAGTTGAAGACGAATATCTTGCCGGAAACCTCGAACAGCTTGCCCTCGCCGCCGGTATCGCGGCAGGCGCCGAGCGCGGCGGCGGCGATCAAGATGGCGCCGGCAACGAACGCGCGTGAAAATCCCCTAGGCATCCTTGACCTCATGGGCCGCCATGCGGCGGCGGCGATAGTGACGACTTGCCTTCTGCCGGTTGCCGCACACCGACATGTCGCACCAAAGACGGCTGGAATTGCGGCTTCTGTCGACAAACAGCCAGGTGCAGTTGGGACAGATCCTGAGCCTGGCGACCGTGTCGTCACGCAGCAGCGAGAGTGCCGAAACCGCCAGCGCCGCCTCGAAAGCGATCGGCGTCGAGGGATTTCCGAACGGCTTTCCCGGCAACCCGATTTCGGTGCGGCTGCCGGCAAGGCCCTCGGCACAGGCCCGCAGGAAATCCGGCAGGTCGGCGGTGGCGAGCGCGCCCTTCGACACCGCGCCGCGAAACAGCCGGTCGGTCGTCTCGCGAATCGACAGCACGACAGGCGCGATTGCCGCCGGTGAGGATACCGCCAGCCGCCTGTCGCCAAGCTCGGCGGATCGGAAGCCGCTGGCCGCATCGGCAAAGCGGGCGATTTCGACCGGATCGTCGAAGCGGTCGAATGTGCGTTGCGGATCGCCACGCAGCACGACGGTGTTCGCCGTGTCGAGCGCGAGCAGGCCGCCGGTGAAGCGGTGCGGGGTCCAAGCAACTGTCATATCGTAAAATCTAACCGATAAATCGCATTTGACAAGTTAGATTCTACGATGCAAACCTCCGATGCGCACGGTATCGTCGCCTTTGTCTTGAGCATTTTCGTCGTCCCGGACCACCGCGCATTCCGGGCGAGACGCTTCTGGTGTTGAGCATGCTCTATTTCTTTCAGCAGGTGCTGAACGGGCTGCATTCGGGCGCGCTCTATGCGCTGCTCGCCTTCGGCTACGTGCTGACCAACGGCATCCTGCACCGCACCAACCTCGCCTATGGCGCGCTGTTTGCGTTCTGCGGCCAGGCGATGATCCTGAGCGTCGCCTTCGGCTACCAGGTTCTGTGGCTGACACTGCTGGCGTCGGTGCTGTTCGGTGTCGTCGCGGCGTTCCTCTATGCCGCGCTGATCAGCCATGTCCTGTCGCGCAGCATCTTCGAACCGCTGGCCGACCGCTCGCCTAATGCCATCGTGGTGACCACGCTCGGCATCCTGCTCGTGCTGTCGGAGGCGAGCCGTATCGCGGCCGACACGCATGATCTGTGGCTGCCGCCAATGTTGGCCCAGCCCATCGTCTTCGCCGAAGGCTCCGGCTTCAAGGCGACGCTGACGCTGATCCAGGTGCTCGACTGCGCGGTGGTGCTGGCGGCGGTCGCACTCGCCACCTCAGCATTTGCCCACTCCACCTTCGGCCGGTGCTGGCGCGCTGTCTCCGATGATCCGCGCGCCGCCGCCCTGTGCGGCGTCGACGTGCGCGGCGTGTTCCGGCGCGCCGTGCTGCTCGGCGGCTTCTGCGCCGCGCTGGCCGGCGTCATGGCCAGCCTCTACTACGGCAATGTCAGCTTCGGCTCCGGTCTGGTCTACGGCCTGAAGATACTGTTCGTGACAGCGGTCGGCGGCTACCTTTCGCCGCCGCGGGCAGCACTGGGCGCGGCTGCCTTCGGCATGGCCGAATCACTGTGGGCCGGCTATTTCCCGGTCGAATGGCGCGATGCGTGGATGTATCTGTTCCTGGTGGCCATGCTGATCCTGATCGGCGCCGGCCGCGATACCGGCAAGGTCGTCTGAGCCCATCAGACTTTGGTTGCATGACGCCGGGGCAGACCGCCCTTGTCCCGCGCCACCCTTCATCCGATACCGTTTTGCAGCCGCCATCCGTGTTGACCCGTCCGGCCACGCGCGGCATACCGTTGGGCCACGCGGCGTGACGGCAAAAAAGGGGGAGCCGGCACGCCTCGGATACAAGGGAGGACTGCATGGAAGGGCCGCTCGATCTGTCGCGGGGCATCGACCGCCTCAACGAATTCATCGGCAAATCGGTATCCTGGCTGATCCTGCTGGCGATCCTGGTGAGCGCGGCCAACGCCGTCATCCGCAAGATCTTCGACATCTCGTCGAATGCGTGGCTGGAGCTGCAATGGTACCTGTTCGGCGCCGCCTTCATGCTGGCGGCCGCCTACACGCTGAAGCAGAACGAGCATATCCGCATCGACATCGTCTACGGCCTGTTTTCACGCCGCGTGCAGCACTGGATCGACCTTCTGGGTCATATCCTCTTCCTGATGCCGTTCGTGACGCTGATGGTCGTCTATTTCGTGCCCTACGTGTCGCTGTCGTTCCACAGCGGTGAAATGTCGACCAATGCCGGCGGCCTGATCGTCTGGCCGGCCAAGGCGATCCTGCTGGTCGGCTTTTTCCTGCTGGCGCTCCAGGGCATTTCCGAAATCATCAAGAAGATCGCCATCATGCGCGGCGTCATGGACGATCCCAACCCCTTCGTTTCCGTGCACGAACAGGCTGAGCTCGAAGCCAAGGCGCTGGCCGACGAGGTGCGCTCGTGATGGAGTTCATCGCCCAGAACATGGCGCCGATCATGTTCGCCTCGCTGATCCTGTTCATGCTGATCGGCTATCCCGTCGCCTTCTCGCTGGCCGCCAACGGCCTGATGTTCTTCTTCATCGGCGTGCTTTTGACGCCCCATTCGGGCGGGGCGATCAACCTCGCCTGGCCGCTGCTCTATGCGTTGCCGGACAATTTCTACGGCAGCCGGGTGATGTCGAACGACACGCTGCTGGCCATTCCGTTCTTCACCTTCATGGGCATCGTGCTCGAACGATCGGGCATGGCCGAGGACCTGCTCGACACGATCGGCCAGCTGTTCGGACCGATCCGCGGTGGCCTCGCCTATGCGGTGATCTTCGTCGGCGCGTTGCTGGCGGCGACCACCGGCGTGGTGGCGGCATCGGTCATCGCCATGGGGCTAATCTCGCTGCCGATCATGCTGCGCTACGGCTACGACCGCCGTCTGGCGTCCGGCGTCATCGCCGCCTCCGGCACGCTCGCCCAGATCATCCCGCCCTCGCTGGTGCTGATCGTTCTGGCCGACCAGCTCGGCCGTTCGGTCGGAGACATGTATGCGGGCGCTCTGATCCCGGGCCTCGTGCTCACCGGTCTCTACGCACTCTACATTCTCATCGTGTCGATCTTCCGGCCGAAGATGATGCCGGCGCTGCCGCTCGAAGCGCGCACGCTCGGCCATGGCGTGATTTCGCTGCTGGTGGCGCTGGCGGCGGCGGTAGCCATCTCCTATGCGGCGTACAGCTATCTCGCGCCGACCCATGGCGACGATGCCGACATTCTTGGCGCTTGCGTCGGCGTGATCCTGATCTATGTCGTCGCGATCGCCGACAGAAGGTTGAACATCAACATGATGTCGCGGCTGGCGCAGCAGGTCGTCATCGTGCTGATCCCGCCGCTGGCGCTGATCTTCCTGGTGCTGGGCACCATTTTCCTCGGCATCGCCACGCCGACGGAAGGCGGCGCCATGGGCGCGGTCGGCGCGCTGGCGATGGCCGCGGCAAAGGGCCGGCTGTCGCTGGATGTGATCAAGCAGGCGCTGGCCTCGACGACGCGGCTGTCGTCTTTCGTGCTGTTCATCCTGATCGGCGCGCGCGTTTTCTCGCTGACCTTCTACGGCGTCAACGGCCAGATCTGGGTCGAGCATCTTCTGACCTCGCTGCCGGGCGGCGAAATCGGCTTCCTGATCGGCGTCAACATCCTCGTCTTCTTCCTGGCCTTCTTCCTCGATTTCTTCGAACTGGCCTTCATCATCGTGCCGCTCCTGGCGCCGGCGGCCGACAAGCTCGGCATCGACCTGATCTGGTTCGGCGTTCTGCTCGGCGTCAACATGCAGACCAGCTTCATGCACCCGCCCTTCGGCTTCGCGCTGTTCTACCTGCGCTCGGTCGCCGCGCGCGTGCCCTATCTCGACCGCATTACCGGCAAGCAGATCGCGCCGGTCACCACCGGCCAGATATATTGGGGCGCGGTGCCTTTCGTCCTGATCCAGGTGGTGATGATCGGACTGACCATCGCCTTCCCGCAAATGGTGATGCGCTACAAGGGAACGGCGATCGATCCGGGCACGATCGACTACAAGGTGCCGGAAGTGCCCGGCCTGTCGCCGCTCGGCGCCCCGCAGGATGGTGGCGCGCCCGCCAATGGCGGCAGCGCTCCGGCCGCGCCCGGCACGCCAGACCTGTCGCAACCGCCGAGCTTCGGCGATGCGCCGCCGGCCAAGCCGGCGACACCGACGCCGGACCTCTCGCAACCGCCGAGCTTCAATTGAGAGGGACGACGCCATGAAAGCGGTGCGGCTGGAGGCAGTGGGCAGGATCGCGCTGCGCGAGGTCGTCAAACCTGTCCCCGGCCCGGACGAACTTCTGGTGCGTATCGAAGCCTGCGGTGTCTGCGGCACCGATCGCCACCTCTTCCATGGCGAATTCCCCTGCCGGCCACCGGTGACGCCCGGGCATGAATTCTCCGGCATCATCGAGGCAGTCGGCGACACGGTTTCCGGCTTCGCCGTCGGTGACCGCGTCACCGGCGATCCCAACATCGCCTGCGGGCGATGCCCGCATTGCCATGCCGGCCGGGTCAATCTCTGCCGCAATCTCAATGCCATCGGCATCCATCGCGATGGCGGCTTTGCCGAGTATGTCGTTCTGCCGCGGAAGCAGGCCTTCATCCTGCCCGCCGATCTGCCTCCAACGCATGGCGCGTTCTGCGAGCCGCTCGGCTGCTGCCTGCATGGCGTCGATCTTGCCGCGATCAGGCCCGGCAGTTCGGTGATCGTGCTGGGCGGCGGCGTCATCGGCCTGCTCACCGTGCAATTGGCAAGGCTGGCCGGTGCCACGACCATCATCCTGTCGACCAGACAGGCCTCACGGCGCGCGCTTGCCGAGGAGCTCGGTGCGACGGCGACGGTCGACCCCACCGCCGCAGATGTCATCGATGCCATTTCCGGACCGGCGGGCCTGATGCCGGGCGGCGCCGACGTGGTGTTCGAATGTGCGGGCGTGCGCGAGACCGTCGAGCAATCGATGCGGCTGGCAAGGGCCGGCGGCACGGTCGTCATCGTCGGCGTGACGCCGCAAGGCATGAAGGCGGAGTTCGAGCCCTTCGACCTGCTGTTCCGGGAATTGAAGGTGGTTGGCTCCTTCCTCAACCCCTATACGCATCGCCGCGCCGCCGAGCTGATCGCGTCGGGCGCGATCGAGATCGACCGGCTGATCTCCAGGCAGGTGCCGCTCGAAGAGGCGGCCGACGTGATCGCCAATCCGCCGGCGCCGGGCGAGGTCAAGGTGCTGGTGGTGCCGGGTCGAAACTAGGCGGCGGGCCCTTCCGGGATCACCACGCGGCCAAATGAAAGACCCGGGTGAGCCGAGCTCCCCGGGTCTCTTGAGCCGATGTTCGCCTCTTACAGCTTGCCGTTGCGCTGCTGGACCATCATGAAGGTGTCGTAATTGTACTCGGCCACCTGCGCCCAGAGATAGTGCTCCTTGCGGAAGCCCTTGATCGATTCCCAGATCTTCTTGAACGGCGCGTTCGAGGCCTCCATCTCGGCATAGACTTCGTTGGCCTTTTCGAAGCAGGCGGCCATGATCTCCTGGCTGAACGGACGCAGTTTCGCGCCGCCGGCCACCAACCGCTTCACCGCCGCGGGGTTCACATAGTCGTATTTCTGCAGCATGTCGGCATCCGTGGCTTGCGCGGCGGTGTGCAACAGCGATTTGTAAGCCGGCGAAAGCTCTTCGTACTTCGCCTTGTTGAACATCAGGTGGACGGTCGGACCACCTTCCCACCAGCCGGGATAGTAGTAGTAGGGCGCGACCTTGTAGAAGCCGAGCTTCTCGTCGTCATAGGGGCCGACCCATTCGGCGGCGTCGATGGTGCCCTTTTCCAGCGCCGGGTAGATGTCGCCGCCGGCGATCTGCTGCGGCACGACGCCGAGCTTCTGCACCACCTTGCCGGCAAAGCCGCCAATGCGCATCTTGAGGCCGGAGAGATCGGCGACCGTGTTGATCTCCTTGCGGAACCAGCCGCCCATCTGCACGCCGGTGTTGCCGCCCGGCAGCCCGAAAAGACCTTGCGTGGCGAGAAACTCATTGAACAGGTCAATGCCGCCGCCATGGTAGTGCCAGGCGTTCATGCCGCGCGCGTTGAGCGAAAAGGGAACCGCCGCACCGAGCGCCCAAGTCGGGTCCTTGCCCCAGTAATAATATGCCACCGTGTGGCAGGCCTCAACCGTGCCGGCCGTGGTGGCGTCGGCGGCCTGCAGGCCGGGCACGAGCTCGCCGGCGGCAAAGACCTGGATCTGGAAATTGCCGTCGGTGGCTTCCGACAGCATCTTGGAGAAGACCTCGGCGCCGCCATAGATGGTGTCGAGCGATTTCGGGAAGGACGACGCAAGCCGCCATGTCACCTTGGGATTGGACTGGGCGATTGCCGGAGCGGCCAGCGTTGCCGCCGCCGCCGCAGCGCCGACACCGGTCACGCCGGCCTTGCGAATGAACGAACGACGATCCATGCAGTTCCTCCCTTTTGGATCAACAGACCAACATTCGGGAAATCCTCGGCTTCCCGTATCGGTTGGCCGAAACAATACACGGGCAAGAAGCCTAGTCCAGCACGGCGGTCTGATTTGGTAACCAAGCCTTGCCGCCCTGCAACTATAGTCTAACGAGGAATTTGGTGGCCCATGCGACACGCTGAAACTTGCCATGGAAAAACCACAGCGGATCGCCTATTTTGAAGGCAGGACATACCTTGCCAGATGGAAACCAGAGCCAAAATGCAGCAGCCGCTCGTCGCCGTATCGACCGACGTCCGTCAGTTCGACAACTACACTTGGCATGCCGCCCCTCAGCAATATCTGGAAGCCGCCATCACCGGTGCGGGCGTGTTTCCGCTGCTGGTGCCGTCGTTCGGCGACAGGCTCGACTTCGACGAACTTTTGTCCTCGGTCGACGGTGTCATGGTCACCGGCTCGAAATCCAACGTGCACCCCTCGCTCTACGGCGGCGATGCCAGCGAAGCCAACGGCCCTTATGATCCGGCGCGCGACGCCACCACGCTGCCGCTGATCCGCCGGGCGATCGAGCGCGGCGTGCCGCTGCTCGCCATCTGCCGCGGCATTCAGGAGCTGAACGTCGCGCTCGGCGGTACACTGGGCACCGAGATCCAGGAGCGCGAGGGTTCGCTCGACCACCGTGCGCCGGTGAGCGACAAACAGGATGAGCGCTTCGCCATCCACCAGACCATCTCGATCAAGCCAGGCAGCTGCCTGGCTGGCGTGTTCGGCGCCGGCGACATCAAGGTCAACTCGCTGCACCGGCAAGCGATCGACCGGTTGGGATCGAAGCTTGAGATAGAGGCTGTCGCCGCCGACGGCACGGTCGAAGCGGTTTCGGTCAAGGGCGCCCGTGCCTTCGCCGTCGGCGTCCAGTGGCACCCCGAATACTGGGTCAAATCGGACAGCAACTCGGCCAAGATCTTCCGCGCCTTCGGCGATGCGGTGCGCCTGCATGCCGCCGCGAAGGCTGGCGCACGGGCCGCGGCGGAATAATCAGTCGTCGGTCTTCCGGTCGCCCGCCAGCGACAACAAGGGCGTGGCCGGTGCGTAGGATTCGTAACCATCCCCGTCGGCAACGCTGAAAGCGACAATCGGATCGATGCCGTTGGCGCTGAAGGCGACCGTACCGTCATTCTGGTCGCGCCAGAATTTCGCCCGCTCGATGCCCGGCAAGAGCCGGCGGCAATTTGGTGCCACCGTCAACAGCGACAGCCCATCCGAAATCGTGGCTCCGCGCGTCACCGCGCAGGCTCCCTCGTCGCCATTGGCGACCAGTTTGTAGCTGTTGGATGGCACGGTTTCGTCGGCAACGCTTTCACCGCCGCCGCCTTGAAACATTTGAACGCCGCCAAACAGCGCGGTGGCAGCGATCAGGACGGAAAGCGCTTTCATCATTGTTCATCCATTCTTGCGGACGGGATGAATAATGATTTCAAAGGGTTAAGCTGGCGTTAATAAGTGTGGCAAACTGCCACTCAGCCGCGATCCTTGACATGCGCCGTCTCCGGCACCGGTGTCAGCGGCCGGCGTTCGGTGAACCAGGAAACCAGATTGTCGACGCACAGATCGGCCATGGCGCGGCGCGTGTGCTCCGAGGCCGAGCCGACATGCGGCAAAAGAGAGGTGTTGGGAGCGTCGAGCAAAGCCTTGGGCACGTTCGGCTCGTCGGCGAAGACATCGAGCCCGGCCGCAGCGATGGTGCCTTCGGCAAGGGCTGCCGCCAGTGCTGCCTCATCGACCGTGCTACCGCGGCCGATGTTGACGAAGACCCCGTTGGCGCCGAGCACCGACAGGATCTCGGCATTGATCGCCTTTTGCGTCGAAGCACCGCCGGGCGCCACCGAAATCAGCGTGTCGACCGCTTCGGCAAGACCTTTCAGCGTCGGATGGTACTGGTAGGAAAGGCCTTCGACACGGCGCCGGTTGTGGTAGGCGACCGGCAGTCCGAACGCCTCCAGCCGCCGGGCTATGGCCTGTCCGATACGGCCCATGCCGAAAATGCCGACCCGGCGCGCGCGCAAGGTCAGCCGGCTCAGCGGATAGTTGCCCTTGCGCACCCAGCTGCCATCACGCAGCCAGTTTTCCGCGCGCGGCAGGTCGCGGATCGTGTTGATCAGCAGCCCGATCGCGGTGTCGGCGACCTCCTCGGTCAGGACGTCGGGCGTGTTGGTGACCATGATGTTCTTCGCCGCCGCATGGCCGACATCGACCGAGTCATAGCCGACGCCGAAGGAAGCGATGAGCTCGAGATTGGGCAGCGCATCCATCATCGCCGCGCTGATGCCGGCAAAGGAGGCAATGCCACGCACCGTGCGGCGCATCTCCTCGGTGACCAGCGCCGGATCGGCGCGCTCGATCCTCAGCTGTTTGAAGGTACGGCCGATGCGCCCGACGGCATGGTCGCTGAAGCCCGCCGGCACCAGAATGGCAACGGCTTGCAGCTGTTCGGCCCTGGTCATGCGCGCTCCACCGGTCTGCCGGTCGACTGGCGCACATGCAGTTCCGGCTTGATCAATTCCTGCGAGGGCCGCACTGTCTGCCCGTTGAGCTTGTCGAGCAGCGCGCTGGCGGCGCGTCGGCCGACCTCGCGCTGTCCGTTCCAGACGGTGGTCAGCGCCGGCGTGGCGATCGCCGCCTCCTCCAGATCGTCATAGCCGGTGACGGAGATGTCGATGCCCGGCACCAGGCCGGCTCGCGCAATGCCGTTCATCAGGCCGATGGCGACGAGATCGTTCCAGCAGCAGGCGGCGGTCGGCCTGTCCTTCAGCGCCAGGAACTGTCCGGCCGCCTCGAAACCGGCCTGCTTGGTGCGCGGGCCGGCGATGCGCCAGGACGGCCTGACCTCGAGCCCGGCCGCCTCCATGGCATTGACATAGCCCTGGTAGCGGTCGCGGCCGGTCGAGGTCTGATCGGTGCCGCCGATCATGGCGATGCGCTTGTGGCCGAGCGAGATCAGATGGTTGGTGGCAAGCCCGGTGCCATAGGCGTCGTCGCCGCGAAAGACCGGCACGTCGGCGCCCTCGACGGTGCGCGCGATCAGCACCGCCGGCAGGCCGTTCTCCTCGGCCATCAGGATGTCGGAAGCAGGCGTGCCGATGGCCGGCGACATGATGACGCCGTCGGCGCCAAGCTGCAGCAGCGTATCGATGAAGGTGCGCTGCTTCTCGAGCTGGTCATAGTGATTGGACAGGATGAAGGTCTGCCGGCTGCGATCGAGTTCGCTTTCGATCGAACGCAATATCTCGGCGAAGAACGGGTTCATGATGTCGTGCACGACGACACCGACAATGCCCGAGCGCGAGGTGCGCAGGCTGGCGGCGCGGCGGTTGTAGATATAGCCGATGGCGCGCGCATGTTCCTTGATGCGGTCGCGCGTGGAGCCGGCAACCAGCGGGCTGTCGCGCAGCGCCAGGGACACGGTGGCCGTGGACACGCCGAGTGCATCGGCGATCGTCGAAAGCTTGATTTTTTGTGCCAGCGCCTTGCGCTCCCCGAACGACCTGAATTGCGACCTAAACTGTTTAAAGGCGGCGTTATGCCACCGATCGGGAGCAAATCAAAGTTTTTTTGCCAGCGCTTCCGCCTCGACATCGGAGGCCGCGCGGCTCCGCAGCCGGAGCCGGTGCTCGCGATGGACGATGTATAGGCCGCTGGCAACGATGATGGCCGCGCCGACCAGTGTCCAGCGGTCGGGAAACTGCTTGAAGACGATCCAGCCGGAAATGATCATCCACACCATCTGCGAGTAGGGATAGGGGGCGAGCGCCGTGGTCGTCGCCAGCCGATAGGCCTGCACCAGCAGCCAATGCCCGACACCGCCGAACACGCCAAGCATGAGCAGGACGAACCAGTGCCAGCCATCATGCGGCAGCGAGAATGAGAACGGCAGCATGGGCAAAAGCAGCACCGCCGGCGCCAGCGCCGAGAACAGGATCAGGCTTTCCGACGTCTCGGTGGCCGACATGCGGCGCGTCATGATGACATAGAAGCTGTTCGACAGCATCGAGCCGAGCGCGAAGAGATGCCCGATACCGAAAACGCCGACACCTGGCCTTGTGATGATCAGAACTCCGGCGAAGGCGGCGAGGATGGCCAGCCAGCGCCGCCAGCCCGCCCATTCGCCAAGCAGCGGGCCGGCAAGTGCGGTGATCACCATCGGCCCGAAGAAATAGATCGATGTCGTCTCGGCCAGTTGCAGGGAGCGGAGCGCAAGGATGTTGCACATGGTCGAGCCGAACAGGAAAACACCGCGCAGCACATGCGCCGGCAGGTTGACCGGGCGAAACCGCATGGGTTGCCGCCAGCCGCGCAGCAATGCGCCGACCAACACGACATGCACGGCAAAGCGGACCCAGGCGACGATCAGCGCGGAAACGCCAGCCAGAACGAGATATTTGCTTGAGGTGTCGAGGAAAGTGAAGAAGACATAGGTGGCAAGCATGCACAGGATCGCCACCGGCGGCGTCGCGCTTTCGACATATCTCTGGGAAGCACTCACTTGCAGGCCGGGGAAAAGCTGGGCTGGAACCCACCTTTGCGGGAATTGTGGCTTGCCGGCAAGCCAATTGTCGCCCGCTGCTGCGCCAAAGCCGGCTGGCACAACAACAGAAGCCGGCAGGCTTAGGCCAGGCTTCCCCTGCTATGCGTGCATGCGGGCGCCCTTGGTGATCTTGTCGACGAGCTTCTTCTCGGCGCGCAGCGCGACGCCGACCACCTTGGCGTCCTCGGGCGCGAACTCGGCGAAGACGGCGCGGTTGGCGGCATCAAAGCCGGTCGAGAACATCTCCTCGACATAGAGCGAAGTCGTCACGCCGCGCTCCAGCGCGCGCCGTTGGATCGCGCCTACCGTCGCCTGGTCGGCCGACAGCACGATGACCGGCTGTATCGACAGGGGGTTGTAGAGATTGCCGGCGCGGTCGCGATAGGGCTCGCCGATGATGTCGGGAAACTGCGCGACGATGCCGCTGGTCAGGAAGGCTGTGACATTGAGTTTCTGCCAGACGGGCAGGTCTTCCCGCAGGACGATTGCAAATTTCGTATCGAACATGAGAAAATAGACCATTCGAGGTTGGGCCTCGACTGCGAGGCCGAAGGAGACGATGGCGTTGGAACTAGACCGCCAGGCCTTCGAGGGTCTTGGACGTTTGTGCGCCGATGCGGCTGAGAACTGCATCATTTCCGCTCCCGACCCCGCGGGGATGGAGCGGATCGAGGCGCGGTTCCACGGCAGTGCCTTCGATCTGCATCGCCATGACACCTACGCGATCGGGGTGACGCTGCAGGGCGTGCAGACATTTCGCTATCGCAGTGCTGCGCGGATAAGCCTGCCCGGCCAGATCATCGTGCTGCATCCCGACGAACTGCATGATGGCGGCGCCGGTACCGAGGACGGTTTGCGCTACAGGATGCTCTATCTCGAACCGTCGCTGATGCTGGACTGCCTTGGCGGCGCGTCCCTGCCCTTCGTCGGGGATGCGGTGGTGAGCGACGACGCCTTCTGCGCAACGCTGCTCTCGGCACTGGGGCCGCTGCAACAGGAACTCGACGAGTTGTTTGTCGACGACTTCCTGACGCAATTGATGCAGAGCTTGGCGCGGCATGCCGGCCAGCCAGCGAAGCCGATGGCCAGGACGGCCTGGCGGGCCGCCGCCCTGGCGCGGGACTATCTCACGGAGAACGTCACGCGCCCCGTGCGTTCCGGCGAACTGGAAGCCATCACCGGACTCGACCGCTACGCCTTGTCGCGGCATTTCCGCGCCGCTTTCTCGACCAGCCCGCATCGTTTCCTGGTGATGCGCCGGCTTCAACACGCGCGGCGGATGATCACCGCCGGCGAACCCCTGGCGCAGATCGCCGTCGCGGCCGGCTTCACCGACCAGAGCCACTTCAACAGGCAATTCAAGAGGGCGTTCGGCATGACGCCGGGACGCTGGTCCTCGCTGATCAGGGATTCTGTCCCGGCGGCAGCCTGACCGCTGCGATCAGTCGTCCGACTCGGCGTCGTCGTCGATCAGCACCAATTCCTCGTTGGAGAGGTTGGCCTCGATGCGGGCAAGCAGCTTGAACAGCGCCTTCTGATCCTTCTTGTCGAGGCCCTTCAGCGCCTGCTTTTCGGTCTTCTTCACCGACTTCTCGATGGCGCGGATGGTTTCCCGGCCGGTGTCGGTGAGAAAGATGTGCGCCTGGCGGGCATCGGCTTCCGATGCGCGCTTTTCCAGAAAACCCTGCGCCTGCAGCCGGTTGATGGTCTTGGTAATGGTCGGCGGGCGCACGCCAAGGCGACCGGCAAGATTACCCGGCGTCTGGCCGTCCTCGCGGTCGAGCGCCAGCATGATCTGGTCCTGGCCGGCATAGAAGCCGTGCGCCAGAAGCCGGGCCGCCAACGCGGTTCTTGCCAGCCTGGCCGCCGAATGCAGCCGGCTCATTGTTGCAGTCTTGTCCGCCTTGGCCATGGTCATCCCTCTTCGGCCGTGCCGGTGCGTGGAGCATAGACGCAGCCGGCCGGTTGGCAATCGACGATAGAAAAGATTCCGGCGCTCCAAACAGCTTTGCCGGCAAGCATTGCGGTGTCCGCCGTGGTGATGCCAGATGTTTATTTCAGTTAGATGACAAACGAGTTTCTGAAATACCGGATTCACGGCGACCGCGTCCCAGGCGCGACGTGACATTGACAGCCCCTGCCAAGACGCCTCCCTTGTCGTTCCCGCCTTTCAGCATCGCCGAGGCGCGGATCTTTCCCCCGACAGTAACCACAGGGATAGTCATGGCCGGCCGCTTTGGCCCATTGGTTTACCCCGTGCAAAAGCCCGAAACACACCCTATATGGGACCAACAATCCCTTTTTCACGGCCTGGATTTTCAAGGCCCGGTCATTCGAGGCAAGCCATGAGCGACGCACAGACGCAGATCCCCGTAACCGTTCTCACCGGCTATCTCGGCGCCGGCAAGACGACGCTGCTCAACCGCATCCTGTCGGAGAACCATGGCAGGCGCTACGCCGTCATCGTCAATGAATTCGGCGAAATCGGCATCGACAACGACCTGATCGTGGAATCCGACGAGGAAATCTACGAGATGAACAATGGCTGCGTCTGCTGCACGGTGCGTGGCGACCTGATCCGCGTCGTTGAGGGCCTGATGCGCCGCCCCGGCCGCTTCGACGCCATCGTGGTCGAGACCACCGGTCTCGCCGATCCGGTGCCGGTGGCACAGACCTTCTTCATGGACGACGACGTGCGCTCCAAGACCAAGCTCGACGCCGTGGTGGCGCTGGTCGACGCCAAGCATCTGCCGCTCAGGCTCAAGGATTCCAAGGAGGCCGAGGACCAGATCGCCTTTGCCGACGTCGTCGTGCTCAACAAGACCGACCTTGTCACTCCGGAAGAACTCGCCAAGGTCGAGGCGACGATCCGCGCCATCAACCCGGCGGCCAGGATCCACCGCACCACGCGCGCCGGCGTCGCCCTGTCCGAAGTGCTCGACCGCGGCGCCTTCGACCTGTCCCGGGCGCTGGAAAACGATCCGCATTTCCTCGAGGCGCATGACGACCACCATCATCATGACCATGATCATGACGGGCATGACCATCATCACCATGACCACGCGCACGCTTCCGACATCCATGACGTGACGGTGCAGTCCGTGTCGTTGCGCGGCGGCGAGATGGACCCGAAGAAGTTCTTTCCGTGGATCGAGAAGATCACCCAGATGGAAGGTCCGAACATCCTGCGGCTGAAAGGCATCATCGCGCTCAAGGGCGATGACGAGCGCTATGTCATCCAGGGCGTGCACATGATCATCGAAGGCGACCACCAGCGCGCCTGGAAGGATGGCGAGAAGCATGAGAGCCGGCTGGTGTTCATCGGCCGCGAACTGGATGCCGAGCGGCTGAAGAAGAGTTTTGATGCCTGCCAGGCGGCTTGATTTCCAAGCCTTATAACGCTAGCGCTGCCTTTTTTCCTTCTCCCCTTGTGGGGGAAGGTTGGCGCCACACCTGGCCGCGCTGGCGACTTCCGGGGATGGCGACAAATCTCATTGGAACGGTTCTGATGCCCACAGTCGCCCCCCTCGATCTCGAAGGCCATTGCCTAGCCGCCGTCTTCCTTGGCGACGTGCCGCATTTCGCGCTGGCCGATGGTGCCATCCATAGGCTCGACAACGGCCACAAGACGACGCAGGCCAATGACGGGTTGCTCGCCACCTTCCACGATGCGGCGAACGATCGGCTGATCACCGGCGGCGAGGACGGCAAGGTGTTTGCCGTTGCTGCGGGCGGCAATGTCGGGGAATTGGCCAGCGCCGGAAAAAAGTGGATCACCAGCGTCGCCGCCGGGCCGCAGGGCGCCATCGCCTACGCCACGGGCAAGACCGCCTTCGTGCGCTTCGCCGATGGCAAGACCAGGGAATTCGCCCATCCGCGTTCGGTCGAGGGTCTGGCGTTTTCGCCCAAGGGCATGCGCTTCGGTGTTGCCCGCTACAATGGCGCGACGCTGCATTTTCCGGCCGCCGAGGGCAAGCCGGTGGAGCTCGAATGGGCCGGCGCTCACACCGGCATCACCTTCTCGCCCGATGGCGCCTTCCTCGTCACAACGATGCAGGAGAATGCCCTGCATGGCTGGAAGCTAGCCGACGGCAAGCACATGCGCATGAGCGGCTATCCCGGCAAGGTCAAAAGCCTGTCATGGAGCGTCAAAGGCAAATGGCTGGCGAGTTCCGGAGCCCCGGCGGCGATCGTCTGGCCGTTTTCCGGCAAGGACGGGCCGATGGGCAAGGCGCCGCTGGAACTCGGTACGCGCGGCAATACGATGGTGACCTGCGTCGCCTGCCATCCAAGCCAGGATGTCGTGGCGATCGGTTATGACGACGGCATGGTGATCGCCGCCCGTTTCGCCGATGCCAAGGAAGTGTTGTTGCGCCGGCAGGGCAAGGGCGCCATCACATCGATGATGTGGGACAAGGAAGAACGCCGCATCGCCTTCGGCAGTGCCGCCGGCGACTGCGGGGTTATCGACATCACGGCCTGACCTCACCGCGCCCGCGCGGCCAGCCGAAGAGGCTTGCGGCGCAGCGACAGCCCATCGCGCATGTTGAGCGACAGCAGTGCGATGTTCGTCGCGCCGGCTACCAGTTCGATCGTCTGGACGATCACGAAAAGGCTGTCGAAGCGACCGGCCGCGGCAAAGCCGCTGAGCAGGAAGGCCGAGGGCACGAGCACCAGCAATCCATTGGCGGCGATGATGCGCATGCGCCGCGCTTTGCGTGCCACGACCGGGCTCTTCCAGCCTTTGCCGAGTGAGAAGCCCGACGCGCCGGCGATGATCATCGCCGGTATGAGCACAGCCATGCCGGCCAGCACGTAGTTCTTGACCGCTGTGATCGCGGCCGTGTCGCCGAGCAGTTCAACAGTGGCCGTCGACAGCCAGAAAGCAGAAACCGTGACGAGGGCGACGGCGCCCGCCGCTGCATGAATTCTGGTTTTCATCTTCATCTCCATAGCAAGCTATATATCATTGCATAGCATGCTATTCAACCATTATCTGGTGGGCATGGCATTTCAGAAGGAACGATCCGCCGGATTCCTGGCCAACCACATGGCGCGGTTGTTTGCCAACGGGCTGCAGCAGCGCATCCGGCCGCTTGGCCTGGCGCCCGCCCAGTTCATGACGCTGCTGGCGCTGTGGGATGAAGATGGCCTCACGCAACGCGAGCTCGTGCGGCGTCTCAACGTGGAACAGGCGACAATGGCCAACACGCTGATCCGCATGGAACGTGACGGGCTGATCGAACGACGCTTGCACCCCGAAGACGGGCGCTCGCAGTCGATCCATCTCACCGCGAAGGCGGTTGGCCTGCGCGAGCCGGCGACACAGGCCGCGCGTTTACAGAACGAGGTCGCCCTGACCGGCTTCAGCGAAGACGAGCGGCTGGTGTTTCTCGACCTGATGCGACGCGCCATCGCCTCGATGCAGGCAGGCTGACACGACCGATCGGCGAGTCTACTCGGCTCCGCACGACACCTTGCCCGTCAATTCAGCCGGCTTGCCATCCTTGTCCTTGTCGGCGGTGCTGTCATAGACGGCAAGCGTGTACCGGCCGTCATAGACGCCTTCGTCGCTGGCCTTGGTCAGGATCGTCAGTTCGACTGAATCGAAGGTGTCCGCCACCTCGTGCTCGTGGTAGATGTTCAGCCGCAGTTCCTTGTCGTCCAGCCAGTACTGGGTCAGGTTGGAATCCTCGAACGCCGTCTTGCGCAATCCATCGCCAGCCGGCCTCGCCTTGATTTCGAGATCGCCGCGAAAGTTGAAGGTCGGGCCGCCCATGCCCCTGGTGACGCCGGCGCCGACGTCGAATGTCACCGCCGTATCGTCGACGTTGCACCAGATGCCGCCAGAGGCGAAGGCCGGGGCGGCCGACGCCAGAAGCATTGCCACACAGATGATTGTTCGCATCCTTGGTCCCCCACACCAATTCCCACTCTTATTGGCGCTGACTTCGACAGCACGGTCAAGCGGCGCTGCCAGACGCTGAGCCAATGCAGAACAGACGCGCGGCCAATTGCGGTTGCGGACATGGATTGGCTAAGAGGGACCAGCCAGAGGGGTTTCCATGCACAGCAGCGACAGTTCAACGACGTCCATCGGCGGCATCAGCCGTGACCGCATCGCACAATTGCGCGAGACCGAGGGGGCGGCCTTCCGCGCGGCGCGGCCGAAATCGCAAGCCAAGATCGGTAACGGCCTGCCGGGCTTCTTCGGCGGCGTGCCGATGCACTGGATGAATGACTGGCCGACACCGTTTCCGATCCTGGTCGACAGCGCCAGGGGCGCCACGATCACCGACATAGACGGCAACAGGCTGGACGATTTCTGCCTTGGCGATACCGGTTCGATGTTCGGCCATTCGCCGCTGCCGGTGGCGCGCGCCATCCGCCGCCAGGCCGGGCGCGGCCTGACCTACATGCTGCCTTCGGAAGACGCGCTTGCCATCGGGCCGCTGCTGCAGCAGCGCTTCGGCCTGCCGTTCTGGCAGATCGCGACCACCGCGACCGACGCCAACCGCTTCGCGCTGCGCGTCGCCCGCGCCGTCACCGGGCGCGAGAAAATCCTGGTCTTCAACGGCTGCTATCATGGCTCGGTCGACGAGACGATGGTGCGGCTGGTCGACGGCAAGCCGGTCAACCGGCCGGGGCTGGCGGGCGAATTTCGCGACCTGACGCGCACGGCCAAGGTCATCGAGTTCAACGACGTCGCCGCGCTCGAGGCCGCGCTGAAGGACCGGGACGTCGCCTGCGTCATCGCCGAGCCGGTGCTGACCAATTCCTGCATGGTGCTGGCCGACCCCGGATTCCATGACGCGCTGCGCAAGCTGACACGCGAAACCGGGACGCTGCTGTTGATCGATGAGACGCACACCATCTCGACCGGCCCCGGCGGCTACACCAGGAAATACGGGCTCGACCCCGACTTCTTCGTACTGGGCAAGCCGATCGCCGGCGGCGTGCCGGCAAGTGTGTGGGGCATGAGCGAGGAGGTCGCTTCCCGCTACGCCGACTACAACCGGACGAAAGAGCCCGGCTATTCCGGCATGGGCACGACGCTGTCGGCCAACCCGCTGCAATTCGCCACCATGCGCGCCACGCTCGAGGAGGTGATGACGCCGGAGAACTATGACCGCATGGATCATCTCGCCCGGCGTCTGGATGCCGGGCTGACCGGGGTGATCGACCGCTACCGCCTGCCCTGGCATGTGGCCCGTGTCGGGGCCCGCGTCGAGTTCATCTGCGCACCCGGCCCGTTGCGCAACGGTGCGGAGGCGGAAGGCGCGCACGCGCCGGAACTGGAAGCCGCCATCCATGTCGCGCTGGTCAATCGCGGCGTGCTGATCGCGCCCTTCCACAACATGATGCTGATCTCGCCGGCGACCACAGGCAGCCAGGTGAACCGGCTGATCACCGCCTTCGGCGCGGTTGCGGCAAAGCTTGCGGCATGAGACAAGCGGCCATGGACAATGCCATCGTGACCTCGCCTTCGGGCTCCTCGCCCACCGAGGCGCAAGCCTTTCTCGACACCCATCCCGAGATCGAGGCCTTCGATATCGTGCTGACCGACGCCAATGGCGTCGGCCGCGGCAAGATCGTGCGCCGGCATGAACTTAAAAGCATTTTCGAGGGCGGCCGGCACATGCCGATCTCGATCCTCGGCCTCGACATCACCGGCGAGGATGTGCACGAGACCGGGCTGATCTGGACCACAGGCGACGGCGACCTCCGGGCCTGGCCGATTCCCGGCACGCTGGTGCCGCTTTATGGAACCAGCCCGCCGCGCGGCCAGGTGCTGATGGCGATGTACCATCTCGATGGCCAACCCATGTCTTCGGATCCGCGGCTGGCGCTGGCACGGCAGGTCGATATCCTCGCGGCCAAGGGCCTTTATCCGGCCGGTGCCTTCGAACTGGAATTTTTTCTCCTGGCCAACGAGCGCGATGCCGACGGCAAGGTGCAGCCGGCGCGTGCCGTGCTCGACGGCCGCGTGTCCGGCAAGACGGAAGTCTATTCGGTCGACCATCTGCACGGCATGGAGCCGCTGTTCTCGGACATCTACGCTGCGGCCAAGGCGCAGGGCATTCCGGCCGAGACGGTTATTTCCGAATATGCGCCGGGCCAATACGAGTTGACGCTGAACTACCGCAAGGATGTGATGCGGGCGGCCGACGATCTGGTCATGCTGAAGCGACTGGTGCGGGCGCAGGCGCGCCGCCATGGTGTCACCGCCTGTTTCATGGCCAAGCCGATCGAGAAATATGCCGGCTCGGGCATGCATTTCCACGTCTCACTGCAGGACAAGGCCGGCCGAAACGTGTTTGCCGAGGCCGGCGGCGAGAGCTGGTCGCTGCCCCTGCTGCAGGGGCTCGGCGGCCTGATCCAGACGATGGCCGAATCGATGCTGGTGTTTGCGCCGCACGCCAATTCCTGGCGGCGCTTCGTTTCGCAGTCCTATGCGCCGGTGGCACCGACCTGGGGCGTCAACAACCGCTCGGTGGCACTACGCGTGCCGGCTGGCGACGCCAGGAACCGGCGCATCGAGCACCGGCCGTCCGGCGTCGACGCCAATCCTTACCTGATCGCCGCAACCGTGCTCGCCGGCATCATCAAAGGCCTCGATGAAGGGCTCGATCCCGGCCCTGAAACGACTGGAAACGGCTATGAAGCGGCCGTCACGCGTACGACGATGCCAGCGGATTGGCGCGCGGCGATCGAAGCGGCCAAAGCCTCCAGCTTCCTGAAAGGCGCGCTCGGCGAGGACCTGCACCGCACCTTCGTGGCAATCAAACAATCCGAATATCTGCGCGTGGCGCGCACGGTCAGCGAACTGGATTATCATCTCTACCTGCACGAGGTCTGATGGCTGAGTGACCAGGCGGCGATCACTTTTTCGCCGCCTGCATCAAATGAGGTAGCATACTGCCTCTCCAGAACATATCATGAACATATGAGCGCACTCACTGTTCGTGAAAAACTTGCGATCCTGTCCGACGCCGCCAAATATGACGCTTCATGCGCCTCTTCCGGCTCGGCGAAAAAGGATTCGCTGACATCCGGCGGCATCGGCTCCACGGAGGGGATGGGTATCTGCCATTCCTACGCGCCGGACGGGCGCTGCATTTCGCTCTTGAAAATCCTTCTCACCAATTTCTGCATCTACGATTGCAGCTATTGCATCAACCGTTCGTCCTCGAATGTGCGGCGAGCGCGCTTCAGCATCGACGAAGTGGTGAAGCTCACCATGGATTTCTACCGGCGCAACTATATCGAGGGCCTGTTCCTGTCCTCAGGCGTCATCCGCTCGCCTGATGAGACCATGGGCGAGATGGTCGAGGTGGCGCGACGGCTGCGGCTGGAGGAGAAATTTTCCGGCTATATCCATCTCAAAACCATTCCGGAAAGCTCTGCCGAACTGGTCGAGAAGGCCGGCCTCTATGCCGACCGGCTGTCGATCAATGTGGAGCTGCCGACGGACGAGGGCGTCAAGAGACTGGCACCGGAAAAGAAGCCGGAAACGATCCGCCTTTCCATGGCGAAGTTGCGCCAGAAGATGGAGGAGAAAGCCGAGCCGACACTTCGGACCAAAAAGCGCGAACGCTTTGCTCCCGGTGGCCAGTCGACGCAGATGATCGTCGGCGCCGACAAGACATCCGACGACGGCATATTGCATACCAGCGCCCGGCTCTATGGCAGTTATCATCTGCGGCGCGTCTATTATTCGGCCTTCAGTCCGATCCCGGATTCATCGTCGTCCCTGCCCCTGCAGAAGCCTCCATTGATGCGGGAGCATCGGCTTTACCAGGCCGACTGGCTGATGCGGTTCTACGGTTTCTCACAGCCGGAAATCCTGGCCGGCAGCAGCGACGGCATGCTCGATCTCACCATCGATCCAAAGCTCGCCTGGGCACTGCGCAACCGGGGGCGGTTCCCAGTCGACATCAACCGCGCCGACCGCGAAGCGCTGCTGCGAGTTCCCGGTCTCGGCACCAAGGTGGTGGCGAAAATCCTGGAAACCCGCCGCCACCGGCGCATGCGGCTCGAAGATGTCGGGCGGATTTGCCAGTCGATCGCCAAGCTCAGGCCGTTCATCATCGCCGAGGGTTGGTCACCGGGAGCACTCACCGACAAGGCGGGCTTGCGCGGCAAAATCGTGCAACCTTGCGAACAACTGGCGCTGTTTTGACCATGCGGCCGGCCGAGCTCAACCTGGCCCGGTATAGTGTGCGGCTCGACAGCGAGACTGATTTTGCCGGCTGGCGCGACGCGGCACGGCGGCTGGCGTTGAACGAGGTCCGGCCCGAAGACATCAGCTGGCATGCCGTATCCAACTCTGACCAGGGCCAGACGGACTTGCCAGCCATTCCTGCCGGTGCGCAGTTGGTCGTATCACGCGACTTCATCGCGCGTGCCGAAACCGCCTTCTGCCATTCCGACCCCGGCCGGTTCGCCTTTCTTTACCGGATGCTTTGGCGATTGCGCACGGAGCCGAAGCTGCTGGCGATCGCATCGGATCCCGATACCAGGCGGCTTGAAGCCATGGAAAAGGCGGTGCGGCGCGACAGCCACAAGATGCATGCCTTCGTTCGCTTCCGGAAGATCGGCGACGGCGACGAGGAGCGCTATGTCGCCTGGTTCGAGCCCGATCATTTCATCGTCGAACGCAACGCGGATTTCTTCGTCAGGCGCTTCACCGGCATGCGCTGGACGATCCTGACGCCGCACGCCTCGGCCGACTGGGACGGCGAAAGGCTGGCCATCGGACCCGGCGCCGCCAAGGCCGATGCCCCAGCACAAGACGACACCGAGGCGCTGTGGCGCACCTATTTCGAGAACATCTTCAATCCGGCACGGCTGAAGGTGAAAGCCATGCAGAAGGAGATGCCGAAGAAATATTGGCGGAACCTTCCCGAGGCCTCGCTCATTCCAGATCTGATCGCAGGAGCGGACAAGGCCGCCAAGGAGATGATTGCCAGAATGCCGACGACGCCAGCGCCGCATCACGCCAAGGTGCAGGCAAAGCATTGGCCGAAGCGTGAACCAACGCAGGCGCAGGAAGACGACGACGCCAGCAGCATTTCAGAGTTGCGCGAGGCCGCGAAAGGCTGCCGCCGCTGCCCGCTCTGGCGCGACGCGACGCAGACCGTGTTCGGTGAAGGGCCTGACAACGCCAGCGTCATCTTCGTCGGCGAACAGCCCGGCGACCAAGAGGACCTCGCCGGCAAACCTTTCGTCGGCCCGGCCGGCAAGGTGTTCGATTCGATACTGGACGATGCGGGCGTCGATCGCCAGAAAGTCTACGTCACCAACGCGGTGAAACACTTCAAATTCGAACCGCGCGGCAAGCGCCGCATCCATTCCAAGCCGAATGCAGGTGAGGTGCAGGCTTGCCGCTGGTGGATCGACAGGGAATTCGCGCTGATCAAGCCGGAGCTTGCCGTGGCGCTCGGCGCAACGGCTGCACTGTCATTGCTCGGCAAGGCAATCCCGGTGACGAAGATGCGCGGCCAGGTCATCGAACGCGAGGACGGCTTGCGCGTGTTCATCACCATCCACCCGTCCTTCATCCTGCGCATTCAGGAACCGGCGGAGAAGGATGCGGAGCGCGAGCGGTTTTTGCAGGATATGAGAGAGGTGAAGCGGCTGATGGCGGCTTGATCTGGCTGTCAGTCGGCGCCGCCCCTCATTGCCCTGCCGGGCATTTCTCCCCGTATAGTGACGGGGAGAAAGACGCGGTCATCGGCGCTTTCGCAAACTATTAACGTGGCAAGAAGGGTGCGCTTAGCTTCCTTCTCCCCGTCACTATACGGGGAGAAGGTGCCGGCAGGCGGATGAGGGGCAGCGCCAACGTTTGTGTGAAGAGCGCTGCATGCCCTCTACCAGATCAGGATTGCCCTCAAATCATTGACATTCGTGCCGGTCGGCCCAGGCACAAACAGATCGCCAACCGCATTGAAGGCCGTCCAGGCATCGTTGCTCGCCAGCATCGCTTTGGCATCCACACCCGCCGCGCGCATGCGCGACACGGTCGAGCCGTCGGCGAAGGCCCCGGCATTGTTTTCAGAGCCATCGATGCCGTCCGTATCGGCGGCCAGCGCATGGATATTTTCGGCACCGTTGATGCCGACAGCGAAGGCGAGCAGGAATTCGGAATTGCGGCCGCCCTTTCCCTTGGCGCGTAGTGTCACCGTGGTTTCGCCGCCGGACAGGATCAGCACCGGCTTCTGGAAAGGCCGGTCGCGCGTCGCGACTTCGCGCGCGATCGCGGCATGAACTCCGCCAACCTCACGCGCTTCGCCCTCGATAGCATCAGAGAGGATGACGGCTTCGACGCCTTGCCGCTTCGCTTCCACTGCCGCCGCCTCCAGCGACACACCGGCCGAGGCGATCAAGTGAACCTCATTGCGCGAAAAGCGCCGATCGCCGGGATCCGGCGCATCGGCCGCCGGCGAATTGATATGCGCCATCACCGAGGCCGGCAGGTTCATGCCATAGGCCGATATCGACGCCAGCGCGTCTTGACGGCTGCCGGTATCCGGCACGGTCGGGCCGGAGGCGACAAGGGCCGGATTATCACCGGGAATGTCGGAGACAACCAGCGACACCACCTTGGCCGGCCATGCGGCGGCGGCCAAGCGGCCGCCCTTGATGGTCGAAAGATGCTTGCGGATGGTGTTCATCGCCGCGATCGGCGCTCCGGAGGCGAGCAGCGCCTCGTTGACGGCGATCTCGTCGGCCAGCGTCAGGCCGGCGGCCGGCGACGGCAGCAGCGCCGAGCCGCCACCGGAAATCAGCGCCACGACCAGATCGTCCTCAGTGAGACCCTGGACCTTGGCGAGCAGGCGCCGCGAGGCCTCGAGGCCGGCGGCGTCCGGCACCGGATGCGCCGCCTCGATGATCTCGATGCGCTCGCATTTGGCGCCATAGCCATAGCGGGTAACGACCAGCCCTTCGATCGGCCCATCCCAGATTTTCTCAAAGGCCGCCGCCATCTGCGCTGAGCCTTTGCCCGCGCCTATAACAATGGCGCGGCCTTTAGGCTTCGCCGGCAGATGGTCCCGGATGGTCCGCTCCGGATCGGCGGCGGCCACCGCGGCTTCGAAGATGGAGGTGAGAAAGGCCTTGGGATCGCGCACGGTCATTCGGATTCCGAAGGTAATGCCAGCCCACGACTGTCGATACCGAGATGGTCGCACAGCGCATCGACTACAACGCCGTGATCCTCACGCTCCGGCAGACCGGACACAGCAATCACGCCAATGACGCCGGCGCCCCTGACGGTGACCGGAAAGCCGCCGCCGGCGAGCACATAGTCCGAGATGTCGAGGCCCTCGCCGACCTTGAAGGTGCGGTCCGGGCGCTGCTGTTCCAGCACCATGCGATAGGTGCTTCTGAGGAAACGCCTGACGACATTGATCTTGCGCCGCGCCCAGTCGGGATTGGAAGCGTTCGACCCCGGCATGGCAGCATAGAACAGCGGCCGGTCCCACAGCCTGATGTCGACGATGATGGGCAGGTTTTCGGCGAGCGCACGCTCGCGGATGGCTGAACCGATCTTGAAGGCGACGGCCTCGTCGAAGGCGGGAAAGACAAGGGTTTCTTCCTGTCTCCTGATCAGTGCGATGTCGTCAGCAACGGCCATGTCGTTCCCCTGTCAACTTCGCCGCACGCTTTGACCTAAGGCTGCCGCCGGGTCAAGCAAGGAACGCACCTGACATTCTAACTCGCCATGTCGCTCTTGGCAGCCCGCCCCGCGACATAGACCTCGTGCACGGCGCGGTCGTCGCCCAGCGTCTGCAGCAGAAACAGTTCCTGCGCCAGCGTCTGCGCCGTTTCCATCCTGAGCCGCATCGCCGGCGTCGCCCTGGCATCGAGGACGACGATGTCGGCATCGGTGCCTTCGTCCAGCGTGCCGATCCTGTCAGCCACCGACAGCGCCTCGGCATTGCCGCGCGTGATCTGCCAGAAGGACTGGAACGGGTTGAGCTTCTCGCCGTTCAGGGCGATCACCTTGTAGCCTTCGTCCATGGTGCGCAGCATGGAATAGTTGGTGCCGCCGCCGACATCGGTGGCGGCGGCGATCCTGACGGCTTTGTCACGCGTGCGGTAGCGCTGATAATCGAACAGGCCGGAACCGAGGAACAGGTTCGAGGTCGGGCAGAACACCGCTACCGAGCCACTGTCCGAAAGCGCGTCCGCCTCACGCTCCGACAGATGGATGCAGTGGCCGAACAGGCTTTTCTTGCCCAGCAACCCGTAATGCTCGTAGACATCGGTGTAGTCGCGCGACCAGGGGTAGAGTTCCTGGGTGAAGGCGATCTCGGCGTGGTTTTCCGACAGATGCGTCTGCATGTGCAGGTCGGGATGCTCGCGGCAGAGCACTCCGGCCATCTCCATCTGCTCCGGCGAGGAGGTGATCGCGAAGCGCGGCGTGATGGCATAATGCTGGCGCCCCTTTCCGTGCCATTGCGCGATCAGCGCCTTGGTGTCGTCATAGCCGGATTGCGGCGTGTCGAGCACACCGTCGGGTGCATTGCGGTCCATCATCACCTTGCCGGCGATGTTGAGCATGTTGCGGTCATGCGACTCGGCGAAGAAGGCTTCGGCCGACGCCTTGTGCACCGAACAATAGGCGACCACCGTCGTCGTGCCGTGGCGCACCATCTCGTCGAGGAACAGGCGCGCTATGCGGCGGCCGTGCTGCGCGTTGGCGAACTTCGTCTCTTCCGGGAAAGTATAGGTGTTCAGCCAGTCGAGCAGTTCGGCACCATAGGACGCGATGATCTGCATCTGCGGGAAATGCGCATGGGTATCGATGAAGCCCGGCAGCAAAAGATGCGGCCGGTGATCGATCTTTTTTACACCCTCGCCGGCCTGTTTCTCGACATCCGCATAGGCGCCTGATGCAACGATCCGGCCGTCGTTGATCAGCAGGCCGCCATCTTCCTCGTAACGCCAGGCCGAATGGTCATCGATGGTCTGCGGCCAGCGCACGAAGGAAAGCGTGCGGCCGCGCAGAAGTGTCGAGGTCATGCCTATTTCCCCGCGCCTTCGAACCAGGCCACCAGCAACGCCCGTTCCTTGTCCGATATCTGCGAGACATTGGCGGGCGGCATGGCGTGGCTGCGGCCGGCCTGCAGATAGATCTCGCGGGCGTGGTCGGCTATGTTGGCGTCGGTATCCAGCATCACGCCCTTGGGCGCGTGGTAGATGCCTTCATAGACCGGTTCCTGAGCATGGCACATCGAGCAGCGGCCGAGCACGGTGTCGCGCACCGCCGGGAAATGCGCCGAGGCGATATAGACTTCCGCCGAAGCCGACGCCTTCGGTTCGCCGGTCAACACCTTCGGCACGGTCGACAGCCAGATGATGATGATGAACAGGACAAGGGCGCCGAGCCACGTCCAGTGCGGATTGCCGGCACGCTTGTGCACGGTGTTGAAATAATGCCGGATAAGCACGCCGATGATGAACACCAGCGAGGCGATGACCCAATTGAACTGCGTGCCGAACGCCAGGGGGTAGTGGTTCGACAGCATCAGGAACAGGACGGGCAGCGTCAGATAATTGTTGTGAAGCGAACGCTGCTTGGCGATCTTGCCGTATTTCGGATCGGGCTGGCGGCCGGCGATGAGGTCGGCGACGACGATCTTCTGGTTGGGAATGATGACCATGAAGACGTTGGCCGACATGATCGTGGCGGTGATGGCGCCCAGATGCAGGAAGGCGGCGCGCCCGGTGAACAGGTGGGTGAGCCCCCAGGCGATGAACACCAGCACGCAGTAGAGCACCAGCATCAGGCCGGTATCGCTTTTTCCAAGCGGCGAACGGCACAGCAGATCATAGACCACCCAGCCGACGCCGATCGTGGCCATGGACAAAAGGATGCCGACCGGCACCGACATCGGCAGCACATTGGGATCGATCAGGAACAGGTCGGCGCCGGCATAGTAGACCACGCACAGCATGGCGAAACCGGACAGCCAGGTGGCGTAGGACTCCCATTTGAACCAGGTCAGATGCTCGGGCATCTCGGCCGGCGCCACCAGATATTTCTGGATGTGGTAGAAGCCGCCGCCATGCACCTGCCATTCCTCGCCGAAGGCGCCGACTGGCATGCCGGGACGCTGGCGCAGGCCGAGATCGAGCGCGACGAAATAGAAAGACGAGCCGATCCAGGCGATGCCGGTGATGACATGCAGCCACCGCACGGCGAAGCTCAGCCAGTCCCAGAAAATCGCGAAATCCATCATTGAAGTCGTCCCTGCCGATTGGGTGACTTTACGGTGTGGCGCGCAAACGGAAAGAGGCGAGGTGTACGATGACTTTCAAAAAAAAATGGAAAATACTAGGCTGATCGCCGAAAAGCGGCGAAGGTGCTCCGTATGGCCTATCTCGACAACATCGCCGTCTTCGTCCGCGTCGTCGAACTCGGCAATCTGTCGGCGGCGGGGCGCGACATGCGCATTTCGCCGGCGGTCGCCTCCAACCGCATCAAGGAGTTGGAGAAGCATCTGGGCGTGCGGCTGTTCAATCGCACGACGCGGCAATTGATGCCGACCGAACATGGCACGGTTTTCTACGCCGGCGCCAAGCAGGTGCTGGAGGCCATCACCGAGGCCGAGGCCGCCGTCTCGGCACTTTCCGGCCAGCCGCGCGGCACCATCCGCGTGACCGCGCCGCTTGGCCTCGGCCGGCGGCTCGTCGCCTCGGGCATTCCCGATTTCCACGATAAGTATCCCGATATCGAAGTGCGGTTGAGGCTCTCCGACCACAATGTCGACATCATGAAGGAAGGCATCGACGTCGCCTTCCGGCTTGGCATCATCGAGGATTCCAGCCTGCGGATGCGCGGCATCATGGAATGCGAGCGCGTGCTGGTGGCGGCACCGAAATATCTGGAAGCGCGCGGCGAGCCCGTGGAGCCGCAGGAGCTGATCGGACGAAAGCACGACTGCCTGATGCTGCGCTATTCCGGCGCGCGCGAATATGTCTGGACGCTGCAGACCCCCACCGGGCCCCAGAAATTCGAAGTGCACGGACCTTACGACACGGATGACGGCGACGTGCTGACCGGCTGGGCGCTGTCGGGACGCGGCATCATCAACAAGCCGCGCTTCGAGGTCGAACCGTTCATCCGCGACCGGCGATTGAAGGTGATCCTGGCCAACACACCACCGACGCCGGTACAGTTTGCCGCGGTCTATCCGCATAAGAAGCTGCAGGACCCGAAAGTGCGGCTGCTGCTGGATTTCATGGCCGAGCGCTGCCAGCGCCTGATCAACGACATTCTTGCTGGTAAGTGATGGCTGACTGGAAACCAATTGCTGGCCGGCAAGTGAGCGGCAGTTGGCCCAGCGTCAGCGGTTGCCATCGCTGCGGGCGGCGAACATAGTCCCGGCTCCATTTCGTCTCGCAGGAACCATCGATGGACAACGGCGCCACAATGCATCTTGCCGTTTCGCTGTTGCCGGGGACTTCCGACCTAACGGGTGAACCGGAATTCCGCCGCCTTGTCCGGTTTGTGCAGCAAGCCGAAGCGGCAGCGCTGGACCTGGTGCTGCTTGCCGATTCCGCCCCGGCTTCCGACAGCGGTACAGTGAACAATCCGATGCCCTTCGAAGCAACGACTTTACTCGCCGCGCTGGCAACGGTGACGAGCCGGATCGGACTGGTCGCGGCGGCCTCGATAGTCGCCCACCAGCCCTACAATCTGGCGCGCCGTTTCGCTTCGCTCGATATCATCAGCCATGGCCGCGCCGGCTGGAACGCGACGATGGCGCGGAGCCCTCGCGAGGCCGCGAATTTCAGCCGGCCGGAAGGATTTTCCGACACCGACTTTCGCCGCCGCGGCGAGGAATATATCGGCATCGTTCAGGGCCTGTGGCAAGGCTGGGATGCGGATGCGCTGCTGTTCGACAAGACCGGCGGACGCTTCCATGATCCCGAAAAAATGCACCTGCTCGACCACAGGGGCGAGTTCTTCTCCGTGCGCGGGCCGCTGAACGTCGCGCGTTCGCCGCAGGATACGCCGGTGCTAGTGTTCTCCGGTCTGTCGGAGCCTGACCTGGATATTGCGGCCCGCATCGCCGATGTCATCTTGCTGGAGAGCGGGTCGGTCGAGAACGCGAAAGTACGCTATGATGATCTGAAGCGTCGCGCCACGGCGGCTGGGCGCGATCCGGATGCTGTGAAGGTGCTGACGAATATCTCGCTAGCGCCCGATGACAGCTCGGCCACCTTGGCCGATAGGCTGGAAACCCAATTTCGCGCAAGAAGCTGCGACGGGTTCAGCATCCAGTTGTCACAGCTTTCGGTATTCGACGATTTCATCAATCGTGTCGCGCCGGAGTTGCGGCGCCGCGGCCTTCTTCGAGAGACCTATTACGGCACGACGTTGCGCTCGCATCTTGGCCTTGCCGGCGGAGGTGAGCAATGAGCGCGCAGATGAAGCTCGGCGCCTTTCTGTGGGCAACAGGCCACCACATCGCCGCATGGCGCCATCCGAAGTCCCATGTGACGGCTGGCATCGACATCGACCATTACATCCAGCTGGCGCGCACGGCGGAAGCGGCCAAGTTCGACATGATCTTCTGCGAGGACGCCGCCGGGCTGCGCGAGGCCAATGTCGGCATCGCCAGCCAGACGTCGCGCTCGATCGGCTTCGAGCCGATCAGCCTGCTTTCGGCGCTGGCCGTGCAGACCAGCCGCATCGGCCTCGTTTCCACCGCCTCGACAAGCTACAACGAGCCCTACGGCCTGGCGCGGACGTTTCTGTCGCTCGACCATCTGAGCGGCGGCCGCGCCGGCTGGAACCTCGTCACTTCGGCAAGTCCGATCGAAGCCGCCAATTTCGGTGCGACAGGTCTCAAGCCCCATGCCGACCGCTATGAACGAGCGCGCGAATTCGCCGAGGTCGTCACCGGCCTTTGGCACGGCAAGGCGTCCGGCCACGACGACCAGAGCTTTTCGGTGCGCGACCCGCTCGACCTGCCGCGCTCGCCGCAGGGCGCGCCGGTCATGGTCCAGGCCGGCGCCTCGGATGTCGGCCGCGATCTTGCCGCCCGCACTGCCGACGTGGTGTTCACGGCGGCGCAGACCTTCGAGGAAGCGAAGGCCTTCTACGACGATCTCAAGGGACGCATGGCGACCTATGGGCGCGAGCCTGACGACATCAAGATCATGCCCGGCGTCTCGCCCGTGGTGGCGGAAACCGAGACTGAGGCCCGCGAGAAGCATGAGGAATTGCAGGAACTGATCCCCGACGATGTCGGCGTGGCGCTGCTCTCCAGCTATCTCAGCATCTCCGATCTTTGGCGCTATCCGATCGACGGGCCGCTGCCCGAACTGCCGGAGAGCGAGGGCATGAAGAGCCGCCAGGCGCTGGTCGTCGAACAATCGCGCCGCGACGGCCTTTCCATCCGCCAGCTTGCCCGCCATTTCGCCGGCGCGCGCGGCCATTGGCGCATTGTGGGCACGGCGGCGCAGGTCGCCGACGAGTTGCAGGCGCGGTTCGAGGGTGGTGCCGCCGACGGCTTCAACGTGATGCCGTCTTATTTCCCGGGCGAGCTCGATGCCTTCGCCACGCTGGTGGTGCCGGAACTGCAGCGGCGCGGTCTGTTCCGCCGGGACTATGAAGGCCGAACGTTGCGCGACCATCTGGGTTTGAAACAGCCGGCCTGAGCCGGCGGTTTCTATGCTTCGTCCATCATCCGGGCGCTGCCCGAAACCCTGATCGAGCTGCCGATCTCGGGCGGGATATCGGCATGCAGCCGCGAGCGCATGCCCATATCCTCGCCTTGGATGACATCGATCGCGCCGCCATGCGGCCATCGGATGTCTCTGAGATAACCGGCAAAGGCGGCCGTCGAGGCGCCCGTCGCCGGGTCCTCATAGACACCGCCAGAGGCAAAGGGATTGCGCGTGTGGAACAGCCGCGGCGTTTCCGCATAGGCGAGCAGGATCGTCACCAGCCCTGCGGCCCGCATCAAGGCCTGACCGGTTTTCAGATCGTAGCGCATGGCCGCCAGTGCCTCGCGCGACTTGAGGGCCAGCACAAGGTGGTCCGCGCCGCCATGGATCAGTGCCGGCGGAATCGCCGGATCGAGATCGGTCGCGGCATAGCCGAACAGCGCTAGCGCCTCGGCGATCAGCTCCGGCGCCGCCGGCTTGCTGCGTGTCGACGGCGACTGCAACGCGGCGGCGATAGTCGCGCCATCGCGAAAACCCTCGACGGTGATGCTGGCCTGGTTGAGGATCAGCGGGAAAATCCCGTCGCCGAACCGCCGGACAAGGGCGGCCCCCAAGGCGATAGTGGCATGACCGCAGAAGGGAACTTCAGTTTCCGGCGAGAAATAGCGAACCCGCCAGCTTTCTCCATCCGGCGCGGCAAAGGCGGTTTCCGAGAACCCGACTTCCGCTGCCAGGCGCTGCATCTCGGCCGCATCGGGCAAGACGTCGCCTATCAGCACCCCGGCAGGATTGCCGCCGGTGTTGCCATCCGAGAAGGCCGCGATTTTCAGAACGTCCATCTATCCTCACCTCATGCAGCAACGCCGGGTGGATACCGCAAATGCATTTTTCCTGCGATTAAAACAGGCAGGCCAACAAGCAGCCCTTGGCTAACCGGCCATGATATTGTCCTGCTGGACCTGACGGTTGGCATTTGACGAAGCGCTGTGAACCACCAGCGCCGTCATGATCTCGGCAGCGGCAAGTGCTGCGATGACTGGCGGGCGCTTGTCCTTGACGGCGTCGCCGCCGATCGGCGAGACGAGGCTGGAGAATTCGGCTTCGCTGCCTTCAGCCGACTTCAGGAACCAGTTCTTGAACGTCGCTTTCTTGGTCTTCGAGCCGATCATGCCGACATAGCCAGCGTCGTTCCGTTTCAGCGCTTCGGCGACGATCAGGAAATCCAGTGCGTGGTCGTGGGTGAGGATCGCGAAAGCCGTGCCGGCAGGGGCGTTTCGCACCTCGGCCTCGGGCATCGGCGTCAGCCGCGTCTCAACGGTTTCCGGCATGCCCTCCAGCGCCTCGGCCCGTGTCTCGATGACGACACCGTGCACGGGAAGGAGCGCGATCGTCGACGCCAGCGCCTGGCCGACATG
Organism: Mesorhizobium sp. B2-1-3A; assembly: GCF_006442655.1. Taxonomy (NCBI): domain Bacteria; kingdom Pseudomonadati; phylum Pseudomonadota; class Alphaproteobacteria; order Hyphomicrobiales; family Phyllobacteriaceae; genus Mesorhizobium; species Mesorhizobium sp. B2-1-3A. The sequence goes on from NZ_VFWK01000002.1 coordinate 291,719, forward strand.
ACCGCCGCCGAAGATGTAGACATGCGGCAGATGGGCTTCCTCGGCTTCAGCGTCGGCAATCAGCCTCTGTTCGATTGCCCTGTCGATCAGGCGGATCAGCACCTCGACACGGCCCCCGCAGCACTGGCCAATCTCCGGTCCGAGCGGAACGTCGAGGGTAGCGCAGATTTCGTCGACCTCGATACGGGTTCCCCTCCCCCTTGAGGGGAGGGTGGCGGCGAAGCCGCCGGGTGGGATCGTCGCGGCAGTGCTCGACGCCCCAGCGGTGCCTCCTGAGAGGCCCCCCTCTGGCCGCTTTGCGGTTTGCCCTTCGCTATGGCTCCGGGCGTTCGTCGCTGAAAAAGCCAAATCGTTGGCTTTTTCTCGGTCTTCGACCGATCGCTTCTCACCCCCCTCGAGGGGGGAGAAAAGCATCTGCCGGGCCTTGTCGATGGCCATATATTCGAGCTGGCCGCCGCCGATCGTGCCAAAAATCGCCGTTTGCGAGACGAGCATGAAGGCGCCCTTCTCGCGCGGCGTCGAGCCTTTGGTGCCCGCCACCTCGACCAGAGCAAGCCGGCCGGCACTGGCGAGGAAGGCTTTCAGGCTTTGCACGTTCGAGTTCATCGTCTGCATTCCCACCCGGGAAATATAGCGTTTTTCGGCCCGATTTGCACGTTAAGGCTCGATCAGGCCGGTTTTGCCGCTTTCAACCTCTCGATCGCCATCAGCACGCGTTCTGGCGTCGCGGGCGCATCAAGGCGTGGACAAATTCTATGATCGGCGACACTGGCCACCGCATCCGACAGGGCGTGCAGCACCGACATGCCGTGCGGCAGCGGCGGCTCGCCGACGGCCTTGGAGCGATGGATGGTCGGCTCATAGGCCTGCGACCAGTCGGTCAATGCCACGTTGAAGATCTTCGGGCGATCCGACGCCAGCGGGATCTTGTAGGTCGACGGCGCATGCGTGCGCAGCCGGCCCTTGTCGTCCCACCAAAGCTCTTCCGTCGTCAGCCAGCCCATGCCCTGGATGAAGCCACCTTCGACCTGGCCGATGTCGATCGCCCGGTTCAGCGAGCGGCCGCAGTCATGCAGGATGTCGGCGCGCTCGACGACATATTCGCCGGTCAGGGTATCGACCGACACTTCAGAGCAGGCCGCGCCATAGGCGTAATAATAGAAGGCGTGGCCCTGGCCCTTGCTGCGGTCCCAGTGGATCTTCGGCGTCTTGTAGAAGCCGGCGGCCGAAAGCTGGACGCGTGCAATATAGGCCTGCCTGACCAGGTCGTTGAAGGAGACCTCCTGGTTGCCGACGCGCACCCGGTTGGGCAGGAACACCACCTGGTCGACCGGGACCTGGTATCTCTCAGCGGCGAAATCGGTCAGCCGCTGGCGGATCTGGCGCGCGGCGTTCTGCGCCGCCATGCCATTGAGATCGGCGCCCGAGGACGCGGCCGTCGGCGCCGTGTTCGGCACCTTGGCGGTGGTGGTCGCGGTGATCTTCACGCGCTCGAGGTCAATCTGGAACTCCTCGGCGACAACCTGCGCCACCTTGAGGTGCAGGCCCTGCCCCATTTCGGTGCCGCCATGGTTCATGTGCACGGAACCATCGGCATAGACATGCACCAGCGCGCCGGCCTGGTTGGACTCGGTCTTGGTGAAGGAAATGCCGAACTTGACCGGCGTCAGCGCCAGGCCGCGCTTGATGAAGCGGCTGTTGGCGTTGAAGGCCTGGATCTCACGCCGACGCCGTGCGTAACCGACAATCTCCTCAAGCTCGGCGACGATGCGCTGGATGATGCAGTCCTCGACCTTCTGGTGATAGGGCGTGACGTTGCGGCCGCCGATCGCCTCCATCGGGTCGTAGAAATTCAGCTTGCGGATTTCGAGCGGATCCTTGCCGACGGCGAAGGCGACCTCGTCGATGACGCGCTCGGCGCCGATCATGCCTTGCGGGCCGCCGAAGCCGCGGAAAGCGGTGTTGGAAACGGTGTTGGTGTAGAGCGGCGCCGACTTGGCGTGGACATTCGGATAGAAATAGGCGTTGTCGCAATGGAACAACGCGCGGTCGCCGACCGGACCGGTCAGGTCGGCAGAGAAGCCGGCATTGAGCGCGAACATGAAGTCGACGCCGAGGATATTGCCCTCGTCGTCGAAGCCGACTTCATAGTCGATGGCGAAGTCGTGCCGCTTGCCGGTAGCAGTCATATCCTCGTCGCGATCGAGCCGGATCTTGACCGCACGGTTCAGCTTCTTGGCGGCAATGGCGGCGATCGCCGCGCACTGGTTGGCCTGCGTTTCCTTGCCCCCAAAGCCGCCACCCATGCGCCGAACCTCGACCGTCACCGCATGGCTCGGCACGCCGAGCACATGGGAGACAAGGTGCTGGGTCTCGCTCGGCCCCTGGGTTGAGCAATAGACGGTGACCTCGTCGTCTTCGCCGGGCACCGCCAACGAGACCTGGCCCTCGAGGTAGAAGTGGTCCTGTCCGCCAAGCTTCATGCGCCCTTTCACCCGACGGGGCGCGGCGGCGATGGCGGCGGCCGCGTCGCCGCGCCGCAAGGTGAGCGGCGTGGTGACCTGCCTGTCCTTGGCCGGATCCAGACCCCAGATGCCGAGGATGGCTGGAAGTTCGTCATATTCTATCTTGGCCAGTCGCGCGGCACGGCGCGCCGCTTCCCTTGTTTCGGCGATGACCGCGAAGATCGGCTGACCGAAAAACTGCACCTTGCCTTCGGCCAGGACGGGATCGTCATGCATGCCGCTCGGCGAGACATCGTTCTCGCCGGGCACGTCGGCATAAGTCAGCACGTCGACCACGCCGGGTGCCGTCCGCACCGCCGAAAGGTCGATGCTCTTCAGGGTGCCGTGCGCAACTTTCGACAGGCCCAGCCCAACATGCAGCGTACCCGCCGGTTCCGGCATGTCGTCGATATAGACGGCGGTGCCACTGACATGCTTGTGGGCGGAATCATGCCGCTGATCGGTGGCAACGCCGCCAGTGATCTTCTCGGCCTTGAGATTTGACGTGGCGTGCTTGTTCATCAGGCAGCCTCGTTGCGTGACACCTGGAATGGTGCCCTGGTGCCGGTGGTTTCGACAAAGAAGCGCAGCAACAGATTCCTGGCCGCAAGAGCCCGGTATTCGGCCGACGCCCGCATGTCGGTGAGCGGGGTGAAATCCCTGGCGTATTCGGCCATCGCCGCCTCGACCGTCTCTTCGGTCCAGGGCTTGCCGAGGAGCGCCTGTTCAACGAAAGACGCCCGTTTTGGCGTCGCCGCCATGCCGCCATAGGCGATGCGCACCTCCGCGACCGTGCCGTCCCTGGCCAGCGTCAGGAAAAAGGCGCCGAGGGCAGCCGTGATGTCCTCGTCGCGCCGCTTGGTGATCTTGTGGACCGCGAACTTCGTGTCCTTGGCCGGGACAGGGACATGTACCGCCTCAACGAACTCGCCCCGCTGCCGGTCCTGCTTGCCATAGGCAATGAAGAAGGTCTCCAACGGGATCGTGCGCCGCTTCTTGCCCTTGCGCAGCGTCAGGCGCGCGCCAAGCGCGATCAAGGGCGGCGGCGTATCGCCGATCGGCGAGCCGTTGGCGATGTTGCCGCCGATGGTGCCCATGTTGCGCACCTGTTCGCCGCCGATGCGATCGAACAGCGGCCCGAGCGCCGGGATGCGTTTGGCCAGGGTCGAGAAGGCTTCCGTGTAGGTGACGCCGGCGCCGATCGATATGACGCCCTTGTCCTCGGAGAGGGTGCGCAGCCCGTCGAGATTGCCGATGAAGATCACCGGTGAGATGTCGCGCATGTGCTTGGTCACCCACAGGCCGACATCGGTGGAGCCGGCAACGACCGTGGCGCCGGGTTCCTTGTCCAGCATGGCGGCGAAGTCATCGACATTGGCCGGCACGATGAGCCGCTTCTTGCCCGACTCGATCTCTATACGGGCGCCGTCATGCATGGCTTCCAGCCTCGCCGTGATCGCCTTGCGCTCTACCGCCAGCGGATCTTTTGCCGCCTTGCCGTAGCTGGAGATGGCGTGCGCCGCGCGCATGATCGCCTCATAGCCGGTGCAACGGCAAAGATTGCCTTGCAAGGCCTTTTCGATGGCCGCGTTCGATGGGTCCGGCGACTTCATCCACAGGCCATAGAGCGACATGACGAAGCCCGGCGTGCAGAAGCCGCATTGCGAGCCGTGGAAATCGACCATCGCCTGCTGGACGGGATGCAGCTTACCGGGCTCACCGCGCAGATGCTCGACCGTCACGACATGGGTGCCGTCGAGAGAGCCGAGGAAGCGGATGCAGGCATTGACGCTTTCATAAACCAGCCCGCCGGCGGAGAGCTTGCCGACAAGCACCGTGCAGGCACCGCAATCGCCCTCGGCGCAACCTTCCTTGGTGCCGCGCAGCGAGCGGTCGAGCCGCAACCAATCGAGCAGGGTCGCGTCAGGCGCAACCGACGACAGCACGACATCCCTGCCATTCAGGATGAAGCGGATTTCGTTTCGGAGTGTGACCTTGGCCATGCCTCAGCTCCCCCTGTAGGTCGAATAGCCGTAGGGCGAGATCAGCAAGGGTACATGATAGTGCACCGCCTCCGCCATGCCGAAGCGGATCGGCACGCTGTCGAGAAAAGCGGGCTTGGGCAGCCTTGTGCCCTGGCCGCGCAGATAGTCGCCGGCCGCGAACACCAGTTCGTATTCGCCGGTGCGGAACTCAGTGCCTACCAGCAGCGGCGCGTCGCAACGGCCATCGGCATTGGTTGCGACAGTCTTCAGATGTGTCCTGGCCGAACCGTCGAGACGATAGAGTGCGATCGACAGTCCGGCCGCCGGCTTGCCGGTCGCCGTGTCCAGCACATGGGTCGTCAGGCGCCCGCCATCGGCTTTCGACGTTTCAGCCATTGGCCGCCTCCCATCCAGGTACATCAGAACAACAGTGATGAATTGTGCGCCAATTAAAGGCGATGCATAAGTCCCGGTCGAGCGGAGCGCGACAAAAACACTTTCAAAAATTTTCGGGGGAATGCGAGAAGCACCCTTTCGATATCCTGATCATACCTCGGGCGATGCCCGGCGGGAGGGACGATGCGTTACGAAAGAGACATGCGTGGCTACGGAGCCAATCCGCCCGATCCGAAATGGCCTGGCGGCGCGCATGTCGCCGTACAATTCGTGGTCAATTACGAAGAGGGCGGCGAAAACTGCGTGCTCCACGGCGACAAGGCATCGGAAGCCTTCCTGTCGGAAATCGTCGGCGCGGCACCCTGGGTGGGTCAACGCCACTGGAACATGGAATCGATCTACGAATATGGCGCGCGGGCCGGCTTCTGGCGGCTGCTTCGCCTGTTCAGCGAGGAGCAAGTGCCTGTGACCTGCTACGGCGTCGCCACCGCGCTGGCACGCTCGCCCGACCAGGTGACGGCCATGCAGGACGCCGGCTGGGAGATCGCTTCGCACGGGCTGAGATGGATCGACTACCGCGACCACAGCGCCGCGGACGAGCGCGGCGACCTCGAAGCGGCGATCAAGCTGCATTACGAAGTGACAGGCCAGCGCCCGACCGGCTGGTATACGGGCCGCACCTCGGTCAACACGGTGCGTCTGGTCGCCGAGGAAGGCGGCTTCGACTATGTCTCCGACACCTATGATGACGAACTGCCTTACTGGTTCGAGCATGCAAGCGGCACGCAGCTCATCATCCCCTATACGCTCGATGCCAACGACATGCGCTTCGCCACGCCGCAGGGCTTCAATTCGGGCGACCAGTTCTTCGCCTACCTCAAGGACAGTTTCGACACGCTTTATGCCGAAGGCAAGGCAGGACGGCCGCGCATGATGAATATCGGCCTGCATTGCCGGCTCGTCGGGCGGCCGGGCCGGGTCGCGGCGCTGAAGCGCTTCGTCGACTACGTGAAGTCGCACGACAAGGTCTGGCTGGCGCGGCGCATCGACATCGCCCGCCACTGGCAAGAGAACCATCCCTACAAGCCGGCGGCGCTCAGGCCTTCGAAGATGGAATTCGAGACATTCGTCCACACGTTCGGCGGTGTGTTCGAGCATTCGCCGTGGATTGCCGAACGGGCCTACGAACTGGAACTGGGGCCGGCGCACGATACGGCAGGTGGCTTGCACAATGCGCTTTGCCGCGTTTTCCGTGCCGCCAGCGAAACCGAGCGGCTCGGTGTGCTCAACGCACACCCGGACCTTGCCGGCAAGCTGGCCAAGGCCAAGCGGCTGACGGCGGAATCGACCCGGGAACAGGCCTCGGCCGGCCTCGACGCGCTGACGGACAAGGAACGCGAACTGTTCTCCAAGCTCAATGCCGCCTACGTCACCACCTTCGGCTTCCCCTTCATCATCGCGGTGAAAGGCAAGACCAAGGAGGAAATCCTGGCGGAATTCGAGGCGCGCATCGGCAACAGCCGCGGCGTCGAATTCGAAACCGCCTGCAAACAGGTCGAGCGCATCGCGCTGCTCCGCCTCAAGGACATGCTACCGCAATAGGTTTGAAACCATGGATACAATCAGGATGCCCGACCGAACCTACTACGCGCCGCATGGCGGCCATTCCGGTCAATCCGAACTGCTGACAGGCCGCGCCGTCTTCACAGAGGCCTACGCCGTCATCCCCAGAGGCGTGATGCAGGACATCGTCACCAGCGCCCTGCCGTTCTGGGACAAGACCCGCGTCTGGATCCTGTCGCGCCCACTGTCCGGCTTCGCCGAGACGTTCTCGCAATACATCGTCGAGGTCGCGCCCGGCGGCGGCAGCGAGCGGCCGGAGCCCGATGCCGGCGCCGAGGGCGCCCTGTTCGTTGTCGAAGGCGAACTGACCGTTTTGCTCGGCGGCAAGAAGCATGTCTTGCGACCAGGCGGTTTCGCCTTCCTGCCGCCGTCCAGCGGCTGGACAGTTCGCAACGAAAGCACGGCTGCCGTCCGTTTCCACTGGATTCGCAAGGCCTACGAAGCGGTCGACGGTCTCGAAACGCCTGAAGCCTTCTTCACCAACGAGCAGGATATCGCGCCTTCGCCGATGCCTGGCACCGAAGGCCGCTGGGCCACGACACGGTTCGTCGATCCGGCCGATCTGCGCCACGACATGCACATGACCATCGTCACGCTCGAGCCCGGCGCCGTCATTCCGTTCGCCGAGACGCATGTGATGGAGCACGGGCTCTATGTGCTGGAAGGCAAGGGGGTCTATCGCCTCAACCAGGACTGGGTCGAGGTCGAGGCCGGCGACTATATGTGGCTGCGCGCCTTCTGCCCGCAGGCCTGCTATGCCGGCGGCCCCGGCAAATTCCGCTATCTGCTTTACAAGGACGTCAACCGGCACGCCAAGCTCGGCGGGGCTGGCATTGGCGGCCGCTCGCGGTGACCCGCCCCATCTTGGCTCATATCGTCGCGCGGCCGCTGACCCGTGAGGCCTTTGCCGAATTCGGTGATGTCATCGACATGGGCGGCGACAACCACTACCCGATCAATGGCGGCAGGGCCGAGCGCTACCATGACCTGGCGACCGCCGAGGCGGCGGGACCGAACGCCCGCGTGCTGATCTCCATGGTGCGCGGCGCGCCTTACGAACTGCCACTGAAGCTGACCATGGTCGAGCGTCACCCCTTCGGCAGCCAGGCTTTCATTCCGCTGTCGCCGCGCCCGTTCCTGGTCGTCGTCTGCCATGACGGCAAGGAGGGGCCGGGCGAACCGCATGCCTTCATCACCGCGCCGGGACAAGGCATCAATTATTCCCGTAACCTCTGGCACGGCGTGCTGACGCCGCTCGGCGAGGCTCAGGATTTCCTGATCGTCGACCGTGGCGGCGACGGCTCCAACCTCGAAGAGTTTCATTTCTCGCACGCCTACGAGATCCATCTCCCTTGATTTTTGTGCATGTCGCCACCCCAAGACCGGGGCACCTTTGGCCGGCATGCAGCAGGAGCCCCCGTCATGACCGACATTTCGCTGATCGACCGCCTGCTCGACGTCATCGAGCACGACATCGTGCCGAAGACGGCGGAAGGTGTCGCCCACGGCAACAAGCTGTTCGGCGCGGCGATCCTGCGCAAGGACGACCGTTCGCTGGTGCTGGCCGAAACCAACAACGAGATCGAAAACCCGCTCTGGCATGGCGAGGTGCATTGCCTGAAGCGGTTTTACGAAATGCCCAGGGCTGAGCGTGTCGACACCAAGGACGCGCTGTTCATCGCCACGCATGAACCCTGCTCGCTCTGCCTGTCTGCGATCACCTGGACCGGCTTCGATAATTTCTACTATCTCTTCAGCCACGAGGATTCGCGCGACAGTTTCGCCATCCCGCACGATCTGAAAATCCTGAAAGAGGTCTTCACCCTCGATCCCGGCGGCTACAATGCCGAGAACGCCTACTGGAAGAGTTTTTCGATCCGCAGGCTGGTGCGGGCGCTGCCTGAGGCCGAACGCCGGCGGCTGGAGACGCGCATCGGCACGATCTCGGCACGCTACGACGAACTGTCCGAAGCGTACCAAGCGAGCAAGGCCGAGAACGATATTCCGCTCAACTGAGCGTGTAGAGCAGGTAGCAGCACAGGTCGCATATTTCGCTGCTCCAGTCGCGAATTGCGATTGAAAGTTGCCGTGCCGCGGGGCGTTATGCGCACCATGAAAACCATTACCGAATTCCCCCGCAAAGTCGTCGAATTTCCTGACATGGGCATCGTCATGCCGGATGGCTGCCGGCTGTCGGCGCGGGTGTGGATGCCGGAAGATGCCGGCGACGATCCGGTGCCTGTCATCCTCGAGCATTTGCCCTACCGCAAGCGCGACGGCACCATCTTTCGCGACCAGCTGACGCATCCCTATTTTGCCGGCCACGGCTACGCTTCGATCCGCGTCGACATGCGTGGCAATGGCGATTCCGAAGGGCTGATGGACGACGAGTATTCCGAGCAGGAATTGCAGGACGCCTGCGACGTCATCGCCTGGGCGGCGGCCCAGCCCTGGTGCAACGGCAATGTCGGCATGATGGGCATCTCCTGGGGCGGCTTCAACTGCTTGCAGGTGGCGGCCAAGCAGCCGCCGGCGCTGAAGGCGGTGATCAGCCTGTGTTCGACCGTCGACCGCTATGCCGACGACATCCACTACAAGGGCGGTTGCCTGCTGATCGAGAATTTCGGCTGGGCCTCGACGATGTTGTCCTATTCGTCGCGGCCGCCGGATCCGCTGATCGCCGGCGACAACAGATGGCGGGACCTGTGGCTGACCCGGCTGGAGAACCAATCGTTCCTTGCACCGCTGTGGCTGAAGCACCAGCACCGCGACGCCTACTGGAAACGCGGTTCGATCTGCGAGGATTTTTCCGCCATTCATGCCGCCGTGCTGTCGATCGGCGGCTGGCATGACGGCTACCGCAACACGATCTCGCACCTCGTGACCAACATCGAGGCGCCGGTAAAGGGCATCGTCGGCCCGTGGATCCACAAATATCCGCACTATGCCGGCCCCCAGCCGGCCATCGGCTTTCTGCAGGAGGCCCTGCGCTGGTGGGACCATTGGCTGAAAGGCGCCGAGACCGGCGTCGAGGACGATCCCGCCTACCGCGCCTATGTGATGGACAGCGTGCGCCCGGCACGTTGGCACCCGGAGCGGCCAGGCCGCTGGGTGGCCGAGACACAATGGCCCTCGCCCACCATCAAGATCCAGACGATCGATCTGCTCCCCAAGGGGAGCCAACCTTCCATCGTCGCCTCGCCGCAGAATTGCGGCCTCGCCGGCGGCGAATATTTTCCGTTCACCTTCGGACCGGAATTGCCGGGCGACCAGCGCCCCGACGATGCGCTGTCGGTGTTTTTTGATCAGCCGCTGCTCACGGAGGTGATCGACATCGTCGGTGCGCCGGAAGTCGAGGTCACGTTCTCTTGCGACCGCCCACAGGCCAACATCGCGATCCGGCTGTGCGACGTGCATCCCGACGGCGCTTCGGAACTGATCTCCTACGGCGTGCTCAACCTGACGCACCGGGTGTCGCACGAATTTCCGCAGGCGCTGGTGCCGGGCGAAACCGTGTCGGCGCGCGTCGTGCTCGATCAATGCGCCTATCGCGTGCCGGCGGGCCACCGGCTGCGCATCGCGGTGTCGAACGCCTACTGGCCTGTCATCTGGCCCTCGCCGCAGCCGGCGCAACTCGCCTTGTCGGCCGCGACGCTGGCCCTGCCGCTGCGCCCGCTGGCGACCGGCGACGAAACGACGTTCGCCGAACCGGAAGGCGCTGCGCCCTGGGCCACGGAAACAGTCCGGCCAGCCAATTCCGAGCGCCATGTCGATCGCGACGAAAAGACGGGGATCGTCACGCTTTCCATATCTGATGATTTTGGCGAAGTGCGCGATCTCGACCATGGCCTGGTCAACGGCAGCGTCGTCCGCGAGACCTGGGCGATCCATCCCGACGATCCGCTGTCCGCCTCGGGAAAAACCCATTGGACCCAGACCCTGTCGCGGAATGAATGGTCGGTCCGTACCGAGACATGGGCAGAGATGCGGTCGGACGCGGAAAACTTCATCGTAAGCGCGAGAATCGAAGCCTATGAGGGTGAAAAAATCGTCTTCGAGCGCAATTTCGAGGAAAAGATTCCACGCGCGCTCGTTTGAGATCCCAAGGCGTTGGTCCAAATGCGACGTACGATTTACGCCACGGCATGTCGCATTCGGTCTTGCTTACGGCATTGGCTTACCCTCATTATTCAGGGAGAATTAAAAACAAAAATCGACCGTAGAGTCGAACCAACAGAGTGAGGAACTCAATATGTCAAACGAACTGGAATTCCTTAGCCGGCGTGTCGCAGCGGGCAAGCTGAGCCGTCGCGACTTTCTCGGCAGGGCGGCGGCACTCGGCATCGCCGCACCTTTCGCCAACTCGCTTCTTTCAAGTGCGGCGCGCGCGGCAGGCCCGGTCAAGGGCGGCACGCTGAAGGCCGGCCTGGTCGGCGGTGAATCCACCAACAGCCTCGATCCGGCACTGATGATGACGCAGGTGCCGTTCGCCTTCGGCAAGTGCTGGGGTGAAATGATCGTCGAGCTGTCCCCCGACGGCAAGCTCGAGAACCGCATCGCCGAAGACATCGGCTCTTCCAAGGACGCCAAGGTCTGGACGCTGAAGATCCGCGACGGCGTCGAGTTCCACAACGGCAAGACCGTGACCGCCGAGGACGTGGCCGCCACGCTCGAGCGCCATTCGGACGAGAAGTCGAAATCCGGCGCGCTCGGCTACATGAAGGGCATCGAGACCATCAAGGCCAGCGGCAAGGAAGTGGTGCTGACCCTGAAAGAGGCCAATGCCGACCTGCCCTACCTGCTCAGCGACTATCACCTGATCGTCCAGCCTAATGGCGGCAAGGACAAGCCCGATGCCGGCATCTCGGCCGGCCCGTACGTGGTCAAGACCAACGAGCCCGGCGTGCGCCATGGCGGCGAGCGTTTCGCCAACTACTGGCAGGGCGACAAGATGGGCCATGCCGACCAGATCGAAGTCATCGTCATCAATGACGCGACGGCGCGCACGGCGGCCCTGCAGGGCGGCCAGGTCAACATGATCAACCGCGTCGAGCCAAAGATTGTCGACCTGATCAAGCGCGTGCCGGGCGTGACCATCCGCAACCATGCGGGTCCGGGCCACTATGTCTTCATCATGCATTGCAACACGGCGCCGTTCGACAACAACGACCTCAGAATGGCGCTGAAGCTCGCTATCGATCGCGAGGAGATGCTGACCAAGGTGCTGCGCGGCTATGGCTCGCTCGGCAACGACTTCCCGATCAACGCCGCCTACCCGCTGTTCACCGAGATCGAGCAGCGCAAGTACGATCCGGACAAGGCCAAGTTCCACTACAAGAAGTCGGGCCATGACGGCACTGTGCTGCTGCGGACCTCGGACGTTGCCTTCCCCGGCGCGGTCGATGCCTCCCAGCTCTTCCAGCAGAGCGCGGCCAAGGCCGGCATCAAGATCGAGCTCAAGCGCGAACCCGGCGACGGCTACTGGAACGAAGTCTGGAACAAGCAGCCCTTCTGCGCTTCCTACTGGGGCGGGCGTTCGACGCAGGACCAGATGTACTCGACCGCCTATCTGTCGACCGCCGACTGGAACGACACGCGCTTCATGCGTCCGGACTTCGACAAGATGGTGCTGGCGGCGCGCGCCGAACTCGACGAGGCCAAGCGCAAGCAGATGTACCACGACATGGCTGTGCTGGTGCGCGACGAAGGCGGCCTGATCCTGCCGATGTTTAACCAGTTCATCGACGCCACCGGCGCCAAGGTCGATGGCTGGGTGGACGATCCGCACCAGGAACTGATGAACGGCTACGCCCTGGCGAAGTGCTGGCTGCAGGCCTGAGTCCGGCTTTGCAGAGATGTCTTCACCCATCCTGAAACTAATCGCCCAGCGCATTGCGCTGGGCATCCTCCTTCTGTTGGCCATATCGGTCCTGATCTTCGCCGGCACACAGATCCTGCCCGGCGACGTCGCGCAAGCCATTCTCGGACAATCGGCGACACCGGAGTCGCTCGCCAACCTACGCGAGCAGCTCGGGCTGAACGATCCGGCCTATGTCAGGTATTTCCATTGGCTCGGCGGTGTGCTGACCGGCGACCTCGGCACGGCCATGTCGAGCGGCCAGGATATCGCCACCTCGATCAAGGGCCGGCTGTGGAACACGCTGTTCCTCGCCTTCTGGGCGGCGATCGTGGCGGTGCCGCTGGCGATCATCCTCGGCCTGATCGCCGTGCGCTACCGCAATGGCTGGGTCGACAAGCTGATCTCCGGGCTGGCGCTCGCCTCCACCTCCTTCCCCGAATTCTTCATCGGCTATCTCCTGGTCTATTTCTTCGCCGTGAAATGGCAGATCTTCCCCGCCATCTCGACCGTCTATGACGGCATGCCGTTCGGCGAGCGGATGCAGGCCATCGCGCTTCCGGCGACGGCGCTCACCCTTGTGGTGCTCGCCCACATGATGCGCATGACCCGCGCGGCGATCCTCAACGTCATGCAGTCGGCCTATGTCGAGACGGCGGAGCTCAAGGGCCTTTCGGCCTTCGCGGTCATCCGCAAGCACGCCTTCCCGAACGCGATCGCGCCGATCATCAACGTCGTCATGCTCAATCTCGCCTATCTCATCGTCGGCGTGGTCGTGGTCGAGGTGATCTTCGTCTATCCCGGCATGGGGCAGTATCTGGTCGACCACGTCACCAAGCGCGACGTGCCGGTGGTGCAGGCGGTCGGCCTGATCTTCGCCGCCGTCTATATCAGCCTCAACATCATCGCGGACATAGCGGCGATCGTCGCCAATCCGCGTCTCAGACATCCAAAGTGAGGGGGCGGGCATGCTCGATATAAAACGCATCCCCATCCCCGCCCTGATCGGCCTGGTGCTGACCGCCCTGTTCGTGCTGGCGGCGGTCTTCGCACCGTTGATCGCCCCGCACGGCAATGCCGAGATCGTCGGCGACGTCTGGGAGCCGATGTCGGCAACGCATTGGCTGGGTACCGACAATCTCGGCCGCGATCTCTTGTCGCGCATGATCTACGGCGCGCGCATCACCCTGTTCATCGCCGTGCTGGCCACCGCGCTGTCCTTCTCGCTCGGCGCCATACTCGGTTTCTCGGCGGCGGTGTTCGGCGGCTGGTTCGACACGATCCTGTCGCGTCTGGTCGACCTTTTGATGTCGATCCCGACGCTGATCATGGGCCTGGTCGTGCTCTCCGTGCTGCCGACGAACCTGGTGACGCTGATCCTGGTCATGGGCATCCTCGACTCGACACGCGTCTACCGCCTGTCGCGCGCTGTCGCCGTCGACATCAACGTCATGGACTATGTCGAGGCGGCAAAACTGCGCGGCGAAGGCAGTGCCTGGATCATCTTCCGCGAAATCCTGCCCAATGCGCTGTCGCCGCTGGTTTCGGAACTCGGGCTGCGCTTCATCTACGCGGTGCTGTTCCTGTCGACGCTGTCCTTCCTCGGCCTTGGCGTGCAGCCGCCGGACGCCGACTGGGGCGGCATGGTCAAGGAGAACAAGGACGGCATCGTCTTCGGCATTGCCGCCGCGCTCATCCCGGCGGGAGCGATCGCGGCGCTCGCCATTTCGGTCAACCTTGTCGCCGACTGGATCCTCAACCGCACGACAAGCCTGAAGGGAGGACGCGGGTGATGGCCGACAGCAAAGCGAAACCCGGACAACCCAAGCCAGGCGTGCTGCTCGATATCAGGAACCTGCGCATCGAGGCCACGGTGTACCCGCCCGGAGAGGCGCCAAAGAACATCGTGCTGGTGCACGATGTCTCGCTGACACTGGAAAAGGGCAAGGTGCTGGGCCTGATCGGCGAATCCGGCGCCGGCAAGTCGACCATCGGCCTGTCTTCCATGGGCTATGGCCGCGGCGGCGTGCGGATCACCGGCGGCGAGGTGATCCTCAATGGCCGCGACATCCTGAAGGGCGGCAAGGAAGGCTTCCGCAAGCTGCGCGGCCGCGAGGTCTGCTATGTCGCGCAATCAGCGGCCGCCGCCTTCAATCCGGCGCACCGGCTGATGGACCAGGTGGTGGAAGCCACGCTGCTGCACGGCACAGCGACACGCGCCGAGGCGGAAAAGCGCGCTGTGGCACTGTTCAAGAAGCTCAGCCTGCCAAACCCCGAAACCATCGGCGAACGCTTTCCGCACCAGGTCTCGGGCGGCCAGCTGCAGCGCGTGATGACGGCAATGGCGCTGTGCTCGGAACCGGACCTGATCGTCTTCGACGAGCCGACGACAGCGCTCGACGTGACGACGCAGATCGACGTTCTGGCGGCGATCAAGGACGCCATCCGCGACACCCATGTCGCGGCTTTGTACATCACCCACGACCTTGCCGTGGTCGCCCAGGTGTCGGACGAGATCATGGTGCTGCGCCATGGCCGGCTGGTCGAATGGGGCGGCACAAGGCAGATCATCAAGGAGCCGCGCCAGGAATACACCAACGCGCTGGTCTCGGTGCATGAGATAGAACATTCCGAACAGAAGCCCGGCGCGACACCGTTCCTCTCGGTGAAGAACGTCACCGCGGCCTATGGCGGCGGCCAGGTCAAGGTGCTGAAGAACGTCTCGGTCGATATCTACCCCGGCCAGACACTGGCCGTGGTCGGCGAATCCGGCTCCGGCAAGTCGACGCTGGCGCGCGCCATCACCGGACTTCTGCCGCCCGAGCAGGGCAACGTCACCTTCGACGGACGGCCCCTGGCCAACCGGCTTGCCGACCGGCCGAAGGAGGATCTGCGCCAGTTGCAGATGATCTACCAGATGGCCGACGTGGCGATGAACCCGCGCCAGACCGTCGGCACCATCATCGGCCGCCCGCTCGAATTCTATTTCGGCATGCGCGGCCGCGAACGCGACAAGCGCGTTGCCGAACTGCTCGACGAGATCGAGATGGGCAAGGGTTTCCTCGACCGCTATCCGGCCGAGCTTTCGGGCGGCCAGAAGCAGCGCGTCTGCATCGCGCGCTCGCTTGCCGCCAAGCCGAAGCTGATCATCTGCGACGAGGTCACTTCGGCGCTCGACCCGCTGGTGGCCAACGGCATCCTCAAGCTGCTGCTGAACCTGCAGGAGCACGAAAAGGTCGCCTATCTCTTCATCACCCACGACCTGGCGACGGTGAAGTCGATCGCCGATTCGATCGCGGTGATGTATCGCGGCGAAGTGGTGCGCTACGGCTCGAAGAGCAAGGTTCTCACGCCGCCCTTCGATGCCTATACGGACCTTCTCTTGTCGTCGGTTCCGGAAATGGAGATCGGCTGGCTGGAAAAGGCCATCAAGGGGCGGCGCATGGCCAGCGCGGGGAACTGAGCAATTCGGGAAGGCGAGCGGGTTTCCGGTCGGAATTGCGCTGAAGCAAAGGGATGGACTGAAGCGGCTGGCCGGGGAGCGACCATCGTCATCAGCATGCAACACTAGGGCGCCACAGGTCCTTCCGGACGGGCGCCGCTGGTGTGACGTTATTTTCAACAAGGGGTAGGACATGAAGACTGAACTCGACCATCTCGCTGAGCTCGCCGGCCAGGGCCGGATATCACGTCGCGACTTCCTTGGCCGCACCGCGGCGCTGGGTGTGTCGGCGGCGCTGGCAACGACGCTGGCCGGGAAAGCCTTCGCACAGACGCCGGTCAAGGGTGGCATCCTCAAGGCCGGCCTGCAGGGCGGCGAATCGACCAACAGCCTCGATCCGGCGCTGAACCTCAGCCAGGTCACCTACAGCTTCGGCAAGCAGTGGGGCGAATATCTGGTCCGGCTGATGCCCGACAACAGCCTGACCAACATGATCGCGCAGGAGATCGGCGCTTCCAAGGACGCCAAGACCTGGACGATCAAGGTGCGTGACGGCATCGAGTTCCACAATGGCAAGACGGTGGCGGCGGAAGACATCGCCGCCACGATCGAGCGCCATGCCGACGAGAAGTCCAAATCCGGCGCGCTCGGCATCCTCAAGAACATCAAGGGCGTCAAGGCAAGCGGCAAGGAAGTCATCGTCACGCTCGGCGATGCGGACGCCGACTTCCCCTACCTCATGGCCGACTACCATCTCGTCATCCAGCCGAATGGCGGCAAGGACAATCCGAATGCCGGCATCAGCGCCGGCCCCTACAAGGTCACAGTCAACCAGCCCGGCGTGCGCCATGGCGGCGAGCGTTTCGCCAACTACTGGCAAGGCGACAAGCTGGGCCATGCCGACCAGATCGAGATCGTCGTCATCAATGACGCCACGGCGCGGCTGGCCGCGCTGCAGGGCGGCCAGGTGCACATGATCAACCGCGTCGAGCCAAAGGTCGTCGACCTGGTCAAGCGCATCCCGGGCGTCACCATCGAGAACGTGTCGGGCAAGGGCTACTATCCGTTCAACATGTTCTGCGACACGGCGCCGTTCGACAACAATGACCTTCGCATGGCGCTCAAGCTCGCCATGGACCGCGACGAATTGCTGGAAAAGATCCTGCGCGGCTACGGCTCG
Source organism: Mesorhizobium sp. B2-1-3A (assembly GCF_006442655.1). Classification (NCBI taxonomy): domain Bacteria; kingdom Pseudomonadati; phylum Pseudomonadota; class Alphaproteobacteria; order Hyphomicrobiales; family Phyllobacteriaceae; genus Mesorhizobium; species Mesorhizobium sp. B2-1-3A. The sequence goes on from NZ_VFWK01000002.1 coordinate 308,706, forward strand.
GTCGGCAATGACTTCCCGATCAACGAGGCCTACCCGCTGTTTTCCACTGACATCGAGCAGCGCAAGTTCGATCCGGAAAAGGCGGCGGCGCTCTATAAGAAGTCGGGCCACAGCGGCTCCATCCTGCTGCGCACCTCCGACGTCGCCTTCCCCGGCGCCGTTGACGCGGCCCAGCTTTACCAGCAGAGCGCCGCCAAGGCCGGCATCAAGATCGAGATCAAGCGCGAGCCGGGCGACGGCTACTGGTCGGAGGTCTGGAACAAGCAGCCCTTCTCGCTCTCCTACTGGGGTGGGCGCGCCACGCAGGACCAGATGTATTCCACCGGCTACGTTTCGACCGCCGACTGGAACGACACGCGCTTCAAGCGGCCGGAATTCGACAAGATGCTGTTTGCGGCGCGCGGCGAACTCGACCAGGCCAAGCGCAAGGCGATCTACCACGACATGGCGGTGCTGATGCGCGACGAGGGTGGCCTGATCGTGCCGTTCTTCAACCAATTCATCGATGCCGCCGCCACCAACAAGATCAGCGGCTTTGCCAAGAGCCCTATCGGCGAAATGATGGACGGCTACGCACTCGGCGAGTGCTGGCTCAACGCTTAGTCGAACCCTGCCTGTCTGATTCACGTGTAAGAACGCCGTGTGCCCGAAACGGCACACGGCGTTCCCGTTTCAACTGCTAGACATCATGGAGCTGCCCATGGCGCTCAAATCCAAGCTTCTGCTGATCATCCTCGATGGTGTTCCCTACAGGAACTGGCGCCGGCTGATGGGCAATCTCGAGGGCTGGGTGCAATCGGGCGAGGCACGGGTCTGGAAGATGCGTTCGGTGCTGCCGTCGACCTCGGCCTGCTGCTATGCCTCCATCCACACCGGCGTGTCGCCGCAGGTGCATGGCATTCTTTCCAACGAAAACCGCTTCCGGGTCGCGCAGCCAGACATCTTCTCGGAAGTCAGCAAGGCCGGCGGCAAGACAGGCGCGGTGACGCATTCCTACTGGTCCGAATTCTTCCGGTCCTATCCGTTCGACCTGGTCGAGGACATGGAATATGACGAGCCTGGTGGTCCGATCACGCATGGCCGGTTCCACACCATGACCGGCTACAATGCCCGTAACCAGATGACACCGAGCGACGTCGACCTGTTCGCGACGCTGACCATGCTGACGAAACGCCACGGCATCGACTACGGCATCCTGCACACATGCACGCTGGACTCGATGGGCCATCGCTTCGGCCACGACTGCCACGAGATGGACCATGCCGTCTATGCGATGGACGGCATGCTGGCAGCCTTCCTGCCGAGCTGGATCGAAGCAGGTTACGAGGTCATGGTCACCGCCGACCACGGCCAGACCGACCGTGGCCACCATGGCGGCCATGACGACGAAATGCAGGATTTCGCGCTGTATTATTTCGGTCCGGCGAAAGGCCCCGAGGGCGACACGCTGCTCGACCAGTTGCAGCTGGCGCCGACCGTGTTGAGCCGGCTCGGCGTGCCGGTGCCGGCGACGATGAAGGCGAAGACGTTTCTGGGGTGAGCGCAACTTTCCCTTCTCCCCTTGTGGGAGAAGGTGGCCTCGCGAAGCGAGGTCGGATGAGGCTGCTCCAGCCTGGCGACGACGGCACTCCGTCACCCACCCCTCATCCGTCTCGGCGCTGCGCGCCGATCCACCTTCCCCCACAAGGGGGGAAGGAAGAGGCGCCCCTACTGGCAACCTCCCCTTTCTTCGGTTAGCCTCCGCGAATTCCTTGGCGGAGGATGAACCTTTTTGGACCGATCAGCGACAGAGCAGGCAGGAGCCAGGCGGCTCGACCGGCCATGACGGCAGCGACGGATACCGATCGCGCGCTTGTCGACCGTGTCGCGAAGGGTGATCGTGCCGCCGTGCGGCTCCTGTTCATGCGTCACCACGCGCGGGTCTACCGCTTCGTGGCGCGCCAGACGGGATCGGAAATGATGGCTGACGATATCGCGAACGAAGTCTTCCTCGAATTGTGGCGCCAGGCGCCAGGTTTCGAGGGACGCTCCGAAGTCTCGACATGGCTGCTCGGCATCGCCCGGTTCAAGGCGCTGTCCCTGCTGCGCAAGAGGAAGGAAGACTGGATCGACGACGAGGCTGCCGCCGCGGTGCCCGACGGCGCCGACACGCCGGAGGTCGTCACGATGAAAGAGGACAAGGCCGCCGCCTTGCGCCGCTTTGTCGATGCCTTGCCCGAAGAGCACCGCACGGTGATCGACCTTGCCTATTATCACGGACAGTCGGTGACCGAGATCGGCGAGGTGCTCGGCATCCCGGTCGCGACCGTCAAGACCCGGATGTTCTACGCCCGCAAGAAACTCGGAGAGGCCCTCAAGGCCGCCGGTTACGACAGGGGGTGGCCATGAGCGCCGCTGAAAAAATGTCGCGCCGCGACGAAATGGAAACGCTGCTGCCGTTCTACCTGAACGGCTCGCTGGAAGGCTCGGAGTTGGAAGCCGTCGAAGAATGGCTGGCGACGGATCCGGCCGCAATGGCTGCCCTTGGCGAGGCCGAGGCCGAATTCTCCGGCATATCGGCCGCCAATGAGGCGATCCGTCCGCCGGCCGATGCGCTCAGCCGCTTCGCCAGGGCACTCGATGCCGAAGCGGGGCCGGCACGGGCACCGGGGGGCTCCTCCTGGCTGGCGCAGGCCTGGGGGCGGTTCATGGCGGTGCCGGCCGGTGTCGCCTGGGCCACGGCCGCGGTCCTGCTGGCACTGATCGCGGTGCAGTCGCTGGTGCAGCCCGGCGGCAAGGGCAAGGACTTCGAGATCGCCGGCGCCGAAGACGATCTGGCGAAAATGCCGTTCGCGCTGGTCAAGTTCAAGCCTGATGCGAAGATGTCCGATATTTCGGGCTTCCTCGGCAGCAGCGGGTTGAAGGTCATTGGCGGACCGACCGCCGATGGCGTGTTCCGGCTCGGCATTCCCGCGGCCAACGCAGCCGACTACACCAAGCAGCTCGGCCTTATTGCTGCCCAGCCGTTCACCGAGACTGTGATCGAGGGAAGGAAACCGGCTGATGGCGGCTGAGGCGGTCGTTCGATTTGCGGTGGTCCTTGCGGCGGCGATGACAATCGCCGCCGTGCCTGCATCGGCACAGACCAACGGCACTACTGGCGACCAGACGAAGATCGACTGCCGCAACGGCACCAATGCGGCAGGAGCCGACTGCGCCAAGGACAACGAAAAGGACGGTTCAGGGGCATCGCGGCCCGGCGCCGTCTTTCTTCCGGCCCTGATCGTCGACCTCTTTCCCAATCCCGCCGAAACTCCGGTCCCCGTGCCGACACCCGCACCGCGCCAGGATCCGGGCACGCCGCCGGCCGCCCCCGCCGATACGCAACCGGGAACCTCGGCCGGGGGCCCGATCGTCTCGCCCACCGATCTCATCGCCGTTCAGCCGCCGCGCGCGGTGATGGGCGATTTCGTGCCCGACGAGGTGCTGGTGACCGTCGACGGCGATGCCGGCGCCGTGCAGCAGATCGCCGCCTCTTTCGGCCTTCAGGTTCGTTCGCAGCGCCAGTCGCGGCTGCTCGGCACCACGCTGGTGCGTTTCGGCATTCCCGACGGCCGCCCTGTCGGTGTCGTACTGGCGCAGCTTGCCGCCGACGGCCGCACGCAGCGCCGCGAGCCCAACCACATCTACTCGCTGCAGCAGGCGGCCGGCATCGTCAACTATGCCTTCGACCGCATCGCGCTCGATGCCAAACAGGCCAGCGGCGAAAACGTTCGTGTTGCCGTCATCGACACCGGCATCGACGACACCAATCCGGCGCTGGCCGGCGTCATCGCCGGTCAGTTCGACGCCATGCCCGACGTGCCGATCGAAAAGCGCGACCATGGCACTTCGATCGACGGCCTGATCGCCGGCGTCGGCGCGCTGGAAGGCATGGCGCCGGGCGCCAGGATCTACCATGCCCGCGCCTTCGAAGGCGGCAAGTCGACCATGGACGTCATCCTGTCGGCACTCGACTGGGCGGCCGAGCAGAATGTCAGCATCATCAATATGAGCTTCGTCGGGCCGAAGAACGACCTGCTCGGCGCCGCCTGCCGCAATGCACGGGCGCTCGGCATGGTGCTGGTCGCCGCTGCCGGCAATAACGGGCCGAAGGCGCCCTATGGCTATCCGGCCGCCTTCGACGGCGTCATCGCGGTGACCGCGACCGACGCCAAGGACGCTCTGATGCCGCAGGCCAATCGCGGCGCCTACGTCTTCATTTCGGCGCCCGGCGTCGAGATGGTGGCGCCAAGCGGCGCCGGCTCGGACGTGGTCACCGGCACCTCGTTCGCCGCGGCGATCGTGAGCGGCGCCATCGCCAATCTCCTCCATGCCGCGCCGGGCCGCTCGGCCGACGACATCGAGAAAGCACTGGCGGCGACAGCGAAGGATCTCGGCCCCAAGGGGCGCGACAACGACTTCGGCTACGGACTACTGGACATCAAGGCGGCCGAAGCGGCGAGGCAATGAGCCTGGGCACCGACACCTGGCTATCCGCAACGGCCGCGATGAATGGACCACCGTCGCCCACCGGCATGGCGATGGACCATGCTTGGCGCGATCCGCTATAGAGATGGGCCCAATCGAACGGCGCTTCCATCATAGAAGCGCGACAGCCGGAAGCGGCTGAGATCATGCCCAGTCTCGTTTCCCTGTATCATGTCGGAAACGACGCGACCAATTCCTGGCCCGATACCAAACCCGTGACCACTCATGCCGGTGGCGACGAAAAGACCGCCGACCGCCTCCACGCGATCCACGACAGGAACGACATCGGGCATGGCGTCGATCATGCCTGCCCAGCCCGCCTTTAGGCGAAGCGTTTCGAACTGTGGAAAAAGGTGTTTGAAATTGCGTTCTATCGAACGGAGGCCGGAGCGTTCGGCGGCTGGGTTGAGCACCCGCATCCTTTCGAAGGGGCTGCGGGAATCCGGTGCCCAGTCGCGCGGCGTTGACCAGCTGTCGGGGTAGCCTGACGGAGCGAACGGAAAGTAACGTGTCCCGAACGGGTTGGCCATCAGGGCTGGAAGATACTTGGTGGCGTGCCGGAACGCGTCGGGCCCGACGTAAAGCAAATTGCTGCCTCCCGGGGCGAGCGTGTATCCGCCATCCTGTCTGCGCCTGAACGCGATGTGGTCGTCGGCCGCCGCACCGGAATAGATTTCGGGCAGGGGTTCCGTCGCGGCCACGGTTACCCTGACGCTGAGCTGAGGGACGGACACGCCGTGTCTTGCCAGGAGCAGGGATGACCAGGCGCCGCCCGCGACCAGGACGCTGGAGGTCTCGATGTACCCCGCCTCGGTCCACACGCCCTTGATCCTGCCCGCCGAGATTTCGAGGGTCCGCACGGCGCAATTCTCTACGATCCTGGCACCTTTTCGGGCGGCAAGCCGCGCAAGCGCGGGCACCGCCAACCAAGGCTCCGCACGCATGTCGGAGGGCGTCGTCATCGCACCCTTGAACCTGCGCGACATGCCCTTGATGAGTTTTGCGGTTTCGTCCGCGTCCAGGAGGCGAGTGTCGAGTTCATGGATCGCGGCGATCTTCATGAATTTTTCGAAGCCGGCCATTTTCTTGTCCGAGCTTGCCAGGTAGGTCACACCTGTCTGGTTCAGACCGATGTCTTCGCCGCATTCCTCAGCCAGCTGCCGCCATAGGCGAGACGCCTCGATAACAATCGGCAGTTCATCCGCGTCTCGCCCCTGCTTTCGAATCCAGCCCCAATTTCGGGAGGACTGCTCGGCCGCTACGCGTCCTTTTTCCAGCAGCGTCACCGGAATGTTGCGCTGCGCAAGGAAAAGAGCGGTCGTCACGCCAATGATACCGCCGCCCACAATGACCACCTCCGAAGTCTTCGGCGGCGGACCGGCATGTCGGATTGGATCCGCTTCGGAGAACGGGAATATGGGCAAGTGGCGCATCCTGGGAGGAATGATCGATGGCTCCGGCTTACTGGTTGCCACCCTCCAAAAGCCAAATCAAGAGCAGACGCAGGCGGACCGTTATCCCACGACACGGCAATCGATCGTCCGGCAAGGTCCGCAAGGGGCCGGCTCCGCAGGGTGATTGGGTCTGTCTCCTACGCCGGCGCACCGGCGACCGAGCCCCGCACCACCAGATCGACCGGCCAGACCTCGCCGCGGGCGCCTTCTTCCAGGCCCGATATCCGTGCCGCCAGCCGCTCGGCGACGCGCTCGCCGGCGAGACGGATGGATGAGCGCGTCGTCGATAACGGTACGGAAAAGTTTTCCGGCTTCAGCCAGGGGAAAACGTCGTCATGGGCGATCAGCGAGACATCGCCGGGAATAGTGAGGCCGAGGTCACGCACCGCGCGCACGACGCCCAGCGCCATGATCAGGCTTGAGCAAGCGATCGCCGTCGGCGCGTCGCTCGCCTCAAGCAATCGCCTGGTGGCGCGATAGCCGTTTTCTTCGGTCATGGCCACCGAGCAGACGTGGCGCTCGCCGAGGGTCAGTCCGCTCGCGGCGAGCGCCCGGCGCACGCCGCGTTCGCGATGGATGGCAAAGGTTTCGCGGTCGTCGCCATTGATCAGCGCCAGCCGCCGGTGGCCAAGCTGGACCAGCAACCGCGCCGCCTCGTGGAAGGCACCCTCATTATCGATGTCGAGATAGGGATAGTCGAAATCGAGGCCTTCGCTGCGGCCGTGGACCAGATAAGGGATGCCGAGCGTGCTGACCAGCGCCACCCGGCTGTCCTGCGGCCTTGGCGACGAGATGTAGACGGCATCGACCTGCCGGTTGGCGACGATGCGCCGGTAAGTGGTCTCCTGGTCGTCGGCATCGGCCGGCGACAGCACAAGATCAAGCTCATGCGAGCGGGCATAGTCGCCGAGGCCGGACAGGAATTCGACGAAATGCGGATCGATGTCGACGGCCGCACCCGTCGGCAGGACATAACCGATCATGCCGGACTTGCCGGTCGCCAGCCGGCGCGCGCTCGGATTGGGGCGGTAGCCATGGCGCTTGGCGGCGTCCATCACGCGCCTGCGCGTTTCCTCGTTGACCTCCGGGTAGCCATTCAGCGCCCGGCTTACCGTGGTCTGCGAAAGCGCCAGCATATGCGCGAGCTGCTTGAGGTTCACAACGGCCTCCATTCCCTCAAAGCGCTTTTAAATTGAATCGACCCAAGTGCCACAAGGCCGCCAGGGTATCGACACAACCATAAGCGGGGTCGGGATCGGTTTGAAACAGAAAATTGCTGTTGCGCTGCCAAAAAGCATGCTGCGGTGCACTTTTTGATGCCAGAATCGGCGAGATTAAATCGATTAGCTAACCGAACCTCTTGACTTCCGGTCGATTCAGTGGCGAGATCAGGAAAGCCAAAGCGCTTTGGAAGACTCTTCGAAAGGTTGCGGTTCCCTTGCGACTGAGTCACAGTCCTGCGGCGTCGGCGGGCGGAATGGAGGTTCCGTCCGGTGTGTGTGACCCACTGGGAGGGAATACCGATGAAGAAAATGCTTTTGCTGGGTGCTGCGTTTGCCACGCTCGCCCTGAACGCGCCCGCGCATGCCGAGCTGAAGTTCAAGCCGGGCGATGACAAGCGTTTCAACTGGGCAAATTACGAAGACCTGAAGAAAGTCGATCTCAAGGGCGAGACCCTGACCATCTTCGGGCCGTGGCGCGGCGAGGACGAGGCGCTTGCCCGTTCGGTGCTCGATTATTTCGCCGAAGCGACCGGCGCCGAGGTGAAGTACTCCTCTTCCGAGAACTATGAGCAGCAGATCGTCATCGACACCCAGGCCGGCAGTCCGCCAAACATCGCCATCCTGCCACAGCCGGGCCTGATCCAGGATCTTGCTTCCAAGGGCGTCCTGACCCCGCTGGGCGACGACGTCGCTGCCTGGATCAAGGAGAACTATGCCGCCGGCGACTCCTGGGCCAAGCTCGGCACGTATAATGGCAAGGACGGCAAGCCGGGCTTCTATGCCTTTCCCTACAAGATCGACGTGAAGGGGCTGGTCTGGTACTCGCCCGACAATTTCGACGAAGCCGGCTACAAGGTACCGAAGACGCAAGAGGAACTGGCCGAGCTCGAAAAGAAGATCATCGCCGACGGCGGCAAGCCCTGGTGCATCGGGCTTGGCTCGGGCGGTGCGACCGGATGGCCGGCGACCGACTGGGTCGAGGACATCATGCTCAGGACGCAACCGCCGGAAGTCTACGACAAGTGGGTCAAGAACGAGATCCCGTTCACCGATCCGGCGGTGGTCAACGCCATCGACATCTTCGGCAAGATCGCCACCGACGACAAGATGGTGGATGGCGGCGCCAAGGCAGTGGCGGCGACCGACTTCCGCGACAGCCCGAAGGGCCTCTTCACCGTGCCGCCTAAGTGCTACATGCACCATCAGGCATCGTTCATCCCCTCCTTCTTCCCGGAGGGCGTGAAGCTCGGCCAGGATGCGGATTTCTTCAACTATCCGCCTTACGCCTCCAAGCCGGAACTCGGCACGCCGCTGGAAGTGGCCGGAACATTGGTCATGATCACCAAGGATTCCAAGGCATCGCGCGAGTTCATCAAGTTCCTCGAAATGCCGCTCGCGCATGAATTGTGGATGGCGCAGAAGAGCTTCGTCACGCCCTTCAAGGGTGCCAACAAGGACGCCTATGGCAGCGATGCGCTGAAAAAGCAGGGCGAGATCCTGGTCGGAGCGACGACGGTTCGCTTCGACGGTTCCGACCTGATGCCCGGCAAGATCGGCGCCGGCTCATTCTGGACCGGCATGATCGATCTGGTCGGTGGCAAATCCGCCCAGGACGTGGCCGCCGACATCCAGAAGAGCTGGGACGCGATCAAATGACCAGCCCGGGCAAGTGACCAGCCCGGGTTCAGGTGCAATCCAGACTTTCCTGATCCTCATACCGAATCCGGGCCTCCGGCCCGGATTCACCGGCAGCACATGCCGGAAGCCTTTCGCGTTCGATTGTTCCGAATAACGAAATCGGTGCATCCAATCGCCAGCACTGCCTGGCCGATCATGCGCAGGGAGAGGGACCATGGCGGCTCAGATCTTCTCAGCCATATTTGTCATCATCATCGGCGTCGGCGGCTGTGTCGCTTATTTCTGGGGCGCCAACAAACTGCTCGACTTGACCTTCCCCTCGCGCGGAGTTTCCGGCACGGCCGCCGTGAACAATCTGCGCCGGCAGGGCCTGGTGCGGCCATGGCTGTTCGTCGGCCCGGCGCTGATCATTCTCACCATCTACCTGATCTACCCCGTGATCGCGACACTGTGGCTCTCCTTCCTCGACCGCGGCGGCGAGAACTTCGTCGGCTTCGCCAATTACGAGTGGGCGCTTCGCGATCAGGATCTGCGAAACTCGATCCTGAACAACATCCTGTGGCTGGCCGTGGTGCCCGCCGCCTGTACTTTCCTCGGACTGATCATTGCCGTGCTCACCGACAAGATCTGGTGGGGCACGATTGCCAAGAGCCTGATCTTCCTGCCGCTGGCCATCTCCTTCGTCGGCGCCAGCGTGATCTGGAAGTTCATTTACGAATATCGCGGCGAGGGCCAGGTGCAGATAGGCCTGCTCAACGCCATCATCCAGCATTTCGGCGGCCAGCCGCAGGTTTGGATATCGCTGCCGTTCTGGAACAATTTCTTCCTGATGATCATCCTGATCTGGATCCAGACCGGTTTTGCCATGGTCATCCTGTCCTCGGCGCTGCGCGGCATCCCGGAGGAGACGCTGGAAGCCGCCGTCATCGACGGCGCCAACCCGTTCCAGATCTTCTGGAAGATCATGGTGCCGCAGATCTGGGGCACGATCGCGGTTGTCTGGACCACCATCACCATCCTGGTGCTCAAGGTGTTCGACATCGTGCTGACCATGACCAACGGCCAATGGAACAGTCAGGTCCTGGCCAATCTGATGTTCGACTGGATGTTCCGCGGCGGTGGCGATTTCGGGCGTGGCGCGACAATCGCCATCATCATCATGATCGCGGTCATCCCGATCATGGTCTGGAACATCCGCCAGGCGAACAAAGAGACGGGAGGGCATTGAAATGGCCGTCGCGACCGGAAATTCCTTCGCCAGCCGTTTCGGCGTCCATATAGCAGTGCTGGTCTTCGTGACGATCTGGACCATTCCGACACTCGGCATCCTGGTCTCGTCGCTGCGCGACAAGGACCAGATCGTTGCCTCGGGCTGGTGGAATTCGTTCGCCAGTTCCAGCCAGACCGAGGCCGGGCGCCTGCCCCCCGCCTCGGCACAGACCCAGAAGGACGGCAAGTTCGTCCTCGAGGGCAACATTTTCGGCGACGGCGCCAGGCGCAGCATCAGTGCGTTCGGCGTCAAGGCGGCGTCACCGACACAGTATCCGGCCGGCACATCGGCAGACCTCGGCGACGGCGTGACCTTGCAGGTCAATGCCGATGGCAGCTTCGTCATGGCCTCGCCCAAGGCGTTCGAAGGCGATCGCGGCCAGCGCGTCTACTATGCCTCGTCGGCGCCGCCGAAATTCACCACCGACAACTACCAGACCGTGCTGTTTTCGGAAGGCATCGGCCGCTCGTTCATGAATTCGCTGACCGTCACCATCCCGGCGACCGTCATTCCGATCCTGATCGCCGCGTTTGCCGCCTACGCACTGGCCTGGATGCGTTTTCCTGGCCGTGCGCTGCTGATCGCGGTCATCATCGGCCTCCTGGTGGTGCCGCTGCAGATGTCCCTGATCCCGCTGTTGAAACTCTACAACGGCGTCGGCACTTTCTTCGGGGTGCCGTCGAAGACCTATCTCGGCATCTGGCTGGCGCATACCGGCTTCGGCCTGCCCTTCGCCATCTATCTGCTGCGCAGCTATATTGCCGGCCTGCCGCGCGAGATCATGGAATCGGCCCGCATCGACGGTGCCAGCGATTTCGAGATCTTCGTCAAGATCGTGCTGCCGCTGTCCTTCCCGGTGCTGGCCTCCTTCGCCATCTTCCAATTCCTGTGGGTATGGAACGATCTGCTGGTGGCGATGGTTTTCCTCGGTACGGCACCCGACCAGATCGTGTTGACAGCCAAGCTCAATGCGCTGCTCGGCTCTCGCGGCGGCAACTGGGAGATCCTGACGACATCGGCCTTCATCACCATCATCGTGCCGCTGATCGTGTTCTTCTCGCTGCAGCGCTATTTCGTGCGCGGGCTGCTTGCCGGCTCGGTGAAAGGAGGCTGAAACCATGCAATCCGCTTTGAAGGCCAGCTCGAAGCCTGACCTCGCCGTCGATCGCGACTGGTGGCGAGGGGCCGTGATCTACCAGATCTATCCGCGCAGCTACCAGGATTCGAACGGCGACGGGATCGGCGACCTCAAGGGCATTATCGGGCGGCTGCCCTATATCGCCGCGCTCGGCGCGGACGCCATCTGGATCTCGCCCTTCTTCAAATCGCCGATGAAGGATTTCGGCTACGACGTCTCGGACTATTGCGACGTCGACCCGATGTTCGGCACGCTGGCAGATTTCGATGCACTGACGGCGGAGGCGCATCGGCTGGGCCTCAAGGTGATGATCGACGAAGTGCTGTCGCACACCGCCGACAACCATCCCTGGTTCAAGGAAAGCCGGTCGAGCCGCGCCAATCCAAAGGCGGACTGGTATGTCTGGGCGGACGCCAGGCCGGACGGCACGCCACCCAACAACTGGCTTTCGATCTTCGGCGGATCGGCCTGGCAGTGGGACACCAGCCGCCAGCAATACTACATGCACAATTTCCTGGCCGAACAGCCCGACCTCAACTTCCACAACCGCGAAGTCCAGGACGCCCTGCTCGACGTCACCCGCTTCTGGCTGGAACGCGGCGTCGACGGCTTCCGCCTCGACACGATCAATTTCTACTTCCACAGCCAGGGCCTGGAAAACAATCCGCCGCTGCCGCCTGAAGAGCGCAACGACCAGACAGCGCCAGCGGTCAATCCCTACAACTACCAGGACCATCTTTACGACAAGAGCCGCCCGGAAAACCTCGGCTTCCTCGAACGCTTCCGCGCCCTGCTCGATGAATATCCGGCGACCGCCGCGGTCGGCGAAGTCGGCGATTCGCAGCGCGGGCTGGAAGTCGTGGCCGCCTATACCGCCGGCGGCAAGCGCGTGCACATGTGCTATTCCTTCGACTTCCTGGCGCCGGAAAAGATCAGCGCGGCCAAGGTCCGCTCGGTGCTGGAAGCCTTCGGCAAGGTCGCCAGCGACGGCTGGTCGTGCTGGGCGTTTTCCAACCATGACGTGATGCGCCCGGCCTCGCGCTGGGCTGCCGACGAGGCCGACCCGACCGCCTATCTCAAGGTCATCTCGGCATTGCTGATGTCGCTGCGCGGCTCGGTCTGCATCTATCAGGGCGAGGAGCTCGGGCTCGGCGAAGCCGAATTGCGCTTCGAGGATCTTCAAGATCCCTATGGCATCCGCTTCTGGCCGGAATTCAAGGGCCGCGACGGCTGCCGCACGCCCATGGTGTGGGATGGCAACGCCACGAATGGCGGCTTCTCCCAGGCAAAGCCGTGGCTGCCGGTGCCGGCAAAACATCTGGCGCAAGCGGTCAATGTCCAGCAGGGCGACCAGGCTTCGCTGCTCGAACACTACCGGCGCTTCCTCACCTTCCGCCGTGCCCATCCGGCGCTGGCCAAGGGCGATATCACTTTCATCGAAAGCGAGGGCGACACTGTCGCGTTCACGCGCCGGGCGGGCAATGAGCAAGTCGTCTGCGTCTTCAACCTCGGCGCCAAGCCGGCCAAGGTCGACCTAGGCGGACCATCACTGCAACCCTTGCCGGGACACGGGTTTTCCGGGCAGGCGAGCACCGGTTCGATCGAACTTGGTGGTTACGGCGCCTGGTTCGGGCGCATCGACTGAATCTTTTTGAGAGATCACTGGGAGGAAACCAATGGCCGATGTCAATCTGAGACAAGTGAAGAAGTCCTACGGCAATCTCAATATTCTCCACGGCATCGACCTCGATATCAAATCGGGCGAATTCATCGTCTTCGTCGGTCCGTCCGGCTGCGGCAAGTCGACCTTGCTGCGCTCGATCGCCGGGCTCGAGGAAATCACTTCGGGTGAGCTCAAGATCGACGGCGAGGTCGTCAACGACGTGCCGCCGTCGAAGCGCGGCATCGCCATGGTGTTCCAGTCCTATGCGCTCTATCCGCACATGACCGTCTACGACAACATGGCGTTCTCGATGAAGATCGGCAAGGAGAACAAGGCCGAGATCGACCGCCGCGTGCGCCAGGCGGCGGAAATCCTGCAGCTGACCAAATATCTCGACCGGCTGCCCAAGGCGATGTCGGGTGGCCAGCGCCAGCGCGTCGCCATCGGCCGCGCCATCGTGCGCAATCCGAAAGTGTTCCTGTTCGACGAGCCGCTGTCGAACCTTGACGCCGCACTGCGCGTCGCCACGCGCATCGAGATCGCCAAGCTCAAGGAATCGATGCCCAACACGACCATGATCTACGTCACCCACGACCAGGTCGAGGCGATGACGCTGGCCGATCGCATCGTCGTACTCAAGGATGGCCACATCGAGCAGGTCGGCACGCCGATGGATCTCTACAAGAAGCCCGGCAATCTGTTCGTCGCCCAGTTCATCGGCTCGCCGGCCATGAACATCCTGCCGGCGACGATCGACAAATCAGGCAGCCCGACCGTCGTCAGCCATGTCGGCGGGCGCAAGGCTACGGTGCCGATCACGACGCCGGCCTCGGCGAAGGGTGCGGCTGTAAGCTTCGGCGTGCGGCCGGAGGACCTGATCATCGCCACCGGCGCGGACTATCTGTTCGAGGGAACGGTCGATTACGTCGAGCAGCTCGGCGAGGTTCAACTGGTCTATGCCGACATCGGCCGCGCCGACCTGCCCCTGGTGACCAAGCTGCCGGGCAATGTCGAGGTCAAGCGCGGCTCGACGCTGCGGCTGACCGCCAATGCCGAGGACTTGCATATCTTCGACACGGACGGGCGGTCCTTCGCGCTGCATGAAGCGGAAGCAAAGGCCGCTTAAGAAGCCCGTCTTGACGGCAGAAACAAAAAGAGCGGCGGGCAAGGCCCGCCGCTCTCTTTTACGATCGACTTTGGCTGTTAGTGGCCGAAGAGGTTCCGGTCGGCGCCCTGGGGCGCGGACTTCTGCACATCGCCCGACGAATTGAGCAGCTTGTAGACGGGCGAATCGCCGTTGCGGATCGAAGCCGTGCGCGAGTTGTCGACAGAAGTCGCGGCAGGCTGGTTGGCGCCATTGGAGTTGAAGTTGTCACTTCCGGCGAAAGCGCTGCCCGAGAGAGCGAGAACGGCGGCGGCGGCGATGATGATCTTGTTCATTTCAAGTCTCCTGAATTTCAAGTTTCAACGGGACGGCAGGCAGGCCCGCCACCCCGGAGAATCGGCCGTTAGTGGCCGAAGAGGTTGCGGTCGGCACCCTGGACAGGTGTCTGGGCAGCCGGTTCCGACTTCTTGATCGAAGCGGTGTACGAGCTGTCGGTCGAAGTGACAGCGGGCTGGTTGGCGCCATTGGAGCCGTAGTTGTCGCTGCCGGCGAAGGCGCTGCCGGAGATAGCCAGAACGGCGGCGGCAGCAAGGATGATCTTCTTCATTTCAAGTCTCCTGAATTCTTCGAGTTCCGCCAAGGCGGCGAGCCAGGGCCACCGCCTGCTGGAAATCGACTGTTAGTTGTTGCCGAAGAGGTTGCGATCGGCACCCGTGACAGGCGCCTGAGCAGCCGGTTCCGACTTCTTGGTCGAAGCGGTGTACGAATTGTCGACGGCAGCAGTGGCTGCAGCGGCATTCGAACCATAGTGATCGCTACCAGCGAAGGCGCTGCCGGAAATGGCCAGAAGGGCGGCGGCAGTGAGAACAATCTTTTTCATTTTTGGTACTCCAGTATTTTCCCGTCCGTCTAGCGGCGTGTCTTGGGATTAAAATCGCGTCGTTCGGACAGCCCCGATGTGGGAAAGCCATGTGGCCGTTTCCAATCACGAAGTTGTTCCGTGTGGACCAAGAATCCACCACTTGAAATTGTACCAAGGCATTCCATTGCAAACATTTTTCTTTTTGATATCAATCGATTAGATAAAACCAGCAATACGATCACCTGATGTATCGAAGGCTCAGCGTTCACAGCGTGCTGTACGCACCGTCAACAGAAACGAACCGTTCGGTTCGATTTTAGAATCTGCTAATAGTCACTTTTCGAAACCGTTAACCCTTTTTGCTTCGGTTCCGGGACGATTTCGATAGCCGGCATCGTCGTCACCGAGACGCGTTTCGTGGCCGTTCTTCCTGACTCCATGGTTGCTGAAGCGTGTCGCGCCACATGGATGCGATGTCGCTTTCATGCCGATGTCGCATGCGCTGTCGTGATTAGATCATGGCCATCTCAGGTGCCGCTTCGTGACGACGGGGCGGAGAATTGGGAAGCCGGTCAAAGTCCGGCGCTGCCCCCGCAACGGTGGTGGAGTTCAAGTCGCAACGGGAGACCACTGGGCGGAAGCCTGGGAAGGTGTCGCGACCGTCCGAAAGGACACTCCAGAGCCCGGAAACCAGCCCGAGATTTTTGAACTCGACTGATCGCGGTGGGCGGTCAAGAGGTGGATAGTGCATGACCAGCGCTTCGCCGGGACTGCATCCGATCCTTCCTCCATCACCACCATAGTCAGTCCTTAAACACGAGGACAGGACATGGATGTGCGCAACGATATGCTGAGGCTCTTGAACAGCCGCAGAGAGGGTTTCTCGCTCGAGCAGCCTTTCTACACCGGCCCGGACTATTTCAAGCTCGACATGGAGCTGATCTGGTACCGCGACTGGCTTTTCATCGGCCATGATTGCGAATTGCCCAAGCCCGGCAGCTTCATCACCGTACAGATCGGCGACTACCCGGTCGTGCTGGTGCGCGATCAGCAGGGCAAGATCAACGCCTTCCACAATTCCTGCCGCCATCGCGGCAGCAGGGTCTGCAACACGGACAAGGGCACGGCCGCCAAACTGGTCTGTCCCTATCACCAGTGGACCTATGAGCTCGACGGTCGCCTCCTGTTTGCCCGCCAGATGGCCGATGGCTTCGACAAGAGCCAGTTCGGGCTGAAGCCGGTCGCTTGCGAAAGCGTCGCCGGCTACATCTTCATCTGCCTGGCGAAGGATCCAGCCGACTTCGCCCCGATGCGGGCGATGATCGAACCCTATCTCAAGCCGCACCGGCTCAGCGAGGCAAAGATCGCCTTCGAGAGCACCATCGTCGAAAAGGGCAATTGGAAGCTCGTCTGGGAAAACAACCGCGAGTGCTATCACTGCGCGGGCAATCACCCGGAGCTGTGCAAAACCTTCCCGGAAGCACCGACCGTGACCGGAGTGCAAGGCGCCGACAGCGATCCGGAGATGCTGGCGCACTGGGCCAAATGCGAAGCGGCCGGCCTGCCGAGCAAGTTCCGCATCGACCCGGCGGGGCAATACCGCGCCACGCGGGCGCCGCTGCTGCGCGATGCGGTCAGCTACACGATGAACGGCAAGCGGGCGGTGAAGAAGAACCTCTCCGACAGCGTCTCGGCCGACCGTATCGGCACATTGATGCACTATCACTACCCGACGACCTGGAATCATATCCTCATCGACCATGCCGTCACCTTCCGCGTGCTGCCGATCAGCGCCACCGAAACCGCCGTGACGACCAAATGGCTGGTGCACAAGGATGCGATCGAGGGCGTCGACTACGATCTTGCCGAGCTCACCCATGTGTGGACCGAGACCAACGATCAGGACCGCCGCATAGTCGAGGAAAATGCCCTCGGCATCCTGTCGCCGGCCTATGAGCCCGGCCCCTATTCGGAGCTTCACGAGGGCGGCGTGATCCAGTTCGTCGACTGGTACGCCCGCTTCATCGGTCCGCGCCTTGCCGAAGGCGGCCGGCCGGCGTTGCGCAGCGTCGCCTGAGAGGTTGAGGGATGAATGCGATGACCGACCTTGGCCTCTATCGCCATCTCGATCAGATGGCCCCCTGGAACGACAGGCTGCAGGTGCTGGAAGTGATCGGCGTCAGCGACGAGGCGCCTGACGTCAAGACCTTCACTTTCCGATCCGACAACCAGACCTGGTTCCGCTACAAGCCGGGCCAGTTCGTGACGCTGGAGCTGCCTGCGCCGGACGGGCCGCTGATGCGCACCTATACGCTGTCCTCCTCGCCGTCGCGGCCCTTCTCGATCGCGGTCACGGTGAAGGCGCAGGCCGGCAGCATCGGCACGCGCTGGATGTTCGATCACCTGACACCCGGTTCGCACGTCAAGGCCTATGGGCCGAGCGGCGACTTTTCACTGCACAGCCATCCGGCGGCCAAATACCTGTTCATCTCGGCCGGTTCCGGCGTGACGCCGATGATGTCGATGCTGCGCTGGCTGAACGACTGCGCGCCATGGACCGATGTCGGCTTCGTCAATTGCGCGCGTCGCGCCGAAGAGATCATTTTCCGCAAGGAGCTCGAACTGCTCGGCAGTCATATGCCGGGCCTGTCGCTGGGCTTCATGATCGAGGAGCGGTCAAGCCGCGAGGGCTGGTATGGCCATATGGGGCGCATCGACGCCATCCGGCTGCCATTGCTGGCGCCCGATTTCCGTGAACGCGAAATCTTCTGCTGTGGTCCGGACCCTTTCATGCGCGCCGTGCGCGGCATGCTGGAAGCCGCCGGTTTCGACATGACGAAATACCACCAGGAAAGCTTTGCCGCACCTGCGGTGGAGGAAATCCCGGCGCCGTTCGCAACGCCGCCGCAGGATGGCGTGGCCGTTCCCGTCGAGGCCGCAACGCCGATCCGCTTCGCGCTTTCGGACGTCGACGCCGAATGCGTCGCCGGCCAGACCGTGCTGCAGACAGCGCGTGCCTCCGGCGTGCGGATACCCGCGGCGTGCGAATTCGGCCTGTGCGGGACCTGCAAGGTGAAGAAAGTCTTCGGTGCCGTCGAGATGAGCCACAATGGCGGCATCCTCGACCACGAGATCGACGACGGCTTCATCCTCGCCTGCTGCTCGAAGCCGCTATCGGCGCTCGAAATCGAGGCGTGATCCGCACGGGCCTCGATTGGCCCCCAGAAATGTCGGCGCCCTGCCGGCGCCGGTTGCCTTGCCAAGAAAGAACCGAGCGTTTACAGGCGTTGTCAGTGGAAGCGATCCCGCTGGCGGGCGGGAATTGTGAAGCGGGGGCAACAATGACGCATGATTGCGACACCTATGCGGTTGCGAGTAGGGACATCGTCTTCGAATCCTTCGATGGCGAGGCCGTCGTGCTCAACCTTGCGAATGGCAAGTATTTCGGCTTCTCCGATTCCGGCAGCAGGGTTTGGCAGGCGCTCTCGTCCGGGGTCAACGCCCAAGCCCTGATCGGGCTGACCGCCGGTGGCTCGACACTGGGCGCGGCGGAACTCGAACACTTCATCTCGCAACTGCTCGAAATGGGGTTGCTGGTGCGTTCAGATCAGGTTGCACAAGCGCTGCCGGGCGAGCTATCGGCCGAGCTTGCCGCCACGAACGAACCGCTCAATGTGAGCATTCACGACGACCTCGCCGACCTGATCATCGTGGATCCCATCCACGAGGTCGAGGAACCCCTCGGCTGGCCGGCGGTCAAGCAGGCATCCTGAAGAGCGGCTGCGTCCGGGATAGAGGGCGCTGGATGCCGCGCGTCACGCTCGAAACCTTGCCGGATTACGCACGGTATCTCATCACCGCCGCGGAAGGAGCCGCTGCACATTATCCGGCCCCGCTGACGGTCCGCCTGCCCCGGCTGCAACTGACCGCGCATGTCGCTCCCGGCGTGCTTGCGGATGCGCTCGGCCACGCCTTTGTCGAGGCAGCGGATGACCAGACGGAGCCGTCGGCATGCCGTATCTTCACCGTTCATCCCGGCATCGACGGCATCCCCGAGCCGGCACGCTGGGGCGACGCGCATTTCACCGAATACGGCTTTGCCGAACGGCTCGCCGGGGACGGGCTGCGCGGCCACTATTTTCACGATCTGGATTTCTGGCAGGTCTACGATCCTGAGCGCCGCATTGGCGTGCAACTGATGGCGTCGGCCGATGCCTTCCCACCCTGGGAGCCGACAGCGCCGCTGCGGGCCTTCCTGCATTGGGAATATGCGGCGCGCGGCATGCGGCTGACCCATGCCGGCACGCTCGGTGCCAATGGCAAGGGCGTGCTGCTTGCCGGCGCGGGGGGCGCCGGCAAATCCGGCACCGTCGCCGCCGGCCTGCTCAACGGGCTCGACAGCGTCGGCGATGACTATGTGCTGATCGATCTCGCCGGTGGCGTAACCGCGCGGCCTCTGTTTTCGACGCTGAAGCAGGATGCGCGCGGTTTCGCGCGGCTGGGCCTGAAGCAGCGGCTGGGGGTCGAGAGCCCCTTGAACTGGCAAGGCAAGCACACTTTTCACATTGTCGACATAGCGCCCCGGCCGGTACCCCCGGCGCTGGACATCGTTGCGCTGGTGGTGCCACATATCGGCGGTGGCGAGGCGAGTTCGATCGTGCCGGTGCCGCGGCGAGACGCCATGATAGCGCTGGCGCCGTCGGGCATCATGCAGATGCCGGGGGAACGCGAAAGCGGCTTTCGTTTCTTCGGCGATCTCACCCGCCTGCTGCCAAGCTACCGTCTGTCCTTGGGAACGCATCCCGAGGAGATCGCCGGCACCATTGCAGATTTTCTAACGCGAGTTGCTTCGTGAAGTTGAGCGTGATCATGCCTGTCTACAACCGCGAACGTTATGTCGTTTCGGCATTGCGCTCGCTGGTGCGCCAGCGCGACGCCGCCGATCTCGACATCATCGTCATCGATGACGGCTCGACCGACGGCTCGGCGGAGGCCGTGCGCTCGATGATGGGCGAGAACCCCTGCATCCGCCTGTTCCGGCAAGAGAACATGGGCGTGACCAGAACCCGCAACATCGGCCTCAAACTGCTCAAACCGGAAACGGAGCTCGTGTCGTTCCTCGATTCGGACGATGTCTCGCCGGTCGGACGATTCAAGGCCGATATTGCGTTCTTTCAAGCCGACCCCGATCTCGAGCTTACCTATTCCCTCATGATGCTGGTCGACGGCATCGACGACGACAGGCTGGAACCCGAGCCAGGCAGCCATTTCATGACCGTGAGGGGAATTCATCTGTCATCGGGCATTTTCTCGCGCAAGCTCGTCGATCGGATCGGCGGCTTCGACGAGGCCTTCCACCAGGCGGAGGACACCGACTATCTGCTGCGGACCTTTGAAAGTGGACCCAGATTCGTCACGCCGGATACCGTGGCGCTTTATTACAGACGTCACCCCGGCAATATGACGAAACAGGCCGACACATCCCTTCGGGAATTCATGCGGGCCATCCACAAATCGATGCGACGGCGCAAGGCCGACCCCTCCTTGCGCGGCGTCGAAGGCATCTTCGATGTCAAGGAACTCGCCAATTGGCGGTTCATGTAACATGCGGAACTACGGCGTCGTCATACCGGCCTTCAACGCAAGCGGCACGATCGCCGAGACGCTGCTCTCGGTCGCGGCGCAGACGGTGCTGCCTGAACTGGTGGTGATCGTCGACGATGGTTCGACCGACGATCTCGCTTCTGCGATCAGCGGAACGGAGTTGCCGGTGCGCCTGTTGCGCCAGGCAAATGCCGGGCCCGGCAGCGCCACGACCAGGGGCATCGCGGCGCTGTCGACGCCGCTCATCGCGACGCTCGATGCGGACGACCTCTGGCTGCCGGACAAGATCGAGAGGCAGCTCGCGCATCTGGAGAGATTTCCCACGACATCGGGGGTTTTCTGTCACTGGCGGAATTTCCGCAACGACCGGCCCGACGTGCCCGAGGCCGAGGCGGTGCCCGGCTGGTCGCGTACCACCATGATGATCCGCCGTGAGGTCGCCGAGACGATTGGGCCGATCGTCGATCCGCCGGGCGGCCGTGGCGAAATGATCGACTGGATCGCCCGGGTGCGCGAAGCGGGCCTTGCCCTCGACATGCTGGACGAGGTGCTGGCACGGCGCCGCATCCGGCCTGGCAGTCTGTCCTACGGGCGCGATCCGGCACGCGATCGCGGCTATCTCCAGGTCGCGCGGCTCGCCATGCTGCGGCGGGCGCGAAACAAGGCCGGCTCGGGCTGATGGCTGATATCCGCCGTATCGAGCGACGCTTCCCGGACTATGGCTGGTCATGGCCTACTGGTGGGCTCGATCAATTGCTCAAGGCAGCGCTCCTTGCCGACGAGGACGCCGCTGCCGCCTGCGCAGCACGCTGGCTGGACGAGAACGATATAGATCTCGTCTCGTTCCGCGAGCACCGGCTGCTGGCCGCGATCTCCGACAGGTTCGGCAGGAAGCTCGCCGGTCATTCCGCTTATCCGCGCCTCGTCGGCCTGCAGAAGATGCTTTGGACCAAATCGCGCATGGCCATGCGTGAGGCCGAGCCGGCGCTGAAGGCGATGGCGGATGCGGGATGCCAGGTGATGCTGATCAAGGGCGCCAGCCGCATTGCCTTGAACGCATCGGCACAGCGCGGCAGGGTGGCGCACGACATCGACATATTGGTGCGGCCGCAGGACATGCAGACGGCCTTCGACGTGCTGCGCGATGGCGACTGGCAGATCGCCACCGGCGTCAGCCCGCAATATCTGCGGACAAGACTGGCGTCGCTGCGCTCGATGAATTTCTTCAAGGGCAATCTCGGCGACATCGACCTGCACCAGCTCGCCTATGACGGCTCGCAACGGAGCGAGGAAGATGACCTGGCCATCTGGCAACGGGCCGATAGCGCCGAATTCAGCGGGGTCGGCGTGCTGGTGCCGTCGCCGGCCGACCGCATCGCGCTTGCCATCGCGCATGGCGGCCTCGACGCCCACACCCACAGCGACTGGCTGGTCGATTGCGCGGTGGCCATTCGCGGCGGCGACGTCGACTGGGACGTGTTCCTCGATGTTGTCGCCAGGCGCGGCCTTGCCGTTGCAGCGGCGGTGGCGCTCTCCTATCTGACGCTTGAAACAGGCGTGACGACGCCGGACCGGGTGCTGGCGGGTGTGCTTGACATGGCCGACCGCTCCGGCCTCTCGCGCTGGTCGGCCGTGCTGCAGGCCAAGCCGCGGACCGATTTCGGCAGGCTGGTTTGGCTGTCGCGCGGCCTTGCCAAGCAGTTGCGGCTGAGGCGCAAGAGCGGCAGGCTGCGCCAGGAGCCGCCAGCCAAGGCCTGGCGCGGCAAGCCAGCCCGCAGCGAGCCGTCGGAAACGGCGCCGCCGTCGGTCTTCTCACAGACCATACCTTGCCCGCGAACGGTGGGCGAGATGATGCTGGACATCATGGTCAGGGTCAGCGTTCCACCGGTCCGCCGCCGCATCGAATTGGAGATCAATGCCGACGACCACCATGTTGCGCGCCTGCGCGCCATGGCCATCAGCCGGTCGGGGAGGGAACGGGTGCTGCATTTTCGCGGCAAGGTGACGCTTGATGGCGAAAGGCATGCCCTGACGCTGGAAGCGCGGCCATCGCGGCAATTCCGCCAATGGGACGACGCGGCGACCGTCGCCGCTTATGGCGCACTGCCCTTCCACCTGATCTCGGCGACGTTCTCGCCAATTGGCTGAAATGGAAGTCGGAACGAGTGGTCGACGGCCCGGTTAACCGCGCTTTAGGCAATCGAAGCTAATTTTAGAGGCGAATTTCAGCGGATTTCGGGAGCAGCCGGTGATCGATGCGAGCATTGCCGCAGGGCACGCGGCTTTGGCATCGGTGCTGATGCCGATCTCGAACGTCATCGTCCTCCGAAAAGTCGCCATCCTGGTAGCTGCCCGATGATCATGGGAACCTGCCGAGCCCGAAAAGCAGCGTCGTGGAGAAATGCACGGTGACCGCTTTCCAGAATCAGACCTTGTCCAATGCCGTTAGTCTCGCCGAGCGCAAAGAGCAACCGCGTACCATGGTTCTTTGCCTGCTCATCCTTGCGGCGGCCGTGCCCTGGCAATTGCGGTGGGGGGTAATACCCGATACGAGTTGGATCATCACGATGTGCGAGCGAATGCTCGCAGGCATGCGCCTTTACGTTGATCTCTTCGAGGTCAATCCGCCCTTCACACCTTGGATGTTCCTACCCGCCGTGGCGTTGGCTCACACCCTTGGCCTGTCGCCGGAGGTCATGATCCATATCTATGCCTATGCGATCTGCCTTCTCGGGCTGGGCTTCTCGGCACTGATCGTCAGGGCGGCCGGATTTGCCGAGAACCGGGCGCTGCTCTCGATGCTGCCCTTGTTCCTGGCCCTGCTGGTGATCTTTCCCGGCAACGCCTTCAGCGAGCGCGAACACCTAGGCGTTGCACTGCTTTTGCCATTGCTGGTGCTGATGGCATGGCGTGCGGCGCCGACCGATGAGCGCGCGCCCGGCCCGCTGGTGGTGGTGCTGGCCGGACTTTGCGGCAGCGTCCTGGTGCTGGTAAAGCCCCATTACGCACTGGTGGTCCTCGTCCCGGCGATTTACGTGGCATGGCGACGCCGCTCGATCTGGATGCTTTTCGCCATCGAATACTGGGTGATCGGTTTGGTTTGCCTGGGGTATCTAGTCGCGGTCCTTTATTTCTACCCGCAATTTCTCGACGTCATTTATCCGGTGCTGGCCGATACCTACATGCGGCTTCGAGTTTTGCAGCCGGTGCTGATTAAATATGGCCCAGCCTATCTGATCGCGCTCTACATGTTGCGCTTCCTTCGCCCGGGCCTGCCCTTGTCGCCACTTGTAACTGTGTTCGTGTTGGCTTCACTGGCAGCCACCGGACCTCTCATCTACCAGGCCAAGGGCTGGCCTTACCATGCATTCCCAGCACTCTGCCTGATGGCGGCGGCGCTGCTGCTGAGGGCGACACAGATTGATCCGACCGGACAGTCCCCAGCCGGAATGGCGATGGGTACCCCGCGCAAGTTGCTGCTGGCCGCGACGATTGTGGCCAACGCAATTCCTTTCCTTCCAACCCAGAAGCCTAGCGCCGAACTCATCGCCACGATCAATGACGCGGTTGAGCATCCAACAGTCGCGCTAATCGGCTCCGACATCGCCGCAGGCCATCCGCTGACGCGGATGGTCGGCGGGAACTGGATCTCGACCTACTGCAGCGACTGGCTCGGGACATTCGCTACCTACTTTTCGCAGGTCGAGGCGCAGAGCGGCAATCAGGCGGACGCTCAACACTACACGCGGATCGCAGACCGCTACATTGATGGCAAGCTCGCTGAATTGGAAACCGCCAGGCCATCGCTGGTCGTCGTGCAGAAAGGCGACGCAATGTGGACGGCAAAACTGTTCGCTCGGCCGGAGATCGTCCGCTTCATGCAGAATTACCACCAGATCGCGGAGGACGATACGGTCAAGGTGCTGCTTCGCAACGGCACTGGCGCCTCGCCGTGAACGTCCCCGTCAAACCGGCTTCGTCACCCGCCGCAGCGTCAGATTGATCCTGCCGCCGTTCTTCAGCAACGCCGAGGTCGAGGGATAGATGCGGTCGACGCCGTGGAAGCAGAGGCGCCCCTCGCCGCCGAGCACGACGACATCACCGCTTTTCAGCCTGAACGACTTGGTCGCGCCCTCGCGCGTCGTCTGACCGACCCTGAACAGGCAATCGTCGCCCAGTGAGATGGAGACGACGGGTGCCGAGAAATCGGCCTCGTCGCGGTCCTGGTGCAGGCCCATCTTCGCGTCCGCCGTGTAGAAATTGATCAGGCAGGCCTCCGGCGGATTTGGATAGCCCGACACTTGCCGCCAAAGGTCGAGCAGGCCCTCCGGGATCGGCGGCCATGGTTCCCCGATCAACGGATGCGTCGGCTGGTAGCGATAGCCTCGCTCCTTGTCGGTGACCCAGCCGAGCGTGCCGCAATTGGTCATGCGCACGCTCATCTCCTTGCCGGTGCGCGGCATGGCCGGCACGTAAAGCGGAGCCTGCTGGACGATGCTTCTCACCGCTTCGACAAGCGCCTCCTGAACAGTGCGCGGCAGATAGGCCGGCATGTGGCGGACTCCCTTGGGCAGAACGAGCATGGATTTGCGCACCTTGAGATGGTTCGAGCCGGCAGGATGCCACCATCAAGTAAAGACGGCGACCCGAAAGCGGCCGCCGATCTCGTCGCGGCTATTGATGTGGGGATTCACGACGTTGTCTGCGCGGAGCGCAACTGGTAAAATCGAAAACGCCGCGCGTCCTTTCGGATGCGCGGCGCCTGACTTCGCCGTATCGAAACGGCGCGATCTGGTTACCAAGTCAGGGGATGCGCAGCACCTGACCTGGATAGATCTTGTCCGGGTGGGTCAGCATCGGCCTGTTGGCCTCGAAGATGGCCGTATTCTTGACGCCCTGGCCCTTGCCATAGCTTTTCTCGGCGATCTTCCAGAGGTTGTCGCCCTTCTGAACGGTGTAGAAAGTCGGTTCCTTGGCCGGCGCAGCTGCCTTGCCGGCATCCGGCGCGACCTGCAATTCGTCGGCCTGCACCTTGGAGACACCCAGCGTGTTGCCGACGGCAATCACCGCCTTTTCGAAGATCGACTGGTCCTTGACCACGCCCTTCAGCACCGCCGTGTCACCCTGGACGACGACTTGCACGCCATCGGTGCCGAGCTTGTGCGAATCGAGTTCCTTCTTGAGCGTGTCGGCAGTGGGTGCGGCTTCCTCGTCGCCGCCGATGCCCAGCTTCTTGCCGACGCTTTTGACGAAATCGAACATGCCCATCTTTAGTCTCCCTTGCTGTGGCAATGGCGAAACCTTGCATCTGAGGCGTCAAATGGAAAGCCATTTTATGCACGCGGCTGGTGTGGAGCTTAATCGTTCTCCACCCGGCCGCGCAGCTTCTTGATCGTGCCGCGCCCGGCCTTGCTTTTCAGCCGCCGTTCCACCGCGCCTTTCGAGGGGCGCGTCTTCTTGCGCGGCGGCGGTGGCGGCTCCGCGGCCTTGGCCACCAGTGCCGCCAGCCTCGCCCTTGCATCGGCGCGATTCTGCTCCTGGGTACGGAAGCGCCCGGCCTCGATGACGATGACGCCGTCCTTGGTGGCGCGCTGACCGGCAAGCTTGATCGTGCGTGCGCGCACGCGCTCCGAGAGGCCGGCCGCGTTGGCCGCGTCAAAGCGCAGTTGCACGGCCGTCGCCACCTTGTTGACATTCTGGCCGCCGGGACCGGACGAGCGGATGAAATCCTCGTGCAGGTCGCCCGGATGGATCACGGCTTCGTCTGATATGATGATGTTGTCATCGATCGGCATGCCGCAGTCATGGCGCGGCGGACCGAAAAAGAAAAGGCCCGATCGAAACCGGGCCTTCACTGGTGCCGAGCAGCAATGATGCCAAGCGATCTGACGACTACTCCGCCGCTTCCTGCATGCGGGGCGCCGCACCCATGACGGTCGCATCGACATGCGGCTCGAATTTCTCGAAGTTGACCGCGAACATCCCGACCAGTCTTGCCGCCTGACGGTCATAGGCAGCCTTGTCGGCCCAGGTCGAGCGCGGATCGAGAATTGAGCTGTCAACACCAGGCACGGCCACCGGCACCTCGAAGCCGAAATTGGCGTCGGTGCGGAACGCGCCGGTCTTCAGCGAGCCGTCGAGCGCGGCGGCAAGCAGAGCGCGCGTCGCCTTGATCGGCATGCGCTTGCCGGTGCCATAGGCGCCGCCGGTCCAGCCGGTGTTGACCAGCCAGCAATCGGCGTCATGGCTGGCGATGAGCGCGCGCAGCAGGTTGCCGTATTCCGACGGATGGCGCGGCATGAACGGCGCGCCGAAACAGGTCGAGAACGTCGCCTCGGGCTCGGTGACGCCCTTTTCGGTTCCAGCCACCTTGGCCGTGTAACCGGAGAGGAAATGATACATCGCCTGCGCCGGGGTCAGCCGCGCGATCGGCGGCATCACGCCGAAGGCATCGGCGGTCAGCATGATGATGTTCCTGGGATGATTGGCGCGCCCGGTCTTCGAGGCGTTGGGGATGAAGTCGAGCGGGTAGGCACAGCGGGTGTTCTCGGTGAGGCGGCCGTCATTGAAATCGGGCACGCCGTCGGCGTCGAGCACGACATTTTCCAGCACGGTGCCGAAGCGCTGCGTGGTGGCGAAGATCTCCGGTTCTGCTTCCGCCGACAGCTTGATGGTCTTGGCGTAGCAGCCGCCTTCGAAGTTGAAGATGCCATGCGGACCCCAGCCATGTTCGTCGTCGCCGATCAGCGTGCGCGACGGATCGGCAGAGAGCGTCGTCTTGCCGGTTCCGGACAGCCCGAAGAATATGGCGGCGTCGCCGGCCGGCCCCTCATTGGCCGAGCAGTGCATCGGCATCACGCCCTTCTGCGGCAGGAGATAGTTGAGCATGGTGAACACCGACTTCTTCATCTCGCCGGCATAGGAGGTGCCGCCAATCAGCACGATCTTGCGGCTGAGATCGACGGCGATCACCGTCTCGGTGCGGCTGCCGTGGCGGGCGGGATCGGCGCGGAAGGACGGCAGGTCGATGATCGTCATCTCGGGCACGAACTGTTCGAGTTCGGCGCTATCCGGACGGATGAGCAGATTGCGGATGAACAGCGAGTGCCAGGCAAATTCGGTGATCACTCTGGTGGGGAGCTTCAGCTCCGCGTCGGCGCCGCCGACCAGGTCCTGCACGTAAAGATCCTTGTCCGCGGCGTGGGCCTGGAAATCGGCAAGCAGCGTCTCGAACTGGGCCGGAGAGATCGCCTTGTTGTTGTCCCACCAGACATGCGGCTCGGTGGCTGCGTCGCGGACGACGAATTTGTCCTTGGGCGAACGGCCTGTGTGCTGGCCGGTCTCGGCGACCAGCGCGCCATGCGCGGTCAGCCGGGCCTCGCCGCGCCGGATCGAGTCCTCGTAAAGGGCGGCCGCCCCGAAATTGTAGCGCACCACGCCGGTGGTTTTCAGGCCGATACGATCGATCGCGCAAGCAGGATTGCGTTTGCCGACTTCCGACATTGGTGTCCCTTCTTCGATTTGCTGCGTCTTTGCCGGCGTATTTCCGGCACGCCCGCTGTACGAGCTGAGATGGTCAGAACCAGAAAAGCCAAATGATATCAAATCATTAATCGATTTAAATATTTTGAAAGTTGTTTAAATCGTTTATATATGCAAAAAGTTTCACGGTTGCCCAAAGGATTGGCCGCGTTCGTTCGTCCAATCCATGTCGAGGTAGAATTGTGGCCTGCGGCACCCCGCGCGTGACAGCGGACAAGGCCTATGCCACATTTTGTACCTAATTTGTCCTGCAAAAGCCCCTTCTCTACGAAAGAAGGGACAGCTCATGAGGGAGCCGCTTGAAATGGCAACAATCGCGCTTGTCGATGACGACCGCAACATTCTGACGTCGGTGTCGATCGCCCTTGAATCCGAGGGGTATCGTGTCGAGACCTACACGGATGGTGCGTCCGCGCTGGAAGGCCTGGCGGCGCGTCCGCCGAATCTCGCCATCCTCGACATCAAGATGCCGCGCATGGACGGCATGGAGCTTTTGCGCCGGATGCGCCAGAAGTCCGACCTGCCGGTGATCTTCCTGACCTCCAAGGACGATGAGATCGATGAGTTGTTCGGCCTCAAGATGGGCGCCGACGATTTCATCCGCAAACCGTTCTCGCAACGCCTGCTTGTCGAGCGGGTTCGCGCCGTGCTGCGCCGTGCCAGCGCCCGCGAGGCTGCGGCAAAGGCGCCCAGCCAGCAGGCCCGCTCGCTCGAACGCGGCCAGCTCGTCATGGACCAGGAACGCCACACCTGCACCTGGAAAGGCGAACCGGTAACGCTCACCGT
The DNA here is from genome assembly GCF_006442655.1 of Mesorhizobium sp. B2-1-3A. Lineage (NCBI taxonomy): Bacteria > Pseudomonadati > Pseudomonadota > Alphaproteobacteria > Hyphomicrobiales > Phyllobacteriaceae > Mesorhizobium > Mesorhizobium sp. B2-1-3A. The sequence goes on from NZ_VFWK01000002.1 coordinate 337,500, forward strand.
CACCGAATTCCTGATCCTGCATTCGCTGGCCCAGCGCCCTGGCGTCGTAAAAAGTCGTGATGCGCTGATGGATTCGGCTTATGATGAGCAGGTCTATGTCGATGACCGCACGATCGACAGCCACATCAAGCGGCTGCGCAAGAAGTTCAAGGCTGTCGACGACGACTTCGAAATGATCGAAACCCTTTACGGAGTCGGATACCGGTTCCGCGAAGCTTGAATAGGCAGTAGGCAGTAGGGAATAGTCGGTAGTCAGTTTTGAATGGTGCGAGCGGCCATCGCCGCGATCTCAGCCAACCATTTCTCTATTCCCTACTGCCTACTCACCACTCACTAACTAGGCAGGGCCTGCTATTCGATGGCAGTGGAAGCACAGCGAACAAGACCGGCGGGCGCTGCCAGGCGGCCGTCGCGCATCATGCCGTCCTTCGTGTCGAAGATTACCGTGCCGATGCGCCGCTTCCTCGGCCATCACATCTTCTCCAGCCTGACGCGGCGCATTCTATTCCTCAACCTTGCCGGCCTGGCTGTCCTGGTCACCGGTATCCTCTACCTCAACACCTTCCGCGACGGGCTGATCGATGCCCGCGTCGAAAGCCTGATGACGCAGGGCGAGATCATCGCCGGCGCGATCGCGGCATCGGCGACGGTCGAGACCGATTCGATCAGCATCGACCCGGAAAAGCTGCTTGAGCTGCAGGCCGGCGAAAGCCTGGGGCCGGGCTCAGACCAGCTCGACAATCTGGATTTCCCGATCAATCCCGAGCGTGTCGCGCCGGTGCTGCGGCGGTTGATCTCGCCGACCCGGACGCGGGCACGCATCTATGACCGCGACGCCAATCTGCTGCTCGATTCGCGCCATCTCTATTCGCGCGGCCAGATCCTGCGCTACGACCTGCCGCCGGTCGACGAGGAAGAGCCCGACCTTGTCGAGCGCATCCAGAAGTTCATCTTCGACTTCTTCCGCAACACCGACCTGCCGGTCTATCACGAACAGCCGGGCGGCAATGGCGCGGCCTTCCCGGAAGTGGTCAAGGCGCTGACCGGCAGCCCGTCGACCATCGTGCGCGTCTCGGAACAGGGCGAGCAGATCGTTTCGGTGGCGGTGCCGATCCAGCGCTTCCGCGCCGTTCTCGGCGTGCTGATGCTGTCGACCGAGGGCGGCGACATCGACAAGATCGTCGCCGCCGAGCGCAAGGCGATCCTGCGCGTCTTCGGCATCGCGGCACTCGTCACCGCCATCCTGTCGATGCTTTTGGCCTCGACCATCGCCAACCCGCTGCGCCGGCTGTCGGCGGCGGCGGTGCGGGTAAGGCGCGGAGTCAAGAGCCGCGAGGAGATCCCAGACTTTTCCGACCGGCAGGACGAGATCGGCAATCTGTCGGTCGCGGTGCGCGACATGACCAACGCGCTCTATGCCCGCATCGAGGCGATCGAAAGCTTCGCCGCCGACGTTTCCCATGAATTGAAGAACCCACTGACGTCGCTGCGCAGCGCGGTGGAGACCCTGCCGCTGGCCAAGAACGACAATTCGCGCAGCCGGCTGATGGAGATCATCCAGCATGACGTCCGGCGGCTGGACCGGCTCATCACCGATATTTCCGACGCCTCCCGCCTCGACGCCGAACTCGCGCGCGAAGACGCGGGAACCGTGGACCTGAAGAAATTCGTCACCGATCTGGTCGCCGTGTCGCGCGAGGCCACCCGCAACAAGAAAGCGGTCGAGATCGAACTCAAGGTCGCCAAGTTGCCGCAGGGCGTCAAAGGCTATTTCGTCGTCGGCCACGATCTGCGTATCGGCCAGGTCATCACCAATTTGATCGAGAATGCGCGCTCCTTCGTTCCCGAGGACCACGGCCACATCAGCCTTTCGCTGGCGCGCGCCGGCAAGTTCAATATCCTCACCGTCGACGACAACGGTCCCGGCATCCGCGCCGACAACATCGACCGCATCTTCGAGCGCTTCTACACCGACCGGCCGGCCGGCGAGGCGTTCGGCCAGAATTCGGGCCTTGGCCTGTCGATCTCCAGGCAGATCGTCGAAGCCCATGGCGGCACGCTGACCGCCGAGAACATTCCCGGCACCAAGCCCGGCGAGATCAAGGGCGCGCGCTTCGTCGTGACGCTGCCGGCCGAAGCATGATCCCGAACCGAAGGGCAGCGGGATCATGTTCGTTGCAAAAGACGTGATCCGTGCGGCCTGAAAACATTCACGCGACGGCGGTGCTGATCGGCGAACGTGGCATTCTGGTCAGCGGCGCGTCCGGTTCAGGCAAGACGACATTGGCGCTGACGCTCATCGACCATTGCCGTCAGCGCGGATTGTTCTCACGGCTGGTCGGCGACGACCAGCTTCTCATCGAGGCGCATGGGGGGGAGGCGCATGCGGGGCGGCTGGTATGCCGCGTACCCACCACCATCGCCGGCCTTGCCGAAGTGCCGGGACTTGGACCCCGGCCGCTGCCGTTCGAACCCGCCTGCGTCGTCGACCTGCATATACGCCTGCTGCCGGCCGGCGAGATCGCGCGCTTCCAGGAGGACGCCAGTGACGAGATCGCCGGGTGCGTGGCGCCACGGATCGATCTGGCCGAACGCAATGTCCAGGCTGCCCTGCCCGCCGTGATGGCGCGGCTGTCCATCATGCCTTTTCTATGATCCGCCCGGCATTTTTTGCTGCAATGCGTCAAAATGGCATGGGCAGGCGCAATTTTGGGCTTGTCAACGGGCCGCGCGTCGACAAGATAGCGCTCCCGCCGCCTGGAATGGCTGGCGAGCATAAAATGCGCCTGTGAAGCGGCGATGACGGGAGCCACCAAAGAATGATCGGACTCGTGCTTGTAACGCACGGTCAACTGGCCACCGAGTTCCGACATGCCGTCGAACATGTCGTCGGGCCACAAGACAATTTCGAAACCGTGGCGATCGGTGCCGACGACGATATGGAACAGCGTCGCCGCGATATCGTCGACGCCGTCGCCCGTGTCGATACCGGAGCCGGCGTCATCGTGCTGACCGACATGTTCGGCGGCACGCCGTCGAACCTTGCCATCTCGGTGATGGAGTCCGGCCGCACCGAGGTGATCGCCGGCATGAACCTGCCGATGCTGATCAAGCTGTCGTCGATCCGCAAGGGCGACAACATGGCGGCCGCGCTCGATGAGGCGCAGGCTGCCGGCCGCAAATACATCAATGTCGCCAGCCAGCTTCTGAGCAGCAAATGAACGCGCTATCATCGGAAAAAGACCAGATTGTCCGGGAGTTTCCGATCGTCAACCAGCGCGGCCTGCATGCACGCGCCTCGGCGAAATTCGTCCAGCTCGCCAGCGGCTTCAATGCCGCGGTCCATGTCGAGAAGGACGGCGTCAAGGTCGGCGGCACGTCGATCATGGGCCTGATGATGCTGGCCGCCAGCCCGGGCTACTCGATCCGCGTCACCGCCAGCGGACCCGAGGCGCTCGAGGTGATGGACGCGCTGGAGCAGCTTGTCGCGTCCCGCTTCGGCGAGGAATGCTGATCCCACTGCATCGCCAAGGCATGCTTGCGAGACATGCAGGGATAAAGATTTCTTTATATCCCATTGTCGTTTCGACACCGATCTGCTAGTCAGGCCGGCAATTCGCGCCCTTCGACGCGCCGACCGGCGCGGGCGCATCCGCAACCAATTCGCAGCATAACAATTCGCATCGGAGCACTGCCATGACGGGTAGCAAGGATTATGTGGTCGCCGACATCTCGCTTGCCGGCTGGGGCCGCAAGGAACTCGATATCGCCGAAACCGAAATGCCGGGCCTGATGGCCTGCCGCGAGGAATTCGGCGCCAAGAAGCCGCTGAAGGGCGCGCGCATCACCGGCTCGCTGCACATGACGATCCAGACCGCGGTGCTGATCGAGACGCTGAAGGCGCTCGGCGCCGATATCCGCTGGGCGTCCTGCAACATCTTCTCGACCCAGGACCATGCCGCCGCGGCGATCGCCGAGGCCGGCATTCCTGTCTTCGCCGTCAAGGGCGAGAGCCTCGAACAGTACTGGGACTACACCGACCGGATCTTCCAGTGGACAGACGGCGGCCTCTCCAACATGATCCTGGACGACGGCGGCGATGCCACCATGTACATCCTGATCGGCGCCCGCGCCGAGGCCGGCGAGGACGTGCTGTCCAACCCGCAGAGCGAGGAAGAGGAATATTTCTACGCCCAGGTCAAGAAGCGCCTGAAGGCTTCGCCCGGCTTCTTCACCAAGCAGAAGGCGGCGATCCGCGGCGTCACCGAAGAGACGACCACCGGCGTCAACCGGCTTTACCAGTTGCAGAAGAAGGGCCTGCTGCCCTTCCCGGCCATCAACGTCAACGACTCGGTCACCAAGTCGAAATTCGACAACAAGTACGGCTGCAAGGAATCGCTGGTCGACGGCATCCGCCGCGGCACCGATACGATGATGGCCGGCAAGGTCGCGGTCGTCTGCGGTTATGGCGACGTCGGCAAGGGCTCGTCAGCCTCGCTCAAGGGCGCCGGCGCCCGCGTCAAGGTCACCGAGGTCGATCCGATCTGCGCCCTGCAGGCGGCGATGGACGGCTTTGAAGTCGTCACGCTGGAAGACGCGGCTCCGACCGCCGACATCGTCATCACCACCACCGGCAACAAGGATGTCGTCACCCTCGACCACATGCGGTCGATGAAGGACATGGTGATCGTCGGCAATATCGGCCACTTCGACAACGAGATCCAGGTCGCGTCGCTGCGCAATCTGAAGTGGACCAACGTCAAGCCACAGGTCGACATGATCACCTTCCCGGACGGCAAGCGGATGATCCTCTTGTCGGAAGGCCGCCTGCTCAATCTCGGCAATGCCACCGGCCATCCGAGCTTCGTCATGTCGGCCTCCTTCACCAACCAGGTTCTGGCCCAGATCGAGCTGTTCACCAAGGGCGAGCAGTACCAGAACCAGGTCTATGTCCTGCCCAAGCATCTCGACGAGAAGGTCGCGCGCCTGCACCTCGACAAGCTCGGCGCCCGCCTGACCGAACTGTCGGGTGAGCAGGCCGCCTATATCGGCGTCACGCCGCAGGGTCCGTTCAAGCCGGAACACTACCGCTATTAACCAAAGCTAAATTTACTACCATATATTGACGCCGGGCGATTGACTTTTCGCCCGGCTTTATTTTTGCGCGCGATCAGCCTTCACGGCGATTCGGCGAGGGTTTATTGTCAGGTGATTCGCGACGCTTCCGGCCCGAGAGGGGATCAGAGAGGCGCGTTTCAGGGCGGTCTTGCATTCAGGCGGCGGAGAGGACCAAGACATGCCGGGGCAAAACCCGCACGGAGCGGGATCGGCCGTTTCCGGCGGCCATGACGATTCGGGGACCTTAGGCTCAGCCATCCAGGGCGGACGCCTTTCATGGCGTGCCCGTGCGGGACTGTTGGCCAGTTCGGCACTGGCCTGGCCTTTGGCCGGCGCCGTGGCGCATGCCGAGACCGCCGCCGTGGCGACCGCCGGCCTGTCGATCAGCACGGTCGAAGTCATGCAGCTTGCGGTGTTCGTCGGCGTGACGGGCGCGGCGCTGCTGTCGGCCATCGTTCTCATCCGCGAGCGGGCCCGCACCTCGGCGGAGAATGTCGAACTGAGAAGTCGCGTCGCCGACGTCAACGCGGCACTGCGCCGGTCGGAAGCGTTGCTCAATCTGCGCGACCAGCGCGTGGTCGTCTGGGCCTCGGAGAACAAGAAACCCGAACTCGTCGGCACATTGCCGGTCGAAAGCGGCGCCCCCGAGGAGAGGGCGGCTTTCCTCGCTTTCGGCCGCTGGCTGATGCCGCGCTCGGCGGCGGCACTCGAACATGCGGTCGCGGGCTTGCGCGAAAAGGCGAGGCCTTTCGACCTGGTCATCGAATCGCAGGCCGGCGCACCGCTCGAAGTGCATGGCCGCAAGAGTGCCGCGCATGTATTGGTGCGGTTTGTCTCGCTTTCCGAGACGCAGCGCAGCCAGGCCCGGCTGAGGATCGAGAACCAGCGGCTGGCCGCCGACCATGACACGATAATCGGCCTGCTCGAGGCGCTGAAGATGCCGGCATGGCTGCGTGACGAGCACGGACGCCTGAAATGGGTCAACCGGGCCTATGCCGACGCGGTCGAAGCCGAGAGTGCGGAAGCCGCCGTCCGCGACGCCAAGGAGTTTCTTGGCGGCCAGGCGCGCGAGGCCATTGCCACCCAACACAAATCGCATCCGGTCTTCGAGCAGTCGCTTTCCACTGTGATCGAAGGCGACCGCCGCGTGTTCGCGGTGACCGACGTCGCCGGCGGCGACGGTTCGGCCGGCCTAGCCTGCGACACCAGCGCGATCGAGACCATCCGCGGCGAATATGAGCGAACGGTGCGCAGCCACGCCGACACGCTCGACCAGCTCAACACCGCCGTTGCCATCTTCGACACCGACGAGAAGCTGCGCTTCTTCAACCAGGCATTCCAGAAGCTGTGGGGGCTCGACAGCGGCTTCCTGCACAGCGCCCCGGACAATGCGCTTTTGCTCGACCGGTTGCGCAGCGAAGGCAAGATCGCCGAACAACCCGAATGGCGCCGCTGGAAGGAAGGCCTGCTCGGCGCCTACCGCGCGGTCGAATCGCAGGAACATTGGTGGCATCTACCGGATGGCAAGACCATTCGCGTCGTTGCCAACCCGCAGCCCAAGGGCGGCGTCACCTGGGTGTTCGAGAACCTGACCGAGAAGATGGACCTGGAAAGCCGCTACCGGACCGCGGTGCGGGTCCAGGGCGAAACGCTCGACAATCTCGCCGAGGGTGTGGCGGTGTTCGGCCCCGATGGCCGGCTGCGGCTGTCGAACCCGGCCTTTGCCACGCTGTGGGGGCTGAGCGCGGACGCCGCCAAGCCTAACGTGCACGTGTCGACGATCCGTGATCTTTGCGACCGGCAGGCGGTCGACAGCCCCTGGCCGGGCTTCGTTGCCGCCATCACCGGGTTCGACGATGAGCGCCGCGACCGTCACGGCCAGAGCGAGCTCAACAACGGCACCGTGCTGCGTTACGCCGTGATTCCGCTGCCCAACGGGCAAGTGATGATGACCTTCGTCGACGTCACCGACAGCGTCCGTGTCGAACGCGCGCTGAAGGACAAGAACGAGGCGCTGGAAAAGTCGGATCAGCTCAAGAACGACTTCGTCCAGCACGTGTCCTACGAGCTGCGCTCGCCGCTGACCAACATCATCGGCTTCACCGAACTGCTTTCAGTGCCCACGACCGGGCCATTGAATCAAAAGCAGCGCGAATATGTCGAGCATGTCAGCTCGTCCTCCTCGGTCCTGCTGACCATCGTCAACGACATACTGGACCTTGCGACCGTCGACGCCGGCATCATGCAGCTCGACATTTCAGAGGTTCATGTCGACCGCACCATCGCGGCGGCGGCGGAACTGGTTGCCGACAGGCTGCAGGAGCATTCGATCCGACTCGTGGTCGATGCCACCGCTGCGCCGAAGACCTTCCACGGCGACGAAACCCGCATCCGCCAGATCCTCTACAATCTGCTCAGCAACGCCGCCAACTACGCGCCGGAAGCCAGCAGCATCCGGCTCGCCTGCCGCCAGTTGGCGGACGGGGTGGAATTCTCGGTTCATGACGACGGCCCCGGCATGCCGCCGGATGTGCTGGATTCGGTGTTCCGCCGCTTCGAACCGCGTACCAATGGCGGCCGCAGGCGCGGCGCCGGCCTTGGCCTGTCGATCGTCAAGAGCTTCGTTGAACTGCATGGCGGCGGCGTCCGCATCGAAACCGGCAAGGACAAGGGCACGACCGTCATCTGCACCTTCCCCGACATGCCCGGCATCCGCGCCGCGGCCGAGTAGCGCGCTCGATGACGGGGCTTGTGCTGGAGCGTTTGCTCCCTGATGAGACACAGACCGCGCGGCTGGGCGAGGATCTGGCGCTGGCGCTGCGTGCCGGCGATGTGCTGGCGCTCAAAGGCGATCTCGGCGCCGGCAAGTCGACACTTGCGCGGGCTCTGATCCGAACGCTTGCGGACGATGCCGGCCTCGACGTGCCGAGCCCGACCTTCACTTTGGTGCAGAGCTACGACACGCGCATTCCGGTGCATCATTTCGACCTCTACCGCCTGGCGTCTGCGAGCGAGCTCGACGAACTCGGCTTCGATGAAGCGCTGGCGCAAGGGGCAGCCCTGGTCGAATGGCCCGAACGGGCGGAGGGCTACCTGCCGAAGACAGCGCTGTCGATCGAACTCGTCCAGCATGGCGAAGGGCGGCTGGCGCGGCTGTCGGGGCAAGGCGCGACCTTCGAGCGGGCGGCGCGGTCCCTGGCCATGCGCGATTTTCTCGACAGCGCCGGCTGGGGGACAGCGCGGCGCCGCCATTTCATCGGCGATGCCTCGGCCCGTTCCTATGAGATCGTAACGCTTGCCGGCCAGGAGCCGCGCGTGCTGATGAACTCGCCGCGGCTGGTGCTTGGCCCGCCGGTGCGCGACGGCAAGCCCTATGCCGTGATCGCGCACACCGCCCAGTCGGTCTCCGCCTTCGTCGCCATCGACCGCGCCTTGAAGGCCGGCGGCGTCAGCGTTCCGCAAATCCATGCCGAGGACCAGGACCAGGGGTTTCTGCTGCTCGAGCATCTCGGTTCCGAAGGGTTTCTAGGCAAGGACGGCGAGCCGGTGGCCGAACGCTACGCGGCGGCCGCCGAACTGCTGGCCATGATGCATGGCAAGACCTGGCCGCGGCGCCTGCAAGCCGGACCGGGCAGCTTCCACGAGGTGCCGCCTTTCGATCGCGATGCGATGATGATCGAAGCCGATCTTTTGATCGACTGGTATGTGCCGGCCATATCGGGTGGCCCGGCCAGCCAAGATCTGCGCACGGGCTACGCCAGGCAATGGAACGCGCTTTTCGACCGGCTGCAGGCAAGCGAATACACGCTGATGCTGCGCGACTTCCATTCGCCCAACATCATCTGGCGCGGCGACCGCTCCGGGCATGACCGGCTGGGCATCGTGGACTTCCAGGACGCGCTTATCGGCCCGTCGGCCTATGACGTCGCCTCGCTTGCCATGGATGCCCGTGTCACCCTGTCGCCCGCGATCGAAAAGCAGACACTTGATGCCTATGTCGCGGCGCGACATGCGGCAGGGGCTTTCAACGAAGCGAGCTTCCTGGAAGCCTATGCAATCATGGCCGCGCAGCGCAATTCAAAGATCCTCGGCATTTTCGTGCGTCTCGAAAAGCGCGACGGCAAACCCTATTATCTCAGACACCTGCCGCGCATCCGCGACTATCTGCGCCGGGCGCTGTCCCATCCGGCGCTCGCCAGCCTGAAGGATTTCTACGGCACGCACGGGCTGCTGGAGGAACGAGCGCTGTGACAGCAAGACCGGACACTGCCATCGTGCCCCAAACTGCAATCGTACTCGCCGCCGGGCTCGGCAAGCGCATGCGGCCGATCACCGACACCATCCCCAAGCCGCTGGTCAGGATCGCCGGCAAGACCTTGCTCGACTGGGGTCTCGACAGCCTCGCCGCCGCCGGCGTCGCCAAGGCCGTCGTCAACGTCCACTATCTTCCCGAACAGATCGTTGCCCATGTCGCGACGCGCCATGAGCCCCGCATCGTCATTTCCGACGAGAGCGACCGGCTGCTCGATTCGGCCGGCGGCATCGTCAAGGCGCTGCCGGAACTGGGCGAACAACCCTTCTACATCCTCAACGCCGACACGTTCTGGATCGACCACGGCCCACTCAATCTCGGCCGCCTCGCCCTTGCATGGGACGCCGCGAAAATGGATATTCTGCTGATGCTGGCGGATTTCCATCAAGCGACCGGACACTGCGGCTCAACCGACTTCCTGGTGGCGCCGGACGGCACCTTGCGGCGTTCAAAAGGCGATCCGGCAGGCCTGATCTATGCCGGCGCGGCGATCGTCCATCCGCGCCTGTTCGCGGACGCATCCGCCGAACCGCATTCGCTCAACGCCTATTTCGACCAAGCCATCGCCACCGGCCGCCTGTTCGGCATGCCGATGCACGGCCACTGGATCACTGTCGGCACGCCCGATGCCATTGCGCTCGCTGAAGCGGCAGTCGCCGGCGCGCTGACCGAGTCGCAATGAGCGGCACAGGCCGCGTTTTCTCCATCCCCCCCGGAGCGCCGTTTCTGCCGACGCTGGCCGAGGCGCTGCTTGCCGGTCGACTGGTTCCCGGATTTCGCTTCGACGGCGATCCGCTCGCTCTGGCCGATGTCACCATCTATGTGCCGACGCGTCGTGCCGCGCGCGCCTTGCGCGGTGTCTTCGTCGACAGTCTCGCGGCGCGCGGCGGCGGCGGTTCGGCGATCCTGCCGGTCATCCGTCCGCTCGGCGAGTTCGACGAGGACGAAGCGGCGTTCGATGCCGAGCCATCGGCGGCGATCGATCTCGCGCCACCGATCTCGGCAATCGAACGCCTGTTGCTGCTGACGCCGCTGGTGCGCGCCTGGAAGCGCCGGCTGCCGGAGCATGTGGCGAAGCTTTTCGCGGAGGAGATCGTCATTCCCGCGTCCACCGCAGACGCGATCTGGCTGGCGCGCGACCTCGCGGCGCTGATGGACGAGATCGAGACGGAAGGCACCGACTGGGCAAAGCTTGAAGGCCTGGTGACCGGCAACCTCGCCGGCTGGTGGCAGGTAACGCTCGAATTCCTCGGCATCGTCACCGATGCCTGGCCGAAATTCCTCAGTGAAAGCGACCGCTCCAATCCGGCCGCGCATCGCAGCGCGCTGATCCGCTCCGAGGCGGCGCGGCTGCGGCGCAATCCGCCGGCTGGACCGGTCATCGCAGCGGGATCGACCGGCTCGATACCGGCCACGGCGGAGCTGCTTGCCGCGATCGCCCGCCTGCCCGGCGGGGCCATCGTGCTGCCCGGGCTTGACCGCACGCTGGACGAGGCATCCTTCCAGGCGCTCATCGCTCCCGGCGCGCGGCCTGCGGTGCTTGGCCACCCGCAATATGGCCTCGCCAGGCTGATCGGCAAGATCGGCGTGCTGCGCTCGGATGTCGAGGAAGTCAGCGCCGCCGAACCGCACCTCGCGCTTCGCGCCGCGCTTGTCGGCGAAGCACTGCGGCCAGCCGAGACCACCGAATTATGGGCCGAAACGCGCAATGGTTTTTCGGCACCCGATATTGCAGGTGCCTTCGCCGGCGTGACCCTGCTTGAAGCAGCCAGCGAGCGCGACGAAGCCGTCGCCATCGCGGTTGCCCTGAAGCAGGCGGTAGAGGAGCCGGGCCAAAGAGCTGCCCTCGTCACCGGCGATCGCGCGCTGGCGCGGCGTGTCTCGGTCGAACTCAAGCGCTTCGGCGTTGTCGCCGATGATTCCGGCGGCACGCCGCTCGCCAACAGTCCGGCGGCCAGCCTGGTCAGGCTGGCGCTCGAGGCGGTGTTCCGGCCGGGCGATCCGGTCGGCCTCTTGTCACTGCTCAAGCATCCGCTGCTCGGCCTCGGTCTCGAACGCGCTGATGTGCGCCATGCGGCGGAACTGGTCGAACTGGTGGCGCTGCGCGGCGGCACCGGCCGTCCCGACATCGCATCACTGCCGGAACTGTTCGAAACCCGCCTCATTGGGCTCGGCGATGACAGCCGGCCGCCCTTCTGGTTTTCCCGTCTGACCGTGCGCGCCATCGAAAGCGCACGGAATTTGCTCGAAGGTCTGAAGCAAGCCCTGGCTCCGCTGATGGCCTTTCGCGGCCAGGCGGATGCCGATCTTGCCGCCTTGGTCAAAGCCAGCGTTGTGGCCCTGGAAAATCTCGGCCGCGCCGCCGATGGCGGCCTTGCCGACCTCTATGCCGGTGACGCCGGGGAAAAGCTTGCCGAACTGCTGCGCGGGCTGGTCGCCGCTTCGGCGCCGCTGTCGTTCGCGGCGAGCGAATGGCCCGATGTGATGGACGCGCTGATCGCGCCCGAAACGGTCAAGCCGGCGCAAGGCACCGACCGGAACATCGCCATCTGGGGCGCGCTGGAAGCGCGGCTGCAGGACGTCGACACGCTGGTCATTGGCGGGCTCAACGAAGGCGTCTGGCCGCGCAAGCCGGAGAGCGACCGCTTCATGTCGCGGCTGATGAAGACCGGCATCGATCTCGAACCGCCGGAACGGCGCATCGGCCTTGCCGCGCATGACTTCCAGATGGCCATGGGTGCGAAGAAGGTTCTGCTGGCCCGCTCGGCGCGTTCCGGCGACGCACCCGCCGTGCCATCGCGCTGGCTGCAGCGGCTGCTCACCTTCATCGGCAACGAGCAGGCGGCAACCCTGCGCGGGCGCGGCGACGAGCTGCTCGCCTGGGCTCGTGCTCTCGATACCGGACCGAAGCAGGATTTCGCGCCGCGGCCGCAACCGAAGCCGCCGCTGCAGGTGCGCCCGACGCATTTCTCGGTCACCGAGATCGAGACGTTGCGCCGCGATCCCTACGCCGTCTACGCAAGACGGATCCTCGGCCTGATGCCGCTCGATCCTGTGATCCGCGACCCCGGCGCGGCCGAGCGCGGCACGCTGTTCCATGCCATCCTGCATCTGTTCTCGTCCAAGGTGGCCGATCCGCGCGCGCCCGAGGCGCTGGCCGGCCTCATTGCCGCCGGCCGAGCCTGCTTTGCCGAGGCTGCCCTTCCAGCCGATGTCGAGGCGGTGTGGTGGCCGCGCTTCGAGAAGCTCGCCGCCAACATCATCGAATGGGAGCGCACACGCGCCGATGCGGTGGTCCAACGACATGCGGAAGAGAGGGCGGGAAAGACCGTCGTCGGCCAGTCCGGCGTGACGCTGTCCGGCTACGCCGACCGCGTCGACCTGCTGGCCGGCGGGATGGCCGATATTCTGGACTACAAGACAGGCTCCTCGCCCTCCAAGGCGCAGGCGCACACGCTGCTGGCGCCGCAACTGGCGCTGGAGGGCGCTCTTCTTAGGCGCGGCGCCTTCAAGGATCTGGGCGCGCGTGAACCGTCGCAACTGGCCTTCATCAGGCTGAAGCCGAATGGCGAGGTGTTCGAGGAGTCCATCCTCGAACACAACCGCCAGCCGCGAACCGCGGCCGATCTCGCCGAGGAAGCCTGGGCACGGCTGGAAAAGCTGCTGGTCCACTACGCCGATCCGCAAACCGGATACCTGTCGCGCGCACTGCCGTTTCGTGAAGGCGAGACCGACGGCGACTACGATCATCTCGCCCGCGTGCTCGAATGGTCGGCCGGCGGCGATGCCGGCGACGAGGGAGGTGAGGCATGAAGAAGGCCTATCCCATCCCGAGCGACACCGCGACCAGCCAGGCCCGCGCCGCCGATCCCATGAATTCCGCCTGGGTGTCTGCCAATGCCGGCTCAGGCAAGACCCATGTGCTGGCCCAGCGCGTCATCCGGTTGCTGCTCAACGGCACCGACCCGTCGAAGATCCTGTGCCTGACCTATACGCGCGCCGCCGCCGCCAACATGTCGAACCGGGTTTTTTCCACGCTGTCGGACTGGACCGTGCTCGGTGATGCCGAGCTGGCCGTGAAGATCGAAGCCCTGGAAGGGCGCCGGCCGGACCGCGATACCATGCGGCGCGCCCGTCGCCTGTTCGCCGAGGCGCTGGAGACGCCGGGCGGGCTGAAGATCCAGACCATCCACGCCTTCTGCGAATCCGTGCTCCACCAGTTCCCGCTGGAAGCCAACATTCCCGCCCATTTCGAGATGCTCGACAGCCAGATGGAGGCGTCGCTTTTCGCCGCTGCGCGCCGCGAAATGATTTCAGCCGCCGGCGACGCGGATTTGACCGAGGCCTTCGCCACTGTTCTGGAGCGCGGCGGTGAAGCCGGTCTCGATGCGTTGCTCGGCGAGATCGTGCGCAAGCGCGATGGCTTGCGCGATTTCCTCGATGCGGTCGGGCATGACGGCTTCCAACCTTTGTTCGACGAATTCCATTTCCGCCCGGGCCAGACCGCCGAGGGCCTGGCCGCATCGGTGTGGCCACTGCCGGGCTTCCTGCCGGATTATTTCGCCGGCTTTGCCCAGGCCGCCGAATCCACCGATGCCAGATCGGTGCTGAACAACATCCTGCCCTATGCGCGTCAGGCCTTCGCAGAGAGCGATTCCATTCACCGCCTGCAATTGCTCGCCAGAGCATTCCTCAAGACCGATGGCGATCCCTATGATCCGGCAAAGGCCTTCAAGAAGGCTCTGACCGACCGCCTGCCGGATCTGGCCGAGCGCTATGTCTCGGCGGCTAAAGCCATCATCGAAACCGTCGACCGGCTGGCGCTGTTCCGGATGCTGGAAGGCACGCGTGCGGCGCTGACCATCGCCGACTGGCTGATCGCCCGCTACGAGGTGCTGAAGCGCAGTCGCGGCTTTCTCGACTTCAACGATCTGATCACCCGCACGGTCAACCTGCTGGCACGGCCCGATGCCGGCCCATGGGTGCAATACAAGCTCGACCAGGGCATCGACCACATCCTGCTCGATGAAGCGCAGGACACCAGCCCGGATCAATGGGAGGTGGTGAAACGGCTGGCGGAGGAATTTTTCGCCGGGCTCGGCGCGCGCGACAGGGTCCACCGCACGGTCTTTGCCGTCGGTGACGAAAAGCAGTCGATCTATTCCTTCCAGGGCGCGGCGCCCGACTCCTTCGCCGACAGCCGGCTGCTGTTTGCCGGCAGGGTGCGCGATGCCGAGGCGTCGTTCGCCGACCTCAAGCTGACCTGGTCGTTCCGCTCGACCGACGACGTACTGGCCGCCGTCGACCGCGTCTTTGCCGATCCCGTCGTGCGGCGCGGCATCAGCCATGATCCCGATCCGCTGAGCCACAAGGCGATCCGCACCGATGCGCCGGGCTATGTCGAGGTCTGGCCGTCGCTCGGCACTGAAGCCGTCGATGAGCCCGACGACTGGACGCAGGCGATCGACCATGCCCACGCGCCGGCGGTGCGCGTCGCCGAAAATGTGGCGGCCACCATTGCCGGCTGGATCGGCAAGGGCGAGATCATCGAGGGCCGTGGCAAGCGGCTGCGGCCGGGCGACGTGCTGGTGCTGGTGCGCAAGCGCGACAGTTTTGTCCACGCGCTGACGCGGGCGCTGAAGCGGCGCGACATTCCGGTTGCCGGCGCCGACCGGCTGAGCCTGCCCGGCCATATCGCGGTCAAGGACCTGATCGCGCTCGGCCATCTCCTGATCCAGCCGCAGGACGATCTGTCGCTTGCGGCCGTGCTGCGCAGCCCCATTTTCGACCTGCCGGAGGAGACGCTGTTCACGCTCGCCGCACAGAGACAGCCCGGCGTATCGCTGGCAGCGTCACTGCGCCAGCAGGCCGAAGAAAACGGGCGCCTGGCGAAGACTGTCGCGCAACTCGACGTCTGGGCTGACGAGGCCGCCTTCAAGCCGGTGTTCGAATTCTATGCCGGCCTGCTGGCGCGCGATGGCGTGCGCCGGAAGATGATCGCGCGGCTCGGGCCGGAGGCCGGCGATATTCTCGACGAATTCCTGAGCTTCTGCCTTGCCGAGGAGCGGACCGGCCTGCCCGGGCTGGAGGCCTTCCTGTCGACGCTGGAAAATGCCGGTCCCGAGATCAAGCGCGAGATGGACCAGACCCGTGACGAGGTCCGCGTCATGACCGTGCACGCGGCCAAGGGTTTGGAGGCGCCGGTCGTGTTCCTGGTCGATGGCGGCTCCGCCCCGTTCAGCGACCAGCATCTGCCGCGCCTGATGCCTTTCAAGGGCTCGGGCACATACTGGCACGGCAAGGGCTATCTCTGGCGCTCGGCCAGCGATGTCGCCAACGGCTTTTCCAGGGCCGCGGCGGTGCGGGCACGGGAACTCGCCGACGACGAATACCGCCGCTTGCTCTATGTCGGCATGACCCGTGCCGAGGATCGGCTGATCGTCTGCGGTTACCATGGCAAGCGGGCGCCGAATGCCGGGACCTGGCACTCGATCGTGAGCCGCGCCTTGATCGGTGCGCCCGAGAGCGAACAGCGTCCACATCCCGCCGGCGGCGACCCGGTGCATCGTTTCCACGTGACCAACCTGCCGCCCGTCGCGGCGGGCGCCAGTGAACAGGCGCGGCAGGCCAGTGGTTTTGACCCGTTGCCGGCGACCCTGTTCCGGCCTTTGCCACCCTTCGAGGACCTGCCGCGGCCGCTGTCGCCATCCGGCGCCTCGGCGCTGATCGACGAAGGCAAGGAAGCGGTGGTCGACAGGGCTTCACCAGTGCTGGACGCCGATGCCGAGCCGGGCTTTGCCGTGCTGCGCGGGCTCGCTTTGCACAAGCTGCTGCAGATGTTGCCCGGCATTGCCGAGGGTGAGCGCCAGGGCGCGGCCGAACGTTATCTCGCGCGAACAGGTGCCGCATGGCCACCGTCCGAGCGGGACAAGGCGCTTGCGTCGGTCATTTCCATCCTCGACGATCCACGCCTCGGCCAACTGTTCGCGCCATCTTCCCGCGCCGAGGTGGCGATCATGGGCAAGCTGGATGTGAGGGGGAAAAAGCGTTCCATTTCCGGCAAGATCGACCGGTTGGCGGTGACCGCCGACACGGTTTCTATCGTCGACTACAAGACCAACCGGCCGGCGCCTGCCTCGCTGGCTGAAGTCCCGCCGGCCTATCTTTTGCAGTTGGCGCTTTATCGAGTGCTGCTCAAGCCGCTTTATCCCGGGCGCGAGGTGAAGGCGGCCCTCTTGTTCACCGAAGCGCCAAGGCTGGTCGAACTGCCGGCCCAGGCCATGGATGACGCCCTTGCCCGACTCACGGGAGCGTGACACAAGACCTGCTTGAAGAAGGGCGCGACAACCACCACATTTGGTGGGACAAAAAACTCTCGAAAGGAATTTTCCGCATGGGTGCCACCGTCAAGGTCGACAAGAACAATTTCCAGGCCGACGTGCTCAACGCCAAGGAGCCGGTCGTGGTGGATTTCTGGGCTGAATGGTGCGGCCCGTGCAAGATGATCGGCCCGTCGCTGGAAGAGATCGCCACCGAGCTCGGCGGCAAGGTCAAGATCGCCAAGCTCAACATCGACGAGAACCCCGAGCTTGCCGCGCAGTTCGGCGTGCGCTCGATCCCGACGCTGATGATCTTCAAGGGCGGCGAAGTGGCCGACATGAAGGTTGGTGCCGCGCCCAAGACCGCGCTGTCGCACTGGATCAACGGCAGCCTCTGATCCATCTGCTTAGACGCAATTTCGGACAGGAAACCGCTTCACGCTTTTCTTGGAATTGCTTTGAAATTCCCGATAGCAAAAGCCCGGCCGTCACGCCGGGCTTTTTGTTGGCGCCATCGGCCAACCCGCTCTGGCCCTCACATCAGGGCACGCCATGTCTTCTGTTGGCAGCAGAAACAGGGAGAGCGACATGACCGGATCCGCCAAGGCCACCGTCTTCATCGACAATGAGCGTGTCATCGTCACCGAATACCGCTTCCAGCCGGGTGACAACACCGGCTGGCATCGCCACGGCCACGATTATGTCGTGGTGCCGCTGATGGACGGCAAGCTGAAGCTCAAGACCAAGGACGGCGAAACTTTCGCCGAGATGAAGAAAGGCGCTCCCTATTTCCGCAAGGAAGGCGTCGAACACGACGTCATCAGCGCCAATGACGGCGAATATGCTTTCATCGAGATCGAGCTGAAGTAAACGGCCGCATTGACTAAGCGATGAACGGCATCACGTCGGCGGCGTGCCGTTCTCGGCCAGTACTGCCCCAGCCAGATAGAGCGAACCGCCGATCAGGATGCGGGGCGCCGGGCCGTCCCAGGTGTCGCGCAGCAGCATCAGCGCACTGGCGACGGAGCTGACCGGCTCGGCGCTCAGCCCGGCTTCGGCGGCGCGTATCGCCAGTTCGTCGTTGGGCACGCCGGCGTCGCTCATGCTCACCGGCACGGTGTAGACATGTCGGACGAGGCCCTTGAAGGCGCGGAAATAGCCGCTCTGGTCCTTGGTGTTGATCATGCCCGAAATGAGGAAGAGCGGGCGCGGGTTCTTTTCCTCCTGCTCGGCCAGCGCTTCGGCAACGACCACGCCGGCGCCGGGATTGTGGCCGCCGTCGAGCCAGATGTCGGCACCCTTCGGCGCCAGCTCCGCCAGTCGGCCCTGCACCAGTTTCTGCATGCGGCCGGGCCAGGCGACATTGGTCATCGCCTTCTCGGCGGCGCGGTGGCTGATCTCGAAGCCGGCCGCCTTGACGGCGGCAATCGCCGCCGCCGCATTGGCGAATTGGTGGCGCCCCGGCAGACGCGGCGGCGGCAGGTCCATCAGACCGTCCTCGTCCTGGTAGACCATGCGGCCGTTCTCCTCGAAGGCGAGGAAATCCTGGCCGTAGACGAAGGTCGGGCACTCCAGCCGCTCGGCGGTCTCGATCAGCACCTGCAGCGCCGTCTCGCTTTCCTGCGCGCCGATCACCACCGGGCAGCCACGCTTCATGATGCCGGCCTTTTCAGCCGCGATCAGCTCGACCCGGTCGCCGAGATAGGCTTCGTGGTCCATCGACACCGGCATGATCACCGACACGGCGGGCCTGGCGACGACATTGGTGGCGTCGAAGCGTCCGCCAAGGCCGACCTCGATGATGGCGGCTTCGGCCGGATGTTCGGAAAACAGGATGAAGGTGACAGCGGTGAGTATCTCGAAGACGGTGATCTTCTGGCCGTCATTGGCCTTGGCGACACGGGCAATGGCCTCGGCAAAGGTCTCGTCGTCGACCAGTTTGCCACCACCCTCGGCGGCGAGCCTGTAGCGCTCGGCCCAGCTCACCAGATGCGGCGAGGTGTGGACATGGACAAGGTGGCCGGCGGCTTCAAGCAGCGCGCGCGAAAAGGCGGCGCAGGAGCCCTTGCCGTTGGTGCCGGCGATGTGGATGACCGGCGGCAGCAGATCCTGCGGATTGCCCAGCCGCTCCAGAAGCCGCGTGATACGGTCGAGCGAAAGGTCGAAACCTTTCGGGTGAAGCGCCATCAGGGCTTCGATTTCGCGGTCGGCGGCAAGCGTTGTCATGGCAAAATCCCGGCGCACGGCCCGAGGACCAGAATCAATCCCGGAATGGCCATGGCAATCAAAAGGCTACAGCGCGCGACCGCCCTCGTGCAATCGCGGTCGCGCCGACCAAAGTCGTGTTTTGTGCATGTCGTTTTCCCAAAGCCGAGGCCACTTTCGGGCGACATGCACAGTGTCGGGTCCTCAGGCTTGCGGTCGGGCTTCGGTAGTAACCACCGCCGGCGGCAGGATTTCCGGCTCGATCGGCTTTTGCTCCTCCGGCATCTTGAGCAGCATCTTCAACAGCCGCGCGATGGTCTGGCGCAGCTCAAGCCGCGACACCACCATGTCGACCATGCCGTGCTCCATCAGATATTCGGAGCGCTGGAAGCCGTCCGGCAGCTTTTCCCGGATGGTCTGCTCGATGACACGCGGGCCGGCAAAGCCGATCAGCGCGCCGGGCTCGGCGATGTGCACGTCGCCCAGCATGGCATAGGAGGCGGTGACGCCGCCGGTGGTCGGATTGGTCAGCACGACGATGTAGGGCAGGCCGGCTTCCTTCAGCCGGTCGACGCCGACCGTTGTGCGCGGCAGCTGCATGAGGGACAAAATGCCTTCCTGCATTCGCGCGCCGCCGGAGGCGGCGAACAGGATCAGCGGCCGCTTGCGCTGCAGGGCGACCTCGAATGCGTGCACGATGGCGTCGCCGGCGGCCATGCCGAGCGAACCGCCCATGAAGGCGAAATCCTGCACCGTCACCACCACCGGCAGGCCTTCGATGGTGCCCAGCGCGTTGACGATCGCGTCTTCCAGCCCGGTCTTGGCCTTGGCGTCCTTCAACCGGTCGGTGTACCGCTTCTCATCGCGGAACTTCAGCGGATCCTGCACCACCTTCGGGTTTTCGAGCTGTTCGTATTTGCCGTCGTCGAGGAAGTACTTCAGCCGCTCCTTGGCCGAGATCTTCATGTGATGGCCGGAAGACGGGATGACGAACTGGTTGGATTCCAGATCCTTGTGGAACACCATCTCGCCGGTCTCCGGATCCTTGATCCAGAGATTCTCGGGCATGTCGGTGCGCCGGCCGAGCATCGAATTGATCTTCGGGCGAACGTAATTGGTGATCCAGTTCATCGCTTCGGCTCCTGTCCTGACGAAGAGTTGCTAATGCATGTCACCGAAGAGTGGGAACCGGTTTTGGGCGACATGCACAAACTTGAGGTAGGAGAACTATTCGGCGGCAGCAAGGCGGGCCGAGCGCACGCCTTGCGCAAGCCCACTGACCAGCGTGGCGACGGCCTCGGCCGGGTCGGCGGTCTTTTCGCCCTTCGGCCCCAGCACATTGGCGACCGCATTGACGATCGCGGTGCCAACGACGACGCCATCGGCATTGGCTCCGATGACACGCGCCTGTTCGGCGGTCTTGACACCGAAGCCGACGCAGACCGGCAGGTCTGTGTGGCCCTTGATGCGCTTGACGGCGGCGGCCACCTTGCCGGTGTCGGCCAGCGCCGAACCGGTGATGCCGGTCATCGAGACGTAATAGACGAAGCCGGACGTGTTCTGCAGCACCTTGGGCAGGCGTTTGTCGTCGGTGGTCGGCGTCGCCAGGCGGATGAAATTGATGCCTGCTTTCAACGCTGGAATGCAGAGTTCCTCGTCCATTTCCGGCGGTAGGTCGACGACGATCAGGCCATCGATGCCACTGGCCAGCGCATCTTTCAGGAAGCGGTCGACGCCATAGATGTAGATCGGGTTGTAATAGCCCATCAGCACGATCGGGGTTTCATTGTCGCCGGCGCGGAAATCCGACGCCATCTTCAGCGTCTTGACCAGCGTCTGGCCGCCTTTCAGCGCGCGCAGGCCTGCCGCCTGGATCGCCGGACCATCGGCCATCGGATCGGAAAACGGCATGCCGAGTTCGATGATGTCGGAGCCGGCGCCGGGAAGCGCCTTCATGATCGACAGCGAGGTGTCGTAGTCGGGGTCGCCGCCCATGAAATAGGTGACGAGCGCCGGACGGCCTTCGGATTTGAGCTTCGCCATGCGGCGGTCGATGCGGGTCACCATGATCAGATCTCCATGCCCAGCATCGAGGCCACCGTGTGCACGTCCTTGTCGCCACGGCCCGACAGGTTGACGATGACGATCTGGTCCTTGTCCATGGCAGGCACGATCTTCACCGCATGCGCGATGGCGTGCGCGGATTCCAGCGCCGGGATGATGCCTTCGACGCGCGTCGTCAGCTTGAAGGCTTCCAGCGCCTCGTCGTCTAGGATCGGCACATATTCGACACGGCCGGAGTCGCGCAGCCAGGAATGCTCCGGGCCGACGCCGGGATAATCGAGACCGGCCGAAATCGAATGGCCGTCCATGATCTGCCCGTCCGCGTTCTGCAGGAGATAGGTGCGGTTGCCGTGCAGCACGCCGGGCGCGCCGGCGTTCATCGAGGCGCAATGCTCGATGCCATCGAGGCCACGCCCGCCGGCCTCGATGCCGATGATGCGCACCTCCTTGTCATCCAGGAACGGATGGAACAGGCCGATGGCGTTCGAGCCGCCGCCGACGGCGGCAATGATGGTGTCCGGCAGCCGGCCTTCCTGCTCGAGGATCTGCGCCCGCGCCTCGGTGCCGATGACCGACTGGAAGTCGCGCACCAGTTCCGGATAGGGATGCGGCCCGGCGGCGGTGCCGATCAAATAATAGGTGTCCTCCACATTGGTGACCCAATCGCGAAGCGCTTCGTTCATGGCGTCCTTCAGCGTGCCGTGGCCGGCGGTGACAGGCCGCACTTCGGCGCCGAGCAGCTTCATGCGGAAGACGTTGGGGCTTTGCCGGGCAACGTCGGTCGCGCCCATATAAACCACGCAGGGGAAGCCGAAGCGTGCGGCGACGGTGGCCGATGCCACACCATGTTGGCCGGCACCCGTCTCAGCGATGATGCGCTTCTTGCCCATGCGCTTGGCCAGCAAGATCTGGCCGAGGCAGTTGTTGATCTTGTGGGAACCGGTGTGGTTCAGGTCCTCGCGCTTGAAATAGACCTTGGCGCCGCCCCCGAGGCCCTTCGCGGCGGAAACCTCACGAAGATGCTTGGTCAGGCCTTCGGCGAAATAAAGCTTCGACGGCCGCCCGGCATAGTGGGTCGAAAGATCGGTCAGCTCAGCCCTGAACTCCGGATCGTTCTTGACCTCGTTCCAGTGCCGCTCGAGATCAAGGATCAAAGGCATAAGCGTTTCGGCGACGAAACGGCCGCCGAAAATGCCGAACATGCCCTGTTCGTCGGGTCCGGTACGGAAGGAATTGGGTGTCGCCGGCTTGTTCATCGCCGATCTCCTAAATCTTGATTAGAAGCCCGATCAGGCGGCGCGGTCGTCGCGTGCTGCCCGGACGGCCCGGAAAAACTGTTCGATCAGCGCCGGATCCTTGACGCCCGGCGCGCTTTCCACGCCCGACGAAATGTCTATTCCGGGCGGATTGGCAAGCCGAAGGGCGTCGCCGATGTTGGCGGCGTTGAGCCCACCGGAAAGCATGTAATCGACGCCGGCGTCAAGGCCGCCGAGGATGCGCCAGTCGAAGGCCACGCCATTGCCGCCCGGCAGTTCGGAACCCTTTGGCGGCTTGGCATCGAACAGGAACCGGTCGGCGACGCCGATGAAAGGCTTGATCCGGTCGAGGTCGGTGACCTCACTGAGCGGCAGCGCCTTCATCACCGGCAGGCCGTAGCGGGCTTTCAGTTCGGCCACACGCTCGGGGGTTTCCGAGCCGTGCAGTTGCAGCATGTCGGGCTGCATTTTTTCGACGATCTCGTCCAGGAAGGCGTCGCTGGCGTCAACCGTGACGGCAACCGCCAAGGCCTTGCCACGTGCCGCTTCGCGCAGGCGTCCGGCTTCCACCGGCTCGACATAGCGCGGGCTTTTGGCAAAGAAAATGAAGCCGACATGGCTGGCACCGCCGGCCAGCGCCGCGGCCATTGCCTGGTCGGTCTTCAAGCCGCAGATCTTGATGTCGAGCGCCATGGCGCGGGAATTGGCATGAAATCGAGACAGAGTCGAGAAAAAGCATGCTGTTTGCCGGCAGGGCCAAAGGCGCTACCTATTGATGGACGGATAGACAGCATGCCGGGCGGGAGAAAGATCATGGCCGACACAACCATTGCCGAACTGAAGCAGAAGATCGCGCAGGCACACGAGGTCATCGCGCACCTGATGGACAAGGCCGCCTTCAACGGCGCCGAAGCGCATCGGGCGCTGGAGTATTTCGGTGGCGATACGTTTGACCGGAATTTCCTGCCCTGGCCGCATCATGGCGATGAGGGGCTGCGGCCGGATGAACTCAATGCGGCCAACGACGATTGACTACTCGAACACGATCGCCTGCAGCGCGCCGCCATTGCGCTTCAGCCAGTCCTTACAGCGGTCGGTGTCGGGGCAGAGTTTTTCGCACAGTTTCCAGAATTTCGGGCCGTGGTTCATCTCCTTGAGATGCGCCACCTCATGCGCCACGAGGTAGTTTATGACCGGCTGCGGCGCCATCATGATGCGCCAGGAGAAGGAGAGATTGCCTTCCGAGGTGCAGGAGCCCCAGCGGCTGGACGTGTCCTTGTAACGGATCGCCTTGGCGCGCTTGCCGAGCGCCTCGGTGTGTCTGGCCACCAGCTTCTCGATCTCCTTCTTGGCCTCGCGCTTGAGGAAATCGGCGATGCGGCGCGGCAGATGTATCCGGTCGCCATGCACGATCAGCAGCGGCCCGCGCTCGTCGCGCGATACCGTGACGGTGCCGCGTTTCGACGGCTCATGGACGATACGGTGCGGCACGCCCCGGATCGGAATCCTGATACCCGGCCGCACCTGTGGCCGCGTCGGCACTTTTGCGAGCCGCTGCTCCAGCCAGTCCTGGTGACGCTCGAGGAACCGGTCCACCTCGCCGCGGCGCAGGCCTGGCGGCACGGTGATGCGCAGGCCCTGGCCGCCGGAATCGATGCGCAGCGTCAGCCGCCGCGCCCTGGCGCTCTCGACGATCTTGAGCGGCAGCGTGCGGCCGGCAACGCAATATTCGCGCTCCACGACAGGCGTGGGCTTGGGCTTCGTCAGATTGCGAAAGAATCCGATGGTCATGGCGGGACGATACGCGATTCGAGAAAAACGACTAGAACAAAAAAGAAACGGCGCCGCTCGCGCGACGCCGTTCTCATACCTTGGCCTGTCGCTCGGCCTCAGTCGTCAAGCAGGTTCGATCCCTTGCCACGCTTGGCCGGGGTCGTGCCGGTGCTCGGATCGGTCTTCGCCGGAGCGGTCGACTTGTTGCGCTTCGCCATGAAGCGGTCGAACTCGTCCTGATCCTTGGCGCGACGCAGTTCGCGGGCATAGTCGTCGAACTCGGTCAGCATGTCGTCGAGCTTGCGGCGTTCCTCGGCGAGGCGCTCAAGCTCCTTTTCGCGCCAGTCGTCGAAAGCGACGTTGCCGGTGCGGGCGGAGCCGTTGCCCCAGCGCGCGGCCTTGTCGGAACCACGGCGGCAGCCGGCGAAGATGCCGTCGGTCGCGCGGTTGACGTCACGCTTGAAGCCGTCGAGCCGGTCGCCCCAGATGATGTAGGCGAGCATGGCGAAGCCGAGCGGCCAGAACACCATGAAGCCGATCACCATCAACGCGATGGTTGCCGGCGTCCAGGCCGGGCGGATCAATGCAGATGTGTTCATTTTCTCCCATTCCTTCGGTTGGAGACAGCCAGGACCGGCTGCGTGGAATCGAAATGGGAAGACAAAAACGGCGATTCAAGACAATGTCCGCCAAAACCGGACAAGCTTCTGAAATGATTATCGCTTTTTGAGCATGTCGAGGAAAAGCACGCCCAACCCGGCAATCAGCCCCCAGAACGCGGCGCCGACGCCGAACAGTGTCAGCCCCGAGGCGGTGACGACAAAAGTGACGGTGGCGGCCATCCGGTCGGCCTCGTCCTTGAGCGCGATCGCCAGCGCGTTGGCGAGCGAAGCCATCAACGCAAGCCCGGCCACCAGCACGATCAGGCTCTGCGGCAGGACAGCGAAGATGGCCACCAGCGAGGCGCCGAAGATCGCGAAGACGAGATAGGCGAGCGCATAGAACGGCCCAGTCTTCCAGCGCTCGGCAGGGTCGGGATGAACGTCCGGCCCGGTGCAGATTGCCGCCGAAATCGCCGCCAGATTGGTGGTCGAGCCGCCGAACGGCGCCGACAGCAGCGAAAACAGGCCGGTGACGCCGATCAGCGGGCCGGGCTCCGGGTGGTAGCCGGCGGCGCGCAACACGGCGAGGCCGGACAGGTTCTGCGACGCCATGGTGACGAGGTAGAGCGGCAGCGCCAGGCCAATCATCGCCTTGGCGGTGAAGTCAGGTGCAATCAGCGTCAGTGTCGACAGCTCTGGTGTCGGCAGGCCACCGACACGGCCGGTGAGAAACGCGGCGAGACCGCCGCCGATCAGCACCGCCAGCACCGACAGCGCCGGGTTGAACAGGCGGATGATGAAGAACGCCGCGATCAGCGGCAAGATCAGCCAAGGGTCGGCGGGAACGGTCTTGACCGCATTGAGGGCGAAGGTGACGACGATGCCGGCCAGCATGCCCGAGGCGACCGAGGGCGGTATCCTGGAGATCAATTGCGTCAACGGCCGAAACAGGCCGGTGGCGATCAACAGGATGGCGGTGACGATGAAGGCGGCGACGGCCTCGCCGATCGAAAAGCCGGTTGAGGCAGCCATCAGCGCCAGGCCCGGCGTCGACCAGGCGGTGATGACGGGCATCTTCGTGCGCCAGGACAGCCACAGGCTCTCGACCGCCATGGCCAGGCAAATGGTCGTCACCCAACTCGCCGTCTGGACTTGCGTCGCACCGACCGCGTGGGCGGCGGCAATGACGATGGCCAGCGTGCCGCCGAAGCCGACGATGGCCGCGACAAAGGCCGAGATCGGGATGGAAAGGCGCATTCTCACCTGCCCCGCCCGGCCATGTCACCAACTGCCCGCACCAGCATGTCGAGATCCTGCGGCCGCGACAGGCGATGATCGCCGTCGGGAATGAGCGACAGCGTGACATCATCGGCCGGCAGCAGGCTGACCAGCTTCAGCGCATGGCTCGACGGCACGTCGGCATCGGCCAGGCCCTGCAGGATGTGAACCGGGCAATGGGTGTGGATGGGGCCCGTCATGACCAGGTTGTCGCGCCCATCTTCGATCAACGCGCGCGTGTAGATATAGGGCTCCGTGGAATAGTCGGAGGGCTCGGCGAAGAAGCCCTTTTCGGCGAGGTCGTGCTTCTGCGCGGGGGTCAGCACCGGCTCGACCAGCTCGGCGGTAAAATCCGGCGCCGGCGCCAGCAGCACCAGGCCGACGACGGATGCGTCACCCGCCTTGCGCAATTCCTGCACCATGCGCAGCGCGATCCAGGCGCCCATGGACGAGCCTACCAGGATCTGGCTGCCGCTAGCGAAATGCCGGAACACGGCGAGGCTTTGCGAAAGCCATTTCGAAATCGTGCCGTCGGCAAAGGCGCCGTCGGATTCGCCGTGTCCTGAATAGTCATGGCGCAGGAAGGCGCGGCCTTCCCTTGCCGCCCAGTCCGACAGCGTCTGCGCCTTCGTGCCCAGCATGTCCGACTTGTAGCCGCCCAGCCAGACAATGCCGGGCGTCGAACCCGCCATATGGCGCACCGCGATGCGCGATCCCCCAACATCCGGAGAGAAAGGGACATCGAGAAAGGTCGGGGGCGTGACGGTCATGGCTTTTTCCTCAGGCCCCTCTTTTGGCACGGCGTTCTTGTGGCACAGCCACAGGCGTGGCGAAAAGTGCTCGCGCCGTTTCTTTGTTTGGTGCAGGCCAGCGATCAGGGTGATTTTCTGTCAATGCTGTGCTATTGACTCCGCCCGCGCGCTCACCACATTGGCGCGTCCACGCATCAGACTGACAAATCCTGAACGAAACGGCCAAGGAGACCACGACCATTCGCAGACCTTTCAAAGCAGCGGCGCCGACCAAGGATGGGCCGCGCTCCAACCGTGACATCCGGGTTCCCCGGGTCCAGCTTATCGACGCCGAAGGCCAGAACCGCGGCGATGTTTCCATAAACGACGCATTGCTGCTCGCCGAAGAGGCTGGGCTCGATCTCGTCGAGATATCGCCCAATGCGGTGCCGCCCGTCGTAAAAATTCTCGATCTCGGCAAGTTGAAATACGCCAACCAGAAGAAGGCAGCCGAGGCGCGCAAGAACCAGAAGGTCATCGAGATCAAGGAGATCAAGATGCGCCCCAACATCGACAGCCATGACTACGAGACCAAGATGAAGGCGGTTCGCCGCTTCTTCGAGGAAGGCGACAAGGTCAAGCTGACGCTGCGCTTCCGTGGCCGCGAAATGGCGCATATGGAGCTCGGCATGCAGCTCCTCAACAAGGTCCGCGAAGAAGTGGCGACCATCGCCAAGGTCGAGGCGGAACCGAAACTCGAAGGCCGCCAGATGATGATGGTGCTGGCGCCGCGCTAGGCGGATATTTTGCGGAACCTGCCTGGATCACGATAAGGTTAGGCGCCGTCATCACGCTCTAAATCCGCCTGAATTGTGCTACAGGGCGTCCCGACGATCGGCGGGACGCCTGTTTCTTGGCGAAAGCTGCGATCGCCGGCTTTGTTTTTATGCATGTCGTCCTCCCAGAACCGGGGCCACTTTTGGACGATTTGCGATAGGCTCCTCGACGATCGGATACCCCCTTGGACAATGAAGTGAAATACGGGCTGGGCAACTACCAGCAGATGCGCCGGCTGGTGCTTGCCGTGCTTGTGGTGGTGCTGTTTCTGGCGCTGCTGTTTGGCCAATCGACCTTCCCGCCGGACACGCCGGTGCATGAATCGATCGAGATGTTCGGCGTGCTCTTGATTTTCCTCGGCATTGTCGGACGCCTTTGGGCGACACTCTATATAGGCGGGCGCAAATCCTCCGAAGTGGTGACGGGTGGGCCTTATTCGATCACCCGCAATCCGCTCTACGTATTCTCGACCGTGGCCGCGGCTGGTGTCGGCGCCCAGATCGGCTCGTTCTCCGGCATTGTTCTCTTTGCGCTGCTCTGCGCCGGGGCCTTCCACATCGTGATCCTGCGCGAGGAGAAGTTCCTCAAGGAAGCGCTCGGCGCGCCGTATGCGGCCTATCTGGCGCGGGTACCGCGCTTCTTCCCGAAGCTTTCCCTCTACCAGGAGGGCGATACGGGCAGCTTCAAGCCGCGGCTGCTGTTGACCACGCTGCTCGACGGCCTGGTGTTCCTGATCGCGCTGCCGGCCTTCGAACTGATCGATGGCGCCCAGCAGTCGGGCATGCTGCCGGTGTGGTTTACGCTCCCCTGACAGAAGACAGAGCGTCGCACGGCCTCGGGTGTTGCGTACAAGTCCTGTTTGACGTATAGGACCGCCGTTCAAGAAAACCGCCCGGCAGGGCATGCCGTGGCGGTTTCATTTGCTTTTCGGGCTT
Source organism: Mesorhizobium sp. B2-1-3A (assembly GCF_006442655.1). NCBI lineage: Bacteria > Pseudomonadati > Pseudomonadota > Alphaproteobacteria > Hyphomicrobiales > Phyllobacteriaceae > Mesorhizobium > Mesorhizobium sp. B2-1-3A. The sequence continues at coordinate 365,930 of NZ_VFWK01000002.1, forward strand.
TGGTCAGCCCGGAGCGAACAAGAAGCGCGATAGTGCGCCAACAATACGGAGTAGCAAAATGCCCAAGATGAAGACCAAGTCGGCCGCCAAGAAGCGGTTCAAGATCACAGGTACGGGTAAAGTCCTGTCGGCTGCGGCCGGCAAGCGTCACGGCATGATCAAGCGTTCCAACAAGTTCATTCGAAATGCCCGCGGCACGATGGTTCTGGCTGAACCGGATGGCAAGAAGGTCATCAAGAATTTTCTGCCGAACGGCCTCTAAGGCATTCGGTCCGGACACGCAGTAGTTTTACGCAATTCCGAACGGAAAACCGCAAGACACTTTTCCTGGAATTGCTTTTAAGGAGATCATGACATGGCACGCGTAAAAAGAGGCGTCACCTCGCACGCCAAGCACAAGAAGGTCCTGAAAGCCGCCAAGGGCTTCTACGGCCGTCGCAAGAACACCATCCGCATCGCCAAGCAGGCGGTGGAAAAGTCGCTGCAGTACGCTTACCGCGACCGCAAGAACCGCAAGCGCTCGTTCCGCGCGCTGTGGATCCAGCGCATCAACGCCGCGACCCACGAGCATGGCCTGACCTATGGCCGCTTCATCGACGGCCTCAACAAGGCCGGCATCGAGATCGATCGCAAGATCCTGTCCGACATGGCCATCCATGAGCCGCAGGCTTTCGCCGCGCTCGTGGCCAAGGCCAAGGTGGCGCTCGAATATCTGAAGAACACCACGCCGAACGCTTTTGAAAGCGCTGTCGCCTAGAGCATGATGCCAAAAAGTCTATGACTTTTTGGACAACATCATGCTCCAGGGAAATTAGCGAGGAGCACGATCTTTTCCGAAAAGTCTGCAACTTTTCGGGATCGGGCTCCGAGCCCAGCGCTTCCCAAGCATTCGCAATTCTGATTTTGGGGAACCCGCGCTGGCACGGCTGGCGCGGGTTTTTCTTATGCCTGATGTAACCAAATTGGTGACACGCCCGGTGATGGCGGGTTGCCCGACCGAGAGAGCTTCGCCGTGAACGCCACTGCTGGAAATCTTGAAGCCCTGGAAGATTCACTTCTGGCCGACATCGCATCGGCCGCCGACGAGCCTGCCATCGAGGCCGTGCGCATCGCTGCCTTCGGCAAGAAGGGCACCGTGTCCGAGATGCTGAAAACGCTTGGCGCCATGACCGCCGAGGAGCGCCAGATCAAAGGCCCTGTCATCAACGGCCTCAAGAACCGCGTCACCGAGGCGCTGACGGCCCGCAAGGCCGAATTGAAAGACGTGGCGATCGCCGTCCGCCTTGCCGCCGAAAAAGTCGACGTGACGCTGCCGGTGCGGCAGTCGCCGGCCGAGCGCGGCCGTATCCATCCGATCAGCCAGGTCATCGACGAGATCGCCGCGATCTTCGGCGATCTCGGCTTCGCCATCGCCGAAGGTCCCGATATCGAGACCGACTATTACAATTTCACCGCGCTGAATTTCCCCGAGGGACATCCGGCCCGCGAGATGCATGACACCTTCTTCTTCCAGCCGGACGAGAAGGGCGAGCGGAAGCTTTTGCGCACCCATACCTCGCCGGTGCAGATCCGCACCATGGAGAAGCAGAAGCCGCCGATCCGCATCGTCATTCCTGGAAAAACCTACCGCCAGGATTCCGACGCCACGCACTCGCCGATGTTCCATCAGGTCGAGGGGCTGGTGATCGACAAAACGGCCAACGTCGCCAACATGAAGTGGGTGCTGGAAGAGTTCTGCAAGGCGTTCTTCGAGGTGCCATCGGTCAAGATGCGCTTCCGGCCGTCCTTCTTCCCGTTCACCGAGCCCAGCCTCGAGGTCGACATTCAGTGCGACCGCTCGCGGCCCGGTGAAGTGCGCTTCGGCGAAGGCTCCGACTGGATGGAGATCCTCGGCTGCGGCATGGTGCACCCCAATGTGCTGCGCGCCGGCGGGCTCGATCCCGACGAATACCAGGGCTTTGCCTGGGGCATGGGCATCGATCGCATCGCCATGCTGAAATACGGCATGCCGGACCTGCGCGCCTTCTTCGACGCGGACGTGCGCTGGCTGTCGCATTACGGTTTCCGGCCGCTCGATATGCCGACGCTGTTTGGAGGCCTCAGCCCGTGAGCGGAGCCGCCGATCCCTATGCGGACGCTGTGACCTTCCGCTTCGGCGACAGCCCGGAGCTTGCCGACGAGTTGTTGGCGCTGGTGCTGTCGGGGCGCAAGACGGCAACCTGCGGCGCATTGCGAGATTATGGCGGCGCCGAGCCCGTTCCGGAGGTCGGGCGCCGGGATGTCGTGCTCGATGGCAGCGGCCGGCGCACCGCGGTGATCGAGACGGTCGAGGCGATCGTGCGGCGTTTCGATGAGGTCGACGCCGACTTTGCCCGCGACGAGGGCGAAGGCGATTTGAGCCATGAATACTGGCGTGACGCCCATCGCGCCTATTTCGAGCGCAATGGCGGATTTGCGCCTGACATGAAACTGGTTTGCGAACGCTTCCGCCTGGTCGAAGTGTTCGCTGAAGAAGACGCGAAAGTGTGAGAGGATGAACGAGTATCAGGGCATTACCTGGAGCACGGGCATCGACCGCATCGCCATGCTGAAATACGGCATGCCGAAGCTGCTCTGGGGCCTGAGCGCATGACAGCGCCCCACAATGGCGGCTGTCGCTGCGGCGCCGTGCGGTTCGAGGCTTCGGCTGAACCGCACCACGTCAGCTATTGCCATTGCGGCGATTGCCGGCGGGCCAGCGGCGCACCGGTATCGGCCTTTGTCGGCTTCCCGGCCAGCCAGGTGGCGTTCACCGGCAAGGCGCTGAAGATGTTCGAGAACGGCCCGGTGACGCGCTCCTTCTGCGGCGTCTGCGGCTCGCCGATCGCCTATGTCGACGAGCGGCTGGAAGACGACATCTACTTCATGCTCGGCGCCATGGACGCGCCGGCCGATTTCAGACCGACGCTGCATGCCTATGTCAGCGAGCAGCTTCCCTTCCTGCATATGTCCGACGACTTGCCCAGACATCTGAAAACAAGCGTCAAAAGACCAGACGGAACAGTCCCATGAAATTCACCCTCTCCTGGCTCAAGGATCATCTCGAGACCGACGCCTCGCTCAACGAGATCGTCGAGCGGCTGACGTCGATCGGGCTTGAAGTCGAGCATGTCGACGACAAGTCGAGCCTGAAACCCTTCGTCATCGCCAAGGTGCTGACGGCTGTGCAGCACCCCGATGCCGACCGGCTGCGCGTGCTGACCGTCGATACGGGCGACGGCAAGGCACCCGTGCAAGTGGTGTGCGGTGCGCCGAACGCCCGCGCCGGCTTGATCGGCGCCTTCGCCGCGCCCGGCACCTATGTGCCCGGCATCGACGTGACGCTGACGGTCGGCAAGATCCGTGGCGTCGAAAGCCATGGCATGATGTGTTCCGAGCGCGAACTGGAACTGTCGGACGAACACAACGGCATCATCGACCTGCCCGAGGATGCGCCTGTCGGCACCAGCTTTGCGTCCTACGCGCATCTCGACGATCCGGTGATCGAGATCAATCTGACGCCGAACCGGCCCGATGCCACCAGCGTCTACGGCATCGCCAGGGACCTGGCGGCGAGCGGGCTCGGCACGCTGAAAAGCGCTGCGGTCGAAGCGATCCCCGGCAAGGGCGAGACGCCGGTCAAGGTGGTGATCGAGGCGCCGGAGCTTTGCCCCGGCTTCGCCTTGCGCCTCGTGCGCGGTGTCAAGAATGGCCCATCACCGAAATGGCTGCAGCAAAGGCTGATCGCCATTGGCTTGAGGCCGATCAGCGCGCTGGTCGACATCACCAATTACGTCACCTTCGATCGCGGCCGGCCGCTGCATGTGTTCGATGCCAGGAAGGTTGCCGGCAATCTCGTCGTGCGCCGCGCGCGCGACGGCGAGAAGGTGATGGCGCTCGATGGCCGCGAATACACGCTGACATCAGACATGTGCGCCATCGCTGATGACAACGGCATCGAATCGATTGCCGGCGTGATGGGCGGCGAACATTCCGGCTGCGACGAGAACACGACCGACGTGCTTATCGAATCGGCGCTCTGGGATCCGATCACCACCGCCCGCACCGGCCGCACGCTCGGCATCATCACCGATGCGCGTTACCGTTTCGAGCGCGGTGTCGATCCTGAATTCATGGTGCCCGGGGTCGAGCTGGCGACCAGGCTTGTGCTCGATTTCTGCGGCGGAGAGCCGGCCGAGACCGAGGTCGTCGGTTATGCCGGCCACAAGCCCAAGATCGTCTCCTTCCCGCTGTCGGAAGTGACGCGGCTGACCGGCATCGAAGTGCCCAAGTCGGAAAGCCTCGACATCCTGTCGCGTCTCGGCTTCAAGCCGCAGGGCTCCGGCGATGTCGTCGATGTGGCGGTGCCGTCCTGGCGTCCCGATGTCGACGGCAAGGCGGACCTGGTCGAAGAGGTGATGCGTATTCACGGCGTCGACAACATCGAGCCACAGCCGCTCGGCGCGCATGACGCGGTCAATTCCAAGATCCTGACCACGCTGCAGGTCCGCACCCGCACCGCCAAGCGCGCGCTTGCCGTGCGCGGCATGATGGAAGCCGTCACCTGGTCGTTCATTCCGGCCAAGCATGCCGAACTGTTCGGCGGCGGCCAGACGGCGCTGAAGCTCGCCAACCCGATCGCAGCCGACATGTCCGACATGCGGCCGTCGCTGCTGCCGGGGCTGATTGCAGCCGCCCAGCGCAATGCCGACAAGGGTATTGGCGACGTGGCGCTGTTCGAGGTGTCGGGCATCTATGAGGGCGACGGCGCCGACCAGCAGCGGCGCGTGGCCGCCGGCGTGCGCCGCGGCACCGCCAAGCTCGACGGCTCGGGCCGCAACTGGGCCGGCAATTCGGGTCCGGTCGGCGTGTTCGACGCCAAGGCCGATGCAATCGCGGCACTGGAAGCCTGCGGCGCGCCGGTCGACCGGCTGCAGATCGAGGCAGGCGGCCCGTCCTGGTACCATCCCGGCCGCTCCGGCACGATCAAGCTCGGGCCGAAGACCGTGCTCGGCACGTTCGGCGAGTTCCATCCCAAGACGATGGAAGGGCTCGATGTTTCCGGGCCGCTCTGCGGCTTCGAAGTGTTTGTCGACGCCGTGCCCGAGCCGAAGGCCAAGCCGACCAAAACCAAGCCGAAGCTGGAGCTCTCCGCCTTCCAGGCGGTGAAGCGCGACTTCGCCTTTGTCGTCGACAAAGCGATCGAGGCCGGCACGCTGGTGCGCGCAGCACTTGCCGCCGACAAGAAGCTGATCACTGGCGTTTCGGTCTTCGACATTTTCGAAGGCGCGGCGCTCGGCGAGGGCAAGAAGTCTATCGCCATCGAAGTGGCGATCCAGCCGGTCGAGAAGACGCTGACCGACGAGGATTTCGAGGCGCTGGCCAAGCGCATCGTCGAGAATGTCGGCAAGCAGACGGGCGGCGTTCTGCGCGGCTGAGGCGATCGCGGGGAAAGTGCCTAGCGGTTTTCCCACCGGAATTACGGATTGCGAGCAGATGGCGAATCGTCCTCCAAAGGGCGATGGACCACCTGCGCTATTCCGGGCTGCCGTTCGAAGCACAATGCGAGGCGTTTCTCGACATCGTATCGGGGGATCCGCTGATCCACGAAGCCCTGGCGCGTGCCCGCATGCTGGCTTTGCCGGACTGGCTGGTGGTTTCCGGCGCACTCTACAACAGCGTCTGGAACCATTTGACCGGCAAGCCGTCGGGTTACGGCATCAGGGATGTCGACCTGTTCTATTTCGACAACAGCGACCTGTCCTATGAGGCCGAGGACGCTGTCATCCGCCGAGCGGCGCGGCATTTCGAGGGGCTGGCGCTGCCGGTCGAAGTGCGCAACCAGGCGCGAGTGCATCTGTGGTATCCGCAGAAATTCGGCCAGCCCTGCCCGCGCTATACGAGCGCGAGCGAATCCATCAGCCATTTTGCCTCGAAGACGCATGCGGTCGGGATGCGCTACGATGCCGGCGGGCGGCTTGAGCTGGTGGCGCCATTCGGGCTCGACGATGTCTTTTCGTTCCGCATCACGCCGAACCGGGTGATGGACAACCAGCGGACGCATGAGGCGAAGGGGGCGCGGGCGAGGGAGTGCTGGCCGGAGATTACGGTGGTGGCTTGGTAGGGACGCAGACATAGAAAAATGTCGGCGCGAGGCGCCCCCTCTGTCCTGCCGGACATCTCCCCCACTTGGGGGGAGATCAGCAGTTTCGGTGCCCCGTCCATTTCTCCAACGACGGCGATTGGCGAAAGCCGAGCCGGCATCCAATCTCCCCCCTCGTGGGGGGAGATGCCGGCAGGACAGAGGGGGGCGCTGTCCCGCCGGCGTTTCTATTTCCAACGCTGCGAAAAGAGGCGCCGAAGCGCCCCTTTCCGTATCCTGAATGCTGCTCACCCATTCACCAGCGCCAGCAGCTCCTCCGTATAGCGCTTGCCGACAACCTTATCCGGCGACAGCGCGTCACCAATCACAGCCACTTCAGCCACGCTCAGTTCAAACCCGGCCGCTGCCGTGTTCTGCTCGAGATGGCGGATTTTTCGTGCACCTGGGATCGGCACAATGAAATCGCCCTGGTGCAGCACCCAGGCCAGCGCCAGTTGCGCCGAGGTCACGCCCTTTTCAGCGGCCATCCTTTCCAGCGTGGCGACAACCTTGGCATTGGCTTGCATGGCTTCGGCCTGGAAGCGCGGCAGGGTCCGGCGCCAGTCGCTGTCATCAAGCGTTTCGGGCTTGGCGATGGTGCCCGTCAAAAGGCCACGGCCGAGCGGGCTGTAAGGGACGAAGCCAATGCCGAGTTCGCGGCAGACGGCGAACACTTCCTCTTCCGGGTCGCGGCTCCACAGCGAATATTCGCTCTGCACGGCCGCGATCGGATGTACGGCATGCGCCCGGCGGATGGTCGTCGCACTTGCCTCCGACAGGCCGAGCGCGCGCACCTTGCCCTCGCGCACCAGCTCGGCCATGGCGCCGACCGTGTCCTCGATCGGCACGTTGGGGTCGACCCGGTGCTGGTAGTAGAGGTCAATGACATCGGTGCCCAGCCGCTTCAGCGAGGCCTCGGCCACCGCCTTGACGTGCTCGGGGCGGCTGTCGACGCCGGCCATGCGGTCGAGGCCCGTGCCTTCCTCCAAAATCTTGAAGCCGAATTTCGTCGCAATCGTCACTTTGTTCCGCACGGACTTCAGCGCCTTGCCGAGCAGGATCTCGTTCTCGTAGGGGCCGTAGACTTCCGCCGTGTCGAAGAAGTTGACGCCGATCTCGACGGCGCGATGCAGGGTGGCGATCGCCTCGGCCTCCGGCTGGCCGCCATAGGCGAAGCTCATGCCCATGCAGCCGAGGCCTACGGGATAGACGCTCAGTTCAGTTCCTAGTTTGCGGGTTTGCATCAGGCATCTCCTTGCTGTGATGCGACAGAGATAGCGCCTTGCCTTATGTTCGATAATCGTCTCTCATTTTCACAGGCTGTTCCAAGAAATAGATCAATGAACCGAGCGCATCTCTCACAGCTGGCTGTGCTGGCGACGGTCGCCCAATGCGGCAGCTTTCGTGGCGCGGCCAGGGAATTGGCGATCGCGCCGTCGGCCGTCAGCCATGCTGTATCCAGCCTGGAATCGCGACTCGGCGTGCGGCTCTTGGCGCGCAGCACCCGCAGCGTCGCGCCGACGGAAGAAGGCGCGAAACTCCTGGAGCGACTGCGGCCGGCCCTATCCGAGATAGACCTGGCGCTGGAGACGGCGATCGAGTCGCGTGAGCGGTCAGCCGGGAATCTGCGGCTCAGCGTGCCGCGCACGGCCGCGCATCTGGTGCTGACGCCGCGGCTTGGTGCCTTTGCATCGGCCTATCCCGACATCGTGCTGGAGATCGTTATCGAGGACCGCTTCACCGATGTGGTGGAGGGCGGTTTCGATGCCGGCGTGCGGCTCGGCGAGAGCCTGCAGCGCGACATGATCGCGGTGCGCATCGGACCCGATATGCGCGGCGCGGTAGTCGGCGCGCCATCCTATTTCGCCGTGAACCCCAAACCGCAACACCCGCGCGACCTCGCCGATCATCGCTGCATCCGTTTCCGCTTCTCCAGCGGCATCCTCTACCGCTGGGAATTCGAAAAGGGCGGCGAGGAGATCGAGATTGCCGCGCAAGGGCCGCTGATCCTCGACGAGGACCATCTGATCGCGCAAGCGGCGGTCGACGGCGCCGGGCTCGCCTTCGTCTTCGAGCCTTATGTTCGCGCCCCGCTCGCCGACGGCAGGCTGATCCGCGCGCTGGAGGACTGGTGCCCGTCTTTCGAAGGCTTCTTTGTCTATTATCCCAGCCGCCGGCAGATGCGCCCGGCGCTGAGGGCGTTTGTGGATTTCTTCAAGGTGAGTGGGTAGGGAGCGCCCCTCACCCTCCCCCTTGTGGGGAGGGTCGTAGGGCGCTGCCCCACCCCGTCGCTTCGCGCCGACCCTCCCCACAAGGGGGAGGCTGGAAGAAAGCGCAACTCAGCAACGTTCTTCTCCCATGCAAACCTCCATCACCAACACGCCAACCCGCTACGGCTGGGCGACGATCCTCCTTCACTGGCTGATCGGGATCCTCTTCATCGGCCAGTTCGTGCTCGGCTTCATCATGGTGCGGCTGACCAGCCAACGCACCGCCTTCGAGCTGATCCAGCTGCACAAATCCCTGGGCTTTCTGCTGCTTGGCCTCATCATCCTGCGCATCGCCTGGCGGCTCGGCAACGTGGCGCCGCCCTTGCCGCGTTCGGTCGGCGCGCTGGAGCGGCGTACGGCGCCGCTCGCGCATCAGGCGCTCTATGCCTTCCAGGTCGCCTTGCCCTTGTCAGGCTGGGCGCTGGTTTCCGTGTCGACGCTGGAAATTCCGACCATGCCGTTCAACCTGTTCGTAATGCCCAACCTGCCTTTGGCGGAATCCGACAGCGCGGAAAACTTCTGGGCGGCGGCGCACTGGTATCTCGCCTATGCCGGCATCGCGCTTGTCGCGCTGCATGCCGCCGCCGCCCTGCGCCATCATTTCCTGCTGCGCGACAGCGTGCTCACGCGCATGATCACGCCTTCGTCAGACAGGGAATAGAGCGGGCGGTTCGCTCGTTTGTGGGCTGAGGACGCGAAACGCGTTGCCTCCAGGAAAGGATCAATCCCATGCATGCGCGCATCCTTGGATTCGCGGCTCTTGCCGCATGCCTAGCCATGCCCGCCACTGCTGCGGTGGCGCTGAGTGACGCCGCCGGCAGCTACACGATCAGTCCGGCGGGCTCCAGCATCCGTTTCACCATAGGCAAAGCAGGTGGCGGCGGCTTCGATGGCGCCTTCGCCCGTTTCAAAGGTACGATCCGCATCGACAACGGAGATATCGGCCATTCGAAAGTCGATCTGACCATCTATCCGGAAAGCGTCGGTACCGGCCAGGGCCGTATCGACGCCTTCCTGCGCTCCGACGCGGTGTTCGATGCGGCCAACAGCCCGGAGATCCAGTTCCGCTCGACCAGCGTGACCCGTACCGGCGACACGTCAGCCCTGGTCACCGGCAGGCTGACGGCGCGCGGCAAGACGTTTCCGGAAAAATTCACGGCCGAACTCGACGGCTTGAAAGGCGGCACGATAAAATTCCATGTCACCGGCAAGGTGCTGAGATCACGCTACGGCATGGATGTCGGCACGCCGCTCTATTCCAACATCGTCGATTTCGACATGACGCTGACGGGCAAGCGGGGGTAGTTCTAATTTGCGCATCCTCCGGGTTCGTCATCCTAGTGCGAAGCAAGGAGCGAAGCGACGCGCGCAGACCCCTGGAGCTGCTCCGCAGCCCAAGGGATCCATTCCGTGACGCTAAGGCGTTGCAACGGTTACAAAATTCTGCACCGTTGCATTTACGTGATAGGTCACGGCATGGATCCTCGGGTCGAGCCCGAGGATGACGAAGGCGCTTTGTGATCCGCGTCCGCGATTGGCTTTTCTCCGAAATTGGGGCACACCTCCATCGATATAATCGACATGGAGAGAGTGCGATGTTCCGATGGGGTGTGTTGTCGACGGCCAAGATCGGCCGCGAGCATTTGTTGCCCGCAATGGTCGAGGCGGAGAACGGCGTGCTTTCGGCGATTGCCAGCCGCGACCTGTCGAAGGCCAAGGCCCTGGCCGAGCGATTTGGCGCGCGCCATGCGTTCGGCTCCTATGAGGAACTGCTCGCTTCCAAGGACATTGACGGCGTCTACATTCCGCTGCCGACATCGCAGCATGTCGAATGGACGGCCAAAGCGATCGAGGCAGGAAAACATGTGCTGGTCGAGAAGCCGCTGGCGCTCGACGCCAAGGACATTCTCCCCCTGATCAAGCTGCGCGACCGGAAGAAGGTGCTGGTCTGCGAGGCCTTCATGGTCATCTACCATCCGCAATGGATCAAGGTGCGCGACCTTATCGCCGGCGGCGCCATCGGCCGGCTGCGCCATGTGCAAGGCGCGTTCTCCTATTACAATGTCGACCCCAACAACATGCGCAACCAGCTCGATCTCGGCGGCGGCGCGCTGCCCGACATCGGCGTCTACCCGACAGTGTCGACGCGGTTTTCGACCGGCAAAGAGCCTAGCCGTGTCCAGGCGACGATCGAGCGCGACAAGAAATTCGGCACCGACATCTATTCCTCGATCCGCGCCGATTTCGGCGATTTCGAGCTGTCCTTCTATTTGTCGACGCAGATGGCGGCGCGCCAGGTGATGGTGTTCCACGGCGAGAAGGGTTTCATCGAGGTCTTTTCCCCGTTCAATGCCGGGCTCTATGACCATCACCGCGTCGAATTGCACAACCAGAACCACACCGAAGCGCAAGTGTTCCGCTTCCCCGGCACGCAGCAGTACCGGCTGGAGGTCGAAACTTTCGCGCGGGCGGCGCAGGGCGGCAAGGAACGTGTTTTCACCCTGGAGGAGTCCGTGCTCAACCAGAAGGTCATCGATGCCATCTTCCGCGCCGGCGGCAAGGACGGCTGGGAGGCCGTCTAACTCTGGTTTGACGCAATTCCGGAAAACCGGTTACACCTGGAATTGCGTTAGCCGGCTAATTCTGGGAGGAGAGATGGCTGACGACGCGGACGTGATCATAGTCGGTGCCGGCCTTGCCGGGCTGGTTGCCGCCGCCGAGCTTGCCGAGGCCGGCAAGAAGATCATCATCGTCGACCAGGAGCCGGAGCAGTCGCTCGGCGGCCAGGCGTTCTGGTCGTTCGGCGGCCTTTTCCTTGTCGATTCACCCGAGCAGCTGCGCATGCGCATCCGCGATTCGCACGATCTGGCGCTCGAGGACTGGATGGGCACCGCCGCCTTCGACCGGCCGGAGGATTTCTGGCCGCGCAAATGGGCGGAGGCCTATGTCGGTTTCGCCGCCGGCGAGAAACGCTCCTGGCTGATCGAGCGCGGCCTGAAATTCTTTCCTGTCGTCGGCTGGGCCGAGCGCGGCGGCGGCAACGCCATCGGCCACGGCAATTCGGTGCCGCGCTTCCACATCACCTGGGGCACCGGTCCCGGCGTGCTCGAACCTTTTGTGCTGCGCGTGCGCGAGGCGCAAAAGCGTGGATTGGTCAGCTTCAGGTTCCGCCACCGCGTCAATGAACTGACGCGGACGGGCGGCGTCGTGACCGGTGTGCGCGGCGATATCCTTGAGCCGAGCACGGTCGAGCGCGGCCACAAGAGCTCGCGCGAGGTATCAGGCGAATTCGAGCTGCATGCACAAGCGGTGATCGTCGCTTCCGGCGGCATCGGCGCCAACCATAAGCTGGTACGGGAAAACTGGCCCAAGCGATTGGGTGCCGCACCGAAACGCATGATCACCGGGGTGCCGGACCATGTCGACGGCCGCATGTTGGCGATCACCGAGGCGGCCGGCGGTTCGATCATCAACCGCGACCGTATGTGGCACTATGTCGAGGGCATCAGGAACTGGGCGCCGATCTGGACCGAGCATGCGATCCGTATCCTGCCCGGCCCGTCTTCGCTATGGCTCGATGCGCGCGGCAAGCGCCTGCCGGTGCCGCTCTATCCCGGTTTCGACACGCTGGGCACGCTCAGCCACATCATGAGCACGGGCTTCGACTATTCCTGGTTCATCCTGACCAGGAAAATCATCCAGAAGGAGTTCGCGCTGTCGGGCTCCGAGCAGAATCCGGACCTGACCGGCAAGAGCTGGCGCCAGGTGCTCGGCCGCGCGACATCGGGCATTCCGGGTCCGGTGAAAGCCTTCATGGAGAGGGGCGAAGACTTCATCGTCGAGGCCGATCTTTCGAAACTGGTCGCGCGCATGAACGCGCTGGCCGGCGGCGAGCCGCTGCTGGAGCTCGCCCAGGTCGAGCGCGAGATCCGCGCCCGCGACAGGCAACTCGACAATCCGTTCTCCAAGGACATGCAGATCACCGCGCTGCGCGGCGCCCGCGCCTATCTCGGCGACAAGCTGATCCGCACGGCCAAGCCGCACAAGATGCTCGACCCGGCGAACGGCCCGCTGATCGCGGTGCGGCTCAACATCCTGACCCGCAAGACGCTGGGCGGCCTGCAGACCGATCTCGACAGCCGCGTGCTGGGCGCGGATGGCCAGCCGGTCGCCGGTCTCTATGCCGTTGGCGAGGCCGCCGGTTTCGGCGGCGGCGGCGTGCATGGCTATGCCGCGCTTGAAGGCACGTTCCTCGGTGGCTGCATCTTCTCCGGCCGCAGCGCAGGCAGGGCGGCGGCCGCATCGCTGGCGTGAACGGCGCCAACGTGGCCTGTTTTTCCAGCTCGGGCTCTTATACGTCCGGGCGATAAACATATGACTTTTTTATATTTTTCAGATTTCGTCCGCCTCGAATACAAATACCGATGCTTTTATCTTTCCGAGTGCAGCCGGTGCTGAGCCGCTGCAGGCGGCCGTCACCTTGTGGCGGCGGTACCAGAAAGAAGGAAGTCTTCGATGTTCCTCTCAGACGGGCTCTATCTGCCCACTCATCGTCCGCTGCCGGCGTCGCAGATCGAACAGATGAAGCGTGCGACCAATAACGAGCGCCGGCCGGGCAGCCTGGTCGCGCCGTTCACACCGACATGGTGGCTGCTGGTCGTCGGCGCCTTGGTGGCTGCCGCCGCGATCGCCGCCCAGCTTTCCTGAGAAGCGGGAGATGACCATGCAAACTACCCCCATTTCTCCCGACGGAAACGCCGTCCACCGCTTCGTCGTCGGGCGCGATGGCGAAGGCCATTGGATCGCTCGCGACGAAGAAGGCCTGACCGGTGGCGTCTTTGCCGACAGGAATTCCGCTGTCCGTTTCGCCACGATGGAAAGCGGCCATCGGGCCGGCGCGATACGCTTCGCCCCGGCAAGCGTGCGGCTTTCCCTGTTCAACTGATCCGCGCCCGGTTCCGAACTGACCGGAACGATCTGGCCATGGACAATTCCAACACCATTGCTGGGCCCAACGGCGCCGATCTCGCCGGATTGCTCGATCGCCTGCCGCATGTCGGCAGGCTGCTCGAACACCAGCTTTGGGAGGCGGCACGCGCCCTGCCGCTCGACAGATCGTCCCGTCAAGGCAGGCGATTTGCCGGTCTGGTCGAGGCTGGCGCCACGCTCGACGCTGTCCTCCTGCTGATCGCCGTGTCGAAGCCGGAACGTTCAGTATCGGCCATCAGCAAGATCGGCGAGCGCTGGTTCTGCTCCATTCAAATCACATCCGCGGGAACAACGGCCGAAGCGGACCACATCGATCTGGCCGCAGCGCTGCTGTCGGCCCTGCTTTCCTCGCATCTCGAAAAGACGGTGCCTTCAGAAATTCATCCAGGAGACTTTGATTGCCATGACACCAGAACAAGCCCGAATGCGCCTGACCGGAGCGATGACCGCGCTGGTAACGCCGTTCACCGACGGCGAGGTCGATCTGAAGCAGCTGACCGCGCTGTTAAGCTGGCAGATCGAACAAGGGATCAACGGGCTGGTCCCATGCGGCACCACAGGTGAGGCCCCCACCCTGTCGTGGGAGGAGCGCCTCGACATCATTGCGCTGTGCGTGAAAATCGCCGCCGGCAGGGTGCCGGTCATTGCCGGCACAGGCACGAACAGCACCGAGACGACAATCGCCTTGTCGACAGCCGCGGAGGCCTTTGGCGCCGATGCCGCTCTCATCGTGACGCCTTACTACAACAGGCCAAGCCAGGAAGGGATCTTTCGCCATTTCGAGGCGGTCGCCAGAAAGGTCAGGATACCGATCATCGTCTACAATGTGCCGGCGCGAACCGGCGTCCGAGGAGACGATCGGACGCCTGGCGCAGATCCCAACCATTGTCGCCATCAAGGACGCAACCGGCGATGTGAGCCGGCTATCCACGCTTCCGGCTGTGCTCAGGCGCCGCTTCATCTGCCTCTCCGGCCACGACGCGACGTCGTTCGGCTTCAACACGATGGGCGGCCGTGGGACGATCTCGGTGGTCTCCAATGTCGCGCCGCGACTGTGCGTCGAGATGCATGATGCATGCAGGCAGGGCGACCATCACACCGCCCGGGCCATCCATCATCGCTTGCGGCCGCTGATCGCCGCATTGGAGCTTGAGAGCAATCCGGTGCCGGTCAAATACGCGCTGAGCCTGGCGCTGGGCATGAGCCCCGATGTCCGTTTGCCGCTGACTCCGGTTCGTCCTGAAACCGAGACCGCGATACGCGAGGCCATGCTGGCCCTGAACGGGAGCATCGCCGGCACCGTGCAATCAAGACCGGTGCCGGCCTCGCCCGTGCAGTAGCGGCCTTGACGAAGGCGCCTTGCTGTCAACGGCATAAACCAGCCCCGGCTGGACGATCCATTCCCCGGTGCGGAGCGCTTCGACATCGAAGCGACCGCTACGGTCGCGGGGTGCAACGCCGACAAAACGGTATTGCAGTCCACTCGCATCAACGACGATATCGGCGATCGGATGGTCTGCGAGCCGCCCGATGATTGTTCCTTTTTCCCTGAGGTTTGCCAGGACGAAATACTCCGTCGGCACCCTTTGGCTGGCCCCGGAGGTCAGCCAGGCTGAATGTGATTTCATGGTCGTCTGAAGCCAGTTTGTTGATCGGGCCTCAGTCAGGCAGCGGCCCGCAACTACATAATCGCTGGCGGCATAGGAATTCGAGAGGGGGTTTCGGCCTGAATTATATACGCCGCATAAGTCCTGGTGGTTCGTGACGAAAGCCAGCCACCAGCGTCAGGCGCCACGTCCGAGCGCAGCGATCGCGCCGACGATCCGCGTGAAACTTTCGCGAGCGCGACCGACCGTGTGCCGGGCCCTGAGGTAGCCATGCACCAGACCCGGCTCCTCGAACCAGGTGGCCCGCCCGCCCGCCGCGATAATCCGGTCACGATAGGTCTCGCCGTCGGACGACAGCGGATCGCACTGAGCGGTGATCAGCACCGTCGGCGGCAGGTTGGCGAAGTCGGTGTCGGCCAGCGGCGAGAGTGTTACGTCGCCAGCCCGGTCCGCGCCACCGGTGCGGATATGCTTGTAGAATTCGAGATCGCGCATGGTCAGCATCGGCGCCTCGGCATGCGTGACATAGGAACCCTTCGAGCGGTCGCCGCCAAGGCCGGGATAGATCAGGACCTGGCCCACCGGCCGTTTCGCGCGGCCGCGTGTGGCGTGCGCAACGGCGGCGCAGAGATTGCCGCCGGCACTGTCGCCGCAGAGCAGGATGGGGCGGTCGCGGGTGGACGCAACCCATGCGAACGCGCTCATCGCGTCGTCGAAGGCGGCCGGATGCAGATGCTCCGGCGCCAGCCGGTAGTCGACCGAGACAACCTCGTAGCCGGTGCGGGCGCAGAGCTCGGCGCAGACATCGTCATGGCTGTCCAGCCCGCCAAGGATGAAGCCGCCGCCATGGATGTAGAGCACTGTCGCCGCCGGTTGCGGGGCGCTTCGGTAGATGCGGATCGGGATGTCGTGCGTGGGCGTTTCAATGGCTGAGGTTTCAACCACCACGCCCTCGGGATAGCCGGCAAAGAATTCCCGGCACATGCGGTCATAGATCTCACGCTGCTCAGCGATCGTGTAGTCGATCGTATCGGGCGGATAATAGGAATTGGTCCGCTCGATGAAGGCCCAGGTCTCGGCGTCGATGAGTTTTGTGTAGTCGGTCATGGAACTCCTTTACCTCTCCCTTGATGGGGGAGGTCGCCGCGGGGATGGCGGCGCTTCACCCCACCCCGGACCTTCGGTCCGACCCTCTCCATCGAGAGGAGGGTAAAGTGGCTCACTTCCCCTTCCACACCGGATCGCGCTTTTCGGCGAAGGCGCGGAAACCTTCCATATTGTCTTCGGAGCCGTAGAGCGCATCAACCGTTGCCAACTGGCGGCGCGTCACCTTGTTCATGGCGTCCTGGAAGGTCAGCGCTTCGGCCACGCGTGCCGTCTCCTTGATTGCCGCAAACACCAGCGGCGGACCGCTGGCGAGCAGGCGGGCGATCTCCCAGACGCGGTCCTCGAGCTTTTCCTTGGGCAGCACCTCGTTGACCAGGCCCCAGCGATGCGCTTCCGCCACATCCATCCAGCGGCCGGTGAGCAGGAGGTCCATGGCGACATGGTAGGGAATGCGCTTAGGCAGCTTGATCGTCGCCGCATCGGCCAGCGTACCGGCGCGGATTTCCGGCAGCGCGAAGGAAGAGTGATCGGCGGCGTAGATGAGGTCGCAGGACAGCGCCAGTTCGAAGCCGCCGCCAACCGCCATGCCGTTGACGCAAGCGATGACCGGCTTGTTCAAGTCGCGCAATTCCTGCAGCCCGGCAAAGCCGCCCACGCCATAATCGCCGTCGACCGCATCGCCGCCGGCGGCGGCCTTCAGATCCCAGCCGGCGCAGAAGAACTTGTCGCCAGCGGTCTTGACGATGGCGACGCGCAGTTCCGGATCGTCGCGGAACGCCTTGAAGGTTTCGCCCATCAGCCGCGACGTCTTCAGGTCGATGGCATTGGCCTTGGGCCGGTCGAGCGTGACCTCGAGGATCGAGCCTTCGCGGCGGGTCGAAATGACGTCAGACATTCTTGTTTTCTCCCAGCACCAGCAGCGCGTCGGCGATCCAGGCGCCCTTGCCTTCGACGCAAACGATCAGCGGGTTGATGTCGAGTTCCTCGATCTCGCCGGCATTCTTCTGCACAAAGCCGGCAATGCCCGCGATGGCGTCGATGGCGGCCGCGACGTCGGCCTTCGGCCGGCCGCGATAGCCTTCGAGCAGCGGAAACAGCTTCAGGCCGCGCAATGCCGCCTCGATATCGTCGCGGGTCGCCGGCAGCATCAAGGTGACGCTGTCGCGCAGCAATTCGACCAGAACGCCGCCGGTGCCGAGCGTCATGACCGCGCCGAACATCGGATCGCGGGTGAAGCCGACAATCAGCTCGGCAACACCGTCGCGCACCATGCGTTCGACATAGAGGCCGGTGCCGAGCGGAAGCAGATCATGCGCCGCCGTGCTGACGGACTCAGCGTCCTTGAGGTTGAGCCTGACGGCGCCGACCTCGGATTTATGAGTGACGCCCAGTGCCTTCAGGGCGACGGGGAAGCCGAGCGCCATCGAGGAAATCACCGCCTCGACCGCATTGCCGGCACGCTCGCCCTTCGGCACGGGAAGCCCCGCCTTGATAAGGCGCGCCTTGGCTTCGGCCTCGTCAGGCGTGACATGCTCGCCGCCGGCGGCACCGGCAGCTGACGTGTCGACCGGCTGCGCCTGCGGTTCAGCCCACGCCCAGCCGATGAAGGCCGCCGCGCCCGCGGCATCCATCGCCTCGGAAATGCCGAACAACGGCACCATGCCGCGCGCCATCAGTTCGGCGGTGTATTCCTCGGGCAGGTTTTCCGGCAGCGAGGAGACGATGGCGCCGTGCGCCTTGTTGGTCTTCAGAGCCGATTCGAAGGCGCGCAGCGTCGCCCACCAGTCGGTGACCGAGCAACGGTCCGGACGCGGGAAATCGAGCACCAGCATGTTGAGGTCGAAACCGCCCGACACCATGGCGGTGAAGGTGGCGGTCATCGCCGGTTCGTTGTTCCAGATGAAGGTGTGATAATCCAACGGGTTGGCGACCGCGACCAGCGGCCCAAGCGTCGATTTGACATGGGCGCGGTGCTGTTCCGTCAGAACCGGGAAATTGACCCAGCGCCCTTCGGCGCTGTCGGCCATGACGGAAGCCTCGCCACCCGAGCAGCTCATCGACGACAGTTTGTATCCCGGCAGCGGACCGGTGATGTGCAGCAGCTTCAGCGCCTCGATGAAGGCCGGGATTGAATCGACGCGGGCAATGCCGAGCCGCCTCAGAAAGGCGCCCGAAGCCGCATCCGAGCCGGCGAGCGAGGCAGTGTGCGAGACAGTTGCTTGCCGTGCCTGCTCGGAACGGCCGACCTTCATGGCGATGATCGGCTTCTTCAGTTCGCGCGCGCGTGCCGCCAACCGTTCGAAGCCGGCTACGGAGTCAAAAGCCTCGATGTGCAGGCCGAGCGATGTGACACGCTCATCCTCGATCAGGCCGAGCGCCATTTCGGACAGGCCAGTCTGCGCCTGGTTGCCGGCGGTCATCAGGAAGGCGATCGGCAGGCCTCGTTTCTGCATCGTCATGTTGATGGCGATGTTGGACGACTGGGTGATGATGGCGACGCCCTTGCCGCCCTCTTCAAGCCTGATGCCGCCATGCTGGTCGGGCCACAGAAGCGCGCCGTCGGCATAGTTGATCAGGCCGTAGCAGTTCGGGCCGATGATCGGCATCTGGCCGGCGGCCGCGACCAGTTCGGCCTGCAGTCTTTCGCCGTCATCGTCATAGGCCTCGGTTTCGAGGAAGCCGGCGGCAAAGCAGACGGCGCCACCAGCGCCGCGTTCGGCCAGCGCCTTGACGACCTCGATGGTCAGATGACGGTTGACGCCGACAAAGGCGGCGTCCGGCGCGCCGGGCAGATCCGCGACGGACCGATAGGCCTTGCGGCCGGCAACCTCGTCCTTGGTCGGATGCACCGGCCAGATTTCGCCGGCAAAGCCCATCTTGATCGATTGCGCGACGACGGCGGCGGCCTGCACGCCGCCGAAGACGGCGATGGATTTCGGGCGCAGGAGACGTTCGAGTTTATGCATGGTCATCTTTTCGTTTGAGCGCGATCCCAGGACAAACGATCTCGTTTGCCCGACAAAACCGAATCCCGGCTTGGGCGATCATGCTCTAAGCTCCGAACGGACGCAGCAGCGCCCGCGAAATAATATGTCGCTGAATCTCCGACGTGCCTTCCCAGATGCGCTCGACACGGGCGTCGCGCCAGATGCGTTCCAGCGGCAGGTCGTCCATCAGCCCCATGCCACCATGGATCTGGATCGCTTCGTCGGCGACGTAGGCCAGCATTTCGGTGGCCTTCAGCTTGGCCATGGCCATGTCCTGGTCGGTGACGGTGCCCTGATCGTACTTCCAGCCGGCTTCGAACACCATCAGGTCGGCGGCTTTCAGTTCCGTGGCCATGTCGGCGAGCTTGAACGACACACCCTGGAACTTGCCGATCTGCTGGCCGAACTGCTGGCGCTGCGCGGAATACTCGATGGCGTGGCCGAGCGCCCGCTCGGCCCGGCCGAGACAGGTGGCGCCAACCTGCAGGCGGGTGGCGCCCAGCCAGGAATTGGCGACCTCGAAACCCTTGTGCACTTCGCCGAGCACCTGGCTCGCCGGCAGCCGGCAATCGTCGAATTCGAGGATGGCGTTGGTGTAGCCGCGATGCGAGACATTGCGGTAGCCGTCGCGTACCGTGAATCCCTTGGTGCCCTTGTCGACAAAGAAGGCGGTGATCTTCTTGCGTTTGCCGCGCGGCGAATCTTCTTCGCCCGAAGCCATGAACACGATGGCGAAATCCGCGAGATCGGCGTGGGAGATGAAGTGCTTGGTGCCGTTGAGCACCCAGTCGTCGCCATCCTGCACCGCGGTCGCCTTCATGCCGCGCAGGTCGGAACCGGCGCCCGGCTCGGTCATCGCCAGGCAGTCCCATTTCTCGCCGCGGATGCACGGGAACAGATATTTTTCGCGCTGTTCCGGCGTGCCGGCGAGCAAGATGTTGGAGGGACGCGCCACGCAGGTCCAATGCAGCGCGTAATTGGCACGGCCGAGTTCCTTTTCGTAGAGCAGCCAGGTCACGGTATCCAACCCCGCGCCGCCGACATCGGCCGGCATGTTGGCGGCATAGAGACCGGCCTCGATCGCCTTGGCCTTGATCTCCTCGATCAGCTCACGGCGCAGCACGCCGGTGCGCTCGACCTCGCGTTCATGCGGGTAAAGCTCGTTCTCGACGAAGGCGCGCGTCGTCTCGACAATGAGCTTCTGTTCCTCCGACAGCCCGAAATCCATGGTTTCAGCCTTTCTTCTTTTTCTTCGGCTTTTCCGCCTTCTTCACCGGCTTGGAGGCCTTGGCCTTTTCGGCAGCCTTCGAGGCCGCCGGCTTCTTCGCCGCCAGCTTGGCCAACTGCTTGGTATAGTCCTTGTGCAAGGCGCCCGCGCCCCAGCCCTTGCCCTTGTTCTGCTTCGACAGCGCATCCATGATCGCGACCAGATTGTCGTCGCGGATCTTTTCCAGTTCGCGGATCGACAGGCCGTGCGCCTGGTCGTCCGACTGGGTGGCGATCAGGTCGACCAGCTCATCGTTGAATTCGGGCACGTCCATGAGCTTGGTCCATGGCCATTTGAGGCACGGCCCGAACTGGGCCATGAAGTGCCGCATGCCGGCCTCGCCGCCGGCGACGCGATAAACCTGGAACATGCCCATCTGCGCCCAGCGCAGGCCGAAGCCATAGCGCATGATGTCGTCGAGTTCCTCGACCGTGCAGATGCCGTCCTTGATCAGCCACAGCGCCTCGCGCCATGCCGCTTCGAGCAGGCGATCGCCGACGAAGGCCTCGATCTCCTTGCGGATGACGACCGGCTTCATGCCGATCGAGGCATAGATCTCCTTGGCGACCTCGATGGCCTCGGGGAAGGTCTGATCGCCGCCGACGATTTCGACCAGCGGCAGGAGGTAGACCGGGTTGAACGGATGGCCGACGACCAGCCGCTCCGGGTGCTTCTTCATCGCCACCTGCATGTCGGTCGGCTTGATGCCGGACGTCGAAGAGCCGACAATGGCGTTGGCCGGCGCATGGGCGTCGATCTCGGCCAGCACCTTGTGCTTGAGGTCGAGCCGTTCCGGCACGCTTTCCTGGATGAAGTCGGCATCGGCCACCGCCTCGGCGATGGTCTTGGCGAAGGTCAGCTTGCCCTCTTTCGGCAAGCCGCCGGGCACCATCTGCTTGTAGGCGCGGCGCGCGCCCTTCATCACTTCCGATACCTTGCGCGAGGCCTCAGGGTCCGGATCGAAGATCGACACATCGATGCCGTTGAGCAGCAGCCGCGCCACCCAGCCGGCGCCGATGACACCGCCGCCTATGGCGGCCGCCTTGTTGATGATGCTCATGCGGAAGCTCCGGTTCTTGTCCTGGCTGTTTGGGGATCGATGAGAGGCACACGCTCGCCGGCGCGGATCACCGCGGGGTCGTAGGCCTTGCGGGCGAAGACTTCGAGCACGAAGGGCCGGAAGAAGTCGATCGGCAGCGTCTCGTAATCGGGATCAAAGCTCGACTGGTCCCAGCGTTCGCAGAACTGGTCGCAGTCGTCGAAATAGGCATGGCCGGCAAAGCGGTCACGCGCATGGCGGTTGCCGCCGAGATGGTGGGCGTAATAGAGGCGCTGGAAGTCGCCGTGCTTTTCCACCACCCAGGTGCATTGTTCGCGCACGAAGGGTTTCAGGATCGAAGCGGCGTATTCATCGTGATTGTAGGGCGCGTAGATGTCGCCGATATCGTGCAGCAGCGCACAGGCGATCCAGTCGGTGTCGGCGCCGTCGCGCCAGGCGCGCGTCGCCGCCTGCAGCGAATGGCCGAGCCGGGTGATCTTGTAGCCGGACAGGCCTTCGTCGAGCTGCACCAAAGCGTCGAGCAGCCGCTCACCGGTCCTGGCGGCATAGTCGATTTCATGGGCGGTCAGGAACTCGTAATCGTCCTTGTCGCCATCCTTCATCGCGGTGAATTTGACGGTTGTCATTCTCGACGCCCTCCAAACTATGCCGCGATCGGCGCCCGCTTGGTCAGGTTGAGCTTCTTGCGCACCTCCTCCGGCCCCAGGATCCGGGCGCCGAGATTGGTGACGATGCTGGCGGCGCGCTCGACAAGCTGCGCATTGGTCGCCAGCACGCCCTTGTCCAGCCAGAGATTGTCTTCCAGCCCGACGCGGACATTGCCGCCGGCGAGCACCGCGGCCGCGGCATAGGCCATCTGGTTGCGGCCGATGGAAAAGGCCGACCAGTTCCAAGTCGACGGCACGTTGTTGACCATGGCCATGAAGGTGTTGAGATCGTCCGGCGCGCCCCACGGCACGCCCATGCACAGCTGCACCAGCGCGTCGGGGTTGAGCACCTTTTCCTCGACCAGCTGCTTGGCGAACCAGAGATGGCCGGTGTCGAAGGCCTCGATCTCGGGCTTGACGCCGAGCGCCGTCATCATGCCACCCATGGCGCGCAGCATGCCGGGCGTGTTGGTCATGACATAGTCGGCTTCGGCGAAGTTCATGGTGCCGCAGTCGAGCGTGCAGATTTCCGGCAGGCACTGGCGCACATGTTCCATGCGGTTCGTGGCGCCGCCCATGTCGGTGCCCTTCTCGTTGAGCGGCAGCGGCGCCTCCGGCGAGCCGAACACCATGTCGCCGCCCATGCCGGCGGTGAGGTTCAGGATGACGTCGACGTCTGCCGCGCGGATGCGCTCGGTCACCTCGCGATAGAGATGCACATCGCGGCGGGGCTTGCCGGTCTCGGGGTCGCGCACATGGCAGTGGACGATCGCGGCACCGGCCCTGGCCGCGTCAATGGCCGAATCGGCGATCTGCTTGGGCGAACGCGGCACATGCGGGCTGCGATCCTGCGAGCCGCCGGATCCGGTCACGGCACAGGTAATGAAGACCTCACGGTTCATCGCAAGCGGCATGGAATTCTCCTCCCAATTCGAACAGCCATGCATGTCGCCCAAAAGTGGGAACCGGTTTTGGGGCAACGACATGCATAGGGACCCTCATAACATTGCGCGACTTGCGGGAGACTGCTTTGCGCTTTACGAAGGCCGCATGATAAAAAGCGAAAAGACGACAATCTTTCGTGCCGAACAGTCGCCGCTCAAGGTCACATTGCTGGTGTTTTCCGGGGCGTCCATCATGTGCGTGGCATGCGCCGTCGATCCGCTGCGTGCCGCCAACCGCATTGCCGGCGAAACCCTGTTCGACTTCAAACTAGTTTCGGTGACCGGGGAGGCGCCGGTCACGACATGCGGCCTGCCCGTGGCGGTCAGCGGCCGGTTCGATGCGACGGAGCCAACCGATGTCCTGGTCGTGGTCGCGGGCTTCGGCACGCAGAACTATGCCACGTCGGCCTTGCTCGCCGGCCTGCGACGCGCGGCGCGGGCTGCTCGCGCCTGCGGCGGCGTCGAGGCGGGCACATGGCTGGTGGCGCGCGCCGGCCTGCTGGAGGGGCGCAGCGCCACCACCCATTGGGAAGACATGGAGGATTTTTCGTCCGCCTTTCCCGGGGTCGACGTGCGCCCCGACCGATACATCATCGATGGGCCGGTCTTCACCACCGGCGGCGCGTCACCGACGCTGGACCTGATGCTGCACCTGATCCGCACCCGGCTCGGCATGGCCGTGGCGCTGGATGTGGCAAGCGCGTTCATCTACGACCAGGCGCGGGTGGCGACCGATGCGCAGCCGCTGGTCTCGCTTGGCCGGCTCGACGGCTACGATCCACGCCTGGCGCAGGCCATCCGGCTGATGGAAGCGCATGTCGACCAGCCGCTCACCATAGAAGCCATAGCCAAGCGTGCCGGCGTGACGGCGCGGACCCTGGAAAGCATTTTTCGCAAGTCGATCGGCGAGACGCCTGGCGCTTATTATCTGAGGCTGCGCCTTGGCGCGGCGCGCAGGCTGGTGGTCGACACCAGGGTGGCGATGGCGGATATTGCCGGGCGGACGGGATTCTCATCCGCCGCGGCATTTTCCAGAGCGTTTTCAAGAGCATTTGGCGAAGCCCCGGTCAGGCTTCGTCGGGGTTAGGCCGCGTTCTGACGATCGGTGCCAGCGTCGATCTGTGAGCGCATCTGCCTCACAAGACGGACTTCAAAGCGGCTGCTGACGGCGCGATCCCATTCATTTTTCACGTCGTCGGTCGGCCGCGGCAGCGCCATCAGCCGGTCGATGATCGATCCGGTCTCACCGGATGAGAGCAGGGCGTCGATTTCGCGTTCGTGCTGCATATCGGTTCGCCTCCTTCCTTTTCACCCGCCACAAGGTCCCTTTTATACGAGATACGTGACGGCAGTTTGAAGGCAAGAGCGAGGTCATTGAGGGGCACCCAGGGGCAAAACCTTGTCGCCGAATGAGCGCTTTGGCGCAAAGCCGTTCCGCACGCCAAAATCCGAATCAGGTGACGTCAGCCCAGCCGCTTCTCGAACAGCACGGTGGTGAAACCACTGTCCCATTCATCATCCGGATAGCGGTCTTTTTCGACATAGCCGACCGCCTTGTAGACATTCTGGGCGCGCTCGTTGAACGTATCGGTCTCGAGCCGCGCCTGGCGGAATCCGGCAGCGCGGATAGCCTGTTCGGCGTGCGCCAGCAACCTGCCGCCGACGCCCTGGCCCTGGCGGCTGGCCCTGACATGCAAAGCCTCGATGAAATCGCCGCGCCAATGGATCAGGCCGGCAATCTCGCCATCGATCTCGGCAATGGTGAATTCCGGCCAGCTCTCCTCGACATAATGCCCGCCAAGATCGGTCTCGACATAGCGCTGCGCCGATGCCTGGGTGATGTGCGGCAGCCAGGTGCCCTCGAACGTCTCCCGCAGCACCTTTTTGAGAGCCACGAGATCGCTCAGCCGTGCCTTGCGTACCGTGATCGGCCGGTTTGCCATTGTTATCTCCCTTCAGGAGAGCGGACTAGCAAAAGGCGATCACGGCGGCTTTCAGCCACACCGGGCAGATGTCGGTCCAGCGCCCGCGTCAGACGTAGCGGTTGACGATATTTTCCAGCAGTTCCTGACGGCCGGAGCGCGGCTGCGGCTCGATCTTCTTCTTCACCACGCGCTCGGCGATCTCCTCCAGCGTGCGCTTGCCCGCCAGCATCGCCTTGGCCTCGGCGCTGTTCCAGCCGGCATAGCGTTCCGCCAGCGGCGCGGACAACGCCTTGTCCTCGACCATGCGGGCGGCTGCCTTGAGGCCGCGCGCGCAGGAATCCATGCCGCCGATGTGGCCGATCAGCAGATCCTGCGGGTCGAGCGACTGGCGGCGCAGCTTGGCGTCGAAATTGGTGCCGCCGGTCTTGAAGCCACCGGCCTGCAGGACCTGGTAATAGGCCAGCGCCATCTCCGGCACGTTGTTGGGGAACTGATCGGTGTCCCAACCCGACTGGTAGTCGTTGCGGTTCATGTCGATGGAGCCGAAGACACCGAGCGCGTTGGCCAGCGCCAGCTCGTGCTCGAAAGAATGGCCGGCCAGGATGGCATGGCCCTGCTCGATGTTGAGCTTGACCTCCTTCTCCAAGCCGAAGCGCTTGAGGAAGCCGTAGACGGTAGCGACGTCGTAATCGTACTGGTGCTTGGTCGGCTCCTGCGGCTTCGGCTCGATCAGGATGGTGCCCTTGAAGCCGATCTTGTGCTTGTAGTCGACGACGAGGTTGAGGAAGCGTCCGGCCTGCTCCTGCTCGCGGGCAAGGTCGGTGTTGAGCAGCGTCTCATAGCCCTCGCGGCCGCCCCACAGCACATAGTTCTCGCCCTTCAGCCGCTTGGTGACGTCGATGCAGCTCTTCACCGTCGCCGCCGCATAGGCGAACACGTCCGGATCGGGATTGGTGGCGGCACCCGACATGAAGCGGCGGTTGGAGAACAGGTTCGCCGTGCCCCACAGGAGCTTGACACCGGTCTGCTTCATCTTGGTGGCGAAATAGTCCGCGATCTCGTCGAGGCGGGCGGCACTCTCGGAAAAATCCTTGCCCTCGGGCCGGACATCGGCGTCGTGGAAGCAGAAATAGGGTGCGCCGAGCAGCGAGAACATCTCGAAAGCGACATCGGCCTTGAGTTTCGCCAGTTCCATCGTGTCGACGCCGCCGGCCTTGGGGAACCAGGGACGGTCGAAGGTCTGGCCACCGAAGGGATCGCCGCCCGGCCAGGCAAAGGAGTGCCAGTAGGCGACAGCGAAGCGCAGATGGTCTTCCAACCGCTTGCCGGCCACGACCTCGTCGGGGTTATAGAAGCGATAGGCCAGCGGATTGGTCGAATCCGGCCCCTCATATTTGATCTTCTGGATGTCGCCGAAAAATCCGCTGCTCATGATTTCTGTCCTCTCTCGAATAGTTCGCCCTGATTACCTCAGGCGTAATTGGTTTCGGTCCTGGGCTGATCGAAAAGGCTGATGTCAAAGCCATCAAACAAAGGAGACAGACCATGACCGACCTCAACAAGATCGCCGAGGGCTACATCACCGCCTGGAACGAAAGCGACGCCAGCCGCCGCGCCGACTTGCTGAAGGCCACCTTCACCGAAGACGTCAGCTATCGCGATCCGCTCATGCAGGGCGACGGCCATGAAGGCGTCGCGGCGCTGATCGACGGCGTGCATCAGCGCTTTGCCGGCTTCCGGTTCTCGCTGAAAGGCACGCCGGACGGGTTTGCCGACAAGATCCGCTTCTCCTGGAATCTCGGCCCGGAAGGCACGCCTTCCATCATCGAGGGCACCGACATCGGTGTCATCGAGAACGGCCGCCTGAAGAGCGTCACCGGCTTCCTCGACAAGGTGCCGGCGCAGTGAGTTGCCGAGCCGCGGCGTGGGCGAGAAACCGCTCACGCCGTGGCGCCCCTGATTGCCGGATAGAGCGCCCGATAACGGTGATACGCATCGGCATAGGCACTGCCGAGCTTAGCATCCGGTTCGATCGTGGCATCTGTCCTGGGCGCGGAGCAGATGGCCAGCGGATCGGCGCCGGTCGCCGCGATCAGGCCAAGCCTGGCGGCGCCAAAGGCGGCGCCGAAATCGCCGTCGGCGGGAATATCCACCGGTACTTGCAGCGCGGTGGCGATCGATTTCAGCCAGTAGCGCGAGCGCGAGCCGCCGCCGATCGCGGTGACGCGCGTCAGTGTGGTGCCGGCTTTCTTCAGGGCTTCGAGGCTGTCGCGGAAGGCGAAGGCGACGCCTTCCAGAACCGCCTGCGTCAGCGCCGCGCGGCTCGACTCATGCGCTAGGCCGGTGAAGGAACCGCGAATGGCCGAATCATTGTGCGGCGTACGCTCGCCGGAGAGATAGGGCAGGAAGGACACGCCGCTCGGCGCCATCAGCGCGTCACCCAGTTCAGCGGTCAGTTCGCCCGCGCCCTTGCCCGTGATCTCCGACAGCCAGTTGAGCGAATCGGTCGCCGACAGGATGACGCCCATCTGATGCCAGGTGTTGGGCAGGGCATGGCAGAAGGTGTGGACCGCGCTTGCCGGGTTGGGCAGGTAGGACGCGTTGGCGGCAAACAGCACACCCGACGTGCCGAGCGAGACAAAGGCATGGCCGGCGCCAACCGTGCCCATGCCGCAGGCGGAAGCCGCATTGTCGCCGGCACCGCCGGCAACCGGGATACCGGCCTCGACGCCCCATTTCGACGCCAATTCGGCACGCAACCCGCCAGCCTTCTGCGTGCCCTCGACCAGGGACGGCATCTGCTTTTCGTCGAGCGACGTTGCCGCCAGCAATTCGGCCGACCAGCGGCGCTTGCCGACATCGAGCCAGGACGTGCCGGCGGAGTCGGACATTTCCGAAATGTGCTCGCCGGAGAGCCACAGCCGCAGGAAATCCTTCGGCAGCAGCACCTTGGCAACCTTGGCGAAGAGAGCGGGCTCGTTGTTCTTCACCCAGGCAAGCTTGGGTGCGGTGAAGCCAGGGAAAACGATGTTGCCGGTGAGCGCGCGGAAGCGTGGATCAGCGTCGAGCACTGCTGCCTCGGCATGGCTGCGGGTGTCGTTCCACAGGATGCAGGGGCGCAGCACGTGATCGGCCGCATCGAGCAAGGTGGCGCCATGCATCTGGCCCGACAGGCCGATGCCTTTAACCGCCGCGAACTGCTTGGGATGGGAAGCCCTGAGTTCGGCGATCGCGTCTTCGCAGGCGCGTATCCAGTGGGACGGATCCTGTTCGGACCAGCCGGGATGCGGTCGCGAGACGTCAAGCGAGCCGTGGCCGGAGCCGACGACATTCTGTCCGGCATCGATCAGCAGCGCCTTGACGCCCGACGTGCCCAGGTCGAGGCCGAGATACATGTTTTCCTCCCACGTCCTTATTTTTTTCGGGTCCCGAAAAAATCTGGCCGAGCCAGTTTTTAAGGCAAGATCCGCTCCGGGTCAATTCTCTGACAAATCGGCGGCGCGCCGTGAAAACAGGACCGACAGCGGACTGTCCGGCCGCGCCATCGATCGCTCGGCCGCGAGCGCCCTGGCGAGCACGCCGTCCCCGCCTCGCAGCGCGGCTTCGATGAGCGTCAGGTCGATGACGTCACGCTGCGCATGGCTTCCCCCGAAACGGTGGGCGATCGCGCGGATCGGCCGGATCAGGCGTATGGCCTCGGCGTAGTTGCCCTCGCCGAACGCCTTGATCGCCAGCGTCAGGGGATAGCCGACGTCCCGGGTAAAGGCGGCGTTGTCGTCGCTGCCACTCATGGCCTCGCGCTGTGCCTCGAGCAAGGTCCGGGCCGGGGCATCCAGCCCGGCGCCCACAAACGCCATCATCGCATGGGCGTCGTTGAAGGCATAGTCGCCGACGCCGGCCCCCGGCCAATTGGCGGCCAGCGCGGCCCAACGGTCGCCAATATCGACGCCGCCGAGATGGAGCCGCCACAGGAGTGCCGACGCATCGACCATATTGAGCGCCATCGTTGATGGTGTGCCGTAGATCGGCCCGTCGTAGAGCGCCAGCACCTGGTCGGTCTCGCCGAGATCGTAGTGAAACAGCGCCAGATGCCACCAATTGTGCACCTGCAGGAAGCTCTCCTTCGTCCACGCTTCGGGGTTGGCGCGCATCCAGGCAATGCCGTCTCTTTGCCGGCTTTGCATTTCCATCACATGGGCGACGGCGTGTTGCGCCCAGCCGTCGCGCGGCTCGATCTCGACCGCCACGCGGCCGAGTTTCTCGGCCCTGACATAGTCACCCATCTCCTCCAGCCCGAAGGCCTGCATGCCAAGCATGGCATGGTAACCGGGCATGCCGCTCTGCCAGGATGGCAAGGCGCGCGCGATGCGGTCGCGCAGCATGCGGGCATTGCCGGTGAAAAAGTCGATCTGGTGCCCGACCTGCAGCGCAACGGCGTCGAGTGGGGTCTCGATGGTGATATCCTCAAGGATCCTGGCGGCGTCATGCCAGCGCCCGTTGGCGAGATGACCGAGGGCTGAGACATGGGCCTTTTCGCGCCTTGTCGCGGCAAGCGGCAACGCCGCCTCGTGGCAGGCCCTGGCCACGGACGTCGCCTCACGTTCGGTGGCAAGCCCGAAGAGATAGCCCTTGAAGACATGCGCCATGACAAAACCGGGGTCCTGCGCGATGGCGCGATCGACGGAAGCCACCGGATCGCCGATGAAGCACTGCAATTGGCTCACCGCTTGGCTGTAGGGCACGAATCCCGCTTGCGTCGCACCCGAAAGTGCCAGATCGAATGCATCCTTGATCGCCATGCAAACCCCCTTGACCGGCGCGTTGCGGGCACGATGCCCCTCGGTCCAACGCGATCTTAAAGCATGGGCCACGGACGCGCCAACAATGCGCCGCGCACACTGATTTCAGTAGATGTCGCAATTCATCAACCATGGCGAGCAGATTAGGCTTTGTAAAATCGAACGGATTGTGGCCTCATTGCGGCGCGGCGAAGGGCTTGTAATCGCGATCTGAGAGGGGACGCGATGCGGCATTTTGAAATACGGCTTCCGAACGGCCGTTCGGAGCACGTTGATATGCTGGTTTCTTTGTCGCGGCGAAGGCCGTCGCAAATTCGACCATGGTTTATTAGCCTTCTTGCAACTACAGCGTTTGTGTTGCTGCCTGGGTCCGCAGCTTTAGCGGCCTGCGTGCTGGTTCCATCGGCGGGAAATACCACCTTCACCTGCGATAGCGGCGATTCAGGCGGCAGCCTCACCGACACCAGCGGCGACAATACGCTCACCTTTCCCGCCGGCGGCACCGGCCAGGTGAGCGGCAACGTCACTTTCGGCCCCGGCACGGACCGCATCAACATGCAGTCCGGCACCATCACCGGCACGGTCGATCAGGGCGACGGCACGGATTTCTTCACCATCGGCGGCGGCACCGTCGCAGGCAACGTCCAGCAGGGCGCCGGCATCGACGACTTCAACATGAGCGGTGGCCAGATCGGGTCGCTCAACCAGGGCGACGGGCTCGACACCTTCACCATGACGGGCGGGCGCATCGTCGATTTCTTCGACGATGGGGATCGTGCGGTGATGACCGGCGGCCGCATCGGCCGCGTCAACATGAAGCTCGACAAGAACTATTTCAACATGTCCGGCGGCACCATCGACCGCAACCTCGTCACCGGCTTCGACCAGGACACCATCATCCTTTCGGGCGGCACGATCGGCGGCAACATCAGCGTCAGCGGCGGCAATGACAGCGTGACAATCACCGGCGGCACGGTCGGTGGCGATGTGCTGATGAGCTTCGGCTCCGACAATTTCGTCTGGAATGGCGGCGGCATCATCTATGGCGCGGTCGATCTAGGCGCCGACAACGATACCGCCAAGCTCAGCAACCTCACCAACGCCAATCTCGGCGCCACGGATGCCATAAATGGCGGCCTTGGCACCGACGCGCTGACCTTCGACAACGTCAAACTGGACGGGATCGCCCGGGTCCAGAACTGGGAGAGCATCGACGCCACCAACGACACGCAGCTGACGCTCGACGGCAATCTCGTGCTCGGCGACAGCGGCACCGGAACGGGCTCGCTCAGCGTCGATGCCTCGAGCACGCTCTATGGCGGCGGCTTCAACTCGACGATCCAGGCCTTCACGGCTGGCCAGCTGGCTCAGGTCACCAATGCCGGGCGCATCGACCTGACCAACGGCACCACCGGAGCGACCGACCGGCTGACGATTTCGGGCAATTATGTCGGCGCCGGCGGCGTGCTGCTTGTCCAGACCGAACTCGGCGACGATTCTTCCGCGTCCGACAGGCTGGTCCTGTCAGGCGGGACAGCTTCCGGCTCGACCGGCATTTCCGTGGTCAATGTCGGCGGCGCGGGCGCGGCGACCACGCAGGACGGCATCATGGTCGTCCAGGCGGTCAACGGGGCCAGCTCGGGCGCCTCGACCTTCGCGCTTGACGGGCCGGTCGCCGCCGGCGCCTTCGAATACTATCTTTTCAAGGGCGGCGTCAGCGCCGGCAGCGACGAAAACTGGTATCTGCGCTCGACACTGATAACACCGACGTCGCCGGCCGCGGCGCCACCGGTGCTCGAGCCCTCGCCACCGGTGGAACCGGTGCCCCCGGCGGCCGAGCCACCGCCTCCGCCGCCCTCCGAACTGCCGCCGACGCCGCCGCCGAGCGAGGGCGACATCAACAATCCGCCGGTCGACCCGACGCCGCCGGTGCAAACCAGCGACCCGCAACCCGAACCACCGCCGCCGCCGCCTCCGGCGCCTCCGGCTGATCCGCCACCGCCGCCACCGGTGGTGCCGACTGCCGTGCCCGACCTGCCGGTACCGGCGGCCGGTCAGGAAATCGTGCTCTATCGCATCGAGGTGCCGGTCTATTCGGCCTTGCCGCCCGTGGCCGAGCACCTGGCGATGACGACGCTCGGCACCTTCCACGAAAGGCGAGGCGAGCAAAGCCTGTTGTCGGATACGGAGTTGTCGCCGGTCTGGGGCCGCATCTATGGCCAGGACGCCAAGATGGGCTGGTCGGGGACGGTGTCGCCATCCTTCGACGGCACCCTGTTCGGACTGCAGGCGGGCTTCGACGTGTTTGGCCGCGACACCGCCTCGGGCGGAATCGATCGCGCCGGCCTGTTCGTCGCCTATGCCAGCATGAAGGGTGATGTGCGCGGCCAGGCGCTGGGATGGAACGACCTGTCCGTCGGCAGCCTCGACGTCAGCGGCACCAGTGTCGGCGGCTACTGGACCCGCATCGGCCAGGGCGGCTGGTACCTCGACGGTGTCCTCATGGCCACCTTCTTCGGCGGCGACGCGACATCGTCGCGCGACATCGGCATCGATATCGGTGGGACAGGCGTCACCGCTTCACTTGAAGGCGGCTATCCCATTGCGCTGGCGCAGGGCTGGACGCTCGAACCGCAGGCGCAACTGGTCTGGCAGGATCTGTCGCTGGACGATACCAACGACCGCTTCTCGTCGGTTTCCTTCGGCACCGACGACAGCGTCAGCGGCCGGCTGGGTGCGCGGCTGCAGGGCGAGGCCACGGTCAACGGCATGGCGCTGCAGCCTTATCTCAAGGCCAACATCTGGCACGATTTCGGCGGCACTGACCGTGTCAGTTTCGACACCACCGACATCACGACCGAGGGCAGGTCGACCTCGTTCGAGTTCGGCGGCGGCGTCGTTGCCAAGGTGACGGACAAGGTCAGCATCTTCGCCACCGGCGACTACACGACCAATATCGGCGGCGACAAGCGCCGCATCCTCGAGGGCAATCTGGGGATCAGTGTCAAATGGTGAGGCCCTCCGGGCCTCACCTCGCGTCAGGACGTCAATTGCCCGAACGCATCGCCACCGTGGCAATGCCGGCACCAACCAGTAATGTGCCACCGGTTCGGTTGAAGATGCGGATCGCCTTGGGATTGCGCACGACGTTTCGCGCGCGTGCGGCGATCAGCGCATAGCCAAAGGCATTGGCAAAGGCGAGCGCCAGGAAGGTGGTCTCGAAGATCAGCATCTGCGTCCAGAAGTCAGCGTGCCGGTCGAGGAACTGCGGCAGGAAAGCAACGAAGAAGGTGATGCTTTTCGGGTTGAGCGCGGTGACCAGCCAGGCATGCGCCATCATTTTTGCCGACGATACGGCATCGGTCCGGGGTTCGGCCTTCAGCGCGCCGCCGGCGCGGAACAGTTTCACGCCGAGATAGATCAGATAGCCGGCGCCGATCAGCTTCAGGATGGTGAAGACACCAGCCGAAGCGGCGAGCAACGCGCCGATGCCCAGCATCGACAAGGTCATTGCCGTGAAGTCGCCGAGCGCCACGCCGACGGCCATCGGCAGGGCGGTGCGCCAGCCCTGGCCCAGCGCATAAGACACGACCAGCAGAATGGTCGGCCCCGGGATGATGAGAAGGATCGTCGAAGCGGCGGCGAAAGCGGCCCAGTTTTCGAAGGACATGTCTGTCTCCCTTGGGTTAAGGAAAAGGATAAATCCTCAGCCCCGGGAGAATGTAAAGGGGCATGATCTTTGTTTTTTGCGCAATTGCGCACGCAAGACCACCACGCATTTTTCCTGAAATTGCCGCGCCATCAATTGCGCGAACGGCAGGTTGGCGTCAGTTCGCGCCGCCCAGCGTGCTCACGATATCGGCCAGGCTGACATTGGCACCGAGGACCAGCGCGGCCGCGACAATGGCAGCGGCAAAAAGCTTGATGTCGGTCTTTAACGTCTTGCACATGGAGGCCCCTCGCTGATCGCTTGCTGCGTAGGAGCCGCCGACGCCGGGATTATGACATGAACTGGGTCTTTTTGTGCAGGACCTCTCGGTTGGCGGTCACCCGGGAGGGCCGAACCCCGCCGGGCGACGCCCAAATGCAGGCGGTGCAAGGTATTCACGCTTTATCAACCATGAATGATGAAAATACCTGCTATCCGGCTGGACCGTGCTTCCCGCCGACAGCGTAAGGTTTGGGTATATGCGCGAGTTGCCGCAAGGTCTGACGCCGCCACGAAACGGCGACGCAATCGAAACCGACCATCATCTGTCCCGCCGCGCCGTCCTTTCCGGGGCAGGCGCGCTGGCGCTGCTCAGCGCCGCCGGCTGCTCGACTTCCGGCGGCGGCATGCCGGCGCTTGATCTCGACAATACGGTCACCGGTTCCGTGCCGCCGATGCGGCCGGCGATCAGCGTCGACAAGAACATCACCAGCCCCGACCTGATGTATGCCGCGTTGACGGACAACGGGTTCAACGTGCCCGAGGTGCCATATCTGAAGGTCAAGCCGGAATTCCGCCGCCAGATCGTCGTGGACACGACCGGCGAAGCGCCCGGCACCATTGTCGTCCATCTCAAGGAACGCATGCTCTATCTCGTCCAGCCGGGTGGCGACGCGATCCGCTATGGTGTCGGCATCGGCAAGGACGGCTTCCGCTGGTCCGGCCGCGCCAACATCCAGTATGGCCGCGAATGGCCGACCTGGACACCGCCGCCCGAAATGATCCAGCGCAAGCCCGAACTGGTGAAGTGGCAGGGCGGCCAGCCCGGCGGCCTCACCAACCCGCTCGGGGCGCGCGCGCTCTACATCTACCAGGACGGCAAGGATACAGGCTACCGCATCCATGGCTCGCCGGAATGGTGGAGCATCGGCCAGGCGATGTCGTCGGGCTGCGTGCGCCTGATCAACCAGGACATCATCGACCTCTACAGCCGCGTTTCGAAGAAGAACCCGGTCGTCGTCATGTGATCTTTCGAGCGGCCAACGCGGCCGCTTTATCGTCTTGTTCGAGCATGATTTCTGGACAAACGGAAACCGTTTGTCCGAGAGAACCGGTTTCCATTTTTCGGGATCGTGCCCGCGACTCCCCCGTTGCGCGATGCCGCGAGACAGGCGAAGGTGTCTTGAGACCCATCGCCTCGGGAGACGTCAGGAATGGCCGGAACTTTTGTTATCGCGCAAGGCGGCGGCCCGACCGCCGTCATCAACCAGACGGTTGTCGGCGCCACGCTGGAGATCCGCAAGCGGCATCCCGGCGCCAAGGTGCTGGGCTCCCTCCATGGCGTGCGCGGCATTCGTGACGGCAATTATGTCGACCTTTCGGCCATCCCCGAGGACCGGCTGCGACTGATTGCCGGGACACCGAGCGCGGCGCTTGGCTCGACGCGCGACAAACCGGACGCGGCCTACTGCGATGTCATCCTCAAGGGATTGCAGAAGGCCGGGGCCGACGCCTTCATCTACATAGGCGGCAACGACACGTCGGGCACACAGCAGATCCTGACCGACGCCGCCGGCGGCTCCATTGCTTTCGTCCATGCGCCCAAGACCATCGACAATGATCTCGAGGAGAACGACCATACGCCGGGCTTCATTTCGGCGGCGGAGTTCGTCGCCGGCGCCTTTCTGTCCGTCGACCTCGATTTTCGCGCTTTGCCCGGCATCTATGTCGGCATCGTCATGGGCCGGCACGCCGGCTTCCTGACCGCCGCCGCCGCCGCCTGGCAGCTCGATCCCGACAGCGGCCCGCATCTCGTCTACGTGCCCGAGCGGCCGTTCTCGGCCAAAGGCTTCATCGACGACGTGCGTGCCACGCTCGATCGCCACAAGCGCTGCATCGTCGCGGTGTCGGAAGGGGTCAGCACCGCCGACGGCAAGGCACTGGTCGAGAGCCTGGTGCCTCCGGAGAAACTGGAACGCGACCAGCACGGCAACGTCAAATTGTCGGGCAGCGACCTGCCGGCGGCGCTGGAACGGGCATTGGCCGATGGGCTTCCGGGCAAGCGGGCCCGCGTCGACGCACTCGGCTACATGCCGCGCGGCTATGTCGGCGCCATCAGCGCCGTCGACGCGCGGGAGGCATTCGATGCCGGCGCCTTCGCCGTCTCCGTCGCCGAACAGGGCGGCGGCTCGGTGGCGCTGCAATATGATGGCACGAAGACCGTGCTGAAGAAGGTGCCGCTGAAGAATGTCGCCGGCAAGACCCGCCACATGCCGGACAATTTCATGAAGCCCGACGTCAGCCAGCTGTCGGACGCCGGCATGGCCTATCTCAAGCGTCTGGTGCCGGAAAAGTACAAGGTCGGGAAGCCGTTCGTCTGATGTCAGGCTCACACCTGATGCCGGGCTGGTTCAGCAAGAGCATCGTCGACGACAGGACGACGATGCTGACCGAGCCGTTCGTGCATGACTATGTCCGCGCCAACATCTGGCATCTGCGGGGTCGCGACGCCGACCTTCTGGTCGATACCGGCATGGGCATCTGTCCGCTGGCGCCGGAGATCGAAACGCCGCGGGACAAGCCGCTGCTGGTCGTCGCCACGCACATCCATCTCGACCATGTCGGCTCGCTGCACGAATTTCCATGGCGGGCCGGGCCGAGGATGAGTGCCGCGCAGTTCGAGAGCATGGATGAGGCGGCGACCTACGCCTACATGTTCCACGATCTCGAAGGTGCCGTTTCGAAACTGCCGGAGCCGGGCTGGAAGTCGGCGGATTACAAGATCCCATCGGCACCGCTGACGCGGACCCTCGACGAGGGCGACGTGGTCGACCTGGGCGACCGGCAATTCCGCGTCCTGCATCTTCCCGGGCATTCGCCGGATTCGATCGCGCTGTTCGACGAGGCCGACGGGCTGTTCTTCAGCGGTGACGCCATCTACGACGATACGCTGATCGACTCGCTGCCGGATTCCGACCGGGCCGACTATGTCAGCACCATGGAGCGCCTGCTCGACCTGCCGATCCGCATCGGCCATGGCGGCCACGGACCGAGCTTCGACCGCAAGCGTATGCGTGAGATTGCAACGGCTTACATCAGAAAAAGCGCCGATATCTGAACTTCGCCAAGCCCGCACACTGCAAGGAGCGGTCCTGCGACGGTCAGGCGCCTATCAGGCCGCGAAGAATTAAATCTTTGTAATATAACCGAAAAAACCTAATTCGTCCGCATCCGCGTCCTAGATTCCGGTTTCATCGACCTGAACGGCCGCCGCATGAAGCGAGACAGGCGGCCGCGATGGCCGGTACGCCGAATGGGCCGCTCCCATGGAGTCCACGGCGCCGAACCCAATGTCTCGCACGGACAACGACCATGTCATCCCACAACATTCTTCGCAGACATCGCGTCGCCGCATTGCTGGGCGCCGCCCTCATCATCTCCCCCTTCGTCGTTTCATTTGCTCAAAGTGCCGGTAACACAGGCGTGAGCAACGTTGTCGCGACGACCCAGACCCCTGTCGCCGGTATCACCGCCCCCAATGGCTCCTTTGCTCCGATCGTGGCGGCTGACAAGCCCGCGGTGGTGACGGTCACAACCGTGATGAAAGCGCAGCCCGCAAATGACGACGATGGGATGCCTCTCGGCAACTCCCCGTTCGACCAATATTTCCGCCAGTTCTTTGGCGACCAGGGCATGCCGGCTCCGCGGACGCCGCCGCAGCAGGCGCAGCGCGCCGAAGCGCTCGGCTCCGGCTTCATCGTCTCTGCCGACGGCACGATCGTCACCAACAATCACGTCGTCGACGGCGCCTCCTCGATCAAGGTTACGCTCGACGACGGCACCGAACTTCCCGCCAAGCTCATCGGCCGCGACGCCAAGAACGATCTCGCCGTGCTCAAGGTCAAATCCGACAAGCCCTTGCCGACGGTCAAATGGGGCGATTCCGACCGGCTGATGACCGGCGACCAGGTGCTGGCGATCGGCAATCCGTTCGGCATCGGCACCACGGTGACGGCAGGCATCGTTTCGGCCCGCGGCCGCGACCTGCATAGCGGACCGTTCGACGATTTCATCCAGATCGATGCGCCGATCAACCATGGCAATTCCGGCGGCCCGCTGGTGGATGTGAACGGCAATGTTGTCGGCATCAACACGGCGATCTATTCGCCCAATGGCGGCAGTGTCGGCGTCGGCTTCGCCATCCCGTCGGACCAGGCGCAGAAGGTCGTGGCCAAGCTGATGAAGGACGGCTCGATCCAGTATGGCTATCTCGGCGTCGAGATCCAGCCGGTGACGCCTGACGTGGCAAGCGCCATAGGGCTCGATCATCCCGGCGGCGCGCTGGTTTCGAAGGTCAATGACAGTTCGCCCGCCGCCAGCGCCGGCGTCGAGGCCGGCGACGTCATCACCGGCTTTGCCGGACAGGACGTGAAGGATCCCAAGGATCTGTCACGCGCCGTCGCCGATGTCGCCCCTGGCGCCAAGGAATCGCTCGATGTCTGGCGCAAGGGCAAGGCCATGCAGATTTCCGTTAATGTCGGGCAAAACAGCGATGACGTGAAGACGGCGTCGACTGACGATTCCGGCATGCCGAGCGCCGAACAAGGCTCACGCGCGCCGGCGATCGGCCTCGGCCTGATGGATATCACGCCCGACATTCGCCAGGAAATGAACCTTGCCGACAACGAGCATGGCGCGGTGGTTGCGCGCGTCAGTCCCGACAAGGCGGCGGCCGCGGCCGGCATCCAGCCGGGCGATATCATCGTCGCCGTCAACCAGGCGCCGGTGAAGAGCGCCCGGCAGGTCACGCAGGCGATCGCCCAGGCCAGCAAGTCGGGCCGCAAGTCGGTGCTGCTGCTGGTCGAACGCGACGGCGGCCAGATCTATGTCGCCGTGCCATTCGCCAATGGCTGAGGCGCCGGGCCGGATCTGAACCGAGGGCGGGCTCGTCGCGACGAGCCCGCCGCTATCTAGAGTTTGCGCAGCGCCACTTCCTCGACCAGATGGTCGGCGCCCTTGCGCAGGATGAGATCGGCGCGGGCGCGCGTCGGCAGGATGTTTTCGCGCAAATTCTTCAGATTGATGTTTGTCCACAGGCCTTCGGCGATGGCGCGCGCCGAATCCTCCGAGAGCTGCGAATAGCGGTGGAAGAAGGAATCCGGATTGCGGAACGCGGTCTCGCGCAGACGCATGAAACGGGAAATGTACCACTGGTGGATCAGTTTCTCGTCGGCATCGATATAGATGGCGAAATCGAAAAAGTCCGACAGGAAAGGCACGATCTTGCCGTCCTGCGGCAGCTTGCCCGGCTGCAGCACATTGATGCCTTCGAAGATCAGTATATCCGGCCGGTCGATGGTGACGAATTCGCCGGGAATGACGTCGTAGGTGAGATGCGAATAGACCGGCGCGCGCACATTGGGCAGCGCCGACTTGATGCCGGAGAGGAAACGCAGCAGCGCGCCGACATCGTAGCTGTCGGGAAAGCCCTTGCGTTCCATCAGGTTTTCGCGGCGCAGGACCTCGTTGGGCAGCAGGAAGCCGTCGGTGGTGATGAGATCGACCTTGGGGCTCGACGGCCAGCGCGCCAGCAATTCCTTCAGCACGCGGGCCGTGGTCGATTTGCCGACCGCCACCGAGCCGGCGATGCCGATGATGAACGGCGTCTTGACGATATCGACGGCGTTGAAGAAGGCCTGGCGCTGCCTGAACAGCAATTGGCTGGCCTCGACATGCGCGGATAGAAGCCGTGACAGCGACAGATAGATGCGCTTGACCTCTTCGAGGTCGACCGGGTCGTTGAGCGAACGCAGGCGGCGGAACTCGTCCTCGCTCAGTGTCAGCGGCGTGTCGGCTCGGAATTGCGACCATTGCTCGGCGGAGAAGAAACGAAAGGGGGAATATTTCTCGGTTGGCGCGAGCTGATCCATCGAGATACCTGCCCTCCCTCGTGCTCAGCCCTTGGGCCGCGACGCCTTCTCGGCGATACCCGAACGCGCGGTGCGGCTTTCGAGCTCCTGGAGCACGTCGCGCAACGGAACACCCGAAATGCCGAGAACGACGAGCCAATGATATATAAGATCGGCACTTTCGGAAACGAGGCCCTGCCTGTCGCCCTTGACGGCGGCAATCACGGTCTCGACCGCCTCTTCGCCAAGCTTCTGCGCCGCCTTGTCGATGCCGCGCGCGAACAGTTTCGCCGTCCACGAGTCCGGATCGCCGGAATGGGCGCGCTCATGGACTATTTTTTCCAGATCGGAGAGCGAAAACTCGGTCATGGCCGCCGTTTAAGACCGATTACCTGGGGAGTCCAGCCGCATCGGCAGGCCGGCATTGGCCATATGTGCCTTGGCCTGGGCAATCGTGTAGGTGCCGAAATGGAAGATGGAGGCGGCCAGCACGGCGCCGGCATGGCCATCGCGAATGCCTTCCACCAAATGATCGAGCGTGCCGACGCCGCCCGACGCGATGACTGGCGCGCGCACCACATCAGCAATCGCGCGCGTCAGGGCGATGTCGTAGCCGGCCTTCGTGCCGTCGCGGTCCATCGAGGTCAGCAGAATCTCGCCGGCGCCACGATCGACCATTTTCCGGGCGAATTCGACCGCGTCGATGCCGGTCTTCTCGCGTCCGCCATGGGTGAAGATCTCCCAACGATCGGCCTCGCCGGCGCCGGAGACCTTCTTGGCGTCGATGGCGACGACGATGCACTGGTTGCCGAACTTGTCGGCGGCTTCGGCGACGAAATCCGGGTTCTTCACCGCCGCCGTGTTGATCGACACCTTGTCGGCGCCTGCCAAAAGCAGCTTCCTGATGTCGGCGACCTGGCGCACGCCGCCGCCGACGGTCAGCGGCATGAAGCACTGTTCGGCGGTGCGGGCGATGACATCGAAGATGGTTTCCCGGTTGTCGGACGAAGCGGTGATGTCGAGAAAGCACAGCTCGTCGGCGCCGGCGGCGTCATAGGCCTTGGCTGCCTCGACCGGGTCGCCGGCGTCGATGAGATCGACGAAATTGACGCCCTTGACGACACGGCCGTCCTTGACGTCGAGGCACGGGATGACGCGGGCTTTCAGCATCAGCGGCCCTCTATCGTGGCGATAAGGTCGTTGAGCAACTGGCCGACCAGCGGCGGCACGTCGGCCTGGGCATCGAAGGCCGGATCGTAGGCGGAAACGGTGATGCCGACGACTGGCACGGCAAGCGCCATGGCACAGGCCGCGTCGCGCAACTGTTCGGGGCTCGGCCCGCCAGGTGTGACATAGCGATTGGCCTGCAGCTCCCGGGGGTCGTGCACGTCGAGATCGAGATGCATGTGCACGCTTTTGGCGCCGGCGGCTTTCAGTCTTTCGGTCGCTTGCGCCACGCCGGGGCATTCGGTGCGGATCACCGGCAAGGTCTCGAGAAGTTTTTTCTCCGCCGGATCGAGATCGCGGGCGTTGACGAGCACGCAGCGCGAGGGATCGATCGACTGGAAGCCGGGAATGGCTGATGCCATCGGACGCCAGCACAGGCCGAGCACGGTCGCCAGCGCCATGCCGTCAAGGAAGCCGTATACGGAGGTCTCGGGCGTGTTGAGGTCGCCATGCTGGTCGGCCCAGATGATCGCATCGGCGCCTTCGCCGGCGACCGCGCCGGCGCTGGTCAGGCAGTTTCCGGCCAGCACGATAGGAAACCGTCCCCTGTCGATGGTAATGCGGACCTCGCCCGAGACGGCGTTGCAGACAGCGAAACCGGTGGCGATCTCCCGCTCCTGGTCGTCGCCGACCCTGCCGATATCCTCGACCGCGACGTCGTGGCCGGCCATGGTCAGGGCATCGACGAGACCGCCCGCAATCAGCGCGTCCGGCCCCTGGCCCATGCCGCCATGGTAGTGGCCGCTGTCATAGGAGGCGAGGATGATGGTGATTTTCACGATTTCGCCTCCGCCACCGGCCGGCCCTGCAGGATCGCCAGCGCCTCGGCCGGATCGATGCGGCCGTCATAGAGCGCGCGGCCCGAGATGGCGCCTTCGAGCTTTTGTGCGTCCGGCATGGTCATGCGCACGATGTCGGCGATCGAGGCCAGCCCCCCGGAAGCGATGACCGGGATCGATACGGCGTCGGCGAGGTCGATGGTGGCATCCCAGTTGATGCCGGTCAGCACGCCGTCACGGTCGATGTCGGTGTAGATGATGGCGGCGACGCCGGCGCCCTCGAACTTCTTCGCCAGTTCGATGACGCCAAGGCTCGACGCTTCGGCCCAGCCCTCGACAGCCACCTTGCCGCCCTTCGCGTCGATGCCGACCGCGACCTTGCCCGGGAAAGCCTTGCAGGCCTGCTTGACCAGATCGGGATCGCGCACCGCCACCGTGCCGAGAATGACGCGGGCGAGGCCGCGATCGAGCCAGTCCTCGATCTGCGCAATCGTGCGGATGCCGCCGCCGAGCTGCACCGGGTTCCTGGTCGCCTTGAGGATGGCGCCGACCGCCGCGCTGTTGACGCTCTGGCCCTTGAAGGCGCCGTTGAGGTCGACGACGTGCAGCCACTCGAAGCCCTGGTCCTGGAAGGCTTTTGCCTGCGCGGCGGGATCATCGTTGTAGATGGTCGCGGTCGCCATGTCGCCGTGCTTCAGGCGCACGCATTGGCCGTCCTTGAGGTCGATGGCAGGAAACAGGATCACGATTCAGGCGCCCTCAAC
The DNA here is from genome assembly GCF_006442655.1 of Mesorhizobium sp. B2-1-3A. Classification (NCBI taxonomy): domain Bacteria; kingdom Pseudomonadati; phylum Pseudomonadota; class Alphaproteobacteria; order Hyphomicrobiales; family Phyllobacteriaceae; genus Mesorhizobium; species Mesorhizobium sp. B2-1-3A. The sequence continues at coordinate 408,299 of NZ_VFWK01000002.1, forward strand.
GATGACGAAATGGCCCGTCGATCCGGCCAGCCTGAATTTCGAGGCATGCTGATATTCCGGCGAATGATAGCATTCCGCTGCCTTGTCGTAGGATTCGAACTCGATCACGACATGGCGATTGCCTGTCGGCTGTTCCGGGTTCTCGTGGCGGCCCGCCCGCACGATGAATTTGGCGCCGTACTTGGCAAAGGCAACAGCATTCGCCTCGATATATTGCTTGTAGACCTCGGGATCGCGAACATCGATCATCGCCATCCAATAGCCCTTCTTGCTCATGCTCTAGGGCCTCCACTTCAGGAAATTGGTGATCAACGCCAGCCCCAGCGCCTGGCTCTTCTCCGGATGGAACTGCGTGCCGACGAGATTGTCGCGGGCGACGGTGGCCGTCACCGGGCCGCCATAGTCGGCGACCGCCAGAACCTCGTCCGCCTTGCGCGCATCGAGATGATAGGAGTGGACGAAGTAGGCGTGCAGTCCCGCGGTTCCGGTTGGAATGCCGGCAAAAAGCGGATGCTGGCGCCGAAGCTCGATCGTGTTCCAGCCGATCTGCGGGATCTTCAGCGCCGGATCGGCCGGCGTGATCTCCTTGACGTCGCCTGATATCCAGCCAAAGCCGCTGGTGACGGTCTTTTCCAGGCCGCGCTGCGACATCAGCTGCATGCCGACGCAGATGCCTAGGAAAGGGCGAGCCTTGGCGATCGCGACGTCCTCGACCGCTTCCCACATGCCCTCGACGGCACGCAGGCCTGCCGCGCAGTCGGCATAGGCGCCGACGCCGGGCAGGACAATGCGGTCGGCCGTCCGCACCCGGTCGGCATCGGCCGTCAGCTCGATCTCGGCCGATATGCCGGCTTCGCGCGCGGCGCGCTCGAAGGCCTTGGTGGCCGAGCGCAGATTGCCCGAGCCATAGTCGATGATTGCTACCCGCATGTCAGGGCCGTCCCGGTATGTGGGTCAGGCCCAGCGCCATGCCCGGCTGCGCCGGGCGCGCCAGGGCGGCATCCGGAACCATGCGCGGCGCGGGAATGGCTTCCTCGGCGCGCCCCTCGGCCTCAAGCGCATAGCGCATGTCGGCGTCGTCGAGCCTGCCGGCGTGAACCACGCCCCATTCATGCCAGCCGCGCCGGCGAAGGGCCGCGATGCGCAACCCCTGCCCTTCCAGGCCGACATAGAACGAGACGAGCAGCGACAGTAGTGAACTGGCCAGACCGAGGCCAAGCTTCTGACCAGCCATCGAAAGCAGGCCCATGACGACGAAGGCAAGCCCGGCTTCAATCCACAGCCGATGCCAGGCGAGCCATAACGGCGGCACCAAGAAGCCGAGCCAGGTGAAGCCGTCGCGGACAAACGCCGTTGAGTCGGCCTTCTCGCTGCGGCCGGGCGGTTCCATCACGACATAGGCGGCCATGACGCTATCCCTTCAAAGATCCCTTGGTGGAGGGAACCGCGTCCGGCTGGCGCGGGTCCGGCTCGAGTGCCGTGCGCAGCGCGCGCGCCACCGCCTTGAAGCAGGTCTCGGCGATATGGTGGTTGTTGGCGCCATAATGGTTGGTGACATGCAGCGTGATGCCGGCATTCTGCGCCAGCGCCTGGAAGAATTCCCGCACCAGTTCGGTGTCGAAGGTCCCGATCTTGGGCGACGAGAAGGACACGTTCCAGACCAGGAACGGCCGGCCCGACACGTCGATTGCCGCACGCGTCAGCGTCTCGTCCATGGCAAGGTCGATCGAGGCATAGCGCATGATGCCGCGCCGTTCGCCCAGCGCCTTGGTCAGCGCCTGGCCGAGCGCGATGCCGGTGTCCTCGACCGTGTGATGGTCGTCTATATGCAGGTCGCCCTTCGCCCTGACTGTCATGTCGATCAGGGAATGGCGCGAGAGCTGGTCCAGCATGTGGTCGAAGAAGCCGACGCCCGTGGCGATATCGGATTTGCCCGAGCCGTCGACATGGACCGACACCGAGATGTCGGTTTCCCTGGTCTTGCGGCTGGCTTCGGCGGAACGGGGCGCCATCACTCTATCCTTGTCCCAGCGGTTCACGTGGTAAACCGGGTTCACGTGGTAAACCGGTTCACAGGCTCCAAGCGCTCGCGGGCTTGAAAACGAATGCCTTCTATCAGCATGATCCGGCGATTGCCAGTTGCCTCGGACAGAGGTATCGGGCCTTGCCGGAGAGGCGATTTGCAATCATTGGTCCCGTGCATACATATGGCCGATAAATCACTCGTACCGCGCCAATCGCCTTTTGGGATCGCGCGAATCGGAGCCAGGAAATGTCTGATAATCTGACCATGCACGCCACGACCATCGTGACGGTGCGCAAGGGCAACAAGGTGGTGATCGCTGGCGACGGCCAGGTCAGCCTTGGCCAGACCATCATGAAGGGCAATGCGCGCAAGGTCCGCCGCATCGGCAAGGGCGGCAATGTCATTGCCGGTTTCGCCGGCGCCACCGCCGACGCCTTCACCCTGCTGGAGCGACTGGAAGCCAAGCTCGAACAATATCCCGACCAGTTGACGCGCGCCTGCGTCGAACTCGCCAAGGACTGGCGCACCGACCGCTATCTGCGCCGGCTCGAGGCGATGATGCTGGTGGCCGACAAGTCGGTCTCGCTGGCGCTGACCGGCAACGGCGACGTGCTCGAACCGGAACATGGCGTGATGGCCATCGGCTCGGGCGGCAATTACGCACTGGCTGCGGCGCGCGCCTTGATGGACACCGACAAGGATGCCGAGGAAATCGCCCGCAAGGCGATGCAGATCGCTTCCGACATTTGCGTCTACACCAACAACAACTTCGTCGTCGAAACGCTCGATGCCGCCTGAGCAGCTCTACGATTTTCGGCCGGTGACCACGAAAGACCTGCCGATGATCGCCGGCTGGCTCGCCGAGCCTGAAGTCGCTCGGTGGTGGAACGATCCGGAGACGGAAATCGCCGAGATCCGCGATCATATCGACTCGATTTCGGTCGAGCCGCTGATCGTCGAACTCGACGGCAAGCCGATCGCCTATCTGCAGAGCTACGATCCGCATATGGAAGACGACCATCCCTATGCCGACCAGCCGTTCGGCACGCTCGGCATCGACCTGTCGATCGGCCGGCCCGAACTGATCGGCATCGGCCATGGCTCGGCCATCGCCAGGCAATTCGTCGAAGACCTGTTCAGGGAAGGCGTACCGCGCGTCATCATCGATCCGGACCCGGCCAATATCAGGGCCATCCGCGCCTATGAAAAAGCCGGATTCCGGGCCATTGATCGCAGGCAATCGGTCTATGGCAACGTGGTGCTTATGGCTATCGATGCTGAAGAGGGCGATGCCGAAGGGGGCGATGCCGAGGAAGACGACGCGGAAGAGGGGCTATAGGGCATGGACGCATCCGGCGAGGAGAAGAACCTCTCGGCCTACGAAAACAGCTGGCGGATGGGGCTGCTGATCGTTGCCGGGCTTATCATCGTCCAGGCCGTCACGCTCTATCTGATGGGCCGGACGCCGATCTGCACATGCGGCTACGTCAAACTCTGGCATGGCGTGGTGAACAGTTCCGAGAATTCCCAGCACATTTCGGACTGGTACACCTTCTCGCACATCATCCACGGCTTCCTGTTCTACGCGCTGGCACGGTTCCTGTTCCCACGCTCGCCGATCGGCCTGAGGCTGGCATTCGCCGTTCTCATCGAAGGCGGCTGGGAATTGCTCGAGAACAGCCCGTTCATCATCGACCGCTACCGCGCCGGCACCATCTCGCTCGACTATTACGGCGACTCGATCATCAATTCGGTATCCGACACACTGGCCATGGTGCTGGGATTTGTGATGGCGCGAAGGCTACCTATATGGGTGATCGTCAGCCTCGCCATCCTTTTTGAACTGGGTACCGGCTACCTCATCCGGGACAATCTGACACTCAACGTGATCATGCTGCTGCATCCGTTCGAGGCCATCAAGCAGTGGCAAAGTGGAATTTAGCTATGACGACATTTTCTCCCCGCGAAATCGTTTCCGAACTCGACCGCTTCATCATCGGCCAGAAGGACGCCAAGCGCGCCGTGGCCATCGCCTTGCGCAACCGCTGGCGCCGCCAGCAGCTGGAAGGCCAGATGCGCGAAGAGGTGATGCCGAAGAACATCCTGATGATCGGGCCGACCGGCGTCGGCAAGACCGAGATCTCGCGCCGCCTGGCGCGTCTGGCCGGTGCGCCTTTCGTCAAGGTCGAGGCAACCAAGTTCACCGAAGTCGGCTATGTCGGCCGTGACGTCGAGCAGATCATCCGCGATCTCGTCGAGATCGCCATCGGCCTGGTGCGTGAAAAGATGCGCGAGGACGTCAAGGCGCGCGCCCACATCAATGCCGAGGAACGCGTTCTGGAAGCGCTGGTCGGCAAGACGGCGAGCCCGGCGACGCGCGACAGCTTCCGCAAGAAGCTGCGCGACGGCGAACTCGACGACAAGGAGATCGAGATCGAAGTGGCCGATACCGGCAATGGCGGCATGCCCGGTTTCGAGATTCCCGGCATGCCGGGCGCCAATATCGGCGTGCTCAACATCAACGACATGTTGTCCAAGGCGATGGGCGGCAAGAAGACCAAGCAGCGCAAAACGACGGTGAAGGAATCCTACGATCTGCTGGTCAGTGACGAGTCCGACAAGCTGCTCGACCAGGACGAGGTGGTGCGCCGGGCGCTCGATGCCGCGGAAAACGACGGTATCGTCTTCCTCGACGAGATCGACAAGATCGCGGCCAGATCGGACATTTCGGGCGGCCCTTCGCGCGAAGGCGTGCAGCGTGACCTGCTGCCGCTGGTCGAAGGCACCACGGTGGCGACCAAATACGGGCCGCTGAAGACCGACCACATCCTGTTCATCGCGTCGGGTGCGTTCCACGTCTCGAAGCCGTCCGACCTGTTGCCGGAATTGCAGGGCCGCCTGCCGATCCGCGTCGAGCTGCGCGCGCTGGAGAAGGAGGATTTCGTCCGAATCCTGACCGAGACGGAAGCGAGCCTGATCAAGCAGTATATCGCGCTGATGAAGACCGAAGGGGTCGACCTGACCTTCACCGACGACGCCATCGATTCGCTCGCCGGCATCGCCGTCGATCTCAACGCCAGCGTCGAGAATATCGGCGCCAGGCGGCTGCAGACGGTGATGGAGCGGGTGCTGGACGAGATCTCCTACGACGCACCCGACCGCAACGGCACGAGCGTCACCATCGACGCGGCCTATGTGGAAAAGCATGTCGGCGATCTGTCCAGAAACACAGATTTGTCGCGATTCATCCTGTAAACGACAGCTCTGGAACGTTCCGGCGCCGGATCAGGCAATATCTTCCGGCGGAAATCATGTGTGGCCAGATGGTACCATCTGGCCACCTTTCGTCTTGCCGGCGGAAAGGGTGCTCTCGACTCAACCCGGAGCATTACCCTAGTTTGCGCGGCAATACTTCAGGGCGGCGGCGCATGAAAAAACTCATACTGGTCATTCTCGGCTTGACGCTGGCGGCGACGCTGTTCGCGGCTGATGCGGCGACATTGGTGCCGCCGGGAAACCGCAATGCCGAGCAGCCCGACATTCCCGGCGCCTCGAGCCGGCGCACGCAGGCGACCAACACCACCTTCCAGGCGAAATACCGCAAGGTCTACGCCTTGTTGCAGAACGACGCCGATCTGCGCGCCAAGATCAAGAAGGCCGCTTCCGCCTACGGCATCGATCCCCTGCACATCGTCGGCGCCATCGTCGGCGAGCACACCTACAATGTCGACGCCTATGACCGGCTGCAGACCTATTACGTCAAGGCGATCTCCTATCTCTCCAGCAAGCTGTCCTTCGCCTATGACGGCGAGGACATCACCGATTTCGTACAGCGGCCGGAGTTCAAGAAATGCGCAGCAATGTCGGACAGCTACGACCTTTGGGAATGCCGCGAGCAGGTCTGGAACCATTCGTTTCGCGGCAAATCCGTCGGCGGGACAAGCTTTCCCGACGACCGCTTCGGCGCCACCTTCTTCCAGCCTTACTATGCCGGCCAGACCTTCGGCCTTGGCCAGCTCAACCCTTTGACGGCGCTGCAGATGAGCGATCTCGTGCACAAGGTGTCCGGCCTGCCGAAGCTCGACGTCGGCGACCCCAATTCGGTCTACAAGACCATCATGGATCCCGACCTGACGCTGCCCTACGTGGCCGCGACGATCAGGAAATCGATCGATGCCTACAAGAGCATCGCCGGGTTCGACATTTCGGGCAATCCGGGACTGACCGCCACGCTCTACAATGTCGGCAATCCGGAGCAGCGCGCCTATGCGCTGAAGGCGGAGAACGACAAGCGTCGCGCCGCCGGTGAACAGGTGAAGCTGCCGGAAGAGAATTATTATGGCTGGCTGGTCAACGACAAGCTGCCGGAACTCAAGGCGCTTTTCTAGAGCATTTCAAGGAAACCGCAGAACCCTACGTCTGCCCGTCGCCGTCTTCGATCTTGGCAAGTGAATTAAGCTGCGCTTCGCTGATCTCCGCGCCGTTCTTGTCCAGAACAATGATACCCACGGCCTTGCCGCGCCGCAGTGCTTCGAGACGCGCGACAGCCTCTTTCGCGGCGGCGAAATCATCCCTGATCTGCGCGACCGAAATGCCGTAGAGGATCGAATAAGGCATGAGCCGGAAACCTCGAGCAACCCGCGCAGGCTAGCACGGCTCAAGCCGCCAGCAACGATTTCAGCTTTACCGCCTGCGATCCCAGCGCCTCCGGCGCCGGCCTGGCCTGCTTGCCGATCAGCATTTCGGCCAGCCGGATGTCGCGGGCGACCGCGTTGCCTGGACCGATGCCGCTGGCCGCCACCAGCCTGCCGTCCTCGGCCAGGTGGAAGAGGATGAAGGCGCCGTCGCCGAGATCGCGCCGCACGGTGCGGCGGCCTTCGTCGGCAAGGCCGGATATCTGCAAAGTGAGCCCATACTGATCCGACCAGAACCACGGCACCGCCACATGCGCCTCGCCGGCACCAAGCATGTTCTTCGCGGCAAGCGCGCCCTGTTCCTGCGCATTGCGCCAGGCCTCCAGCCGCACGCGGCGGCCGCCATAGACGGCAAGCGGAAACGAACAGCAGTCGCCGGCGGCAAAGATATCGGGATCGCTGCTGCGCAGCTCGGCATCGACCGCAATGCCGTTGTCGATGGCCAAGCTAGCCTCGGCCGCGAGCCCGGTCACCGGCAGGGCGCCTATGCCTATGATAGCGAGATCGGCTGTGATTTCGTGTCCGCCGGCAAGCCTCACGCGCACCTCGTTGCCGTCGTCGGCGATGGACGCGATGCCTTCACCGCACAGGATGTCGACGCCTTCGGCGGCATGCGCCGCATGGACGATTTCGGCGATCTCGGCCGGAACGCCGCGCATCAGGATGCGCGGCTGTGCCTCGATGACTGTGACCGCAGCGCCGAGCTTGCGGGCCGCAGCGGCGAGTTCGAGGCCGATGAAGCCGCCGCCGATGACGGCAATGCGGTTGCCCGCACCGAGGTGGGCGCGAATTACCAGTGCATCGGCGAATGTCCTGAGATAAACGCAGCGCTTGCCGAGGCCAGGCATCTGCAGTTTGCGCGGGGTCGAGCCGGTTGCCAGCAGCAACTTGTCGTAGGGCAGGACCGAACCGTCCGACAGGCGCACCGTATGCGCCGCGCGATCGATCGCGACGGCCCGGACGGAATGGATGTGCCGGATCGATTTCTCGGCCAGGATCGCGTCGCTGGCGATCGCCTTGATTTCCGGCGCGTCGCTGGCCATCGCGTCCTTGGACAAAGGCGGCCGTTCGTAGGGCAGGTGTGGCTCGTCGCCGACCAGCGTCACCGGCCCGTCATAGCCGAGATCGCGCAGCGTAAGCGCCGCCCGCCCGCCGCATTCGCCGGCCCCGATGATGACCATTCCGCGCGCCATCTCCGTCACCCGATCTGGACGAGGACTTTGCCGGCGTCGACCCTGACCGGATAGGTCCTGAGGTTGACGCAGACCGGCGCACCCCTGGCCGCGCCGGTCTTGTAGTTGAAGCGGCCATTGTGCTTGGGGCATTCGATGATGTCGTCCATCACCAGGCCGTCGGCGAGATGCACCTTCTCATGCGTGCAGAGCCCGTCCGTGGCGAAGTATTCGTCGTCGGGGCTGCGATAGATGGCGAAGGTGCGCCCGCCATGATCGAAGCGCATCACGTCCTCTTCATCGATGTCATCGGCAGCACAGGCCTCGACCCAGTCGCTCATTCAGTCCTCCGCAAAAGAGTGTGGATCGGATGCCGCGATCATTCCGCCGCGGCGGCGACGGCATCGCTATGAAACTCCTCGCGGTACGGCCTGGCGGTCGGCGGCAGTTCGCGCTTGAGGAAATAATCCTCGTTGCGCAGCTGGCGCAGGAAGACCGGGATCATCTCGCGGTAGCCGGCCAGGATCGATGGCGTCGGCGCCGGCAGATCATGCTTGATCAGCGCATGCAGCCTGGGCAGCGCGTGGTAGGGCACCATCGGGAACATGTGATGCTCCACATGATAGTTCATGTTCCAGTAGATGAAGCGGCTGATCGGGTTCATGTAGACGGTGCGGCTGTTGAGCCTATGGTCGATGACGTTGTCGGCGAGGCCGCCATGCTGCAGCAGGCCGACCATGACGTGGTGCCAGGCGCCATAGAGCCTGGGCAGGCCGACCAGCATCAAGGGCAGGAACGATCCGGTGTAGAGCGCCAGCGCGATGGTCGCGGCATAGATCGCGGTCCAGATGCGGGCTATACGGATCGCCTTGCCCTGCTCCTGCTCGGGAATGAAGGTCTTTTCGGCCGCGCTGATGTTGCCGGCGGCATTGCGCAGCATGTCCGACATCGCATGCCAGGCATCGAGCACGCCGACAAAGCCGAGGATGGCGCGTACCAGGTCCGGCGGCCGCATGATAGAGATTTCCGGGTCGCGGCCGACGATGATGGTGTCGGTGTGGTGGCGCGTATGGCTCCAGCGCCAGGTCACCGGGTTGCGCATGATCATGAAGCAGGCGACCTGATAGATCACATCATTCATCCACTGCGTCCGGAAGGCCGTGCCGTGGCCGCATTCGTGCCAGCGTGAATCGGTGGAGGAGCCGTAGAGGACGCCATAGACGAAGAAAAACGGTACGCACCACCAAGTGCCCCAGAACCAGGCGCCGCCAGCGCCGCTGATGATGAGGGCGGCCAGCCAGATCGCGGTGTCACGGATCGCCGGCCCGTCGGAGCGTTGCATCAGCTCCTTCATCTGCTTGCGCGGGATGTCGGTGTGATACCACTCGGCCGCCGACAGGCCGTTTTCCACGGCGAGCTTGGCGTCGCGGCCGATCAGGCTGTAGTCACGCCGGGACGGCGTTGTCGTCATGATTGCCTCCCTCGGCAAGGCATCCGCCCAGGCGAATGCCGCTTACCCATTGGCTTCGAGCCTAAAAATATCGCCGAGCCATGATAGACTCAATATCACAAAGATAGTTTCTATCATTTCCTATCAGAATGATGTATCCATGTTTGGGAGTGGAACGAGGGCGATCATGGCGAAACGGCCGACCATCACCGATCTGGCGCGCATTTCCGGCGTCAGCGTTGCCACGGTGGACCGGGTGCTGAACAACCGCCTGCCGGTACGCGAGGAAACCGCCCGCCGCGTCTACGAGACCGCGACCGAGATCGGCTATCACGCCGCCGGCCTGATCAAGCAGCGGATGCGCCATGAGCTGCCGGAGTACCGGCTCGGCTTCCTGCTGTTGAGAGGCAATGACGTGTTCTATTCGGAGTTCGCGCGGCAGCTCGAGCTCGCGGTGTCGCAATCACAGCGCTTCCGCGGCGTCGCGATCATCGATTTCGCCAGCTCGCTGACGCCGGACGAAATCGTCGAGCGCGCGCGCAAGCTGGCGGCCAGATGCAGGGCCGTCGCGCTGGTCGGGCCGGATCACCCGACGCTGACGGTCGTCGTCGAGGAGATGAAGGCCAAGGGGTTGCCGGTGTTTTCGTTGCTGTCCGATTTCGCGGCCGGCATTCGTGAAGGCTATGTCGGCCTCGACAACCGCAAGGTCGGCCGCACCGCGGCCTGGATGATCTCGAAAGCGGCGAAACGGCCGGGCAAGGTCGCGCTGTTCGTCGGCAGCCACCGCTTCCACGGGCATGAGCTGCGCGAGATCGGCTTCCGCTCCTTCTTCCGCGAACAGGCGCCGGACTTCACCTTGCTTGAAACGCTGGTCAATCTCGAGGCCAACCAGATCACGCAGGATACGCTGCTCGATGTTCTCGCCCGCCATCCCGATCTGGTCGGCTGCTATGTCGCCGGCGGCGGCATGGAAGGCGCGGTCGCGGCACTCAGGCAAGCCAGGCCGGCACAGATGCCGGCGGTGATCTGCAACGAGATCACGGCCATCTCGCGTTCGGCCCTGGCCGACGGCATCCTGACGATGGTGATCTCGACGCCGCTGACCGCACTTTGCCGCGAACTCATGGACCTGATGGCGCATGCCATCGAGACCGGCGCCGCGAACGCGCCGGGACAGACCTTCCTGCCGTTCGAAATCTACCTGCCCGAAAACATCTAGCGATGTATTGCGCCTGCAAGTGTCGCCCGGCCGAGTTGACGCAGAATCCGGTCGCCAATATAGACCGCTAATGGGTGAGGACAGGTTTGGGTACATCGCCTTTGGCAAGGATGAGCTCTATGCTCGCGGGGCGCTTTTCAGCGCCCTTCGGCTGTTGCACTACACGCCAGGAGCCAAAATTTCAGTCCTGACGGACCGGCCAAGCGTTTTCGACGGCTATCCGATCGAAGCGATCGAGCTTACCGCCAAAGAAATGACCGAGATGTCTTTTGGCGATCGGTACCTGTTTGGCATCAAGGCGGCCGGCATCATTAAGCTGTTGCGGCGTTGCGATCGCCTGTTTTTCATGGATACCGACATCTACCCCGTCGGCAATGTATCGAGGTGCTTCGGAAAAATCTCCGCCTCGCACTCGATCATGAGAAAATGCGAAGGGACGCCGAAGGCCGCCGCCTATCAGGCAATCGCGGACAAGGGATTTTTGCTTGGGGACCAGCGGCTGTCCGGACGCGAGCCGATGTGGAATAGCGGCGTCGTAGGGGTCCACAATTCCAATCTTCCGGCGCTGGCTGACGCTTACCAGGCCATCGAGCAAATGATCGGCGTGGTCAGAGCACACACGTCCGAACAGTTCTGCATTGGTGTGGCGTTATCGCAGCACGGCCGTTCCATAAGCGGACACTGGCTGCCCCTGCGGAACTATAACACCAGGGGTCGAAAGCTATTTGCCAGGCAGCGCATTGAAGCCTTTTTCGAGCGCGCCAATCGTCTGACCGTAAGTCAACAGATAGAGTCCGCGGCGAAATACCGGGTGTGGCGGGCTCCGCTCGACTTGTTGATGCAGCGGGACATCTGGCACTTCTAGGCCGATAGCCGCAGCCCATCACTGATATCCCCGGACTTGCCTCGGCTTGGGTCAGCCCTCGGACCGAGCACGTTCGCCCAACCCGCATCGACGCCGCATTCCCGCATCGGCCAAAATCGCGCGTCCGGTTTTGGAATCGCCCTTGACGCCTTGTGGCAAAATGGAATAAATATTTCACCAACTGTACATTTTGGTTCTTTCGTTCCGGAACGTCTGTTTCAAACGGAGAGTTTGGCGTTCCAGCCGATGCAGGGAATGCAGCGCGGAACGAAACGATATCAGGGAGAGATTCCCCGGGGAGATCGGGGATTCCGGATAGATCGGTGCAGCCGGACACCAAAAGTGGAGGAGAGATACAATGAAGAAACTGCTTTTGGGCGTCGCCTTCGCGGCGCTGATGAGTTCATCGGCCATGGCCGCCAAGATCGGCGTATCAATGGCCAAGTTCGACGACAACTTCCTCACCGTGCTGCGCAACGGCATGATCGAGCAGGCCAAGGGCATGAGCGGCGTCGAGCTGCAGGTCGAGGACGCACAGAACGACGTCGCCAAGCAGCTCGACCAGATCAAGAACTTCGCCGCTTCGGGCGTCGACGCCATCATCGTCAACCCTGTCGACACATCGGCCACGCAGGCGATGTCGGACGCCGCCGCGGCCGCCAAGATCCCGCTGGTCTACGTCAACCGCGAGCCGGTCAATGTGAACTCGCTGCCGGACAACCAGGCCTTCGTCGCCTCGAACGAAGCCGATTCCGGCACGCTCGAGACCAAGGAAGTCTGCCGCCTGTTCAAAGAAGCCGGCAAGAAGGAAGCCAATGTCTATGTGATCATGGGCGAGCTTTCCAACCAGGCCGCCGTGCAGCGCACCAAGGACATCGAAGAGGTGATCGCCACGCCGGACTGCAGCTTCATCAAGATCATCGACAAGCAGACCTCGAACTGGAACCGCGACGAGGCGCAGAACCTGATGACCAACTGGCTGTCGACCGGCAAGCCGTTCGATGGCGTCATCGCCAACAATGACGAAAGCGCCATCGGCGCCATCCAGGCGATGAAGGCCGCCAACATCGACATGAAGTCGGTTGTCGTCGGCGGCGTCGACGCCACCCAGGACGCGCTGGCGGCGATGCAGGCGGGCGACCTTGATGCAACCGTGTTCCAGGACGCGGCCGGCCAGGGTGCCGGCGCGCTGGATGCGGCGCTCAAGCTGTCCAAGGGTGAGAAGGTCGAGCACAAGGTCTACGTGCCGTTCCAGCTCGTCACCCCGGCCAACATCGACAAGTTCCTGAAGAAGAACTGAGCCGCGGACATACGGAGCGGCGCTTTCGCGCAAAGAAGGCGCCGCTCCTCTTTCCCTCAGCGCCTGAAGGCGATCGAGGAACGACCGCGGCTGACGGAGGATAGAAGATTGTCACAGACATCCCATGGCGTCGGAGGGCTCACCTACGATGCGAAGAAGCGCGCATGGCCGGCCGAACTCAACGTCTTCCTGGCGCTTGTCATCCTCGTCGTCGCCTTTGAAGTGATCGGCCGGGTCTTTCTCGGCGACAGTTTCCTGTTCAACACCCGCAGCGACGTCGGCGGGATCTTCAACGAGGCGCGCCTGCAGATCATCATCCTGCAGGTGTCGATCGTCGGCATCATCGCCATCGGCGTGACGCAGGTGATCATCACCGGAGGTATCGACCTGTCCTCGGGTTCGATTGTAGGCGCCACCGCCATGATCGCCATGAGTTTTGCCCAGGTGGCAACCGTCAACGGCAATCCAAATCCCAAGGCGATGTTCCTGGCGCAAGGCTGGACCGACCTGCCTGTGATCGTGCCCCTGCTGGTCGCGATCGGCTGCGGCCTGCTGGCCGGCCTCGTCAACGGCGCCTTGATCGCCTACACGCGCATTCCGCCCTTCATCGCCACGCTCGGCATGATGGTGACCGCGCGCGGCATCGCCAAATGGTGGTCCAAGGGCCAGCCGATCTCGTTTCCCACCGACAGCTTCGCCGCGATCGGCAAGGGCCTGATGCCTGTCATCATCTTCCTGTCGCTGGCGGTGCTGTTCCAGCTGATCCTGACCTACACCCGCTACGGCAAGCACTGTTATGCGATCGGCTCCAATGAGGACGCAGCGCGCATGTCCGGCATCAAGATCGCCAACCACAAGATCCTGGTCTACGTCATCGCCGGCATTCTCGCCTCGCTCGCCGCCGTGGTGCTCTCCTCCAAGAACCTCACCGCCCAGGCCGGCATGGGCGTGATGTACGAACTCGACGCCATCGCCATGGCGGTCATCGGCGGCGTCTCGCTGTCGGGCGGCCGCGGCTCGATCATCGGCACGGTGATCGGTTCGCTGATCTTCGGCGTCATCATCTCCGGCTTCACCTTCCTGCGCCTCGACGCCTACTACCAGGAGATGGTCAAGGGCGTGATCATCGTCGGCGCAGTGGTTCTCGACCAGTGGCGCCAACGCCTGCGGGCATTGAGGGCTTGATCATGTCAGACATCGTCCTGAAGACCGAAAACCTCACCAAACGCTATGGCGGCGTGCATGCGCTGGAAGGCGCCAACTTCGAGCTGCGCAAGGGCGAGCATGTCGCCATCATGGGTGACAACGGCGCCGGCAAGTCGACCTTCGTTCGCCAGATCACCGCTGTGGAGCAGCGCACCAGCGGCCAGATCTGGTTCGATGGCAAGGAAGTGAATTTTGCCGGGCCGATCGAGGCCCGCACGGCGGGCATCGAGACGGTGTTCCAGAACCTGGCATTGGCCGACGATCTCGACGTGCCGTCGAACCTGTTCCTCGGCCGCGAAAAGGTGCTGTTCAATCTCGGGCCGTTCTCGATCCTCGACCGCAAATACATGCGCAAGGCAACCGAGGCGGCGCTGATCCGCACGGCGGTGAAGATTCCCAATCTCTCCAACACCATCCGCCACATGTCGGGCGGCCAGCGACAGTGCGTGGCGATCGCCAGGACCGCCACCTTCGCCTCCAAGCTGATCATCATGGACGAACCGACGGCGGCCCTTGGCGTGCAGGAGACGGCGCAGGTCGAAAACATCATTCGTACGCTGAAGGACAATGGCGAGCCGCTGATCCTGATCAGCCACAATATGCGCCAGGTGTTCGACCTGTGCGACCGCATCGTCGTCTTCCGGCGCGGCCGCATCGTCGCTAATCTGCGCAAGGAGAACACCGACGGCCAGGACATCGTCTCATACATCACCGGCGCCAAGACCGGAGAGGCGGAACTCGCGGCTTGAGGCCGGGCGTGGTCTCCCGGTTCCGGGACGATCCGCCGCGCCAGGAAAATACCCCAGCCACCTTTTCCTGACAGGAAAGGTCAGGACACAACTCTCTCGAACCCATCCCTCAGAGGAAATATCCATGACTGTTCGTTTCGCCCTCCTCGGTGCCGGCCGCATCGGCAAGGTCCACGCCCGCGCCGTCGGCTCCAACCCCGATGCAAAACTGGTGGCCGTGGCCGATGCCTTCGAGAAGGCAGCTAAAGAGCTGGCGAGCGCCTATGGCGCCGAGGTGCGCACCATCGACGCGATCGAGACAGCCAAAGACATTGACGCCGTCGTCATCTGCACGCCGACCGACACCCATGCCGATCTGATCGAGCGTTTCGCCAAGGCCGGCAAGGCGATCTTCTGCGAAAAGCCGATCGACCTGAACGTCAAGCGGGTGGAGAAGTGCCTGGCCGTGGTCGAGAAGGCCAAGGCGACGCTGATGGTCGGTTTCAACAGGCGCTTCGACCCGCATTTCGCCGCCGTGCGCAAGGCCATCGACGACGGCGCCATCGGCACGGTCGAGATGGTCACCATCACGTCGCGCGATCCCGGCGCGCCGCCAGTCGACTACATCAAGCGCTCGGGCGGCATTTTCCGCGACATGACCATTCATGATTTCGACATGGCGCGCTTCCTGCTCGGCGAAGAGCCGGTGGCGGTCAGCGCGCACGCCTCGGTGCTCGTCGACAAGAAAATCGGCGAGGCCGGCGATTTCGATAGCGTCAGCGTCATCCTAGAGACGGCGTCCGGCAAGCAGGCGATCATTTCGAACTCGCGCCGCGCCACCTATGGCTACGACCAGCGCATCGAGGTGCATGGCTCAAAAGGCATGATCGCGGCCGAGAACCAGCGGCCGGTATCGATCGAGCTGGCCAATGAGAAGGGCTATACCCGCCCGCCTTTGCACGACTTCTTCATGACCCGCTACCTCGACGCCTATGCCAATGAGATCGCTGCCTTCATCACGGCCGCGACGAAAGGCAAGAAGGCAGCGCCAAGCGGCGCCGACGGCCTGGTGGCGCTGAAGCTGGCGGACGCGGCGCTGAAGTCGGCGACGACAGGCAAGACCGTCCGTCTCGACAAGTAAGAACCCGGAACCCAAGGCACAGGAGCAAAGCGATGAGCGCATCCGCCGATCGCAATCATGAGACACGCGCCATCGTCACCGGCGGCGCGCAAGGCATCGGCTTCGCGGTCGCCGAGGCACTCGCCGACGAGGGCTGTCGGGCGCTGGCGCTCATCGGCCGCTCGCAGGAGAAGGGCGACAAGGCGGTCGCTCATTTCAAGAAGTTGGGTGTCGACGCGATCTTCATCAGCGCCGACGTTTCCAAGGTGGCCGACTGCAAGCGCGCGGTGGCGACCGCGCTCTCGCATTTCGGCACCATCAACGCGCTGGTCAATGCCGCCGCCACCTCGGCCCGAGGCTCGCTGGTCGAAACATCGGAAGAGCTGTTCGACCAGATTTTCGACACCAATGTGCGCGGCCCATTCTTTCTGATGCAGGGCGTGGTGGCGCATCTCCTGGAGAAGAAGGCTCCCGGCTCGATCGTCAACGTGCTGTCGATGTCGGCGCATACTGGCCAGTCCTTCCTGACGCCCTATTCGACCAGCAAGGGCGCGCTGATGACGCTGACCAAGAACGTCGCCAACGCCTATCGCTTCAACCGCATCCGCTGCAACGCCGTGCTGCCGGGCTGGATGGACACCGAGGGCGAGGACCTTGTGCAGAAGAAATGGCACGGCGCATCCGACGATTGGCTGGCAAAGGCCGAAGCCGCACAGCCGATGGGTCAGTTGGTGAAGCCGGACCAGCTCGCCCGGCTGATCAGCTACATGGTCAGCCCGCAATCGGGGGTGATGACCGGGTCGCTGGTCGACTACGACCAGAGCGTTGCGGGGTCGTCACCGGAGTAGTCGGAACGAAGTAGCCTCGTGCCCTGTTGCTGCAGCATTGCCATTCCCGCATAGTCCGTGAAATCAGAACCGTCGGGGGGGTTGGAATGCAGTCTGCGTCCAGAGATACCAACTGGACTGTCATGGGAGCAAAGGCCCAGTTCTCAGAGGTCATTGAGCGCGCGCAGTTGGCACCGCAGAAGATAACCAGAAACGGCAAACCAATCGCGGTTGTCGTCTCGGTCGAAGAATGGCAGCGGAAGACTGCGCGAAAGGGTACCCTTGCGGAGTTCCTTCTGAACTCGCCGCTACGCGGCGCCGATCTCCTTGTATCAGGCACGTGACAAACGCCTCGGCTTCGATTATATGAGCCGCATGATCCACCTGTCCGCCACCTATTGGTACTTTAGCAGCTCGCTGGCGGCGGGAGGATTGCGCTCGATCTGAAGATTGCAGCAACAACATCCGAACAGCCGCCAGACCTGGCGGCTTTTTTGTTTCAGCCGGCAGGTCTCCTAAACCAGGAGCAGAAAGCCGTGTTGACCACCACAGACGACCTTCGGGTCAAGGAAATCCGAGAACTGAGCACGCCGGACCAGGTGATGCGGGAGATCCCGCGCACGCTGACGGCGACGCGCACCGTCAGCGCATCGCGCAATGCCATCCACGCTATTCTGAACGGGACCGACGACCGGTTGCTTGTCGTCGTCGGCCCCTGTTCGATCCACGATCCGGTCGCGGCCGTTGACTATGCCAGCCGTCTGGCGGCGCTGCGCGAGACCCTGTCCGACCGACTCGAGATCGTCATGCGGGTCTACTTCGAGAAGCCGCGCACCACGGTCGGCTGGAAAGGGCTGATCAACGATCCCGACCTCGACGGCAGCTTCAACATCGACAAGGGGCTGCGCATGGCGCGCAATGTGCTGTCGGCCGTCAACAATCTCGGCCTGCCGGCGGCGACCGAATTCCTCGACATGACCACCCCGCAATACATTGCCGACCTCGTCGCCTGGGGCGCGATCGGCGCGCGCACGACCGAGAGCCAGATCCACCGCGAGCTGGCATCGGGCCTGTCCTGCCCGATCGGCTTCAAGAACGGCACCGACGGCAATCTCAGGATCGCCGGCGAGGCGGTGAAATCGGCTGCCCAGCCGCACCATTTCATGGCGGTGACCAAGGGCGGACGCAGCGGCATCGCGACCACCACCGGCAATGAGGACTGCCATGTCATCCTGCGCGGCGGCGTCCAGCCCAACTATGACGCGGCGAGCGTCGAGGCGGCCTCGGTCGAGCTCGCCCGCATCGGCGTCGCGCCAAGGCTGATGGTCGATGTCAGCCACGCCAATTCGAGCAAGAAGCCGGAGAACCAGCCCAAGGTGGCGGCCGACGTAGCAGGCCAGGTCGCGGCGGGCGACGAGCGCATCATCGGCTTGATGATCGAGAGCAATCTCGTCGCCGGACGGCAGGACGTCGTGCCTGGCAAGCCGCTGGTCTACGGCCAGAGCATCACCGATGGCTGTATCGACTGGGCGACCACCGAGACCGTGTTGCACGGCCTTGCCGGCGCCGTCGAATGGCGCCGGTCGACGCACCGCGCCATGCTGGAGAGCCGGCAGGGAGCCGCTTGAGAAGCCGATGCCAGTATTGCCGGCGTTTGCCCGGCACGTACCCCCACCCCTAACCCCTCCCCACAAGGGGGAGGGGAACTTTGCATAGGCGCTGGACTCAGCAAACTGCCGACGCTCAATGCCAAAGAAGGCATGGCATGCGGCAGCATTCCCTCCCCCTTGTGGGGAGGGCTAGGGTGGGGGTCCTTCTTCGCAAGAATCCATGTGCTACGCCGCCCTCAGCCCTTCCCAAGCGGTGAAAACCGAGACCGCGAAGAGCAACAGACCGGCCGCCCGGCCCGCAAGAGTGGTCGCCCGTGGATTGGCGATCAGAAGGTTGCGGCTGCGGCCGGCCGTGATCGCGAGCCCGCCATAGATCGCGGCCTGGGTCAGCACCGTCATCAGCCCCATCACCGTTGCCTGTATCCAGATCGGGCCGTAGTCCGGCTTCAGGAACTGCGGGTAGACGGCAAGCACGAACAGATACGCCTTCGGATTGACAAGGCAGGTCACCAGCCCCTGCCGAAACGCCTTCCATGCGGAGCGGCTGCCGGCAGGCCCGTCCTGACCGACGGTGATGGAACTGCGCATCAGCGAGATGCCTATGAAGGCCATGTAGGCGGCGCCGGCGATCAGCAGCGGCTTGAACAGGATCGGCACGAAATGCATCAGCAGCCCCACGCCGATCGCGCCGTTCAGCGTGTGCACCATGCCGCCGACCATGATGCCGCCGGTCGCGGCCAAACCCCTGTCGCGGCCGCCGGTCAACGCATTGGCCAGCACGAACAGCATGTCCATGCCCGGAACGATGATGATGCCGAACAGCAGGATAAAGAAAAGCCAGAGATTTTCCGCGTAACCCATGTCAGTTGCCTGTCGCCTCGTTCCACCAAGCCGCAGCGGAACCTGTTGATTTTCAATTCGATAGGCAGTCCTATAGGTCGATCCAACTGACAATGGTGTGTCAGTTGGGATCGAAACCGGGTGAGGAAAATGCGCAAGGCGTCACGCCTGTTCGAGATCATCCAGATCCTGCGTCTGGCGCGGCAGCCGGTGACGGCGGCCATGATTGCCGAGCGGCTGGAGGTGACGATCCGCTCGATCTATCGCGACATCGCCGCGCTGCAGGCGATGCGCGTGCCGATCGAGGGCGGGCGCGGCATCGGCTATATACTGCGCCCCGGCTTCGACCTGCCGCCGCTGATGTTTTCGATCGAGGAGATGGAGGCGATCGTGCTGTCGCTGGCGCTGCTGGAGCGCACGGGCGACAGCGAGCTCAAGCAGGCGGCCAAGCGGGTCAGTGCCAAGATCGCCGGCGCGGTGCCGGCGATCTTGCGCCAGACGCTCGACGCCAATGCGCTGCATGCGTGGGGGTTCGCCGCCCCTTCGGCCGGCGCGATCGACCTGGCGCTGGTGCGCCGCGCCATCCGCGACGAAGAGAAGCTCGACCTCTCCTACCGCGACGAAATGGGCCGCGCCTCCGAGCGCCTCATCCGCCCGATCGCGCTTATCTACTATGCCGAGACCGCCAACATCGTCGCCTGGTGCGAGCTTCGCCAGGCGATCCGCAATTTCCGCAGTGACCGGATCGAGGATTGCCGGCCGACCGGGCTGCGCTTCAAGGGCGAAGGCGACCGCTTGCGGCAGGTCTGGGTGGACGGATGGGAAACCCCGGCCGCCGGCGGTCAAGGCGGGTAGGTATTACCGCACATCCACCCAGCGTTTTTCCTGGAACGAGCGCGCCATGGCGTGCACGGTGCGCTCGATCTCCAGACCTTCGGCGAATTCAATGAGCCGCGCCGGTCTGCCGGCGAGCCGCGTCAGCAGTTCGTGGCACTCGATGATCTTGAGGTCGTTGAAGCCGAGATTGTGGCCGGGCGCCGGCAGGAAGGCGTCGTAGGGTCTGTGATGCGGCGCCATCAGGATGGTGCGGTAGCCCTGTTCGGTCGGACGGTCCGCGGTGGCATAGAGCTGGATCTCGTTCATCCGCTCCTGGTCGAACAGGATCGACCCTTTCGACCCGAAGATCTGGATGGCGATGCGGCCCTTGCGGCCCCAGGCCGAGCGATTGACCTGAAGCGTGCCGGCGATGCCGTTTTCCAGATGCATCAAGACGCTCGCAATATCATAGGTCTCGACCGCCCGGCGTCCGCCGGCCGCCAGCTTCCGGTCGGCATAGGGCTTGGCCATGTCGCAGATGACGCTGGCGACGCGGCCGAACAGCGCCGAGACCAGCGACAGCGGATGCACGGCGAAATCATCGAGCGCTCCATAGCCGGAAGACGCTTCGTGCTTCCAGAAGAACAGCGCCTCGGGATCGGCCATGAAATCCTCGTCCATCTCGATGCGCAGATGGTTGACCTCGCCAATGATCTTCTCCTCGAGCAGCGCACCGATGTGGCGGATGGCCGGGCTCTGGATGTAGTTGTACCCAAGCGCCGCGATCTTGCCTGAGGTCTTCGCCGCGGCCGCCATCGCCTCTGCCTCGGCAAAGCTTGGCGCCATTGGCTTTTCGCACCACAAATGCTTGCCGGCCTGAAGAACCGCGATGGCCATTTCCGGATGGAACTGGTTGGGCGTGGTCAGCGAGACAATGTCGACCTCCGGGTCGTTGACGACGGCGCGCCAGTCGCCGGAGGCCTTGGCGAAGCCGAATTCGCCGGCCTTGCGCTGGGCCAACTCCTCATTGACCTCGCCGAGATGGACGAGCCTGGGCTTGGCGACATCCGGAAAGACGGCGCCGACGGCACTCCACGCGATGGCATGGCATTTGCCCATGAAGCCCGTGCCGATAAGACCGACGCCAACCATTTTCCATTTCTCCGCTGCCTGAAGCACTGCGTGGATGAATTAATCCATTTTCTCTCGAAATGGAATGTCTGCCTCATTTTTTATGGCGTTCTTGCGCAGCATCGCTATGATGGGGCAGAGAGGACGCTTCCAATGCATGTCGCCCAAAGTGCGTAGCGGTTTTGAGACAACGACATGCATGGAATCAAACGGTCTGAAGCGCGCTGACGCGCCTTGGACAAGCTTGGACGGGCCGACGATGGACGAACGGGTACCTCGCGACTTCGAGACGCTGCGCGCCACGATCCTCGATCGTCGCGAAACCCTGCCGAAACGCATCGCGCAGATCGCCGCCTATGCGCTCGACAATCCCGACGACATCGCCTTCGGCACCGCCGCCAGCATCGCCGCTTCGGCCGGCGTGCAGCCGTCAACCCTGATCCGGTTTGCACAACAGCTTGGCTTCGACGGCTTCACCAGCCTGCAGCAGGTGTTCCGCGAGCGGCTGCGCGAACGCAACTCGTCCTACGACGAACGGTTGCAGGCCTTGCGCACCAAGGCCGAGGGCGGCGCCGGCCATCGCGCCATCTTCGACGGATTCGTTGCCGCCGCCAGCACCTCGCTCAACGACATTTCCCGCACGCTGGATGACGCGCATCTGGAAGACGCTATTTCGCTGCTGGCAAAAGCGCAGACCATCTATGTGCTGGCCAAGCGCCGCTCTTACCCAGTGGCGACCTACATCGCCTATGCGCTGGGCAAGCTGAAGATCCGCAACCAGCTGATCGAATCGGCCGCCGGCCTGAACGCCGAAATGGTCGGGTTCGCGACGCCGGCGGACGCCGTCATCGCCATCTCCTTCTCGCCCTATGCGCCGGCCACCATTGAGGAAGCACGCACCATCTCCGAACAGGGCGTGCCGATCGTCGCCATCACCGACAGCTCGTTCTCACCGCTTGCTCAGTTCGCCAGGGTCTGGTTCGAGGTTGCTGAGGCGGACTTCGCCGGCTTCCGTTCGCTGTCGGCGACGATGGCGCTGGCCATGGCGCTGACCGTCGGCGTTGGCGAGAAACGACGCGACGCAAGCCGCAAGCGCAAGGGCTGAGCCTGTCTTCGCCGGCCTCGGGCCAGGCTCAAAATCGGGCGCCGGCTCTCGCTTCCCACGCCTTCACCGCGGGATCCTGATTCCTTACTTTTCGATCCGGGAATGCTCATTCCATATTGACTATGGATTGGAATTATTATTTCATATTCCCGGCACCACGCTGCCGCTCGCGCGTGTTACCCAAACAAATGTTGTTCCTGACAACAAGACCGACGGGAGGTTCCAATGAGCGAAGCCGTGGACTTAAAACAGGCGCCGCTCGACGTCATCACCATCGGTCGCGCTTCCGTCGACCTCTATGGCCAGCAGATCGGCTCGCGGCTGGAGGACATCACCTCCTTTGCCAAGTCGGTCGGCGGCTGCCCGGCCAACATCTCGGTCGGCACGGCCAGGCTCGGCCTGCGCTCGGCGCTGCTGACGCGCGTCGGCGACGAGCAGATGGGCCGCTTCATCCGCGAACAGCTCAAGCGCGAAGGCGTCAACACCGACGGCCTGAAAACGGACAAGGAGCGCCTGACGGCTCTGGTGCTGCTCTCGGTCGAGAGCGAAGGCGTTTCGCCGATGATCTTTTATCGGAGTGACTGTGCCGACATGGCGCTGGCGCCGGAGGACATCGACGAGGCGTTCATCGCTTCGGCGCGTTCGATCGTCGTCACCGGCACGCATTTTTCCCGCCCCAACAGCGACGCCGCCCAGCGCAAGGCGATCCGCATCATGAAGGCCAGGGGCGGCAAGGTTGTCTTCGACATCGACTATCGGCCCAATTTATGGGGCCTCGCCGGCCATGCCGAAGGCTTCGAGCGCTATGTGAAGTCGGACCGCGTCTCGGCCCAGCTGAAGACGGTGCTACCCGATTGCGATCTCATCGTCGGCACCGAGGAAGAGATCATGATCGCCTCGGGCGCAGACGACTGCCTGAGCGCGCTGAAGACGATCCGCGCGCTGTCCTCGGCCACTATCGTACTGAAGCGCGGCGCCATGGGCTGCATCGTCTATGACGGACCGATCAGCGACGATCTGGAAGACGGCATCGTCGGCAAGGGTTTCCCGATCGAGATCTACAATGTGTTGGGCGCCGGCGACGCCTTCATGTCAGGCTTCCTGCGCGGCTGGCTGGGTGGGGAAGACCATGCGACGGCGGCGACCTGGGCCAATGCCTGCGGCGCCTTTGCCGTGTCGCGGCTGCTGTGCGCGCCGGAATATCCGACCTTCGAGGAGCTGCAGTTCTTCCTCAAGAACGGCAGCAAGCACCGGGCCTTGCGAAAGGACGAGGCGATCAACCACATCCATTGGGCGACCACCCGCCGGCGCGACATTCCCTCGCTGATGGCGCTCGCCTGCGACCATCGTGTGCAGCTCGAGCACGTGGCGGCCAAGGCCGGCGCCGATCCTGCGCGCATCCGCGATTTCAAGGTTCTGGCGGTCAAGGCGGCGGCCAAGGTCGCCGCCGGCCGCGACGGCTACGGCATGTTGATCGACGAAAAGCATGGCCGCGAGGCGATGTTCGAATTCGCCAGGCATCCCTTCGCCTGGCTCGGGCGGCCGGTGGAACTGCCGGGCTCGCGGCCACTGCGCTTCGAATTCTCGCAGGACATCGGGTCGCAGCTTACCGAATGGCCCGTCGATCACTGCATCAAGTGCCTGTGCTTCTACCACCCCGACGATCCGGCGGCGCTCAAGGAAGAGCAGCAGCAGAAGCTGCGTGCGCTGTTCGAGGCGGCGCGCAAAGTCGGCCGGGAACTGCTGATCGAGATCATCGCCGGCAAGCACGGCAAGCTCGACGACACCACCATTCCGCGCGCGCTGGAGGAACTCTATGCGCTTGGTATCAACCCCGACTGGTGGAAGCTGGAGCCGCAGGCTTCGAGCGGCGCCTGGGCCAGGATCGAAGCGGTGATCCTGAAGCATGATCCGTGGTGCCGCGGCATCGTCCTGCTTGGCCTGGAAGCGCCGCAGGACGAGCTGGAGGCGGCTTTCGCCGCCACCGCCAAGGCACCCATCGTCAAGGGCTTTGCCGTCGGCCGCACCATCTTCGTCCACGCGGCCGAGGAGTGGCTGGCCGGCAGGATGTCGGATGACGAGGCTGTCGCCGACATGGCATCGCGCTTCGAGCAACTGACCGAAGCGTGGCTTGCCGCGCGTGGACGCAAGGCGGCATAAGAAGGCGCGGCACAAGGACTGCGGAGGAAACACAATGAGCAAGACAATCCGCCTGACGATGGCGCAGGCGCTGACCCGCTTCCTGTCACGCCAGATGACCGAGATCGACGGCAAAAAAGTGCCGATCTTCGGTGGTGTCTGGGCGATCTTCGGCCATGGCAATGTCGCCGGCATCGGCGAGGCGCTCTACCAGGTACGCGACGAATTGCCGACCTTCCGCGCCCACAATGAGCAGGCGATGGCCCATGCGGCGATCGCCTACGCCAAGGCCAATTTCCGCCGCCGCTTCATGGCCGCGACCTCTTCGATCGGCCCTGGCGCGCTCAACATGGTGACGGCCGCGGCACTTGCCCATGTAAACCGGTTGCCTGTCCTGTTTTTGCCCGGCGACGTCTTTGCCAACCGCATCCCCGACCCGGTGCTGCAGCAGGCCGAGGATTTTTCCGACGGCACGGCGACGGTCAATGACTGTTTCCGCCCGGTCTCGCGCTATTTCGACCGCATCACCCGGCCTGAGCAGATCATCCCGGCACTCAGCCGCGCTATGCAGGTGCTGACCGATCCGGCCGATTGCGGGCCGGTGACGCTGTCGCTTTGCCAAGATGTTCAGGCCGAGGCCTATGACTATCCCGAGAGCTTCTTTGCCGAACGGGTCTGGCACCAGCGCCGGCCGCGCCCGGACCGCCATGAGCTTGCCGCGGCTGTCGCGGCGCTGAAGGGTGCTAAGAAGCCGCTGATCATTGCCGGCGGCGGCGTGCTCTATTCTCAAGCCTCAAGCGAACTGGCCAAATTCGTCGAAGCCGCCGGCATTCCGGTCTGCGAGACGCAAGGCGGCAAATCCTCGCTGCCGGACGATCATCCGCTCAACATGGGGGCAGTCGGCGTCACCGGCACTTCGGCGGCCAACCGGCTGGCGGAAGAGGCCGACGTGGTGCTCGCCATCGGCACGCGGCTGCAGGATTTCACCACCGGCTCATGGGCGCTGTTCAAGAATTCCGGCAAGACCATCATCGGGCTCAACGTCCAACCTTTCGATGCCGGCAAGCACCGGGCGCTGCCGCTGGTCGCCGATGCGGCCGAAGGGCTCGCTGAACTCGGTGCCGCTCTGAAGGGCTGGAAAGTGCCTGCCGCCTGGACTGACAATGCAGCCACCGGCAAGAAGGCCTGGCAGGCCGACGCGGCCAAGGTGACGGCGTCGACCAACGCCGCTTTCCCGTCCGACGCGCAGGTGATCGGTGCCGTGCAGCGGGCCATGGGCTCGGGCGTGATGCTGCTGAATGCATCGGGCGGCCTGCCGGGCGAACTGCATAAGCTCTGGCAGGCGGGCGCGCCCGGCTCGTACCATGGCGAATACGGATTCTCCACCATGGGTTACGAGATCGCCGGCGGGCTCGGCGCCAAGATGGCCAAGCCCGACCAGGAGGTCGTCGTCATGATCGGCGACGGCTCCTACCTGATGATGAATTCCGAGATCGCAACCTCGGTGATGCTTGGTTTGAAGCTCACCATCGTGCTGCTCGACAACCGTGGCTATGGCTGCATCAACCGGCTGCAGATGGCGACCGGCGGCGCCAACTTCAACAATCTCCTGAAGGACGCGCGCCACGAGATCCTGCCCGATGTGGACTTCGCCGCCCATGCGGCGAGCCTGGGCGCGATATCAGAGAAAGTACCCTCGATCGCCGGGCTCGAAAACGCGCTGCAGAAGGCCAGGAAGAACGACCGCACCACCGTTGTGGTCATCGACACCGATCCGCTGGTTTCCACCGATGCCGGCGGCCACTGGTGGGACGTGGCGGTGCCGGAAGTCTCGGCGCGACCACAGGTCAACGCGGCGCGCAAGGCCTATGACGAGAAGCGCCAGATGCAGAGCGTCGGCGATTGATGCGAGCTCCCTTCTCCCCGTCCCTATACGGGAAAAGGTGCCGGCAGGCGGATGAGGGGCGGCGCCAGCGGCCAAAGAATGAACTGTTCTAATCTGGAGTGACGACTTGAAAGCCAAACTGGGCATGTCCCCCATCGCGTGGTGGAACGACGATCTTGCGGAACTGAGCGATGACGTGTCGCTGGAGGAGTGCCTGCGCCAGTCGCGTTCGGCCGGCTTCACCGGCATGGAAATGGGCCGGCGTTTTCCCAACGACCCCGCCGTCATGCTGCCGATCCTGAAAGCGGCCGACGTGACGCTGTGCGGCGGCTGGTTTTCCGGAACGCTGGTCGATGAGGAGATGGGCAAGAACAAGGACCGCATCCAGCCGATGATCGACCTGTTCAAGGCGGTCAATGCGCCCTGCATCGTCTATGGCGAGGTCGGCCGCTCGATCCAGGGCGACCGCTCGAAGCCGCTCGCCACCAAGCCGAAGCTCACCAGTGACGAAATGAAGGCCTATGGAAGGCGCCTGACCGAATTCGGTGAATGGTGCGCCGAGCAAGGCATGCCGCTTTCCTACCACCACCACATGGCGGCGGTGGTCGAGACCGAGCCGGAACTCGATGCCTTCATGCGCCATTCCGGGGCGGGGATTCCGCTGCTGCTCGATGCCGGGCACCTGGCCTTTGCCGGCGGCGACGTGCTGCGCGCCATCGACAACCACCACAAGCGCATCAGCCATGTCCATGTGAAGGATGTGCGCATGGACGTGATCGACAAGCTCGACCGCACGAAACAGTCCTTCCTGGACGCGGTGGCGCTCGGCGCCTTCACCGTGCCGGGCGATGGCTCGCTCGATTTCGGCGCCATCGTGCAGCGCTTCGCCGACCATGGCTATGAAGGCTGGTTCGTGGTCGAGGCCGAGCAGGACCCGAAGAAGAACCCGCCGCTCAAGATGGCGCAGGTCGGCCACAAGGAGCTGATGCGGGTGATGACATCAGCCGGTTACACGGTCGAAACCCAGGGTTTTCCGAATGCCTGACACGGTGGGTTCACGGCGAGGCAGGTTGCTGTAGATTGGCCCGATGAAAGATTCCGAGCACCCGTTCTTCCGGCCCTTGTGGCGGCGTGTCGCCGTCGTCGCGGTCTGCGTCATCTGGTCGATCATCGAGTTCGCCACCGGCACGCCGTTCTGGGGCGTCATTGCGCTCGGCTTCGCCGGCTATGGCGTCTGGCAGTTTTTTTATCTGTACAAGCCGGTTGATGAGAGCAAGGCGACGGCCGAGGCCGAACCGAAGGAGTAACTGATCGCGTGCGTTGGCGATTAGCTTGCGGCGCTTCCACCTTCGTCATCCTAGGACGGAGCAAGGAGCGCAGCGACGCAGCGCAGACCCTAGGATGACGAAGATGGAAGCGCGCCGACCAAAGATTTGCGATGGCGCTTTCAAACAGACGGCTTGGCTTCACGGAGCCCCTCAAGCCAGTGGAATAGGAGAGACAAAAATGTCGAAGCTGCTCGTGAAGGCCGACAAGAGCCATGGCCGCGTCGCCCACGTCACGCCGAAAAGCGCCGGCTGGACCTATGTCGGTTTCGACCTGCATCGGCTGCGGCCTGGCGAAAGCGCCTCGGGAAAGACGGACGATCGCGAGGTCTGCCTGGTGTTCGTCACTGGCAAGGGCACCGCGAAAGCCGGCGGCAAGGATCTTGGCCTGCTCGGGGAACGCATGTCGCCCTTCGAAGGCAAGCCTTGGTCGGTCTATATCCCCGAGGGATCGGACTGGTCGGTAACGGCCGATACCGAACTGGAACTGGCGGTGTGCTCGGCGCCCGGTCTTGGCGGCGGCCTGCCGGTTCGGGTGATCGGACCCGACGATCTCGGCCAGGAGGTGCGCGGCAAGGGCACCAACACCCGTTACGTCACCAACATCCTGCCGGAAGGCAAGCCGGCGGACTCGCTGCTGGTGGTCGAGGTCATCACGCCCGGCGGCCACACGTCGAGCTACCCGCCGCACAAGCATGACCAGGACAATCTGCCTGATGAATCCTATCTCGAGGAAACCTACTATCACCGTCTCAACCCGCCGCAGGGCTTTGCCTTCCAGCGCGTCTACACCGACGCCGACAAGAACGGCCATCGCGCGCTGGACGAAGCCATGGCGATCGAGGATGGCGATGTCGTGCTGGTGCCCAAGGGTTATCACCCCTGCGCCGCCTGCCATGGCTATGATCTCTACTATCTCAACGTCATGGCCGGGCCGAAGCGGACATGGAAATTCCACAATGCCCCCGAGCACGAATGGTTGATGAAGGCCTGATCATTCCGGCGGTGCCGGCTGAAGTTATTGGTCCAGCTTGAAAAAATCGTCGGCTAAGGACCGCCTGGCTCGATTTGCCTTCGAAAACCCTTCAAAGCTTCGTCAATCCGTCATGGAAATCACCTATGGCAACGGATCTGACGAGGACTTCCCATGCGTTATGCCATCTATTTCACCCCCCGGCAGGACGAACCGCTGGCGCGGATCGCCGCGAATTGGCTGGGCCGCGACCCGTTCGGCGCGGCGACAAGGCCGGTCGAGGCCGTGGCCGACCTGGCGGCGGCGGAAGTTGCCTTCCACACCGCTTCGGCTCGCCGCTATGGCTTCCACGCGACACTGAAAGCCCCCTTCCGGCTTGCGGCCAACGAGAGCGAGACCTCGCTGCGCGCGGGGCTCGACCATTTCGCCGAAGCGACGCCGGTGGTTACGATACCGCGGCTCGTCGTCAGTCAGATCGACAGCTTCTTCGCGCTGGTGCCCGAGGGCCCGTTGCCTTCGCTCAACCGTTTCGCCGACGAGGTCGTGCGCGACTTCGACCGCTTTCGCGCGCCACTGACGGAGGCCGAGATCGAGCGGCGCAGCCCCGATTCGCTGAAGCCGGCCGAGTTCCGCAATCTCTGCCAGTGGGGTTACCCCTATGTCTTCGAGACCTTTCGCTTCCACATGACGCTGTCGGGTCGGGTCGGGCCACAGGAAAGCCCTCGTCTTCGCCTAGCAATCGACAGCCTGTTCGCCGAAGTGCTGCAACAACCTGTGCTGGTGGACGCGCTGACGCTGTTTGTCGAGACCGAACCCGGGGCGCCGTTCATGGTGCTTTCCCAGCACGCGCTGGGACGCCGACCGGCCAGAAAAATCGCCTGAACAAGCCCTGCCCCATATGATCAAGGACTGCCCGAAATGACCGCCGAGACCGTTCTTTCCAACGCCCGCATCGTGCTTGCCGACGAGATCGTCGAAGGGTCGCTGGTGCTGCGCGACGGCTTCATCGCCGGCATCGATGCCGGTGCTGCCCGCACCGGCGAGGACATGAGCGGCGACTATGTCATTCCGGGGCTGGTCGAACTGCACACCGACCATCTCGAGGGCCATTACGCACCACGGCCGAAGGTACGCTGGAACCCGATCGCCGCGGTGCTTGCCCATGACGCCCAGGTGGCGACGGCCGGCATCACCACCGTGCTCGACGCCTTGCGTGTCGGCATGGATGAGGACGCCGATCTCACCTTGGCCGATATCCGCAAGCTGGCCGATGCAATCGAGGACAGCGTAGCGCAGGATCGTCTGCGCGCCGATCATTTCCTGCATCTGCGTTGCGAGGTTTCGGCGCCGGATTGCCTGCAGGCCTTCGCCAATTTCGATCAGGACGACCGGGTCAAGTTGGCCTCGCTGATGGACCATGCGCCCGGCCAGCGTCAGTTCGTCAATCTCGAAACCTATGCCTATTACTACCAGCGCAAGCTGAAGCTGACCGACCGCGACTTCAAATTGTTCTGCGAGAAGCGGATGGCGGAATCGGCGCGCTATTCTGCGCCGAACCGCGCGGTGATCGCCGCTGCCTGCCAGGAGCGCGGCATCGTGCTCGCCAGCCATGACGACGCCACGTCGAGCCATGTCGACGAGGCGATCGAGCAAGGCGTGCGGGTCGCCGAGTTCCCGACCACCGAGGAAGCGGCGCGCGCTTCGAAGGCCGCGGGCCTGGGCGTGCTGATGGGCGCGCCCAACGTCATGCGCGGCGCTTCGCATTCGGGCAATGTCTCGGCGCGCACGCTGGCCAGCGACGGCCTGCTCGACATCCTGTCATCCGACTATATTCCGTTCAGCCTGATCCAGTCGGCCTTCTTCCTCGGCGACATGGTGGAAGGCATTTCGCTGCCGCAGGCGGTCGCCATGGTTTCGAAGAACCCGGCGGAAGCCGTTGGCCTGACCGACCGCGGCATCATCGAACAGGGCCGCCGCGCCGATCTGGTGCGCGTGCGTGTCGACGACCATGTTCCGGTCGTGCGCACCGTCTGGCGTCAGGGGCGCCGGGTCGCATGATGGTGTCGGCCTTGATCGAACGTGAACTGTCCGCCGAGACGTTTCCGATCCGCCACGGCGTCTTTGTCGCCGTCGTGGGGCCGAGTGGCGCCGGCAAGGACACGGTGATCGGCTACGCCCGCGCGCTCTTTGCCGACGAGAGCCGGCTGGAGTTCGTCCGCCGCGTCATCACCAGGCCGAGCGATGCCGCGAGCGAGGATCACGACACGCTGGCCGACGCGGCCTTTGTCGAGGCCGAGGCCGACGGCGCCTTTGCAATCTCGTGGGAAGCACACGGCTTGCGCTATGGCCTGCCCGCCGATGTCGACTGGTCGGTCGCCAATGGCCATGTCGCAGTCGCCAATGTGTCGCGCGCGATCATCCCCACCTTGCGCGAGCGCTATGCCAATCTGGCCATTGTCGAGATCACCGCCTCGCCTGATGTGCTGGCCGAGCGGCTGGCAATGCGGGGCCGCGAGTCGCGCGGCGAAGTGCTGGCGCGCCTGGCGCGCAGCGCCAACGTCACCCTGTCCGGCCCCGGCGTCACCTCGATCGACAACAGCGGCCAACGCGAGGTTGCCGGCGAACGTTTCGCCGAGCTGCTGCGCAAGGCAATGGCCTTCTCCGACATGTCGGGCATGATCTGATTCAACTCGCCAGCGTGATTCCGGCACCACGACTTGCCTAGAAAGACGACTTGAGGCACGCCGACTGAAGTCGCTCGGCGCGAGCCGCCTTGGCGTGAGCAATCTCCAGATTTGATTTCGCGGCATCATGGCGCACGGCCACGTATCCGGTGCATCGCTGCTGTTCGCCGCTGGCAGGCCGCATGCCCGCCCGCGCCTGGCCACCACTGTCACACCGCTGTAACAGACATTTCGGATCGTGGCGTTCGTTGTAATCACTACAGGCAGCGAACGAGCCAGCCACCATGATTTATGATGCACCCGAAGAGCAGAAAATGACGGTCGACGCCCTCGTCCAGGCGGCGCTCGATAGCCTGCCGCCCGCCGAGCAGCGCATGGCGCGGTTCTTCGTCGACCAGAAGCAGGCTGTGCTCCTGGGGTCCGCGGCCGAGATCGCCGAGCAGGCCGGCGCCAGCGACGCCACCGTGGTCCGGACGGCGCGCTCGCTTGGTTTCGATAGCCTCTCGGCGCTTCGCCAGATGCTGCTGTCGGACCTCACCGGCACGCCGTCACCCGGCAAGCGACTGGCGCGCACCTTGCAGGAGACCGGCGACGACGGCGCGGCAGCGTTGCGGCACGTGATCGACATTCATGAAAGCGTGCTCGATGTGCTCAAGCGCCCGGAAATGGCGGCCGCATTCGAGCGCAGTATCGACATCCTGGCGCGGGCCAATCGCCGCCATGTCTTCGGCATCGGTCCGTCGGGCGCCATGGCCGATTATGCCAGTTTGCAGTTCAACCGGATCGGGCTGCCGACCAGCGCGCTGTCGGTATCGGGAATTGCGCTCGCCGACCGGCTGCTGTGGCTGGGCAAGGGGGACGCGGTGCTGATGATGGCCTATGCGCCGCTCTACCGCGAGGTCGAGGTTGTTCTCGAGCAAGCCATGCAGATCGACGTCCCGGTCGTGCTGATCAGCGACAATCTGGCTCCGCTTGTCTCGGGCAAGGTGGCCGAGACGCTGCCGATTCCGCGCGGCAAGGCCGATCACCTGGCCATGCATGGCGGCACGATCGTTCTCCTCGAGGCGATGATCATCGGGCTGGCGAAGCGGGCTAGCGAAGCCGCCTTTGACAGCCTCGAACGGTTGAGCTCGCTGCGCGGCTCGATCGACAAGGCGTGGATCAAACGAGGCGTCAAAAGGAATAAATCAAAAAACGCCGGGAAATGACATAAAATGTTCAAGTAACATTCGTATGATATGATGGGTATTACTTTGCCCATGGCAATTTACTGGAGATAACCATGAAAACCGGCACGACATTCTGCTTTGCAATTGGCTTGAGCACGCTCGCCTTGACGATGCCTGTTTCGGCATCCGACCTGGTGCTTTACGACGCACTCGATTTCGCCGGCCCGGTGGCCAAGGCCTTCCAGGCCAAGACCGGCCTTACGGTCGACGTCGTCGAGCCCGGCAGCACCGGCGAGACGCTGGGCAAGATCGCCGCGGAAGGCAACAACCCGCAGTTCGACATCGTCTGGCTCGACGGCTCGGCGGTGATGGAACGCATGGCGGCCGACCACGTGCTGCAGGCCATTCCCGCCGCCGCCTACGACAAGGTGGCGTTCACCGATCTCGGCAAGTCGCTGATCCCGCAAAGCCGCGCTTTCCTGCCGACCGGCACCAGCACCACCGCCATCGAGGTCAACACCAAGAAGGTGCCGGCCGACAAGATGCCCAAATCCTGGGCCGACCTTCAGTCCTTCGCAGGCGGCGTCGCGGCCAAGGATCCGAACCTGTCGGGACCGGCCTATCAATGGCTGGCCGGCTTCTTCCAGACCAACGGCCTCGATGCCGGCAAGGCGTTGCTGGCCAAGACGCTGACCAACAAGGCGCTGTCGGGCCTGTCGAGCGGCGGCAAGGTGAACAAGGCCGTGCTGACCGGCGATGCCTCGGTCGGCATCAACCAGGACAGCGCCATCTTTTCGAAGATCGCGGCCGGCGAGCCCGTCGTCGCGGTCTATCCGAGCGAGGGTTCGGTGTCGCTGCCGCAAGGCCTCGGCATCAGCGCCAAGACCCAGCATATGGACGCAGCCGAGAAATTCATCGACTTCGTCACCAGCGCCGAGGGCCAGGCCGCCATGCAGAACGGCGACGACACGGACTTCTTCTTCATTCCGGTCATCAAGGGCGTCAACGCCAAGCCCGGCCGCGAAACCAACATCACCTACACGCATCTCGACGACGCCATGGCCTCTGCCCATGAGGCCGAATGGAAGCAGTGGTACAAGGATAATTTCGTCCAGTGATCCGGCTGTCTGAGCCCAACTTGTTCTGGCAATGACAATGATCCAGCATACAGGCGCCGCGGTATCAGCCCGTCGCGCCGGCACCAGCAGCCTGCCGCGAGGCGGGCTGACGGTGCTTGTTCGCGGC
This sequence comes from Mesorhizobium sp. B2-1-3A, assembly GCF_006442655.1. NCBI lineage: Bacteria > Pseudomonadati > Pseudomonadota > Alphaproteobacteria > Hyphomicrobiales > Phyllobacteriaceae > Mesorhizobium > Mesorhizobium sp. B2-1-3A. The sequence continues at coordinate 441,828 of NZ_VFWK01000002.1, forward strand.
GGCGGGTCATTTGCCGTCTACGCCGTGTTTGCCCTGCTGATCGGATTGCCGCTTGCCCTGGTGCTGGTCCAGGCGGTCATGCCGGACCTGTTCGCCGCGCAGAATCCCGACAACAGCTTGAGCCTCGAGCCCTTGTCCCGCGTGTTCAATTCGCCTTATCTCGCCAGGTCGGTCCTGCACTCGCTCGAACTCGGCATGCTGGTCGCTTGCACCACGACGGTCCTGGGCGGAGCCTTCGCCGTCCTTGTCCAGCGCTGCGACATCCCGTTGCGTGCCGCGATTTCGGCGGTGCCGTGGCTGGTTTTCCTGACGCCATCCTATCTCAAGGCGCTCGCCTGGGTGCTGCTGATGTCGCCTGGCGGCTATCTGGCGCAATTCGGTTTGCTGCCGTCCTGGCTGGGCGCTTCGTTTTTTGGGCTGACCGGGCTGGTGTTCGTCCACACACTCAGCCTGTTCCCGCTGGCGGCCTTCATCATCGGCAGCGCGCTTGCCGGACTGGGCAGCGAGTTGGAGGATGCAGCCCGGCTCTCCGGCGCCGCACCGCTGCGGATCTGGCTGCGCATCAACGGCCCCTTGCTGGCGCCGGCCATCGCCCTGAGCTTCATCGCCACCTTCGCCGAGGTGCTGTCCGATTTCGGCCTCGCCTCGACCATCGCCAGAATGTCCGATTTCGGTGTCCTGACCTACGGCATCTACGCCGCTGCCAGCGATTATCCCGTCGACTTTCCCGCCGCCGGCGCCCAGGCTCTCGTGCTGCTCAGCCTTGTCCTGCTGGTCGTTGTGGGAGACCGGCTGCTGCGCCGCCGCGCCGACCCGCGCCTGATTTCCGGCCGCGCCAGGCCGGCCCGGCTCTACACTCTCGGCCCATGGCGATGGCCCGCCATCGCGGCGGCCCTTGCCATTGCCTTCCTGGCGCTCGCCTTGCCGCTTGCGGCGATCGCGGCGCGCGCGCTGACGCAGACGCTTGGCCATGGGCTGATCTGGAGCAACTTCACCACGGTCAATGTGGCGGCGGCACTCAGTCCGGACACCGCGGCCAATGACGGGCTGTTGCGCAGCCTCTTCTATGCCGGACTGACGGCGGTCATCGCCAGCGCGCTCGCCTTGCTTTTGTCGGCGCAGCTCGACCGCGCGAGCCCGGTCCTGCGCACAGCCGTCATCGGCCTGTCCCTGGGCGCGGTGGCGATACCGGGCATCGTGCTCGGCTTCGGCTATATCCTGGTCTGGAATCGCCTGCCGGGATTCCGCGACTGGCCATTCCCCCATTATGGCGATGGGTCGCTGCTGGTCATGGGCTATGTCGCCGCCGCCCTTCCCTATTGCCTGGTGGTGATCCTTTCGGCGATCGGCCAGCTGGCGCCGAGCCTGACGGACGCGGCGCGCCTGCATGGCGTCGGGACAATCCGAAGACTGCTTTCGATCACCTTGCCGCTGGTCCTGCTCAGCGTGGTGACGGCCTTCCTGCTGACGTTCATCCGCACCGTCTTCGAACTGCCGATCTCGCAGATGCTCATTCCCCAGAGCGGGCCGCCGGCGCCGACGCTGATCCTGAAACTGTTCAGCCATGACCGTGATGGGCTGGCATCGGCCATCGCGTTGGTCGCCATGGCGGCCGCCGGTATCGGCGCGGCGCTGGTCTGGTACCCGCTTCGGCGATTCGTCAAACCGCGTCGCGGCGCAGGGGTTGCCGATGCCGGCAGCAATCACATCGCCAGCGCGGAAACCCTGTCATGACTGCTTCCCTGCATTGTGCCGGCATCTGCAAGTCGCTCGGCGGACGTCCCATCCTGACTGACCTCGACCTCAGGATCGATGCCGGCGAGGTGGTGTCGCTTCTCGGCGCCAGCGGGTCGGGCAAGACCACGCTCCTGCGTATCATTGCCGGACTGGTCGAGCCCGAAAGAGGGCTGATCACTTTGGATGGGCGTGTGGTGTGGAGCGAGACCTCGGTCATCCCGGCCGAAAGGCGGCGGATCGGCATGGTCTTCCAGGACTATGCGCTGTGGCCGCACATGACGGTCGCCAACAATCTGGCCTTCGGGCTCAAGGCACAACGGCTTTCGGATCGCGACATCGCCCAGCGGCTCGCCCACGCGCTCGACGTCACCCGCCTTGCCCCCTACCGCGATCGCTATCCCACAGAACTCTCTGGCGGCCAGCAGCAGCGCGTCGCCATCGCGCGCTGCCTCGCCGCGCGTCCCGCGCTGATGCTGTTCGACGAGCCGCTGAGTAACCTCGACGCTGCCCTCAGGGAGGACATGCGCATCGAAATGATGGAGCTGGTGCGCCGCGAGGCCATCACCGTCGTCTATGTGACGCATGACCAGGCGGAGGCGATGGCGGTCTCCGACCGCATCGCCATCATGCGGGCAGGCGAGATCGTTCAGTTCGACACGCCGCGCGCGATCTACGAGGCACCCGCCGATTCCTTCGTGGCCAGCTTCATCGGCGGCTTTTCGGTCGTTCACGGTCAGGTCCGCGACGAACGCTTCAAGATCGCCGAGACCGATGCCGAAGCCGTGCGTACGCCTGGCGCCCGCTCCGGCGCCGGAATGCTGGTCATCCGCCCCGAAGACGCGCGGCCGGCCGACGCCTATCCCGACAGCCGGCTGCAGGGCAAGGTTCTGTCGAGCGCCTTCCAGGGCCGATGCTGGCGGCTGGCGGTTGACCTTGGCCCGCAGCGCGTGCGGCTCGACTGGCCCGAAGCGCCGCCGATTGGCGCTTCGCTCATCTTTTCACTGCCACCGGAGCGCTGTGTGGTGCTGACCGCATAAGTGATCTGGATACGATCCCGAAGCTAGAAATGACCGGCCAAAAAGACCATGGTCGAGCAAGACAACGCAGGAAGCCTTGATGCAGACGCTGACACCCATACTCTCGACAGTCACGGCGGCATTTCTCGCCTCCTTCGTCGAGGTCGTCGAAGCCTTCACCATCGTGCTTGCGGTCGGCGTGACGCGCAGCTGGCGCCCGGCATTGACCGGTGCCGCCCTGGCGCTGGCTGTGCTGGCGGCCCTGGTGCTGACGTTCGGACCGCTGCTGGCGCTGGTGCCCATCACCACACTGCAGTTCGTCGTCGGCGTCCTGCTCATCCTGTTCGGCATGCGCTGGCTGCGAAAGGCCATCCTGCGCAGCGTCGGCGTCATCGCCCTGCATGACGAGGCGGCGGCCTTCTCCAAGGAGACCGCCGTCCTGCACCAGCAGGCCAACGACCGTCGTGCCGACTACCTCGCCGGACTGGCCTCGTTCAAGGCGGTGCTGCTCGAGGGTGTCGAGGTGGTGTTCATCGTCATTGCCGTCGGCGCGGCTCACGGGCAAACGCTTTACGCCAGCCTGGGCGCGCTGGCGGCCTTCGTCCTGGTGATGCTTGTCGGCCTGGCGGTCCACAGGCCGCTGGCGCGTGTGCCGGAGAATGCGCTGAAATTCGTGGTCGGACTGATGCTGACCAGCTTCGGCATCTTCTGGACCGGCGAGGGCATCGGTGCCGACTGGCCGGGCGCCGATCTCGCCCTGCTCGCCATCTTCGCCATCGTCGCGCTGGCGTCCTTTGCCATGGTGCGCTGGCTGCGCAGCACCTATCCCGCGGCCGCTGGAGGGCTCGCCCGATGAATGCCGTTCGTCTTGTCGCCAGGGAATTCTTCGGCATGTTCGTCGATGACGGCAATCTGGCGCTGCTGGCGCTGGTGCTGGTGGCCGCCGTCGTTGCGGCGGTGAAGCTGCTGGCATTGCCGCCGCTCATCGGCGGCGCGCTGCTGCTGGTCGGCTGCCTCGCCATCCTGTTGCAAAGCGTTCGCCGCGCGGCACGCCAGACCGGTCGATAACGGCGGCGACCATGCGGCTCGATGCCTTGCAGGCATCAGCCGCTCACGTGATCAAGATGATCGGCAGCCGTGCCCAACAGGCGCGCCGCGAGAGGCTCGTCTCCGCAGGCACGGGCATTGAGGCGATGAAAAAGGTCGCCTGAACGCTCATGGACAGACCAATAACATTATAATAGCATACCATTATAACTCGCAGAGGAACGCTGCGTCCCCGGTTTGCAAGGGATGTCGGCGGGCGAGATCGATCTGTTTCAAATCCTTGGGCGGCGAGTGCGCCCCGCTCGAACGATATCGACGCAAGGCGCCAGAAAAATGCATGGGAGGAAAACATGCGGACTTTCCTGAGAGGGGCCGGCGCCTTGCTGGCCGGCATCGTGCTGGCGATTGCGGCGCTGTTGCCATCGATCGCTTCGGCGCAGTCGGTCGAGGATATTATCGCGCGCGGCAAACTGGTCGTCGCCATCGACACCACGACACCGCCCTACGGCTTTCTCGACGCCAATCTGAAGCCAACCGGCTTCGACGTCGAGGTCGCCAACAAGATGGGCGAGGCGCTCGGCGTGCCGGTTGAATTTGTCACCGTCACCTCACCCGGCCGCATCCCGGCCTTGCTGACCAAGCAGGTCGACGCGGTGATCTCGATCTTCTCGATCACCCCGGCGCGCGCCATCCAGATCGACTATTCGATCCCCTATGCCGGCCAGTCGGCGGTGGTGATCGCCCCGAAAAGCACCGGCATCAAGGGTGTCGCCGATCTGGTCGGCAAAAAGGTCGGCCTGACGCGCGGCACCGGCGAGGACGGATTGCTGACCAAGGCCGCCGAAGCCAATCCCGGCATCGAGATCCTGCGCTTCGACGACTATTCCTCGCTGCTGCAAGCGATGGTGTCGGGCCAGATCGATGCCATGGGCGGTGGCGACTATGGCGAAATCTATCTGAAGAAGGCGCAGAATGGTGACGCCTTCGAGCAGAAATACGTGCTGAAGACCTTCTACTTCGGCATCGGCGTCGCCAAGGGTAACGACAATCTGCGGCAGTGGATCAACACCTGGCTGTTCACCATGAAGACCGACGGAACGCTGGATGCGCTGTCGATGAAGTACCGCAACCAGCCGCTGCCGGTACTGCCGGTCTTCTGATTTACACATCCGCAGTCGGGCGGGGCCAAGTCGGCCCCGTTTCCTTGACCTCGTGACCCATGCAAACCGCCCTGCAATTCGGCCCGATCCTTGTCCATCTCGACCTGCTGCTGCGCGGCCTGGAAAAAACCATCCAGCTGGCGGCGCTGTCGATCCTGTTCGGCACCGCCATCGGCGTGCTCGGTGCCGTCGGCCGCAGCTTCGGGCCGCGCTTTGTGTCGTGGCTCATCGCTGCCTATGTCGAGCTGATCCGCAACACGCCGCTTCTGATCCAACTCTATTTCGTCTTCTTCTCGCTGCCGCTGTTCGGCTTCAAGCTGTCGAGCAACACGGCCGCCGTCGTGGCGCTGTCGATCCATCTCGGCGCCTATGCGACCGAGATATTGCGCGCCGGCATCGAGGCCATTCCCGAGGGGCAGATCGAGGCGGCCAAGTCGCTCGGCCTCGGCCGCTACCGCATCATCCGCCATGTCGTGCTGGTGCCGGCGGCGCGCGCGGTCTACCCGTCGTTGTCGGCGCAGTTCATCCTGCAGATCATGGGGACGTCGATCGTCGGTGCGATCGCGGCGGAAGAGCTGACGGCGGTCGCTAACAATCTGGTCATGCAGACTTTTCGCAGCTTCGAGGTCTACATCATCATCGCCATCATCTATTTCGTGCTGGTGCAGGCCGCCAGCCTGCTCTTCGCCGGCATCGGCAAGCTCATGTTCCGCTGGAAGGTCTGAATCATGAGCCTGCGTGACTTCGGCCCCAACGAACTGATGTTCCTTCTGCTCGCGACGCGCTGGACGGTCCTTCTGGCGCTGATCGCCTTTGCCGGCGGCGGCCTGATCGGCCTCGTGGTCGCCGCGATCCGGGTGGCGCCGGCGCGGCCGCTGCGCTGGCTGGCTGCCGGCTACATCCAGTTCTTCATGGGCACGCCGATCCTGATCCAGCTGTTCATGGCCTATTACGGGTCTTCGTTCCTCGGCTACAGGCCGGACCCGTGGGCAGCCGCGGCGGTGACGTTCTCGCTCAATGGCGGCGCCTTCTTCGGCGAGATCTTCCGCGGTGCCATCGAGGCGATCCCCAAGGGACAATGGGAGGCTGCGACAGCGCTCGGCTTCCGCTTTGTCAGGACATTGCGGCTGGTGATCATTCCCCAGGCAATACGGCTGATGCTGCCGCCGACGGTCGGCTTCATGGTGCAGATCGTCAAGACGACGTCGATCGCCTCGCTGATCGGGCTGACCGAGCTCGCCCGTGCCGCCACGCAGGTCAACACCGTGACTTTCCAGCCGGTATTGGTGTTCGGCACGGTGTCGATCATCTACTTCGCGCTGTGCTGGCCGCTATCGCTCTATGCCGGCTATCTCGAGCGTCGTTTCGCTACCGGAATGACAAGGAAGGCCGAGACAGCACTAGTGATGTCGGCGGCTTGAGTGTGGACGTCAGCCCTTGAAGGCCGGCAGTGTCAGGCCCTTGACGCCGACGTCGAGCGCGAACAATCCGCCCGGGTTTTGCTGACCTATGAAGTGGCTGTCGGGACGCTTGAGGACGGCCGAGGTGACGTAGAGGATGTCGAGGTCCTTGCCGCCGAACTCGCAGCAGGTCGGCAGGTCGGTCGAAAGCAGCACCGTCTGCATCAGCCGGCCGTCGGGGTCGTAGCGGCAGATTTTGCTGGTCACCGGAATGGTCACCCAGTAGCAGCCTTCGGCGTCGACCGTGGCGCCGTCGGCGACGCCACCGGTCACCGTCATGTCGATGAAGGTGCGGCGGTTCTCGATGTCGCCGCTGACGGGATCGAAATCATAGGCCCACACCGCGCCGGCATGGCTGTCGGAGAAATACATGGTCTTCGAATCCGGGCTCCAGGCCAGCCCGTTGGAGCAGCCGATGCCGTCGATCATCTTGTGCACGGAGAGGTCTGGATCGAGCCGGTACAGCGCGCCGACAAATTCGATCGGCTTGCCCGGCACCTCGAACATCGAGCCCGACCAGAAGCGGCCCTGGCGGTCCGGCTTGCCGTCGTTGAAGCGGGTTTCCGGCATATGCGCTTCCGGATCGACGATGGCCTCGAATTTACCCGTCGCGGGATCGAAGAAATGGAAGCCGTTGGTCATGGTCAGCACCAGGCCGCCCTTTTCGCGCAGGCCGAGGCAGCCGAGATACTCCGGCGTCTCGAAGACGTCGTCCTTGCCGGTTGCCGGATCATAGCGATGGATCAGCTTCTTCCAGATGTCGATCCACCACAGCACGCCCGCTTGGGGATCCCAGAGCGTCCCTTCGCCGAGCTCGGCCCTGGCGTCGACGACACAAGAAATTTCGACCATGGTCAGCCCTCTTTTCTGCGCAGCCGGCCGCCGAGACCAGAGAAGGTTTCGCTGCCGATCGACACGGTGAGCAGGATCACCGCGCCGTATACGATGAGCAGCGCGCCGCTCGACAGGTTCAGCGCCGGCAGCAGCCCGGTGAGGATGGTGAGCACCATGGCGCCGGCGACGGTACCGAGATAGTGACCGCTGCCACCGAGGATCGAGGCGCCGCCGATGGCGACCGCGGCTATGGACGTGAACAGATAGGCGTCACCCATGCCGAGATAGGCCTGGCCGGAATAACCGGTCAAAAGCATGCCGGCGAAGGCGGCGGTGAGGCCTGAGATGACATAGGTGAGGATGGTGGTGCGCGCCGTCGGCACGCCGGAGAATTCCGCGACCGTGGCGCTGGTGCCCAAGGCATAGAGATGGCGGCCGAACGCCGCCTTGGAGAGCAGCAGCGTCGCAACCAGCGTCAATGCCAGCCAGATCAATGCAATGACCGGAAAGCCGCCGATGCGGCCGACCGAGAAGAACTGGATCAGGGCTGGCGCCGAGGGTGTTGGCGAACCGCCGGTCAGCACCAGGATCAGGCCTTGCAGAATGACGTTGGTGGCCAGCGTCATGATGATCGGCGGCACGCCGAACTGGGCGACGCCGAGGCCGTTTATCAAGCCGATGAACGCGCCGCCGCCAAGCAGCAGCGGCATCACCCAGACCAGCGGCAGATCCTGGCCGCCGCATAGCAGCGCCATGATGATGGCGGCCGAGTTGAGCACCCAGGGTACCGACAGGTCGATGCCGCCGCCGATGATGACGAAGGTCTGGCCGAGCGCGACGATGCCGACGAAGGCGGCAAGCACGACAGTCGAGCGCATGTTGGAGATCGACAGAAAGCCCGGCGAAAACAGCGCCGTAACCAGGAGCAGCACGACCATGCCGGCATAGGCGAGCACGATGAGGCGGTTACGGGCAAGGAAGGCGCTCATTGGACCCGGCTCCTCGCGGCTTTTTCGGCGACGGAACTGGCGAGCACCGAGAGCAGCAGGATGACGCCCGACGCGACCGGCTGCCAGTAGCTCGACACATGCAGGACGAAGACCAGATTGCCGATCAGGGTCAGCACGAAGGCGCCGATCAGCGTGCCGGCGAGATGCCCCCGGCCGCCGAACAGGCTGACGCCGCCGATGACCGCCGCCGCCACCGACGGCAGGATGTAGTCCTTGCCGATGGTCGGCGAGCCGGCACCGGTCTGCGTCACCAGGAACAGCGCCGCGCCGGCCGCGAACAGGCCCGACAGGCCATAGGTGACGAGGTTGACCCTTGTGATCGAGACGCCGGACAAGAAGGCCGATTTTTCGTTGGAGCCGGTCGCCTGGATGGCGATGCCGACGCGCGTCGCGCGAAACCACCACCAGAAGACGAGCAGCGCCAATAGCATCCAGACAGGGCTGGTCAGGCCGATGAGCTGTGCGGACGCGAAGCCGACCCACCACGAGGGAATGCTGCCGCCATCGGTCGGCAGGATGATCATGGCGACGCCGTTGAGGATCGACCAGGTGGCGAGCGTCACCAGGAAGGGCTGCAGCCTGAGCAGCGAGATCAGCAGGACGTTGAGCGCGCCGATGACGAAGCCGAGCGCCAGGATGATCAGCGCCCAAAGTGCCGTGGTTGAAGGATCGTCGGTGAAGCGCGTCGCCGCGATCACCGTGCCGAGGCTGATCATGCCGCCGATCGACAGATCGATGCCACCACGCACCAGCACGATGGTCTGGCCGGTGGCCGCGAGCATCAGCGTCATTGCCGCCGCCGTGTCGAGGTTGAGCTCATCGAGCGAAAAGACACCGGACTGCAGGCTGCCGTAAATGCCAACAATCAAGGCCAGCATCAGGCAGGCGACCAGGAACGGCGCGCGGTCGAGCAACCGGCCGCGCCAGTCGATGCCGGGCCTGGCAGATTTGATCTCAGCTGGCCTTTGCGCCATCTCCACAGGGTGCTCCGCGGACATCACCATGCCTCAGGCCGCCCTGGTTTCAAGCATGGCGGCGCGCAAAATCTGCTCCTCCGAGATCTGGTCCCCCTCCAGCGTCGCGGCGATGCGGCCGTTGCGCATGACGAGCACGCGGTCGGCGACATGGACGAGTTCCGGCATGTCGCTGGAATGGAACAGGATCGCGTAGCCCTTGGCCGCGAGGTCGCGCATCAGCTGGAAGATCTCGCCCTTGGTGCCGACATCGACGCCGCGCGTCGGATCGTAAAGCAGCAGCACGCGCGCCTGCGTGAGCAGCATCTTGCCGAAGATCACCTTCTGCTGATTGCCGCCGGACAAGGTGCCGGCAAGCTGCTCCGGCGTGCCGGCCTTGATGCGCAGGAAATCGACCATTTCCTTGACCAGGGCGGCTTCCTTTTGCCGGCTGAGCAAGCCGTTCTCTGTAAAGCGCCTGATCACCGACAGTGTCAGATTTTCGCGCACGCTCTTGGTCAGGAGCAGGCCCTGCCCGCGCCGATCCTCCGGCACCAGCGCGATACCGTCCTTGCCGGTCAGCGCCTGGCGTGGATTGCCGATCGAGGCGGGCTTGCCCCAAAGCTCGACCGTGCCGCTCGCTCTTGAGGCTCCGAACAGTGCTTGGAACAGCTCGCGTTGCCCGTGGCCCTGCAAGCCACCCACGCCGAGGACTTCGCCCTCACGCAATGCGAAATCGACTCCGGAAAGCCGCCCGCCACTGGAGAAATTCCCGACCTTCAGCGCAATACGGTCGGTGGCGGTGGCAATGCGCTCGGGATAGAGCCGGTCGAGATGCCGGCCGATCATTTGGGTGACGATCTCGTTGTCGGAGACGGCATTGGCCTCATGCGCGGCCACGGTGCTGCCATTGCGGAAGATGGTCAGCCGGTCGGCGATGGCGCGCACCTCGGCCATGCGATGCGAAATGAAGATGACCAGCCGGCCTTCGGCGGCCAGTTGCCGGGTGAGCTTCAGCAGCCATTCGGCTTCACGAGCCGGCAAGGCCGAGGTCGCCTCGTCGAGGATCAGGATGCGTGGGTCCTTGGCCAGCCCCTTGGCGATCTCGACGATCTGCCGTTCGGCCAGCGTCAGCCGCCGCAATTCCTGGTCGGGGCGGAGCGCCGGGAAGTTGTATTTTTCCAGCAGCGCCAACGTCTTGCGGCGCATCTCCGCGCGGTTGACCGTGCGCAGCAGCGTCCTTGGCTCGTGGCGGAACCAGATGTTCTGTTCCACACTGAGATCGGGGATCAGCGACAATTCCTGGAAGACGGCGGCAATGCCAAGCGCCTGCGCGGCATCCGGATCGGCGGGACGATAATCCTGGCCATCGACCAGGATCGAGCCGCCATCGTGCCGTACGGCGCCCGACAGGATCTGGATGAAGGTGCTTTTGCCCGCGCCATTCTCACCGAGCAGCGCGTGCACCTCGCCCGCGCGGGCGCTGAATGTCGCCTCGCTCAGCGCGACGATGCCGCCATAGCGTTTGGACAGGCCGTTGACGGTGACGAGGTCCATGAATGCGCCTTCGAAAAGCTCTCCCGACATCTTGCGATGCCGGGAGACACGGTCGTGGTCACGGGATGTTACTTGGTGCCGGCAGCTTCCGCAGCGGTGATCTCCACCCAGTCGGGCGTGATCGGCAACGTCAGGCCGGGCGCCTGGTCGGGGAACGCATTTTCGCCAATCGCGATCTTGATCATCTTGGTGCCCGGATAGAGCTTGGACTCGAAGGGATCGGTGGTGACGAAGTCGCCCTTCACCGAAACGGAGCGCTCGGCCGGCTTCTTGCCGGTGTCGAGAATATCGACCGCCAGTTTGATCGCTTCCGACGATAGATAGGCCGGGTTGGAGCCGAGGATGCACTTGGCGCCTTGCGTCTGCGCGCAGGTGACGGCGGCGACATTGTAGGAGAAGCCGACGACCGGGACGATCGGCCGACCGGCATCCTTCAACGCCTGGATGGCGCCGGAGCCATAGCCTTGCGTCATGATGCCGTCGATCTTCGGATTGGCGGCAAGCAGGGCCGCGACACCGGACTGTTCCGGTCCAAGCGCATAATTGCCGTTGTAATAGCCGACGACCTTGATGTCGGGATATTTGGCCAGAACCTTCTCATAGCCCTGCTGCAGCTGCGCCGAGATAGGCGCACCGGCGAGACCGCGGTCGAGGATGATGTTGCCCTTGCCGCCAAGCTGCGTTGCCATCCACTCGGCCATGACCGAAGGGATGCGGTCCCAGTCGGAAGCGACGGCGAGCGCGCAGGGCTCGGTCACCACCTGGTCGAAAGAGATAACGACGATGCCGGCGTCGCAGGCCTTCTTGATGGTCGGGTTCAAGGCCGAATCCGAGCCGGCGTCGACGAGGATGGCATCCGGCTTCTGGCGGATGATGTTGTTCAGCGAATTGATCTGCGCCTGGACGGTGTTCTCGACATTCTCGATCTTGAGGTCGACGCGGCCCTTGAGCGGCCCCTTGTTGACCGACACGGTGGCGACACGCTCCATCTGCTGGCGCCAATCATTGCCGACGAAATTGTTCGAGAGATAGATGGTGTAGGGCTTCTTGTCCTCGGCGTGGCCGGCCTGTGTGCCCGCAGCCATCATGGTGACGGCAAGCGCTGCAAGGCCGATGTTACGGCTTGGTGATTTCATGATTTTCTCCTCCCATTTTTCGTTGCGAAATCGCGACGCCTGAAGTGGCGCCTTGCATCCACCAAATCAGGTTCCCGAAGCCTCCTTGGGCGTGATCTGGACCCAGCTCGGCGACACCGGCAGGGAAAGTCCCGGCGCCAGATCCGGAAATACGGTCTTGCCTAGCTCGATCTTCACCGCCGAGGAATTCGGGGCGTATTTGGCATCGACCATATCCGTGGTCAGGCCGGGTGAGTTGAACAGTACGGTGGTGTCGGCCGGCTTCTTGCCGGTGTCGAGAATGTCGACGGCGAGCTTGATCGCCTCGGCCGACAATGAGGGCGGATTGGCACCCAGCCAGCATTTGGCGCCCTTGGTCTGCGCGCACGTCACGCCGGTACCGTTGAAGGCGGCGGCGACGATCGGCACCATCGGCCGGTCGGCATTCTGCAGCGCCTTGATCGCGCCGGTGCCGTAGCCCTGCGAGAAGATGCCGTCGACTTCCGGATGGGCGGCGAGCAGGCTGGCGACGCCCTCCTGTTCGGGCCCCGCGGCATAGTTGCCGTTGAAATAGCCGACGATCTCGATGCCGGGATACTTTTTCAGCACGGCGCCAAAATTCTTCTCGAACTGTTCCGAGATCGGCGCGCCGGCGAGGCCGCGATCCATGAGAACCTTGCCCTTGCCGCCGAGGATAGAGGCCATCCATTCTGCCTGGTTGTTGGCCATGATATCGAAATCGGAATGCAGCTTGTAAGCGCATTCGGCCGAAACGGTCTGGTCGAAGCTGACGACGATGATGCCGGCGTCGCAGGCCTTCTTGATGGTCGGATTGAGCGCCTCGCCCGAGGACGCATCGATGAGGATGGCGGCTGGTTTCTGGCGGATAATGTTGTTCAGCGAATTGATCTGCGCCTGAACGGTGTTCTCGGCGTTTTCGATCTTGAGGTCGACGCGGCCCTTCAACGGCCCCTTGTCGACGGCGACATTGGCGACGCGCTCCATCTGCTGGCGCCAGTCATTGCCAACGAAATTGTTCGAGAGATAGATGACGTAAGGCTTTTGGGTTGCGGTATGGCCGGGCATAGCGCCCATCGAGACTGCGAACCCGGCCAGCGCCACGAAGCAGGCGCTCAAGCTCCTCAATTTCATGATCTTCCTCCCAGTGTTTCCTGTCCAGCCGGTGATGGACTGCGCCATCTTGATCGGATGAAGATGAAAAATTGATACCGGTACCAATTGCGAATGTCAATTTGACCGGACTTCCCCGAGGCTGCGTCCGCGAGCCGAATTCGCCAGATTTCCTCCCTTGCGACTTCTCCCGTGGCCGGCACTTCAGCCTAGCTATCATGCTATTATAATTTTATGAGCCTGTCTATGCGACCTCGGCATAAAATACGGCCTCCGGCGCGCTTCAGGACAGGTCGTTGGGCGCGTCGTAGGTGATGCTGAAAATGTCGGCGGGATGGCGGGCAACGGAGAATTCGATGCTGCGCTGGTCCGCCGACTGGTAGAGCATCTCCACCGTCAGCACCGGGCTCCCGAGCGTGATACCGAGGTCGGCGGCAACCACCTCGTCGGCGATCTCGGCGCGCACCGTGACATGCGCCACGTCGAGCCGCAGGCCGAGATGTTTTTGCACCGAACGGAAGATCAGCACGTCGGAAAAATCTTCCCGCTTCAGGCGCGCGCCGATGTCGGGCGGGAAATAGGTGGTGATCTGCGCCTTGCGCTGTTCGCCGATCGACAGCACGCTGCGCAGGCAGTAGCCCGCCTCGTCCTTGCCCATGCCGAAATGGCGCTGGAGCACGGGGGAAACCTCCTTACGATAGGATTTCACCGTCAGTTGCGCATCCTTGGTGAAGGCCGCCATGTCGGCAAAGTTCTTGAACTTCCAACTCAGATTGACCGACGGATTGCGGGCCGCGACCACGGCTGGCTTGGCTGAGCGTTTCCGGATCAGTCCGTCGGCCTCGAGATCGCGCAGCGCCTGGCGAACCGTGATCAGGCTGACGCCGAAATGCTCGGCAATGGTCGCTTCCTTCGGCAGTTCGCCGCCGACCGGGAAGGTGCCGTTGCCGATCGGTTCGCGCAATATGTCGGCAAGCTGGCGGTAAAGCGGCCCATTGGCGCGGCCGAGTGTCCGCCTGGGAAGACTGTCGATGGTGGGAGCGGAATGATCCATGAGCCTCGTCGCGCCTAGAGCGTTTCACCGTTTCACGGAAACGGCGAACCGCTCTATCTCTTGTTTGACGCAATTCCGGACGGAAAACCGCTTCGCACTTTTCCTGGAATTGCTCTAATGTCGAAGCTTTTATAATAGCTTCCTTACCCGGAGGCTAGGCAAGGCTGTTGACGATCAACCGTCTCAGACGAAGAGCCGAAGCGGCTGTTCGATCGCCGATTTCAAGGTCGCGAGCCACTTGGATGCGGTGGCCTCATCAACGCTTGCCGCATCCACCGTCAGCAGGCATTCGGCATGATCGCTCGCCGCCGTGCTCAGGGAGACGGCCAGCCGCATCGCACGGCCGGCCAGGAGCGGTATCATCACCGGCCGGACGTCGCTCGCCGGGAGCAACCACAGGGACATAGCCGCCGCTTTGTCCGCGTCGTCACGGCTGCCGGCCAAGGCGGCGAGCCGCGTCGCGCGCAGCGATGACAGCGGCATCTCGGGGGCCACGGGGAATACCGCCTGCCGGCCAGCCAGTTCCAGCGCCACGGCCGTATCGCCGACGCCGCGGGCGTCTGGCATTTCGAGAACTGCTCGACCGGCCGCGCGCAGCAGCACGTCGTCGACATCGAATGCCCGTCCCGAATTCCCAAGTGCCGCCAGCAGGTCTTGCAGGGCGCCGAGTGCAATGGAGGTTGCGAAAGCGGCGATGCGGAGCGCGGCGATTGGAGGCGCTGCCACGGGCGCGGCGACCTCGGGCGAAGCGGCAGGTGCGTCAGCCGAAACAAAGCCCAAAACGTCGGCGGCCAGGATGCGCCCGCCCGGCCCGCTGCCGCGGAGCGTTTCCAGCGACAGGCTTCGCTCGCGCGCCAGCCGGCGGGCGTAGGGCGAAACAGCCAGACGTCCGGATTGCGCCACCGCGATGTTCATTTCAGATACTCTGAATTCACGCAGTTGGTCAGCCGTCCCTCGCCGAGATAGGCGTGCACCACCTCGATCGATTTCAGCCGAAGGTCGCGCATCGATGCCGGACTGTAGAAGGCGGCATGCGGAGTGACGATGAGGCGATTGGCGATCCACGCTTCGCGGCGACGCCAGGCCGCCAGCAGCGGATGGTCGAGATCGCCGGGTTCGTTCGGCAAGACGTCCAGTCCGGCGCCGGCGACGGTGCCCTTGCGCATGGCGGTTTCCAGCGCGTCGAGATCGACGATCGGGCCGCGCGCCGTATTGACCAGGACAAGACCGGGCTTGGTGGCGGCGAAGGCGGCCGCGCCGAGCAGCTTGCGGGTTTCCTCGCTCAGCGGCGCGTGGACGCTCACCACATCCGCGCGCGCCATCAGTTCGGCCAGCGAATGGACCCGCTCGTAACCGGTCGAGAGGTCCACGCCGGACAGGAGATGCGGATCGTAGAACACAACCTTCATGTCGAAGGCCGCGGCGCGGCGCGCGGTGGCGAGCCCGATGCGGCCGAGACCGACGATGCCGAAGGTGGCACCCTTGTGCCGGCGCACCAGCGGCGCCTTGGAGAAATGCCAGCCTTCGGCGCCATTGCCGGCAAGCTCGGCGCCATAGGCGGAGGTACCGCGCGTCAGCGCCAGCATCAGGCCAATGGCGTGATCGGCGACTTCGGTCGTGCCATAGTCCGGCACATTGCAGGCCGGAATCTTGCGCGCGCCCCAACCCACCGTGTCGATGTTGTCGAAGCCGACGCCGGATCGCACCGCGATGCGCGCCTTGGGAAAGGCCGATGGCGCGGCGGCGACATTATGGATCGGCGAATAGTTGATGACCGCGTCGACCGTCTGGCAGACGGCCGGATCCAGCGTGGCCGCCTTGTCGTTGGTCGAGCGGGCGAGGATGAACACGATATCGGGATAATGCTCGCGCTCGAGTTCGGCTTCGTCGGCGGCTTGCCAGTTGGCGCACAGGATCTTCATGCTTGCCCTTCGGATTTCATGTCTGGGTAGAGGTTTATTTCTTGATGCCACCGATGCGGCCGCCCATCGGCACCACGGCGCCTACCGGCTGATCGATCGCGGCAAGCGTTCCGCTGATCGGCGCCTCGATCTCGACCACGGCCTTGTCCGTCTCGATCTCGGCGATCAGTTCGCCCTCCTTGACCGTTTCGCCAACCGCCTTCAGCCATTTGATGACCGTGCCCTCGCTGACGGTGAGGTCGCCGAACGGCATCGTTATCGATTCATCGCCGCCGGGGGCAGCGGGCGTCGGGGTCGGTAGCGTGGGCGATGCGGCCTTGACCGGGGCAGGCGCGGACCTGGCCGGCGTAGTGCTCTTCAAGCCGACCGTGTACCAATGATCGGGCACCGGCGGCTTGCCTGCGATGACGTCACGTGCACCCTGGACGATGCGGGCGCTGTCGACCAGCATGGCGCGCTCCAGCACCGGGGCGAAGGGGTGCGAGGTCGGCGCGGTGTGCAGCCGTCCCGGCGGGGCGTCGAGTTCGTCGAAGGCCAATTCGTTGATCGCCTGGGCGATCTCACCGCCAAGGCCGCACATGGCCCAGGCTTCGTCGACGATGAGCAGGCGATGTGTCTTCCTGACGCTGGCGACGATCGTGTCGATATCGAGCGGCATGATGGTGCGTGGATCGATCAGCTCGGCCTCGATGCCTTCGGCGGCCAACGCTTCCGCCGCCTCGAGCGCGCGCTGCACCATCTGGCCGGCGGCAACGATGGTGATGTCGGTGCCGGCCCGGGCGATGCGCGCAACGCCGAACGGGACAAAGTGCTCGCCGACCGGCACCTCACCCTTTGAGGCGAACAGCGCCTTGGGCTCCAGCATGATGACCGGGTCGCCGGCCCTGAGCGCCGTCTTCATCAGACCCTTGGCGTCGGCCGGTGTCGAGGGCACGCAGACGATGAGGCCCGGCATATGGGCGAAGACCGGATGATAGATGCCGCTGTGATGCGGGCCGGAACTGCGCAGCGCGCCCGCGCCGACGCGCACCACCATCGGCGCGCTCATCACACCGCTGGTCATGTAGCGCAGCTTCGCCGCCTGCAGGAAAATCTGGCCGGCGGTCTCGAAAGCGAAGTCGGCGAACATCAGGTCCGACACGGTACGCGCGCCGGTGGCCGAGGCGCCGACAGCGGCGGCGGTGAAACCCTGTTCGGAGATCGGCGTGTCGACCATGCGATCGGCGCCGAATTCCTGCCAGAGATTTTTGGTGTGGGCAAAACTGCCGCCACGCTCGCCGGTGCCTTCGCCGAAATAGAGGATCGCCGGATTGGCGCGCATTTCCTCGGCGATGCCGTCGCGCACCGCTTCCAGCCAGCCTTGCGTGCGGGTCTCACCGACGGCGCGCCAAGCCAAGGCCGCGGGCGGGTTGATCGGATCGGCAAAGACATGCAGGCGCACCGTCGCCGGATCGGGCTCGGGCGAGTTGCGGGCGAAGTTCAGCGCCTCTTCGACCACCTTCTCGATCCGCGCTTCGATGGCCGCGAGCGCCTCGGCATCGGCGATGCCGTACTCCTCGACCAGTTTCCTGCGGAACATGTCGATCGGGTCGCGCTTGATCCAGGCATCGAGCTCCTCTTGCGTGCGGTAGGTGCCGATGACCGGATCGCCTTCGTGATGACCGACCGTGCGGTAGGTCTTGGCCTCGATCAGCGTCGGGCCCTTGCCGGAACGGGCGCGCTCGGTGGCCTCCTTCATCGCCAGCCAGACGGCGAAGACATCATTGCCGTCGACAGCCACGCCGGGCATGCCATAGGAAGCGGCCTTGGTGGCGATCTCGGGATTGAGCGTGATGGAGTTGAGCGGCGTCGCCGTGGCGTAGAGATTGTTCTCGCAGATGAAGACAGCCGGCGCCCGCTGCACGGCAGCAAAATTGAGCGCCTCGTGGAAACCGCCATGGTTGGCGGCGCCGTCGCCGAAGAAGGCGACGCCGATATCGTCGCGGCCCTGCTGGCGGGCGCTCATGCCGATGCCGACGGCATGGCCGATGCCGGCGGCGACGATGCCGTTGGTGCCGAACAGGCCGACCGAACGGTCGTAGAGATGCATTGTGCCGCCGCGGCCACCGCAAATGCCGTCGGCCTTGCCGAACAGTTCGGCCATGACGCGGCCGGGATCGGCGCCCTTGGCCAGGGCATGACCATGGCCGCGATGGGTCGATGTGACCCAGTCGGTTGGCCTGAGGTGGGCGCAGACGCCGACGCCGGTCGCCTCCTCGCCGATGTAGAGATGCAGGAAGCCAGGTGTTTCGCCCTTGCGGCAAGCGATCTGGGCGATGCTTTCGAAACGGCGCAACAGCACCATGCGTTCGAACAGATCTAGCAGGATCTTCCGGTCGGGGAGGTTTGGCGCACCTCTCGACTCCTCGCGTGCGCGCGCCGCAGACATTGCCACCAAAGCCTCCCTGAATCCATCTGACGCCGGGCGGCAGAGCGCCGGCAGCGGGCTTGTTTGCCGCCCGCTTCGGCGCATCATAGATTATAATAGCATAATGTCTACTGGCTCCAGGCAGAGCCGTGCTGAGCGCTAGATTCTCGTCATGCGCACCGTGGCGTCCGGACGCTGGAACAGCTCAGGGCGCAGGCTGAGACCGAGCCCAGGCCCATCGAGCGGCGCGACATGGCCGTCCTTGACTGGCGGAATGTCGGCGACGATTTCGGTGTACCAGCCGGTGAAATAGGCGCGCACCGCCTCCTGGTAGTTGACGTTCGGCAACGTGGCCGACAGCGCGCAGCTGGCGGCATAGACGATCGGCCCGGTGCAATCGTGCAAGGTGACGGGCAGTTCGCTGGCCTCGGCCATGTTGGCGATCTTGCGCGCCTCGGAGAGGCCGCCGCACCAGGCGAGGTCGATCATGATCACGCTAGCCGCGCGCTTGTCGATCAGCTGCTTGAACATCTGTCGCGAGGCGAGCCGCTCGCTGGCGGCAACGGGAATCGAGGTGTGGCGGGCAAGCTCGGCCATGGCGTCGAGCTCGTTGTAGCGGATCGGTTCCTCCAGCCAGGCAACGTCGTACGCTTTCAGCGCCTCCGCGATGCGCAGCACAGGCGGCAGGGTCCACAGCCCGTGCAGCTCGACCATGATTTCCATGTCGCGGCCGACAGCGTCGCGGATCTTCTGGAACGGCTCCAGCGCCTTGTCGAGATCGGCAAGCGAGATGCGGGTGCCGTTCGATGCCTCCGCCGCGATGTCGAACGGCCATATCTTCATCGCGCCAATGCCTTCGGATTTCAGGCTCCTGGCGAGATCGCCGGCATTGTAGCGCCAGGCGAGCAGGTCCTCGTACGGGCCCTCGTTCGAATCGCCTGATTTGAGCGACCAGTCCTCGCCGCGCTCGAACAGGGCGTTCTTCTTCGTGGCGCGGACATGTTTGTAGCCGGCGCAAGTGTTGTAGATGGGCACGCTTCTGTGGGTGCGGCCGCCAAGCAGCCGCCAGACCGGTTCGCCGAGCGCCTGGCCATAAATATCCCAGAGCGCAATGTTGACGGCGGAATTGCCGCGCACCTCGGCCCCGGAATCCCGCGCGCCGACATAGACGCTGCCAAGCGTGCGATCATGCAACTCGATGTCGCGCGGATCCTTGCCCAGGAGATAGGCGGCGACATTGTCGTGGATGTAGGACGCGACCGGCCCCGGCGCCCAGAAGGTTTCTCCGGTGCCGATGAGACCGGCATCGGTGTGGACGCGCAGCCAGAACAGGAATGGAAACTCGGCCAGCTGCAGCGTTTCGAGCGCGACGACTTTCATCTTATCCTCCCATTGCAGCGGACCATGCGGTCGACGGGGACAATAGCACATCGCCGTTGACAGCTATTTATGGTACCGGTATCAATCCCGTCAAGATGGCCACTGGGAGGGCGTTCGCTTGCCTGCCAAAGATCAAGACACGACGCGGCGGAGAGCACTGGTCACCGGTGCCGCGGGCGGCCTCGGCCGGGAGGTGGCGATCCAGTTGGCCCGGCGAAACTGTGTCGTCGCGGTCACCGACATCAATGGCGAGGGACTGGCCGAGACCATCGGGCGGATCGGCGAAACAGGCGCGGAAAGCGAAAGCATCGTCAGCGATTTCACCAGGGAAGGCGCACCGGAAGCCGCGGTCGAAAAAGTGGTCGCGCGCTGGGGCGGCATCGACATCCTCGTCAACAATGCCGGCTATGGTGTGATCGAGCCATTCCTCGATGCCACCTTCAAGGCCTGGACGCGCACGCTGGCGCTCAACGTCACGGCACTTGCCATGGCCTGCAAGGCGGCGGGGCGGGTGATGCGCGAGCAGCGCTCGGGGCGCATCATCAACATCACCTCGCCAGGCTCGCGCATGGCGCTGCCCGATTACACGGCCTACACGGCGAGCAAGGCCGGCGTCGATTCCATCACCCGGGCCGCGGCCGTGGCGCTGGCCCCCTATGGCGTGCTGGTCAACAGCCTGGCGCCGGGCATGATGGACACCGAGATGCAGCGCTCGACCGAGGTTGATCTCGCCCGCGCCAATGGCCGCAACGATCTGCAGGCCTTCCTCGACGAGCGCACCCGCCGCATCCCGCTCGGCCGCCGCGCCGAAATCTTCGAGGTCGCTGAAGCCGTCGTCTGGCTCTGCCTCGATTCGCCCCGATACATGACCGCCGAGCGGCTCAACATGTCGGGCGGGCTCGACAAGGACTGATCCCATGCTGCGAAACTCCCCTCCCGGCAGCGTCGATATCGGCGCGCTCGAACGCAAGGCGACACGGCTGCGCCGCCACATGCTGGCCATGGCGCGCGGCCAGGGCCAGGGCTATATCGGGCAGGGCCTCGGCATCGCCGATGTGCTGGCCGCGCTGTATTTCCACGAACTGCGCTACGATCCGCACAATCTGGCGTGGCCCGACCGCGACCGCTTCCTGCTCTCGACCGGGCATTATTCCATCGCGCTCTGGGCAGCGCTGGCCGAGGCCGGCATCATTCCGGTCGACGAATTGACCACCTATGGGGCCGACAACAGCCGGCTGGAAATGTCGACGCTCGACACCACGCCCGGTGTCGAAGTGATCGGCGGCTCGCTCGGCCATGGCCTGGGGCAAGGGGTAGGCCAGGCGCTGGGCCTGCGCGTGGACCGCTCGGACGCACGCGTCTTCGTCGAACTGTCCGATGGTGAGATGCAAGAAGGCTCGACCTGGGAAGCGGCGATGTCGGCCAGCCATTTCAGGCTCGACGGGCTGGTGGCGCTGGTCGACTGCAACGGCATCCAGGCCGACGGCCCCGTGGTGCTCGACATGGAGCCGGTGGCCGACAAATGGCGCGCCTTCGGCTGGCAGACATCGGAGATCGACGGCAACGACATGAGGATGATAGTCGGTGCGCTGGCGGATGCGAGGAACCGCAACGGCAAGCCGAAGGCGATCGTGCTGCGCACGCTTCCGGGCAAGGGCGTGCCGCGCATCGAAACCTCCGAGAAATCGCACTTCTTCCGCATCGACGTGGCGCAATGGGACGGCATCATCGCCGAGTTCGAAAAGACCGTGGGGGCGGCCCAATGAGCGGCGCGGCGACGCAGGCCGGACGTACGCTGGCCATGGGCCAGGATGAAGCGGTCGGCGGTGGCCGGCAGAGTGTCGAGGCACCGTTCGGCAAGGCGTTGGCGCGGCTTGGCCAGAGCCGTCCAGACATTGTCGGACTGACTGCCGATCTCGGCAAATACACGGATATCTTGCCGTTCCGCGACGCCTTCCCGGATCGCTTCTTCAATGTCGGCATGGCCGAGCAGAACCTGGTCGCGGTGGCTGCAGGACTGGCGCGCACCGGCAAGGTGCCGTTCGCCACCACCTATGGCGTGTTCGCGACGCGGCGCGCCTATGATTTCGTCGCCATCGCGCTCGCCCACTCCAACCTCGACGTCAAGATCGTCGCCGGCCTGCCGGGGCTGACGACCGGCTATGGCGGTACTCATCAGGCGATCGAGGACCTGGCCTTGATGCGCATGATCCCCGGCCTGACCATCATCGACCCCTGCGACGCGACCGAGATCGAGGCAGCGACCGAGGCGATCGCGGAGCATAGGGGGCCGGTCTACATGCGGCTGTTGCGTGGCAGCGTGCCGGTAGTGTTCGAGCCAGGCTATCGCTTCGAGATCGGCAAGGCGCGTCGCCTTCGCCAAGGTTCCGATGTCGGCCTCATCTCGACCGGCTTCATGACCGAGCGGGCGCTGGATGCGGCAGATGCGTTGGGTAAACAAGGCATCACGGCCGGCGTGCTGCACGTGCCGACGATCAAGCCGTTCGACGCCGGGGCGGTGGCCGAATTTGCCGCTGGCTTCAACCATATCGTCACGGCGGAAAACCATGTCGTGGTCGGCGGGCTGGCGAGCCTTGTCGTCGAGACCTTGTTCGATGCCGGCATTGCGAAGAAAGTGACGCGCATCGGTCTGCCCGACCGCTATATCGAATGCGGCGCGGTGCCGACCTTGCAGGCGAAATACGGGCTGACGACCGAGGCCATCGTCACAACAATTGCCGCGTTGAACTAGGACTGCCGCATGAAGATCACCGACATCGAGACCTTTGCCGTCGGCGCCGGCTGGAAGAACTGGCTCTTCGTCAAGGTGCACACGGACAAGGGCATCCATGGCATCGGCGAAGGCACGTTGAACGGCTTCATCAAGACCACCGAAGCCGGTGTGCACGAACTCAAGCACCTCGCCATCGGCCAGGATCCGCGCCGCATCAACGCGCTGGCCAAGCGCATGCTGGATAGCGTCTCGCTAGACGGCGGCCATATCCACCGCACGGTGATCGCGGCGGTCGAGGTCGCCTGCTGGGACATTCTGGGCAAGAGCCTCGGCGTGCCGATCCACCAGTTGCTCGGCGGCCAGGTGCGCGACAGCGTGCTCGGCTACGCCAATGGCTGGTACCGCACCGAGCGCACGCCGGAGGCCTTTCTGGAAGCCGCCAAGGCGGTTCTGGCCAAGGGCTTCAAAGCGTTCAAGCTCGACCCGTTCGGCACCGCGCAGGGCTTTATCTCGCGTGAGGAACTGGATCTCTCCTACGCGATCTGCCGAACCTTGCGTGACAAGCTACCGAAGGACACGCTGATACTGATCGACGTGCATGCCCGCTTCACCGAGATCGCGGCGCTGCAGGCGGCACAGAAGTTCGCTGACCTCGACATCTACTGGTGGGAGGAGCCGACCTCGCGCGACCGGCAGGAGACCGTGCACGAAGTGGCGCATCGCTCGCCGATCCCGGTTGCGACCGGCGAGATGTACGACACGGTCGGGCAGTTCTACACGCTGGCCGCCGGCGGCGGCGTCAATATCTTCCAACCCGAACCGATGTCGCTCGGCGGCATCGCGCCGTCCATGCAGGTGGCCAATCTGGCGCTCGCGCATGGCAGCCACATCGCGCCGCACCAGAGCGGCGGACCGGTGGCGACGGCGGTGTGCCTGCAGCTGGCGGCGGCAGTGCCGAACTTCCTCATCCAGGAGCATTTCGACGCCTTCAACGACCCGTGGACGCGCGAGTTGGTGACCTGGCACCCGACCGTCAAACCGGACAATGGACACCTGTCGTTGCCGGACGCACCGGGGCTCGGCATCGATCTCAACATCGAGGCGATCAAGGATCACCCCTACGATCCCAACGCCTATCTCAACGTCCATGCGGAAGGCTGGGAAAAGCGCCTCGGGCGGCGTGAAGAGGCGGGGAAGCGCGGTTAAGGAAAATCGCGACGTTTACAGTTTGGCTGAGGCTTCCCTCTCTTCGTCATCCTAGGGCGGAGCAAGGAGCGAAGCGACGCGGCGCAGACCCTAGGATCCATGCCGTGGCGTTAAAGCTTTGCAAACGTTGAAGAATTTTTCTCCGCCGTACCCTTCGATCGAGGTCACGGAATGGATCCTAGGGTCTCCGCGACGCCGCTTCGCGGCTGCTCCGCCCTAGGATGACGAAGCTGAGAGGCCTCGACCAACAGGCCCATCAGGCACTCTCGCGGTCGACGATCTCGAAGCCGAGGCTGGTGATGGTCGGCACCTTGGTGTCGCCGCCGAGCCTCGCCAGCAATTGCCGCACCGCGCGGCGGCCCATCTCGTAGCGGTTGACCTTCACCGTGGTCAGGGGCGGATAAAGCTGCGCGGCCAGATCCATGTCGCCATAGCCGGCGATCGCGATCCTGCCCGGCACCGCCCAGCGGCGGCGGTGGCATTCCTGGACGGCGCCGACGGCCAGCGTGTCGCTGGAAAAGAAGATGGCATCGATATCCTTGTGCCTGGAGGTCAGCGTCACCAGCGCCTCGGCACCGCCCTGAGCGGTGATCGGCACTTCGACCTCCATGTCGCCATGGTTCTTGAAACCCAGTTCGGTGAGTGCGGCGTGATAGCCGGTGCGGCGCTGCTGCAAACGGTCATTGCCATGGATCGGCGTCGAGACGAAGCCGATGCGCTTGTAGCCCTTGGCCGCCAGATGCATGGTCATGGCATAGGCGGTCTCGAAGTTGGAGACGCCGACCACCATGTCTATCGGCTTGCGGCCCTTGATCTCGGATATTTCGACCACCGGTGCGCCGCTGCTCTTCAGAAGCGCCCGTGCCGCCTCGCTTTGCACGAAGCTCTGCAGGATCATGCCGACCGGTCGCCAGCCGAGCAGATTACGGATCGACTTTTCCTCCGCCTCCTGCGTGAATTCACCCTGCACCAGAAGCATCGAATAGCCGCTCTCATGGCATTCGTCGGACATGCCTTGCACCTGTTCGGCGATGCCCGAATTGATCAGCGGCGGCACCACCGTGCCGATCATGCGGCCATTGCCGCGCATGCTTGAGGCCAGCCGGTTGGGCACGAAGCCGGCCTGCTCGATCGCTTCGAGCACTCTGATGCGCGTCTCCGGCGACACCATGTCGGGATTGGACAGCGCGCGCGACACCGTCATCGGCGCGACGCCGACACGCTTGGCGATCTCGCGGACGCCAAGGCGTTGCGGCTTCTTCTCGCCCGCCGGCGGCTTGTCGACCATCACCATGCTCCAAAAGAGCGCGACCCACCAAGGCAATGTCCTATGGATCACACCGTAAGCGCCTTTCATAGCGGGTGTGGTGGACGGTTTCCAGCGGCGGGTCCGGCGGGGATGGCAAGCATCGACGGTTCAGAAATTGCGCCCATAGCCAGCCGTCCACCCACCGTCGACGCCCAGCATCTGGCCCGTCGTGTAGGTGTTGAGCGGATCGCAGAAGAACAACACGGCCGCGACCGCTTCCTCGATGCGGCCGGCGCGGCCGACCGGTGTGTGGCTGAGCATCGCCTTGTCGCCCGAGACCATGGTTTCACCCTCGACCGCGCCGAAGCCGACGGCATTGACCAGCACCTTCGGCCCGAATTCCATGGCCAGCGTACGCATGCCGGCCAGGATCGAGGCATTCTCCATGGAGAAGCGCGGATGGCGACGCATCGGCATGCCGGCGGTGGCCGAGATCAGGAAGACAATGCGCCCGCGGCCGTGGGGCGTCATGGCCACGGCCGCCTTGCGGGCATCGGCATACAAGGTGGGGGGATCTTCGGCCGTCGTTCCCGGACGCAGCGGGCATGAAACAAGAAGGATGTCGGGGGGCAGCATGCCAGCGGGCCGTGCCCGCACCCCTTCGACAATGCGGCCGCCATTGGCACGCAAGGCGGCAAGTGCCGCTTCGACGAGCGGATTGCCTGGGCCTTCCAGCGCTATCGTCGCGCCGGCGAGATCGATTTCCATCGCGCCACTCACATCATGTATCCCGCCGTCCAGCCGCCATCGACGGCCAGGACCTGGCCGTTGACGTAGCTGGCGGCAGGCGAGGCCAGGAACAGCACCGCCTCGGCGATCTCTTGCGGTTCAGCCGGACGGCCGAGCGGGACATGGGCGAGGAATTCCTGCGTGCGGCCGGCGAACTTGCCGTCGTCGCCGTAAAACAGCTTGGCCGTCAGCGCCGTCATCACCGACCCCGGGGCGATGGCGTTGGTCAGGATGCCCCTGGCACCAAGTTCGATCGCCATAGAACGTGTCAGATGGATGATGCCGGCCTTGGCGGCGACGAACGGGCTCTGCAGGCGCATGGCGGCAAGGCCGACGACCGAGGCGATATTGACGATGCGCCCGCCGTTGCCGGCGGCGAGCATGGGCGCGAGTGCCGCCCGGCTCATGATATAGAGGCCGTCAAGGTCGATGCCGGTGATGCGGTCCCATTCCTCGGGCGGGAATTCGTCCAGGGTGACGCGGTGCGCCAGCGTGTTGACGCCGGCATTGTTGATGAGGATGTCGAGGCGGCCGTAGCGCTGCATGATCGCGGCGATCGCACTGTCGACCGAGGCGGCATCACGGATGTCGGTGGCGCAGGCCATGGCGTTGCTCAGACCGGCCGCGACCTGGCTTGCGCCTTCGCCGTTGATGTCGGCGACGACGACGGCGGCGCCATTGTCGGACAGGCGTCCGGCGATGGAACTGCCGATGGCGCCCGCGGCCCCGGTGACCAGCGCTACCTTGCCTCGCAAATCGCAGCGCATGTCCCGTCCACCCCCGAGCAATATCGGGTTATGCTATTATAATATTCGCAGGGTGTGGACAAGCAGTTGAGTCATGGCAAGTGCTTATTCCGCCGGCGCACCGGCGACATTCTTGCGAGCGGCATCCACCATCAGCCGCCGGGCGCGGAACACGCCCCATTGCTGGTCGACCAGCACGCCGATGAGGATGACCCCGCCCATCACCGCGAAGTTGAGGGAAGACGGGATGCCGAGCAGATTGACAAGGTTCTGCAGCTCCTGCAGCAGCACAGTGCCCAGCACGACGCCGATCAGCGAGCCTTCGCCGCCGCGCAACGAGAAACCGCCAAGCACAGCCGCGGCAATGGCGTAGAGTTCGTAGAACTGGCCATGGCTGGCGGGTGAAATCGAGCGCGTGTACATGGCGAAGTAGATCGCCGACAAGGCGGTCAGCACGCCACAGATGACATAGGCGGCCATGACGATCCGGCCGGTGCGGATGCCTGAGTATTTCGCCGCCTCCTCGTTCTTGCCGATGGCATAGAGATAGCGGCCGAACACCGAGCGGTGCAGCACCACCCACATGACGATGGCGATGATAATCAGGGCGAAGAAGGAGTTCGGCACGCCCCAGGAACGGCCGGCGGTGAGAAATTCGAGGTCAGGAAAATTCTGGCCGAAGGCGAAGCCGGCCGTGCCGTCGGCGGTGTAGAAGCGCGCGACGCCGCGATAGATCAGCAGGCCGCACAGCGTCACGACAAAGGGTTGCAATTTCAGCCGCGTGATCAGCCAGCCATGCGCCAGTCCGATGATCGCGCCAAGCACGAGGATGAGCACGAAGGCAACAGGCCATCCCATGCCGCGCACGGCGATGAAGTCGATGAACAGCGTGCCCAGCAGCGCGACCAGCGAACCGACCGACAGTTCTATGCCGCCGGTGATGATGACGAAGGCCTGGCCGATCGAGAGGATACCGAACAGGCCGATCAGGTTCGAGGTGTTGGCAAGGTTGATCGGCAACAGGAAGCGCGGATTGATGATGGCGACGATCGCCCCGACCACCAGGATCAGGATCAGCAGGCCGAGATCTTTCTTGCTCATCGTCGTCTCCGCTTACGGCCAAAGCGCGTCGTGCGCTCCGGCTCCTTGGTCTATGCATGTCGTTGTCGCGAACCCGAGGTCACTTCTGCGCGACAGCATTAGTTTGCCGGCTTGCCCACAGCCAGCAGCAGCACGTTTTCCTGGCTGAACCGGTCCTTGTCGAGAATGCCCGAGATCTGGCCCTCATGCATGACGGCGATGCGGTCGGACACGCCGATCACCTCTTCCATGTCGCTGGAGATCATCAGCACGGCGACGCCGGCGTCGGCGAGCGCTCGCATCAGCCCGTAGATTTCCGCCTTCGCGCCGATGTCGATGCCGCGCGTCGGCTCATCGAGGATCATCACCTTCGGGTTCATGGCCAGCCACTTGCCGAGCACGACCTTCTGCTGGTTGCCGCCCGACAGCGTGCCGGTGCGTGTCTGCACCGACGGCGCCTTGATGCCGAGATCCTTCTTCTGCTTCTCGGCGGTAGCGTTCTCCGCACTGGCCGACACCAGCGAGCGCCTGGCATGCGCCGGCAGATTGGGCAGCGAGATGTTCTGCGCGATCGACAGGTCGAGCAGGATGCCGGTCAGCTTGCGGTCTTCCGGCACCAGGAAGATGCCGTGCGCGACGGCGTCGGCCGCGGAGCCGAGCACAAGCGGCTTTCCGTCGAGCTCCAACGCGCCGCCAAGGCTGCCGTCAATGCCGAAGAACACGCGTGCCAGCTCGGTGCGGCCGGAGCCGACCAGGCCGGCAAGCCCGAGGATCTCGCCGCGCCTGACATCGAGGTCGACCGGGCGGCCGGGATAGGTGGGCGTGCGGACGGCCTTGGCAGCAAGGGCGACGGCGCCGGGGGCACGCGCGGCCTCGGAAGCTTTCTCGCGCTCCTTCAGCATGCGCCCGATCATCAGCT
Source organism: Mesorhizobium sp. B2-1-3A (assembly GCF_006442655.1). Lineage (NCBI taxonomy): Bacteria > Pseudomonadati > Pseudomonadota > Alphaproteobacteria > Hyphomicrobiales > Phyllobacteriaceae > Mesorhizobium > Mesorhizobium sp. B2-1-3A. The sequence continues at coordinate 470,334 of NZ_VFWK01000002.1, forward strand.
TGACCATCTGGTCGTGGTTGATGTCGCGCTTGCCCAGCGTGCCGGCCAGCATGCCGTCGCGCAGCACGACGACGCGGTCGGCGACGCGCTCGACCTCGTGCAGGCGGTGCGAGATGAAGATGACGCTGATGCCATCGGCCTTCAGCGCCTTGATGACGTCGAGCAATTTGTCGGTTTCGGCTATCGGCAGGCTCGATGTCGGCTCGTCGAGGATGACCAGCCTTGCCTTGATCGAGAGCGCCTTGGCGATCTCGACCATCTGCTGTTGCGCAAGCGACAGGTCGGCGACCTGCGTGTCGGCGGAAAAATTGGCGCCGACGCGCTTCAGCAGCGGCGCCACCATTTCCCGCAGCTTGGAGCGGTCGACAAGCTTGAGCGGTCCGGCGCGCAGCGGTTCGCGGCCAAAGAAGATGTTGGCGGCGACATCGAGGTTTTCGAACAGGTTGAGTTCCTGGTGGACGAAGGCGATGCCCGAGCCAAGGCTGCCTTCGACGCTGAGCCCCTTGTGGGCGGTGCCATCGACCGTGATGGTGCCGGTGTCCGGCGTGGTGACGCCGCCGAGGATCTTCATCAGGGTCGACTTGCCGGCGCCGTTCTCGCCGACGAGGCCGATAACCTCGCCCGGCCTGACCTCCATCGAGAAGCCATCGAGCGCGACGACGCCCGGATAGGTCTTGCGCACGTTCTCGAGACTGAGGAACGGGGTGATTGCCGCGATGGATGTGTCGGAATAATTCATCATGCCTGACAGCGATTGGCGGGCCGACCTCTCAGCAGACTGACGATCCCGGCCGGGTTCGTCAATGCGGACAGCCGGCTCAAGCGAAGTTGAGCCGGCCGAACTGCTTCCTGGCCTTAGTTTCCAGCCATCGCCTTGAGATTGGCGGCATAGGCGTCGACATCATCCTTGCCGATGATCTTGGTCGGGATGATGATCAGCGCATTGGCCGGGATGCCCGACTTGTCGCCCTTGAGATAGGCCGCCATCAGCTTCATGCCCTGATAGGCCCATTCGAAAGGCTGCTGCACGACGGTGGCGGCAATGGTGCCTTCCTTGACGCCGCCCAGCGTGATCGGATCGTCATCGAAACCGACGACCGTGATCTGGCCGAGCTTGCCGGCGTCGCGCAGCGCTTCATAGATGCGCGGCGTGTTGTAGGAATAGAAGCCGACCATGCAGGTGACATCGGGGCTGGCAACCAGCGCGTCCTCGACATTCTTCTTGGCGCGGGCCTGGTCGATATCGTCGCCACGCACGTCGTCAAGCGTGATCTTGGTGCCGGCCAGCCCATCCTTGAAGCCCTGGATGCGTTCCTTGGCATTGTCTGCACCGAGCAGGCCGACGAAGCCGAGGCACTTGCCGCCATTGGGCATCGCCTTCTTGGCGATATCGGCGGCCTGCTTGCCGGCGTCGACGTTGGACGAGCCGATATAGGCGACACGCTTGGTCTGCGGAGCGTCGCTGTCGGTGGTGAACAGCGCTGTTTGCGAGGCGATCTTGTTCAAGCCATCGGTCGAGGTCTTGGGGTCAACCGCCGAAACCATGATGCCCTTGACGCCGGCCGTCACCAGATCGTCCATCAGGCGCTGCTGAATGGCGACCGAGGACTGCTCGGGATATTTGAGTTCAAGCGTATAGTCGGGCAGTTCGCCTTGCGCCTTCTTGACGCCGGCTTCGGCCGCTTTCCAGAAATCGGAAGCGCCGTTGACGACGAAGGCCAGCGTCGGCTTGTCGTCGGCGCGCGCGATGGCTGTCGCCGTCAGGCCGACAACCAGGGCCGCGGCGGCCACGGATGCATTGCGTATCAAGGATTTCATGTTCAACCTCCCGTTTTGGTCCAGCCATCCGGCTGACCGGTCTTGCTCACTAGAATTGCCTTGCTCACCTGAATTTGCCGTTTGCGGCTCGGACGCCCCTCCTCCTCAGGGGTTCCCGGCACTGAAAGAATGGCGTCGTTCCAGCCACGGCCACGGACTTTAGAGACTCATCCATCATTCGTAAATAGTCCGATTTGTCTGACATATCACATGTCCGAGACAGAGCTTGCGGAGACAATATCCGCTCGCCATCGGGCCAGTCACGCACGCTTTCCCGCCGCGCCGGAACCCAACGGGGCCGGACGCGACGGATTGACGTTACAGCGCATTTTTGTATTAGTAAACACTATTAGTTTCGGGCCAACATTCGGACATGCCGAGGCGACATCGCAGACGACGCGCCGCGAACCGATGTCTGGGCAACATGACGGCAAAAGCCTTGCAACCTTTGCCTTCCCTGATAGCCGGAACCTGATGACCGATGGACCACGAGGCTACTAATAGATATAAACAACGCAACGATTTCTATAAATCGGCGCCGCAGCGCCATCTTGTCGGCCCGGCAGGCTGCCGCTAGACAGGACGGGGGATTGGGGACACCAATGCAATGAACGAGACGACGGATCCGGCCAGCGAGACGGCGAGACGCCGCAAGGCACCGGCAAAGCCCAAGGGGCGGGTCACCATGACCGACATCGCCAGGGCCGCAGGCTGTTCGCAGGCGACCGTTTCCTTCGTGCTCAACAATTCACCCGGCATCAGGCTGTCGCAGCAGACCCGCGAGCGGGTGATCGAGGCCGCCCGGGCGCTGGGCTACAGCGCTCCCGCCTTCTCGGCACTGCGCAAGCCTGTTGCCGCCTTCGATGGGCTTGACGGGGTGATCGGCTTTGCCGTCGACCAGCTCGCCACCAGCCCGGAGGCGGTGGTGGCCATCGAGGGCGCGCGCCAGGCCTCGTGGAATGCCGGCAACGTGCTCCTGGTGGCGCAGACCATGGGCGACGCCGTGATGGAGCCGCGCGCGATACAGGCGCTGACCAGACGGGGCATTTCGGCGCTGATCTACATGACCATCTTCACCCGCGAGATCACGGCGCCCGACTTCCTCTACAGCCTCGACATCCCGGTGATCCTGCTCAACTGCTACACGTCGGACTATGCCTTCCCCGCCGTGGTGCCTTCCGAGATCGCCGGCGGCCAGAGTTCGACCCGGCATTTGATCAGCCATGGCCACCGCCGTATCGCCACCATCACCGGTGAGCCATGGATGCAGGCCGCACAGGACCGGCTGAAGGGCTACCGCCGCGCGCTCGCCACCGCCGACATCCCGTTCGACCCGGAGTTGGTGGTCGAGGGCGACTGGTCGGCAAGCGCCGGCTATGCCGCGACGGTGAAGCTTTTGGCGCTGAAGGAGCGTCCAACCGCCATCTTCTGCCAGAACGACCGCACCGCGATCGGCTGCTACGAGGCACTCAAGGAAGCCGGCCTGCACATTCCGCAGGACATCTCCGTTGTCGGCTATGACGACGAGGAAATCGCCCGGCACCTCTTCCCGCCGCTGACCACCTCGATCCTGCCGCACATGGCGATGGGCCAATGGGCGATCGAACAGCTCGAGGCACCCTTGCCGCCCGGGCAGGGGCGCTATCCCATCACCAAGCTGGAGTGTCCGCTGGTGGAACGGGAGAGCGTACGGGCCGTCGCGGGCAGTTAACGCAAGGCGACCGGCTCAGTGGCGTTGCGACCGGCGCAGATATTTCTCCAGCCACAGGCTGTAGCGTGATCCGCCGAAGCACAGCACGAAGTAGATCAGCGCGGCGAACAGATACGCCTCGTCGTAATAGCCCAGCCATTGCGGGTCGGTGGCCGAGGCGCGCGCGGCGTTGAGCAAATCGAAGATGCCGATGACGGCGAGCAGCGATGTTGCCAGCAGGAAGCCGATCGCCAGGTTGACCATGCCGGGAATGACCAGACGCAGCGCCTGCGGCAGCACCACGAGCTGCATCGTGCGCCAGTAGCCGAGGCCAAGCGCGGTCGCCGCTTCGTACTGGCCTGGCGGAATCGCCTGCAGGCCGCCGCGAATGACTTCGGCGATATAGGCCGACCAGAACAGCGTGATCATGATCATGGCGCGCACGTTCTTGTCGATCAGTTGGCCATTGGGGATGGCCATCGGCAGGATGAGCATCGCCACGTAGAGGATGGCCACCATCGGCGTGCCGCGCATCACTTCGATGAAGACGATCGCCAGCATGCGCAGGCCGCCCATGTCGGAACGCCTGGCCAGCGCCAGCAGGATGGCGAGCGGCGTCGCCAGGCCGAAACAGACCGACCACACGAACAGCGTCACCGCCAATCCGCCCCACTGGTTCGATGGGACGGTGGGTGGAACCAGAGAGCCGGACATCAGCATCCAGCTGGCGGCAATCACGACGAACCAGGCGGCGAGCAATCCCTTGCGCCAGAAGCGCGGCTGCGCGGTGACGACCAGCAGCCCCAGCAGCAGCACCATGACGATCAGCGGGCGCCATTGCAGCGCCGGCGGGTAGAAGGCGAACAGGATGAAGCGGAATTTTGCCCCGACGAACGCCCAGCAGGCGCCAGACGCCGCCGCGCAGTCGGCCGATGTCCCTGTCCATGTCGCGTCGAATATGCCCCAGCGCAACAGCGGCGGTATGATCCAGGCAAGCAGTGCGACCGTGACCACGGTGATCAGCGAATTCAGCGGCGTGCCGAAAAGCCCGACCTTCAATGTCCGCAGCGTCGCCGACGATCGCCATGTTCTCAGGTCAAGAGCGTCGGAGAGGCTCATATCCTTGCTCCCCTGAGCGCGACACGCCTGTTGTAGAGGTTCATGGCCGCCGACACGGAGAGGTTGATCGCCAGATAGATGGCGATCAGCAGGGTCAGCGCTTCCAGCGACTGTCCGGTCGTGTTGGCGGTGGTGTTGATGATGCTGACCAGATCAGGGTAGCCGATGGCGACGGCAAGGCTGGAATCCTTGGTCAGGTCGAGGTAGCTGGACGTGGTCAGCGGCGTGATGACGCGCAAGGCCTGCGGCAACACGACAAGGCGCATGATCTGGCCGTTGTGCAGGCCAAGCGCCCTCGAGGCCTCCCACTGGCCGCGATCGACGGACTGGATGCCGGCCCGCACGATCTCGGCGATGGCGGCCGAGAATTTCACCACCAGGCCGGTCAGCAGTGCGGCGAATTCGGGTGTCAGATTGTAACCGCCGCGGATGTTGAAGCCGGCCAGCGCCGGTATCTCCCAGGCCGCGCCGGCGCCGGTCAGCGGGAAGGCAAGCACAACGGCGCCCAACATCAGCGCCGTTGCAAGGCCCAACCGCCTGGCGGACAGCCTGCCGCCGCGCCATGCCCATAGAACGAAGACCAGATAGGCAGCGGCGAGGGCGCCAAGCAGCCAGAGCGTCGGTGCCGAAACATTGTGGAAGCCGAGCGCCGGCACGAAGACGCCACGGTTGGTGAGGAAGAAGCTGCCGAACGCCGAAAGCGCCTGCCGTGGCGAGGGAAAGGATTTTGCCAGCGAAATCCAGAAGAACAGCTGCAGCAGAAGCGGCGTGTTGCGGACGATCTCGACATACCAGCGCACCAGCCCCGCCAGCAGAAGATTGCCGGAGAGACCGGCAACGCCGAGGGCGACGCCGAGGATCGTGGCCAGGACGCAGCCAAGCGCCGCCGCTTTGATCGTGTTCAAAAGCCCGGCCAGGATAGCGCGCGCATAGGGATCGCCAGCCTTGAAGGCAATCGGCGCCTCGCCGATCTCGAAACTCGCCGGCCGGCTGAGGAAGTCGAAGCCCGGCGTGATGCCGATGCGCGCCATCGTCTCGGCGGCGTTGTGGCCAAGCAGCCAGAACAGCGCGACGACCGCGGTGATGACGGCGACCTGCGTCAGCGGATAGCTGCCCCACCACAGGGATATCCTGCGCAAAATGCCGGGTCCGCCAGGACCCGGCACGGTTTCGTCAATCAAGGACATTGGTTGGCGAAGGTCTTAGCGGAACGGCGGCGAGTAGAGCAGGCCACCGTTGGTCCACAGGCTGTTGTAACCACGCTCCCAGCCGAGCGGCTTCAGATTGCGGTCGTAGATTTCGCCGTAATTGCCGACGGTCTTGATGATGTTGTAGGCCCATTTCGGATCGAGGCCGATCGCTTGCGCGAGTGACGGATCGACGCCGAGGAAGCGCTGGATGGCCGGATCCGGCGACTTGAGGAAGTCGTCGATGTTCTTGCTGGTGATGCCCCATTCCTCGGCCTGGATGGTGGCGTTGACCGTCCAGTTGACGATTTCCAGCCAGCGGTCGTCGCCGCTGGCGATCGCCGGTGCGAGCGGCTCCTTCGACAGACGCTCGGGCAGGATGATGTAGTCGTCAGGTTTCTTCAGCTGCGTGCGCTTGCCGACGAGGTCGGACGAGTCCTGCGTGATGGCGTCGACACGGCCCGACTCCAGCGCGTTGATGAACTCGCTGGTGTCCTCGATCGTCACCGGCGTGAACTTCTTGCCGGTCTTGCGGAAGAAATCGGCGATGTTCAACTCGCCGGTCGTGCCGCTCTGGACGCCGATCGTGGCGCCGTCGAGGTCGGCGGCCTTGGTGACGCCAAGGTCCTTGCGCACCAGGATGCCTTGCCCGTCATAGAAGACGGTCGGGCCGAAATGGAAGCCGAGCTGGAAAGCGCGCGTGATCGTCACCGTCACGCCCGACAGCAGGATGTCGAATTCGCCGGACTGAAGCGCCGGCAGGCGCTGCTGCGGCGAGGAGTTGGTGAACTCCACCTTCTCCGGATCGCCGAAGACGGTGATCGCCAGGGCGCGGCCGTAGTCGGCGAAGAATCCCTGCCAACGGCCATTGCTGTCCGGCGAGAAGAAGCCGGGTGTGGTGCCGACGCCGACCTTGATGGAGCCCCGCGCCTTGATCTTGTCGAGGGTCGGGCCGGCATAGGTGGATGTCGAGAACAGTCCCACCGCCACCATGAGCGTTGTTGCCAGTGCCGTCCTCCAACGGGCACCGGACCGCGTTGTTGTCGTCATGTATGTCACTCCTGCGATTTTGTTGCCATCAGCCGCTGGCGGAACGTCCCCCGCCCTGTTCGACTGGCTCGAAGTTAACTCTATAATTTTTGTAGACTAAGGAACGGCAATCCAATTTTTTGCCTGCCGGGAAAGCAGTTTGCTTCGAAAATAGACATTGGCGGCGAATGCGAACCGACTGCTTGTGAAGGGATCATCGCGGGAAAGACGCGCTCGAGCGGCACGGAGTCCCGGCCTCGAACTGCTTATTTTCCCTGTCCCGGATTCTGCATGAAGCTGCCCAGCAGAAGCGCGAGGCTGGAAACGATTGCTCCGGCCCACAGCAGTTCCGGCGAGTAGCGCTTGATGCCGAGGAAGTGCCAGCTCTTGCACAGCGACATGGCGAGCGAACAGCGGTCCGACGTCTGCAGCAGGCATGGCAGCGTGCGTTCGACCGGAAAGCCGGTGTTCGACATGACCTGCGCATAGACGATCGCCCACCAGACAAGGGCGACGAGCGTCAGCGCAATCCCCACCGCCTCCAGCCAGCGCAGCGGAAACGGTTTTCGGACCGAAGCATTCTCGCTCATGCGGAGAACCCGAGTATCTCGAGGATGTGCTGGCGCTGGGCGACGATGCGCGGATCGTCGCGCCGCCGCGGATAGGGCAGGTCGACCACGACCTCTGCCTTGATGCGCGCCGGGCGCTCGGTCAGCACAATGACGCGCTCGCAGAGCAGCAACGCCTCCTCGACATCGTGGGTGACGAGAATGACCGTGTAGCCGGCTTCGCGCCAGAGCGACAAAAGCTCTTCCTGCATGGTCAGCCGGGTGAGCGAATCCAGCCGTCCCAACGGCTCGTCGAGCAGCAGCAGGCGCGGGTCGTTGACCAGGGCACGCGCCAGTGCGGCGCGTTGCGCCATGCCGCCGGACAGTTGATGCGGAAAGGCCGATGCGAAGGCGTCCAGCTTGACCAGGCGAAGCGCGTCGTCGATCCGCTTCTGGCTGCCGGCCAGCACGCCGCGCGCTTCCGGCCCGATGGCGACATTGTCGCGGACAGTCCGCCACGGAAACAAGGTCGGATCCTGGAACACGAGCACGCGCGACGGATCCGGCCGGGCGACGATTGTCGCGTCCGCCAGCACGTCGCCGCTTGTCGGTTTTTCCAGCCCCGCCGCCAGCCGCAGCAAGGTCGACTTGCCGCAGCCGGATGGGCCCAGAAGCGCCACGAATTCACCCGGCGCCACGGCCAGGTCGATCTGCCGCAGCACCGGCAAGGGCTGCCCGTCGAGATCGTATTGATGCGAGACGCCCCGAAAATCGACGGCGAGACCGGCGGCGTTTTCGGATGCGGCGCGAAGTCCTGCGGCGGCTACCATTGCACCACCCCCTTCTGCCAGCCGAGCAGCCGGTCGCGGACGACGAACAGCAGCTTGACCAGGCCCGAGCAGAGCAACGCCATGATGATCAGCATGGCATAGACATTGGCATAGGCCGAATAGGCGGTCTGGAACTGCAGGTACCAGCCCAGGCCGTATTTGGCGCCGAGCATTTCGGCCACCACCAGAACGGCGAACGAATAATAGAGCCCCATGAACAGGCCGACAAAGACATGCGGCAAAGCGGCGGGTATCGCCACGCGCAGCACGAGATAGCGGGTGCTGGCGCCCAGCGTGCGCGCCACGTCGTAGAAGGAACGGCTGACCGAGTTGACACCGGAGGCGGTCAGGATCGCGACCGGTATTCCGGATGCAAGGGCGACCAGGAACAGGCTGGCCTGGAACGTCGTCGGGAACAGGAAGAACGTCGCCGGGATCCAGGCGCTTGCCGGCACCGGACCGATCAGCTTCAGGATGGGCATGCCCCAGTAGGCAAAGCGCTTCGACCAGCCGAGCGCCACGCCGCCGATGAAACCGAGGACGATGCCGCTGAAGAAGCCGATCGTCCACAGCCGTGCGGTATAGGCGATGCAGATGAGGATGCGCTGCCAGTCGACGATATAGACATGCAGCAGACCATGCGGCGGCGAGAAGAACGGCTTCGGCAGCCAGCCGAGCTTGGCCGTGATCAGTTCCCATACCGCGAACCATAGGCCGAGCGCGATCAGCCAAGGGCCATAGTGGATCAATCCCCTTCCGAAGCCGCCGAGCTTTTCGACGCCGAAGGCGAGGCCGCCCAGCACGACCGCCCCCGCGACCAGCAGCGTGACAAAGACGTCGCGGCTGCCCCACGGCACGACGTCAGGGAATGCCACCGTCACAATGGCGGCGAGCAGCCAGGCCGCGGCCGCGTAGAGCCCATGTTTCCACACGGGGCCGGCAAAAGCGGACGAAACGCTTTTGCCGGTTGCGTCCTTGTCGACCGCTGCACTCATCACCCAGGTCCCGTCAGGCGAGAATGTCGACCGTCACCCGCTGGGCGAGTTCCGCCGGATCGGTGGTTGGATCGAGCACCTTGATCAGCGCCAGATCGGCGGCGGCATTCTTGACCTGACCCTGCAGGTCCTTGCCGACCGGGTGGTTGTGCAGCACCCAGGAGGCGATCTCGTCGCGGATATCCTCGAAGGGGAAACCGGGGTTGAGATTGTCGACGAACCACTTGGCGACCTCGTCCGGATGCGCCGCGGCGTATTCGTGGATCTCGATATCGGCCTCGGCCAGCCGCCGGATGGCATCCTTGTTGGCATCGAGGAAGGCCGAATTGACACCGAGCACGCAACAGACCGCGCCCTCGAAGGCTCCGGTTTGCGTGTTGGCGACCTCCACCAGATCGAACTTCTTCTTGTGTGCATAGGCCCATGGATCGAGATGCGCCAGCGCGTCGGCCTGGCCCTTGCCCACCGTCTCGCCGACGAGATCGAACGGCACGTTGGTCCAGTTGACGTCGTTGTTGGGGTCGAGGCCGGCCTTGGCGAGCGCGACCTGGAAGGAGTGCTTCGGCGGGCTGGCAACGTCATAGGAGACGATGGTCTTGCCCTTCAAGCCTTCGAGCGTGGTGACGCCCGAAGCCTTCGATGCCAGCAGCCTGGTGCAGCCACCATGCGAGCCGACGAAGAGCTTGACGTCCAGCCCCTGCTCCAGCGGCTTGACCCAGTCATAGAGCAGGCCAGCGCCGGCATCGGTCTTGTTGGTGGCGATCGACTGGATCAGCGTCTGGCCACTGGCGCCCTGGTAGTAAAGATCGATATCGAGATCATGCTTGGCGTAGATGCCCTTCGACAGAGCAAACGCGATCGGCGAATGACAGGCCGCGAATTCGGTCCATGACAGCCTCACCTTGGTTTGATTGCCGGCGATGGCGTAGCTCGTCGGCCTGGCGAGCAAGCCCACCGCCGTTGCACCGACGCCAAGCGCGCCAGCGGCGCGCAGCACGCCGCGCCGCGAAATCCTCGATGTGGTTTTCTTGTCTGTGGTCATAGTCCCCTCCTGTGATCGGATGAATGTGAAGCCGGCAAAATTCCTAGGCAGCCTTCAACTCGCGATCGCCGGCGACCTGGTCGAGCGCCTGTTCGAGGTCGCGGATGATGTCGTCGGGATGTTCGATGCCGATGGAGAGCCTGACGTAGCCGGGGGTCACGCCGGTCGCGAGCTGCTCTTCCTGCGACAGCTGCGAGTGGGTGGTGGTCGACGGATGGATGGCCAGGGAGCGCGCGTCGCCGATGTTGGCGACGTGGTAGAGCAGCTTCAATCCGTTGATGAAGGAGCGTCCCGCCTCGCGGCCGTCCTTCAGTTCGAAGCCGACCAACGCGCCGTAGCTGCCTTGCCGGAAATAGGCATCGGCGCGCCGCTTGCTCTCGCCTGTCTGGTAGCGCGGGAAGATGACATTGCCGACTTTCGGATGTCCGCGCAGATATTCGGCCACCTTTATGGCGTTCTCATTGTGCTGGCGGATGCGCAGCGGCAGCGTCTCCAGGCCCTGCAATAGCTGGAAGGCATTGAACGGGCTGATCGCGGCGCCGACGTCGCGCAGGAGAACGGTGCGGATGCGCAGCACATATGCCACCGGACCGAGCGGCTTGGCCGCCTCGACCCAGACCTTGCCGTGATAGCTCGGATCGGGCTGGTTCAGAGTCGGGAAGCGCTCGGCATGGTCTTCCCAGGGGAAGTTGCCGCCATCGATGACGATGCCGCCTATCGAGGTGCCATGGCCGCCAATGTATTTCGTCGCCGAATAGACGACGACCGCGGCGCCATGATCGAATGGCCGGATGCTGAGGGGTGCCGCGGTGTTGTCGACGATCAGCGGCACGCCGAGCGAGCGGCCGATGTCGGCCACTTCCTTGATCGGGAAGACCTGCAGCTTCGGATTGGGCAGCGACTCCGCATAGTAGGCGCGGGTGCGTTCGTCGGTGGCGCGGCGGAAGTTCTCGGGATCGGACGGATCGACGAAGCGGACCTCGACGCCCAGATGCTTCAGCGTGGCCGCAAACAGCGCCCAGGTGCCACCATAGAGATCGGTGGCCGAGACGATGTTGTCACCCGCGCCGGCAAGGTTCAGAACCGAATAGGCCGAGGCCGCCTGGCCGGAGGAGAGCAGCAGGGCCGCAGCACCGCCTTCCAGCGCCGCGATGCGGGTCTCCAAAGCGTCCTGCGTCGGGTTCGAAACCCGCGTGTAGATGTGGCCGATCTCGTCGAGCGCGAACAGCCGGTCGGCATGGCTGGTGTCCTGGAACTGATAGGACGTGGTCTGGTAGATAGGCACCGCAACCGCACCGTTGGTGGGATCGGCGCGCCATGAACCGCCGTGGAGGGCGAGGGTCTCGGGAGAGAGATTTTCGAGCGTCATGGGCGTTCCTCCTGTGTTGTTAGGCAAAGGGCGCGACTTCGGCGCGAGCCTGGGTAGCAACGAGATCGGCATGGTGGCGGCGCGCCACATCTGGATGCGAGCGCAGCCGGCTTTTCAGCGCGTTCTGCCCGGAGTTGCGGTAGAGCGGATTCTGGGGGTCACGGGTAACGCCGCTCGCCTGCGCCTTGAGGTGCGGCGCCAGGTCAAGCAGCGGGATCTCGGCATCGAAGGGAGCACCAAGGAAGAAGGCGACCGACAGCCGGTCGGTGCCAGCCGGCGGCGTCACGACCCGGTGCACGGTGGCCTTCAGATAGCCATCCGTCGCCATTTCCAGCAACTCGCCGATGTTGACGACAAAGGTGCCGGCGCGCGGCTCGGCGTCGATCCAGCCGCCGTCGGCGGCTTCGACTTGCAGGCCTTTCTGCTTTTCCTGCAGCAGAAGCGTCAGGAAGCCGCTGTCCTTGTGGGCGCCGACGCCCTGCTCGCTTTCGGTCGAGTCCCGGCCGGGATAGCGGATGATCTTGATGAGGTGGTTCGGCGTGCCGGCGTAGATGGTTTCGAACGCGTTCTCGTCCTGCTCCAGGACAATGGCGAATGCCTTCAGCAGGCGCGTCGACAGGTCGGTGAGGCGGTCCTGCCACTCGATCAGCAGCGGCTTGAGCTCCGGCAAGGCGCTTGGCCATTGGTTCGGCCCCTGCAGGCGCGTCCAGGCCGGCAGGTTGCCATCGCGCTCCAGCGCCGGCGCTTCCGAGCCGATGTCGACCTGTTCGCGCCAGTCCCTCTGGCCCTTGGTCAGTTCCTGGCCGACGCGGTTGTAGCCGCGGAAATGCGGCGAGTTCACCATTTCGATCTGGAGCTTGTCTTTGTCCGGCAAGGCAAAGAAACGCCTGGACGCACCAAGTACATCGTCGATCAGCGATTGCGCGATGCCATGTCCAGTCAGATAGAAGAAGCCGACATCGCGTGCCGCGCGCCGCAGCCCCTCGATGAATTCCTTGCGGGAAGCCGGGTCGGCTTCGTATCGAGAAAAATCGAGCACCGGGATAGTTCTCTCGTCGGCAGTACTGCTCATTTCGACCCTCTCATTTGGTGATCGAAGCGTCGCACCGCGGACCGCCGAAACAAAGAAAACGCCATCCCTTTCCGAGACAGGTGGGGAAATTGACGTATCGTTCCCGTGGGGCCGGCGGCCAATTTTTGTTAATTCTATAAAAATAGTAGATTTTGATTTGCGGCCGGTGTGGGGCCTATGCCTCTCAGATCCACACAGTCGAGTGCCCTGGTCAGGGCTATCTGCCGCCGCCAGGGCGCGCAGAGATCGCGATACGTGTTGGCCAGCCTACGAACCACGAGAAGCAGATCGCGTGCCTTCTGCTTGTCCGTTGCATCGGCACGCAGAACCGGGACAGCCTCGATCAGGCGACGCGCGTACGGGGCACCATCATTCCAGCACATGGCCGGGGCAGTATGCGGCTGGCCAATTGTCGTCCATACTCCAGCCATGACGCGTCCAGGCTTGCGCTGTGTGCGGGTGTGTGCGGCTTTGCTGGCCGCGACTTGTCCGCGCGCCATGGCCGATGGCACGAAAATCTTCGAAGCCGGCGCCTACTCATTCTCGGATGAACTGGGCGGTTTCAGGATCCTCTCGGCCACAGGCGCCGGAACGCGCACCGATCCGATCGTGGTGACCGAGGAACTGGAGACCGCCGACCCGGTGACGCTCACCATACGCGCCGCAAGGCCGATCCAGCCGTTCGGAACGACGGGCAACTACGCGACCGGCTATCTGCCGCTGAAGATCGTCACCCGCAACAACAGCGGCGATGCATGGATCGAATTCGGCTTCGAGCTGCAATCGATCATCAACAGGCCGAGCGACTATGGCGACGGGCTGTCCTTCGACCAGGCGCAGCGCGAGGACAAGATGATCAAGTCCGACAGCTTCGCCGAATTCAAACGCGACTTCGAACCCTACGACCGGCTGCTGTTCCGCAAAGGCAAGGTCGACCCGCTCGAAACCGCCTCGTTCTCGTTCCTGGTGACGGATTTCTCGCCGAAGGACCGGTTTTATCTGGTGGAGGAGCCGCGTGTGCCTTCGTCCTGAGGCGACGGGCCATATCGGCCGCTCGGAAGCGCTTGGACGCAATTCCCTGGGAAAGCGTTACGCGCTTTTCCCGCAATTGCTCAAGCCTAGCCTGTGAGCCGGGAGTTCGCGCATTCAGGCAAGCTCGCCAAGATGCCGACGAACCCATTTGACCTCTTCCGATGCCGTGCGCCGGAAGTGGCGTTTGAAGTCCCGACTGAACTGGGCGGGACTGGTGTAGCCAACCGATGCCGCGACCTCCGCGATCGTCTTGTCCTTGCGCGCGATCATCCGCCGCGCCTCGTGGAGACGCATTGCCTTCACGTACTGTATCGGACTGCTGCCCGTCAGGGCCTTGAAGTGGACGTGGTAGGAGGGGACGCTCATGCCTGCTTCATGTGCCAGCACGGCGACCGAAATCCGCGAACTGTAGGTTTCGCGCAACCGGGCGAGGCTTTGCACGATCCGCCCGGAGGTGCCTGCCTGCTGCAAGGCCGCGATCATCGCACCGCCTTGTGGGCCGACGAGTACCCGGTAGTGCAGCTCGCGCAGGACGCCTGGCCCCAGAACGGCAAGCTCGACAGGATCGCGCAACACCTGCAGCAGGCGCAGCACCACATCCTCGATACTCGGCTCCATTCTGCTCGATACCAGACCTCTCACCTTGCAGGCTGCCGGTTCGGAACGCCTCCCCCCTACTTCCGAGGCGATCTCGGCAGCCAGGCGCATGTTGAACTCGACATAGACCGCGAGCAGGGGGCGTTCGGCGCTGGCCACCGATTCCATCCGAAACGGAACGGGCACCGACACGGCCAGATAGTGCTCCTCGTCGTAGAGATAGACCTCGCCCTCCAGCATGCCCCGCTTGCGGCCCTGCAACACGAATACGGCTCCTGGCTTGTAGAGCACGGGGATGTCGTGAAGGACCGCCTCGGTCCTGAGGATGCGGACACCGTCAAGCCCTGTCGGATTGTACCCGGGGCGAGGGGCAAGAAGCCCGGCCAGTTCGACCAACTCGCGGCGCACCGGCCTCCCGCTCTCCAATCTGATAGGAATTGGCAAGGTATTCATAGGTATAGCAATCGATTCCCGTCTTTCAGGAGATTATCCGTCAAAGGACCGACCAATCAAGACGAGAAAGCCAGACATGTCTAAAAGGACCTTCTTCATCACCGGCGCGAACTCCGGCTTCGGCTTGGCGATCGCGGCGGCCGCGAGCAGCAAGGGCCACAGGGTCATCGGCACCGTCCGTTCGGAGCGGTCGCGTGCAGCTCTTGCGGAACGCTTGCCAGCGGTGGAATCCATCCTGTGCGACGTGACGGAGTTCGACCGGATAGCCGAGGTCGTGCGACAGGCCGAAGAGGATCATGGGCCGGTCGACGTGCTGATCAACAATGCCGGCTACGGCCACGAGGGCATCCTCGAGGAGTCGCCTCTCGAAGAGATGCGGCGTCAGTTCGACGTGAACGTCTTTGGCGCCGTCGCGGTCGCCAAAGCCTTCCTGCCGCGGTTTCGCGAAAGGCGCAGCGGATTCATCGTGAACGTGACCTCGATGGGCGGCATGATCACCATGCCGGGGATCGCCTATTACTGCGGAAGCAAGTTTGCCCTCCAGGGCATTTCGGAAGTCATGCGCGCGGAGATGGCGCCGTTCGGCGTCCACGTGACAGCCCTGTGCCCCGGTTCCTTCCGGACGGACTGGGCCGGACGCTCGATGGTCCGGACCGGACGATCGATTGCCGACTACGACGCGCTGTTCGATCCGATCCGCCAGGCAAGGCAGGCCAAAAGCGGCAGGCAACCTGGCGATCCCGACAAGCTTGCGGCGGCCGTGCTGGATCTGGTCGAGTCCGACAGCCCTCCACCACAACTCCTGCTCGGCAGCGATGCCCTTGGACTTGTGTCGGAGAGGGTGGAGCGCCTTAAGCTTGAGATCGAAGCATGGAAATCCGCCAGCATCTCGACCGATGGCTGATAGCGTCGGCGTAGGGAACAATTCGCGCTTGCTTATAGCAATGATGTCGCGTTCCACGCCCAGGACGCGGCGTGCCCCGGGATCGGCCACCACATTCGTGAACGCTTGCAGTTGCCTTTCTCTACCGCCCGGCCAACACGAATCAACGGCGTCCGGCGCTGACCGCGTCCGACCACCCGACCCGAGCGGCGGATCGATGTAACAACGTGTTCCGCCGCTTCAGCCATGCTGCCCGGCCGCGGCGATATCCGGGCACGATCCCCTCGTCCCACAGCACGGATGATACCGAAATGCCCTCCGCCTGTCCGTCGGTTGGCTGACGAACGGCGGGGCGCATCGTACGACTAGATGTAATTATCAAACATTGACATGCTAATTACATTACAATAACGATTGCCATGGCCAAACCGCTGAAGCTTTGGCCGCAGCATTCAACAGAAGCTAAAAAATGGGGACGTTGAAAATGACCAGTATGAGGCTATTTGGACTCGCGATCGGCGCGATCCTGATCGGATGCGCCAGCCAGGCATCGGCTCAAGGCAGTGACCTGGAGCTGAACAGTCCGGGCGCGCTTACCGTTTGCGTGACCGACGCCAACGCTCCGATGTCTTCGGTGATCGACGGGAAGATGCAAGGTTACGAAGTGTCCTTCACCACGGACATCGCACGGCGCCTGAACCTGACGCCCGACTATCGCATCACCGTGTTCGAAGGCATCTTCGCCGCCGTCGCCAACCATGTCTGCGACATCTCGGCCGGCTCCCATTCCATCACGCTTCCGCGCCTGAAGATCGTCAATTTCAGCAGCCCGCATTTCGTCGGCTCCTACACCATCCTGACGTCGCAGGATTCCGGCATCAAGGACGAGGCGGGACTGGCTGGGAAGCGGCTCGGCGTCGTCGCGGCGAGCATCCAGGAAACCTACGCCAACGAGACCTACAAGAGCACGCAGATCGTGCCGTTCCCGGACTCGGCAGCGTTGCAGATATCGTTGCAGTCCGGCCAGATCGACGCTGCGTTCTTCGACGGCGGGCTGGCAGCCATCTACGTCAAGACGTCGCCGCGCCCGCTTTCCGTCGTCGTATCCATCCCCAATACCGATCAGCCGGCCGGAATCGGCGTTGCCAAGGACCGACCGAACCTTCTTGCGGCGGTCAACAAGGCCGTCGCCGACATGATCGCCGACGGCACCTATGGCAAGATCTACCAGGAGTGGATCGGCGCCGATGTGCCGAAATTGCCCGGCCCGGATTTCGTTCCTGCCCGCTGACCTGATGGACGACGCGGCGCGGCACGCAAAGCCGGGCCGCGCCGACCACGAAAATCGACCGTAGAGGCGGAACAATGTCGGGAATCTTCGATACATTCTTCAACCTGTCCTACATGCTGCAGGTGGTTCCAGACATCATCCGCGTCGGCTACTACAACACCATCACCATAGCGATCTATTCGACGATCCTCGGCATCATCATCGGTGCCCCGCTGTCGCTCATGGCGATCTCGAAGGTCACGGCCGTGCGTATCGCGGCCAAGGCCTATATCGACATTTTTCGCGGCCTGCCGGCTATCGTCACCATCTTCCTGGTCGGACAGGGGGTCCCCTTCGCGGGTTTCCGGCCGTTCGGACAGAACCCCTATCCCTACGGCATCATCGCCATCAGCATTGTCGCCAGCGCATACATTGCCGAGATCCTGCGTTCCGGCATCCAGAGCGTCGACAAGGGCCAGACCGAAGCGGCCCGTTCGCTCGGGCTCGACAAGCACCGGACGATGTACCGGGTGGTCTTTCCGCAAGGCATCCGGCGGGTCATCCCGGCGCTGACCAACCAGTTCATCAACATCATCAAGGATTCGAGCCTGATCTTCGTGCTCGGGCTGACGGTGGGCGAGCGGGAGCTCTACCGAATCGGGCAGGACATCGCGCAGCGTACGGGTAACCTGTCGCCGCTGGTGGCTGTCGGCATCGCCTATCTGGTCATCACCGTGCCGATGACCCACCTCGTCAACTATCTCGACAGGCGACTGCGAAACGGCGAGCCTATGCTTCCGCCGGCACTGACATCGAGGTTTGCCAGGATGCGCACGGCGCCGGCCGCCGCTCCCGCCGAGGAGCGGGTCGAGAGGCAGCAACCCGGCCGGACGGGAATCTCGGCTAACGCACCAACGCCGATAGCTGGAGAGACGGTGGTCGACGCGAAGGGACTGACGCTGAATTTCGGTCATTTCCGCGCGCTAGACGAGGTCAGTTTCGAAGTCAGGGCCGGCGAGGTGATCTGCGTGATCGGACCATCGGGGTCCGGCAAATCCACGCTTCTGCGCTGCATCAACGGCCTGCAATCCGTCGACCGGGGCAGTCTCAAAATGTTCGGCCAGCCGTTCCCAACCAGGGAAGGCCCGTTGAACGCCCTGCGCGCCGACGTCGGCATGGTCTTCCAGAACTTCAACCTGTTCCCGCACATGACGGCGCTGCGCAATGTGACGTTCGCGCTGGAATCGGTCCGTCACCTGGATCGAAATGAAGCCAGGCGCGTGGCGATCGCATCGCTGCGCGGCGTCGGCCTTGGTGACAAGCTCAACTCGCTGCCGTCCAGGCTCTCCGGTGGGCAGCAGCAACGCGTTGCCATCGCCCGCTCGCTGGCAATGAACCCGAAGATCATGCTGTTCGACGAGGCGACTTCGGCGCTGGATCCGGAACTGGTCAAGGGCGTGCTCGAAATCATGGAGGGTCTCGCGCGGCGTTCAGCTTCCGATGGCAGCCCCATGACCATGGTGGCGGTCACACATGAAATGGGCTTTGCCCGCCGGGTCGCGGACAGGGTCGTGTTCATGGACCAGGGTCGGATTGTCGAGCAAGGCACGCCAGCAGAGCTTTTCGACAAGCCAAAATCCGATCGGCTGAAACTGTTCCTGGACCAGATCCTGTGACTTTGCCGTTCGCGGCCGCGCGTCGCGTTGTGGAGCAGTGGGTCCTGAATAGCGGCGCAAATCGTCCGATTTCCCTTATCAGCGGCACCTGCCGCGCATTCAGAAACGGCAACGGCAATGACATCAACGCAATCCAAACAGGTCGACGTCGCGATTGTCGGAGGCGGCATCATCGGCTGTGCCATCGCCTGGTATCTGAACCGCAGGGGATTGAGCGTCGGGGTCTATGAGAAAGGCCGGATCGCCGGCGAGCAATCGGGGAAGAATTCCGGTTTCGTACGCAAACAAGGCCGTGACCGGCGCGAGATGCTGCTGATCAAACGCAGCCTTGACCTGTGGGGGCGTATCGACGCTGAGATCGGCGACGTTACCGGCTTCAAGGCAAGCGGAAACCTTGCCCTGGCGTCCGACGAGGCGAAACTCGAGGGCATGAACGCCTGGCTCGCCATCGCACGCGAATTCGACGTCGACAGCAGGGTGGCATCACCTTCGCAACTGAAGGACATCAGCCCCACCTTGCGGGGGAGTTTCCTCGGCGGCCTGCACACGCCGAGCGACGGCCGGGCCGAACCGAACCTGGCCGCGCCGGCAATCGCCCGAGCGCTGGCTCGCGAGGGTGCGGACGTGAGGCAGAACTGCATGGTCGAAGGTCTCCTCATGGAGGGAGGAAAGGTCACCGGGATCGTGACAGAACATGGCGAGGTCCGCACCAAGACCGTCGTCGTCGCGGCTGGATTGTGGAGCGGCGTCTTCCTGCGCCGGTACGGCGTTTCCCTGCCGCAGGTCGATCTGCGCGTCTCGGTCGGCCGGACTGCGCCGTTCGCGCACGGCGTTGCCTTGCCGACCATCTTCGATCAGGCCCTCGTGCGGCCCCGTCACGACGGCGGGCTGACCATCGCACCCGGCCTGCAAGGCCCACTCGACTATGACACCGCGTTTCGCAGCCTGCGTCACGCGCCGCGCTATATCCGAACGCTTTTCGCGAGCCGGGAAGGAACACGCGTCAACTTCGGGAGGCACCTGCGTGATGATCACCGGCTGGTAAGCGCGTATCTGTCCGGGACCAGCAATCGCTACGCGGATCTGCGCGTGCCGAATGTGCCCGCGAACGACGCGGTGCTGGCGAAGAGCCGCGCGGCCGCGCGCGCCGCCTTCGGCATTGGCGACGAGATGAAACTCATCGAAACGTGGGCCTGCCGGATCGACATCACGCCCGACGGCGTGCCTGTCCTCGATCGCCTGGACGCACTGGGCAACCTGGTGGTTGCCACCGGAATGAGCGGCCATGGCTTCGGCATATCCCTTGGCGTCGGCGATACGCTCGCCGAATTGATCGACACCGGCAGCACGACGATACCGCTGGAGCCGTTCCGGCTCGCACGGTTCCGCGAGCGCTATTTCGCTGCCCCGCAGAACGTCCTGTGAGCCGCCATTACCTCTGGAGAACGACATGATCCTGGATCACTTCGCCTGGTCTTCGCCTTCGCTGGACAAGGCGATCGCCGATGTGGAGGAATGGAGCGGCATACGCGCCGCGCCCGGCGGCTCGCACCCCGGAATGGGCACACGCAATGCTCTCCTGTCCCTGCGGGACGGCCTGTATCTTGCCATCGATGCGCCCGATCCAGGACAGCAACTCGTGGCCAACAATGGCGCGAGAATGGCTGCTCAGCCCGGCTACAACATGGATCTGTTCGCGGTCGCCACCGACGACATCCACGCAGCGCAAAGTATCCTCGAGCGGTTCGGCCTCGCGGCGGAGCTTCGGACGGGCAGCCGCAAAACCTTGCACGGCGAAATCCTGAAATGGCGTCACCTTGCCGTCGAGCCATCCCGTTTCGGCAATGCGCTGCCCCACATCTCGCAATGGGAGACCGCCAACCATCCGTCGCTCGAGGCGCCGATCGGCTGCACCCTGGAACGTTTCCAAGTCGCCCATCCCTTGGCGGAATCCGTTCGCGAACTCTATGCCGCGCTCGATCTGACGATCGATGTGGTGCGGGCGGAGCGTCCGTCGCTGCGTGTTTCCTTGCGTGGACGGCACGGCGTGTTCGATCTGCCGTCATATTCCGCCTGACAC
The DNA here is from genome assembly GCF_006442655.1 of Mesorhizobium sp. B2-1-3A. Taxonomy (NCBI): domain Bacteria; kingdom Pseudomonadati; phylum Pseudomonadota; class Alphaproteobacteria; order Hyphomicrobiales; family Phyllobacteriaceae; genus Mesorhizobium; species Mesorhizobium sp. B2-1-3A. The sequence continues at coordinate 491,024 of NZ_VFWK01000002.1, forward strand.
GCCAGGCTCGCTCGCCCTGTCGGGAAGCGCAGGATGGCCTGCGCATAGGCCGCGAGCGACGCCATATCGCCGGATTGCGTCGTCGCGTATATCGCGGATCATGGCGAGGTCGCGATTCGTCGGATCGCCGCCGCATGAATGGTGTATGCCGGCTTATCCCGGCATTTCGAAAGAATGGACAATGATTCCCTCCGAAGTTATCCGTGATCTATCGGTGGTGGCGGAGATCGCGAACAATGCCGGCAAGACGCCGGAAGGTTTGAGCGTTTCCTGGATCAACGATTTGATCGATCGCTACGGGATGACCTATCCGCGCGCCATCACCGAGCGCGACCGGGACAGGCTGCATGAGATCGCCAAGGAATTCCGCGTCATCTTCTCGATGCCGCAGGACGAGCTTGCCAACTTCTCCAACGCCGTGCTCGAGAAGACACGATTTTCGCCCCGCATCATGAACCATGGTGGATTTGGGTGGCACATCCACTACTACGACGACGATTTCTCCTTCGATGAGCGCATCCGCTCCAACACCGCCATGTCGATCATGTCGCTGATCATCCATGGCGAAGCTGGACGGCTGAAGACCTGCAAGGCCGAGACCTGCGGCAACGTCTTTGTCGATACGACACGCAATGCCTCGAAGGTCTATTGCGACGTCAAGACCTGCGGCAACCGCGCCCATGTCGCCAATTTTCGAGCCAAGGCACAAAATTCGACGCCCTTCTAGCTCCTTGAAAACGGAGGCGGCGCCGGTCGTCAAAGCGCAGCGCGTGGTTTTCGAAATCTTGTCATCACGCGCGCGTTCCCTGTGGCGCATACGCACCAGGGAACCTCGCCAAGGTTCAGTCGAGCCGAAAGCCTAATGCGTCGAATCCGAGATGGCGGCCGGTACTGAGCGGAACCTTTAGGACGGGCCTCACTCCAGACCTGCATCGGCAACCCTGCAACGTACGAATGCGTCTCCGCTCGCCTACGCCTTTTTCAGGAACTCTGTCCGCAGAACGAGGTTCTTGACCTTCTCGGCCCGACACTCGACCTCGTCCTCGTTGCCCGTGAGATGGATGTTCTTGATCAGCGTTCCGCGTTTCAGTGTGACCGACGTTCCCTTGACCTTGAGATCCTTGATGAGCGTGACGGAATCTCCTTCGCTCAGCGGAGTGCCGTTGCTGTCCTTGACGTTCATGATTTCGCTTCCTGCCTTTGTGCATTCAATCCGTTGAGGAGATCGGCGAGTTCCTCGGCGTCGTGCTGGTTCATTCCAACGATGGTTCGGCTGCCCATCTCGGCGGGCCGTCCGGTCCAAGCATCGTTGACGGTCCAGGTGCCGGTCGGCTCCTGAAAAGGTTCGTAGCGTTGAGTCATGCGGATAGGATAATTGCCGAGCCCCGCCGTGCCAAGGGCCGATTAATATTTTTTCGCTTTGTATTGATGTTTAATACGTCAATGATAACATGATGAGTGTCACTTCTCATATTCAGACGCTGATGCCCCAATGATCACTGCTTCCCAGCTTCGTGCTGCCCGCGCCCTTCTCAACATCGACCAGAAAACCCTGGCGGAAATGGCGAGCGTCTCGCTGCCGACGATCCAGCGAATGGAAGCCAGCCAGGGCAATGTGCGAGGTGTTGTCGATAGCTTGATGAAGGTGATCAACGCGCTCAACCGCGCCGGCGTCGAGCTTCTCAGCGAACATGTGCGTAGCGACGATGGCGGCCGTGGTGTCAGGTTCCGCCATCCGGACACGCTGCCGGGCAAGCCAAACTAGACCCTGCAGAGCACAGCGTCGAGGCCACGCATTCACCCCCTTTCTCTTCCCTTCTCCAGAAACACTCAATGAGCCTTTCCCGGCACATCAGCTTGCGGTCCTGCTTTTGCGCATGGAAAGACAAGGTTCGCTCATGATCCTGTATCTGCGTCGGTTGACCGGAAAGGAACGAAGCGAAAGAACCGATCGGCATCTCGCCCGTTTCCTGACGTTCATCGCGGGAGCCGCCAACGCTGGCGGCTTCCTGGCGGTTCAGCAGTACACGTCCCACATGTCCGGCATCGTTTCGTCGATGGCGGACCATCTGGCGCTCGGCGATGTCGGACTGGCGCTTTCCGGCTTGGGCGCCTTGCTGTCGTTTGTGACAGGCGCGGCCTGTTCGGCAATCCTGGTCAACTGGGGAAGGCGGCAGGGCCTACAGGGCGAGTACGCATTCCCGCTTGTCCTGGAAGCGATCCTGCTGATCTGTTTCGGGCTGCTCGGCGGCCATCTTGCACGTCATGAAGCGCTGTTTGTACCAATGACGGTGATGCTGCTCTGTTTCATCATGGGGTTGCAGAACGCCATCATCACCAAGCTATCGGAAGCCAGAATCCGGACGACGCATGTCACGGGCCTGGTGACGGACATGGGCATCGAACTCGGCAAGCTGCTCTACTGGAACATCTCAGGCAATGACTCGGACAGACTGTTCGTGAAGGCAGACCGGAGAAAGCTGAGACTGCTTGCGTCGCTCGTGGCATTGTTCTTCATCGGCGGCGTCATCGGCGCTGTGGGTTTCAAACATATCGGCTTTGCGGCGACATTGTTTCTCGCCGCCATTCTCCTTGTGCTGGCTTCCATGCCGGTCCTTGAAGATGTGTCCATCCGCATGAAGCGGCTCTGGCAGTAGCTCGACAGGGCTTCGCCGCAATTCCATGGGGAGAGCGCTACGCGCCTCCCCGGGAAACCGTTCACACTTTTCCTGGAGTTGCTCTAGGCAGATCGTCGCGGCACATGCCAAGGCCTGAACGCCAGGAGACCAAGCTCCTGTTCGATCTCCTCGGCTCCCACTGACGGCGGCATCATCAGCACCGGCTGGACGAGATCCCGCACCTTGCCTGCCATGACGAGTGCGTTGCGATCCTGAGCGCCGCGGATATCGAGCAGTCTCACATCCGCCCAGATATTGGCGAGCTTTGCAGCAACGCGATCCGGCATGATGTCGAGGTCATGACAGGCATGAACGTTGCCGATCAGAATACCGGAAGAATTCTTGAGACGCGTCTGCGCCAAGCCGAAGAAAGTCTCGGCGCACAAGTGATCCGGGATGCGCCGCCCGGAATATGCGTCCAGAACGATAGCGTCGTAGCGGTGACGGCCGGCGCGCAAAAAATCCCGCCCGTCGGAGATGCAGCAGTGAACTCCAGGAGGTAACCCAAAGTATTTCCGGGCGATCTGGAAAGCCTTTGGATTGATATCGACGACCGTAACCCGCACACCAACCCTGTCCAGCATCGTGCCCAGGCTGCCACCGCCGCAACCGATCATCAGGACATCGGACACCCGCGCCTGCGCGAGGAGACCAAAGATGGCGTGTATATAGGGCACGACGCTGACGCCATTCGGATCGCACTCGCTTTGATAGCAGCCACCTTGGCGATAGATGAACGAACCGGAGTCCTTGGCCCGCAGAACCTCGATGTTGCCGAAATCGGTATGATATTTCGCAACCCGGATCATGACCTTGTCATCACAGCCAATTCCTAAATCCGCCGCTCGGCTGGTTTTCCGCTGGTTGGCCCCTTCATGCGGAGCCTAGAGGTTCACCCGTAGGCTCAGCGCCTCCCAACTCATGTCTCCCGGTTTTCTACAACCTCAAGACAGATGCGTCACGCATCATTATTTGAATACGCTGCATTTTAATATATGCTGCAGCGGTTAGAGATAATACGTCAAAGCTGATCGAAAAGGGGGATGCGACCGTGATAACTGCTCCACAGTTGCGTGCCGCGAGGGCGCTCCTCGGCATCGACCAGCGCAGGCTTGCCGAATTGTCCGGCCTTTCGGTGCCGACAATTCAACGTATGGAAGCCAGCGAGTCGATTATCCGGGGCAATGTGGATTCCCTGATGAAGCTGATCGGCGCGCTTGACCTCGCCGGCGTCGAGTTGATTTCTGAAGGCGCCTCCAGCCAAATCGGCGGGCGCGGCGTGCGGCTGAAGGCAGATTTTGATCCCGCCAGAATTCTGGGCGGGGTCGATACGGACGCCAAGGTCTTTGTGAGGAGTGTGGCGTGATTTCGGGGGCCGCGGTCCTCCTGTGGAGCGTTGCCGCGCTCCTGGGAACCGCGGTGCTTGCGATTGCGTCAAGCCGCGCATCGGGCTCGGGAACCCGCTTGGTCTACAGCCTGACGCTAGGCATATCGGCGGCCGTGCTCCTGGTTCTCGCGAGCCGTATCGCCGATGATCCCGTAACCCCGTCGACTGCCGCGCTGCCGCTTGGGCTGCCATGGATTGGCGCTCATTTCCGTCTGGACGCGCTCTCGACCTTTTTCCTCGTCGTCGTCAATTTCGGCGGCGCCATGGCCAGTCTTTACGGCCTCGGCTACGGCAGGCATGAGTCCGCGCCGCATCGGGTGCTGCCGTTCTTCCCCGCCTTCCTCGCCGGGATGAATATGGTCGTGCTGGCGGACGACGCCTTCACCTTCCTGCTTTCCTGGGAATTCATGTCGCTCGCTTCCTGGGCGCTCGTGATGGCGCACCATCGCGAGCAGGACAATGCGAGAGCGGGCTACATATATCTCGTAATGGCGAGCTTCGGCACGCTCGCGCTGCTGCTCGCGTTCGGCCTGCTGGCCGGGCCGAGCGGAAACTACACGTTCGAAGCGATGCGTGCGGCTACATCCACCCCGCTCGTCGCCGCTTTGGTCCTGGCCCTGATGCTGCTGGGCGCCGGCTCCAAGGCTGGCCTGGTGCCGCTGCACGTATGGCTGCCACTGGCTCACCCGGCCGCGCCAAGCCACGTCTCGGCTCTGATGAGCGGCGTCATGACCAAGGTCGCCATCTACGGCTTCATACGCGTCATTTTCGACCTGCTGGGCGAGCCGGCATGGTGGTCGGGCGTCGTGGTGCTTTTCCTGGGCGGCCTGACGGCCGTCCTCGGCATTCTTTACGCCTTGATGGAAAAGGACCTGAAGCGGCTTCTTGCCTATAGCACCATCGAAAACGTCGGCGTCATCTTCGTCAGCCTTGGCCTTGCCCTGGCCTTCAAGGCGAACGCCATGCCGTCGGCCGCGGCGCTGGCGCTCACCGCCGCGCTGTTTCACGTCCTCAACCATTCCTTTTTCAAGAGCCTGCTGTTTTTCGGCGCGGGCGCCGTGCTGACGGCAACCGGAGAGCGGGACATGGAGAAACTGGGCGGTCTTATCCACCGTATGCCGTTGACCAGTTTTGCCTTTCTGGTCGGCTGCGTGGCGATCTCGGCGCTTCCGCCGTTCAACGGCTTCGTTTCCGAATGGCTGGCCTTCCAGGCCATATTGCAAAGTCCCGATCTCCCACAGTGGGGACTGAAAGTCATGGTGCCCGCCGTTGGCGGTTTACTGGCGCTGTCGGCGGCCTTGGCCGCTGCCTGCTTCGTGAAGACGTTCGGGATTACATTCCTCGGCCGGCCACGCTCGGCCGCGGTGGAACCGGCGCACGAGGTCGACCGCTATTCGCTAGCGGCAATGTTCACCCTGGCGGCTCTTTGTCTCCTGGCCGGCATTGTGCCGGGGCTTGTCATAGACGGCCTCTCATCGGTGACACTTCCGCTGCTTGGCAGCCGGATGCCTGTGCAGATGGCTGAGCCATGGCTGTCGATCGTGCCGATCGCGGCGAGCCGCAGTTCCTACAACGGCCTGCTGGTGTTCCTGTTCATCGCGGTCTCCGCATCGTTCGCGGCATTCGTCATTCACCGCTTCGCCTCGCATGCGCTCCGCCGCGGCCCGGCCTGGGGTTGCGGCTTCCCTGACGTAACGCCTGCCGCGCAGTACACATCGGCAAGCTTTGCACAGCCCATTCGACGCGTCTTCGGCACGTTCGCATTCCGCGCGCGGGAAAAAGTCGAAGTGCCGGCGCCTGGCGAAACCGGCCCGGCTCGTTTGACCGTCGAAATCCACGATGTGATCTGGGAAACGTTCTACCTGCCCATCGGCAGGGCCATCGACTTTGCGACCGACCACCTGAACCATCTGCAGTTCCTGACGATCAGGCGCTACCTGACCCTTGTATTTCTCTTTCTCATCGTCCTGCTTCTGGTGCTCGCACTATGGCCCTGATCCTTGAGTTGGCCGTTCAGGGCGCACAGATGATGCTGGTACTTTTGCTGGCGCCGCTCCTGATCGGGTTCGTGCGCAAGGTGAAGGCACGACTCTTGCGCCGCCAGGGTCCATCGCTGATCCAGCCCTACCGCGATCTCCTGCGGCTGATGCGAAAGGAAGTCGTTCTGGCAGACAACGCATCCTGGCTGTTTCGCGTGACCCCCTATCTGATCTTTGCCGCCACCTGGGTCGCGGCCGCGCTTGTCCCGACATTCGCAACCGGGCTCACTTTCAGTTGGACCGCGGATCTCATAGCTATCGTCGCGCTGCTGGGAAGCGCCCGCTTCTTCCTGGCGCTGGCAGGGATGGATGTCGGCACCAGCTTCGGCGGCATAGGCTCGAGCCGCGAGGTGATGATCGCTTCGCTGGCCGAGCCCGCCATGCTGCTCATCGTGTTCAGCCTGGCGCTGGTCGCCGGAGCGACACAGTTGTCCACGGTCGCCGCTTTCATGGGCTCGCCGCAGGTCGGCCTGCGGGTATCGCTCGGAATGTCGCTCATCGCTCTCGTGATGGTGGCGGTCGCCGAAAACGCCCGCATACCAGTGGACAATCCATCGACCCACCTGGAGCTCACCATGGTCCACGAGGCGATGGTCCTGGAGTATTCCGGCCGTCATCTGGCGATGATCGAGTTCGCGGCCTTCCTCAAACTCCTGCTCTATGTATCGCTGATCTCCTGCGTCTTCCTCCCCTGGGGGCTGGCTGGTGTCGGGGCCGGGCCGAAATCACTTGCCCTGGGTGCCGTGACCTATCTTGGCAAACTTGCCTTGTGCGGCATTCTCCTCGCCGTGTTTGAGACCGCGATCGCCAAGATGCGCGTTTTCCGCGTCCCGGATTTTCTGGGCGCGGCACTCATGCTGGCGTTGCTCGGCACGCTCTTGCTGTTCGTCTCGCGGAGCCTCTGATGAACGGCCTCACCTTCGACATCGCCCATCTGCTCGCCGGCGGCCTGGTGCTGGTCAGCTTCATGATGCTGTACCAGGATCGCCTCTTCGCCCTGATCAACGTTTTTGCACTTCATGCGATCGTGCTCGCCCTGTCCGTGGCCTGGCAGGCCTACATCCAGGACGCCCATCACCTCTATGTCACGGCGGCGATCGCCCTCATCTTCAAGGCGATCATCATTCCTGTCGGCCTGCACCGCATCATCCAGCGGCTCGGCATCCATCGCGACATCGAGACCGCCGTCGGGATCGGTCCAACCATGCTTGCCGGGATAGGCCTGGTGACCCTTTCCATGGTGCTGATGCTGCGGGTCACTCCCGAGGCCGACCCCCTAGCCCGCGAGGATCTTGCCTTCGCGCTGTCCATCATACTGCTTGGGCTCCTGGTGATGGTCACCCGCCGGAACGCGGTCAGCCAGGTTGTCGGATTCATGTCGCTCGAGAATGGCCTGGTGCTGGCCGCCACGGGCGCCAAGGGCATGCCGCTGGTTGTCGAGATCAGTGTCGCCTTCTCGATTCTGATCGCCTTCATCGTCATCGGCGTCTTCCTGTTCCGCATACGCGAGAGATTCGACTCGGTCGATGTCGGCGCGCTCGACGACTACAGGGGGGAACACCGTTGACCGCGTTTTCCCTCGATGCAGTGGCCGCCGTCTTGCTGATACCGGTCGGCGCGGCCGCGCTCCTGGCGACCCTGCCGAACTATCGGATAACGGCTGGCCTCAATGTCGCCGCGAGCCTGCTGACCTTGATCGCTGCGGTGTCGCTTCTCTTCACGGATCGGCCGCAGCCCGGTCAGTATCTGCTCGTCGACGATCTCAATATCGTTTTCATCGTCCTCAACACGTTCGTCGGCTTCACGACCAGTGTGTTCAGCGCCTCATACATCGCGCACGAACTGGATACGGGACGCCTGACGGCGACGAATCTGCGATTTTATCACGCAATGTACCAGATCATGATGTTCGGCATGAATCTGGCGTTCGTGTCGAACAATATCGGCTTGATGTGGGTGGCGGTGGAACTTGCCACGCTGACCACCGTGCTCATGGTCGGCATCTACCGCACGCACGAGGCGCTGGAGGCGGCCTGGAAGTATTTCATACTCGGCAGCGTCGGCATCGCACTTGCCCTCTTCGGCACCATCCTCGTCTACATGGCCGCGCAGCCGATTGTCGGCGAAGGCACGAACGCCATGGTCTGGACGGTGCTTATCGAGCACGCGGCGCGCTTCGACCCGGCGTTGCTGAACGTCGCCTTCGTCTTCCTGCTGCTCGGCTATGGGACGAAGGTTGGCCTTGCGCCTTTGCATGCCTGGCTGCCCGACGCGCACGCGGAAGGCCCGACGCCGATTTCAGCGGTGTTGTCGGGGCTGCTCCTCAACGTCGCGCTCTATGCGGTGCTGCGCTTCAAGCTGCTGCTCGCGGCCAGCCCGGACGCGATCGCGCCTGGGCCATTGATGATCACGATGGGGCTCACCTCCCTCATCTTCGCGGCCTTCATGCTCTACCGCCGCCGCGACATCAAACGTCTGTTCGCGTACTCCTCGATCGAGCACATGGGCATCATCGTGTTCGCTTTCGGCATGGGTGGCCCGCTCGCCAATTTTGCCGGGCTGCTGCACATGGTCATGCACAGCCTGACCAAGTCGGCGATCTTTTTCACGGTCGGCCACATCGCCCAGATCAAGGGAACACAGAACATTGCCGAGATCCGGGGGCTGACGGAAACGCATCCGGGGCTTGGCTGGGCGCTCGTCATCGGCGTCGTTGCCATTGCCGGCCTGCCTCCGCTGGGCATCTTCATGAGCGAATTCCTGGTCGTGAGTTCGACATTTGCAAGGCACCCCCTTTTGGCGATTCCTCTGGTATTCGGGATTCTGCTCGCTTTCGGCGCCCTGCTGCTTCGGTTGACCGGCGTCGCTTTCGGCGAACCGCGAGGCAGCACCGCGCCCGCCGAGGCGTCCTACGTTCCGATGTATTCCCACCTGGCGCTTGTGTTTGCCGCCGGCATCTATCTGCCACCACCGCTGGTCATATGGTTCCAGCATGTCGCCAACCTTCTGGGATGAAGCGGACGGGAGAAAGCACATGCCCGCACTGACCGAGCTCATCCTTGCCGGCAAGGGCGTCGACAACCATCTCCCGTGGTCGCGCGCGGTGGTGACTTCGAAAGAATGGAGCTTTGCCGCCGAGCAACTGGCCGAAGGGCACTGGAGCCTGCTCGGTCTTTGGGGCGAGCCAGGCACCGTCCACATGGCACTGCTCGACGAGGCCGTCGGGGACATCGGCGTTGTCAGCCTGCCGTGTCCGGATGGCCGCTACCCGTCGGTCGGCCTGCTGCATCCGCCAGCACTGCGCCTTGAACGTGCGGCCGCGGACCTGTTCGGTCTCTTGCCGGAAGGCGCGCCAGATACGCGACGGTGGCTTGATCATGGCCACTGGGGCATCAGCTTCCCGTTGAATGCCCGCGCCCGGACCTCCGTTGCGGCGGCGCCCCTTTACCAATTCCTGCCTGCCGAGGGGGAAAGCCTGCATCAGATCCCGGTCGGGCCCGTGCATGCCGGCATCATCGAGCCAGGGCATTTTCGATTTACAGCGAGCGGCGAAACGGTCGTCAGGCTGGAGGAACGCCTGGGGTACACGCACAAGGGCATGGAAGGCTTGATGGCGGGGTCCGATATCGACCATGCCGCCAAGCTGGCGGGCAGGATCTCTGGCGACAGTACCCTGGCATACGCCCTTGCTTTTTCCCGTGCGGTGGAAGCGGCCCTGGGTATCGAGGTTCCTGCGCGCGCGGTCTGGCTGCGAGCGCTCATGGCCGAGCTGGAGCGTCTGGCCAACCATCTGGGCGACATCGGCGCCATCTGCAACGACGCCGCCTTCGCACTCATGCATGCTCACTGCGGCGTCCTGCGCGAGCGCGTATTGCGGGCAAGCGACGCCGCCTTCGGCCACCGTTTGATGCGCGACCGCGTCGTGCCCGGAGGAGTGGCGGCCTACCTGAACGACGAGGGGACAACAGCGATCTGGTCCCTGATCGCGGAGATCAGACAGCGGTTTCCGGCGCTTGTGGAACTCTACGACAACACCGCGTCGCTGCAGGATCGGACAGTCGCAACTGGGCGGCTGAAGGTGGAACTCGCTCGACAATATTGTGCCGGAGGGTATGTCGGCCGGGCCTCCGGTCGGGACTTCGATGCGCGACGCAGTCTGGCTTATCCTCCCTATGACGCGCTCAACTTCAATGTCCCTCTCCTCCAGGAAGGCGACGTGAACGCCCGTGTCTGGATTCGCATTCACGAGGTCGAACAGAGCTTGTCCCTGGTCGAGCAAATCCTGAGACAGTTGCCGGGCGGACCGATCCGTGTCGACTTTGCACGGACAGGCGGACCGCATGAAGGCATGGCGCTCGTCGAGGGTTTCCGGGGCGACATTCTGGCCTGGCTGCGCATTGGTGAAAGCGGCCTGGTCGAGCGCTGTCACCTGCGTGATCCGTCATGGTTTCAATGGCCGCTGCTGGAAGCGGCCATCGAAGGCAACATCGTTGCCGACTTCCCGCTATGCAACAAATCGTTCAACTGCTCGTATTCAGGACACGACCTCTAAGGGTTCAAGGCAAGCCATCATGCGCAAGCTCCTCTTCGAAAGCCTGATACGCCCGCCGCTGACCGAGCGTCCGCCGCGAGTAAGCGACGCGGCGGTTGACGAACTCGCACGCGCCCTCAATGGGGTTGCTCATAGAAGATTGGGGCGAAGCCTGTCGATCCGGGCAGTCGATGCCGGTTCCTGCAACGGTTGCGAACTCGAGATGCACGCGCTCAACAACGCTTTCTACGATATCGAGCGTTTTGGAATCCGGTTCGTCGCATCGCCGCGCCATGCCGATGTCCTGCTTGTCACCGGGCCGGTGACCAAAAACATGAGCGAGGCATTGAAGCGGACCTACGACGCAACTCCCAACCCCAAATGGGTGGTCGCGCTCGGCGATTGCGCCCTGAACGGCGGCTGTTTCGCCAGCAGCTACGCCGTGATGGGCGGAGTGTCGGAGGCGTTGCCTGTCGATCTGCACATTCCAGGCTGCCCGCCACCGCCCCTCGAAATTCTGAAAGGCCTGCTCGCCTTGCTTGAGGGCGTGAATTCAAGGGCCGCTGTTGCCCGAAGTTGACGATCGATGTGGCGGGCTTTTCCGCCACCAGGCAGCAAAAGCCTCCAGGCTGAAATGGCATCCCGGCTGCCCCGGTTTCGATGTGAAAGCGGAGCGTTGAACGATCGCGGCGTGAAGCTGAAGCAAGGCGGCCTGTCTAAAATGGCGCACCGGAGAGGATGAAACTGGGAACTCCTATGTGATTGTTTGTTCAAGCAATTTATAAAAAACACACGTGCTGACTGTCGATCGTGAGCGGGTTGAGCCACCAGTCCGTGCCTTCGGTCTGTTATGCCGAAGGGGTGCAGAGATGTGATGGCCCGAAATCTATGATATGCTTCCGTGGCAATTCAACGTCGGGAGCACTGCATGGTCGGAGTACCGCTTGGATTCAACCTCGGTGATTTGATCCTTCGTACAGCAAACGAGCTGCGGGAAGCGCAGGCGAAGGCCAACAAGGACGATCCTGTTCTGCAGTTCATGGGGTGCGAGATTGAACTCGCGGTGACAGCCACGGCCGAGGCCGGAGGTGGTATCAAGTTCTGGCTGGTCGACGCGTCCGCGAAGGGATCGCGGGAAAAAGTCAGCACCGTGAAAATCAGCTTCGGGCCAGTGCCGGGAAAAAAGGCGCTGCAGTATCTCCAGGAAACGGGCGGTGCCGCTCCCAAGAACCCAAAGCGTAAGACTAGCTCCTGATGGCCGAGAGCGAGGATGCACGCAGGCTGCGCGCCTTGTGGAACCGCGAAGCCCTCAGTCAGTACGAGGGCAAGTGGATCGCCTTCCGCAAAGGTGAGGTTGAGGCTAGTGAAGCGTCCAATGAGGTGTTGCTTTCTCGCTATCTGGACGAGATCAAAGAGCACCGCGGTCCTCTGTTCGCCTATGTGTATTTCGGGGTGATGCAATGACCCATCGCATCGATTTTACCGACCGCTATGACTACGGCACAAAGCAGAACAATTACGACAATAGGCCGATGGCCGAAGTCACGCTGGTGGGGCCGACGGGATCTGTCCGTCTGTGGGCTGTGGTCGATTCCGGGGCGGATTATAGTCAGGTCAGCGCGGCGGACGCGAACGCCACGGGCATCAACGTTGCGGGCGCTCCCTCGGCCAGTGTTCTGGGCGCCACCGGCTCCGTTTCTCTGCCGCAAGTGCCCAACGTCCAGATCGATGTCGAAGGCATACCGACAACGGCTGATGTGATTGTTGGCGGTACGCAGCCGCTTCTCGGGCGACAAAGTTTCCTCGCCGCAATCAAGTTCGGGATGGACGATACCGGCTGGTTGTATGAGTAGGAACATAATCTATATGGTTAAGCTTCTGTTCCTGCCATATTTTTCAAGGCTGGAACGCAGCGTCGAGAGATTGCGGCATTGTTTATGTCACACATCTTCAGGCAGATTCTCCAGCTCCAGCCTGTCACCTATGTACTGCCGCGCTCTGTATCCGGCCCCGCGATTCCGAGTGGCTTGGCCGAGAAGGATCATCCTGGACGGGATGTAGAAAAATGGCGCACCCGACAGGATTCGAACCTGTGACCTCTGCCTTCGGAGGGCAGCTAGGAAGCGGTTGCAACCGGGTAGGAGACTGCTTGCATCCCGGAAATAACTCATTCGCTACAACCGGTTGACGGAGAGAGAGGTATCCCGACCCCTACACCTCGTCAAGGTCGGAAGGTCCGAATTTTGTGACAGATGTGACTTAGTTGTGACCGGCCCGACAATCCACAAGGGATGGCATGGGGGCAACCGACTTTGCGTGACTATTGATACCCGTGCGAAAAAATCTGTCGTTTTCAGCGGGAGGGCGGGGCTCGCTTGTCGTCTTCCAGCCCACTGGTTAAGGGTACTCCGTGGGCTGGCTTCTCCGGCCAAATGGGGGAATACGTGCAGATGACGCCACAGGCCTTCATTGCAAAATGGCAGAATTCTCAACTGAAAGAGAGGGCCGCAGCGCAAGAGCATTTTCTCGACCTTTGCCGCATGCTCGATGAGCCGACACCCGCAGAGGCTGACCCTACCGGCAAAGACTACGGATTTGAGGTTGGCGCGTCCAAATCAACGGGGGGAAACGGGTTTGCGGACGTTTTCAAACGTGGCTACTTCGGGTGGGAATACAAGGGAACCAGAGCGAACCTTGATACAGCATATGCACAGCTTCAGCGCTATGCTGTAGCTCTTGATAACCCGCCCTTGCTGATTGTTTCTGACATCGGAACAACCATTCGAATCCATACGAACTGGACCAACTCGGTCTCTAAATCGTACGAAATTTTCATCACCGATCTCAATGACCCCGAAAAGCGGGGAGTGTTGAAATCGGCACTATCCGACCCTGAGGCATTGCGTCCGCAAAAGACCAGGCAGGAGCTGACCGAGCAAGTTGCTGGCGAATTTGCAAATCTTGCTCGGTCTCTAAGGGATCGCGGCCATATTCCCGAAAAGGTCGCACACTTCATCAATCGAATGGTTTTCTGCATGTTTGCGGAAGACGTGAAACTCCTCCCAGACATGATGTTCACCCGAATGCTGGACCGCGCAATGGAGGACCCGAGCGAGTTTGAGAGCTTCGCTCGTGACCTCTTTGTCGCAATGAAATCCGGTGGTCGCGTTGGATTCGAGAAAGTCGCATGGTTTAACGGTGGCTTATTTGATGATGATCTTGTGTTCGCGCTCACCAAGGATGAAATCAAACTTGTGCATCGTGCTGCATCTCAGTACTGGGGCGACGTGGATCCATCGATCCTTGGTACGCTGTTTGAACGCGGTTTAGATCCAGACAAGCGTAGTCAGCTCGGGGCTCATTACACCGATCGTGACAAGATCATGATGATTATCAACCCGGTTATAGTGAAACCACTATTGATCGAATGGGAGATGATCAAACAGCAGATTGAATCCTTGTATAGGAATGCACAGGACGAAAGAGCTCGCGTCCCAGAGCGTCAAAGCGATGCAAAGAAGGTCTATCAGCAGGCTCGCAGAAAAGAGGAAACTTCAAGGAGGAAAGCCGTCGAGTTATTCGAACGGTTCCTAGTTCGACTGCGTGACTACCGCGTCCTTGATCCGGCCTGCGGGTCTGGAAACTTTCTTTATCTGGCTTTGAAAGCCCTCAAAGATATTGAACACAGAGCTTCGCTCGAAATGGAGGCGTTGTCAGCCTCCTTTGATTTCCCCCACCTCATACCACCGCCCGCTACCGGGCCGGAGAATGTTCTCGGAATAGAAATCAATCCGTATGCTGCCGAGTTAGCCCGCGTGTCGGTCTGGATCGGCGAGATACAGTGGATGCTAAAAAACGGCTTTGCGGCTAGCCAGAATCCTGTCCTTAAGCCTTTGGATAATATTGAATGCCGCGATGCTGTGCTGACCGATACAGAGAAGGTGGCTTCATGGCCGCCGGCGACGGTAGTTGTGGGAAACCCTCCCTTTCTCGGCAACAAGAAGATGAATCGAGTTCTCGGACAGAAGTACGTTGCTGCGCTTCGTAGATCATATTCAAACCGTGTGTCCTCTGGTACCGACCTGGTCATGTACTGGTTCCGCCGCGCGGGTGAACTGGTAGAAAACGGTCAACTGCAGGGTGCTGGATTGGTTGGTACCCAGGCAATCCGGCGCGGGGCCAATCGAAAGGTCTTAGACAAGATCACCTCCACGGGACGGATATTCGATGCCTGGTCCGACGAGAGATGGACGGTGGACGGTGCTGCGGTTCGAGTTTCCCTTGTTTGCTTCGATCGTTCGAGCACCGGTCCGGCATCCCTTGACGGCAAGCAGGTGAATCGAATCTCTTCCGACCTGGTCGCCACAGATGAAATAGACGATCCGCGCGCGCTTGCCGTTAACCGGAGAATTTGCTTTCAGGGAACTATTAGCGGTGGCCCGTTTGAGATCCCTGGAGACCTTGCCCGCGCATGGATCGCGTCACCAATCAATCCGAATGGCCGGCCAAATGCAGACGTGTTGCGACCATGGCGCAACGCAGATGACATAACCAGTCGATCTTCGGATACCTGGATTATCGTGTTTCCTGACAGCATCACGGAACAGGAAGCTTCTCTGTACGAAAGGCCCTTCGAGCACTTGAAGGAAGCGTGGCGCGCAGAGAACGCTAGGCGTGAGCGTGAGGATGAGAAACCCCTGCGTGATGGCGAGCCGAGATCGCAGGCGAGATGGTGGCTGTTACAGCGATCCCGGCCGAAGCTGTCGGCAGCACTAACGGGACGCAAGAGATACATTGCCACCTCACGGGTAGGAAAACACAGAGCCTTCGTATGGCTAGACAGCGTTATCGTTCCGGATACGCGGCTAGTTGTGGTGGCGAAGGATTGCGATGTCACATTCGGAATCCTGCAATCTCGCATCCATACTTTGTGGTCTTTGCGCTACGGAGCCCGGCATGGCGTGGGGAACGATCCGGAGTACGTCCACACTAGGACGTTCGAAACCTTCCCATTCCCAGGAGCCCTTACCCCTAATGTGCCGACGGAAAGCTATTCTGCCGACGCGGGGGCGATCGCGATCGCAGAAGCGGCGCGCCGGCTCGACGAGCTACGACAAAACTGGCTGAATCCTCCCGACCTTGTTCGACGAGAACCCGAGGTTATAGCCGGCTTCCCAGATCGGATTGTTCCCGTCAGCGAAGAGGCTGCAAAGAGGCTGAAAGGGCGCACAATGACCAATCTATACAATGAGCGTCCAGCTTGGCTGCAGCATGCTCATAAGACGCTAGATGATGCCGTGGCCGCTATCTATGGCTGGCAACCCGATCAATCTGACGACGAAATCCTAGCGAGACTTTTTGCCCTCAACCAAGGGCGTGCCAGTCAGACTTAGAAATGGCGGAAATTAGAAATGCAAATGGCGAGTCGTAAAATCTTATACCACTTGGTGTTTTGCCTCAGTTTTCCATGCACCGGAACAATTGCGGCTGAGCATTGCGAAGGGCAGGCGCCTCAGCATCATAACCTTGGAGCGGAGAATTTCTTAACTACCAGCCGGGTCTACAAAGGCAATGGCGTTGAAATCTACGAAACCTGCGTTGAGAATCTTGGCGAGCGCGACCTCTGGGTGAACTGGCTTATTCCTGGCCCGACGACGTGGGTGCTCCCTGGCACCGCCATTCCGCAACCCCGGCCCTTCGTGGAACGCGATAGCATCGACGCTTATGGCTGCCTTGAGTACGGCAATGTTGGCGCTACCCTCAGAGAAAGGTACATTGGCCACGCGGCAGACGGAGACGCATTGAAAAAGGAAGCGTCTAGCGGTTGTTCCGCTGCTTTGTCAGCGTCTTCTCATGTTGCGGAGCAAGCGGCACCCCAACAAGTAGATGCTGCAATTCGGTTGTTTGTTCCCTCTGACAAACACAACCCCTCGAATACGATGCTAGAATTCACTGCATTGGCCACGGCCAGTTCGTACGGTGGCACTCAACCATACAAACTTGGGATATCCTACTCACTCAGCCCTGTAGCAGGACGTAGCGCCGGCAACCCCGAAAATATGACAATTCGACTATCTCCGGGCTACCTAACGGGTTGGTTGATGGACAAAACACAGACCACAGACATCTTCAAAGGTGTCACCCTTGGTTACAAAAACGAAATCGATCTTCAGCTTCTCCTCGGCGAAAAGCCCCAACTACGATCTGCAAGATATGAGATCCTAGATCAGAACAATGAGCTAGTGGGCGCATTCATGGCGCCGGCCTGGGGACCTCCATGAAGATTGATTGGGTGAATGCGTTAACGACAGTAGGTCCTGGCGGAGCTGTAGCGTATGTCTCTAAGTGGACTGACCTGCTGTCCGACATTGGGCTGGCACACCCGCAGTGGAGAGCTCAGGCGGACAATTTAGGTATCGTGGTTGCGGTGATTCTACTTCTGATCACCGCCCTGGTGCTGACCCTGCATGGAACACGCTATCTAGCCCGTTTTGCCGTGACGTTGGTCGGCATATTCGTGGTCGCTCTGGTGCTCGGTTTTGTGCTTCGGCAATGCGCTCATGTCGCACCCACCCAAGCTGTCGCCGATATGTACAAGTCATTTTGGTATTGGGCCTATGTGGTCGTGGTCGCATGCTTCGCTCCGGCTGCTGGCACGCTCGCCACCGCGATTCGTTACGCAGTCGCCAGAACGCAATAATCACGCGGTTCAAGCCGTAGATAGAGCCTCACACCCGGTTCCAAAGTGTTCGGTAGGCGAGCCGAAGCTCGACCTCGACGGCTTTGTATTCGGCAGTCTCATGGAACCAGAGAGACAAGGCCTCATCCTTTAGGGCCGCCTGGAGAATCAGGTTATTCAAGCGGACGTTCGTCTCTTGACCGCCCTTGTAGCAGTTCTTAGGGGAGATGTTCCCGTATCCCATGTTATAGCGACGTGAAAGATTGTTGGTCTCACCGATGTATCTAATCTCGTCGCCCACCGTCAGCGCATAGACGCCGGGATTAGTATAAGTAGTGGGGATTTTGAACTTACAGAACGGACCAGCGCCGTACCTGTTCAACGGGTAGGTGTGGCGCTTCTCATACCTGTTTTGAGGTAATAGCGTCAGAACGTCTCCGTCTGACGATCGCATCGCCTCGATGTTGCAAACATGCACGAACGTGTAGCCACCAATTACCATTTCCTGACCCAGTGGCTCGACTACGCCAACCTGAGAGCTATCCAGTAGTCGGGTTCCGCTTCAGTTCCGCCAAATGCAGGTCACTTGTGGAGCAGCCAAAAGAGAACAACCAGCCCCGTGATGATTATCAATGATAGTTTTCCGCCCCCGCCATTGGTCGTGGTTGAGATTGAGCGATAGCCAGGGGCTTCCATCCGTACACCAGATGCGTTCTTATCGATAAGAAGTTCTAGCTCGTGCTTGCCGACCTTTACGACCTGGGCCAGCCGGGAAGTCTGTCCTCCGTGCTGCCCCTTGATATGCTCTACAAGGACCGGCATTTGAACGCGAGTCGCCTCAACGACCATTGCACGTTCCATTGACCTGACGTGGTTGAGCAGTTCTTGCTTCACACCGACATCGCCAGCCGCTAGCCAATTAAATCTGCGCTCTATCTGCTCGGGTATTCGATACTGCGTTACGACCTCGTCTATGTGTCGCCGCGCAAGCTCGATAACCTGTTCAAGGTCCGCGTCGAGTCCAACTCGCATGACACGTTTTGAGCTTGGACCGAAGTGATGCCAGAGGCCTTCAGTAAGCTTGTACTTTTCTGACAGCGGCATCCGTGGGGGCAGTAAGTTGAACAGTCTCTCAGCGACGGTCCCGCTCATCTTGGTCTGCCCAGTTCGCCACTTGTGCATAGTATCTGAGGCATACTCTCGCGCCTGAGATCCGTATCGGCGTCCGTACTCAGCCAAAATGATAGCCAGCTCTGAACTCGGAAGTGAAAAGAAATATCGCTTTACGTCCTCGTCAGTCCCGCCCAACTCGTGGCTTAAGCGTCTCGCATCTTCAATATGCTGAAGCGCTCTTTCGCGCCCATAGTCCCGACCATAGGTACGCTTTGCGTAACGGCGATCGTATCTCGGCATCATTGACCCATCAGGCTACGCGCAATGCGGCTCAGCCAAGACTTTGGGGTGCCGACTCCATAAAGAAGCTGCAACTCGTACTGTTCACCCTTTATCTGTCGGGATAGCGACATCTGGCTGCCTTGCGCAGCAAGGTTTGATCCTCGCTCGGTCACTACGCGAAGGACAGCCCGTACCTGCCCCATCATTTCCGCGACTGTCGAATCTGAGAGACCTGCCCTAGTGCCATCTTTATGCAGGGCAGCCAACTTGCCCTCAATGTCCACATTGTCAGATAGCTCCAGAGTTGCTCTGTACACGTCAGCGACCACCCAAGGCGATCGCTATCACGATCAAAGCGACTATCCCCGCGATGACATAGTAAGGGGTCCAATCTCGCTCTCCTGTCTGAGAACGTGAAAGCTTCCCGGCCGTGGCAGCGTCGGTGTTGCCCATAATCACTTCGGTACGACCAAACTGGCTGTTCTGGACGTGTGTGAGCGTTACTGAGTTGCCATCCTGCGCGACCTGTTTCGTCGTCTCTCCTAAGGTGCCAAGCGTACTGCGAAGGACCGAGACTTCGATGCCCAATTCCTGCGCTCGCTTGCTGACGTCCAGCGCGCCCTTGGCATAGTCGGTTAGTAGCGCCCTACGCTGGTCTTCTGGCATCCACGAAAGATCGATCTGAGTACTCTGACCTAGCGGAATAGTGGTTGGAACTTGCCCCAACGGTTCCGTATTCGTCGTAAGGCTCTTCGATTCTTTCTTGTCTGCCATCACACACCCCTACCCTTCGAGAATTGCAGCCTATAGAACCCCACGTTCGGTCCGTCTCAATTCTTCTTACCCGCTCGACGGTACTCCGCAGGATTCTCGAATGAGCCGGCCCATAGGCCGACGCCCATAGTTCGTGCCGCGTCTTCAAGCGGTACGTACTCTAGAGAATATTTTCTGTACGCTATAGCCCACCCCCTACGAACCATTTCAGCGCTGACGTCAGTCTGCGCGACAGTACACTTCGCTATGGTTCGCCCATACCTATCCATGTCTAGTTTGACACATACCACCGTCTTGTCAGCAAGAATCTCGTCAAGTGCAAACGCGGCCTTCTGTCCGCAACGGTAGGACGTTCCATTTGCATCGCACTTTTGCGAAGCCTCAGGCGCGTCGATACCATTCAAGCGGATACGAATGCCGTGAATTTCCAGCGTATCGCCATCAACTACGGAAGCCTGACCTGTGATAGAATCTTCCGTTGCGACGCTCTGCGGACCACCGCCCGGCAGGGCCACACTGCCAGGTGAGACTACGCCGGCAGGTGCGGCTACGCTGGCACTCTCTTGTGCAGTCGGATGCCTGTGCAAGACCATCAGGGCAACCGCGAGCGCCAGGGGCGCGCAGAACGCCATTACCGCAACACGGTTCATCGAAAGTGTATTCTGGGCACTCGACCCCGCAGTGCCAAGGATGTCATTGAGGTTGCTCGTCGTCGAGAGCCGATATCTTTTTCAACGTGTAGCGCTGATACTCTTCACCTGTCGCTTCGTTCAATTCAGTGCGAACGCCGATGATAGCAACATGCATCATGTTAACACGTTTCTGATCAACTTCTTTTAGGCACTCTTCCGCAATTCGACCTTCATAACTCTCTTTCTCATTTTCTAATAGAAACGTTCTGCTCTTTAGACTGACGCCCACAAGCCGCCCCTCAAAGGTGATGTCCGCGTCATCCTTTTGCACTACCGAATCGAGCCATTGGTAGACAGCTTCAGCCTCATTAGCTCGCATGCTTGCTTCAAGGATGGATGGGGTACCTGGAACGCCAGCCGAGAAATTCAAATCTGATCCGGTCTTCGCGACAGCCTTAACAAACATCTTGTAATGCAAAAGTGCCCTTTTGTGCACATTCTCCAAAGCTGCGCGCAGCACGCTTTCGTCTCGTATCGCTATCAGCGAAACCATTAGTTCCACGGCGCGTTGTCCGCCCGTATCGCCAAACATGCTCGTCTCACGAGTTTCGACACGTATGCCAAAGGACGAAGGGAACGGTGCGACCGCGTCAAGCTTCGTCCATTGCGCAAGAGCCGATCCAATCGGCCCTCTCATACCACCTGAAGGCGGCTGTCCCAGCGCGTCAACTAACCTCTGTGTCGTGGCAAGCAGTGCGCCCAGAGCAGCCAACGGAACATTTACCGCACTCTCCGCCTGCTTCAGAACAATATCAGCCACAACTCTATGACTCCGCTCGGCAGCGACGTGAACCGGAGTCCGCATTCTTTTTAAATAGTCTATTACAACCGGAGAAATCTCCCACATAGGCGCAGATTCCGAGGCGATAGCCAAAACGCGGCCCGCATCCAAATCCTCAAATTCATACGAGTCATTACTCAGCGTCGCATAATTCGATGCAGAATCAATTTTCTGAATTGGTCTAATTATGCTTGTGAGAAATGTATGCCTTTCCGGCATGATGTCATTTCGTATTTCGTCAGATCGTGTCGTTTCGATCCGATTAAAAAATCCATCCTTGAAGTACACAATATCAATATGTCCAGATTCTGCTTTTCGAAAAGCGTCATAAAGGTCCAAGTGACCCTGTTTCAACTGACGCAAGCGCCTAGTGCTAAGACGGACATAAATCCACTGATCACTTTGCTCGTCTTCGAAAGCATGCACCGCCAGAAAATGCGAACCGGTAGCATCCTTGCAAGTGAACAGTTGCGGGCTGTCGTACTCGATAAACACCTTATCAAGTTTTAGCGGTCCAAGCGGAGAGCTGGGAGGCGGCAACATCAGGGAACCACAGCGAAGTAGGTGTGTCTAGGCAAACCCTTTCTTGGCCACCATGACCAATGGTCGTCCTGAGCTTTCTCTGAGGTATCCATTATCACACCAATTAGAGGGGTTATGACACCAGAGGAAACCTTGCGATCTTTGAAGGCAGGCACGAAACGTCGAAGTTCCTTACTCGCATCCAGTGATCCCGAGACCGATAGACTGCAGCGCTGGCAAGGATCTTTGTCCTTGTGATTGTTCAGTTCATGCGCTGTCCGAAAATCGTGCGCCGTGGGCGGGTCATTTCGCACAAGACGGTAGACCACCTTTTGTATCTTCTGCGCGCTATGGGGCGGGCAGCCAAGGGGCAGATAGTCCTCGTACGAATCGGGCAGCTGAACCAATTCTTTTCCAATGGAGGGAAGCCCAGTTTGCCCCTCCGAGCTCTTTGCCATAGTCCCATCGGACAAGCTTGTAAGCGCGCCTATATCCTTACCTGCCATTTCTTACTACCCGTTTTTTCCAGCATGTCTGCATATGCTAATCTAGAAGAGCCGGAAGTAATAGCTGCGTCAACGGTCGACTGATAAACCTCGTGAACAGCCTTCGATTGCGGCCTACCGGACCGAATTGCCCCAGGTCAGCGTTGCTGGTATCCAGCGGGACATCGAAGGGAGGCATTTCGCCTTCCTGCCTTGCGCCCGGCCACATTGGGCTTCAGCCGGTGGATGGCTAGCCTATTATGCCCGCAAGCTACGTTGGATTGTACGCTTCATACAGATATTCGGCGAAAGACGGGGCACTAGGCCCCGCCCTTCATTCGGTTCTCCCGCCGCCATAGCGGTTGTAGGTTCGTGTAGTAACAAAGCTGGATAAGGTGGTCTAAGTCCCTGGCGTTTGCCAGCGGCTCTATGTGGTCAACCTCCCACTGCCGGTAGCTGTCCCACGACATGCCGATCCGAAACTGTGACGCAATATGGTCTCGGAGCTTGGAGTGGTTGCAGCCGAGCGCATAGGAGGGGCTAGCGCGCCCACCAAGGGCCATTCCGGTTCGGCGGAGGGTATTCCTGTACATTCTGAATGAGGGTTCTCTAATCCCTCTCAGCAGCTCGCGTTGCCGCGCCTGTTTGGCATTGCAAGCGACGCATTGCCGGTTGCCCACGAAGCGTTCTGCGCGGTGACCTTCTTTGCAGGACTGCCCCGTATAAAAACGAGAAAGGCCGCTCGCGGCGGCCTCTTTTCTACCCAGCACGATAGGCGTGCCGACACTCAGTACTAACATTCAAGTCTCCTATTGTTTGGTGAAATAGGCCTCCTTTCCGCGTCCAGTTTGTGAGTGGTAACTGACCCTGTACGCTTCCAATTTTCTAGCCAACGCAGACGATTGCTGGCGCAGCTTGGTTGTCATCCGTTCCAAGCTGGACGAATTGATCCCTAAGGCCTTTGCGATTTCAGATTTGGTGTAAGGACCTGGGTCCGCGGTCTCGAAATAGTCGGTCAGTTTGACCTCAGTCGGGACTTTGCGTGCCTTCCGCTTGGTGGCACCTGAGAGCCAGTTCGCTAGCCGTATGCCGGGCATCTGCTGTTGGATTGCGTGTACAACAGCTTGTCCAGTGGTCCCGCTCGGCAAGAGCATGTAGATGTCCGTTGGCTTGCAATTTCCATCTGCATCAGTGGCGTTCCGGCATTGGATACGATTGATGGCCTGGACCACACTCCTGGCTACGAACCCATCGCCCAATGCAGGCCGTATGTCCGTGTGCTTTTCGTACTTACGATTTCCGGAGAACCACTCGTCCGATTGTCGTCCCTGATGCGCAATGAACCTCTGAGCGGGTTCTATGTCATCCAGATAAGGGAGGCCGAATAGAATCGCAGCCTCGCAGCTGTTCCAATCATTCTTACCGTCCAGGTTGCCCCAATTGTCGAAATGTACGCTTCCGTCCCTAGGCCGGTAGGGCTCGATGGAGGGTAGGGCGCTCTTGTGTGCACAAACTAGGACTCGCTTTCCAGCTAGTTGCTTCGACACGTCGCCCCAGACAACAGCCCACTCCTTCGCCGCATGCTGCGCGAGATGTTCCTTGCCGACCCTGTGTCCGTAGGAAACGTGCAGGGTGACATTGCGATAGCTACGTATTCCGGGTGGACGCGGCAAAACATCAACCTGCCGACTCATGATCGAATAAACGGGGTCTACGTCCGCAGTCGCATCTAAGATGACGCCGTGTGCTCCATCGACACCGAGGAGTGACCTGGAGCTGTGCAACTGAATCCGTCCACCGCGTCTGCTTGTCCATCCGTGGCCGATACGGGCTATCGCTTGTAACTGGTCTATTTGCTCAAGATATTGAGGTTTGGATGATCTCTCGACGCGCGAAGCCAGTTCGGTTTTCGTAGCCGGTCTGTGCTCAATTAGTTTGGCAAATGCATCGTCCGAAGTGCCATCAATGCCTGCCCTCAATCCGCTCAGATCAATCCGTGCCAAGATGTCGAAGCACTCAGCATCGAGCACTCGATCAGATCGGCCAAGGTCTGTGTCCGTGAGGCGGATTGAGAAAGCGAATAACTGCTCGGCAGCAGTTCGCAGTTCGCCATGCATGGCTCTCGCAAGATCGCCGGACATTGACCGTAGATTGCTAGCGATGAGACTGTAGGTATCAGCCCAGTCGAAAGCTTCATCGATAACTATCCAATCGCGCTTACCTCCGTGGTAGCTCAACAACCTATTTGATTTGTCGGTCAAGCGAGTATCCGCAATCTCCAACAGAGCCAGCCTGTAGGCGGCATGTGTGGTGATAACCACTGGAGCGAATGCAAGTTGATCGTTAGTCGCGGGAGCGTTGTTGTGTACCGGTCTAGCCATCGGCCAACCAGCAAGCTCGTTGATACCATCTGCTAGTTTGTCCGCTTCCTGTCGGAACTTTGTGACGATGAGCGCTCCTGGGTGCTGTATAAGGTCCTGCATCGAGCAAAGAACTTTCAGGGCCTCAGTCTTGCCTGATCCGGTAGGCAACTGGACAACCTGCCAGCGCACTGGGTCAGTGTTACGACTGCAAATGGCTTGTGCGAGCTGTTTCCAACCCTCCGTCAAGGCATTCGAGCCAACTAGTCCAAGGGATTGTTTCCAGTGGCTGTTCATTTGGTTAGTAAAAGATGTGAGCATCTGTTCCTTTCTCTTGAGACAACAAAAAGGCCCACCGGCTCGCAAAGCCGGCAGGCCCAAATCTGAAAAGTCCCGCAGTTAGCTCTTAAGATAATTTAGGGACAAGTGAGGGAGTTTACGGGGAGGTGAAAAGCAGCCCGGTTATTCCTTATAGGGAGTAATATAGCAGCTAAGCTGGTCCGACGGGCCCATTTCTGATTTCCACATAGGGAGCAGCTACGCTGATCGGACTGATTTTCCACTTATGAGGGACAGCGGCATAGGGCTTCTCAGGGATAGGCTGTGTCACCTGGACGATCTCGGTAGTTCCAAACATTCCCCCAATCCGGCAGTTGCTGCCACGGTCCAGGCCATGGCACGGATATTGGTATTTAGCGCCAGTAGGAACGGCAGATCGCTTGGACCATAAGGAAGTGGCATCACCTCCCGTAGGTAGATGTCGGTTGCCCTCATGCTGGCATCCAACTTCGCTATCGCAACAGACACCATAGGCTTTTCGCGAAACCAACCCTTCTTGGCCATGCACATAATAACCACAGAAAGCTCCGTCCCATCTTGATAGCGAAGCGGTGCGGTTATGACGTCCTTGTGCTCGTCTGACGGGTACAATCCAAGCTGCGTCAGACATAGCTTTACCAATTCGGCAACGTAGTCAGGCATCACGAGTGCTGTGTTCGTCATGCCGCCACCTGCTGGCTGGCTTTCCTAAGTTTCGCAACGATATCTTCCGGCTTGAGATGCGTGTACCGGAACAGCATTCTTGGGTCCTTGTGCCCGCTGATGGCTGCGACCTCTGGTACGTTCAAGCCTAGCTCAAAAAACCGGCTTACAGCCTCATGCCTGAGGTCGTGGAATCTCAAGTCTATAATGCCCGGCTTGTCCTTTGCGGCTCTGCGCTTGCACCTTTCCCATGCAAGGCGGAACGCATTTGCCGAGACCGGAAACAGTCGGTCTGTAGTTGCCGTATCCATCAAGCTTCGCAGTATGACCACTGCGTTTTCAGACAACGGAATGGTGCGCGGAATGTCGGTCTTTGTTTCCGGTATCGACAGCAGGCCATTGGCTAGGTCGAGGTCCGCACGGCGTATGTTTAGAAGCTCTCCACGACGCATCCCAGTCTCGATCGCAAGCTTGATACCCGGCTCCAGCCATTCCGTCCGGCCATCTGCACAAGCAGTCAACAGCGCCGCAAACTCATCAGCATAAAGCCGCCTGCTACGTCCGCTAGCTGCCTTGGGCTTGCGCACGCTGGCTACTGGATTTGCATGTAAGGGTATGTCCCATTCACGCCGTGCGACCTCAAACACGGTGCGCAATAAGCCGAGTTCCCGTATGACCGTTCCGGCTTCTACCTCTCTTAGCCTCTTATCTCTGTACCGGGTGAATACCTGCGGCGTGATCCGAGCTAAGGTCAAGTTGCCCCAGTCGTACCGTAGGAAAACCTCTATCCGTTTGGCTTCCGAAGCATGGCCGCGCTTGGCCGGTGTTACATCACTCACGTAGCGGCGTAGTAGGTCTGCAACGGTTGTACGTTGTAAGGTGGATGGATCGTAAGCTAGCGCTGAGCGGTCTAGCTCCTGTTCGGTCTGTCTTATCCATCTCAACGCGTCAGCACGGTTGATGAAGGTTTTGCTTATTGGGGTATGCCCAGTGCGGCGGACCTGTGCCTGCCACTTGTCGTTTCGCTTGCGTAGAGACGCCATCGGCGCAGCTCCTTGTGACCAGATTGTGACTGGTTGCTTTGAGGAGCATTTCAAGGAATGAAGCGGTCGCTCGAAACCCTTGCTGTATAAGGGTTTGAGATGGCGCACCCGACAGGATTCGAACCTGTGACCTCTGCCTTCGGAGGGCAGCGCTCTATCCAGCTGAGCTACGGGTGCTTCCCGGGGAAACCGGAAAACGAACCAGCCGGTGAACCGGCAAGTCACGGCTTCTTAGCGGAAGCCGGCGCGAGCTTCAACGGGCAATTGGCAATTGGGCGGCGCGCCGGAGATCGAGCGTTGGACATGCCGACCAGACTCGAGCACTGTCGGGTCCTTTGCAGGCTCGCTGCCCTTTGGGAGCTCATCCCCTCAAAAAGGTCCACTGGGCTCTAGAGCCGGGCCCATCGTTGGTCATTCGAGAGGCGAGGGCTTTTCTTCCGCTGCCGACGATGCCTATTGCCCCGCCTCACCCTTCACCGTCCGCCGCCTCACCCCGCGCACGGCCCGTTTCGCCTTCTTCGCACCCGCCAGCTCGTTCATCGCATCCAGCTGCATCTGCTGCATTTCGGCGAGCCGTGTCCATTGGCGGGAGATGAGGTAGTCGAGTTTTTCGTGCAGGTGGCGCACTTCGAGCTCGGCCTTGAGGTTGACGCGGTATTCGTTGAAGGAGCGCAGGCGGTCTTTCACCTCCTGGCGCTTCTGGCTCATCATGATGACCGGCGCCTGGATGGCGGCGATGCAGGAGAGCAGGAGGTTGAGCAGGATGAAGGGGTAGGGGTCGAAGGCGCCATTCAAGCCCTCGAACAGATTGATGCCGATCCAGACCAGCAGCACGCTGGCAAACGAGATCAGGAACCACCAGCTGCCGCCGAAGGCGGCCATGTTGTCGGAGACGCGGTCGGGAAAGGTCCGGTGCTCCTCGAACTCCTCCTCACTGTTTTCGGAAATGGTGTCCTGTTTGGCGATCGATTCCACCACCTGGCGGTCGAGCTCCGAGAATTCGCCATGCTCCTGCTGCAGCAGCTCCTCCATATAGCGCATGCGGTAGCGGCCGAGCTCCTCGCGGCTGACGCGCGCGCCCTTGGGCAGGTCCGGGTGGTCCGATCGAATGCGATCGGCGAGGCTCGGGCGCAGCGTGTCGATGCGCACGAGGTCGCGCTTGCGGAATTTGCGGCCCGAGATCGCCGACGGTTTTTTCCTGGGCTTTATCCGCGACGCGCCGGGACCGGCTGGTTCGGAGTCCGGCACTTCGGGCGTGTCGAAATGCTCGTCCGAAACCTCGTGCGGATCCTCCTGCGCAATCGGCGCCTCGAAATATTCGCCGCCGCTGTCGTTCTCATTGTCGGCCGCCTTCTGCTCGGATGCCTTGGGAACGGTGCTCATGATGCTGGCTCCTGCTGTGGCGCTGATAGGGAGGATACGCCGAGGTGGCGGGGCATATCCACTGTCAGATTGCGCTGCCTATGCCATGGCTTCCAGACGATTGCATGACAGTGTGACAACAATAGCCGGCTGCGGTTTTGTGGCGGCTGTTGTTCGCGCGACGGCCGCCCCTTCGCTGGGCTGGGGTGGGCGGACGGACCTTCGCAGGCTAAGGGCGTTCGTCCTTCGAGAAGCCAAGCAGTTGGCTTTCGTCCGCCACGCGGACTACTCATAACCTACTGCTGTTCGGCGAACATCAGCCTGGTCTTGGTGGAATCCATCGTTGGCGACAGGCTGCGCTGGATCAGCGCCTCGACATGGTCGTTGCGCTGGCGGGCACTGTCGGCGCCCATCACCACCACGATCAGCTGGCGGCCGTCGGCATTGTAGGAAGTGACGATGTTGAAGCCGGAGGCCCTGATATAGCCGGTCTTGATGCCGTCGACGCCGCGCACCCGGCCGAGCATGTCGTTGTGGCCGCGCACGAGCTTGCCGCGGAACATGAAATCGCTTTCGGAGAAATAGTGGAAATGCTGCGGGAAGCGCTGGCGCAGCGCCATGCCGAGCACCGCCATGTCGCGCGCCGTCGTCATCTGGCCGTCATCGGGCAGGCCCGACGCGTTGCGGAAGGTGGTACTGGACATGCCGAGCGAACGCGCCTTGGAGGTCATCATCGCGGCGAACTGGTCCTCCGAGCCGCCAAGATATTCGCCGACCGCCACCGCCACGTCATTGGCGGATTTGACGACGATGGCGCGGATGGCGGAATCGACATCGATGCTCTCGCCGCGCCGGAAGCGCATCTTGGTCGGCGGCTGCGAGGCGGCATGATCGGAAACCGGGATCTGCGTTTCCTTGGTGACGCGGCCGGACTCCATTGCCTCGAACAGGAGGTAGAGCGTCATCATCTTGGTCAGCGAAGCCGGATAGCGCTGCGCCGTCGAGTTGACCTCGAACATCTGCTTGCCGGTCTTTGCGTCGACGACGATCGCGGCATATTTCTGCGGCGGCGCGGGCACGGCCAGCACGGAATCCGGCGGTGTCGTGGTCGAGCAGCCGGCGACCATCAGCAACAGGCCAAGGGCGACGAAAAGTCTCTGGAGGAGCGGAAAGGAACACAGTTTGGACAAGGGCAAGACGTTCTGGCGATGCTGTTGCTGAGATGAGGCGAAGCTAACGTAACGCGATTGGTGCGTCCATTTGGTTAATGGCTGATAGTCCCAGGATTGTCGAGTTCGGCCTGCCGCCCCGAAATCGCCGGTTTCCTGTCTTTCCTTGCCAACGCCGCGCTTCCCGTGGGAAGGGGCGTGGGCATCGGCTGGCTTGGGGGGGTGGCATGACGAACATCGGGGCCGGGGGCGCAGCGCCCTCGCTTATCAAGGCATCGCTCAGCCGCACCGGCAAATGGGCCGGAAGCATCGCCTTTGTCGGCGGCGCGGTCTCCGACATCCTCAATCCGCTGGCGCCGTTCGCGGCCTATATCGCGCTGGTCGCCTCGATCGCGGCGGTCATCATCGCCATCGCCATTGTGCTCAGGCTCGTGCTGGCGGCCAGGGCGCTGCCGGCGCTGGTGTTCGCCACCAGTGCGGCGGCGGTCGCCGGCGGCGTCTATGCCGTGCAGCAGCAGACCAATTCGCAGAACGGCGTCATCGCCGGCCTGGTGCCGGCGATCGCGCAGCTGCAGCAGTCGATAGGCATCGTCTCCGAAAAGGTGGCGAAGATCGAGCAGACGGTCACGCAGACGCAAAAGACCGTCGAAGAGGTCAAGAAATCGACCGACACGGTTGCACAGAAGACCGACCAGATCGCGTCCGTCCAGCAGCAGCAGACCCAGCAGGGCGCCGAGACGCAAAAGACCGTCGAAGCGGTCAAGCAGACGACCGAGACGCTCGTCGCCGGCCAGCAACAGCAGCAGGCCCAGGCGGAAAAGCTGCAGGCCACGACCGAGCAGATCGCCGCTTCGATCGACACCATCGCCAAGGGGTTTGCCCAACTGGCGGCGCAGGGCGGGGCGATCGCCGAGCCAAAGCGGCCGGACGAATTCTACCACAATGCCCGCGTCTACGAATTGTCCGGCGACATGCTCAATGCCCGGCGCTCCTACCTCGCCTTCGCCGGCTTCGACGTCGACGCCATCGACCCCTATACGCGCTTTGCCACGCTGCTTCGGGTGCAGGACGGCAAGGCGGGTGCCCGTGAAGTGTTCGGGCAGCTTGCCGACAAGGGCAAGGCGCTGTCGATCAAGCTGGTGCATATATTGCAGTTCGATGATGCCCAGCGCCTCGACAAGCTCAACGCCTTCATCGCGGCCAATCCCGACTACGTGCCGGCCTATTACCTCCTGGCGCAGGAGTTCTCGGAAGACCGCCTCGGCAGCCAGACGCTGGCCGACAAGCGCAGCGAAGCCCAAGCGCTGACCAAATTCGTCTCCTACGAAAAGGATGGCGGGCTGCTCAAATATTTCGTCGACCAGACCCAGCTGGCCGACTGGCTGGACCGCAGCCACAGCCGGCTGGCGGCTTTGGGCGAAGTGCTCGACCCGCGCTTTGTGCCTTCGCTGACGCCGATGCGCTCGAACCAGGGCTGGTCGATGACCATTTCGCTGCCCGAGCCGGCAACCGCGATTTCCTGGCGGCTCGGCACCAGCGGCCCCTTCACCGACACCGGTTTCCTGGCGATGAACGACCAGACCACCGGCAAGCCGATGGCCAATCCGAGCTTTGAACTGCCTGGCAGCACGGCGGCGACCACGATCGCGATAAAATATCTCGACATCAGGGGCCGCGAGACCGGTCCGTTCGACATCCGCTTCGACCCCGACATAGCGCT
The DNA here is from genome assembly GCF_006442655.1 of Mesorhizobium sp. B2-1-3A. NCBI lineage: Bacteria > Pseudomonadati > Pseudomonadota > Alphaproteobacteria > Hyphomicrobiales > Phyllobacteriaceae > Mesorhizobium > Mesorhizobium sp. B2-1-3A. Next base: position 521,622 of record NZ_VFWK01000002.1, read on the forward strand.
GCAGCAAGGTGACAAGCAGATCCTCGACCAGTTCTGGACGTCGTGGATCGCCTTCGACTCCGGCGGCAATCACGGCCTGGTCTATTTCACCCAGATGCTGTCCTACCGCTGCGCCATCAAGGAGGTGCACTACAGCCTGAACGGTGCAGCGCTCGACAAGTCGCTCGAGATACCGCCTTGCGACAAGAAGGACCCCTACGCCATCCCCTACGACGCCAAGGGCTATTTCAAGGTCGCCGACAGCGTGAAATCGATGTCGGTGCAGGTGACCTATACCGACGGGACGAAATCGCCGGTGCGGGAGTACAAGCGGCAGTAGCTGATGCGAAATGCCGATTGCGGTGCTTGCGCAACCCGCGCTGAAAGGGTTCTGTTCGCGGCTTCGGATTCGGTGAGAGCGCAATGAACATCAGCACGATCAAGGCCAAAGGTATTTCGGTTTCGCTCGATCTCACTGTCGGCCACATCGCCGACATGGTCGTCGATAGCTCCGGAAGGCAGCTTCGGCCACTGCACCGCGCCCCTTGGGTCGACACGGGCGAGACGCTGCCGAAGGACCTGCCGCAAGGCACGGTCCGGTTGTCCGGCGATTTCCTCTGCGCGCCGTTTTCGCGCAGCGATGTCGAAGAGGCGCCGCTACATGGCTGGACGGCCAACAGCGCCTGGGATGTCGTGGACAGCAACGCCACGCGGGATGGCTGGCGCGCGGTCTTCCGGCTGCGGCACAAGGTCATGGGCGCCAGCGTCGACAAGATTTTTACACTCATCGACGGCCATCCCTTCCTCTACCAGGAACATGTGTTTTCCGGCGGCTCCGGCGCGATTTCCGTCGCCCATCACCCGATGACGGTGATGAAAGGCGGCGGCCGGCTGGCCTTTTCGCCGAGGCGCTTTGCAGCGACATTAGCCGATCCGCTGGAGCCCGATCCCGCGCGCGGCCGCTACATGCTGGCCTATCCGGCGCGGTCGGCCGAGCTCGGCCGGTTTCCCGCCGCCGGCGGCGGCATGCTCGACCTGGCAGAATACCGCATGGATGACCGGCGCGAGGATTTCGTCACCCTGGTCGAGGCCGATCATGGCGGGCCGGGCTGGACGGCGCTGGCGCGCCAGGCCGAGGGCGACCTCGTGCTGGTGCTGAAGAACCCGGCCGAACTGCCGGTCACCATGCTATGGCTCAGCAATGGCGGGCGCGACTACGCGCCCTGGAGCGGGCGTCATCTGGGCGTGCTCGGCATCGAGGACGGCCGCACGGCGGTCGGCCACGCCGCCTCGATTGGCGGCAACTGGCTGAAGCGCGAGGGTGTGGCGACCGCCTTTGCGCTCGGCGAGGGTCGAAGCTTTTCGTTCCGCCATGTCATCGGCGCCATGCCCCTGTCCGGCGGCACCCCGCCAGGGGAAATCACCGCCGCCGAGGGTCGCATGCGGCTTGCCGCGGGCAGATCGAGCTGGGACGTGCCCTTCGACAGCGATTTCCTGCGCATCGGCCAGCCCGTCCCTGCCTGAGCGGGGATTGCGCGAGCGCGGGGTTTGAAATTTCCGTGAACTGCCGCCAAGATGCGGCGGAAACATCGTGCCGGTCATCCAGGCAAGTGAGGCTTCCCATGTCCGAAATCGCCCATCTCGCCGCCACCATCTTCAAGCGCGCCGGCAAGGCAAAGCGCTTCATCGTCGCCATCGCCGGGCCGCCGGGGGCTGGAAAGTCGACATTGTCGGCCGGCCTGCATGACCTGTTGCCGGAAGGGGCGGTGGAAGTCGTGCCTATGGACGGCTTCCATTATGACGACATCGTGCTCAATGCGCGCGGCCTGCGCGCCCGAAAAGGGGCGCCGGAAACCTTCGACTTTGCCGGCTTCGAGGCCCTGCTGAGGCGCATCCGGGCCGGCGAACCCGAGATCGCGATTCCCGTCTTCGACCGCGACATGGAATTGTCGCGCGCCGCGGCGGCGATCGTCGGCACCGAGACGAAATTCATCCTGGTCGAAGGCAATTATCTTCTGCTCGACGAAGAGCCGTGGTCACGGCTGGCGCCGCTGTTCGACTTCTCGATCTTCGTCGAGGTGCCGCGCAATGAACTCGAGCGGCGCCTGGTGGAGCGCTGGCACGGCCATGGCCGCTCCGATGAGGATGCCCGCGCCTGGATCGCCTCAAACGACATGCCCAACATCGAACGCGTGTTGGGCCGGCGCCGGGCCGCCGATCTGGTCATTGGTTAACACGCTTAATTTTCGGTATTTCTGGACGGGAACCTTAAGGGTTTCGCGCCGTTATGTCCGGGAACCCATTTGTCGGGCGTAAGGGATTTTCCGATGGCAACCAAGGCAAGAAAACCCGCAGCCGCCAAGACCAGGACGGCAAAGGCCAGCCCAGCGACAGCCGGTGCAGGCGCGGCTATCGCCGAGCGCTCGAAAGACGCCAAACCCGCTTTCGGCAAGGCCGCGCCGAGGAAGGTCGTGCCTGCCGCCAAGACGCCAAGCCCGCGCAAGGCGGCGAAGGGCAAACAAAGTGCCGTCCGGACGGTGGCAAGCGTAGCCGCCGGCGCGGTGGTCGCTACCGCGCGCGGTGCCGTCTCGCTAGCCGCCTCCGTGATCGGCAAGGGCGGTTCGAAGGCCAAGGCGAAGTAGCAGGTTCTGCATCGCCGGGTAGCCAGGGGCAATCGCCCGTAGGCCAGTTTCAGTCCCTTACCGGAATGGTCAGGCCCTTCTGCACCGCCGGCCGGGCCAAGCCGCGCTCCAGCCAAGCCGCCACATTGGCGAAATCGTCGAAGCCGACGAGTTCGCGCGCATCATAGAAGCCGATCAGGTTGCGAACCCAGCCGAGCAGCGAAATGTCGGCGATGGTGTAGTCGTTGCCCATGATCCATTTGCGGCCCTTCAGCCTGCCGTCGAGCACACCGATCAGCCGCCGCGATTCGTCGCGGTAGCGCTCCAGCGGGCGCTTATCGGCGATCTCGCGGCCGGCGAATTTGTGGAAGAATCCGACCTGGCCGAACATCGGCCCGACAGAGGCCATCTGGAAGAAGACCCACTGGATCGTCTCGTAGCGCCGCGCCGCGTCCGCCGGTATGAGCAGGCCGGTCTTTTCGGCGAGATAGAGCAGGATGGCGCCGGATTCGAACAGACCGATCGGCTTGCCGTCCGGGCCGTCGGGATCGATGATCGCCGGAATCTTGCCATTGGGATTGAGCGACAGGAATTCCGGCGTCCAGCTTTCGTTCTTGCCGATGTTGATCAGATGTGGCTCGTAGGGCAGGCCGATCTCTTCCAAGGCGATCGAGACCTTCACCCCGTTCGGCGTTGTCGCCGAGTAAAGCTGGATCCGGTCCGGATGCTTGGCCGGCCAACGGGTTGCGATCGGAAAGGCGGACAGGTCGGCCATCGAGAGACTCCTGAGCGGGGATTTGCGCCAAAGGCGCACGGTGTTGGCGGGTGGCCAAGAATTAGGCGCACAGCCAGGCGGGATCAATATGGCGGCGACAGTTTCGCCATGCACGGGCAGTCAACCGAATCGAACGCGGCGGCATGGTGTGCGACCGCCATGGCGCTCATCCCCCTGGGCAGGCATTGACCACACCCGGAATCAGATGGCCTTGAACGCCAGCACCGCGTTGGTGCCGCCGAAAGCAAAGCCGTTGCTGATCGCGGCGCGCACCTTGCGCTCGCGCGCGACATTGGGCGTCACGTCGAGATCGCAATCGGGATCGGGTTCGCGGTAATTCGCGGTCGGCGGCACGACGCCCTCGCGGATAGCCATGACGCAGGCGATCATCTCCAGTCCGCCCGATGCGCCCAGGCAATGGGCATGCATCGACTTGGTCGATGAGACCGACAGCGAGCGTGCATGCTCGCCAAAGACGCGCTTGATCGCGTTGGTCTCGATCTGGTCGTTGGCCTTGGTGCCGGTGCCGTGCGCGTTGAGATAGTCGATGTCCTCGGGATTGAGCCCGGCATCGGCCAGGCAGAAGCGCATTGCCGCTTCCGGTCCCTCGATGGTTGGAGCAACGATGTCCGAGGCATCGGCGGAAAGACCGGCGCCGGCGATTTCGGCAAGGATGGTTGCGCCGCGCGCCATGGCGTGATCGTAGCTTTCCAGAACCGCCATGCCGGCGCCCTCACCGAGCACCAGGCCCTGGCGATCGGCCGAGAACGGCCGGCAGGTATCGGGAGACAGCACGCGCAAAGCCTCCCAGCCCTTGAGCACTCCCCAGACCAGCGGCGCGTCGGTGCCGCCGGCCACCATGACGTCGGCGCGGCCGAGCCTGATCTGGTCGACCGCCGAGGCGATCGCGTGATTGGCCGACGAACAGGCAGAAGTGACGCCGAAGACCGGCCCGCGCAGGCCAAGGTGCATGCTGACCTGGCCCGCGGCGGCTCCCGGCATGACCCTGGGCACGGTGAAGATGCCGGCGCGATTCTTGCCCTCGATAAGGATGGCGCGATAGTTTTCCTCAACCGTCTCGAAGCCACAGACGCCGACGCCGACAATGGTTCCCATGCGATAGGTGTTGTCGGCATGCGTAGCCAGTCCCGACTGTTGCAGGGCTTCGCGGGCGGCGAGCACCGCCAGCAGGCTGAAGCGGTCCATCGACACCAGCTGCTTGCGCTCGATGCCGTGATCGGGCAGCGCCTTGATCTCGCAGCCGGTCTTCACCTTCAGGTCGTGCAGGAAGGGATTGTCGATCGGACCTATCGCCGAGCGTCCGGCGCGCATCTCGCCCCAGATCGCCGGCACATCGGTGCCGAGCCCGCATAGCCCGCCAAGGCCGGTGATGACGACGCGTCTCAGCATTCGGTTAGGCTTTTTTCGCGATCAGCGCGCGAACGGCCTCGACCATGTCGCCAACATTCTTCAGATTGCTCCAGGCATCGACCGTGTTCATCTCGATCTCGATGCCATATTCCTCCTCAAGGTCGAAGATGATTTCGGTCAGTTCCAGCGAATGGATGCCGAGCGCCGTCAATTCGGTGTTGGTGGTGATTTCCTCGCCGCCAGGCTCGGCATGGGCCTTGATCTTCTCGATGATATCCGTTGCCAGTTGGTCAGCCATTCGGTTTCTTCCCCACTTTGTCGTTTCCCGACGCCAACTGAACAGCGCCTTCTTGTCCTCGATATCAGGCCGCGATCGTCGCCTCATACCCCCGCCAAGCATCGCTTGACCGTACCGAGGTGGCTCCCTCTATAGAAACGGAAACGCCATCAAGCAACAAGCTATATATCGACAAAACCGCCGCAGTGCTTAACCTGACGGCGTGGATACGATCGAATATACGAAGTTTTCGCCCCCTTTGGCCCAGCGCGCCGCCGGCCTGGCGCAGCTGGGCTGCGCCAGCGCCGACGGCCGCACGCGGCTGCGGCGCCTCTATCAGGACGGCTCCGCCAAGATAAGGCTGCCGGCCGTTTCGGCCGATCCGCTGGAGGCGGTGCTGATCAACACCGCCGGCGGACTGACCGGCGGCGACCGCATCGGCTGGGATGTGGATGTCGGCGCGGATGCCTCGGCGTCGATAACGACCCAGGCCTGCGAGAAGGTCTATCGCGCCGCATCCGACCATGCAGAGGTACGGGTCAAGCTGACGGTCGGCGAAAACGGCCGCATCGCCTGGCTGCCGCAGGAAACCATCGTCTTCGACCGGGCAGCCTTCGCCCGCACGTTGGATGTCGAGCTTGCCGCCGGGGCGGAGGCACTGCTGCTGGAGGCCACCGTCTTCGGTCGCCTGGCCATGGGCGAACGCGCCGCGCAAGGTATTTTTCGTGACCGCTGGCGTGTTCGCCAGGATGGCTTTCTCATCCATGGCGAGGATTTCCGCGTCGGGCCTGACATCGCCGCCACGCTCGCCCGTCCGGCGGCTGCCGGCGGCGCGATCGCGCTGGCAACGCTGCTGCTGGTGTCGCCACGGGCGGAGGCCTTGCTCGACCCGGTCCGCGAGATCGTCGCAGACCAGGGCGGCGCCAGTGTCTGGAGCGTGAAGGCATCTGGCAAGCTTCTTGCGAGGCTTTACGCTGGGGACGGCTACCAACTGCGCCAGCGGCTGGTTCCGCTTGTCGGATTGCTCAACGGACGGGCGGGGCTGCCCAAATTATGGTCACTGTGATTCGGAAAGCTGCATGAACCTGACGCCGAGGGAAAAGGACAAGCTGCTGATCGCCATGGCAGCGATCGTGGCACGCAAGCGGCTGGAGCGCGGCGTGAAGCTGAACCACCCGGAAGCGATCGCGCTGATCACCGACTTCGTCGTCGAAGGCGCCCGCGACGGCCGCCCGGTCGCCGAACTGATGGAGGCCGGCGCCCATATCATCACCCGCGCGCAGGTGATGGAGGGCATCGCCGAGATGATCCACGACGTGCAGGTGGAAGCGACCTTTCCCGACGGCACCAAGCTGGTGACCGTGCACGAGCCCATCAGGTGAGGTGAGGAAACCGGGATGCTTGAACTGCGCCCAAACTGCGAGTGCTGCGACAAGGACCTGCCGCCCGAGGCCGAGGATGCGCTGATCTGCACCTTCGAATGCACCTTCTGTGCCGATTGCGTGGAAACCGTGCTGGGCGGCGTCTGCCCCAATTGCAGCGGCAATTTTTCGGCGCGGCCGATCCGACCGACGGCGATGCTGAAGAAATATCCGGCTTCCGCCAAACGCGTCCTCAAGGCCGAGGGCTGCGGTCCTCGCAAGGCGGCGTGAATACAGTGACACTGGAAACGGAAGGCAAATCGAAATGATCCCTGCAAAACGACTGTCCCTCTCGGCGATCCTGTTTCTGGCGGCGGCAATGCCCGCCTACGCCCATGTCGGGGTTGGCACGACGTCGTCCTTCACGGCCGGCTTCATGCATCCCTTGTCCGGCCTTGACCACATGACCGTTATGATCGCCGTTGGCCTGTGGGCGGCACTCAAGGGCGGCAGAGCGATCTGGGCGTGGCCGGCCGCCTTTGTCGGCGTCATGCTGGGCGGTGCCGCCCTTGGCATGGCGCATGTGCCGGTGCCCTTCGTCGAGCCGGGCATACTGGCCTCGGTCGTAGCGCTCGGACTGCTGGTGGCGCTGGCGGTCGATCTGCCCGTCTCGGCCGGCGTCGCCATTATCGGCCTGTTCGCGTTGTTCCACGGCCACGCCCATGGCACGGAAGTGCCTGAAAATGCCGGCGGGCTCGAGTACATGGCCGGCTTTGCCGTCGCCACCATGATGCTCCATGCCGTCGGCATCGCCGCCGGCCTTAGCCTTGGCCTGAGGTTGCGCGGTCTGGCCAGCGTCGCGGGCGCTGCCTGCGCGGCGATCGGCGTCGGCCTCGCCTTCGGCGTCGTGTGAAGCCCAATGATCCCTGGCGAAATCATCCCCGTCCAAGGCGACATCGAGCTCAACAAGGGTCTGCCGACCGTCACCTTGAAAGTCGCCAACAGCGGCGACCGGCCGATCCAGGTCGGCAGCCACTATCATTTCTTCGAAACCAATGAAGGACTTAAATTCGACCGCGAACAGGCGCGCGGCATGCGCCTCGACATTGCCGCCGGTACCGCCATGCGCTTCGAGCCAGGCCAGGAGCGCGACGTCACGCTGGTGCCGCTCGGCGGCAAACGCGAGGTCTATGGATTCCAGCAGAAGGTGATGGGCAAGCTGTGAGTTTTGTGGCGTCTCATGCGCGGCGTGCACGGATTCCCAAGGGGAAGCGCCATGCGCTTTTCCCACCGCTTCACACTTTTCCTGGAATTGCTCTAGTCCGAAGGCTTGGCGGCCGCATAGATGACGATCTTTCCCGGATTGTCGAACTCGACGGCCAGAATGTCCTGCGCGAGCACGCGCCGCGAATCGATGGCGTTGTAGAGCAAAGCGTTGGCTTCGATCTCCTTGCGCAGTTCCGCGACATCGTCCCGATGCTGCCGGACCTTGTTCTCGATGACCGTCGGCGGGCCGCCTTCGCTGCGCTCCGCGTCGGTCAGGAACACGATATCGACCTTGTCGAGCTTGGAGGTCTTGCGTACCGTGCTGATGTTTTCACGCGTGCGGTCGATCGCCGAGGTGACTTTGCCGATTTCAGCGGTGGTCTTGGCCTCTTCCGCGCTGACTTGCGAGCCGACGATCCGATCGACGGTCTCCGGACTTTCAAGCCCCTGCGCGTTCAGCGCGGCCTGAGGAAGGCTCGCTGCCAGAAACGCAGTCGTGGCAATGGCATAAAGCCATCGGCCATCGGGCAAAGTGGTGACGGTCATCGTTCGCTTTCGCAGTTTGTTCCAGTACTCAGGAAACGAAACGACACCAACCCTGCCACGGTTCCCCTCATGATGCGGCCGGCGGACCGAATGTCGGCCCGCCGAGCCTTGCCGTCAGCTGGCCTTCTTGGTGATCAAGGTCAACGCGCCATTGGGCTCCATGCTGGCCGCGACCACCTGCGCCGAGGTCATTCCCTTTGCCTCGAGGGCGGACTTCACCTTGGGTGTGGCATCGATCGAGCTGCGCAGTTTCTGCAGGCCGGCATCGCCACGCTGGGCGATCACCTGATTGACCTGCGTCTGGGTGTCCTTCGGCAGTTCGGTAATGTCGACGATGTTGACGCTCTGGATCGCCGGCGCGGCCTGCTGACCGCCGGGGGCGGGAGTGGTCGCCTTGAGGGCAGGCGTGGCTGGAGCGGGCTGTTGCGCGGGCTGCTGCTGGGCACTGGCGGCACCGGCCAGCATCAGGCTGGCGGCGGCTGCAAGAACTATCGTTTTGCGCATGGATTTTCCTTCCATCGATTTGGCAAACGGTCGTTTTGGGGTGACCCGCTCACCTCAACCGCCAAATGGGATCAGAAGGTGTCGCCCAGCGGGTCATTGAGTGACCATTGGATGGCGCCAATGTGCGCCCCGGCCCAACCACACCGCATTTCGGGAGCAATCTCTGATGGCTAGAATCTCGCGTTCCACCTATGCCCAGATGTATGGCCCGACTGTCGGCGACAGGGTCAGGCTGGCCGACACCGAACTCTTCATCGAGGTTGAAAAGGACCTCACCATTCACGGTGAAGAAGTAAAATTCGGCGGCGGCAAGGTCATTCGCGACGGCATGGGCCAGAGCCAGGTGTCGCGGGCGCAGGGCGCGGTCGACACCGTCATCACCAACGCTTTGGTGGTCGATGCCAGCGCCGGCATCCTCAAGGCTGATATCGGCCTGAAGGACGGCCGCATCGCCGCGATCGGCAAGGCCGGCAATCCGGACACGCAGGATGGCGTCACCATCATCATCGGCCCAGGCACGGAAATCATCGCCGGCGAGGGCAAGATCCTGACACCGGGCGGCTTCGACGCGCATATCCACTTCATCTGTCCGCAGCAGATCGAGGAAGCGCTGATGAGCGGCATCACCACCATGCTCGGCGGTGGCACCGGCCCGGCGCATGGCACGCTGGCCACCACCTGCACGCCGGGGCCGTGGCACATGGCCCGCATGATCCAGTCCTTCGACGCCTTCCCGATGAATATCGGCCTGTCGGGCAAGGGCAATGCCTCCTTGCCCGCCGCGCTGGAAGAGATGGTGCTCGCCGGCGCCTGCTCGCTGAAGCTGCATGAGGACTGGGGCACGACGCCGGCCGCCATCGATTGCTGCCTGTCGGTAGCCGACGATTACGACGTGCAGGTGATGATCCACACCGACACGCTCAACGAATCCGGCTTCGTCGAGAACACGGTGGCGGCGATCAAGGGACGCACCATCCACGCCTTCCACACCGAGGGCGCGGGCGGCGGCCATGCCCCCGACATCATCAAGGTCTGCGGCCTGCCCAACGTCATCCCGTCCTCGACCAACCCGACCAGGCCTTACACCGTCAACACGCTGGCCGAGCATCTCGACATGCTGATGGTCTGCCATCATCTGTCGCCGTCGATCCCCGAGGACATCGCCTTTGCCGAAAGCCGCATCCGCAAGGAGACGATCGCGGCCGAGGACATCCTGCACGACATCGGCGCCTTCTCGATCATCTCGTCGGACAGTCAGGCCATGGGCCGCGTCGGCGAAGTCGCGATCCGGACCTGGCAGACCGCCGACAAGATGAAGCGCCAGCGTGGTTCGCTGCCGCAGGAGACAGGCAACAACGACAATTTCCGCGTCCGCCGCTACATCGCCAAATACACGATCAACCCGGCCATCGCGCATGGGCTGTCAAAAGAGATCGGCTCGATCGCTGTCGGCAAACGCGCCGACCTGGTGCTGTGGAACCCGGCCTTCTTCGGCGTCAAGCCGGACATGGTGCTGATCGGCGGCATGATCGCCGCCGCCCCGATGGGCGACCCCAACGCCTCGATCCCGACGCCGCAGCCGATGCACTACCGGCCGATGTTCGGCGCCTATGGCAAGGCCAGGACCAATTCGTCGGTGACCTTCGTTTCGAAAGCAGCACTTGAGTCGGGGCTGCATGGACGGCTTGGCGTCGACAAGCAGTTCGTCGCCGTGGAAAACACCCGTGGCGGCATCGGCAAGCATTCGATGGTGCTCAACGACGCCACGCCGCATGTCGAGGTCGACCCCGAAACCTACGAGGTCCGCGCCGACGGCGAATTGCTCACCTGCGAGCCGGCAACGGTGCTGCCGATGGCGCAACGGTATTTTCTGTTTTAGGATTGGTGCGCCACGAAGTATCGGACGCATCATGGACGAGCAAAAGAAACTGGCCCTAATCTCGAGAATGGGCGCGCTGCAAAAATACAACGGCGGCGTTGCTCCGCTCGCTATGCCCCTCGTTACATTGGAAGAATATTTCGATGGAGCTGAAGGTGAAGCCGGACTGCTGTGCAACAGCCCGGAGGCACCGGACAACGACACGGTTCTAGCCGCATTTCGATCGATACGTGAAAGGTCCGAAGTTCACGACGTCCGGGTAGCAATCGTGCAGTGCGACAATGGAGAATGGCCATTCTCCGACAAGGTCGTCATCACAACGCGCGCCAGTGAAGAACATGTGATTGGCTGGCTGCCATCAGGCTTTGAGCCGGACGAAACCTGGGAGGGAGATGTGGATCACCTACCCGCCGAGCAGACCGCTATTCCGGCCGGTTACCGAAAGCTGTGGCTCTGGTATGATTGAAGCCGCATCTGTCAAAGCAGCTCGCAGAAGAGACGAATGGCCGCCGAACTAGCCTCTCCTCACGACATTTTCCCGCATATCCGCATCGTCATGGGCATGGTGATCGGGCTTGGTGTCGCCCGCCTGCTATCGGGGGTGGCTCGCATCGTCCAGCATCCAGGCCAGTACAGGCTCTATCCCGTGCATCTGGCCTGGGTTGCCTCGGTGCTGTTGATGCTGGTGCATTTCTGGTGGTGGGAGTTCGGGCTCTACGCCATCGAGGCATGGACCTTCGGCAAATACCTTTTCATCATCTTCTATGCGATCACGCTGTTCCTGCTCTGCGCGCTGCTGTTTCCGGATTCGATGCTGGACTACAAAAGCTACGAGGATTTCTTCTATTCGCGGCGCGCCTGGTTCTTCGGCCTGCTGGCCGCGACCTATCTGCTCGACGTGATCGACACGTTGCTGAAAGGGCCGGAGCATTTCGCCCATTTCGGCAATGAATATCTGTTCCGCACGCCGATCTTCGTCGCACTCTGCATTGCCGCGATCCTGGTGCGCGACCGCCGCTTTCACACCGCCTTTGTCGCGGCGGCGCTGATCTATCAGATATCGTTCATCCTGCGGCTCTTCGACACGATCGTATGACAACGGCGAATGCTCTAGGCTTCCTGGGAAAGGCAGGTTTCTCATGTACAAGGCCGTCGGATCACAGGGATCCCGGGTCAGCCGCGTCCTCTGGATGCTCGAGGAACTCGGGCAACCCTATGAATTCGTCGAAGTCAAACTGCGCTCGCCGGAAGCCTATGCGCTCAACCCTTCGGGCAAGGTGCCGATCCTCATCGACGGCGAGCTGACGGTGACGGATTCGGCGGCGATCTGCGTCTACCTAGCCGACAAGCACGCCGACAAGGGCATGGGTGCCAATCCAGGTATCGCCGGCCGTGCCGAGATGGATTCCTGGATGCATTTTGCCCAGAGCGAGTTCGAGGCGCCGCTGTGGAACAAATTGCGCCACCGCTTCCTGCTGCCGAAGGAGGTTCGGGTCGATGTCGGCCCGGCGGCGGCCTATGATTTCGCCTCGGAAACCAAAGCCCTGGATCGTCGTCTCGGCGAGAAGCCGTTCGCGCTCGGCGACCGGTTTTCCGCTATCGACGTGCTGCTCGGCGACATGGGCGGCTGGGCCCGTGCTGGAAAATTCCCGATCGAGTCCGAGCGCGTCAACGCCTATCTCAACCGGGTGCTTTCGCGCCCTGCCCGCGCACGGGCACAAGCTAGTGGCGGAGCCATGAAATGAAGCTCAACCTCAACACCGATTTCACCAAATTCCCGCGCGCCGTCTCGGTGCTGGCCGCTGGCGAGGCGGGAGCCATCGTGCCGTCCGGGCGCGCCGTTCTGCCTCATGACGAGCGGCATCTGCGCCGTCGGGCCATTGAACTGTCCGACGGCAGCAAGGTGCTGGTCGACCTGCCCGAGCCGGTTGCCCTGAACGACGGCGATCGGCTGGTGCTGGAGGATGGCCGCCACATCGAGATTCTTGCCGCGCCGGAAGAGGTCTATGACATCCGCGCCCGCGACGGCGTGCACCTGACCGAGCTTGCCTGGCACATCGGCAACCGCCATCTCGCGGCGGGCATCGAGGCGGATCGCATCGTCATCCTGCGCGACCACGTCATCAAGGCGATGCTTGAAGGGCTTGGCGCCACGGTGTGCGAGGTTTCCGAGCCGTTCAAGCCGGTGCGCGGCGCCTATTCCGGCCATGGCGGCGCGCACAATCACGATCACGGCCATGCCCACAGCCATGCGGAGGCGCATTCCCGTTCACATGGCGACGCGCATTCCCATTCGCACAGCCATTCCCACGCAGGTCATCACCACGACCATGACTGACCAGCCTTCGAACATCGCCTTGCTGCGGCTGATGGCGTGGCTGTCGCCGGCCTTTCCGGTTGGCGGCTTTGCCTACAGCCACGGTCTCGAGCGCGCGGTGCATGATGGCCTGGTTGTCGACGCCAGCGGCCTTGCCGGCTGGCTGGGGACACTGATCGAGATGGGCTCGGGCTGGAACGATGCCGTGCTGTTTTCCGAGAGCTGGCGCCGCGCCCGCAACGCAGGCGATCTCGATGAAGTGGCTGCACTGGCCGAGGGGCTGGCCGGCTCGCGGGAACGCCATACCGAGACCATGCTGCAGGGTGCCGCCTTCCTCAAGGCCGCCGCCGCCTGGCCCAATCCCGTGCTGGAGCGATTGCCGGCCGAATGCGCCTACTGCATCGCCGTCGGTGCTGTTGCCGGCGGCAATGGCATTGCGCTTGAGGATGCGCTGTCCGCCTTCCTGCAGGCCTTCTTCTCCAATCTCGTCCAAGCAGCGATCAGGCTCGGTGTCGTCGGACAGAGCGAGGCCACCACACTGCTGGCCGGCTTCGAACCGCTGGCGCTCTCGACCGCTGGCCGCGTGTCGCGCTCGACATTGGATGATCTCGGCGGCTGCGCCTTCGTCTCCGATATCATGGCGATGAGGCACGAAACCCAGTATTCGCGGCTGTTCCGGTCATGATCGTGCTTGCCTTCACGCTGTCCTTCGTCCTGCTGCTCATCACGGCGCTGCATGTCTATTGGGGCATTGGCGGCATCTGGCCGGGCAGGGACGCGGCCTCCTGCGCCCGCGCCGTCGTCGGCTTTCGCGGGATCGACGAAATGCCGACGCCCTTCGCCAGTTTCGCCGTCGCCGCCTGTCTCGGCCTGGCGACGCTCTGGCCGCTGGCACTGATCGGCTTCTTTGCCTCGCCCTTCCCGAAAGAGGGCCTCGCCGCCACTTCGCTGCTCATCAGCCTGGTGTTCCTTGGTCGCGGCATTGCCGGCTTCACGCCGTGGTGGCGACGACTGGCGCCCGAGCAGCCTTTCGCCCGGCTCGATGTCCGGTATTATTCGCCGCTTTGCCTGCTGATCGGGCTTGGCTTCGCCATCCTTGCCATCATGGAGTTCCCTACATGACTCAAGCCAACGGTCCTCTTCGCATCGGCATTGGCGGCCCCGTCGGCTCCGGCAAGACGACGCTCACCGAGAAACTCTGCAAGGCGCTGCGCGATGAATTCTCCATCGCCGTGGTCACCAATGACATCTACACCAGGGAAGATGCCATGATGCTGGCCCGGCTGCAGGCCCTGCCCGAGGACCGCATCGTCGGCGTCGAGACCGGCGGCTGCCCGCATACCGCCATTCGCGAGGACGCGTCGATCAATTTGCAGGCCATCGCCGAGCTCAACCGGAAATTCCCCGATCTCGACATCATCTTCATCGAATCCGGCGGCGACAACCTTGCCGCCACCTTCTCGCCGGACCTTGCGGACCTGACGCTCTATGTCATCTCGGTCTGCCAGGGCGAGGAAATCCCGCGCAAGGGCGGGCCGGCGATCACCCGCTCGGACTTCCTGATCATCAACAAGAGCGATCTGGCGCCCTATGTGAACGTCAACCTCGACGTCATGGAGAGCGACGCCGGCCGCATGCGCGGCAAGCGCCCGTTCGGCTTCACCGACCTGTCGCGCGGCAAGGGGCTGCAGGAGGTCATCGATTTCATCGTCGAGCATGGCGGACTGAGGACCGGCATCGCCGCCAGCACAGCGGCCTGACGGGTCTCCGCTTCTCCCTGCACCAACCAAAACCCGTTGCGAGCAGCCGTCGATCACGGCATTCTCGCCAAAACCGGAGGATTTTCGATGAGCATTGCCCGCCTGCAGAAGGAAACGCTGACCAACCTGCCCTTCTATGAGGAGCGCGTCGATCTCGCCTGTGCCTTTCGCTGGACGGCGCGGCTCAACATGCACGAGGCGGTCGCCAACCATTTCTCGCTGGCGGTCAACAAGAACGGCACGCAGTTCCTTATGAACCCCAACCAGGTGCATTTCTCGCGCATCAAGGCGAGCGACCTGTTGATGATCGACGCCAACGATCCGGACACGCTGTCAGGCCCCAACGCGCCGGATCCGACGGCCTGGGGCCTGCACGGCGCCATCCATCGCAATGTGCCGCATGCGCGCTGCGTCATGCATGTCCATTCGATCCATGCCACGGTGCTGGCCTCGCTGGCCGACTCGACATTGCCGCCGATCGACCAGAATTCGGCGATGTTCTTCAACCGCCATGTCGTCGACGCGCATTATGGCGGGCTGGCCTTCGAGGAAGAGGGCGAGCGCTGCTCGCAGCTTCTCACCGACCCCAAGGTCAAGGTGATGGTAATGGGCAATCACGGCGTGCTGGTGATCGGCGACACGGTTGCCGACGCCTTCAACCGCATGTTCTATTTCGAGCGTGCCGCCGAGACCTACATCAAGGCGCTGTGGACCGGCCGGCCGCTGCGCACGCTGTCCGACGCCATCGCCGAGAAGACGGCCAGCGAAATGGACGACTATCCCGGCCAGGCCGAGCGCCATCTCGCCGAGTTGAAGGCGATCCTCGACGAGGAAGAGCCGGTTTACCGGAATTAGAGCCCGAGCTGAGCCCGCAATTCCTCGGCGCTGTTGATGACGGTGGCGCCGGGCGGTCCTTCCATCGGCTTTTCCGGCCAGAAGATCGTCTTCATGCCCGCCGCCAGACCCGCCATGGCGCCCGGCCAGCTGTCGTCGACCGCGACCGCGTGCGCGGGATCGACATCGGCCAGATAGGCCGCGCGCAGGAAGGGTTCGGCATGCGGCTTGCCCTCGCGCACGTCGTTGCGGCTGATCGTCTTCATGCCGGGATAGAAGAGGCCGACGGCGCGCAGATTGGCGTCGACGATCAGCCGGTCGGAATTGGAGACCACCGCTTGCTGAACGCCAAGCGCCCGCAATTCATTGAAGACCTCGATCGCGCCGGGGCGGGGCCGCAAGCCCTCGACCAGCGGCAGGTAGTGCTCGTATTTGCGCACGATCCAGTCATCAAAAGGCAGGCCCAGGCCGAACTCGTCGCGCATCATTTCATAGACCGGCCAGGCGGCAACGCCGAGGACGCGCTCATGCAGGTCGGATGGCGGCGTGAGGCCGACATTGCGCATTGCCGCCACAAGGGCTGCCTCGTGCAGCGGCTCGCTGTCGACCAGCGTGCCATCCATGTCCCAGAAAACCGCCTTCGGTGTCATGCAGAGCTCCTTTTGCGATCCCCTTAAAGGGTTTGCGCCGGGAGATAAACCTTCGGGATCACAGAAGCTGGCCGCGACCGGACCCGACGCCACCCTGCTTTCCGCATCGCAACATTGCCTGCGGGAAAATCCGTGCCGCGCAGGGACAAGCAATTGCCCTTGAGATTGACAATTGCGCAGGAAGCCGTTCCCTGCGAAACTGAGAGCGGACCGCTCCTGTGAGCAGCGGTTCGCGGAGGCAGGACGTGAATACCCGGCAGGATGGCGGCAGCAACAGGCTGGACGACGCGGCGCGCGCCGGCTGGCTCTATTATGTCGCCGGCAACACACAGGACCAGATCGCCGCCACGCTCGGCATTTCGCGGCAGACAGCGCAGCGGCTGGTGTCGCTGGCGGTGTCGGAAGGCTTGATCAAGGTTCGCGTCGATCATCCGATCGCCAACTGCCTCGACCTCGCCGCCCGGCTGAGATCCCGCTTCGCGCTCGATCTGGTCGAGGTGGTGCCGAGCGACCCCAATTCGTCCTCCACCACCATCGGCATCGCCGAGGCGGCGGCCGCCGAGATCGAGCGGCGGCTGCGGTCGCCGACACCGATCGTCATGGGGATCGGCACCGGGCGTACGCTGAAGGCGGCGATCGAGCAATTGCCGCCCATGGAATGCCCGCAGCACAAGGTGGTGTCCTTGACCGGAAACATCTCGCCGGACGGTTCGGCGGCTTTCTACAACGTCATCTTCACCATGGCCGACAGGGTCAAGGCGCGCTCTTTCCCGATGCCGCTGCCGGTCATCGCCTCCTCGCCGCAGGAGCGCGAGATGCTGCTCAACCAGCCGATGATCCAGCCGACGCTGGCGCTTGCCGCCGAGGCCGACGTCACATTCATTGGCATCGGCGACCTCGGTCCGAAGGCACCCCTCTACGAGGACGGCTTCATCTCGGAAAGCGAGTTGAAAGCGCTGCAGAAAGCGGGCGGCATCGCCGAGATCGTCGGCTGGGTGTTCGACAGGGAAGGCCGCATGATCGAGGGCATCACCAACGACCGGGTGTCGTCGGCCTCGCTGCCGTCACGCGAAAAGTCGCTGATCATTGCGCTCGCCATGGGCGAGCGCAAGCTGCCGGGGATCCTGGCGGCCGTGAACCGCCGGCTGGTCAATGGGCTCATCACCGATGAGCGGACGGCGACCGCCCTGCTGGCCGGCATCTGACCCCTCGGGCACGCTGCCGCTTGCCGGGTGCGGCCGGGGGTGACTGCTTTGCGATAAAGCCAACAAGGCTATCTGTGCCGCCCGACAGGGTCGTTGCCATCGAGGAACCCGAGATCGCGCTGCAGATGCGGCGACAGGTCCCTGATGTCGAGATGCGCCTTCTTCCTGACCGCGAACCAGCCGAATCCGTCCGCGAGCCACGAAATCCAGCGATGATCTGGAGCGGGAGTGCATTTTTGTTGCGCCATGGTCATGATCGTCAACCTTCGCTATCCTCAACCCGAATGACCGGTTGACGTTGAATGTCGGTCTTGCCGGCCGCCTTTGCCAATCGAACGTCGATAAGAACCCATAAGGAGGCTTTATGCCTGACCTTGGCTCGCGACAGATTTCACAACTCCCGCCGCTGCAGGCGATCCGGGTGTTCGAAGCGGTGGCGCGGCATCTTTCCTTCACCAAGGCCGCCGTCGAACTCGCCATGACACAGGCAGCCGTCAGCTATCAGATCAAGGTGCTGGAAGAGCGCGTCGGCGCACCGCTGTTCCTGCGCCGGCCGCGACAGATCGAGTTGACAGAAGCCGGCCAGCGCCTGGCGCCTGCCGTCAGCGAGGCCTTCGCCATTCTTGGCCAGGCCTATGCCGCGGCACGTGGCGGCGCGGATGGGTTGCTGTGCGTCACCACCGTGCTGACCTTTGCCTCGAACTGGCTGGCGCACCATCTGGGCTCGTTCCAGATGGCCCATCCAGCCCTTGCCGTGCGGCTCGAGACGTCGAGCCGGCTGACGGATTTCGCCCGCGAGGATGTCGACCTCGCCATCCGTTCGGGCGGCGGCAAATGGCCGGGACTGGAGGCCCACAAGCTGCTCGATGCCGATTTCACGCCGATGCTAAGCCCGAAACTCGCGGCAAGCATCGGCGGCATCAAGGAGCCGGCGGACCTGCTGCGGCTGCCGATCCTTGATCCCGGCGACATCTGGTGGACACAATGGTTCGAGACGGCGGGCGTGCACTCCCACGATCTTGCCAAGCGGCCCGGCAGCAGCATGGGCGCCCAGGCCTATGAGGCCAACGCGGCCATCGCGGGCCATGGCGTGGCGATCCTGACCCGGGCGCTGTTCAAGGCCGAACTTGCCGACGGCCGCCTGATCCAGCCCTTCGACCTGGTCGGCGACGATGGCCACGCCTACTGGCTGGTCTATCCCGAAGCCCGCCGCAACGTGCCGAAGATCCGCGCGTTTCGCGACTGGCTGCTTGCCGAAATCGCCTGCTGACAGGCGTTTCGCACCCGCCCCGAGCCTCCAGACCTTCCTGTCCCGTCGCCTGACATCCGGCCCAGGGCGCGGTTCGTCGTCTCAATTTCCATCCGTCCCTGGTGCATCCGGCCCGTCGAGTGCTGCGCTGCAGCATCGAATCCGGCTTGACATAATTAAGACTTAGTGAGTAATTGCTCACAGCCAAGGCAAATGCTCATCTTGGTTCATGGGAGGAATTTGATGAAACTTCGCACGCTCACCCTGGGCTTGTTGTCGGCCAGCGCCCTCGCCTTCGCCGCACACGCCGAATCCATCACCATCGCCACCGTCAACAATGGCGATATGGTCCGCATGCAGAAGCTGACCGACGACTTCACCAAGGCTAACCCCGACATCCAGCTCAACTGGGTCACGCTTGAAGAAAACGTGCTGCGCGAACGCGTCACCACCGACATCGCCACCAAGGGCGGCCAGTATGACGTGATGACCATCGGCACCTACGAGGTTCCGATCTGGGCCAAGCAGAGCTGGCTGCTGCCGCTCGACAAGCTCGGCGACGACTATGACGCCAAGGACATCATTCCGGCCATCGCCGGCGGTCTTTCGGTCGACGGCAAGCTCTATGCCGCGCCCTTCTACGGCGAAAGCTCCTTCGTCATGTACCGCAAGGACCTGATGGACAAGGCCGGGCTGAAGATGCCCGACGCACCGACCTGGGACTTCATCAAGCAGGCCGCCGACAAGATGACCGACCGCGCCAATGGCGTGAACGGCGTGTGCCTGCGCGGCAAGGCCGGCTGGGGCGAGAACATGGCCTTCCTGACCGCCATGTCGAACTCCTTCGGCGCCCGCTGGTTCGATGAGAACTGGAAGCCGCAATTCGACCAGCCCGAATGGAAGAACACGCTGCAGTTCTATGTCGACCTGATGAAGGCCGATGGCCCCGAGGGCGCGTCCTCCAACGGCTTCAACGAAAACCTGGCGCTCTTCCAGCAGGGCAAGTGCGGCATGTGGATCGACGCCACCGTCGCGGCGTCCTTCGTCTCCGATCCGAAGAACTCGACCGTCGCCGACAAGGTCGGCTATGCGCTGGCGCCGGACAATGGCCTGGGCAAGCGCGGCAACTGGTTGTGGGCATGGTCGCTGGCCATTCCAGCCGGCACCAAGAAGGCCGACGCCGCCGAGAAATTCGTGTCCTGGGCGACCAGCAAGCACTATGCCGAACTGGTCGCTTCGAAGGAAGGCTGGGCCAACGTTCCTCCGGGCACGCGCTCCTCGCTCTATGCCAATGCCGAGTACCAGAAGGCGGCTCCGTTCGCCAAGATGACGCTGGACTCCATCAACGCCGCCGACCCGACGCATCCGACCGTCAAGCCGGTGCCCTATGTCGGCGTCCAGTTCGTCGCCATCCCTGAGTTCCAGGGCCTCGGCACCACTGTGGGTCAGCTCTTCTCGGCGGCCCTTGCCGGCCAGTCGAGCGTCGACGATGCGCTGAAGCAGGCCCAGGACGCCGCCACCGCGGCGATGACCGAGGGCGGGTATATCAAGTAAGGCTCCTCCCGGTGCCGAATGCCGGTTGCCTCCTCGACCGGCAACGGCCGCCCGAGTCCCAGCTCGGGCGGCCGTCTTCAACGCCTGTGAAAATTCAGTCTGACCATTGAAGGGTGACCGTCATGGCTACTCAGCAGACCCGTTCGCTTGCCCGTTTCATGATGGCGCCATCCGTTGTGCTGCTGTTCGTCTGGATGGTCGTGCCGCTGGCACTCACGCTCTGGTTCTCCTTCCAGCAGTACAATCCGCTCAACCCGATCCGCGACGGATTCGTCGGCTTCTCCAACTACGCGCTGTTCTATTCCAACCCCGCCTTCCTGCAGTCGATCCTCAACACCCTGATCCTGGTGGTCAGCGTCCTGTTGATCACGGTGATCGGCGGCATTCTGCTGGCGCTCTTGATCGACCAGCCGATGTGGGGACAGGGGATCGTGCGCATCCTCGTCATTTCGCCGTTCTTCGTCATGCCGCCTGTGGCCGCACTGGTCTGGAAGAACATGATCATGCACCCGCAATATGGCGTGTTCGCCGACATAGCGCGCTTCTTCGGGATGCAACCGATCGACTGGTTCGGGCAGCACCCGCTGACGGCGATCATCATCATCGTCGCCTGGCAGTGGCTGCCTTTCGCGACACTGATCCTTTTGACCGCGCTGCAGTCTCTCGACGGCGAGCAGAAGGAAGCCGCCGAAATGGACGGCGCCGGCTTCATCAGCCGCTTCATCTATCTGACGCTGCCGCATATGTCGCGCGCCATCACCGTGGTCATCCTGATCCAGACGATCTTCCTGCTCTCGGTCTATGCCGAGATCCTCGTCACCACCAATGGCGGTCCCGGCTACGCCTCCACCAACCTGCCCTTCCTCGTCTACCAGAAGGCGTTGCTGGAGTTCAAAATCGGCCAGGCATCCGCGGGCGGTGTGATCGCCGTCATTCTCGCCAACATCGTCGCCTTCTTCGCCATGCGCGCGGTCGGCAAGAACCTCGACAAGTAAGGGAGGACAAGATGGCCCGTGCAGTCACCACCCAGCACAAGACGATCGCGACGGTTGCCGCCTGGATCGTGGCCCTGCTGATCTTCTTCCCGATCCTCTACACGATCATCACCTCGTTCAAGTCGGAACAGGAGGCGATCCAGGGCTTCAACCTGATCCCGTCGGGAACGTTCGAGAGCTATACCGAGGTTCAGGCGCAGAGCGGTTACTTCAAGTTCTTCTTCAATTCGGTGCTGCTCTCGGTCGGCTCGACGGTCCTGGCCCTTCTGGTCGCCATTCCGGCGGCATGGTCGATGGCTTTCTCGCCAACCAAGCGGACCAAGGACATCCTGATGTGGATGCTGTCCACCAAGATGATGCCCGCGGTCGCCGTGCTGTTCCCGATCTACCTGATCTTCCGCAACCTCGGGCTGCTCGACAGCCGCATCGGCCTGATGGTCATGCTGATGCTGATCAACCTGCCGATCGTGGTGTGGATGCTCTACACCTACTTCCGCGAGATCCCCGGCGAAATACTGGAAGCGGCCCGCATGGACGGCGCCTCGCTGTGGAACGAGATCATCTATGTGCTGACCCCGATGGCCGTGCCCGGCATTGCCTCGACCATGCTCCTGAACATCATCCTGGCCTGGAACGAGGCGTTCTGGACGATCCGCCTGACCACCACGGATGCTGCTCCGCTGACCGCCTTCATCAGTTCCTTCTCCAGCCCGCAAGGCCTGTTCTGGGCCAAGCTTTCGGCCGCCTCGACATTGGCGATCGCGCCGATCCTGATCATGGGCTGGTTCAGCCAGAAGCAGCTGGTGCGCGGCCTGACCTTCGGCGCCGTGAAGTAACACCGCCGCACGCAACGGACGACGGACAATAACCCCTCGGGGAGGAAACCATGGGAAACATCACGCTCAAGAACGTCTCCAAATCCTTCGGATCGACGTCCATCATCCCCGGCCTCGACCTGGTGATCGAGAATGGCGAGTTCGTCGTCTTCGTCGGCCCGTCGGGTTGCGGCAAGTCAACGCTGCTGCGGCTGATCGCCGGGCTGGAGGACACCAGCGGCGGCACCATCAACATCGACGGCCGTGACGTCACCGGCGAGGCGCCGGCCAAGCGCAAGCTGGCCATGGTGTTCCAGTCCTACGCGCTCTATCCGCATATGACGGTGGCCAAGAACATCGCCTTCCCGCTGAAGATGGCGGGCGAGGACCAGGCCACCATCGACAAGAAGGTGAAGGATGCGGCACGCGTCCTGAACCTCACCAACTACCTCGAACGCCGGCCGGGCCAGCTCTCCGGCGGCCAGCGCCAGCGCGTCGCCATCGGCCGCGCCATCGTGCGCCAGCCTTCGGCCTTCCTGTTCGACGAGCCGCTCTCCAACCTCGATGCCGCGTTGCGCGGTACCATGCGTCTGGAGATCAGCGAACTGCACCATCAACTGAAGACCACCATGATCTATGTCACCCACGACCAGGTCGAGGCCATGACCATGGCCGACAAGATCGTCGTGCTGAACGCCGGCAACATCGAGCAGGTCGGCTCACCGATGGAGCTCTACAAGACCCCGAACAATCTGTTCGTCGCCGGCTTCATCGGCTCACCGAAGATGAACCTCATCGAGGGCGCGCCGGCGGCCAAATATGGCGCCAAGACCATCGGCATCAGGCCCGAGCATATGCAGATCTCGACCACGGCGGGCGAATGGAAGGCCACCGTCGGCGTTGCCGAGCATCTGGGCTCAGACACTTTCCTGCATGTCCAGACCGAGGGCGTCGGTCCGCTGACGGTGCGCGCCGACGGCGAGCTGGCTGTCCATCACGGCGACACGATTTATCTCACCCCCGACAAGGCCAAGCTGCATCGCTTCGGCCCTGACGGCAAGGCGATGGCGAAGTGAGGCTGAGGGACAAATCGGCGCTGGTCACGGGATCGGCGCGGGGCATCGGCAGGGCCTTCGCCGAAGCCTATGTGCGCGAGGGCGCCACGGTGGCGATTGCCGACATCAACCTCGAGGCGGCGCGGAAAACCGCCGCCGAGATCGGCGACAAGGCCTATGCGGTCAAGCTCGACGTCACGGATCAGGCATCGATCGACGCCGCGGTGAAGGCGGTGGAGAGCCGAACCGGCGGCCTCGACATATTGATCAACAACGCCGCCTTGTTCGACCTGGCGCCGATCGTCGACATCTCCAGGGCGAGCTACGAGAAACTGTTCTCGGTCAATGTCGCCGGCACATTGTTCATGCTGCAGGCGGCCGCCCGCTCGATGATCGCGCGGGGCAAGGGCGGCAGGATCATCAACATGGCAAGCCAGGCCGGACGGCGCGGCGAGGCACTGGTCGGCGTTTACTGCGCCACCAAGGCCGCCGTCATCTCGCTGACCCAGTCGGCGGGGCTCGACCTGATCAAGCATCGCATCAACGTCAACGCGATCGCGCCTGGGGTGGTCGATGGCGAGCACTGGGATCATGTCGATTCGCTGTTCGCCAAATACGAGAACAGGCCCAGGGGCGAGAAGAAGAAACTGGTCGGCGAGGCGGTGCCATACGGCCGCATGGGCACGGCCCAGGACCTTACCGGCATGGCGGTCTTCCTCGCCAGCGCCGATGCCGAATACATCGTCGCCCAGACCTACAATGTCGATGGCGGCCAGTGGATGAGTTGAGGGGGGCGGCCTCTGTTTCTCGTCCCTCCGCGAGGAGCAGAGGCCAACATCAGAGGCTGCATCGGCCTTCGCAGGCATGCCGCCCTTATCCTCTCCCGGCTGGACCGGGAGAGGCGGAGTAACGAGGCCGGAGCCGGCCAAAGGGTAAAACAGATGACCGTGAAACTCTCTTCCGCCAATCTCGCGAACCTTCCCGCCAAGGTCGCGGGTCCGAAATATGACCGTGCCAAGCTGAAGGCCGGCATCGTCCATTTCGGTGTCGGCAATTTTCACCGCTCGCACCAGGCCGTCTATCTCGACGATCTGTTCAATTCAGGTGTCGGCCATGACTGGGCCCTGGTCGGCGCCGGTGTGTTCGAGGGCGAGAAGATCGGTCGCGGCAAGCTCCAGGAGCAGGACTGGCTGACCACCGTGGTCGAGCAGGATGACGGTCATATGAGCGCCCGCGTCACCGGCGCCATGATCGACTTCCTGACGCCGGGCGATGCCGCCGGCATCATTGAACGGCTGGCCGATCCGGCGATCAAGATCGTGTCGCTGACCATCACCGAAGGCGGCTACTTCATCGACCCGGCGTCGGGCAAGTTCAACCCGGCACATGCGGACATCGTCGCGGACGCCCAACCGGGCGCGACCCCGAAAACCGTGTTCGGCATCATCCTTGCCGGACTGGTGCGGCGGCGCGCTGACGGCATCGTGCCGTTCACCGTCATGTCCTGCGACAACATTCCCCATAACGGCCACGTCACCTCGGACGGCGTCATTGGACTGGCGCGGCTGATCGACGAGGACCTAGCCAACTGGGTAAGCGGCCACGTCGCTTTCCCGAACGCCATGGTTGACCGAATTACGCCGGCGACCACCGACCGCGAGCGGAAGATTCTGGCCGAAGATTTCGGCCTGGAAGACAATTGGCCGGTGTTCTGCGAGCCCTTCAAGCAATGGGTGTTGGAGGATCACTTCACGGCCGGCCGGCCGGCCCTGGAGAAGGTCGGCGTCCAGTTCGTCAAGGATGTGTCGCCCTACGAGCTGATGAAGATCCGTATCCTCAATGGCGGCCATGCCACCATTGCCTATCCCGCCGGGCTGATGGACATCCACTTCGTCCATGAAGCGATGCAGGAGCCGCTGGTGCGCGGCTTTCTCGACAAGCTCGAGCATGACGAGATCATTCCGACGGTGCCGCCGGTGCCGGACACGGTGCTGGAGGACTATTACCAACTCATCGAGAAGCGCTTCTCCAATCCCAAGATCGGCGACACGGTGCGCCGGCTCTGCCTCGACGGCTCCAACCGCCAGCCGAAATTCATCATCCCGACCAT
Organism: Mesorhizobium sp. B2-1-3A; assembly: GCF_006442655.1. Taxonomy (NCBI): domain Bacteria; kingdom Pseudomonadati; phylum Pseudomonadota; class Alphaproteobacteria; order Hyphomicrobiales; family Phyllobacteriaceae; genus Mesorhizobium; species Mesorhizobium sp. B2-1-3A. Next base: position 546,745 of record NZ_VFWK01000002.1, read on the forward strand.
CGCCGACCGACTCAAGACCGGCAAAGGCGTTGCCGGGCTGGCGCTGGAATCGGCGCTGTGGTGCCGCTACTGCTTCGGCACGACCGACAGCGGCGCCGTCATCGAACCCAACGACCCGAGCTGGGACCGGCTGCAGGCGACGGCAAGGGCGGCAAAGGATGCGCCCGCCGCCTGGCTGGCGATGGAGGACATCTATGGCGATGTCGGCCGCGCCACGGCATTCGTCGAGGCCTTCGGCCACGCGCTCGGCGTCCTGTGGGCCAATGGCGCCCGCGGCACGCTGACGCGCTATCTCGCCGGCAAGCTCTGAAAGCCATTCGACATCATGACGCCTGAACTGGTCATCTTCGACTGCGATGGCGTGCTGGTCGACAGCGAGGCGCTTTCCGTCTCGGCGCTGCTTGGCATGATCGAACTTGCCGGCGGCAATATCGGCGTGGATGCCGCCTACGAACACTTCCTCGGCAAGAGCATGAAAAGCGTGCGCGAGATGCTTGGCCGCGACTTCGGCCTGGAGATCACCGACCAGCACCTTACCGCCATGCGCGTCGACCTGATGCGAAAGTTCCGTGAGGAGCTGCAGCCGATCCCGGGCATCAAGGAGATGTTGCCCAGGCTTGGCCTGCCGTTCTGCGTCGCCTCTTCCGGCACGCTGGAACGCATTCGCTATGCGCTCGACGTCACCGGCCTGCTCGGGCTGATGGAGCCGCATCTGTTCAGCGCCACCATGGTGGCCAAGGGAAAGCCGGCGCCCGATCTTTTCCTGCATGCCGCGGCCAGCATGCGGGCCCATCCGCGCAAATGCCTCGTCATCGAGGACAGTCCGGCCGGCGTCGCGGCGGCGCGCGCGGCCGGCATGCGCGTCTTTGCCTTCACCGGCGGCTCGCATGCCGGCAACCCCGGATTGAAAGCGCGGCTTGCGTCGAGTGAACCGGACTTTATATTCGCTGACATGCTGCAATTGCCCGATTTGATTGCAGGCCTGGGAGCGAGAGTTAGAGCATCTTGACGAAACAGTTTGTTTGCGCGGTCGATGTCGGCACCGGGAGCGCTCGCGCGGGCATTCTCGACGCCAGTGGTACCTTGCTCGGCCGTGCCGATCGGCCGATCGCCATGAACCAGCCAAAACCCGATCATGCCGAGCATGATTCACGCGATATCTGGTCGGCCGTCTGCGCCGCCGTGCGTGCCGCCCGCGAAAAAGCCGGTGTGGCGGCGCAAGACATTGTCGGCATCTCCTTCGATGCAACCTGTTCTCTTGTGGTGCGCGACCGGCGGGGCGATCAGCTCAGCGTTTCGACCACCGGCGACAAGCGTTGGGACACCATCGTCTGGCTCGACCACCGCGCCATTGCCGAAGCCGACGAATGCACGGCGAGCGGCCACGAGGTGCTCAACTATATTGGCGGCGTCATGTCGCCGGAGATGGCGACGCCGAAGCTGATGTGGCTGAAGCGCAACCTGCCAAAGACCTGGAATGAAGCCGGCTATCTATTCGACCTCGCCGACTTCCTGACTTGGCAGGCGACCGGCTCGCTGGCCCGCTCGCAATGCACGCTGACGGCGAAGTGGACCTATCTGGCGCATGAGGAAAGCGCGTGGCAGCGCGATTTCTTCGAAATCGTCGGCCTGGATGACCTTTTCGAGCACGGCAATCTGCCGGAGCGCGCCAGTCCGGTCGGCGCCGACATTGGTCCGCTGACGGCGCAAGCGGCGGCGGAGCTCGGCCTGACGGAAAGCTGCCGGGTCGGCGCCGGGGTCATCGATGCCTATGCCGGCGCGCTTGGCGTGCTTGGCGGCTTCGCCGGCGACGAGCAGGATATCGGCCGTCACCTGGCGCTGATCGCCGGCACGTCGAGCTGCGTCATGGCGATGTCGCCCGATCCGCAGCCTTTCGCGGGCGTCTGGGGTCCCTATTACGGCGCGGCGCTGCCGAAGCTGTGGCTGTCGGAAGGCGGCCAGTCGGCGACCGGCGCCCTGCTCGACCACATCATCCGCTGGCACGGCGCCGGCGGCGAGCCCGACGCCGCAATGCACGCCAGGATCGCCAGCCGTGTCGCCGAACTGCGCGCCGCCGAAGGGGAGAACCTTGCCGCGCGGCTGCATGTGCTGCCCGACTTCCACGGCAACCGCTCGCCGCTGGCCGATCCGCATGCAGTCGGCGTCGTCAGCGGCCTGACGCTGGATTCCTCCTTCGACAGCCTGTGCAAGCTCTACTGGCGCACCGCCGTCGGCATCGCGCTCGGCGTGCGTCATGTGCTGGAGGCGCTGAACGAGAACGGCTATCTGATCGACACGCTGCATGTCACCGGCGGCCACACCAAGAACCCGCTGCTGATGGAACTCTACGCCGATGCCACCGGCTGCACGGTGGTCGAACCGCTGGCCGACGAGGCGGTGCTGCTCGGCACCGGCATGGTCGCCGCCACCGCCGCCGGGTTGTTTCCCGACCTCAACGCCGCCTGCCTTGCCATGCAGCAGGGCGGCAAGAGGCGTGCCGCCAACCCGGGCGCCGGCGCCCGCTTCGATCGCGACTACCGGATATTCCTGGAAATGCACCGGCAGCGGCAGGCGCTCGACGCGATACGGTAGGCTTTGCGCTATTGATTGCGCAGCGAGGCGCCCGACGTGGCGTCGAACAGATGGATGCTCTCTTCCTCGAACGTGTAGCGCACAGGGGCGTTCAGCAACGGGCATTCGCGCGCCGGAACCAGCGCGCTGATCTCCTTGCCGCCTGAACCGAATGTCACCAGCGCGTCATTGCCGTGGAATTCGATGAGATCGGCTGTACCTTGCAATATGCCGGCGGCACCGGCACCGGCCGTCTTCAGGTCCGGAGGTCGGATGCCGAGCACGGCGCGGTCGCCATGCTGCAGATGAAAACCCCGGCCCTCGACCGAAAGAACCGTTCCGGCACCGGTCAATATCCAGCCATTGCCCGAGCGGCCGACCGTCACCTCGATGAAATTCATGTTCGGCGTGCCGATGAAACCGGCGACGAACATGTTGCCCGGCCGCCGATAGATTTCCGCCGGGGAACCGATCTGCTCGATGACGCCGTCCTTGAGCAGCACGATGCGGTCGGCCAGCGTCATCGCCTCCAGCTGGTCATGGGTGACGTAGACGGTGGTGGTCTTCAGCGACTGGTGCAGGCGCGCGATCTCGACGCGCATATGGTTGCGCAATTTGGCATCGAGATTGGAAAGCGGCTCGTCGAACAGGAACACCTTTGGCGTCTTGATCATCGCACGGGCAATGGCGACGCGCTGCTGCTGGCCGCCGGAAAGCTCGGCCGGCTTGCGGCCGAGATAGGGTTCGAGCCCGAGCGTCCTCGACACCGCTTCGACCCGCTTGCGGATATCGGCCGCCGGCACCTTCTGGCGCCGCAGCCCGAAGGCGATGTTGTCGAAGATCGTCATGTGCGGATAGAGCGCATAGTTCTGGAACACCATGGCGATGCCGCGGTCGCCCGGATCGAGATCGTTGACCACCTTGCCGCCGATCGAGACCTCGCCGCCGCTGATGTCCTCCAGCCCCGCCAGCATGCGCAGCAAGGTCGACTTGCCGCAGCCGGAGGGGCCGAGGAACACGACGAATTCGTGTTCCTCTATCGAGAGGTTGAGGTCGCGGATGACCGTGGTGGCGCCATAGGCCTTGTCGACATGGGAGCAAACGATAGCGGACATGGTCAGCCCTTCTCGCCGCTGAGCAAGATCTGCAGCTTGACGTCTTGCGGGTTGCCTTCGGCAGCCCGCTCGAATGCCTTGATGCTGTCGGAGAAATCATAGGTGCCGGTGATCAGCGGCTTGAGGTCGACCTTGCCGGAAGCGATCAGCTGCAAGGCGCGGTCAAAGATGTTGGCATAGCGGAACACCGTCTCGATGCGCACCTCCTTGGAGATCGCAGCCGGCACGTTGAGGGCGACCGGCTCGACCGGCAGGCCGACCAGCACCACCGCCCCGCCCGGCCGAACGACATTGAACAGGTCGGCAAAGGCCTTCGGGTTGCCGCTGGCCTCGAAGACGATATCGGCACCCCAATTGCCGGTCGCGGCGGCAACGGCATCGGCCAGCGAATGCTCGCCGATGTTGACCGGCACGATGCCGGCATACTGCGCGGCGATCGCCAGCTTGGGCGCGGAGAAGTCGGAGATCAGCACTTTCGAACAGCCGCCGGCAAGGGCGGCAAGCGCAATCATGATGCCGATCGGGCCGCAGCCGACGACGACAGCGACATCGCCCGGAACGATCCGGGCACGGCTTGCCGCCTGCATGCCGATGGCGAAGGGTTCGACCATCGCGCCCTCGGCGAAGGAAACATTGTCGGGCAGTTTGTAGGTGAAGGCGGCCGGGTGCACGGCATAGGGCGCGAGGACGCCATGCACCGGCGGCGTCGCCCAGAAGCGTACGTCCGGGTCGACATTGTAGATGCCGAGCTTGGTCGCGCGCGACGACAGGTTCGGCACGCCCGGTTCCATGCAGACGCGATCGCCGACCTTGAACGTCTCGACATTGGCGCCGATCTCGACGACCGTCCCCGCGGCTTCGTGGCCGAGCACCATCGGCGCGCGTACGACATAGCTGCCGATGGCGCCGTGCGTGTAATAGTGCACGTCGCTGCCGCAGACGCCGACCGTGTGGATGGCTATCCTGACGTCGTCCGGCCCGACATCGAGCGGCAACGCGATCTCGCGCAGCGACAGTTCGCCTTTTTTCTCAAGCACCAGTGCCCGCATCGGGGAAATCCTCACATCAAGTCTTTTTTTGCCGGAAAACGGAATTCAGGAACCCGCTGAGTACGCCGAGGAACAGCAGCGGCGGCAGCGACAGGAGCACGACCGAGGCGTTCAGAATGCCCCACGGCACATTCATGCCCTGCTGGGAGAGTTCCGAGGCGACGATCGGCAAGGTCTTGGCATTGGAACTCGACAGCATCAGCGCGATCAGGAATTCGTTCCAGACCAGCACGAAGCTGAAGGCGACCGCCCCTGCCAGGGAGCGCGCGGCGACGGGCAAGGCAATGCGCCAGAACACCGAATAGGCGCCGTAGCCGTCGACGAAGGCTGCTTCCTCGATCTCCTTCGGCACGCTTTGGAAGGCGGGGATGGCGAGCCACATGATCACCGAGATGGTGAGCAGCGAGTAGGTGACGATCAGCGCCGGCAAAGTGTCGTAGAGGCCGACCTGCAGCCAGATCACCATCAGCGGAATGGCCACCGCGACCGGCGGCAGGAAGCGCAGCGACAGCACGAAGAACTGGATGTCGCCGGCCCATCGGTTGGGGTAGCGCGCCACCGCGTAGGCCGCCGGCAGGCCAAGCACGACGCCGATCAGCACGGCCGAGCCGCAGGCGACGACCGAGTTGTAGAGCCCGGTGAGCACACTGTCGCGGCCAAGGATGTAGCCGATGTTGGCCCATGTCGGCGTGAACACCAGGCGCGGCACGCGGGTGATGATGTCGACATTGTTCTTGAGCGCATTGAGCGCCGTCCACAGCAGCGGAAACACGGCCAGGAACCCAGCCAGCGCCAATATCGCCTTGCCGATCAGTCTGCCGGGCTTCATGCCTGCACCCGCTTCCACAGCATGGTGAAGGTGATAACGGTGGCGATCATCATCAGCACGGCCATGGCCGAGGCGTAGGAGACCTTTCCGGACTCGATGAAGCCTTGCGAGAAGGCGTACATGTCGAGCGTTTCGGTGGCCACGCCCGGTCCGCCGCGGGTCATCACATAGATCAGGTCGAAGGAGCGCAGCGATTCGATCATCTTGACGAACATCAGGCTGGTCAAGGGTGCCTTCAGCATCGGCAAGGTGACATAGGCGTGGATCTGCCAGCGCCTGGCATGGTCGAGCCGTGCCGCCTCGATCGGCTGCGGCGGCAGGGCTTCGAGCAGCTTCAGCACGATGACGGCGAAGAACAGCCCCCACTGCCAGACATCGACCGAAGCGACGGCGAACAAGGCCGTCGCCGGCTTCGACAGCGGATCGAAGATCAGCCCGCCTGTGATAAGCCTGTAGGGGTAGGTGGCGATGCCGTAGAGCGGATGGTAGGCGAATTTCCAGACGAAGGCCGCCGAGACGCGCGGCAACAACACCGGGATGATGAACAGCAGGCAGTAGACATTGCGCAGGCGCGGGCTGGCGACCTCGAACATCAGCACGCCGAGCCCGATCGCCACCACCATCGTCGCGACAACGGTGACGATCTCCCATTTCACCGACACCCAGACCGCGTTGAGAAAGCGGCGGTCGAGAAACAAGTCATAGAAGTTCGAAAGCCAGACCCAGGAATAATCGGGCGTGCTCAACTCGCGGTTCTGCAAGGCGATGACAATGGCGTAGAGCGTCGGCACCATCGACAGCACCAGAAGGATGGCGATGGTCGGAACGACGAAGGTGACAGGGAGCGACGTGCGTCGGGCCATTGGCATCTATCCTCGCTTGCGTCTCGATGGTGTCGGCATGACTTGCTCGTTGGGCAAAGTTCCCGCGGCGCGCAGGTCCCGGCATTGCGGACAATGCCGTGGACCGCGCGCCACGGGCGGGAGGATGGCTCTATTTCTTCTTCGCCAGATCGTTGGCATAGGCCTCGAGCTCGTTGAGGCCGCCCTTGATGTCGGTACGGGTGCCGGTGACCAGTTCCTCGAGGATGATGCCCCAACGGTCGCCGAGATCGGGCCAGCGCGGATCCTGCCAGAAGTTGACCGCCGTGACCTTGCCGGTCGCCGCCAGCGCCTGGCCGAGATCGGCGCCGTAGATGTCGGCGAATTCCTTGCTGGACAGGATGCTGGTGCGGTTCAGCTCGCCGAACTGATGGGCGTCGAGCCGGCGCTTCTCGTTTTCCTTGGACGTTGCCCAGGCGATGAACAGGCCGGCGCATTTCTTCGACGCGTCGTCGGCATTGGCCTTCGCCGCGATGGCAAGGCCATGGCCGTAACCGCCGCCGGGCAGTGGCGAGGGCGGCGGCAGGAAGCCGATCTTGCCGACCACCTGCGAGGTCTTCGGATCGACCGCCATGCCCGACAGCGGCGTCGATTCGACGAGGATGGCGACCTGGCCGGAGAGGAAGGCGCCGGTCGATTCATCCCAGCTGCCGGTCTGCGTGCCGGGGGCCGAATCCTTGAAGAGTTTCAGATAGGTTTCGGTCGCCTTGACGGCGGCGTCCGAATTGAAGACCGGCTTGTCGCCGTCAAACCACTGACCGCCATAGGCCTTGAAGAAGGGCATCCAGCGCCAGACATTGGCGCCCGAACCGCGTGCGCCGCGCAGCGCGATGCCATACATGCCCTTGTCCGGATTGGTGAGCTTCGGCACATCGGCGATCAGTTCGTCGAGTGTCTTGGGCGGCTGGATGCCGGCGGCCTCGAGCACGTCCTTGCGGTAGACCATCAGGTCGCCGCCGCCGGTCAGCGGCGCGAACCAGACCTTGCCGTCATAGGTCGCGACCTTCTGACGGCCGGGATCGAAGTCGGCATAATCATAGTCAGCCGGATAATAATCGGTCAGCGGCACGATCCATTTCGACGAGGCGAACAGAGCGACATTGGCTTCGTCGACATAGTAGACGTTGTAGTTGCCGACGGTGGACGCATCGGCGCGCGATTTCGCGCGGCGGTCGTTTTCGTTCAGATAGTCGATCTGGAAGCCGGCGCCGGCAAGCTTCTCGAACTCGGCCTTGGAGTCCTCCAGAAGCGTCAGGCCGTCGCGTGGCTGCGCCAGCACCTTGACCGGTGCCGTGCAGACCGGCGCCTGCGCCAGCGCGATGGTTGATACGGTAGCGGAAAGCATGAAAGCTGCGCCCAAGCCCGCAGCGAGCCGAATTGGTTTCATTGATTTTTCTCCTCCAGGAACACTCGCGGGAAGCGGACGTCCTCGGGGTCTGCGATCCTCACCATCGCCCGAGCGACAAGCCACCCACCGCCAAAATGAGGAGTTCAACCGGACCAAGCTAGAAGCCCCGTTGCAACAAACATGTACTTTTATGCATTGTGCAGCGCAAAAAACGGCGCACCGGATCAAAGTCCGTCACACGAGTATCGATCGCATCCAAGCCGTTGATTTAAGGCGTGCTTATGCGCGCATCGTCAGCCGTTGCCGCGACAGCTTGCGGTATGATGACGGCGTCATCTTGTGCTTGCGCAGGAAGGCGCGGTTGAAGTTCGAGATGTTCATGTAGCCGACCTGGAAACAGATGTCGGTGATGGCAACATCGGTATCCGCCAGCAGCTTGCAGGCCTGCCAGAGCCTGAGCTTGGCAAGGTGGTCGCTGAAGGAGTTGCCGGTGTTCTTCTGGAAGAAGCGCGAAAATGTGCTCTCCGTCATTCCCGCGAGTTCGGCCACGTCGGGCAGCTTCAGATCCTCGGCGAAATGCTGGAACAGATAGGTCAGCGTGCGCTGGATGATGTCGAGGGACGCGGCATCGAGAACCGGCGAAAAATCGGGCGAAGACAAGAGTTCGTACTCGTCGGTCCTGGCCAGGAGGTCGACCAGTTCGAGGAACAGGCAGAGGCGGGCGAGCCCATGCACCGTTCCCATCCGCTCCATCAGTTCGGCGCCCTCCAGCGCCGTGCGACCGTGAAAGACCATGCCGCGCAGCGACCGTTCGAGGAACGGCTCCAGTTCGCGCAGTTCGGGCAACAGGCCCGCCGAGCCGCGCAGCCTCTGCGCATCGAACTGCAGGACGATGTCGCGGCCTTCGATCAGTTCGCCCGGCTGCACCGCCGTCACCCAGTCATGTGGCAGGCCGCCACCGACGATGGTCAGGTAGCCAGGCCCGAATTCGCCAATGTGATCGCCAACCAGGACCACGCCGGAGGATTTCCTGAGCAGATGGATTTCGTATTCCGGATGAAAGTTCCAGACATTGCGCTCCCAGGGGTAGTCGTCGCGCCTCCACAGGAAACTGTCGCTCGCCTCGGTGACGATATGTTCGAAGGCCGGCGCAGTGCGCGGGATCGCGGTCGTGTTTTTTCGCTGTCTGAACGCCATCCGTATCTCCCGGGGGGTTCGCTGGCTGCCGATCTCCGAGGCAATCCGTAACAGCCCGCGCCCGGCAAGGGAACGACGCAACCGCACCAGGGGAATGGCGCTGGCTCAATCGGTACCCGCTCCTCCTCCCTTGCCTTCATGTCGCATTTCGTTCAATAGACGGCGCAAACGCCGCGAAACCGCAGGTTTTGCCGTTTGACATGCGGCTTCCGGCTTCTTTCTGCCGACGTGCCGCGCCTGGAAAGAGCGGAACAATGTCTGCGATCGAAGCCGGCGCTCGCGCGCCGGAAAATCTTTGGCGTCAGGAAATCAAGGCGACGCTGGCGCTGGCCTGGCCGATGGTGCTGACCAATCTCGGCCAAACGGCGATGACGGCCACCGACGTCATGATGATGGGGCGGCTCGGGCCGGACACGCTGGCCAGCGGCGCGCTTGGCGCCAACCTCTATTTCATGCCGCTGATCTTCGGCCTCGGCCTGATGCTGGCAACCTCGCCTATGATTGCCACCGAGCTTGGCCGTCGCCGCCATTCGGTGCGCGACCTGCGCCGCACCGTGCGCCAGGGCTTGTGGCTGGCGATCCTGATCTCGATCCCGATCTGGATCTTCCTGTGGCATGGCGAATCCATTCTGCTGGCGATGGGCCAGGAGCCTGCCTTGGCGCACCAGGCCGGCATCTACCTGCGCTGGCTGGAATGGGCGGTGCTGCCTTTCTACCTCTACATCGTGCTGCGCTCGTTCATCTCGGCGCTGGAACGCCCTGGTTGGGCGCTGGTCATCGTTTTCGTCGCCGTCGCCTGCAACGCGCTCTTCAACTGGGTGTTCATGTTCGGCAATCTCGGCTTTCCGGCAATGGGCATCTCCGGTTCGGGCCTTGCCACCTCGCTGTCCAGCACGCTGATGTTCGCCGGCATGGCAGCGGTGGTGATGCTGGAGAAGAAGTTCCGGCGCTACCGTCTGTTCGGGCGCTTCTGGCGATCCGACTGGCCGCGTTTCAAGGGCCTGCTTCGGCTCGGCCTGCCGATCGCCGGCATCCTCGCCTTCGAGGTGACGATCTTCAACGCCGCGGCGCTGCTGATGGGCCTGATCGACGCGGATTCGCTGGCCGCGCATGCCATCGCCATCCAGATCGCCTCGATCTCCTTCATGGTGCCGCTTGGCCTCAACCAGGCGGTGACGGTGCGCGTCGGCCTTGCGCACGGCGCCGGCAATCCGGAAGGCGTCTCGCGCGCCGGCTGGACCGCCTTTGTCATCGGCGTCTCGTTCATGGCCCTGATGGGGCTGGTGATGATCCTGTGGCCGCATCCGCTGATCAGCGCCTTCATCGATCTCACCAACCCGGCCAATGCCAGGGTGATCACGCTTGCCGTCTCATTCCTGGCCTTCGCCGCCCTGTTCCAGGTCTTCGACGGCGCGCAAGCGGTCGCCGCCGGCATGCTGCGCGGCCTGCATGACACCAAGGTGCCGATGATCTACGCCGCGATCGGCTATTGGGGCGTGGGCCTGCCGCTTGGCGTGCTGCTCGCCTTCCATTTCGGCCTGCACGGCGTCGGCATCTGGATGGGCCTCTCGACAGGGCTGGCCGTGGTGGCGGCGCTGCTCCTGGCGCGCTGGCTGCGCCGCGACCGGATCGCGCCGTCGCTTGCCTTCGGGCATTGAACCGGACGGTTGCCGGCTGCCCGGCAGCAGACATTGCGGCTCATTGAACGGAGCCTTCGCGTCAGCCTACGAAACGCCTGCTTTGCGCCTCTTGTCAGTCGTTCGGGCATGCACCGCGTGTCCCAGAAGCAAAGCGGCGAAGGCCGACGGCATATTGGCGAATCGTCGGGTTCGTCGGTGTGCCAACCTGGGGACGGGCTCAAACCATGCGCGCGACAGGTGAAATTAGAAGTTGTTTAAGTCCGCCTGAGCAAGGGCCCCCGTCTCATCGGTGATTTGCCGTGTTTGAGCGGGTCCGCTCAGCCATCGTAAGCCCATGCAATCAAAGAACTGTTTTAAAAGCACTCGATCAAAATGGCCGCTCCACGTCTCCATCATCTCCGCGGCAGCCTCTGGAGTGAAGCCTTTCTTGTATGGCCGAATGGACGTCAAGGCATCGAAAACATCGCAAATCGCGACAATCCGTGCCGCGGCACCGATCTGTCCGTCTTTCAGGCCATCCGGGTAGCCGGACCCGTCCAGCTTTTCGTGATGATGAAGGCAGATTTTTCCCACGATTTCCGGTAACCCCTTCGTCGTCGCCAGGATTGCATATCCCTCGCGCGGATGGGTCTGCATGATTGCCATCTCATCAGCCGTGAGCTTGTCGGCCTTGGTCAGAATGGCGGTCGGGATACGAATCTTTCCGATGTCATGCAGAAGACTGCCAACTGACAGTATCCGGACCAAATTACTGTCAAGCTTCAGATGTCGCGCGAATAAGCCGACAAGTGCGCAGACTGCTACTGAATGTTGAAAGCTGATCTCATCCTTTGTCTTGAGCTTGGTGAGGTTCAAGACGCTTGCCGGGCGAGTGCATAGGAGCTGGTCGACGACATCGACAACCGCCTCCACTTGCTGATGGTCAATGCATGTAGATGAGGCCGCATTGCTGAAGATCGAGCGGACCATCCCGGTCGCTTTCATCAACGCGGCCTCAGTGTTGGCGGGCGTTGAGCTCTCAATGGGTTTTGCTAGCTCGACCGTCGAACTGGTCGGCCCGATCCCCTTTGAAAGATCGATGACAAGCGTCGTTACCGAACTTTCGCGAAGCACCTTCAGCTCGGCCGGGCTGGATAGTTTGAACTGGCTGGCTGCAAACGGGCTGCGTAGCCATTGCTTGCCGAACCCATGAACAAACATCCCGACACGGGCCTCATTCTTGTCGATCTCAAGAAGCGTGGAATTGATCATACAGTGTTCGCTTGGTTAGCCTTTGACTCAAAACCGTCGGAGCGACCAGATGCTTGGCGGATACCAACGCCTAATATTGTCCGCGTCTCCGGTGCGCTTACTTCAAGTTATAGCGCATAGCTGCCCGGAAACTACTCTCGCGCGCCTCTCAACCCTCGTCCCCGTTCAATGTTACGGCATGTTCGTAAACTTTCCTTACCCTATCGAGCAGGAGACAAGTTCGTCCCGCAGTTAGCCCGGTACTATACTCGAAAATCCGCGGTTCGATTTTGGTCGCGGCTCTGCCGATTGGCGTAGCAGCACGAATAACGAGTTTCGGGTGCTAGCCGCAGCGTGCAGAACGTCCGACAACGAGTCGGCTACAGAACGTCAGCTATTGGCCCAAGGGTAGCCAATAACCGCCAGTCCGGAGGCGGCTCCAAAGGTGACGCACCCAACGTCATCCAATGACCCAAAGAGGCATTCGAGCGCCTCCTACAGTTTTAGTCTCCGTCGATGTTCGTCAATACAGCATGCTCTCCACTCAATGGGCGGCGCGCCGTTCGAGCGACCGGGCATATTGCGTCAGCGGAAAGCACATGACGAAGAAGATCAGCGCCACCAGCCCATAGACCTTGAACGGTTCGAAGGTCGCGTTGTTGATGGCGTTCGAGGTCCGCACTAGTTCCTCGAAGCCGATGATCGAGGTCAGCGCCGTCGACTTGATGAGCTGCACCAGGAAGCCGACCGTCGGCGCGCGGGTGATCGAGAAGGCTTGCGGCAGGATGATCAGCCTGAGTTCCTGCAGATAGTGCAGGCCGAGGCTGGCGCCGGCGTCCCATTGGCCCAACGGCAGCGCGTCTACCCCGGAGCGCCAGATCTCGGCCAGATAGGCGCTGGCGAAGAAGGTGAGGCCGAGCACCGCCGCGGTCCAGGGCTCGATGCGCAGGCCGAGCATCGGCAGGCCGAAGAACATCAAGAACAGCTGCATCAGGAGCGGCGTTCCCTGGAAAAGGGCGATGTAGCCGGAGGCGAGGCGCCGGCTCCATCTATTCTTGGAGATCCTGAAGAACAGCACGACCATCCCGACCAGCGCGCCGCCAACGAAGGCGGCCAGCGACAGCAGCACGGTCCAGCGCGCGGCCAGCAGAAGATTGCGCACGATGTCCCAGAAGGTGAACTCGATCATGACACGCCAGCTCCGAGAGCGCGACGCCCGCCGGTGACCAGAAGCCGGCGCAAGGCCATCGACAAAGCGAGATAGACCAGTGTCACGACGAAATAGGTCTCGAAGGACCGGAAGGTCCGCGCCTGCAGCATGTCGGCTTCATAGGTCAGCTCGCGCACCGCGATCTGCGACACCACGGCCGACTCCAGCATCATGATGACGATCTGGCTGGTGAGCGCCGGATAGATCACCTTGAGCGCCTGCGGCAGCACGATCTTGATGAACACCTGACGGGGCCTGAGCCCCAAGGCCAGCGCTGCTTCCGTCTGCCCGAGCGGCACGGCATCAAGCCCGGCGCCGACGATCTCGATCGTGTAGGCCGCCATGTTGAGCGTCATCGCCAGCATGGCGGCCAGGATCGGGTCGAGCCGGATCCCGAGACTAGGCAGCCCGAAGAAGATGAAGAACAGCTGCACCAGGAACGGCGTGTTGCGCATCACCTCGACGTACCAGGCGATGGCCCGGCGAAGCAGCGCGGGGCCGTTTCGCCGTCCCGCCGCGCCCAGGATGCTGAGCAGCGTTCCCGCCAGCGTGGTCACGGCGATCAGCAGGATCGTCGTGGCCGCGCCGTGCGCGATGTCGCCCACGGCACCTGGAAGCCAGCCGAAGGCCATGGGAACTCAATCCTTGAGGTTGTCGGGATTGAGCGGCGTCTTCAGCCAGGCTTTCGAGCTTTCGTCCAGCTTGCCGTCGGCCAGCATCTTGGCGATGGCGTCGTTGACCGCCTTCTTCAACCCGTCCTCATTCTTGTTGAGACCGATATGCGAGGGCGAGGTCAGAAGCTGGAACTTCTGCTCCGGCTTCAGCGCATCCTGCTTGGCCAGCACCTGCGCGCCGACATCGTTGCCGACGACCATCAGCTGGGTCTGGCCGGAGATGAAGGCCTGGATCACCGAATTGTAGTTGTCGAAGCGCTTGATGTCGGCCGAGGCGGGCGCGGCCTCGGTGAGCGAAGTGTCCTCAAGCGTGCCGCGATTGACGGCGATCGACTTGTCGGCAAGATCTTCCTTCCCCTTGACCGACATCGCCGCCGGACCGATCACCGCGATGTAATAGGGCGCGTAGGCGGCGGCGAAATCGATGACCTGCTCGCGCTCCTTCGAGTAGCCGACGCTCATCAGGATGTCGACGCGATGGTCGTTCAGGTAGGGGATGCGGTTCTGGCCGGTGACAGGGACCGGATTGAGTTTCACCTTGAGCGTGTCGGCGATGTATTGGGCCACGTCCATGTCATAGCCCTTGAGGCTCATATCGGCGCTGGCCGAGGAGAAGGGCGGGAAGTCCGCGAAGACGCCGACATTGATGGTGCCGGCCTTGGTGATGTCAGCCAGCGCGTCGGCGTTGGCCGCCTGCGTGGCAAAGCCAAGACCGGCAGCACCCAGCATCAGGGCGGCGGCGATGGATGATTTCAGTATCGAGTGGATTGTCATTGTCATTCCCCTTCTGGAAGCTTTTTGATTGTTGGGTCAGCCGCCGGCTCCAGCGCGGCGGCCGCCTTTTCGTGACGTCCGTCAGGCCCCCTTGCCCGTGATGGCCGGGCTGAACACCATCAGGCTCAGTATCTCGAACAGCACCTGGGCGCCGGCATGCGCCGTGTTGGTGGTGGCGTCATATTGCGGCGCCACCTCGACGACGTCGCCGCCGACGATGTTGAGGCCCTTGAGGCCGCGCAGCAGTTCAAGCACCTCGCGCGTCGTCAGCCCGCCGACTTCCGGCGTGCCGGTGCCGGGCGCGAAGGCCGGATCGACGCTGTCGATGTCGAAAGAGACATAGGTCGGGCCATCGCCAACGATCTTGCGGGCCTTTTCGATGATGGCGGGGATACCGAGCCCGGTCACCTCCTCGGCGTGCACCACGGTCATGCCAGACTCGTAGGTGAACTCCCACAGATATTCGGCCGAGCCGCGGATGCCGATCTGGATGGTGCGCGTCGGATCAAGCACGCCGTCGAGCACCGCGTTGCGGAACGGGCCGCCGTGGTGGAACTTGGTCATGTCGAACAGGCCACTGGTGTCGCAATGGGCGTCGATGTGGATCAGGCCGACCGGCGCCTTCTTGCCGACAGCCTTGAGGATCGGATGGCTGATCGAATGGTCGCCGCCGACAGAGAGGGGAAGCACGCCGGCATCGACGATCTGGTTGGTGCGGCGCTCGATGTCCTCATGGCTGATCTCCAGCCGGTAGCGGCTGCGGAACGGCGTGTCGCCGATGTCGGCCACCCGAAGCTCATGCGTAGGGGCGCATTCCAGCACGTGGTTGTAGGGGCCGATGCGCTCGATGGCGCGCAGCGCCCTCGGCCCGAAGCGCGAGCCCGGCCGGTTGGTGACACCGAGGTCCATCGGCACGCCGATCATGGCCACCTGCAGGTCGCCGAAATCCGGGTTCTCCGCGGCGATCTCGCGGTAGGGCGCGGCGAGGAAGGTCGGTATGCCGGAATAGGGCGCCAGCCTGGTGCCGCTCTTGGAGAAGATCTTGTCGGCGACCTTGCGGAACTTGGGGTCGAACATCTCGCCGCCATGGCTCTCGCCATATTTGCGACGCAGCGCGTCAAGCTTGCCGCGATCATAGCCCATATCGGTTCCTCCTCGATTGGTGCAGCTTGACCAATGGTGATCTCAGGCGAATTGACCGTCGTCCGGCCGGGTCGCTTGTCCCGCTGGCTGCCTGCAGATTTCACGTCTTGAAGTTGTTCAGGACTGAAGTGTCCGGCAGCCGCCTTGAAAAATCAATTGATATTGTTAGGGTGTTTTCTGTGAGAAAATCTCACAAACTGCCGAGTCCCCTATGGCCAAACGCCTGCCGCCCCTGAACCCGCTGCGCGCCTTCGAGGCGACGGCGCGCCATGGCTCGCTGACCAAGGCGGCAAGTGAGCTGAATGTCACGCATGGCGCCATCAGCCACCAGATCAAGGCGCTGGAGCAGTCGCTCGGGGTCAAGCTGTTCGAGCGTGTCGGCCAGCGGGTCAAGCTGACGCCGCATGGCGCCGAACTTTTGCCGGCTGTATCGACCGCCTTCGACGGCATCGCCGCCGCCACGCAGCGGCTGACGCGCCCGGCCAGCAGCGGCGCGCTTTCGGTGTCCTGCGTGCCGGCATTGCTGCTTTTGTGGATGACGCCGAGGCTTGGCAGCTTCACCGCGCAATATCCCGACATCCAGCTGACGCTCATTCCCTCCAACGACCCCAGGGATATAAGGGCGCCGCATATCGATGTCTGCGTCCACTATGGCAATGGCAGCTGGGCCGATTGCTGGATGCGCAAATGGTCGGGGCTGGAACTGTTTCCCGTGGTGAGCCCGACCTTGATCAACAACCGCCCGATCCGCAGCGTCAGGGATCTCGCCGATCACGTCTTCCTGCATGGCGACGACGGCCGCGAATGGCACACCTGGCTGGCGGCCGCCGACGCGCTGGACCTCGAGCGCGGCCGCCGCCATCATCTTGGCGATGCCCGCATGGCGACCGAGGCCGCGGTGCACGGCCATGGCGTGGCGCTGGGCGATTCCGTGACGGCAAGCGCGCTGCTGGCCAGGGGCATGCTGATCGCGCCGTTCAGCCTGTCGGTGCCGGCGGTCGATGAATTCTACATCGTCTGCCGCAATGAAATGCGCACGGCGCCGATCGTGCAGGTGTTCATCGACTGGCTGTTCGCCGAGAAGGCCGGGGATGACGGCCGCGCCGATGCTCCTGTCGCCGGCCGCCTCGTCACCCGCCGCAAACGCCCGGCACTCAAGGTGATCGGCGGCAAATCCGCAGGCTGACGGCAGACCGTGCACGGCCGCATGCAGGCCGTTCTTTTTGTCGGGCCAGCCTGAAAGCAAGCAGCGTTTTGGTCAATTCGATGCTATGAGGCCTGTCGCGGTTGGATTGCAGGTAGCGAAGGCGGCGTTGAAACATGGCTAAGACCGATATTGCGCGGCGCGTCTACAACCACACCTGGAAGCTCGATCCCATCGTGCGCAGTCTGCTCGACACGGATTTCTACAAGCTTCTGATGCTGCAGATGATCTGGGGCATGTACCCCAAGGTCGAGGCCACCTTCTCGCTGATCAATCGCACCACTTCGGTGCGGCTGGCCGACGATATCGATGAAGGCGAACTGCGCGAACAACTCGACCATGCCCGCACCTTGCGGTTCTCCAAGAAGGAGATGATCTGGCTGGGCGGCAACAATTTCTATGGCCGCAAGCAGATCTTCGAGCCGGAATTCCTCGCCTGGCTGGAAGGGTTCCGGCTGCCCGACTACGAACTGTCCAGGCGCAATGGACAGTATGAGCTCTCCTTCAGCGGGCCATGGATGTATACCACGCTGTGGGAAATCCCGGCGCTCGCCATCATCAACGAGCTGCGGTCCCGCGCGGCGATGCGGGCCTTCGGACCCTTCGCCCTCGATGTGCTCTATGCCCGCGCCAAGGCCAAGATGTGGGCCAAGACCGAGCGCCTGAAGGCACTGCCCGGCATCCGCATTTCCGACTTCGGCACGCGCCGGCGGCATTCCTTCCTGTGGCAGCGCTGGTGTGTCGAGGCGCTCAAGGAAGGTATCGGCGAGGCCTTCACCGGCACCTCCAACGTGCTGCTTGCGATGGACAACGACCTCGAAGCGCTCGGCACCAACGCACACGAACTGCCGATGGTGTTCGCAGCGCTTGCCAATTCGGAGAAGGAGCTGAAACAGGCTCCCTACAAGGTGCTGCAGGACTGGCAGCGCTACTATGGCGGCAATCTGCTGATCGTGCTGCCCGACGCTTTCGGCACCGCCTCCTTCCTGCGCGACGCGCCGGACTGGGTGGCCGACTGGACCGGCTTTCGCCCCGACAGCGCCCCACCGATCGAAGGCGGCGAAAAAATCCTGTCCTGGTGGCGCGAGAAGGGCAAGGACCCCAAGCAGAAACTGCTGATCTTCTCCGACGGCCTGGAGGTGGAAACCATCGAGGAGACCTACCGCCACTTCAAGGGCAAGGTGCGCATGTCCTTCGGCTGGGGCACCAACCTCACCAATGATTTCGAGGGCTGCGCGCCGACGGAAACCAACAGCCTGGACGCCATATCGCTGGTCTGCAAGGTCACCGAGGCCAATGGCCGGCCGGCGGTGAAGCTTTCCGACAACCCGGCCAAGGCGACCGGCGACGAGAAGGAGATCCAGCGGTATCTCAGGATTTTCGGCGAGAAGGACCGCGTGGAGCAACTGGTCAAGGTGTGAGGGGCGAGCGCTGCTTGAGGCATCGCCATACGAGGCCGCAAAGTTGGATAGGCTGAGTTCCTTCGCCGTGGAGCGCCGTCTTCAAGGATTGGCTTTCGCCATCGCCCTGCTAGCCCTCCTCCCCACTCCCGCCTTCGCCCATGCCTCCGACCGAGGCCACGTCCTGCTCCTGCCGACCGGCTATTACCTCGTCGGCGGCGCGTTCGCCGTGGCCGTCAGCTTCCTCGTGCTGGCGCTGCTGCCGGCGGCTTCCATCGATCGTTTCTGGCGCCGGCGGCTGCCGCTTTTCACCTTCGGCGATAGCGCCCGCACTTCCCTCAGCCTGATATCGTTTGCCGGCTTTTCAATCCTCGTCGCCGCCGGCCTTTTCGGCAGCCGCGACCCGCTCTCCAATCCACTGCCGCTGGTGATCTGGACGCTGTTGTGGGCAGGCCTCACGCTGCTGCAAGGCGCTTTCGGCGACCTCTGGTCATGGCTCAACCCTTGGTATGGACCGTGGCGCCTCGCCTCACGCCTGCGCGGCGCAAGCGATGAGGGGCTGCGGCGCCTTCCCCGATGGATCGGCTGCTGGCCGGCCGTCATCCTGTTCTTCGCCTTTGCCTGGTTCGAGCTCATCGATCCGGCGCCTGACGACCCTGCACGGCTTGCCCTTGTCGCCGGCTTTTATTGGCTGCTCACCTTCCTTGCCATGCTGATGTTCGGCTATCGCGGCTGGAGCCGCAGCGGTGAGTTCCTGACTATCTTCTTCTCCATGGTGGCGCGCTTCGCGCCTGTCGAACGCGACGAGAAGGGCCGGCTTGCGCTGTGCTGGCCAGGCGCCAAGCTGCTGGCGGCGGAGCCGTTACCACCCAGCGGCATCGCCTTCCTGCTGCTGGCCCTGTCGTCCGTGTCCTTCGACGGCCTGTCAAAAACCTTCTTCTGGCTTGGCCTCTTCGGCATCAATCCGCTCGAATTCCCAGGCCGCACGGCGGTGATCGGCAGCGGCAGTCTCGGGCTCGTTCTGACATTCGTCCTGCTGGCGGCGGTGTTCCTTTTGGCCGTTGTGCTCGGCCAACGTCTTGCCGGCAGCGGACCGCCGCTCGCCCAGGCAGCCGGGCTGCTGGTCTGGTCGATCGTGCCGATCGCGCTCGCCTACCATGTCGCGCACTATCTGACGGCGCTGCTGGTCGACGGCCAGTACGCGCTGGCCGCCCTGTCCGACCCGTTCGCGCTGGGTTGGAACCTGTTCGGCACCGCCGACATGCAGGTCGAGGCCGGCATCGTCGCCGGCGCGGCGTCCGCCTGGTGGCTGTGGAACATCCAGGCCGGTGCCATCATCCTTGGCCATGTGCTCGCCGTCCTCGTCGCCCACGGTTTCGCCTGGCGCCTGCATCCGCAACCCGCCCGCGCCGCGCTCAGCCAGTTTCCGCTCACCCTGCTGATGATCGCCTACACGGTCTTCGGCCTCTGGCTGCTCGCCACGCCGACGGTCGGCTGAGGCATTTGCGCTGGAAAATAAACCGGGATTCCCTTAGGGAACCAGCATTGCCGTGTCCGGACTTTGGTGATTTAGTTTGTACACATGCAATTTTTCGACTTCCGGACATGAGCGGACTTTGCGCTCCTAACGCTGAACAAGGGGAACGGCATATGGACAAGAGCAAGACCTTCAACCTCCCGAAAACCGGTCTCACCCGCCGCACGGCGCTGAAGGGCCTTGCAGCGGGCGCCGGCCTCGCCATGGCGCCCGGCTTCGTCCGCTATTCCCAGGCGCAGAGTTCGGCGCCGATCAAAATCGGCTTCCAGTCGCACCGGACCGGCATCGGTGCCGCCTATGGCCGCTGGTACGAGAAGACCACCGCCGCCGCGGTCAAGGCGATCAACGCCGCCGGCGGCATCAATGGCCGTCAGGTCGAGGTCATCATCGAGGATGACGGCACCGATCCCGGCCGCGGCGCCGAGGTGGTTGGGAAGTTCGCCACCCAGCACAAGACCGACATCGTTTTCGGCACACTGTTTTCGCATGTCGTCATCGGCTCGGCGCCGGCCGCCGGTGAGGCCAAGATTCCTTATTTCGTCGTCAGCGAAGGCCACCACGTCGCCTCGACCAAGCTCAACCGCTACGTCTTCCAGCCCGGCATCACCGACGTGAAAAGCCAGATCCAGTCGATGGCGCCATGGATCGCGGCCAATGCCGGCAAGAAGGTGACGCAGATCTTCCCCGATTTCGCTTTCGGCTACGATCATCGCGACTACCTGCCGCCGGCGCTGAAGGCGCAAGGCGCCGAGGTCATTGCGCAGATCGCCATCCCGCCGACGGAATCCTCCTTCACCAAGTATTTTCCGCAGATCCCGGCCGAGACCGAGGTGATCTACCACGTGATGGTCGGTCCCGCGGTGCTCACCTTCGTCAAGGAACTCGGCGAGTTCTACGGCTCCAACCGGCCGCAGCTGTTCGGCTTCATCGATTCGCTCGAGGCCGTCGACATCAACAGCCCGGGGCTGGAATTCCTCGACGGCAGCCATTTCTGGGAAGGTTCGCCGCGTTATGCCCAGGCCGATGATACCGAGGCGCAGAAAGCCTATCGCGCCGCCGTAGGCATCGACGACAATGGCGCCGCCGTCGGCGACCCCAAGGACGTCTCCACCGCCGCGCACATGTTCGGCTGCTGGGAAACGCTCTACGTCGTCAAGAAGGCGATGGAGGATGCCGGCTACAAGGGTCCGGAAGACCGCGCCAAGCTGGTCGAGGCAACCGAGGCGCTGACCGCCTTCGCCGAAGGCCCGGAGCATCCGCAGGGGCCGAAAACCTTCAACGGCAAGATCCACCAGTGTTTTGGTATCCAGAACATCTCCAAGGTCGAAGGCGGCAAGCTGAAGGTGGTGCACAAGACCAAGATCGAGGACGGGCTCTACGAGGCCGAGGGAGATTACACCACGCAGGCGCTTTGACGCCTCACCCTCCCCCTTGTGGGGAGGGTCGGCGAACAGGCTTCGCATTTTGCGAAGCCTGTGAGACGGGGTGGGGGCTGCGACGGCCCATGCCCCACCCCCCACCCGACCGCTTCGCGGTCACCCTGCCCACGAGGGGGAGGGTAAGGGCGCCCCTGAATGCACTTCGGACCCCATCTCCTCCTTGCCGCCCTCGAAGGCCTCGTCACCTCCGCCGTGCTGGCGCTGACCGCGCTTGGGCTGTCGCTGGTGTTCGGCGTGATGCGGGTGGTCAATGTCGCGCATGGCGAGTTCTTCATGCTGGGCGCGGTGCTTGCCTGGGCGATCTCGACGGCGATATCGGGCCATCCGGCGTTGGGTTTCCTGGCGGCGTTGGTGATAGCGCCGCTGATCGTCGGCGCCATCGCGCTGGTCGCCGAGCGGCTGGTGCTGCGCCGGCTCAACTACAATCCGGAAGCCACCATCGTCGCCACCATCGGCATGCTCTACATCATCCAGCAGCTGGCGCTGACCTTCTATGGCCCGGAGGCGCGGCCGGTGGAGCCGCCGTTCAGCTACCGCATCCTTTTGCCGTGGTTCGGCTACTCCGGCTACAAACTGTCGATCATCGCAGCTTCCGCGCTTCTCCTGATCGCCACATGGCTGGTGCTGACACGCACCAAAATCGGCCTCATCATGCGCGCCACGCAGTATGACAGCGAGACGGCGCAGGCCTTCGGCATCCCGGTCGGCCGTGTCTATGGCGGCGTCTTCGCGCTCGGCGCCATGCTGGCGGCGATCGCCGCGGTGCTGATCGTACCTATCAGCCAAGCCCATTATCTGATGGGACAGGACCCGCTGCTGCTCTCCTTCATCGTCGTCATCATCGGCGGCCTCGGCTCGCTGCGCGGCACCGTGGTCGCCGCCGTGCTGATCGGCCTGTCCGATGGCATCATCTCGATGTTCTTCTCGCCGACCCTGGCCAAGATCATCGCCACGCTGCTGGTCGCCATGGTGCTGGTGTTCCGCCCGCAAGGCCTGTTCGGAACGGCATCGCGATGAGCGAAGCTTCGCCGGCAAAGGCCTATGCGCTGCATCTCGGCGTCATCGCCCTGCTCTTCGTGCTGAGCTTCGTGCTGCCTGAGTACTATCATGGCCTTCTCGCCCGCATCATGGTGCTGGCGGTGTTCGCCATGGGCTACAACATGCTGTTCGGCTATGTCGGCCTGCTCAGCCTCGGCCATGCCATGTTCTTCGGCGCCGGGCTTTACGGTGCCGGCCTTGCCATCATCCAGCTCGGCTGGGGCGTGCCGCTGGCCTTCCTCAGCGGGATTGCCTGCGGCGCGGTGCTGGCGCTGATGATCGGCCTCCTGGCACTGCGCACCACGGGCGTCGCCTTCATGATCGTCACCATGATGTTCGCGCAGGTGTTTTATCTCCTCATCCTCTACTTCGCGACGTGGACCGGAGGCGATCAGGGCCAGGTCGTGCCGCAGCCGGCACGCGTCCTCGATTTCGGCGTGACCTCGCTCGACCTCACCAATCCGACCGTGCGCTACATGAGTGCACTGGCGCTGTTCTCGATCGTACTGCTGATCACGCTTGCCATCGTCCGCTCCCGATATGGCCGTGTGCTGGTCGCCATCCGCGAGAACGAAGAACGCACCAAGATGCTGGGCTACGACACCTTCTCCAACAAGCTTGCCGCCGTCGTCATCTCCGGCACCATCTGCGCGGCGTCGGGGGCTGCCTACGCGCTGCTGTTCGGCTATGTCGGATCGAGCTTCGCCTCGGTGCAATATTCGATCCTGCCGCTGCTCTGGGTCCTGCTCGGCGGCGCGGCCACAACGCTCGGACCGCTCATCGGCACGGTCTTCATGTACTATGTCATCGACGTCACCAGCGGCTACACATCGGCCTATCTGCTGATCGTCGGTATCGCGCTGATCCTGCTGGTTTTGTTTTTCCCAAAGGGCATTCTTGGCACCATCCGCCAACGCTGGCTAAGGTGGCTGCCATGACACCTCTTTTGAGCACCAGGGGCCTGTCGCGCCATTTCGGCGGCCTGCGCGCCGTGGACAACGTCGATTTCACCTTGATGCCAGGCGAGATTCGCGCCGTCATAGGCCCCAACGGAGCCGGCAAGACGACCTTCGTCAGCCTGGTCAGCGGCCGCATCCAGCCGTCTTCGGGAGCGATCATATTCGACGGCGACGACATTACCGGCCTGCCCGCCTATGCCAGAGTGCGCCGGGGCATCGCTTACACCTTCCAGATCACCAGCGTCTTCGCCAATCTCAGCGCCTACGCCAATGTCGCGTTGCCGGTGCAACTCACACTGAGCGATCGCCGGTCGGCAGGCGCGATCAAGGCAGGCGTCATGTCGGCGCTCGAACGCACGGGCCTCGCCGACCGTGCCGATATGCCGGCCGGGCAGTTGTCCTACGGCCACCAACGCCTGCTGGAGGTGGCGATGGGCCTGGCGCTGAAGCCTCGCCTGCTGATCCTCGACGAGCCGACACAAGGGCTGGCCGACAGCGAGATCGACAATTTCATCGCCTTGGTGCGCGAGATCGCCAGGGACGCCACCGTGCTTCTGATCGAGCATAACATGCCCGTGGTCATGCAGTTGGCCCACCGCATCACTGTCTTCAATGCCGGCAGTATCCTGGCGGAAGGCACCCCCGAGGCCATCCGCGAGAACACGGCGGTGCAGGAAGCCTATCTGGGGACCGCCCGATGACTGCGGGCAAGGCGGAAGCGTTGCGGATCGCGGGACTGGACTGCTTCTACGGCGAGGTCCAGGTGCTCTACGGCCTCGACCTCGTGCTGAACAAGGGCGAGGTGCTGTGCCTGTTCGGCCGCAACGGCGCCGGCAAGACGACGACGCTGAAGGCGATCATGGGCCTGGTTCCTTCGAGCGCCGGCTCGATCAAGCTCGCCGGCCAGGAATTGACCGGCCTGCCGGCGCATGAAGTGCCGAAGGCAGGCGTCGCCTATGTACCGCAGGGCAGGCGGCTGTTCGCCGAGATGACGGTGGCGGAAAACATCGAGATCGGCCTGATGGCACGCGGCAAGGGCAAGGCCGTGCGCGAAACCGTGCTCGACCTCTTCCCGCTGCTGCGCCAGAGGCTGCGGCAACGTTCGGGCACCTTGTCGGGCGGTGAGCAGCAGATGCTGGCGATGGCGCGCGCGCTCTGCCTCGAACCGCAGGTGCTCTTGCTCGACGAGCCGACGGAAGGGCTGATGCCGTCGATGATCGCCAAGATCCGCGAGACGGTGTCAAAGCTGCGCGACATGGGCGTCTCGACCATCCTGGTCGAGCAGCGCGTCGAGGCGGTGCTGTCGGTCGCCGACCGCGTCTCGTTCATCGAGAATGGCCGCAACCGCGAGACGGTCGATGTCGAGGAGCTGCGCGCCGACCCTTCGGCGGTCAGGCGCTATGTCGGCGTTGGTTGATCAGCCGAAAAACACAAAGCCCGCGATCAAGAAAATCGGGATCAGCACCAGACCGGACCACAGCATGTAGCCGAAGAAGCCGGGCATCTCGACGCCGCGCTGCCGGGCGATGGCATAGACCATGAAGTTGGGCGCATTGCCGATATAGGTGTTGGCGCCCATGAACACCGCACCCGCCGAGATCGCCGCCAATGTCGAGGCGAATTCGGTCATCAGGTGGCGTGGATCGCCGCCGGCAAGCTCGAAGAACACCAGGTAGGTCGGCGCATTGTCGAGGAAGGACGACAGCGCTCCGGTCAGCCAGAAATAGGCGAGGTCGTTGGGCGTGCCTTGCGCCGAGGTGACGAGCGCGACCAGCTGCGCCAGCGCTCCCTCATGGCCGGCTCTCAAAATGGCGATGACCGGCACGATGCAGATGAAGATGCCGGCAAACAATTTTGCCACTTCCGCGATCGGTCCCCAGTTGAAGCCATTCGCCTCGCGGTATTCCTTGCGCGAAACAGCCAACGAGACAAAGGCGAGCGCCAGGATGACGGCGTCGCGTACCAGGTTCTGCAGCTCCAGCGTCACGCCCTGAATGGAGAAGGTGACACCAGGCTTCCATGTCGCCGACAGCAGGATGGCGCCAATGACCCCGGCCAGCAAAGGAATGTTTGGCAGGCCGCGAATGCGTATCCTGGAATCCGGTGTCGGGTCCTTGATCTTCGGCGCGCCTGCCTCGCGCCGATGCAGGATGACGTCGATCGCCAGGAACGCCGCCAGCACCAGGCCGCCAACGAACAGCGTTTCCCGATAGAGGTTCGTGGTCGTCCAGAAGAAGTCGACGCCACGCAGGAAGCCGACGAACAGCGGCGGGTCGCCGAGCGGCGTCAGCGAGCCGCCGATATTGGACACCAGGAAGATGAAGAAGACGACGACATGGGCATTGAACGGCCTGGCGTCGTTGGCGCGGATGATCGGCCGGATCAGGATCATCGAGGCGCCCGTCGTGCCGATGACCGAGGCGAGCAGCGCGCCGACCAGCAGCAGCCCGGCATTGACCAGCGGCGTGCCGTGGATGTTGCCGGCGACCAGGATGCCGCCCGAAATGGTGAACAGCGCAAACAGCAGGATGATGAAGGACATGTATTCGGTAAGCAGCGCGTGCAGCACCGCCTCGGTCACCGAAGGCAGCCCGAAGGCAAGCGCCAAAGGTACGACGACAAATGCGGCCCAAAGCGCCGCTATCTTGCCGTAGTGGTGCTCCCAGATATGGTGGAACAGCAGCGGGCCGGTCGCGATCGACAGCAGCAGGCCAGCAAAGGGAAGTGCCCACCACAGCGACATCGAGGCGCCGGGCAATGCGTGTTCCTCGGCCGCCAAGGCCGCTTCCGGGAACAGCATGGCGACGGCGATGGCGGCACCCGTCATTGCGCCCGCGGTGATCCGCGAAAGGCCCCCCTGATGCCCCACCGTCCGTTCAGTCCGACAAATGGTCTTCAAGCGTCACGCCGGCATCGCGCATACGCCGCAGCATGGCATCAAGCGAGCCGTTGAGGTCGATGCCACGGCAGGCATCGAGCCGGACGGTGGTTTTGAAACCCTGGCTGACGGCATCCAGCGCCGAAAAGCCGACACAGAAATCGGTCGCCAGGCCGACCAGGGTCAAACTGTCGATGCCGCGTTCCCTGAGGTAGCCCCCGAGGCCGGTCGGCGTCGTGTGGTCATTCTCGAAGAACGCCGAATAGCTGTCGATCGCTGGGCGAAATCCCTTGCGGATGACGAGCTCGGCCTTGGTCCAGGCAAGGCCGGAATGGAAATCCGAGCCGAGGCTGCCCTGGATGCAATGATCCGGCCACAAAGTCTGCTGGCCATAGGGCATCTCGATCATGGTGAAGGGCTGCGCGCCCGGATGGCTGGAGGCAAAGCTTGAATGGCCGGCGGGGTGCCAGTCCTGCGTCAGCACGACATGGTCGGTCCGCCGGATCATATCGTTGACCAGCGGCACGATCTCGTCGCCGCCGGTCACGGCCAACGCGCCGCCCGGGCAAAAGTCGTTCTGCAGGTCGATGACAACAAGCGCTTCGTCGGCCATGCGGCTTCCTTTCCTCTGTCTCGATGCCGCTGTTGCGACCGGAGGCAGAAACTTGACCAGATGGCCGGCCGCGTCAACCTCCGGAGGCGTAACAATCTCGTTGCATGCGGCCCGGCAGCTACGACACCCCAAACTCTGGCTTTGACAATTTCCGCTGGCTTGATATCATTTGCATACGAATGAATTTCCGGTTCGAAACCGGCAACATCATCCCAGGGGAAAATCCTTGGGAGGGCCAAATTCGGGGAAGGCCCACTCTCTGGGAAGGCAAAGCGTGATCCGTTACGCGAAACCCACCACGGTCGATGAGGCGCTCGCGCTGCTTGGCGAGGGCGCCTGGCGCATCCTCGCCGGCGGTACGGATTTCTATCCGGCACAAGGCACGAAGCCGTTCCGCGACAATGTCCTCGACATCAATGGCCTCACCGCGCTGCGCGGCATCGCCGAGACGGATGACCACTTTGTCATCGGTGCGCGCACGACATGGACCGACATCATCCGCCATCCCTTGCCCCCTGCCTTCGATGCGCTGAAACAGGCCGCGCGCGAGGTCGGCTCGCCGCAAATCCAGAACGTCGCCTCGGTCGCGGGCAATCTCTGCAACGCCTCGCCGGCCGCCGATGGCGTGCCGGGCCTGCTCGTGCTTGATGCCGAAGTCGAACTGCGTTCGGCAACAGTGACGCGCTACCTGCCCTTGCCGGATTTCATTCTCGGCAACCGCCGAACAGCCTTGCGAGCAGGGGAAATGGTCAGCGCCATCCGCGTGCCGAAGCCCGCTGCAACGGGCACGTCGGCTTTCGTCAAGCTCGGCGCGCGGCGCTATCTCGTCATTTCCATAGCGATGGTGGCGGCGCGTCTGGTCGTCGAGAACGGCACAGTGACCGAAGCGGCCATCGCCGTCGGGTCGTGCTCGGCCGTCGCCAGGCGCCTTGCCGGCGTCGAGGCGGCGCTGCTCGGATTGCCTGCGGATCACCGGCTCGCCGATGCGGTCCAGTCCGCACCGATCACAGAACTGTCGCCGATCGCCGACGTGCGCGGCAGCGCGGAATACCGGCTCGACGCTGTGCGCGAGATTGTCGCCCGCGCCGTGCTGACGGCCGCCGGCCTAATGAACGATCACATGGTGGCGGCATGAACCACCTTCTGCCTGAAGTGACTGAAGCCCTGCCCGGTCTGGGCGTAGGCACGCCCGGCCTCGGCCCTGAACGCGCCGACATTGCCTTCACGGTCAATGGCGACGCTGTCCTGGTCAATGTGCCGCCGCTGCGCCGGCTGTCCCAGGTGCTGCGTGACGAATTGCGGCTCACTGGTACCAAGGTCGGCTGCGATGCCGGCGATTGCGGCGCCTGCACGGTGCTGGTCGACGGTGCTCCCGTCTGCGCCTGCCTGATGCCGGCGGCTTCCGTATCCGGGGCGGCAGTGACAACAGTCGAGGGACTTGCCAATGGCCGGCTCTCGGCACTGCAGGCCTCGTTTCTCACCCATGGCGCGGCGCAATGCGGCATCTGCACGCCGGCGCTGCTGGTCGCGGCGACAGCGCTCCTGGACACGACACCCAGGCCGACCGAGACCGAGGTGCAGGATGCGCTGGGCGGCATTCTGTGCCGTTGCACCGGCTACCGGAAGATCATCGCGGCGGTGATGGAGGCGCCCCTCCAGACAGCGAGCCTGGATTTCCGTCTGCCTCAGTCCGGGCATGCCATCGGCGCGTCCCCTGTGAGGCTCGATGGCGTGCCGAAGGTGACCGGGGCTGAGAAATTCGGCGGCGATTCCTTCCCGGCCGATGCGCTCGCCGTTCTGGTGGTCCGCTCGCCGCATTATCACGCCAGCTTTGCCTTCGGCGACCTCGATGGTTGGGCGAAGAGACACCCCGGCATCGCCGGTGTCTTCACCGCGGCCGACATTCCGGGAAAGAACTGCTTCGGTGCGATCGGCCCGTTCGCCGATCAGCCGGCACTGGCCGAAGGATTTGCGCGGCTTCGCGGCGAGGCGGTGGCGCTGGTCGCCGGCGAGCGCGAGGCGATCCTCGATCTCGACCTGTCGGATTTCCCGGTCCGCTGGACCGAATTGCCGCATTTCCTGCAACCTTGCGAAGCGCAGGCCGGAGGCGCGGCACGGATCCATGACAACCGCCCGGCCAACCTTCTGACCACGGGCCTTGTCGAGCGCGGCGACCCTGAGGCGGCGCTTGCAAATGCCGCCGTCACCGTGAGCGGCGCCATCGAAACTTCCTATGTCGAGCACGCCTATATCGAACCGGAAGCCGGCTATGCTTATCTGGACGGCGACACGCTGGTTGTCGTCGCCTGCACGCAGGCGCCTTACATGGACCGCGACGAGACGGCGAAGGTACTTGGCCTTGCCGTCGACAAGGTGCGCATCGTGCCCACCGCGACCGGCGGCGGTTTCGGCTCGAAACTCGACGTATCGCTGCAGCCGCTGATCGGCCTCGTGGCGCTGAAAACCGGACGGCCGGCGGCGCTGGCCTACACCCGCAACGAATCGATGACATCGACCACCAAGCGCCATCCGGCTGAGATGAAGGCGACCATCGGGGTGGACGCAGAAGGCCATGTCACCGGCATGACCTTTGCCGGCGATTTCAACACCGGCGCCTATGCGAGCTGGGGCCCGACCGTCGCCAACCGAGTGCCGGTGCATGCTTCCGGCCCCTATGCGACGCCCAATTATCGCGCCGAGGGCCGCGCCATCCATACGCATGGTCCGATTTCCGGCGCCTTCCGCGGCTTCGGCGTGCCGCAGGCGACCATCATGCAGGAGACGCTCTATGACGAGCTCGCCGGCAAGCTTGGTATCGACCGCCTCGATTTTCGCTTGAAAAACTGCCTTCGGAACGGCTCCGAAACGGTTACCGGCCAACGTTTGGAGTCCGGCGTCGGCATCGCCGAGTGCCTTGAGGCGCTGCGGCCGCATTGGGCGCGCGCGACGGCCGACGCGGATGCGTTCAACCATACCCACGCGGACAAAAAACGCGGCGTCGGCGTGGCGTCCTGCTGGTATGGCTGCGGCAATACCTCGCTGCCCAATCCATCGACCATCCGGGTCGGCATCGCGGCTGACGGCACGGTCGTCCTGCACCAGGGCGCCGTCGATATCGGCCAGGGCTCCAACACCGTCATCACCCAGATCTGCGCCGACGCGCTCGGCCTGCCGCTGGAGAAATTCCGGCTGAAGAGCGCTGACACGGCGATCAGCCCCGATGCCGGCAAGACTTCGGCCTCGCGCCAGACTTTCGTCACCGGCAAGGCGGCCGAGAAGGCCGGCCGCGCGTTGCGCGAAAAGATCCTGCGCTTTGCCAATGTCTCGGAAAAGGCATCCCTCCAGTTGGATGGTATGGCGATCGTCATCCGCGAGGGCGAGGCCGCGCGCCGCATCGATCTCGCCTCGCTCGACGTCGATGCCGAAGGCTTCGTCTTTCGCGCCGAGGAGACCTACGATCCGCCGACGCTGCCGCTCGATGCAAAGGGCCAGGGCAAGCCCTACGCTGTGTACGGCTTTGGCGCGCAGATCGCCGAACTCGAGGTCGATCTCAAGCTCGGCACTGTGAAGCTGCTGAAAATCACCGCCGCGCACGATGTCGGCAAGGCGATCAACCCGCTGCTGGTCGAAGGCCAGATCGAGGGCGGCATCGCGCAAGGCATCGGCATGGCGCTGATGGAAGAATATATCCCCGGCCGCACGGAGAATTTGCACGACTATCTCATCCCGACCATAGGCGACGTGCCTCCGATCGAGACCATCCTGGTCGAGGTTCCCGATCCGGAGGGCCCGTTCGGCGCCAAGGGGCTGGGCGAGCATGTGCTGATCCCGACCGCACCCGCGATCCTCAACGCCATCCGCCACGCCACCGGGGTCCTCATCACCAAGGTCCCGGCGACGCCGACGCGGATCCGCGCTGGCATTCGTGAAAAGGATGGCATCCGCGAAAAGGAGGCACGCCCATGAGCGAGCTTGCCGAGCGCTTCGAAACGCATGATCCCGGCGAGAAGCTGGTGGCGGAGAAGATCCGCTGTGATGCCTGTCCGGTCATGTGCTACATCGCAGATGGCCGCACCGGCGCCTGCGACCGCTACGGCAATGCCGGGGGCCGGATCGTGCGCATGGACCCGCTGACCATTCTCGACCACGCGGCCGAGACCGGTGCGGCGATCGTACCTTTCGTCGCCGAGGGCGAGGCCTGGGACGGCGAGCTGGTCAACACCGGGCGCCGCTTCGTCACGGCAATAGGCGCCGGCACCACTTATCCCGACTACAAGCCGGCGCCGTTCATCGTCAGCCAGGAGGTCGAGGGCGTCGATCTCGTCACGGTCGTCACCGAAGGCATCTTTTCGTATTGCGGCGTCAAGGTGAAGATCGATACCGACCGTCATATCGGACCGGAAACGGCTGTTGTTCGGGCGGAGGGCGAGGCGATCGGCCATGTCACAACAGGCGAGTACGGCTCGCAGATGCTGTCGCTGGGCGGCGTGCATCACCTCACCGGCGGCTCCAAGGCCGAAGGCCGCGCCACCTGCGATGCGCTGCTCAATCTGTGCAATCGCAAGCCGGTGGAACTGACCATCGACGGCGGCGCCACCATCATCGTCGAAGCCGGCAAACCGCCTGTCATCGACGGCAAGCAGGAGCACCGCATGCGCGTCGGCTGCGGCTCGGCGACGATCGGCATGTTCGCCACGCAATGGCGCGGGCTGGTCGACGAGGTGGTGGTGGTCGACGATCACATCACCGGCGTCGTTTCCGAGCATCAGGCCGGCAAGGTGCTGGGCTGGCAGGACACGGGGATCAAGATCATCGGCCGCCGCTCGACGCCGGGCCGCTATTTCAAGGTCTCCGAGCCGGGCCTCGGCTGGGGCGGCACATCGATTTCCGACCCGCTGTCGATCCTCGGCGACTGGAACGCCAAGAAGGGCGCGCGGCCCGGCCTGTCGCTGCTGATGGTTTCGACCACAGGCGAGCAGTTCGCCTATTACGAACTCGACGACGAATTGAAGCCCGTCGAAAAGCCATTTCCCGAACGGCTGCGGAAGTCGGTCAATCTGATCGAGGACAATTGCGAGCCGGCGCTGTGCACCGTGCTGTTCATCGGCGGCGCCGGCGGTTCGCTGCGTGCCGGCGTAACCGAAAACCCGGTCAATCTCACCCGGTCGGTGCAAGGCCTGAAGACCTATGTGACGGTCGGCGGCGCGCCGGTCTATGTCTGGCCGGGCGGCGGCATCACGCTGATGGTCGACGTGACGCGGGTGCCGGAAGGCGCCTTCGGCTATGTGCCGACACCGGCGCTGGTGGCGCCAATCGAATTCACCTTGCGCCGCGACGACTATATCAGGCTCGGCGGCTACGAGGCCGAAATCCGCAGCGTCGAGGACATCGTCGCCAAGGGCGGCGAGTACCTCAATCCACGTCGCGGAACCGGCGCGCCGTCCGACAATCCATGGCCGCCGCTCGCACAATTGCGGCGTGCCGCCTCGAACGGAGCCGGATGATGGACGGCCCGCAAGTCCACTGGCTGCAGGACGGCAAGCGGCTGCACCTCAACCACGGGCCGATCGACCTGATCGTCGAGGCCTTTGGCTCGGCGGACGAGTGTCGTGCCGCATACGCCCAGGCTGTCGCGCGCTTCCAGACGATCCTGATCGAGTTGGTCAAGGAGCTTCCCGAATTGCGGCTCCCGGCATTTTTCCTGCGGCCGCGCGCCTTTGACGGCCCGACGGCGCGCCGCATGGAGGCAGCCGTCATGCCCTTGGCGGAATGCTTCATAACACCGATGGCCGCCGTCGCGGGATCGGTAGCCGACGAAATGCTCGCCGCATTGCTTGCCGGACGTAGGCTCGATCGTGCCTATGTCAACAATGGCGGCGACAGCGCCCTTCACATCGGCATAGGCCGCTCGATAGGTCTGGCGGTCGCCGGCACCGGCAATGGTTTGGCCGACCGGATCACGATCCGCGCGGAAGATGGCGTTCGCGGCGTTGCCACCAGCGGCTGGCGCGGCCGCTCCTTTTCGCTCGGCATCGCCGACGCCGTCACCGTGCTGGCGCGGACCGGCGCCGAGGCCGATGCGGCGGCGACGCTCATTGCCAACGCGGTCGACCTGCCCGGCAATCCCGCCATCAAGCGCATTCCGGCACAGGAGCTGTCGCCCGACAGCGATCTCGGCGCGCGGCTGGTGACACAGGCTGTCGGCACGCTGGCATTTGGCGAGGTGGCGCAGGCGCTGGACAATGGCCTTGCCGTCGCCGAAGATTTTCGCCGGCGCGGGCTGATTGCCGCATCGGCATTGTTTCTTGGCGGTGAGGCCCGCATCAGTGGCTCGGTTGCACTTTCCGCGCCCAACAAAAATCCGAGGGAGGAAGTTGCCCATGCCTGAGTTTCCGATCCGCAATATCGCGGTGCTGAGCGAAGAGATCTTTCACGAGGGCGGACCGGTCGCGGACGTACCGCGCCGGCGTGCAGCGGCCATGGCCGTGGTCAAGAACCCGTTTGCCGGGCGCTATGTCGAGGACCTGCAGAGCGCGATGGAGGATCTGAAGCCACTCGGCCTGCTGCTCTGCGACCGGCTGATCGCGGCACTCGGCGCAGACGTCAAGCAGATCGACGGCTACGGCAAGGGCGCCATCGTCGGCACGGCGGGCGAACTGGAACACGGCGCGCTCTGGCATGTGCCGGGCGGCTACGCCATGCGCGAGCGGCTCGGCGACGCCAAGGCGATCGTGCCGTCGGCCAAGAAGGTCGGCGCCTTCGGCTCGAAGCTCGACGTACCGCTCGGCCACATCAACGCCGCCTATGTGCGCAGCCATTTCGACGCCATGGAGATCGGCATCAGCGACGGGCCGCGTCCCGACGAGATCCTGTTTTGCCTCGCCATGACCTGCGGCCCGCGCGTCCACAACCGCATGGGTGGCCTTGCGGCCGACGACATCAAGGCCTGGGACGGATTGCGGTGAACGGCGAGGACAATCTGCTCAAGCTGGTCGAGGCCGAAGAGCCTGAGGAACATGACTACCTCCTCCAGGAACAGGTCGGCTTCATCCTGCGCAAGGCGCACCAGCGCCATGTGTCTATCTTCGCCGCGCATATAGGCGACCTGACGCCGCCACAATTCGCGGCGCTGGCCAAGCTGCGCGATGTCGGCGAGACCTCGCAGAACCAGCTCGGCACGTTGATCGCGATGGACGCGGCGACGGTGAAGGGCGTGATCGACCGCCTGAAGGCGCGCGGCCTGGTAGAGCTGTCCAGGCATGAGGTCGACAAAAGACGGCTGCTGGTCAATCTGACCGCCGAGGGTCGCGATGCGATCGAACGGCTGATCCCGCTGGCCCGCGAAATCACCAGGGAAACGCTGGCGCCGCTCTCGGCCAAGGAGATCGCCACGTTCACAAAGCTGCTGGCGAAGCTGGCGTAGGTGCGGACCCTACCAGCCTGCAGAAGCTGGTCACCGAAGCGATTGAGTTGAGTAGAATTGGTTAGTCTGCGCTGCCCCTCATTGTCCTGCCGGACATTTCTCCCCGTATAGGGACGGGGAGAAAGACGCTGTCATCGACGGCTTCGCCAGTCGCCAGCGTTGCAGAAGGGCGCCGGCTTCACCACAGCTCCCTTCTCCCCGTCACTATACGGGGAGAAGGTGCCGGCAGGCGGATGAGGGGCTGCGCCAACCGACACCCCTCAAGCTCCACTATCTCAGAGTCCGTTGTCCTTCAGCACCTTGGCGGCGTTTTCCTTGGTGATCTTCTCGGTGGGCAGCGTGATGGTCTTTTCGACCTTCTCGCCGTTGAGGAACTTGATCGCCTGGCGCAGGCCTTCGGCACCGGGGGTGACATAGGTGAAGGTCGCCGTCAGTTCACCCTTGTTCACCATTTGCACGCCTTCATTGGGCAGGCCGTCAATGCCGATGAACTTGATGTCCTTCTCGCGGCCGACATCCTTGGCGGCGAGATAGGCGCCGTAGGCCATCGGGTCGTTGTGGCCGTAAACGAGATCGATCTTCTCGTTGGTTTTCAGCGCGTTGGCCATCAGATTGTAGGCCTGGTCCTGCTTCCAGTCGCCCGACTGCTGGTCGAGCAGATACTTGATGCCCGGTTCCTTGTCGGTGAATTCATGGAAGCCGTCATGGCGGTCATGCGCCGGCTGGGTGCCCATGCCGCCCCAGATCTCGACGACATTGCCCGCCGCCTTGCCCTTGCCGCCGAGCAGTTCGACGGCATATTCGCCGGCCGCGCGGCCGATCAGCTTGTTGTCGCCGCCGACGAACTGCGTGTAGTCCTTGGTGTCGACGTTGCGGTCGAGCACGAAGACCGGGATCTTGGCGTCGATGGCCTGCTGCACGACGCCGGTCAGGCCGGCGGATTCCTTCGGCGACACCAGCAGCGCGTCGACCTCCTGGCGGATCAGGTTCTCGACATCGGCGACCTGCTTCTCGGTCTTGTCCTCGCCATCGGTGATGATCAGCTCGACCTCGGGATGCTTGGCGGCTTCGGCGATGATGTCCTTGTTGAACTGGGCGCGCCAGGGCTCGATGGTCGTCACCTGCGAGAAGCCGATCTTCCATTTCTTGTCCTGGGCGAAGGCATTGCCGGTCGAAAGCAGCGCGGTGGTGGTCAGCAGTGCCGCGCCGAGTGCGGCAAGCTTCAGCATGTCACGTCGTTTCATTTCTTGTTTCCTCCGAGATTGAGAGACGGGGTCTCTTGTGGCGGCCGCTTGGCTGCGGCCGTTTCCTTGCGCGCCGGTTGCCCGCCGGGCAGGCGCAGATAGGCCAGGAGATCGCCGGCATTGCGCTCCTGCACGAGCACGGTGCCGATGATGATCATGCCCTTCAGCACCAGCTGAAGGTTCGAATTGATGTTGTGGAGCTGCAGTATGTTGGAGAGCAGCCCGAAGATCAGCACGCCGCAGAACGTGCCGATCAGGCTGCCGCGTCCGCCCATCAGGCTGGTGCCGCCGATGACCACGGCGGCGATGGCGTCGAGCTCCAGCCCGGCACCGGCATCGGGCTTGCCTTGCCGGTACTGTGCCACATAGAGCACAGCTGCGATGCCGGCGAGCAGGCCGGAGATGGCATAGGTCGCGATCTTGACGCGGCCGGCGGCGATGCCGGAGAGCCGCGCGGCCTCCTCATTGCCGCCGATGGCATAGACATAGCGGCCGAACGGGGTGAAGCGCAGCACCGCGCCGTAGATCAGGATGGCGCCGAGGAAGAACAGGCCAGGCATCGGGATGACGCCGAACACCAGCGAGCGCAGCATCTCGAAATCGGCGGTGGCGTTCGAGCCGGTATAGACCGGCAGCACCGCATTGTTCTGGCCGGCGGTGAGCCGGGCGATACCAAGTGCCGTCACCATCATCGCCAGCGTGACGATGAAGGGCTGCAGCCGCCCGGCAACGATGATGAAGCCGTTGATGGCGCCGAACAGCAGGCCGACGCAGGGCGCCACCAAAAGCACGCCGAGCACGCCGAATTTGGGCTCGATCTGCGGCAGCAGGTACCATAGCGACAGGCAACACAGCACCACGCCGACGATTGCCGGCGTGACCAGGCCGCGAACGCTGTCCAGCTTCACGTCGCGCGCGGCGGCATCCGGACCGGCACGGGATTTTTCCACGTTGAGGAAGATGAAGCGGGTGATGACGAAGCCAAGGCAAAGCGCCACCAGCGCGACGGTCGGCACGCCCAGCACGACACCCGGCGTTACACCTGGCACCGTCAGCAGCATGGCGCAGACCACCGAGCAGATGGCCATCAGCGAGCCGACGGAAAGGTCGATGCCGCCGGTGATGATCACCGCCGTCATGCCGGTGGCGATCAGTCCGGTGGTCGACACCTGGCGCAGCACGTCGAGCAGATTGCCGTAGGACAGGAAGATGTTGTTGCCCTTGGAACTGACCGGCGAGCCGAGCACGCCGATCAGGAAGATGGCGATCAGGCCCCAATAGAGCTTGGTCCGGGACAGGAGCTTCAGGGCAGTCATGCGGCTGGTCTCGATAGCGTCCGGCGCGGTGCGGCGAGGCGCATGATGGCCTCTTCGCTTGCCGCGTCGCGGGAAAGAATGCCGGTCTGGCGGCCGTCGGCCATCACCAGGATGCGATCCGAGAGATGCAGCAATTCCGGCAACTCGGAGCTGATGACCGCGATAGCCAGGCCATCGCGCGCCAACTGGAAGATGAGGTCGTAGATCTCGCGCTTGGCGCCGACATCGATGCCGCGCGTCGGCTCGTCCAGCAAGAGCACGCGCGGCCTGGTCGCCAGCCACTTGCCGATGACGACCTTCTGCTGGTTGCCGCCCGACAGCGTGCCGGCGGGCTGATCGATGTCCTGGCAGCGTATGCCGAGTGCCTTGACCGCCTGCCGCGCCAGCCCCTGCTCGCCGGCCAGCGAGCGGATGCCGAAGCGTGCCAGCGACCCGACCAGCGGCAGTGCGACATTGTCCGTGATCGAGGCCTGCAGGTGCAGGCCTTGCGTCTTGCGGTCCTCGGTGACCAGCGCGATGCCCAGCCGCCTGGCGTCGCGCGGCGAGCGGATGTTCACGGACCGGCCGTCGAGCTTGACCTCGCCGCCGGCACGGCCATCGCCCGAGCCGAAGATCGCTTCCATGATCTCGGTGCGGCCCGAGCCCAGAAGGCCGCCTATGCCGAGGATTTCGCCGGCGGCCAGATCGAAGCTGACGCCGTCGATCACCTGCCGCCAACCTTGGCGGTCGGGCTTCGACAGCGACAGATTGCTGACCGAAAGCACGGTTCGGCCGCCGGGATCCCGCTCGTCTTGGGAGGATGCGAGCAGGTCCCGTCCGACCATCGCCGAAATGATGGCATTCTCGTCAAGCTCGGCCATCGGCCGCGTCAGCACATGGCGCCCGTCGCGGAATACCGTGACGCGGCCGGCCAGATGCATCACCTCGTCGATGCGGTGCGAGATGTAGACGATGGCGACGCCGCTTTCGGCAAGCTGGCGGATGATGCGGAACAGCCGCTGGCATTCGGCGGGCGAAAGCGCCGAGGTCGGCTCGTCCATGATCAGGATGCGCGCCGACATCGACAGCGCCTTGGCGATTTCGACCAGCTGCTGTTCGCCGACGCGCAAGGCACCGACACGGGCTTCCGGGTCGAGTTCGATGCCAAGCCGCTGCAGGAGGGCGGCCGCCGCACGGCTGCTCGCCTTGCGGTCGACGATCAGCCCGGCGATCAGTTTTTCACGGCCGAGGAAGATGTTGTCGGCGACGCTGAGTTCCGGCACCAGGTTGAGCTCCTGGTGGATGATGGCGATGCCGGCATCTTCGGCGTCGCGCACGCCGGCGAAGTTGACCGGCCCTCCATCGACGCTGACCGTGCCTTCGTAGCCGATATAGACGCCGGAGAGGATCTTCATCAGCGTCGACTTGCCGGCGCCGTTCTCGCCCATCAGGGCATGGACCTCGCCACGCCGCAGTTCGAAACCGACATCGACCAGGGCGGCGATTCCGCCGAAGCTCTTGGAAATGTGCTCGGCGCTCAGGACGACATTGGAATGGTCCGCCGCCGCAGCATGCCCATGAGCGATGGGACCTCTGTGCTCCATGACAATGGCGGCCTCCCTTCCGTCCTCGTCAATCTCATCCAAACGCTATTCTAAACGTTTCGATACTGTCAAGCCGCTATCTGATAACGCAGGATTGACCCTTTTCAATTCTTGCGAAAAACCTTGATATTCCGTAGGTATAGCGAACACACACTGGCGAAACGTTTCGAAAATGGCAGCATCCAAGCGGACGAGACAGCGAAAATCGACGGCGCCGACCATGCTGCATGTGGCGGAAGCGGCACGTGTCTCGGTCGCCACCGTGTCGGCGCTGATCAACGGCACGGCGACCGTCAGCCCCGAACTCAGCCAGCGCATCGAGCAGGCGATCCGCGACATCGGCTACAAGCGCAATGCGATCGCCCGCAGCCTGAAAATGGGCACGACGCGCACCATCGGCCTGACCGTGCCGCACATCACCAATCCGTTCTTCACCGATGTCGTCTCGGTCATCCAGCAGGCCTTCGACCGCGCTGGCTATGCCGTCATGCTTTGCTGTACGGACGAGGATCTGAACACCCAGGACGACCAGATCAGGCTCTTGCTCGACCGCATGGTCGACGGGCTTATCGTGGCGCGTGTCGGCGACGGGGCGATCCTCAAGGGGATCGTCGACGACGCCAATGTGCCGGTCGTACTGCTGGACCGCATCTGCGAGGGCGTCGATACCGATGCGGTGGTGCTCGACAACCAGCGCGCCGTGTTCGACGCCATCACCTACCTGATCAATCTCGGCCACCGGCGCATCGGCTACATCACCGGCACGTCCGATATTTCGCCCATGCACGACCGCATGACCGGATACAGCGAGGCGCTTCGGGCTGCCGGCCTGCCGGTGGCCGAGGACCTGGTTCGCTCCGGCAATTTCCATGAGATCGACGGCTACAACGCGACCATGCAGCTGCTGTCGCTGCACAATCGGCCAAGCGCGATCTTCTCGGCCAACAACCCGATGGTGATCGGCACCATGAAGGCAATCCGCGACATCGGCCTGTCCTGCCCGGAGGACATTTCGGTTGCCTGCTTCGACGATTTTCCGTGGTCCGACGTGTTCCAGCCGCAACTGACCACGGTGGCGCAGCCGGTGCAGGCGATCGGCGAACAGGCGGCCAATCTGCTGCTCGACCGCCTTGCCGGCAACCGGGACGCGCCACCGCGCAAGCTGGTGCTCAAAGGCCGGCTGATGATCCGCAATTCGTGCCGGCCGCTCGGAGCAATCGCGCAGAGCGTGAGTGCCTAGAGCCGGATGATTTCAGGCCGAATCGACCTGAAATCTGAATCCGCCTCTAAATCAAAAAGATAGAGCATGATGTCGTCCGAAACCGCTTCACACTTTTCGGCATCATGCTCTAGGCCGGAAACACCCCCAAGCAAAGCGCCTGCAGCTTGGAAAAGACACCCTTGCCGCCCGATATGACCTGCGTCCCGCTCTGCAGCACCGTCTTGCGATCCGCCTTCAGCACCGTGCCGCCGGCTTCCTCGATCAGCAGCATGCCAGCCAGGCAGTCCCAGGCGTTCATGTGTTCCTCCACATAACCAAGCAGCCGGCCCGAGGCCACATAGGCCAGCATCAGGGCGCCGGACGCGTTGCGGAAGAAGACACCGCCTTCGGCGAGGATCTTCTTGATCAGCACGGCGATGTTCTCGGCCTCGGCCCGGTTCGAAAATCCGGTCCCCACCGACCCTTCTTCCAGGCTGGTCGCCGCGCTTGCCTTGATCGGCCGGCCGTTGACGAAGGCGCCGCCGCCGAGCCTGCCGTGAAACGTCTCGCCGGTCGACGGCTCGTGGATGACGCCGACGACCGTCTCCCCGTCCCGGGCGCAAGCGATCACCACGCACCAGGCCGGAATGCCGCGCACGAAATTCGCGGTGCCGTCGATGGGGTCGATGACCCAGACATGGCCCGTCGAGCCGGCGACCGAGGCATGCTCCTCGCCGACGATGCCATCCTGCGGATAGTCGGCGGCGATCGCAGCGCGGATGAACAGCTCGACCTCGCGGTCGGCTTGCGAGACCAGGTCCTGATGGCCCTTGCTCTCGATGGTCAGGCTGTCCAGATCGCGGAAATATCTGAGACCGAGGTCACCGGCGCGCCGCGCCAGATCGATGGCAAACCGCTCGCGCGCTTCATGGTCGTTTTTCAAGGGAAGTTTCCGATCCGTGGAGGGAAACCCGCCCATAGCAAAACGGCGGTGCCTGCAACAGTGCCTGCCAGGCAGGTTCCGTAAAAGTGTTGCGCGGTTTTGCGGCAGACAAAGAAACTCAAGCAGACGACGCATTGGCGAAGCCAGCGGAGTCTGCTTGGAAGATCAGGCCGCCTGCAAAAGCGATTTATGAGCCTCAGCCAGAATCTCGAAGGAGTGCACCCGCGCCGCATGATCAAAGATCTGCGCGGTGACCATCAGCTCGTCGGCACCGGTGCGGCGCACGAAGGCGTCGATGCCTTGCCGGACCGTTTCGGGAGAGCCGACGACGGCGCAGGACAGCGCCTGGCCGAGCATGGTCTTGGCCATCGGGTCGAGATCCCTGTCATAGTTCTCGACGGGCGGCGGCAATCTTCCCGGCCTGCCGGTGCGCAGATTGACGAAGGCCTGCTGCAGCGAGGTGAACAGCAGACGCGCCTCGGCATCGGTAGGTGCCGCAAATACATTGAGGCCGAGCATGACATGCGGCTTGTCGAGCTGCTCCGACGGCTGGAAGCGGGAGCGGTAGATGTCCAGCGCATGGTCGAGCTCCGCCGGCGCGAAATGCGAGGCAAAGGCGTAGGGCAGGCCGAGCATGGCGGCGAGCTGCGCGCCATAGAGGCTCGAGCCGAGGATCCAGATCGGCACGGTCTGGCCTTCGCCGGGCACGGCGCGCAGGCGCTGGCCTTCCTCCGCCGGCAGGAAATAGCCCATCAGTTCGACGACATCCTGCGGGAAGTTGTCGACGCCGGCTTCCAGGTTGCGGCGCAAGGCGCGCGCGGTGTTCATGTCTGTGCCGGGGGCCCGGCCGAGCCCCAGATCGATGCGGCCGGGAAACAGGGCTGCCAGCGTGCCGAACTGCTCGGCGATCACCAGCGGCGCATGGTTGGGCAACATGATGCCGCCGGCCCCGACGCGAATGGTTTTGGTGCCGCCGGCGACATGGGCGATGACCACCGATGTGGCTGCGCTGGCGATACCCGGCATGTTGTGATGCTCGGCCAGCCAGTAGCGCTTGTAGTCCAGCCGCTCGGCATGGCGGGCAAGATCGAGCGAGTTGGCCAGCGACTGCGAGGCATCGCTGCCTTCGACGATCG
Source organism: Mesorhizobium sp. B2-1-3A (assembly GCF_006442655.1). Lineage (NCBI taxonomy): Bacteria > Pseudomonadati > Pseudomonadota > Alphaproteobacteria > Hyphomicrobiales > Phyllobacteriaceae > Mesorhizobium > Mesorhizobium sp. B2-1-3A. Next base: position 588,320 of record NZ_VFWK01000002.1, read on the forward strand.
GCGACAGGTCGAGAACGGACAGTTCGGTCATGCGGTGGGATCCTGTGTAGAAGCCGCATGTAGGGTGCGCCTGGCGACGCCGCAAATTCAAAAATATTGATCAGCCCTTCGCCGGCTCGGTGTCGGCGGCATCATCGTCCCCCACCACGGCGGTCTGCTGCGCGGCGAGAAAATTGCCGACATGGCCGAGCCCCTCGAAATGGTCGCAGAACACCTTGATGACGACCAGCAGCGGCACCGCCATCAAGGCGCCGACGAAACCCCACAGCCACGACCAGAAGGCAATGGCGATGAAGATCGCCACGGCGTTGATCTCCAGGCGCCTGCCGACCACCATCGGCGTCACGAATTGGCCTTCGACGACATCGCAGAGCAGTACGAAGGCCGGCGCCAGAAGCGCGTAGGAAATGGTGTCGAAGCTGATCAGCGCCATCACCGCGACCAGCACGATGGTCAGCAGCGCGCCGACATAGGGCAGGAAGTTGAGCAGGGCGGCGGCCACGCCCCAGACCAGCGGGTTGGGCATGCCGAGCGCCCACAGGCCAAGGCCGATGACCGTGCCAAGGCCGGCATTGATGATGGTGACGGTGAGCAGATAGTGCGAAATCTCGCGCTCGACGTCATAGACGACGCGCAGCGCCCGCTTCTTTTCCGTGAGGCTGGCGAAGGACTGGATGATCTTCTCGTAGAACATCGTGCCCGAGGCGAGCAGGAACAGCGACAGGACGAAGATGATGGTGAGGCTGGTTCCCGCCGCCAGGATGTTGCTGGCGGCGGATGACAGGATGCCCGACTGGGCGACCGCCACCTTCTGCACGCCGGGCTCCTGCGACGTCTCGGTCAATTGTTCGATCTGATGCGAGACCTGCATGATCTTTTCCAGCGGACGCCGCAATTGCGCCAGCCGGTCGGTGAGCTGCTGGCCGATCGACGAGGTGTTGTTGATGAGTTCGAAGACCGGGCCGCTGAGCAGGTAGCCGGCGCTTGCGAACACACAGATGGACAAAAGCACGAGAAGCGTCGCCGAAACCACTTCGGGAATGCCGCGCTTGCGCAGCAGCCGCACGATCGGCGTCAATGTCAGCGCCAGCAGGAACGCCAGGATGACCGGCATGAAGAAGGCGCGGGCGAAATAGAGCGCATAGACGGTCATGAAAATGAAGATGCCGACCAGCAGCGTGCGCATCAGATGCGTATCGGCACGCGCCACGGCGCGCGCTTCGGCCGCTTCGGCAACGCCCGCGCCCAGCGCGTCGGGTTCGGCTTTCATCTCGGTCCCTCGGCGGTGCACCGCAATTGGTGCAATCCGTCGACCGGAAACGCTGGCGCGGCATCAAGGTTCCGTTAGCCGGCAGGGTCCGAGAAGCCCGCCCTGCCGTTAGCTTACGCCACCGGAGCCGCCACCGCCGGCGCGGATTTCGCCGTCTCCTTGCGCACGATCGGCGCCACCTTGGTGCCGTAGAGCTCGATCGCCTTCATGATCTTGGCATGCGGCATGGTGCCGATCGCCATCTGCAGCAGGAAGCGGTCATTGTTGAAGATCCTGTGCTGGGCGACGATCTTTTCGGCCACCTGTTCCGGATTGCCGACGAACAGCGCGCCATTGGGGCCGCGCGCCTGATCGAAATGCGCCCGCGATGTCGGGCCCCAGCCACGCTCGCGGCCGATGCGGTTCATCACCTCCGCCTGCGGGCCGTAGAAATCGTCGGCTGCCTGTTCGGTCGTCTCGGCAATAAAGCCGTGCACGTTGATGCTGGTGGCGAGACCCCCAGGATCACTGCCGGCGCGCTTGGCGGCCTCGCGGTAGAGGTCGAACAGCGGCGCGAAGCGGGCAGGCTCGCCGCCGATGATGGCGAGCGCCAGCGGCAGGCCGAGCGCGCCGGCGCGGGCGGCGGACTGTGGCGTCCCACCAATCGCGATCCAGATCGGAAGCCTTTCCTGGAACGGACGGGGGTATACGCCGCGATCGTTGATCGCCGCGCGCAGGTTGCCGGACCAGGTGACCTTTACCTGATCGCGAATGGCAAGCAGCAGATCGAGCTTTTCGGCGAAGAGCTCGTCATAATCCTCGAGATTGTAGCCGAACAGCGGAAAGGATTCGATGAACGAGCCGCGCCCGGCCATGATCTCGGCGCGGCCGCCCGACAAAAGATCGAGCGTGGCGAACTGCTGGAAGACGCGCACCGGGTCATCTGAAGAGAGCACGGTGACCGCGCTGGTCAGCTTGATGCGCTTCGAGCGCTCGGCCGCGGCCGCCAAAGCCACGACCGGCGCGGACGCGGCATAATCGGGGCGGTGATGTTCGCCCAGGCCAAAGACGTCGATGCCGACCTGGTCGGCCAGTTCGACCTCCTCGATCAGGTTGCGCAGCCGCTCATGCGGCCCGATAGCGCCCGGGCCGGGCTGCGGGCTGACGTCGGCGAAAGTGTAGAGACCGAGTTCCATGTGATGTCATCCTGGTGTTGGGTTTTGTCGGTAAAGCAATTCCAGGAAAAGTATGAAACGGTTTTCCGTCCGGAATTGCGTCAAAGAGAAAGAGCGGTTCACCGAAAGGCGAACCACTGACGTAGCGATCGTACCGCCTCGCCGCCAGAGAGGCTGACGGTGAACAGTGCATGTCGGTTTGGGTGGCAAAAGGCGTCTCCCGGCTGCAACATCGCGGAATTTCATGGCTGGCATACCGTTTTGGCGCTTGAACTCTCGGCATTCGCGCGTATGTAAGCCTCGCGAATTGACTTCAGGGAAGTGGACTTGGCTATCTACAGGGAAAAAGACATTTTCGAGCGGCGCAACGCCGCGAACGAGGCAAAGAAGGCGCTTCTGGAGCGTTTCAAGTCAAAGCCGGCGGCAGATGATCCTGCGGTGCTGGCGCGACAGGCCGAACGCAAGGCGATCCTCGAGGCTCGCGCGATACGCGAAGCCGAGAAGGCAAGGCTGAAGCAGGAAAAGCTGGCACGCGAGGCGGTCGAGAAGGCCGAGCGGGAGGCGGCGGCCGAAGCGGAACGCATTGCGGCCGAAGAGGCGGCACAGGCTGAAGCGAAGATCAAGGAAGCCGAAGAGACCGAGCGCATCGCTCGTTTGCTGGCCGACGAAGCCGAACGCAAGGCAAAACGCGACGCACGCTATGCGGCGCGCAAGCAGCGCACCGGCAGAACGCCTCCAGGCTTCTCCGCCCGCTAGCAGCTTCGGCGCAGCCAAGTTTGAATGTTGAATCAGGGTCGCCTTGCAGCGGCCCTGAATGTGTTTGCGCGAAAATGCGCCTTGGCCCTCGGGGATGCGCATCGTTGTCCCAAAGCCACTGTGCGGCTTTGGACAACGTGCATTCAAGCCGCGAACTTCAGCCCCATGATGCCGCAGACAATCAGCGCGATGCAGGCAAGCCGGATCGCCGTGGCGGGTTCGCCGAGCAGCCAGATGCCAAGCAGCGCCGTGCCGACCGTGCCGATGCCGGTCCACACCGCATAGGCGGTGCCGACGGGAAGCGCCTTCAACGCCAGGCCGAGCAAGGTGAGACTGATGATCATCGACGCGACCGTGAGCACGGTCGGAACGAGCCTGGTGAACCCATCAGTGTATTTGAGGCCGATCGCCCAGCCGATTTCGAACAGGCCGGCGAAAAACAGAAAAATCCAAGACATCGGGAACGCTCCATCCAGCATCGGATCGGAAATAGAATCCGATCCTCAGATCAACAATGGGCGGGTCGTCCCGACCTGATTTTTCGGAGAAGCGCGGGGTCGTCCCCGCGCCAGGGATATAGGGTTGTCCAAAAGCCCGATCAACACCCGCCGGCGGCACTGTCGAATGCCGCCGGTGAGATCCCACCGCGCCGGATTTGTCGAGGCCTACTTCTCCTTGATGCGCATCGCCTTGACCGGCGGCGCCTTCAGGACGGGAGCGGCTGCCGGCTTCTTGGCGTCCTTCTTCGGCTTGCGGGCTTCCTTGCCTGCCTTCATCGCACCTTTAGCCATGATTCGTTCCTCCAATTGCGGGGAGTGAAGTGAAACAAGAGAAACGCTTCGCTGCAAGGGGGCAGCGCCTGTCAGGAACTGACGGTCGGCTGCTTTCAACCAATTTCTGGAGCAGTTCACGTTCCGCGGAAACGGTGAACTGCCCTAACTCCTTGTTTTGGCGCAATTCCCAAGGGCAAAGCGCTATGCGCTTTGCCCGGAAAACCGCGTCACGCTTTTCCTGGAACTGCTCTCGTAAACCATGACCGTCCGTGCCATGGTCGTCCTCGCACTGCAGCATCGATCCGCGCTTTCGCCGGGTGATCGTCAGGCAGGCCGGTCAGGACGACAATGCGGATCCATATCGGCTGCGAGATGAGCTTCGACTTTCCGCAGGAAACACCGCTCATCGCGATGCTCAATGTCCATTATTCCCGCGCTTCCGATCTTGAGCGCCCGGACTTCTTGACATCGAACCCGCCTGTGCCGATCGAGAGCTATCGCGACAGTTTCGGCAATTGGTGCAACCGCTTCGTTGCGCCGCCCGGACGGTTCACATTCGGCACCGATGCGGTAATCCGCGCGCCCGGCACATTCGAGATGAGCGAGCTGATGGCCTGGCAGCACGAGGTGCGCGACCTGCCGGCGGAAACGCTGCTGTTCCTGTTGCCCAGCCGGTTTTGCGAGAGCGACCTTTTGGCCAGCGAGGCATGGCGGCTGTTCGGCCATACGCCGCTCGGCATACCGCGCGTGCAGGCGGTGTGCGATTTCGTTCACAACCACATCGTCTTCAACTACGGCAACGCGCGGCCGACGCGCACCGCGGCGGAAGCCTATCGCGAGCAGAGCGGCGTGTGCCGCGACTTCGCGCACCTCGCCGTCACCTTCTGCCGGGCGCTCAACATCCCGACACGCTACTGCACCGGCTACATCAGCGATATCGGCATGCCGAAGCCATGGGCGAGCATGGATTTCGCCGCCTGGATGGAAGTCTATCTCGGCGGCCGCTGGCATGTCTTCGATCCGCGCAACAATGCACCACGCATCGGTCGTATCCTGATCGCCTCCGGACGCGACGCGGCGGATGTGCCGCTGACCCATATTTTCGGACCGGGGACACTGGCCGGCTTCAAGGTGTGGACCGACGAAATCGTCGAATAGTCGCCGTCCCCCCGCCGGTCCCAGGCAAATCGGGTCTTGAACAACCCGGCAGTTGGCGCGTTATGGTGGAGCTTCGGCCGTCCGGCCGTTAGGCTGGGTGCGTCAAACGGGGGACCAAACTGCATGGCCGGGCATAGCGGCTCCAAAATGGTCATCTATGCGGCGCTCGCCGGCAATCTGGCGATCGCGCTGACCAAATTCGCCGCCGCCTTCTTCACCGGCAGTTCGGCGATGCTGTCGGAAGGCGTCCATTCGCTGGTCGATACCGGAAATGGCGGGCTGCTGCTCTACGGCATGCACCGGGCCGCGCGCCCGGCCGACCGTACGCATCCGCTGGGCCACGCCCGCGAGCTCTATTTCTGGAGCTTCATCGTCGCGCTTCTGGTTTTCGCGCTCGGCGCCGGCGTGTCGTTCTATGAGGGCGTCATCCACATCATGGCCCCGGAGCCTGTCGCCAATGTCAAGGTGAACTATGTCGTCCTGGGCCTCTCCTTCCTGTTCGAAGGCAGCTCCTGGCTGGTGGCGCTGAAGGAATTTCGCCGGGAGAAGGGCAAGCAAGGCTGGCTGCAAGCCGTGCAATCGAGCAAGGACCCGAGCGTCTATACGGTGCTGTTCGAGGACAGTGCAGCACTTCTTGGCCTGATCGTCGCCTTTGGCGGCATACTGGCGGCGGAGTTGCTGGAGATGCCGGAACTCGACGGCGCCGCCTCGATCGGCATCGCGCTCATCCTCGGCGCGACAGCGATTTTCCTCGCCCGCGAAAGCAAGGGCCTGCTCATCGGCGAGCCGGCATCCCTCGAGGTGCAAAGGAAAGTGCTGGCAATCGCCCAGCAGGATCCGGCGGTGCAGCGGGCGAACGGCGTCCTGACCGTTCACATGGGACCGCAAGAGATCGTCGCAGGGTTGAGCATCGAATTCGAGGATCATCTTACCGCGCCGGAAATCGAGGCCTGTGTCCAACGCATCGAGACGCGGCTGAAGGAGGAGATGCCGGAGATCACGCGGCTGTTCGTCAAGCCGCAGACCACGGGTACCTGGGAGCAGCGACGCAAGCTGATCGAGGCCGCATCGAACTAGTCGTGGACCAGCACTGCACCGTTGGCCCAACCGCCTGGCCCCGCTAAGATCAGTCGAAGGATTTCGGAGGAGCAACCATGAAGATCGACGGCGGGTGCCATTGCGGCGCCATCACCTATGAAGCGGAGGTCGACGCGGGAAAGACCTCCATCTGTCACTGCACGGACTGCCAGCAACTGACCGGTACGGCCTTTCGCGTCACAGTTCCCGCGCCCGAGGACCATTACCGGATCACCAGGGGCACGCCAAAAATCTATATCAAGACCGGATCGAGCGGCGCCAAGCGCGCCCAGGCATTTTGCGGCGACTGCGGTTCGCATCTTTATGCGACGTCTGTCGGCGACGGCCCGAAGGTCTATGGGATCCGGGCGGGGACCGCGCGGCAACGCGAGGATCTGGTCCCGACACAACAGAAGTGGCATCGATCGGCTCTGCACTGGCTTCCGGAATTCGAGGGCATAAGCATCGTGGAGGAGCAGTAGCCCCTGCGCCGAAAGCCGCCCAAGGCAGCAATTATGTGCTAGCCTGGCTCGCCATCAAACGGGCGGGTGATAGCCATGTTGGAAACGGACAAGTTGTTTGCCGGCTCGATCCCGGAAAACTACGACCGCTATATGGTGCCGTTGATTTTCGAGCCGTTCGCCGCGGATCTTGCGCAACGAGCAGCATCCTTTTCGCCCAGCGCCGTGTTGGAAGTCGCCGCGGGCACCGGGGTTGTCACCCGCGCATTGGCGCCAAGACTGTCTCCTGGCGCAAGCTATGTCGTGACCGACCTCAACCAGCCGATGCTCGACTATGCCGCTTCGCGACAGGCTCCCGACAGCCGCATCCAATGGCGCCAGGCCGACGCCATGGCGCTGCCGTTTGAAGATGCGACCTTCGATCTCGTTTGCTGCCAGTTCGGCGCGATGTTCTTTCCCAGCCGCCCCTCCGCCTACCGCGAAGCAAGGCGGGTGCTGAAGCCCGGCGGACATTTTCTGTTCAACGTATGGGATCGCATCGAAGAGAACGTGTTTGCCGATGATGTGACGAATGCACTGGCCAGGATTTTTCCGAACGATCCACCGCGCTTTCTGGCCCGCACGCCGCACGGCTACCACGATACGGCATTGATCCGCGGAGACCTTGAGGAGGCGGGCTTCTCCGCTGTGGCGATCGAGACGAGGGCCGAACAAAGCCGTGCACCCTCGCCGCGCATTCCGGCCGTTGCCTATTGCCAGGGAACGGTGCTTCGCACCGAAATCGAGGCCAGGGACCCGGGAAAACTCGACGCCGCAACGGACTATGCCGCATCCGCGATTGCGGCCAGGCATGGCAGCGGTGCGGTTGCCGCCAAGATTCAGGCCCACGTCATCGTCGCCGTGGCCTAGAGCGGTTCAGCGTTTGACGGAATCGCAGAACCGCTCTAACTATTTGTTTTTACGCAATTCCGGACGGAAAACCGTTACACACTTTTCCTGGAATTGCTCTAGGCAGTTATTTGCTCAGTCGTCGCCTTCGACGACCCGCAGCCTGAGCTGCCCGGTCTTTGAATCGGCAACGCGCGGGCCGGGGTCGAGTTTCGCGGCCGGTGCCCGGGACGGCGTCTCCGGGCCTGCATCGCCTTCGGCCTGCGCGCCGAACTCCAGCGCCTCGATCTTCTGGCCGCGCTTGGTCACTTTCGATGTCGAGACCAGTATGTCCTCGATATCCTTGGCCGACTGGCCGAAATGGCCTTGCAGCTTGCGCACGCGCTCGTCGACGCGCGCGACATCTTCCATCAGCCGGATCACCTCGCCCTGGATCAGATGCGCCTGTTCGCGCATGCGGGCGTCCTTGAGGATCGCCTGGATGACCTGGATCGACAGCATCAGCAGCGACGGCGAGACGATGACGACGCGGGCGCGGTGCGCCTTGTGGACGATCGCCTCGAAATTCTCGTGGATCTCGGCGAACACCGATTCCGACGGCACGAACATGAAGGCGGTGTCCTGGGTCTCGCCCTGGATCAGATACTTTTCGGAGATGTCGCGGACATGGATCTCGATGTCGCGGCGGAAGGCCTGGGACGCGACCTTCTGCAGGTCTGCGCCATCGGCGGCGCGGATGGCGTTCCAGGCTTCCAGGGGAAACTTGGCATCGATGGCCAGCGAGGGCGCGCCGTTCGGCATCTTGACCAGGCAATCGGGCCGGCTGCCGTTCGACAGCGTCGCCTGGAATTCGTAGGCGCCATGCGGCAGGCCGTCGGCAACGATCGCCTCCATGCGCGACTGGCCGAAGGCGCCGCGCGTCTGCTTGTTGGAGAGGATGGCCTGGAGCTGCACGACCTGGCCGGCAAGCGACTGGATGTTGCCTTGCGCGGTATCGATGACCGCCAGCCGCTCCTGCAGTTTGGCCAGGCTCTCATGCGTGGATTTGGTCTGCTCGGTCATGGTCTGGCCGATGCGGCCCGTCATGGCGTCGAGGCGCTGGCCGATCGACTGCGTCAACTCCGCCTGGCGCGCGCCGAACACTTCGGCGATGGCGCCCATGCGGCCCTGCATCTCGGCCTGGCTTTGCAGTATGCCGGCCATCCGCGCCTCGGCGTCGCGGGCATGGTCGGCGGCTTCCGCGGCAGCGACAGTGCGCGCCTTGGCCGACCGCCACAGCGCGACGACCAGCGCCACGAACAGGCCGAGAAACAACAAGGCGCCGAAGCCCAGAGCGTGGCCGAGCGTGATTGTCGAGGCGCCAAGCCGGGCGACGGGCTCGGAAAGGATGGTGCTCAGATCATTCATGTGGACAGCATAGCCGATTCGTGGGGCTGGCACAGATCAAAACGTGAACGAGACTCAGGTCCACCGGTTGACGCTTTTCACTGGACGTCTTACGTGGGACGCCATGCCGATCAAGCCGCTCATCATCCTACCCGATCCCATCCTGCGCCAGGTTTCGAAGCCCGTGGAGCGCGTCGACGCGCCCTTGCGCAAACTGGCCGACGACATGCTGGCGACCATGTATGACGCGCCTGGCATCGGGCTGGCGGCAATCCAGATCGGCGAGCCGTTGCGCATGCTTGTGATCGACCTCGCCAAGGAAGACGAAACGCCGGCGCCGCATGTCTTCATCAATCCGGAGATCCTCGAAAGCGCCGATCAGCGCTCCGTCTACGAGGAAGGCTGCCTGTCCATCCCCGACTATTACGCCGAGGTCGAACGCCCGGCTTCCGTGAGGGTGAAATATCTCGACCGCGACGGCAAGCTGCAGGAGATGGAGGCCGAGGGTCTGATGGCGACCTGCCTGCAGCACGAGATCGACCATCTCAACGGGGTGCTGTTCATCGACCACATCTCGAAGCTGAAGCGCGACATGGTGGTGAAGAAATTCAAGAAGCTCGCCAAGGACAAGGCGCCGGGCAAGCTGGTGGGATAGGGGAATGCCCCTTCGCGTCATCTTCATGGGCACGCCGGAGTTTTCGGTGCCGACGCTGCGCGCGATTGCCGAGGCCGGACATGAGATTTCCGCCGTCTACACGCAGCCGCCTCGCGCGGCCGGCCGGCGCGGGCTGGAGCTGACACCCTCGCCGGTACAGCGCGAGGCCGAGCGGCTTGGCATCGAGGTACGCACGCCAGCCTCTCTCAAGACCGAGGCCGAACAGACCGCTTTCCATGACTTGCGGGCCGATATCGCCGTGGTCGTCGCCTATGGATTGCTGCTGCCAAAGGCTGTTCTCGACGCCCCCCGGCTTGGCTGCATCAACGGCCACGCATCGCTCTTGCCCCGCTGGCGCGGTGCCGCCCCCATCCAGCGCGCCATCATGGCGGGAGACCTGGAAAGCGGCATGATGGTGATGCGCATGGAAGAGGGGCTCGACACCGGTCCGGTGGGATTGCTTGAAAAATGCGCCATCGAACCCGATATGACGGCGGGCGATCTGCATGATCGGTTGATGAGTGTCGGTGCCGCCCTGATGGTGGAAGCGCTGGCGCGGCTGGAAGAGAACACCCTGACATTTACCGCGCAGGCGGCAGACGGGGTGACTTACGCCAGAAAAATCGATAAATCCGAGACGCGTGTGGATTGGACACGGCCTGCCGTCGAGGTCCATAACCACCTTCGTGGCCTGTCGCCCTTTCCCGGCGCCTGGTCCGAAATTGACATTGGCGGCCGCATGGAGCGGCTGAAACTGCTTCGCTCGACGCTATCCGAAGGTCTGTCGCTTTCGGAAGATCTGGGCGAGTCGGGAGGAATTCTCGATGACCGGCTGACGGTCGCCTGCGGCGCAGGCGCGATCAGACTGGTCGAAGTTCAACGTGCGGGCGGAAAGCCCGCCGCCGCGTCGGAATTCCTGCGCGGAGCCAAGATTGTTAAAGGAATGAAGTTCTCATGAGCATGATGTCGATACGCGCGGCGACGCCGCGGGATCGCGAGGCCATCCGCCTCGTCGAGGAACACGCTTTCGGCCAGCAGGCGGAGGCCGGCTTGGTCGACGCGCTGGTGACCGGCGGCGACGCCGTGGTCGAACTGGTGGCGGAAGAAGACGGCCAGGTGGTCGGCCATATCCTGTTTTCACGACTGTTCGTCCAGAATGGCGGCAAGAGTCTCGCGGCCGTGGCGCTGGCGCCGCTGGCGGTGGAGCCTTCGTTCCATGGCAGCGGCATTGGCGGCGCGCTGATCCGCGAGGCGCATATCCGTCTCAGGGATGCCGGCGAGACACTGGCCGTGGTGCTGGGCGATCCGGCCTATTACGGCCGTTTCGGCTATAGCCATGCGCGTGCCGAAAGATTCGAGAGCGAATACCAAAGCGAAGCGCTGCAGGCGCTGGCCTGGGGCGACGCTCCGGAAGCTGGCAGGCTGGTCTACGCTTCCGCCTTCACCGCTCTCGCCGCGTAGGCAAGAGCGTATAGTCGCCCGGCATGCCGCGTTTTCGCCTCGACATCGAATATGACGGCAGCCTTTTTGCCGGCTGGCAGCACCAGGCCGACCAGCCTTCGGTGCAGCAGGCGATCGAGCAGGCGATCGAGAAATTCAGCGGCGAGGCGGTGCGGCTGCGTGCCGCCGGCCGCACCGATGCCGGCGTACATGCGACGGCCCAGGTGGCGCATGTCGATCTCGCCAAGGCATGGCCGGATGACAAGGTGCGCGACGCCGTCAACGCCCATCTTCAGGCTGCCGGCGCGCATGTCGCCATCCTGAAGGCGATGGTCGTCCCGGACGATTTCGACGCGCGCTTCTCGGCCACCGGCCGTCACTATCTCTACCGCATCCTCAACCGCCGTGCGCCCTCGGCGCTGGACAAGGGCAAAGTGTGGTGGGTGCCGAAGCGGCTCGACGCCGTCGCCATGCACGAGGCGGCGAAAGTCCTGCTCGGCCGGCATGACTTCACAACCTTCCGCTCGACGCAGTGCCAGGCCAACAGCCCGGTCCGGACGTTGGAGCGGCTCGATGTCAGCCGGACGGGCGACATGATCGAGGTAAGAGCCTCGGCGCGTTCCTTCCTGCACAACCAGGTGCGCTCGATGGTCGGCTCGCTGAAACGCGTCGGCGACGGCGGCTGGACCGAGGCCGACCTCAAGGCGGCGCTCGAAGCGCGCGACCGCGCCGCCTGTGGCCAGGTGGCGCCGCCCGACGGACTTTTTCTCATTGGCGTCGATTATCCCGGATGAGCCAGCAGGCTCTATCCCTGAATGGAGTCCGGTGGCTCTATTCGGAATAGAGCCGGCAGGTCCTATTCAGAGCCCGGCAGGCTCTACCCGGGAAAGAGTCCGGAAAGGCTCTGAGGCCCGACATCGTCCGGAACGCTGATGCCAAGCAGCATCTGGAGCCCGAACAACACCAGCAGCGAAGCGATGAACATGCCGACGAAAACGGCGGTTCCAACCGCCGCGCCCTTGCCGATCGTCGCAGTGGTCATGCGCCAGGTCAGCACCATCGACAGCGCAAACAACAACAGCGACACAAGGCTCGAGACCTGGCTCGCCGAGGAGAGGAAAAGCCTGACCAGCGCCGAAGGCAGCATCAGCCAGGCAGTGATGGCCGAGGCCCAGTTGCTGGCGACGACGTAGTGGACGAAGCGGCCGCCAATGCCGGCGCGCGGCGCGACCAGGGCGAGCGCGATCAGCGGCAGCACCCAGGAGCCGATGTCGACCGTGGCCAGGCGCAACAGCATGCTGAAGCGGCCCACGAAAGCATCGGGATCACCGATCTCGTTGGCGATGCCGACCCAGCCGACGATCAGCGGCGGCGCGGCAACGATGATGGCGAAGAAAGAATTCCAGAAACCGTCGGCCGACAGGTCGAGCAGGCGCAGGCCATCGGCCTTGCCGAGCATCAGCCGCCAGGCACCGAGCAACGAGGCTTGGGTTTCGTCCGCCGAAAGCATGCTGCTCAGCCTTGTCCGAACCAGTCTTCGATGAAGCGCTGGTAGATCCGCGTCAATGTCTCGAGGTCGGCAAGGGCAACGCGCTCGTCGACCATGTGCATGGTCTTGCCGACCAGGCCGAACTCGACCACCGGGCAATAATCCTTGATGAAGCGTGCATCCGATGTGCCGCCGGAGGTCGACAGCGTCGGTTCCTTGCCAACCGCCGACTTGATCGATCCGGCAAGCGTGTCGACCAGCTTGTCGTCACGGGTCAGGAAGACATGGCTTGGCCGATCACCCCATACAAGGTCGTAGTCGACCGGCGTCTTCTTGCCCGGCCGGTACTTCTTGCGCTTGGCCGCCTGGTCGAGCCGGTTGTGGATTTCGGCCTGGATGGTCTCGGCCGTCCAGGTGTCGTTGAAGCGGATGTTGAAGGTCGCGGTGGCCTTGGCCGGAATCACATTGGTGGCCGGGTTGCCGACATCGATGGAGGTGACCTCCAGATTGGTCGGCTGGAAATCCCTGGTGCCCTTGTCGAAGACGGGATGAAGCAAGGCGTCGACCAGGCTGATCAGCCCGCGCACCGGATTGTCGGCAAGCTGCGGATAAGCGGCATGGCCCTGGCGGCCATTGACCGATATCGAACCGGACATCGAGCCTCGACGGCCGATCTTGATCATGTCACCCAGCGCATCCGGATTGGTCGGCTCGCCGACGATCGAGGCATCCCATTTCTCGCCCCTGGAAGCGGCCCATTCGAGCAGCTTGACCGTGCCGTTGATGGCCGGGCCTTCCTCGTCGCCGGTGATCAGCAGCGAGACCGAGCCCTTGGGGCCGCCATTCGCCTCGACATGGCGGGCCACGGCGGCGATGAAACAGGCGATACCGCCCTTCATGTCGACCGCGCCACGGCCATACATCTCGCCATTGGCGATCTCGGCGGCGAAAGGCGGGTGCGTCCAGGCGGCCTCGTCGCCGACCGGCACGACATCGGTATGGCCGGCGAACATCAGATGCGGGCCGTTGCCGGACCGCCTTGCGTAGAGGTTCTCGATGTCGGGGGTGCCGTCCTCGGAGAACACCGGCCGGTCGACCAGGAAGCCGAGCGGTTTCAGCATCGTTTCCAGCGCGCTCAGCGCGCCGCCTTCGGCTGGCGTCACCGAGGCGCAACGGATAAGGGCGGCGAGGTTTGCGGCGGGGTCGGTCGGCAGCGTCATGGCAAAAGCGATAGTCGAAAGCTGAGGGCCTGTCACGGCCAGACATGGAGGCCAGCCCAATGGCAGGCGATGCCGCCGACATTATGGTTTTCATGTCGTATAGTCGGGCCGGTGCGGAGCGGCAGTATGGCAAACGGGCAAAAAAGGATCGTCATCGCCGGCGCCGGCAGCATCGGCTGTTATGTCGGCGGCTGCCTGGCGCTCGCCGGCAGGCAGGTGATTCTGCTGGCCAGGCCGCGCATCGAGGCTGCCATGCGGCAGGGCGGACTGCGCATCAGCGACCTCGAGGGCCGCGACCGCCTGGTCAAGCCCGACGTGCTCGGGATCACCGTGGATCCGGCTGCTGCCTTGCCCGGGGCGGACGTGATCCTGGTCACCGTCAAGAGCGGCGCGACGCAGGAGATGGCAGCGCTCATCAATACCCATGCCCGCCCCGACGCCGTGGTGGTGAGCCTGCAGAACGGCGTCGACAATGCCGACAGGCTGCGCGCCGGGCTCGGCCAGAGAGCCGTGCTGGCCGGCATGGTGCCGTTCAACGTGGTGCAGTCCCCTGAGGGCGAGCTGCCGCTGCGCGTCCACCGCGCCAGCGAGGGCAAGGTGATGATCGAGGACAGTGGCCGCGCCGGCTTTCCCAATGTCGCCGGTCTTCTTGATGTCGCCAGTCTTCTTGATGTGGAAGGGCTGGCGGTCGAGACGCATGGCGACATGAAGGCCGTGCTGTGGGGCAAGCTGTTGATGAACCTGAACAATGCCCTGGTGGCGCTGTCGGGTCTGCCGCTGGCGAACGAACTCGCCGATCGGCGCTGGCGGCTGATCCTGGCCGGGCAGATCGACGAGGCGCTGCGCGCGATGAAAGCCTCCGGCATCGCACCGGCACGGATCGCCGGGCTGCGGCCGGCGCTGCTGCCGAAGGTGCTTCGGTTGCCGGACTGGCTGTTCAAACGGCTGGCGCGGCGCATGCTGGCGATCGACCCTCAGGCGCGCTCTTCGATGTGGGACGATCTGCAGCGCGGCCGGCCGACGGAGATCGGCGAGTTGCAAGGGGTGGTGCTCAGCCTCGCCGAAAGAACAGGCACGCCGGCGCCATTCTTGAAAAGCGTTACCGCTTTGGTGCGCGCGGCGGAAGCGGCGCGGCTCGGCTCGCCGGGTCTGGCGCCGGAACAGGTTGTGCCGCCGGGTGGCTCTCGATCAGGGTGATCTTCTGCCAGATCTTGCGCGACAGGTTGGAACTCAGATTCTCGATGTCGTTGACGCCATCGATAACCACGTCGTCATTGACCGACTGGGCGAACAGAGCGGCGATCTTGCCGGTGATCGACAGCATTTCGGAGCAATAGTCGAGATAGCGCGCCAGGTCGGCGGCATTGGTGATGCGGGCCGGCGACTGTGCCGTCGGCTTGAAACTGGCCGAAAGCGCCGCCGGATCCTTGGTCAGCTGGTGCATGTCGATGACATGGATCAGCGAGCGCAGGCCATGAAGCTGGCGAAAGACCCTCTTGCGCTTGATGCGCTCCTCGGTGCGGATCAGGGCCAGAAAGCCAAGCACGGCGAGGATGACGGTGTTGATCGAAGCCTCGATGCCTTGGACCGATTGCACGGCATCGTCGGTTCCCGAAATCCGGTCGAGCGGCAGGATGGTGCCGACGAACAGGAAGATCAGCACCCCGGCAATGAAGGCCGCGACGATGAGGCCGCGCAGCCACCAGATCGGCTCCTCGAGCCCTTTCGCCGCCTTGGCCAGATCGCGCGACAGCGATACCAGCTCGGCGGCGACGCCACGCAGTCCGGCCTTGGGAAAACGTTCCGCAACGCGACCCTCGAGCCGTTCGGCGGTCTCGATGATCAGTTTCGGATCAAGCGTACGGTAGCGCATGTCCGATCGGTCCTCAGAAGATGAGGCCGAAAAGTGTCAAGCGGCTTTCGGACGACATCATGCTCTATCTCTTTGATTTAGAGCCGGATTCAGATCTCCGGTCGATTCGACCTGAGATCATCCGGCTCTAGGGTTGTGCCGGCTCGTTGGTGCGTTGGCCATAGCGGTTGGGCCCAGGCTGCCCTGGAAACAGGCACAGTACAAGAAAGGCGACGATCGAGACGACCGGCACGAACAGGATCAGCGCGGCGATGCCCGGCTTGTCGAGGTCGTGCAGCCGCTTCACCGCCAGCGCGATGTTCGACCACAGCGAAGCAATGAAGGCGATGAAGAAGATGAACGACCACATATTGCTCTCGGCCGAGCCTTCCGGCACCAGCGTGAAGCGATAGAGCGGGAACGCCTGGATGATGGCGACCAGCAAGCCACCAAGAAAATAGGCCGCGCGACTGACGCGGCCCGATGTCTTGAAGAAAAGCCAGGTGAGATTTGAACTGTCAGGCAAGCGGGTCCGATCCGTATTGATTGGCACCCTTGGCGCCTTCGAGAATGCCGCATTCCACCAGAAACCAGATCGCGCCGATGAAAGGCACCAGGATGATCAGGCTCCACCAGCCGGACTTGCCCCGGTCATGCCAGCGCTTGGCATAGACGGCGAAGACCGAATAGAGCATGGCCAACGCATAGAGCAAATAGATAAAGCCGTACGGCATGTGGTTGAATGTCGTACCCAGTATGTTGTCGAGAATCATGGCGATCACCGCGCCGACGAAAATCACGCCCACGCAAGCCCAGAACTTTGCGCGGTTGATGCGCCCCTCATAGCTGGTCAGCAGATACTTCCAGTCCATGTCACCCCTCCATGTTGAACCAGCGCGACCGATTGTCGCGCCGGCGGAAGGTGCGCCCGCCCGGCGGAAAGATCAATCGCGCAGCAATTCGTTGATCGAAGTCTTGGAGCGGGTCTTGGCGTCGACGCGCTTGACGATGACGGCACAGTAGAGGCTGGGGCCGGGCTCGTTGTTTGGCAAAGGCTTGCCGGGCAGCGAGCCGGCGACGACGACGGAATTTGGCGGCACCTCGCCGTAGAAGATCTCGCCGGTGGCGCGGTCGACGATCTTGGTCGACTGGCCGATGAAGACACCCATGCCGAGCACCGAGCCCTCGCGCACGATGCAGCCCTCGACGACTTCCGAACGCGCGCCGATGAAGCAATTGTCCTCGATGATGGTGGGACCGGCCTGCATCGGCTCCAGCACGCCGCCGATGCCGACGCCGCCCGACAGGTGGACGTTCTTGCCGATCTGGGCGCAGGAGCCGACCGAGGCCCAGGTGTCGACCATGGTGCCGCTATCGACATAGGCGCCGACATTGACGAAGGACGGCATCAGCACGACGCCCGGCGCGACATAGGCCGAGCGGCGCACGATCGACGACGGCACCGCGCGAAAACCCGCCTTCTCGAAATCGACGGCGCTCCAGCCGTCGAACTTGGACGGTACCTTGTCCCACCAGACGGCCTGGCCGGGCCCGCCCTTGATGATCTCCATCGGGTTGAGCCGGAAAGAGAGCAGCACGGCCTTCTTCAGCCACTGGTTGACGTGCCACTTGCCGTCTGCCTGCCGCTCGGCGACGCGGGCGCTACCGCGATCGAGCAGGTCCAGCGCCGACTGGATGGCGTCGCGCGTCTCGCCGCGTGTCGCGGTCGAAATGGAGTCGCGCTCCTCGAAGGCCTTCTCGATGGTCTTTTCGAGGCTCGCCAGATCGGGCTTCGACATGAATTTGCTCCATTACCAAGCTGTTAAGGGGCTGCGTCTTAACCTGTTTTGAAAGTCGCGCGGACCCCCACGCATGCTTTGCATGCTTGGGTCTTTGCATGTAGCAGGTTCTTGTCGCAAAACCGCCGGACACTTTTGCGGAACCTGCTTATGTTAAGGCTCAATGGGGGTCAATCGTGGCTGCGTCACGGGACGACGCAAGTAAAGGAATTGGACGGGTGGATTCGATGACTCCCATGGAAAAGGCGGGATGGACGCCGCTGCCGCATTCGGACGAGGATCTGGAGCGGTCGAAAAGCGTGCCAGACACGCCGCAGACGCGGGCCGAGACCTACCGGCTTGCCTGGAACGACCCCGACTTCATGACGCGGCGTGAATTGCGGGCGGTCAGGCTGCAGCTCGAACTTTTGAAACCGGAAATGATCCTTGCCGAGCGCGGCATCCGTTCGACGGTGATCCTGTTCGGCGGCGCGCGTCTGCCGGAACCAGGCGGCGAAGCCTGGGCAGCCAAGAACGAGACGCAGAAGAAGAACCTCGAGGAAAACAGCAAATATTACGAGGAGGCGCGCAAATTCGCGCGGCTGTGCTCGCAGCAGTCGGCCGCCTCATATTACCGCGAATATGTCGTGGTGACCGGCGGCGGTCCCGGCGTCATGGAAGCGGGAAACCGCGGTGCCGATGACGTTGGGGCGCCGTCGATCGGACTCAACATCGTGCTGCCGCACGAGCAGGCGCCGAACGCCTATGTGACGCCGGAGCTCTGTTTCAACTTCCACTATTTCGCCATCCGCAAGATGCATTTCGTCATGCGCGCCAAGGCGGTGGCGGTGTTTCCCGGCGGCTTCGGCACGATGGACGAATTCTTCGAAACGCTGACCTTGATCCAGACCGGACGCATGGAGCGCGTGCCGGTGATCCTGTTCGGCAAATCCTTCTGGAAAAGGGCTATCGACCTCGACTTCCTCGCCGAGCAAGGCACGATCAGCCCTGGCGACCAGGACATCATCGATTTCGTCGACACCGCCGACGAGGCCTGGGGGATTATCAGCCGGTTCTACAAGTTAGGGGAATAAGGGAGTAGGGCAGTAAGGCAGTAGGTGAAACCTGGAAATCAGGGGCTGAGAGCGCCTTATTCTCCCTACTGCCCTACTGCCCTACTGCCCTGCAACGATCCCCATCAGAAACGCCGCCAGATCGTCGGTGACGAAATCGACGTCGTCATCCTGCGCGGGGTCGCGTTCCCAGATCTCGGAAAAAGTCGGCTCGAAATTGCGCGGCACCACCAGCACGGTGGTCATGCCCAGCGCCTTCGGCACCTCCAGGTTGCGGGCGAGATCCTCGAACATCACCGCGTTGTGGCCGGTGACCGCGTGCAGCTCGGCGAACTTCTCATAGGTCTGGCGCGCGGGCTTGGGATTGAGGCCGGCGGCGACGATATCGAAGATGTCGTCGAAATGATCGAGGATGCCAAGCTGGCGCGCGGTGCGCTCGGCGTGCTTGCGGTCGCCATTGGTGAAGATGAACTTGCGGCCGGGAAGCTGGCGGATGGCGGTGCCGAGAACCGGATCGGGCACCAGCCATGAATAGTCGATGTCATGCACCTTCTCGAGGAAATCGTCGGGATCGATGCCGTGGCGCGTCATCAGGCCGTTCAGCGTCGTGCCGTATTCGAGATAAAGCTCCTTCTGCAGCTTGCGCGCCTCGTCGCGCGGCAAGGCCAGCAGCTCCCCGACATAGGCCGTCATCTTGACGTCGATCTGCGAGAACAGATTCGAATGATGCGGATAGAGCGTGTTGTCGAGGTCGAACACCCAGTCGGTGACATGGGCGAAGCGGGCGGGATCAGGCAGCGTGGTCATGCGCTCCTTATGGCATGAAACGGGGATTCTGAAAGGGACTTTATCCACAACTTCCACGCGCTTTCAGTGGCGAAAATGGCCTCACGATTCAAATTTTAAGCAACCGCGAAAGGTGGCCTTCAGGGCTTGCTGGCACAGAGACAGTCCTGTGGGAGCCCGCGATGAACAGCATCATTCTGAAATCCGCCGCTATCGCTTTTGCCTCCGTCGCCGCCTCTCTTCTTCTCACGCTGATCATCGTTCCGGCCATGGGATTTCCGATCAACCGGACGATCTGGCTGACTTCGACGCTCTGCCCGCTGGTGCTTGCGTGGGTGGCCTGTATCAGCACCTTCTGGCAGAGCGACAGGCTGAAAAACGCGCACCGCGAACTGGCCCGGGCGCACGCCCAGCTCGCCGCGGCGCACCGCCGCTTGTCGGAAAAGGCGAGCCGCGACGACATGACCGGCATGCTCAACCGGGAAAGTTTCTTCGCCGCTTTGGACGGCTCCCGGCGCAAGTCCGACCGCGGTGCGCTGCTGATCATCGACGCCGATCATTTCAAGAAGATCAATGACAGTTTCGGCCATCTGACCGGCGACGACGCGTTGCTGTTGATCGCCAGCGCCATCGAGCGCGGCGTGCGCAGCGGCGACGTGCTCGGGCGCATTGGCGGCGAGGAGTTCGGCGCGTTCCTGGTCGGAGCCACGGAAAAAGAAGCCAAGCGCGTTGCCGAGCGCATTCGCCGCGAGGTCGAACTGATCCGCTTCCGGCCCGTCGACGAACGGACCATTCCGCTGACCGTCAGCATCGGCGGCACCGTCTGCGGAGAAGAGGCAAACGTCTCGGAGCTGATGCGTGCCGCCGACCAGCGCCTCTATCAGGCCAAGCATGCCGGCCGCAATCTGTCGATCCTCGATACGGACATTTCCGCGGCCGCCTGAATCGGCCGGCACACCCGGTCTGTTAAGGAATTTCTAACTCTGTTTGCATTCGGTTGTGCCGCTTGCCCGCCTTTTCACTGCCTTGAAGCGTGGCTTGGCACGATACTGGCCTCTGTGACGATGCGTGTGCCGTTCGGGGAATGTCATGCGCGCATCGAAGCCCCTATCCGAGAGACCTGTCATGAGTTTCTTCAAAAAAATGTCACGCCGCACACTCGTGCGGGCGATGATCGCACTGCCTGCCCTATCCTTGTTCCGCAAGCTGCCCGAGGCCGGCGCGACCGATGCCAGTCAGTCCCAGGCCGATCCGAACGAGATCGTCGAGGTCAATGGCTGGATCCTCAAGCGGAGCGACCTGGCATGATCTTCGACAGCTACGAGGCGTACCGCGCCGCCAACTTCAAGCCCAAGGTCTGCATTCTCGGTTCCGGCCCGGCCGGCACCACCATCGCCCGCAAGCTGGGTGCCGCCGGCATCCAGGTCGTCGTGCTGGAGGCCGGCTCGCGCGAGTTCAGCGACGAGTCGCAGGATTTCTACCGCGGCACCACGGTCGGCGACTTCTATTTCGATCTCGACATCACCCGGCTGCGGTATATGGGCGGCAGCTCCAACCACTGGGCCGGCTGGTGCCGCGTGCTCGACAAGCAGGATTTCGAGCCGAAGGCCTGGGCACCCGACACCGGCTGGCCAATCCGCCGCGCCGACATCGAGCCCTACTTGCCCGAAGTGCACGATATCCTCGAGCTTCCCGATTTCCGGCCTGACGTGCCGATCTCGGACGACATACGCTGGGTGCAGCTGATCAAGAGCCCGGCGGTGCGCTTCGGCGAGAAATTCGCCGACGAACTCGACAAGAGCCGCAACATCGCCGTCGTGCTCAACACCTATGCCACCGAACTTGCCGGCGACGGCAAACGGGTGACCGGCGCCAAACTATGGTCCAACGGCCAGGATGCCGGTACCTTCAGCGCCGACTATTTCATCGTCTGCACCGGCGGGCTGGAGAATTCGCGGCTGCTGCTGTGGTCGAACCAGCGCTCCAACGGCGGCGTGGTCCCAAACGCCACGGCGCTCGGCCGCTACTGGATGGAACATCCGACCTTCGAGGGCGGCAATGCCATCCTGGCCAACTACAGCGAGTTCGAGGTCGATGCCGTCAACGAAGCCTTCTTCTCGCCGACGCTCGCCGCGATGGAACGCCTGCGGATCATGAATTTCGGCATCAGGCTGATCGAGACGCCCTATGCCGGCGTCAAGCATGTGATTGCCGACCTCGCCTGCACGGCACCCGACATGGCCGAATGGGTCGCCTATC
Organism: Mesorhizobium sp. B2-1-3A; assembly: GCF_006442655.1. Lineage (NCBI taxonomy): Bacteria > Pseudomonadati > Pseudomonadota > Alphaproteobacteria > Hyphomicrobiales > Phyllobacteriaceae > Mesorhizobium > Mesorhizobium sp. B2-1-3A. The sequence continues at coordinate 609,795 of NZ_VFWK01000002.1, forward strand.
AGCTCAGCCAGAACCTGCGCTGCGCGGCTCAGCTCTACGTCGCCTGGGAACAAGCGCCGCTGGCCTCCAACCAGATCGAACTGTCGAAGACCGATGTCGACCATGCCGGCGTGCCACGCATCGAGTTGCACTGGAAGAAATCGGAGCTGGAACGCCGCACGCTTGTCGAAGGCCTGAAACTGTTCGGCACGACGCTCATCGAGAAGGATCTCGGACGTGTTCGCCTGATGGATTGGATTGCCAACGCCGAGGATTACCCGAACAACGAGGAGACCGCGGGGCACCATCACATGGGCGGCACGCGCATGGGCACCGACGTCACCAGGAGCGTGGTGGACGCCAACTGCAAGGTGCACGGCATGGACAATCTCTATGTTGGCGGCTCCTCGGTGTTCTGCACCTCGGGTCAAGCCAACCCGACGACGACGATCACCGCGCTGGCCTGCCGGCTGGGGGACCATCTGAGCAAGGTGGTCACGGTCTGACGGTTGCGCCGCGAGCCCATTCGCTCCACTGCAAGCCGATATGTTGCCGGCGCCGATAACGGCGCCGGCGGAAGCCCGGCATGGCCCTCAAAGGCCGTAGATGGCGAGGCGCACCAGCACGGCCGCGGCAGCCAGTGCGACGAGCAGGATGCCGAGGCCGATGGGAGAGCCCCAGCCATACCATTCCATCGCCAGCTTGGCGTATTTGAATTCATCCTCGTGCGAGAGGGGCGAACGCTGTTGAATCAGGCTCATTTTTCACTCCTTGTCGGCGACCGGCACTTGCCTTGTCGGCGCCTCGGCCGCATATTGTTGCGATAGTCTAAATGTTAGACGGATTGATAGTTAGATGATCGAAATAAATTCGTCAAGCGGGCATCGCGACGAAATGACGAACGCGATCGGCCTCGCCGTGATGCAGTGGCAGGACGCCACGCAGGCTTATGACGAAGCGGTCGGGACGAGGCTTGGGCTGAACATGGCCGAGCGCCATTGCATCGGACTGCTCTATGGCGGCCCGCAATCGGCAGGCGCGATCGCGACCGCGACCGGGCTGACGCCGGCCGCGGTGACGGCGCTGATCGACCGGCTGGAAGCGCGCGGCCTGCTAACGCGCACGCGTAGCCTTGAAGACAGGCGCAAGGTGGTGATCGAAGCCACGGAAACGACGCGGGAGCTGTCGGCGCGCTATTACGGCGTCATCGCGCAGGAGGGCGAGAAGGTGATCGCCACCTTCAGCGACGCCGAGCTGGCGACCATATCGCGCTTCGTCAACGCCGCGCTCGACCTGCAGCGTGCACAGCTTGCGCGGCTGAAGGCCGAAGGGTCGGACACTCCCAGGCGATAAGGGTGCGATGTGTTTCCGGCGTCACCGCAAATGTCGGCACGGACCGAGACTATTTCGGCTTGACCCCATAGGTGACAAGAAACGCCTCCACCGAGGCATCCGCGTGCTGTTCCAGTTCGGCCCTGGAGCGCCGGTTGCTTCCCGTGAACATGGCTTCATTCATGGGGATCCAAAGAAGCATTCCAAAAAGATGGCTGGCCGCCAGATAGGGATCACTCGTCTGTATCAGTCCCCGACTGGTGAGCTTTTGAAAGCAGGACGCCGTCGAGGCAAGCATGCGCTCAAAACCTTTTTCGTACCAACTGCGGCCAAGCTGCGGCATTCGATCCGCGTTGGCGATGATCAGGCGCCGCAGCTTCAACAACTCTTCATCCATGAGCATCGTTATCAAGCGTCGGGCAAGCTGCTGCAGGCCACCTTCCATGAATTTCGCCTCGGAAAGCAGCGTCGTCACGGACTCGATGATGTCGTTGACCTGGGTGGCGGTTGACAGGACGACTTCGCCGAACAGCGTCTCCTTGTCAGTGAAATGCTTGTAGACGGTCTGCTTGGAAGCCCCCGCCCTGGTGGCGATTTCCTCCATGCTGGTCCCGTCATAACCCTTGCTGATGAACGCCGCCGTGGCCGCCTGGATGATTTCACGATCCTTGCGTGCCGATCTGGTCTCACCGTCGATTTCCATGGAATCCCCTTAACCAGTACTAGACGGTACCGTTCCCGCATGATAGTCACAGGCACAGTACTAGACTGACTAGTACCCGTCAACGAAAGCAGGGCTTATGCCGATGAACAAAATGATCTTCGTTAATCTACCGGTGCGCGATCTGCAGGCAGCGACCAGCTTCTATCTCGCGATCGGAGGCGCACTCAATCCGCAGTTCTCGAACGACGAGGCCAGTTCGATCATGTTCTCGGATTCCATTGGGGTCATGTTGCTGACGCACCAGCATTACGGCCAGTTCACAACGCGCCAGATTGGCGACGCCAGGCGCGACAGCCAGATGCTGATCGCCCTCACCGCCGGCAGCAAGGACGAGGTCAATGCCACGATCGAGAAGGGCGTGGCTGCAGGCGGTCGCGCCGATCCCAATCCAGCGCAGGACCTCGGTTTCATGTACAACCGCCACATCGAAGATCCCGACGGCTACGTCTGGGAGCTGCTGTGGATGAACCCCGCCGCCATGCAATAGCCTGTCGGGTCAAAGCGTCCGAAGCGCGTCGCATTGAAACAGATCCATGCGACGTGCTTCAGGTCTTTGGGCGAGATGCATCAGACCGTCGCTGGATCGAGCGCCTTCTGGCCCTTGCGGCGCGCCACGACCGCCTCGAAATCGGCGGCCTGGAAGGCATCGCGCAAGGCGTCGAAGGACGGCAGCACGAAATAGGCGCGCTGGAACTTGTCGATCTCGTAGCCGGTGCGCATCACCGTTTCGAGGTCGAAGGGCACGTGATGGGCGTCCTTGCCCTCGACGGCGAACTGCAGTTCGGTGAAGGACGACATCAGGCCGGCGCCAAAGGCTTTCAGCGGCTGGCCGGCTTCCTGCATGAGGCCATATTCGGCCGTGTACCAGTAGAGCCGCGTGATCATCTCGTCACCGCCGAGCGCGATGATGTCGCCGGCCTTCTTGCCGTACATCTGCATGAAATCGGCGAATACCGGCTGCGACAGCACCGGCACGTGGCCGAAGAAATCGTGGAACATGTCGGGCTCGACAATGTAGTCGATTTCCTGCCGGGTGCGCAGCCAGTTGGTGACCGGGAAGCGGCGATTGGCGAGATGGTCGAAGAAGGGGGCGGCCGGAATGAGACCCGGCACCGCGACGATCTCCCAGCCGGTCAGCTTGCGCAGTTTGGCGCTGACGTCCTCGAAATCGGGGATGCGGTCGAGCAGGCCGAGCTTTTCCACGCCGTCGAGATAGGAGTGATGGGCGAGCTTGCGCGTCAGCTTGGTCTGGCGGTCGCACAAAGTGCGCCACACCGCTTGTTCCTCGGCGCTGTAATCATAACCCTGCGCCACGGTGAAATCGGCACGGCAGACCGAATAGTCGCCGCGCAACCCCTGCGCCGCGCAGTCGCGGGCATATTCGGCAACGGTCATCGTCGTCATGGTTCCTCCTCGCAAATCATCGATTGCTGACGTGCCAAGAGGCTAGCCGGATTTGCCGAGGCAAATCGGTTTTGATGATGGTTCGGCGGCAACATTAGAGATAATATTCACTCACAATCCGCACCAAAGGAGTGAAAGTGCCTCAATTTGACGATTTCGAGATCAAGATGCTTGATGTCCTGCAACGCGATGGCCGCAAGCCGGTCTCCGAGCTGGCGCAAGAGATCGGCCTGTCGACGACGCCATGCGCGCGACGCTTCGAGGCGCTGCAGGACGCCGGCATCATCAAGGGCTTCGCCGCCGTGATCAGCCGCCGCGCAGTCGGTCTTATGGTCGAGGTGTTCATCCAGGTGCGCCTTGTCAGCCACAGCGACGGATCGCCGGAAAGCTTCATTGCCGCCGTGCAGCGCATGGACGAGGTGTCCTCGTGCTGGACGATGACCGGCGACCACGATTTCCTGCTGCATGTCATGGTGCCGTCGGTCGACGAGCTAAACGCCTTCGTCATGCACCGGCTGATGCGGCTCGACGGCGTGCGCGACGTCCATACCCAACTGGTGCTGCAGAACATCAAGGGGCCAGGCCACGTGCCGCTCGCGCATCTGAGGCGGTGACGGCCTTCCTCGTTCCCTGGGGAAAAGCTGCACGCAAACTGCTGAAACAGGCCAATCCGGGGTCTATATCCCGGGTCAGCATACGCGGACCATCTCTCCATGAGGTCCGCCGTGAAAATCGTCCTGATCAATCCGCCGCACACCGCCATCGGCAGCCGCGTGCCCGACGACCATCTGCCGCCGCTCGGCCTGCTGGCGATAGGCGGCCCGCTGATCGATGCCGGTCATGACGTGCGGCTCGTCGATGCCGAATTCGGGCCGATGCCGCTCGAGACGGTGGTGGGAGAGGCTCTGCATGACTTCCCGGACTTCGTCCTGATCGGCCATTCCGGCTCGACCTCGGCCCACCCGACCGCCTTGCTGATCGCCGGGATGATCAAGCAGCGCGAGCCGGCGACGACAATCATCTATGGCGGCGTCTTCCCGACCTATCACTGGCACGACATATTGGTGGCGACGGATGTCTTCGACTTCATCGTGCGCGGCGAAGGCGAGGCGACCGTGGTGGCGCTGGTCGAGGCGCTGGAGATGCACCAGCCACCGGCGAGCGTGGCGGGTGTCGCGTTTCGCGACGATCTGCGCCGGCCCTTCGCCACGCAGGCGGCCATGACCATTGCCGAGCTCGACGCCTACCGTGTCGGCTGGGAGCTGATCGACCATAGCCGCTACAGCTATTGGGGCGGCAAGCGTGCGGTGGTGATGCAGTTTTCGCGCGGCTGCCCGCATCTATGCAATTATTGCGGCCAGCGCGGCTTCTGGACCCGCTGGCGGCATCGCGATCCCAAGAAATTTGCCCAGGAGATCGCCTGGCTGCACCGCGAACACGGCGTCGAGCTGATCAATCTCGCCGACGAGAACCCGACAGTTTCCAAGAAGGCCTGGCGCGCGTTCCTGGATGCGCTGATCGCCGAGAACGTGCCGGTGCTGATCGTCGGCTCGACGCGCGCCGACGACATCGTGCGCGACGCCGACATGCTGCATCTCTATCGCAAGGCCGGTGTCATCCGCTGGCTGCTCGGCATGGAAAACACCGACGAGCAGACGCTTCAATTGATCCGCAAGGGCGGCAGCACTTCATCTGATCGCGAGGCGATAAGGCTGCTGCGCCAGCACGGCATCCTGTCGATGGCGACCTGGGTGGCCGGGTTCGAGGATGAGGGGTTTCGCGACCTGTGGCGCGGCTTTCGCCAGCTCATCGCCTATGACCCTGACCAGATCCAGGCGCTCTATGTGACGCCGCATCGCTGGACGCCGTTCTTCCGCATCGCGCGCAACCGCAAGGTTATCCAAAAAGATGCCCGGCTGTGGGACTACAAGCACCAGGTGCTGCACATGACGCGGCTGAAGCCGTGGATGCTGTTCTTCAGTGTCAAGCTCATCGAACTTGCCGTGCAGTCCAGGCCGAAAGCGCTGGCGCGCATCCTGTTCCATCCCGATCCCGAGCAGCGGCATTCGATGCGCTGGTACACCAAGATGGGCCGCCGCGTCTGGTTCCGCGAGGTCTGGGGATTTCTGGCCGGCGATATCAGGGTGAAAGACGGCCCGACGCTCGCCGAATTCTGGGGCGCGCCGCAGGACGCCGAGGAAGAATCGATGACCGTTCGGCGCGCGGCGCCCAAACCGGCGCTTTCTGCCGCAAATCGCGAGCCGCCGGAGAAAAGATTAGCCGGCTGATATTTTCCTAGGGCACGATCAGCGTGCCGGCGCCGTGTTCGGTGAAGAGTTCGAGCAGCACCGAATGCGGCGTCTTGCCGTTGAGGATGACGACGCCTTCGACGCCGCGCTCGATCGCCTCGATGCAGGTCTCGACCTTGGGAATCATGCCGCCCGAGACCGTACCGTCCTTGATCAGCGCCCTGGCCTCGGCGACGGTCAGCTCATCGATCAGCTTCTTGTTCTTGTCGAGCACACCCGGCACGTCGGTCAGGAACAAAAGGCGCGAAGCCTTGCAGGCGCCGGCGATGGCGCCGGCGAAGGTGTCGGCATTGATGTTGTAGGTGTGGCCGTCGCGGCCGGGCGCCACCGGCGCCAGCACCGGGATCATCTCGGAGCGCGCCAGAAGGTCGAGCAGCGTGCGGTCGACCTCCACCGGCTCGCCGACAAAGCCGAGATCGAGCACCCGCTCGATGTTGGAATCCGGGTCGATCATGGTCTTGCGCGCCTTTTCGGCGAACACCATGTTGCCGTCCTTGCCGCACAGGCCGATCGCCCACTCGCCCTCGGCATTGATCAGCGCGACGATCTCCTTGTTGATCGAGCCGGCCAGCACCATCTCTACGATCTCGACCGTCTTCTGGTCGGTGACGCGCAGCCCACCCTCGAATTTGGATTCGATGCCCATCTTGGTCAGCATGGCGCCGATCTGCGGGCCGCCGCCGTGAACGACGATCGGGTTGACACCGGATTGCTTCAGCAGCGCGATGTCGCGGGCGAAAGCCTTGCCGAGTTCGATGTCGCCCATGGCGTGGCCGCCATATTTCACCACGACGGTCTTGTGTTCGTAGCGCTGCATGTAGGGCAGGGCTCGCGACAGCAGGGCTGCCTGCATTTCGGCGGTGGCGGCGATGTCCGTCATCGGGGCGGTTCCCTGGCTTTTGGTTTGTGCATGCCGCTGCCCCAAAACCGCTGGGCAATTTTGGGGCGACCTGCATCAGGTAAAGACGGCGGCGTCTTAGCGGGAATTGGCGCAGGGGGCAAATGGCATTGCTGTCATATTCGAACGTCTCACGACGTCGTCATCGCGACGGAACCATCAGCGGCGCCCTACGGCCCAGCCAACCCGAAATCTTCTCCATCTGCGCGGCGAAGGACAAAAGCGTCTCCTCTTCGCCCGGACGGCCGGCGGCCTGGATGCCCAGCGGCAGGCCGGCTTCCGTGACATGGACGGGCAGCGCGATCGACGGCTGGCCGCTGACATTGTGGATCGCCGGCCAGTGCGTGAACAGAAGGCTCTTGTCCATCAGCTGGCCGAACAGCGGCTTGAGCTTCAGCAGGGGCGTCAGGTGAAGCTTGTCGAGCAGGTTCTCGATCAGCTCGTCGGCGCCTTTCGGATCCATGGCGCCGCAGGCGAGCGGCGGGTGGGCGATGATCGGCATCAGCACCGCATCATAATGCGCGGTTTCCTCGATCATCCGCCGCGAGGCGGCATGGAGCCGCTGCAGGCCGGCATAGGTCTCGCCGGCCGAGACCATTTCGCCCAACCGGCCCAGCACCCGCGTGGCGCGCTCGATGTCGCCGGTGACGGAACGGCCGACGCGCAGCGCTTCCGCCCGCAGCATGCCGGCGACGGCCGAAGCAACCGTCCTGCAGAAGTCGGCGAAGAAGTCACGGTCTATGAAGGGCAGGTCGATGTCCTCCACCGTATGGCCGCCCTCTCGCGCAAGCGCCACCGCCATGTCGAGCGCTTTCATTGTTTCGGCCGAGATCGGCAGGCCAAGCGGCGACTTGCGATAGACGGCCAGCCTCAACTGGCCCGGATCGCGCGCGGCGGCGGCAGCGAACGTGCCCTTCGGCGGCAGCGCGGCATAGGGCGACAAGGAGTCCGGGCCATGGGTGAGGTCGAGCAGCAGTGCGCTGTCGCGCACCGAGCGGGTGACGGCGTGGTCGACCACCATGCCGTACCAGCTTTCGCTCACCAGCGGCGTCAGCGGGATGCGGCCGCGCGAGGTCTTGAGGCCGACCAGGCCCGTGCATGCGGAAGGCACCCGGATCGAGCCGCCGCCATCGGAGGCATGCGCCACCGGCACTACGCCGGCGGCGACGAGGGCTGCCGCACCGCCCGACGAGCCGCCGCTGGTGTGGCCGGTATTCCATGGATTGCGGGTGATGCCGAAGGCCTTTGATTCGGTCATCAGCCGCAACCCGTGTTCCGGCGAGGTCGAGGTGACGATCGGGATCAGCCCGGCCGCAAGGTAACGGTCGGTCATCACCGAATTGACGCCGGGCACCCAGGCGGGAATGCGGCTGCCGCCATGCGACGGCACGCCCTTGATGGCGATGCCGAGGTCCTTGATGGCGAAGGGCACGCCGGCCAGCGGCAGGGAGCGGTCGATGGTCCTGGCCCGCGCTCGCGCGGCCTCGTAGAGCGGCTCGGCCGTGGCATTGATTTCAGGCCGCGTGGCCTCGGCGCGCGCGATCGCCGCTTCGGTCAGCTCGATCGCCGACAGTTCGCCCCTGCGCACCAGATCGGCGAGGCCGGTTGCGTCTTCTTCCCAAAGGGTCCGTTCGACCGACATCAGCGTTTCCCACTTTTGGCCAAGCTAGCCAGCGGCGATTCCCTTGGCAATCGAAGCCGCTACCGAACGCCGGAGCTTCAGGTGCACGGAATATTTCCGGCGTTGCAAATACAACGCAATCGCCTAATTTGGCTCGCATGACGCCGCAGGACATCTCGAAGCTGATCGTCCGGACTTCGATGAAGGACCGGGCTGCGTTCGATCTGCTCTACCGGCAGACCAGCGCGAAACTTTTCGGCGTCTGCCTTCGTGTATTGAACGATCGGGGAGATGCGGAAGAAGCGTTGCAGGAAGTCTTCGTCAAGATATGGACGAAGGCGGATCGTTTTGCTGTCTCCGACCTGAGCCCGATCTCCTGGCTGGTGGCAATCGCACGCAACCACGCGATCGATCGCATCAGGGCGCGGCGCAAGCCTGCCGCCGATATCGATGCCGCGCTAGACGTGGCCGATCCGGCACCGGGACCTGAAGCGATGGCGGTGGCGGGCGATGAATCCGAACGCATCCATCATTGTCTCGATGAGCTGGAAAAGGACCGGGCGGCGGCCGTCCGGGGCGCTTATCTCAAGGGCGAAAGCTATGCCGAACTGGCGGAACGCCACGGCGTGCCGCTGAACACGATGCGTACCTGGCTGCGCCGCAGCCTGTTGAAACTCAGAGAATGTCTGGAAAGATGACGCTGGCAGAGGACAATGGACCGGAACGTGGAGGCGACGACCTGTTCGCCGCCGAATACGTTCTTGGCGTTCTGCCGGCGGAAGAGCGGCAGATCGCGATCAGCCGCATCGATACCGAAGCCGAATTCGCACGGCTCGTCGACGGCTGGGAGGTTCATCTCTCGCCGCTGGGCGCAGCGTATCCGGAGGTCGAGCCGCCGGCTTCGGTGAAGCCGGCGATCGACCGCCGGCTTTTCGCTTCGACGGCTGCGATACAATCCGAGGCACGCGCCGGCCTGTGGTCCAGCCTTGCCTTCTGGCGCGGTCTTGCCGTCGCGGCTGTTGCCGCCCTCGCTCTCTATGTCGCCGTGCCCTACGTCAATCGGCCGGCTGAACAGCCGCAGGCGCGGCTTGTCGCGTCGCTGGCCGCCGACGGCAGCGACGTAAAATATCTCGCCGTCTATGATTCCGAGCGGCATGAGGTCAGCCTTTCGCATGTTTCCGGCACGCTCGCTTCCGGCAAGGACTTCGAGCTTTGGATGATCGAGGGCAAGAACGCCCCGGTCTCGATGGGCGTCATCCCCGCCGGTGCGACCGCGCATATCGGGGTCTCGCCCGCCACGCAGCAGAAACTGGCGCAAGGCGCGGTGCTGGCTGTCAGCCTCGAGCCGGCCGGCGGCTCGCCGACCGGGCAGCCCACCGGCCCGGTGGTTGCCGCGGGCGACTTGAAGAGCATCTGACCGACATCTCCTCGTAGCGAAGCCGTCTCCAGAATATTTCAGATTTATCTCATGTCACACATGTTTAAACAGGCGTGTGTGCCGACAAACTGTTGCGCGGAACAAATCTCTTTGCCCGGACGAATAAATTAGAAATTCAAAATTATTCTGAAACTCCCGCGATTGTGTTCCGTATCTCCTCGCGTCCCCAAAAATGGGAAGAGAAACCCGAGGAGTTTGAACATCATGCGTAGATTCGCCACCCTTTTGCTCGCCGGTACGATCGCTGTCTCCGCGCTTGCCACCGCTGCCTATGCCGAAAACCCGATGGTCGGCGGCGCCGCCATGTATGCCAACAAGACCATCGTCGAGAATGCCGTCAATTCGAAGGATCACACGACGCTGGTCGCCGCCGTCAAGGCTGCCGGTCTGGTCGAGACCCTGCAGGGCGCCGGTCCGTTCACCGTGTTCGCGCCGACCAACGAGGCCTTCGCCGCGCTGCCGGCAGGCACGGTCGACACGCTGCTCAAGCCCGAGAACAAGGACAAGCTCGTCAAGATCCTGACCTGCCATGTCATCGGCGCCAAGGCGATGGCTGCGGACGTGGCCTCGATGGCCAAGGCTGACGGCGGCACGCACAAGGTCAAGACGGTCGGCGGTTGCGAGCTGTCGCTCAAGGCCGATGGCGGCAAGGTCACCGTCACCGACGAGAATGGCAATGTCGCCAATGTGACGATCGCCGATGTCGAGCAGTCCAACGGCGTCATTCACGTCATCGACAAGGTTCTTCTGCCGAAGATGTAACAAAGGGCTTGCCGCGCACGAAGTTGCAGCAAGAGCTCTCCGTCGATCGCGTCGTCTCGCTCCCGTGATGCGCAATCGACACGCATGCTCCGCGCCGCCCACGGTAACCCGTGGAACGGCGCGGAGTGTCGTTCGAGGGCAAACCGTCACCGGCTTTTGATTTCTGCGTGGCGGTATAGTTTGGCAAAAGACAAGACAGGAGGAACTGGCCATGAACCGTCGCGACTTTCTTTTGAGCGGTGCCGCCGCCATCGGCGTCGTCGGGGCCGCGTCAACCCTGCTGCGCATGAGCAGCCCGCAAGCCGCGCAGGCGGCCGAGAAATTCGAGATCACCAAGACTGATGACGAGTGGAAAGCGATCCTGTCGCCGGCCGCCTTCGACGTGCTGCGCAAGGAGGGCACGGAGTATCCCGGCACCAGCCCGCTGCTCAACGAGCACCGCAAGGGCATTTTCGCTTGCGCCGGCTGCGACCTGCCGGTCTATCCCTCGGAGACGAAGTTCGATTCCGGCACCGGCTGGCCGAGTTTCTGGCAGGAGATCGCCAACGGCATCGGCAAGACCGAGGACCGGTCGCTTGGCATGACCCGCACCGAGGTGCATTGCCGCCGCTGCGGCGGCCATCTGGGCCATGTCTTCGACGATGGCCCGGCGCCGACCGGCCTGCGCCATTGCATCAACGGCGTGGCGCTGACCTTCAAGCCCGCCACGGCCTGAACAGACTATACATAAAAAAACTCCGGGTCTTGCGGCCCGGAGTTTTTTTGCGCTGTCAGGGTTTCGGGCGTGGACTGGAGGAGCTTCCCGAAACCGCTGCCGGCGGATGGTATTTTTGCTTTGACGCAATTCCGGACGGAAAACCGCTTCACGCTTTTCCTGGAATTGCTTTAATGCCCGCCGCCACCACCGCCTCCGGGCGCAGCCGGCTTCTTGATCAGCATGGTGAACAGGCCGAGCGTCGCGAACAGCACGGTCAGCATGTAGAACACGTCGATGAAGGACAGCAGCGCCGCCTGCTGCTGGACCATGCCCGACAGCTTGGAGATCGCCGCACTGGTCGCATCGAGGCCCGTGGTCTGCTCGAAATTGAGCGTCATGTTCTGCAGCTTGGTCTGCGCGGCCGCACTGCCCCACTGCACATGCTCGGAGAGCCTTGCATAGTGGAAGGCATTGCGATCGATCAGCACGGTGTTGATGAGGGCGAGGCCGACGGCACCGCCCAGATTGCGGGTGAGGTTGAACAGGCCGGACGCATTCTTCAGCCGGTCCGGCGGCAAGGTGCCGAGCGCGATGTTGTTGATCGGCACCATGCACAGCATCATCGAACAACCGCGCAGGATCTGCGGGATGAGCAGTTCGTAGAAATCCCAGTCGGCGGTCAGATGCATCATCCACCAGGTTCCGGTGGCGAAGCCGAAGAAGCCGATCATCATCATCAGCCGCAAATCCATCTTGCTCGACAAGATGCCGGAGATCGGCGCGGTGACGAACATCGCCAGGCCGCTGACGAACAGCGCCTCGCCGATCATCATCGAATCATAACCCCGGATACGGCCGAGGAAGACCGGATAGAGATAGGTCAGGCCGTAGAGGCCGATGCCGATGACGAAGGAGAACAGCGAGCCGAAGGCGAAGTTGACGTTGCTGAACGCCCTGAGATCGACGATGGGTTCCTCGGCGGTGAAGACCCGCCAGAAGAAGATCACCGCGCCGACAGTCATGACGATGGCGCAGATGAACACCCCCTGGTCCTGCAGCCAATCATTGTTCGGGCCTTCCTCAAGCACATATTCCATGCAGCCCAGGAAGGCCGCCATGCCGGCGAGGCCCCACCAGTCGAACTTGTTGAACAGCTTGAGATTGGGCTTGTCGAAATCGATCAGCGACCAGGCGGCGGTCGCCACCAGGATGCCGGGCACGACATTGACCAGGAACAGCCAGTGCCATGAAAAAGCGTGACTGATATAGCCGCCGACGGTCGGACCGATGGTCGGCGCCAGCGTCGCCACCAGGCCGATCATCGGCGAGACGATGGCGCGGCGCGAGGGCGGGAAGATGGTGAAGGCAGCGGCAAAGACGCTCGGGATCATGCCGCCGCCGATGAAGCCTTGCACGGCGCGGTAGACGATCATCTGGTCGATGTTGGTGGCGGTCGCGGCAAGGGCGCTGGCGGCGGTGAAGCCGGCGGCGGCGATGGTGAACAGGACGCGCGTCGACAGCATGCGGCTGAGGAAGCCCGACAGCGGGATCATGACCACCTCGGCGATCAGATAGGCCGTCTGCACCCACGGGATTTCGTCGGAGCTGGCGCTGAGGCCCGCCTGGATCTCGGACAGCGAGGCCGAGACGATCTGGATGTCCAGGATCGCCATGAACATGCCGAACACCATCGCCAGGAAGGCGATGATACGGCGTGTGGAAATGGTGTCGGGGACCGCCGGCCGTGCCGGCGGCGCTCCTGCGGTGATTGTTGCGGTTGCCATTGCGTGAGCCTCCTTGAGGCAGGCCGGGCGGCTCAGTGCTCAATCAGCCACCGAGCCGCCCTCCGAAAGCGCTTAGTTGGTCGTGGCGACAGGTGCGGTGCGGCTGTCAACGTTGACGACAACGCTCAAGCCAGCGCGCAGCTTGCCGGTCTTCAGGGCATCGGCCGGGACGTCGATGCGCACCGGGACGCGCTGCACGACCTTGGTGAAGTTGCCAGTGGCGTTTTCCGGCGGCAGCAGCGAGAAGACCGCTCCCGAAGCCGGAGCCAGTGACGAAACGGTTCCCTGGATGGGCTGGCCGTCGATGGCATCGACCGAGATGTTGACCTTTTCGCCGGGAACCAGCCGGGCAAGCTGCGTCTCCTTGAAGTTGGCAACGATGTAGAGCTTGTCCATCGGCACGACAACGGCGAGCTTCTGGCCGGGGCTGACGAGATCGCCCTGCTCGACCGAGCGGTTGCCGACGACGCCGTCATAAGGCGCCTTGAGCACGGTGAAGGACAGGTCGCGCGCGGCCTTGTCGCGGTTGAGCTGCAAGGAGGCAAGCGTGCTCGCCGACTCGGCGCGCTGCGCCTCGAGCACACCGATATTGGCCTGTGCGGCGGCGATCTGGGCGTCGGCACCGACGAGAGCGGCATTGGCCTGGTCGAGCGCGGTCTGGGCGTCGTCCAGCTGTGCCTGCGTGCCGACATGCGTCTTGACCAGCTGCGCGGCGCGCTGCTGGGCACGGGCGGCATTGTCGGCCGCGGCCTGATCGGCGACCTTCTGCGCCTGCGCCTGCTGCAGGGAAGCCTGCGCGGCCTTGGTCTGGGCGTCGATCCGGTCGAGCGTCTTCGACAGCGTGGCTATCTGCGCCTCGGCCTGGGCGACAGCGATCTTGTAGTCGCCATCGTCGATGGTCAGCAGCGGATCTCCAGCCTTGACCAGCTGGTTCTCGCTCACCTTGACCTGGTCGACATAGCCGGAAATCTTGGGCGAGACGAACGCCATGTCGGCCTGGACATAAGCGTCGTCGGTCGAGATCATGAAACGGCCCGTGGTCCAGTAGTCGTAGCCGTACCAGGCGCCGCCGCTCAGCAGGGCAAGGCCGATGATCGGCAGCAGGAAGGATCGCACCGAGCGCTTCTTCTTGGCCGGAGCTTCAGCCGCCGACGGCGGTGCGACCGGCAGGATCGGAATCTCCGGTGCTTCCGTCGCCGGAGCGACCTTGGCGTTGGGGAAAGGGCGGACTTCGGCTGACGTGGGCGCGTTCGAGGACATGACATCTCTCTAAAGTGATAATACTGAACCGTTCGGTTCGATCTGGCCGTTGACATAGCGTGAAAAGAGGACCATATCAAGAGGCAATCGAACCGGTTGGTTCGAATTATTTCGAGGTGTCACCCCATGGCCGAAACCAAAGCCGAAACCTCAGCCAGTATTGAAAAGGAACAGTGCGACCTGCTGGACAGCCTGCGCCGCGGACGCCCGGCGGCCGGACAGGATCCGGTCAAGCGCAGCCAGATCATCGATGGCGCCCGCCGCGTCTTCATAGACAAGGGCTTCGAGGCCGCCTCGATGAACGACATCACGCGCGAAGCCGGCGTGTCAAAAGGCACCATCTATGTCTATTTCGCCAACAAGGAAGAGCTGTTCGAGGCGCTGATCGAGGAAGAGCGCGGCACCATCTTCAAGAACATGTACGACATGCTCGACCGCGCCGACGACCTGCGCCAGACGCTGGTGAAGTTCGGCAAGGTGCTGTCCATGAAGATCACCTCGGCCAAGGTCATCCAGGCGCAACGCACTGTCATCGGCGCCTCCGACAGGATCCCCGACATGGGCGCGCGTTTTTACGAACGCGGGCCCAAACGCGGCCATGACAAGGTGGTGGAATTCCTCAATGCGGCCATCGAACGCGGCCTGCTCGAGATCGACGACGTCGATCTTGCCGCCTACCAATTCACCGAACTTTGCCTGGCCGGCCTTTTCCGGCAGTGCATTTTCGCCTACCGGACCAAGGCGCCGAACCAGGATGAGATCGACCATATCGTCCGGTCGGGTGTCGGCATGTTCCTGAAGGCCTATGGCACCGAAAGGCTCGCCGAAGAAGAAAGCCACCAGATGATTGCGCTGGAGGCCAAGGCATAGGGCCAGCAGGGTTCATCGGGACCGGCCCGCTCCCTGCCCTAACCGCCATTGGCGGCAAGCACGATCGCGGCCTGCAATTCCTCCAGGCCCTCGCCCTTTTCCGATGACGTGGCCAGGACGAACGGAAACGCCGCCGGGCGCTTCTTGATCTTCTGCAGCGTCTCCTCGATCAGCCGCGGCACGCCGGCGACCTTGATCTTGTCGGTCTTGGTCAGCACGATCTGGTAGGACACCGCCGCCTTGTCGAGCAGCGACAGCACTTCGTCGTCCTTGGCCTTGATGCCGTGGCGGGCATCGATCAGCACATAGACCCGCTTGAGCGTGACGCGGCCCTTGAGATAGTCGAAGACCAGCTTGGTCCATTCGTCGACCTTCTCCTTGGGCGCGGTGGCGTAGCCGTAGCCCGGCATGTCGACCAGCGCCATCGGCGGCAGGTCGGCGCCCTCGCCCGAAAATCCGTCCGGCACGAAATAGTTGAGTTCCTGCGTGCGCCCCGGTGTGTTGGAGGTGCGCGCCAACCCCTTCTGGTTGACCAGAGCGTTGATCAGCGAGGACTTGCCGACATTCGAGCGGCCGGCGAAGGCGATTTCCGGCGGCCCTTCCGGCGGCAGGAATTTCATGGCCGGCACGCCGCGGATGAAAATCCACCCGCGCGTGAACAGGTCGGTGCCGATCACGGTGCTGTTTTGAGCGTTCAAGCTGCTGCCTCCAGAAGAGAGATATCGGCGCCCCTGATGGCATCGAGGTTGCGGCCGATCTTGTCCACCGGCCAATCCCACCATGCCAATGCCAGAAGCCGCCTGATCGTCCTGTCGTCGAAACGCATCTTCACCATCTTGGCCGCGTTGCCGGCAACAATCGCATAGGGCGCCACATCATGCGTCACCACGGATTTGGCTGCGATGATGGCGCCATGGCCGATTTCCACGCCGGGCAGGATCACCGCCTCCATGCCGATCCAGACATCGCTGCCGACCACCGTGTTGCCGCGCACCTCACTCGACCATGTCGCCGGGTCAAAGCCCTTTTCCCAGCCATGGCCGAAAATGTTGAACGGATAGGTCGAAAAGCCGGACATTGCGTGGTTGGCGCCGTTCATGATGAAGCGCGTGCCTTCGGCGATGGCGCAGAACTTGCCGATGATGAGCTTGTCGCCGATGAAGGGATAGTGGTGCAGCACGCATTTGCGCGCGAATTGGTCCGGCCCGTCCGGGTCGTCATAATAGGTGAAGTCGCCGATCTCGATGTTCGGCTCCGTCACCAGCGGCTTCAGGAAGCCGACACGCGTGTGCATCGGGATCGGATGCTTGATGTCGGGGTTGGGTCCGTCCATATCGGTTCGTCCGGGAATTGGCAGACAGGCGCATCCGCAGCCGGAGGCGCCTGGTCAAAATAACGTGATCCGCCCTATAGCACCAATCGGCCTGAGAGCCAGTCTCCCGTGGCGAGCAAGCTCATTTGTTGCCGCGGCAGATCACGATTGGATTGGACAACGCGCTGTCGAAACCGCTGCCCTGGTAGACGGTGACATTCGAGGCTCCGGGCGGCAGCAGGAAGGTGCCTTCGACGACTTTCTGGTCGCCTGATGCCATGTGGAGAGCCCAGCTAAACGTGCAGAATTGCGGCGGTGCCTTGGGTTCCACATGGCTGCAGTTCAGTTGCGCGCCGCCCAGCATCGCGGCGCCACCGCAACTGACCGCGTCCTTCGCAACCGCCGCGCCCGGGCACCCGACAAGCGCCGTCACGGCTGCGATCCTGATCCAATTCATCGTCGAAATCCTTGCCGGAAAATTCGCGCCGCGAGGCGCCTTCTTCGCACCGTGGCCCATGAAATTTTTCTTCCGCGCGGCTTAGTGCGTCTTGCGCGCGCCGTCCAGCAGGATTATGTGCATGATGATAATAAGCATGCTCACGAAAAGTTGTCCATAGATCCTGACCTCCTCCCATGTCTCCCTCGCCAAATATCAGCTTCGTGCTGCACGACGTTGCGCGCTTGCTTCGGAAGCGGTTCGAGCAGCGTTCACGGACATCGGGGCTGACCCGCGCCCAATGGCAGGTGCTGGCCTATCTTTCGCTGCATGAAGGCATTCACCAGAACAAGCTCGCCGACCTCATCGAGATCATGCCGATCACGCTTGCGCGGCTGCTCGACAAGATGGAGGCGCGCGGCTTCATCGAGCGCCGGCCCGACCCCACCGATCGCAGGGCCTGGCTGCTTTACCTGACCCCGCGGGCCCATCCGCTGCTCGAGACCATGCGCGGCAACGGCCAGAAAACACGAGACGAGGCCTTCGCCGGCCTTTCGTCTGAAACACAGCAGCATCTGCTGCAAACCCTAAGCTTGATCAAATCCAATCTGCTCGCGGCTTGCACCCAGCCAGCCGTCGACCGGGAGAACGTACATGGCTGAATCAACATCCCCAAAGAAGCCTGCCGAGGATGACTCTTCAAAGGGTCGCGCCGGCGACCAGATCATCCTGCTGGACAGTGAGCGCGAACAGAGGCGCGCCAATGTCGTCATCGACAATGACGAGCTGGAAGCTCCCGTTGCGCTGGAGCCCGCGGCACTCGAGGCTCCGGCCAAGGAGCCGCAGCCACAGCAGGCCCCTGCCGCCCTTGCCCCTCCTGCTCCTGCCCCGGCCAAGCCGAAGCGCGGCCTGACGCGGCCGGTGCTTTTTGCCCTGCTTCCCGTCGCGCTGGCCGTCGGCGGCTATTATTACGT
Organism: Mesorhizobium sp. B2-1-3A; assembly: GCF_006442655.1. Taxonomy (NCBI): domain Bacteria; kingdom Pseudomonadati; phylum Pseudomonadota; class Alphaproteobacteria; order Hyphomicrobiales; family Phyllobacteriaceae; genus Mesorhizobium; species Mesorhizobium sp. B2-1-3A. The sequence goes on from NZ_VFWK01000002.1 coordinate 627,595, forward strand.
CACCGGGGGCCAGGTGATGACGACCGACAATGCCTATATCCAGGCGCAGTCGCTCGGCGTGTCCACCGACGTCTCCGGCACCGTGCAGGAGATCGACGTGCACGAGAACCAGGCTGTAAAGAAGGGCGACGTGCTCTTCCGCCTGCGGCCGGCCTCTTTCGAAACCGCTCTTGCCGCCGCCCAGGCCCAGCTCGGGACCGTGCGCAACCAGGTGCTGACCCTGCAGGCAAGCTACCAGCAGTCGCTGTCGCAGATCGAGCAGGCCGAGGCCGACATTCCCTATTACGAGGCCGCCTTCCAGCGGCAGCAGGATCTGCTCAAGACCTCGACCGCCTCCAAGGCGACTTTCGACAGCGCCCAGCACGACCTCGTCGCCGCGCGCCAGAAAGTGTCCGTCGCCAAGGCGCAGGCGCAGGCCATGCTTGCCCAACTGGGCGGCGATGCCAGCCAGCCGGTCGAAAAGAACCCCTTCTACCTGCAGGCCCAGTCGGGCGTCGATGACGCGCAGCGCAACCTCGGCGATTCGGTGGTCAAGGCGCCGTTCGACGGCATCGTCACCAATGTCGACGCGCTTCAGGTCGGCAAGTATCTGCCGGCTTCACAGCCGGCCTTCAGCCTGGTTTCGTCGACCGATCTGTGGATCGAGGCGGAGCCGAAGGAAACCGAGCTGACCTATGTGCGGCCGGGACAGACGGCGACGATCAGCGTCGACACCTATCCGGGCGCCGTCTGGCACGGCACGGTCGCCTCGATCAGCCCCGCCTCGTCGTCGAGCTTCTCGCTGCTGCCGGCCCAGAACACCACCGGCAACTGGGTCAAGGTCGTGCAACGCATCCCTATGCGCGTGACGGTTGACGATCCCCAGGGCAAGCCGCCGCTGCGCGGCGGCATGAGCGCCGTGGTCGATGTCGAGACCGGCCATGCGCGCGGCCTACCGGACTTCGTCACCAACCTCCTGAACCGGTTCGGACAGAAATCATGAGCAACGCGTCCGCGGCAGGTGCCACACCGGTGGTCGCCAATCGCGGCGCCATCACAGCTTGCGTAATCCTGGCCGTCATCATGCAGGCGCTGGACACGACCATCGCCAATGTGGCGCTGCCCTACATCCAGGGCAGCGTGTCGGCCAGTGCCGACCAGATCAACTGGGTGCTGACCTCCTACATCGTCGCGGCGGCGGTGATGACACCGCCTTCGGGCTACCTCGCCAACCGTTTCGGCCGCAAGCGCATCCTTTTGACCTCGATCACCGGCTTCGTGGTCGCCTCGGTCCTGTGCGGCTTCGCGCAATCGCTGCCGCAGATCGTCGGCTTCCGCCTGCTGCAGGGGCTGTTCGGCGCGGCCCTGGTGCCGCTGTCGCAGAGCATCCTGCTTGATATCTACAGCGTCGAGGAGCGCGGCTCGGCGATGGCGCTGTTCGGCGTTTCGGTGATGGTCGGGCCGGTGCTGGGGCCTGTCATCGGCGGCTGGCTGACCGAGAATGTCTCCTGGCGCTGGGTGTTCTACATCAACGTGCCGATCGGCGCGCTGGCTTTCGCGGGCGTGTCCCTGTTCGTCCTGGAAACCAAGCTGGACATCAAGGCAAGGCTGGACTGGCTGGGTTTCGGCATGCTCAGCATCACCATCGCGGCTTTGCAGATGTTTCTCGATCGCGGCGAGCAGCTCAACTGGTTCTCCTCATCCGAGATCATCGTCGAGGCGCTGATCTGCGCATCGGCCTTCTACATCTTCCTCGTCCACACCTTCACAGCCAAGAACACCTTCGTGAATCCGCGGCTCTTCCTGGACAGGAATTTCGCCGTCGGCATGGTCTTCATCTTCATCATCGGCATCACCTATCTCGCCTCGCTGGCGCTGATGACGCCCTACCTGCAGACGCTGATGGGCTATCCGGTGGTGACGGCCGGCATCGTCATGGGCCCGCGCGGCCTTGGCACGATGGCGTGCATGTTCCTGGTCGGCAAGCTGATCGGCAAGGTGGATACGCGATGGCTGCTGCTGATCGGCCTGCTGATCACCGCCTGGGCGATGTACGACATGACCGGCTGGACACCCGATGTCTCGCAATGGACGATCATCAGCACCGGCTTCGTCCAGGGCGCCGGGCTGGGCTTCCTGTTCGTGCCGCTGACCACCATCACCTTCGCCACGCTGGCGCCGGAACGGCGCGCGGAAGGCACCGGGCTTTACAACCTGTCGCGAAACATCGGCTCGAGCGTCGGCATATCGGTGGTCACCGCGCTCTTGACGCAGAACGTGCAGATCAACCATGCCAACATCGCCACCTATGTGACGCCCTTCAACCAGGCGTTCAGCAACCCGGCGATCGCGCAGGCGATGAACCCCTACACCGCCGCCGGCCGGGCCGCGCTGGACGGCGTGGTGACACTGCAGGCGACGATCATCAGCTATATGAACGACTTCAAGCTGATGATGATCCTGTCGCTGGCGGCCATTCCCCTGGTGCTCCTGCTGCGCAAGCCCGGCACGCCGGCCAAGGTCGACCACAGCGCCGTCATGGAGTGAGGCCGGGGTCCGGCTGACCGCGCCGGGACCAGCCAGCACATATCCCGCAAAAAGAAACCGGGGCCCTGTGAGGGACGACAGGACCCCGGCCTCGCCGATACGGCTTCCCAAGAAACCTGGCACCTCGACATGAGGCGGGGACGGCAGGCCGATAAAGCCCCAAGACCTGCCGCTGCCCCTTTCGCCGGAAGCCGCTACTTCGGCAAGAGCACCTTGTTGACGACATGGATGACGCCGTTCGACTGGTTGACGTCGGCGATGGTCACCTTCGCCTCGCCGCCGGATTCATCCATGATGTAGAGCTTGCCCTTCTTGACCTCGGCGGTGAGCGTGTCGCCGGAGACGGTCTTCATCTCGTATTTGCCGCCCATCGCCTTGGCCTTCTTCATCATCTCGGCGCCCGAAATCTTGCCGGCCACTACATGCGCGGTCAGCACCTTGGTGAGCTGGTCCTTGTTTTCAGGCTTCAGCAGCGTATCGACGGTGCCCTTCGGCAATGCCGCGAAGGCTTCGTTGGTGGGCGCAAAGACCGTGAACGGTCCGGCGCCCTGCAAGGTATCGACCAGGCCGGCGGCCTTTACGGCGGCGACCAGCGTCGTGTGGTCCTTGGAATTGACGGCGTTCTCGACGATGTTCTTTGTGGTGTACATCGGCGCGCCGCCGACATTCGGGTTCTTGGCGTAGGCAGGAGCGGCAATCGCCACGCTGGCGACAAGGGCCGAAATGGCGATGGTCCTGAATGATGGCAAGCGCATGTGGTCTTCCTCCGGGTGAGGGCTGATCGGAATTGATAGCCTTTGGAAACGCACACGCAGTCACGTCCCGCGACCGCTTGCAGTTTCGCCGATCACGGGAACGTGAACTAACCCAAATAAGAATCGGGCTTGCCCACGACCAGTTATTGGCGGCGCTTCCGAAGGCAATTCCGTGGCGCGGCCTATCGGCGAATGCTAGATTGCCGACAGCACGGCGAGGTCGCCCGAGCGCCAGACGTTGTCGACGATCGTCCGCTGGATGAGCCAGCCCTCCCCGCTCCTCACCAGCTCTACATCGTACCTGTTCTTCATCAGATAGTGTTTTGTGGCATCGTGCCGAGGCACATGCTGCGCTTCAACGAGCGCATCGAGGCGAGCTGTGTCACCGTCGATCGTGACACGGGCGTTGGTCACCGAATGCGTTGTGTCCAGCGATGCAAGGGAGGTTGTGAGCGCCGCGACGATGCCATCTCTACCCTCAATAACCGGATATTCGAATCCGGCCTTGGCGGCTGCCGGACGAAAATCCGACACCGCGTCCCGTGCGAGCGAGGACGCGAGAAGCTCCTTGTCGCGAAGATCGATGCCGGCGGCAAAACGATAGAGGGCTTCGACAACCGCGAGCTTGTCCGCGGCCTGGTGGGCGAATGATGGGGAGGTTGTCATAATCGTTTTCCTTGTCATGCCGGAGGTTCGCGAAATGAGAACCTTCCCTCGCGTCAGCACTTCTGGAAGTGCCAACCGTTGCGTCTGATGGTGCTGTCTATTCGAGGTCCGCATCGATGCGCGCGATCAAGCCTTCCGAGTTGATCGCGATCTTCAGGACTCCGATCTCGTGGCCAAAATCGCCGGTGAAATCGAGGCGGGCCACAGCATTGAAGCCGTCCAGTTCCTCGATCGACAGAAACTTGCCGCAGGTGTGGTACCCGACGAAGAAACGCTCGAGGTAGACACGGACGCCATCACTGCCCACGAACGCATCGCCAACCGAAACGTCATCGATGACCGCGTCGAACGCAAACAGCTCCAACGCGCCCTCGATATCGAAGGCGTTGGTGATTTGGATAAAGTTCTCGACGAGCTTCCGCATGATCGCTCCTCAGATGTCGACAATGTTGGTGTCGGCGATCGTTTCGGCGAAACCATTGCCGAACAATCCAGCGGGGGTCTGGAAACCGGCGCGAACCTCGCCTGCCAGAACCCGGCGTCCGGCCTCGGCTGCCGCAACCGCGGTGAAGGTATAGCCGTTGACCGTGTCGAGGCGCGCACGGGTCACCTCTCCGTCCGCATCTGTGACCTCGACGACCGCCTGATAGCGGTTTGCCAATCGTTCCGCTTCGCTCGGTCCGTCGGGAAGCAGTGAGAGATCGCCTTGCGGAAAACGGTCTCCGGTCACATGCACGAAAGTCTCGATGTCGGGAACAACGGTTGCCTGCCAGATCGTGATGAGATCGGGAAGCGTCACCTGGAAGCAGTCGACGGGGCCCTTGCCGAAATCGAAGCTCTTGATGTTGCCGGCAGCACGGCCGACAAGCTTGCCTTCAACACGCCCGAGGGTCTGAGCCGTCAGGTTTTCCGTGGCGCTGATCGCGGAACCACGCGAGAGGCCGCCCGCGACATGCAGCGCGATCCTGATCTTGCGGGGCTGTTTCACCCTGGCTACCGCGCGTCCGGCCAGACTGCCGAGCATAGCGACGCTGCCGCCACCGCCCGGCATCAGCATGACGCCCGCCGCCTTCGCCTCATCGTCGAGCCTTTCGGCCAGACGATAACTGTCGAGTTCCGCCGCGGTGTCGAGATAGTGGATGCCGTTGCGGATGGAAGCCCGCATCAGGGGATCGGCCGTCCGCATGAAGGGACCGGCACAATTCAGGATAACGGAGATCTCACTCAGAGCCCGGTTGATCGCCGCGGCACCGTCGAGGGCGAAGACCCGGTACTCGACGCCAAGTTCCGCGGCGAGCTTGACCAGCGGCACTTCACTGCGTCCTGCGAGGACGACGGGGGTTCCAGCGATCCTCGCGCGTTCGGCCGCCATGCGACCGGTGTATCCGGTCGCACCGTAGATCATCAGTTTTTTCATTTCAGTGCTGCCATTCCTTGTAGACGAATTCGAGGCTGTAGCCGTCGGGGTCGCGGACCTGAGCGGCGTAATAGCGAGGGTCGTAGTGAAGCTGCGGTCCGGGCGGATGGATCTCCAAGGCGCCCGCGGATATCGCGGCGGCAAAGGCGGCGTCGACCTGGCCCGCGCCATTGGCAACGAAGCCGACATGGGCGGCACGGCCTTCGACGACGCCCTTGCGGAGCCAGAAAAACACCCGGCCGTTTGCGCCAAAACCCTTGAGATCGGGATGGCCCGGAGGGCCATCCTTTCCGTCGTAGTCGCCGGCGTGGACAATCCCGAGGGGCGCGAGTGCCTTCTCGTAAAAGGCAATCGAGCGATCGATGTCGCTCACCGATATGAAGACATGGTCGAGCATGGCGCTCTCCTTTGCACTAGATGACATAGCCGCCAGCGACCTCGATGTTCTGGGCGTTGATCCAGCGGTTTTCCTCGGACAGCAGGCTGGCGATGACGCCGCCGATCTCTTCGGGTTCGCCGACGCGGCCGAGCGCGGTCTGGCCTGCAAGCAGGGCCTCGAATTCATCATTCAGGCCGCCGCCCAGTTCGGTGCGGATGGCCCCTGGAGCAATGGAGTTCGCCCTGATCCGGCGATCGCCGAACTCCTTGGCCATGTAGCGCGTCAGAACTTCCAGGCCTCCCTTGAACGAGGCGTAGGGAGAGACGCCCGATGTCGCGACACGGCTGGTGGCGCTGGTCAGGTTGACGATATGGCCACCGTCTTCCATCAACGGCAGCAGGGCCTGGGTCAGGAAAAATGGACCCTTGAGATGCACGTTGAACAGACCGTCGAACTGTTCCTCGGTCACGGTCGGGATCGGAGCATAGAGACCGTATCCGGCGTTGTTCACGAGGTAGTCGAACGTTTGACGCCCCCAGACCGATTGAAGCTGCACGCTCACCGCATCCCGGAATTCAACAAATGAGCGGCTGTTGCCGACGTCGAGTTTCAAGACGACGGCTTTGCCACCTTTACCGGTGATCTTGCCAGCAACGTGCTCAGCCTGCCCTGGACTATTGTTGTAGGTGACGATGACGCCCATGCCGCGCTCGGCGCATCTGATGGCGGTGCTCGCGCCGAGGCCGCGGCTGCTCCCGGTAACGATGACGATCTTCATATGCCTCTCCTTCGTGTCTGGTGTGACCCGAAGCTATGCCCGCGCCACATCAGGCGCTCACCCATTCCTCTCTGAAACTTGCCTATTTCTGCTTCACCCTTGCGTAGCCGCGTGCGCGCTGTCAGGGTCGGATGATGGAAAGTCAACTGCAAGAACTACGGGCGCTGGCCTCGAAGGCCGAGAACAAGCGTACAGAGACGGGCATTCCCGGCGTGGCGATGGTCCAGGGCGAAATCCCCGAACACAAGCTAGCCGCCGTCTATGATCCGATGGTCAACCTGATCCTGACGGGGTCGAAGACGATGACGGTCGGCGATCGGACGTTCCACTACGACCCGGCGACCTATTTCGTCATGTCCGTGGATCTGCCGGCTGTTGGCTCAGTCCATCCGGCCGCGACGGGCGAACCCTATCTGGCGATCAGCCTGACGCTCGATCCGACGACCCTCGCGGGATTGATCCGCGATCTCCCGGTAAAAGTGTGCAGCGAATTGTTCGGGTCGGGGTTTTCGATCGCCCCGGTCAATGCCGATTTTCTTGATGCCTGGATCCGCATGCTACGGCTGATGGACCGCCCGGACGAGATCGCGGTGCTTGCTCCTGTCTATGAACGGGAAATCCTGTTCCGGGTGCTTCAGGGCCCGCTTGGATGGATGCTGCGCGACATCGCCTCGCCCGATACGGCGCTCTCCCGAATCAGCTTGGCAATCAATTGGATCCGGCAAAACTTTGCCCAGCAAATCAGGGTCGAGGCGCTGGCCGAGATGGCGGCCCTGAGCGTGTCCGCCTTCCATCGTCACTTCAAGGCGGTGACGGCACTCAGCCCTCTGCAGTATCAAAAGCGCGTCCGCCTTCTCCATGCCCGATCGCTTCTGATCGCCGGACAGGGAAACGCAACATCGATCTCTTTCGGTGTCGGATACGAGAGCCCGAACCAGTTCAGCCGGGAATACGCGCGCCTTTTCGGTCAGCCTCCGTCAAGAGACCTGGCGAAGGCCACGCGCGATCTGCGTGTCGCGTAGCCGACCAGGAGGCCTCCAGAGAGAACCTCATTGGTTCGACCTCTCGCCTAGCCGCCAATCTGTCTTCCACCTGGCACGATCCGGGGGGCAGCCCGAAGGCTGCTGGCTGCAAGGAGCCTTATTCCGCCGGCGACGGTTTCTTTCGAAAGAGTGCGACCAGATTGTCCCACAGCTCGATCTTGGCGCCCTGGCGCTTCATGATCACGCCCTGCTGGAGGATCGAGAGCGTGTTGTTCCAGGCCCAGTAGATGACGAGGCCGGCCGGGAAACCCGCCATCATGAAGGTGAAGATGATCGGCATCCAGGTGAAGATCGCGGCTTGCGTCGGATCCGGCGGCGTCGGGTTCATGCGCATCTGCAGGAACATGGTGACGCCCATGATCAGCGGCCAGACACCAATCATCAGCATATGCGGCAGCGTGACCGGGATCAGGCCGAACAGGTTGAACAGCGACGTCGGATCGGGCGCCGCCAGATCCTGGATCCAGCCGAAGAACGGCGCGTGGCGCATCTCGATGGTGATGTAGAGCACCTTGTAGAGCGAGAAGAAGACCGGAATCTGCAGCGCCACCGGCCAGCAGCCGGCAAGCGGATTGATCTTCTCGGTCTTGTACAGCTCCATCATCGCCTGCTGCTGTTTCATCTTGTCGTCCGCGTATTTCTCGCGGATCTCCAGCATCTTGGGCTGCACCTTCTTCATGTTCGCCATCGACGCGTAGGACTTGTTGGCGAGCGGGAAGAAGATGGCCTTGACGATGACGGTGGTGGCGAGGATCGCCAGGCCGAAATTGCCGAGGAACTTGTAGAGCGTGTCGATCAGCCAGAACATCGGCTTGGTGATGAAGTGGAACCAGCCCCAGTCGATCAGAAGGTCGAACCGCTTGATGTGACGGTCTTCGGCATAGGCGTTGATCTTGGCGACTTCCTTGGCGCCGGCGAAGACCTCGGTCTCAACGGTCGCCGACTGGCCGGCCTCGACATTGATCGGATCGGTCAGGAAGTCGGACTGATAGCGGTGGCGGCCGTCCACGAAATAGCCGAAGCGCGGCTGGAACGGCTGCTTCTCGCTCGGAACCACCGTCACCGCCCAGTATTTGTCGGTGATGCCAAGCCAGCCGTCGGTCGACTTGCCCGGCTTGACTTCCTTGTCCTTCTCGATGGACGCGTATTTGTGTTCCTGCAGGCCTTCCGCTCCGGTGAAGCCGATCAGGCCCTCATGCAGCACGTAGGTGCTGGCGACAGCCGGCTTGTCGTAGCGGGTGACACGGCCGTAATTCGACAGTGAAACCGCGCTGGAACCGGAATTCTGCACCGTGTCCGAGACCGTGAACATGTAGTCGCCGTCGACGGAGAAGGTGCGTTTGAAGGTCAGCCCCTTGTCGTTGGTGTAGGTCAGCGTCACCGGCGTCGACGGGGTCAGCGTCGGGTTGCCTTCGATGCTCCACACCGTGTCCGCACCAGGTACCGTGCCGGTCTTGTCATTGCCGACGAAGCCGATCTCGGCGAAATAGCCGGTTGGCAGTGTCGACGGGTTGAGCAGTTCGATCTCGGGCGAATTCTTGTCGACGGTCTCGGTGTAGTGCTTGAGCTTGAGGTCGTCGAGGCGCGCGCCGGTCAGGTTGATCGAGCCCTCGAGGCTCGGCGTGTCGATCTTGACGCGCGTCGAAGCGGCAAGCGCCTGATCACGGCCGGCCGCGGTGACGGTGTCGCCGCCAGGCGCGTTGGGAATGGCGCCAGGCGCCGGCGCCGGCGTTCCAGCACCCGGGTTGGCGGCCTCTGCCGCTTTCTTCTGCTCCTCGACACGCTGCTGCTCGATCTTGGCGGCCTCGCGCTGCGCTTCGACGCGCGGGTTCATGTAGAAAACCTGCCACAAAGTCAGGATCAGCACCGACAGCGCGATGGTGATGAAGAAGTTCCGGTTGTTTTCCATCGAGAGCCCTTGGCCTATCGTGTTCCGCGAAGTCGGCGGGAGAGTTCGGCCTTCAACTGGCCGAAGGGGGCGCGCAGCGCATCATCGCGCCCGACGATGACATAATCATTGCCGGGCGTCATGTCATCTGCGGCATGGGTGCGGACGGCTTCTCTCAGCCGCCGCCTGACGCGGTTGCGCACAACAGCGTTGCCGACCTTCTTGGTAACGGTGTAGCCGACACGCGGCACGCCGCCATCGCCGCGGTCAAGGACCTCGACGAGGAAAAACCGTCCGCGTCGCTTCTCACCACGACGGACGGCCAGGAATTCCGCGCGTTTCAGAAGCCGCTTGGGATTTTGCCCCACTGGCTTGCCGGTTGCGGGCAACGATCTTGTCTCGCTTAGGCGCTGAGCCGCTTGCGGCCGCGGTTGCGGCGAGCTGCGACGACGCCACGACCACCCTTGGTGGCCATGCGGGCACGGAAACCATGCCGGCGTTTGCGGACGAGTTTGGACGGTTGGTAGGTACGCTTCATTTGTTTTAATACCGCGGGGTGCGGCCCTTCTTGATTCTGTCACTTTGTAACAGGAGCTTTGCCGGGCCTGTTTTGGCGCGATCGAAACCGCGCCGGGACGAATGGCCCGAGCGTGAGCGGGCTTATAGAAAGAAGGGTTTTGGAAGTCAATCCGGCGTCGTCGCGACGTGGACGCAGGCTTCATGACGGTAATTTAATGTTCGGACCGAAGGATGAAATTGGCAAAAAACGCATAATCGCCTAATCTTGGCCGATCAAGTGATTGTGAAGACAGAGTCGCATGAGCGAAGCCAGCCAAGCAGGGGAAGGGATCGGCACGGCGCCAGCCGCCGTCCGCACGGTGCCCTTGTCACGCGGCCTGTCGACAAAACTGCTGCTGTTGACCATCGTTTTCGTGCTTTTGGCTGAAGTGCTCATCTTCCTGCCCTGGATCGCCAGCTATCGGCTGAGCTGGCTCAAGGAGCGGCTGAGCACGGCCGCCGCCGTTTCGATCGTGCTGGTGCAGGGCGAGTCCACCTCATTATCGCGCACGGCCCAGAACGACGTGCTGATGGCGATCGGCGCCAAGGCGATCGCGGTGCGCGACGGCGGCGTCTCGCGGCTTCTGGTGGTGGCGGACATGCCGCCGCAGGTAGACGAGCACATCGACCTCGCCAGCGTCGGCATGATCAAGGGCATGACCGGCGCGCTCGACACGCTGTTCTTCGGCGGCGACCGGATGCTGCGGGTTTTCGGACCGGTCGGCGACAGCGACAAGGAGTTCGAGCTGATCATGCCGGACTACTCCCTGCGCAAGGCGATGCTCATCTATTCGCGCAACGTCGCCTTCGTCTCGCTGCTGATCTCGCTGTTCACCGCCATGCTGGTCTATGCCGCGATCGACCTGATCATGATCGGGCCGATCCGAACCATGACGCGCTCGATGCTGTCCTTCTCCGAGGCCCCCGACGATCCCGGGCGCATCATCCATCCCGCCGCCCGCGCCGACGAGATCGGCGTTGCCGAACGCGAGCTGTCGCAGATGCAGGAGCGGCTGCAAAAGATGCTCTCCGAGCAGAAACACCTTGCCGACCTCGGCCTGGCGGTCTCGAAGATCAACCACGACATGCGCAACATCCTGGCCTCGGCGCAACTGATGTCGGACCGCCTGCGCCAGGTCAGGGATCCGACCGTGCAAGCCTTCGCGCCGAAGCTTTTGCGCGCGCTCGACCGAGCCGTCTCCTATTCGGAAGGCGTGCTTCACTATGGCCGTACGCAGGAGCCGCCGCCTTCGCGCCGCAGGGTGCGGCTGCGCCAGCTGGTCGAGGACGTGCATGGCCTGCTCGACATCGAGGAGGGCATCGAGTTCATCAACGCGGTCGAGGTGGCTTTCGAGGTGGACGCCGATTCCGACCAGTTGTTCCGGGTGCTCACCAATCTGTGCCGCAACTCGGTGCAGGCGATGGCGGCCGACACCGAGAGCGCGGTGGTGCGGCGGCTGGCGGTCTCGGCCGAGCGCATGGGCAGTGTCAGCCGCATCGCCGTCACCGACACCGGGCCCGGCCTGCCGCCGAAGGCGCGCGAAAACCTGTTCGCGGCGTTCCGCGGCTCGGCGCGCAGCGGCGGCACCGGCCTTGGCCTGGCGATCGCGCACGAGCTGATCCGCGCCCATGGCGGCACGGTGGAACTGGTCGAATCGATTGGCGGGCGCACCACTTTCGCGGTCACCATCCCCGACCAACCGGTGCTGCTCGACCAGGCGCGTGGCAGCCTGCGACGTCCGGCTTGACAGTCTCGGTGGTGCTTTCCCGAGGCTCTCGCCTTTCGGGCCTGACGCTTTTGATGGCCTTTCCCGCGACTTTTCCCCGCCCAGCTTGAAATCAGACCGGCTCGTCGGCCGCTTCAAAGCCTCCGGGGCGGGGCTGTCACCGCCAGATGACACACTCACGACAAAACTTTTGCCGGATCGGCTTGCTTTTCCCAAATTCAGTCGCTAGGGAACTGCACACATTCGCGGCCGGTCCTTGGGATCGGATCGCGGGGCCGTTGAAAACATGGCCTGATGCGCGCCCGTAGCTCAGCTGGATAGAGCACCAGACTACGAATCTGGGGGTCAGGAGTTCGAATCTCTTCGGGCGCGCCAACTTTCACTTTGGGGCCGGTGGCGGCTGTTGCGGTTCGTTCGGAACCGGGGCGTCCTTGGACAGCAAGATCGCTTCCGCAGGATGCCGTGTATCTGACAGGTGCTCGATAAAATCCATTTGCTGGTCCGGAGTGCTCTGCTCCGAATCCGGTGTGGAATAGGTCGCGTCGAGAACGGTCTTGGCGACTTTCAGGTCGTCCTGGACGTCAGGATCTTCGTAGATGGCGCGGCGAAATACATCGAACTTGCCGGTTCCGCCCTTGGACAGCTGATATTTTTTCTGCAGGTCCGCCGGCTTTTCGAGTTCCGCCGGTTGCGGGTCATCGGACTGCTGCCCTCCTGAACCCTCGATAAATTGCTGGCACAGTGGCGTCAGGTTTCCCCGACAAATATGGCCTATATCCAGCTCTTCCGCGGTCCATCTTGGCCCGAACGTATAGACCGCGTAGTACATCAGCCGTGCCTTGGCATTTGGTACGCCGGTGGCGAGCAGCGCCTGATAGAACATCCGGTGGGTCGCCTTCCAGGGATAGACGCGATGCGCTCTCTTCCGATCGCAATAGCGGTCATGGATGACCGATGCTGGCACAAAGGTTTTGTCGAAAGGCTTGCCCACGATCCATTGAAGCTCAGGCGGGATGCTTGCTCCGTCGGTCGGGTCTCCGGCATTGGTCTGCCATCCGGTGCCGGTACTATCCACAAAACCGAAATCGAACGTCAAAGCCTTGCTGTTCCCATCTGTGTCGCGAGGAATATCGTGTAGATCGAGCTTTCCGGTGAAGCAGCCTTTCTTGACGGCCGCACACATGGGAAGATCTACATCAATACGTTCCGTATGAGCCACGGTGAGCGACGCCAGTAGTGCGGCCCCGGCAGCGGCCGCCCTCGCAGACCGAGCTATGTTGCGGGTCATCTTTGCTCTCCTTGGCGTTCATTTGTCGTCGGGATTTCCGCTCGTGTCATATGAACAAGAAGGCCGGTCAGCAGGCCCACCACGAGCCACACGGCCAGAACCGCCGCTACGCTCTCCAGCCCGCCCAGATCCAAGCCCAGGACAACAGGTTTGCTGCCAGCTTCGGCGATGTTCCCAAATGCTGCCACGGCCTCATAAGAAGCCCAGGCCATGAACGCATTGAATGCAAGAAAAATGGCAAGAAATACCTGCCCCAGAAAGCTGCGCGCTTTTATCGATCGGATCAGGTTCGTCTTCATTCAGATCGCGCTCTCGAACGCTACGGCGCATCATGACGCCTTGATCGGTGTCTTGCGACAGTCAGTTTCTGCAAAATTTGCGGCCGCGCCGCGCTCACCAAGCGAATATTTCAGCCATACTTATGATGACGGCCCGAGATCGTAGTCACTTGCGGTGTGTTACAATCAATCACTCATCGACTTTGGAGTCGATACGATGACACAAGTATATTTTCGATCGACGGCGCGAAGCAAGGCGTTCGACCTCTTCAGCCATGCCCATGATTTTGGCCGATCAGCCCGACTGCTCACCGTTTTCGCGCAGCCCGGCCAATATCGGACCATCGCCTTGTTGGAATGAGACAGGCACTCGCCGACCGCGCTCTAAAAACCAATTGCGGGATAGAGCCCTTCGATCTAGACTGATTGCATAGTGCAATCAGAAGCGCGCGGATGTGCCGTGCGAGCAAAGGGAGAAGCTGTGGCCAAGCTCGTGTTCGGAATGAACCAGTCCCTGGACGGCTACGTCGACCATATGGGATTTGCGCCACCCCCTACACTCTTCCGCCACTTCATCGAGGAGGCCCGGCAGCAGGCGGGCAGCGTGTACGGTCGCCAAATGTATGAGATCATGCGTTACTGGGACGACGATCATCCTGAATGGGATGCGAATCGACAGGCCTTCGCGGCGGCGTGGCGGAACCAGCCAAAATGGGTCGTTTCGCGCTCGCTGAAGTCGGTCGGCCCGAAGGCCAGGCTGATCGGGGATGATCTCGAAAGTGCGATCCGCGATCTGAAGGCCGGGAGCGAGGGGGAGATCGAGGTTGCTGGTCCGACCTTGGCGCAAAGCCTTACAGAGCTTGGCCTGATCGATGAGTATCGAATCTACCTGCACCCCGTCGTGCTTGGTCACGGCAAGCCATATTTCGCCGGACCCCGGTCGCGGCTCCGCCTCCTGGCTCACGACCGGATTGGCGAGGACGTGATCCGGCTGACCTACGTTCCTGCCTGATCGCGCGATGTGCGCCCGTGCCACTCCGCCCCAGTCATCGGCGCAGAATCTTCCAGAACCACTCGACAAGCGTCTTGAGCAGCTCACCAAGTCGGATCCCGACCTTCGAGATCATCGTCCGGCAGAACCTGCGGCCGGCGGCCGTGACTGGTGTACGGCTCGCCATAGGCCATTTTGAAGGCACCGCCGAGCACGGCGGACATGGCGGCAAGCGATGCCGCGATTCTGAGCGTGGGAAGGCTTGTTCCCTGCAAGCCGGAACGGCGGCTGGTGATCGGGGCGCTCGTGGACATGTCGGTCATGGCGTCCTCCTGCAAGTGAGGATGACGCCGCCTTGCGCCGAGGTCCTTGGCCTCAGCCTGAAAAGCCCTCAATAACCCTGAACAGTCCTGAAGTTCGCCATCAGGACCGTCTTGGATTATACCGTCCTGGGTTATCCTGCCCGCGAGCGACGGGCTTTTGGCAAATGGACGTGGATTTCGGGAACTTCAGCCTGAAACGAACCGAACGGGTGCTGCTGGGGCCCCAGGGGCCGGTGGAGCTTTCGGCGCGGTCCTTCGACATCCTGGCCGTGTTGCTGGAGAGGCCGGACGAAGTGGTCGGCAAGACCGAACTCTTCGATGCGGTCTGGCCCGGCGTGGTGGTGGAGGAGAACACGCTCCAGGTCCACGTTTCAGCGCTCCGAAAACTGCTGCCTGCCGAGATGATCGTTACCGTGCATGGCCGCGGCTATAAATATGCCGGCCCCAAGCCCCTGGCGGTTGCAACGGAAGCTCCGGCGACGTCCAGGCCGTCCATCGCTGTCCTTCCCCTCGACAATATGAGCGGCGACCCGGAGCAGGCCTATTTCAGCGACGGGATAACCGAAGACATCATCGCCGGGCTTGGCAAGTTCAGGGAGTTCCTGGTCATTGCGCGGAACTCCTCCTTCCAGTTCCGCGGCAAGGCCAATGACGTGGCCGAGGTGGCGGAAAAACTTGGCGTCAAATACATCGTCGAAGGCAGCGTGCGAAAGACCGGCAACCGAATCCGGGTGACCGTGCAGTTGATCGACGCGTCCTCGGCGGCCCATATCTGGGGCGAGCACTACGACCGCGAACTCGACGATATTTTCGCCATTCAGGACGACATCACCCAGATGATCGCGGCCCGCCTCGCCCGGCAGGCCAGAACCGCGATCGCGTCGCGCGCCAGGGCCCGGCCGACCAACAATATGTCGGCGTACGAGTTTTACCTGCGGGCGCTGCAACTGGCATCGGTCTATGACACGGTGCTCGAAGCGGAACCGTTTCTGCGCCAGGCGGTAAAGCTTGATCCGCGGTTTGCCGCCGCCCACGCCATGCTGAGCTTTGTGGAGTCCATCAAGTACTACTGGGACTACAACAATCCCGGTCATCTGCATTCCGGACTGGAGATCGCGAGAACCGCATTGGGCCTTGACCCCGACGAGGCCTATGGGCATCTCGCCACCGGCTTCGCTCACCTGTACTTGCGCCAGTTCAGGCAAGCTGAAATCAGCCTTGACCGGGCGATCGCGCTCAATCCGAACGATCCGTTCATTCTCAGTATCCGCGCTATTTTCCTCAATCACACGGACAGGCCGGAGGAAGGGCTTGGTGAAATAAACGAAGCCCAGCGCCGCGACCCATACGCCGTGGGATGGTATGATGACTTTCGCGGCGTCCTGCTGACCACGGCTGGACGATACAGCGAGGCAAAGTCCTGCTACGCGAAAATGGCAGCCGTACCGCCATGGTCGCTCGTTCGCCTTGTCATCTGCCATTCCGAGCTCGGCGAAACCAGGCAAGCGCAAGACGTCCTGGCAAAGGTCAAGGCACATTACCCCGGACTAAGCCTTGACGAGATCGTTGATACGGAAGTGGATTTCTACAGGGATCCCTCCGTGTGCAACCGTTACCGCGCGATCCTGCAGCGCGTTGACAGGGAAGAATAAGCTTCGCAGCCGGGCGAGGCCCACACAAACCGCCAAGCCTACTGATGGAGATTGTATGGTTCCGCTGATACAGCCGACACTGCCCGTCTGCGTGCGGCAGGCACGGCCCTTGGAAACCTGATCATGACCCTTCCCCGCCTCAAACGCGCCTTGATCACCGGCGCCGGAGCCGCCGACGGCATCGGCTTCGCCATTGCCCGCCAGCTTGGTCACACCGGCCATGCCTTGTTCCTCACCGGCGCCAGCGCGCGTGTGCTTGACCGCGCCACCGAACTTCGTGCCGAGGGCATCGATGCCAGGGCCATGGTCGCCGATCTCACCAAGGCCGCCGATGTCGCACGGCTGCGGGCAGATGTCGGCGCCGTCGACATACTGGTCAATAATGCCGGCATGGGCTCGCTGGCATCACCCTCGGCCGACAAGGCGTTTCTCGCCATGACCGAGGCCGATTGGGATCGAGGCATCGACGTCAGCCTGAAGACGGCGTTCCTCGTCACCCATGCGTTCCTGCCGGCGATGATCGAAGCGGGCCATGGGCGCATCGTCAATGTGGCGTCGGTCACCGGGCCGCTGGTGTCTTTCGAAGGTACATCGGCCTATTCGGCCGCCAAGGCCGGCATGGTCGGGCTGACGCGCACGCTGGCGCTCGAAGTGGCCAGGAGCGGCGTGACAGTCAATGCAGTGGCTCCCGGCTGGATCGAAACGGGCGCGTCGAGCGAGATGGAACGGATGGCGGCCTTGCATACGCCGCCGGCGCGGGCGGGCCGGCCGGATGAAGTGGCGGCGGCGGTCGTGTTCCTGGCTTCCGAAGGCGCCAGCTATGTCAACGGCGCTCTTTTGGTGGTCGATGGCGGCAACAGCCTCCAGGAACACAAGGGCTGAAGGTGTGCCTTCGGTGCCCTTGAGCCAAGCAGGGGAACCAAACCGCCCGGCGGCGGTTTTCCCCTCGAAGGGACCGCAGACCTCAAGGGTGCGGAACAATGTACGACCATCTGGAACTGGAACTGGCGAGAGCCAGGCAGCGCGTCAAGCGTGCGGAATTCTTTCTCACGCGAGCAAATGCAATGCTGGACGGGGAGCGTGGCGTCGGCATCAGCCTTGCGCTGTGCTGCCGGATCAGATCCGAGCAAAAACGTGTGGCTGAAGCGCGCTCACGCCTCCGCCAGATCGATCCCACCACACACTGATTGTGCCATGACCATGATGCCCTCTCCCGAAAAGAGTGCCGCATATCGCGCCGCGAAGCTCGCCATGCTGCGAAAGCTGATGGTGAAGCATATCGAGCGCACCGATGCCCAGGCGCGGAGTGTCGAACAGGCGCTGGCGGTGTTGGCTGAAGCGACTGCTCGGGCGCGCGGCCCGCATCGGTAGCATCGCCGCCGCCGCTCCTGGCCATCCCGGAAGGGATGGCGGAAGCTCGCTCTTCGAAGGAAGGGGGGCAACCGTGATCACGCAGAACGTGTCGTTGCAATCCAAGTCGCCCTCAGGACGCCTTGGCCAGAAAACTCTGGTAATCCGACTTGGCCTGCAGCAGGCGCAGCACATTCTCGCGTGATCCCCGCACATGGGCACGGGCCAGGGTACCGGCCCGAGCGGCGTCGCCGGCGCAGATCGCCTCGATGATCTCTGCATGCTCTTCGCGGGCGATCTTCCACTCGTCGAGCCACAGCAATTCGGTCCAGACATAGTGCTGGCACTTGTCGAGGATGCCGCACAGCATGCCGTGCAGCATGGCGTTGCCGCTGATCTGCGCAATGACGCGATGCAGGTCGATGCCGACTTCGAGTTCCTGGAATTTTTCCCTGGTGGTGCGGTCGGGAATGGCGGCGAGCCGTTCGCATTCGGCCAGCATGGCGCGCAGCCGTGCCTTGTCATTCTCGGTCGCGGCGGCGGCCGCCAGTTCGGTCGCATGGCCGTCGAGGAGTTCGCGGATGTCGAAAGCCTCGCGGAACATGTTGATGTCGAACTCGGTGACGACATAGCCTTGGCGCGGCCGGCCTGTGACGAGGCCGTCGCGTTCGAGGCGGTTGAAGGCTTCGCGCACCGGCGTGCGGCTGACATTGAGCCTGGCCGCGATATCGTTCTCGGTGACGCGCGAGCCCGGCGGAATCTGACCGGTCACGATCATCGCCTTGAGCGAGGAATAGACCGAGTCGCGCAGCGTGTTTTTGGTTTCCTTGGCCAAGTCCGTTTCCAGTTCTCCGGTCTTTCCGCCGGAAGTCGACATGATCTCATAGCTGTATTCAAAGTCGGCGCGATTTGCCACGCCCCGGCACCGTGTCCTGCCAGCCCTCCCGGTCAAAGGCTCCTGGCAATGCCGAGCGCTGTTGACATCGCCGATCGCCAAGCTACACTCAAAATTGTATACAAAATAGCATGCGAAATCAAAAATAATGGGAACACCGGTTGGAGAGCCGAAAAATGAACAGGATCAGAAGCGTTAGCGTTGTTGCGGTTGCCGCCCTCATGGCGGCCGGCGCGGCCCCCGCCATGGCGGGAGATACCATCACCGTCGCCTCATGGGGCGGCACCTATCAGGAGGCTCAGACCAAGGCCTTCTTCAATCCGACCGCCGACGCGCTCGGCATCACCATCAAGCAGGACACCACTAACGGCCTCGACGATGTGCGCCTGCAGGTGACCGGCAATGCGGTGAAATGGGATATAACCGAACTCGGCGCCGACGAATGCGCGCGCGGATCGAAGGAAGGCCTGTTCGAGAAGCTCGACTACGGCATCATCGACAAGAGCGGCATCAACCCGAAGCTGGTGCATGACGACTGGGTCGGCATTTCCTACACCTCCGTCGTCCTCATCTACCGGACCGACGTCTTCGGCGACAAAGGCCCCAAGACCTGGGCCGACTTTTGGAACGTGGAGAAATTTCCGGGGCGGCGCGCGCTGAGCGGCAGCCAGTCGACCGAGACGCTGAGCGTCGCCGCACTCGCCTCGGGCCTGCCGATCGACAAGGTTTATCCGGTCGACATCGACAGCGCGCTGAAATCCGTCGACAAGATCCGTGGCCATGTCGATGCCTGGTGGACATCAGGCGCGCAGGCGATGCAGCTGGTCAAGGACGGCGAAGTCGACATGGCGAGCATCTGGAACGGCCGCGCCGGGACGCTGAAGAAGGAAGGGGCGCCGGTCAGCTTCTCCTTCGACCAGGGCGTGCTCACCGCCGACTGCATGGTCATTCCCAAGGGCGCCAAGAACAAGGAAGCCGCCATGAAGGCGCTGGCGATGTTCGTCAGCCCGCAATTGCAGGCCAATCTGCCGCTCTATGTCGACAATGGGCCGGTGAACGAGAAGGCTTTCGAGACCGGCAAGATCCCGCCGGAGCGGATCAAGGACATCAACTCGTCGCCCGAAAACGTCAAGAAGCAGGTGTTGCAGGACGCCGAATTCTGGCGTGACAATCTGGTGGAGGCGACGGAGAAGTTCAACAATCTGATCCAGCAATAGGCCGCGGCCGGGACCCGAACCACGGCAGGGCGGCGCACGCTGAAACGGAGCCCGCCCTGCTTCCGCCCGCCCCCTCACCAGGAGACGATGATCTTGTCCATTGCGCCATCCGCGCTGCCGATCAGCATGCGCCGGATCGAGAAACGATTTGGCAGCGTGTCGGTGCTGCGCGACCTGAACCTCGATGTCGAGGCCGGCGAGTTCCTGACGCTGCTCGGGCCCTCCGGCTCCGGAAAGACGACGCTGCTGATGATCCTAGCCGGTTTCGTCAGGGCCAATGGCGGCTCGATCCGGGTCGGCGACGACGAGATCATCACCACGCCGCCTCACAAGCGCAACATCGGCATGGTGTTCCAGAACTACGCGCTGTTTCCGCATATGAACGTCTTTCACAACATCGCCTTCCCGCTGAAGCAACGCGGCGTGCCGGCCACGGAAACGGCGGAGCGGGTGGAGAAGGCATTGGAGCTGGTGAAGCTCAAGGGCCTGGGCGAGCGCCGGGTCGACCAGCTTTCCGGCGGCCAGCGCCAGCGCGTGGCCCTGGCGCGCGCCATCGTCTTCGAGCCGCGCATCGTGCTGATGGACGAACCGCTGTCGGCGCTCGACAAGGGCCTGCGCGAACACATGCAGATCGAGCTGCGTGCCCTGCACCGGCGGCTTGGCATGACGACGGTCTATGTCACGCACGACCAGCGCGAAGCCATCACCATGTCGGACCGCATCGCGGTGATGAACGCCGGGCGCATCGAGCAGCTCGACAAGCCGGAAACACTCTACGCCGCGCCGAAGACGCAATTCGTAGCCGGCTTCATCGGCGAATCGAATTTCATTCCCGTCGAATGCCGCAACGGGTCAGTCTGGTATGAGGACAGGCGGATCCAGACGGCAGGGGCGCCGCCGGCCACCGGCCGGCACCTGATGGTGGTGCGGCCTGAGAAGCTGCGGCTGGTCACGGCTGCCGAACCGCCGAACGGTATCAACGTGCTCGACGCCACGCTCAGCGACATCATCTACCAGGGCGACAGCTTCGTCTGTTACGCCTCGCTGCGCGACGGCCGCCAGCTGACGCTGCGCGACTATTGCCGCAGCGACGTGCTGTCCAGGCTGCCGGCCCCCGGCCAGCCGGTCAGGCTTGGCCTCGATGCACAGGACACGATCCTGGTGGAGGCCGAGGGATGAACGCGCCATCCGCCCTCCTCGAAGAGGCCACCAGCGCGGGCCGGGACCTCAACGCGCGGGCTCTGCGCGCCGATGCGCGGCGCGAGCAGCTCAGGCTGCTGGCGCTTTTGTCGCCCAGCCTGGTCCTCGTCTTCGCCATCATCATCGTGCCGATCGGCTGGCTGTTCTGGCTGTCTCTGTTCGACGAGGCCGGCGCCTTCAGTGCGTCCAACTATGCGCGCTTCTTCGAGCAGGCCTCCTACATCAAGACCTTCATCACCACCTTCAAGGTGGCCTTCATCGTCACCGGTGCCTGCGTGCTGCTCGGCTATCCCCTGGCCTACATGCTGTCGCAGCTGCCGCGCCGGGCGGCGTCGATCTGCCTGATCTTCGTCATCCTGCCGTTCTGGACATCGGTGCTGGTGCGTACCTATGCCTGGCTGGTGATCCTGCAGCGCAAGGGCCTGATCAACAGCTGGCTGATCGACCTTGGCGTGATCAGCCAGCCGCTGTCGCTCGCCAACAATCTGTCCGGCGTCGTCATCGGCATGACGCATATATTGCTGCCGTTCCTGGTGCTGCCGCTCTACGCCTCGATGAAGACCATCGACACAGATTGCCTGCGCGCCGGCATGAACCTTGGCGCCGGCCCGGCCGCCACTTTCCGGCAGATCTTCTTTCCACTGTCGCTGCCCGGCCTCGCCTCGGGCGTGGTCATCGTCTTCGTGCTCTGCCTCGGCTTCTTCGTCACGCCCGCGCTGATGGGCGGAGGCAAGGTGATCATGTGGGCGATGCGCATGGAGCAGACCACCAGCCTCTATTCCAACTGGGGTGCGGGCGCGGCGCTTGGCGTGGTGCTGCTGCTGGTCACGCTGGCGCTTCTCGGTCTCTTCCAATTGCTGCTCGGCGCGCGCGCCACCGGTGTGTGGAGTTCGCGATGAGCGGGGATGTCGGCCTGCCGATCTCGCACCGGCAACGTCTGTGGCTCTACGCGCTGGGCGGCCTGGTGCTGTTGTTCCTGATCGCGCCGTCGGTCATCATCGTCATCATGTCGTTTTCGGATTCGACGCTGCTGCAGTTCCCGCCGCAGCAATGGTCGCTGCGCTGGTACGAAAGCTATTTCCAGTCGCTGGAATGGCGCGACGCGACCATCGTATCGGTCAAGGTGGCGGTCATGACCGTGCTGGTGGCGACGCCGCTCGGCACCGCGGCTGCCTATGCCATCAACCGGGGCACGCTGCGCTTCAACGGCACCATCAACGGCCTGCTCACCGCATCGCTGATCATTCCGGTCATCCTGATCGGCATCGGCACCTTCTTCCTCTATGCGCGCATCGGCCTCAACAACACGCTGACCGGCCTGGTCATCGCGCACACGGTGCAGGCGCTGCCCCTGGTGGTGCTGACGGTGCTGTCGGGCTTGCGCTCCTACGACATGAACCAGGAGCGGGTGGCGCGCAGCCTGGGTGCCGGGCGCATCGGCGCCTTCTGGCAGGTGACGATGCCGCAGATCCGCTTCTCGATCGTCTCGGGCGCACTGTTCGCCTTCATCACTTCCTTCGACGAAGTGGTGGTTTCGCTGTTCATCTCGGGCGGCGAGACGACGACACTGACACGCCGCATGTTCAACGCGCTGCGCGACCAGATCGATCCGACCATCGCCGCCATCTCGACCTGCCTGATCGTGCTTTCCGTTCTGCTCCTGTCGATGGCGCAGATCTTCGGGCGGCGGCATTGATTTCCATCAGACCAACTCGCTGTAGTGACCATGGGATATCCAGACAGAATGCGTGATTTCCAGTTTCCCGGCCGCTCGCCGGTTCGTGCCACGGAGGCGGTTGCCGCGACATCGCATCCGCTCGCCACGCTCGCCGCGATCGACATGCTGCGCGCCGGCGGCAACGCCATGGACGCCGCCGTCTGCGCCGCCGCCGTGCAAGGCGTCGTCGAGCCGCAATCGACCGGCATTGGCGGCGATTGCTTTGTCCTTTACTGCCCGAAGGGACAAGGCGACGTGCTGGCCTTCAACGGCTCCGGCCGAGCCCCCGCGGGCGCCACCGTCGACTGGTATCTGGACAAGGGTTTCAGCGAGCTTCCCAAACAGGGACCGCACGCGGTGACCGTGCCAGGCGCCATCGATGCCTGGTGCCGGCTGCTGGAAGATCATGGCCGCAAGAGCCTGGCCGAGGTGCTGGTGCCGGCCATCCACTATGCCGAGAACGGCTATGTCGTGCATGACCGCGTTGCCTTCGACTGGGCCGAGCCGGAAACCGACCTGTCGGCCGACGAACACGCCGCGCGCATCTTCCTGCCGGACGGCAAGGCGCCGAAGGCCGGCGATATCCATCGCCAGCCGGAACTCGCCGCCACCTTGCGGATAATCGCCAAGCAGGGCCGCGCCGGGTTCTATCAAGGTGCTGTCGCCGACGACATGGTGCGCCGGCTCAATGAACTCGGCGGGCTGCATTCGCACGAGGATTTCGCGGCGACCAAGGGCGACTATGTAGCGCCGGTCAGCACCTCTTATGGCGGCCATGACATCCACCAGATGCCGCCGAACAACCAGGGGCTGACGGCGTTGTTGATGCTGAACGTGCTGTCGGGCTTCAAGCTCGGCGGGCTCGACCCCAACGGCGCCGAGCGCCTGCATCTGGAGATCGAGGCCGGGCGCCTCGCCTACCAGGACCGCGACCGCTACCTCGGCGACCAGGACCATGTTCCGGTGCCGGTGAGAGAGCTTCTGTCCAGCGCCTATGCCGACCGGCTGCGCGCCGAGATTCATCGCGACCGAGCCATGACGCATCTGCCGCGCCTGGACCTGCCCGGCAGCGACACGGTCTACATCTCGATCGTCGACCGCGACCGCAACGCGGTATCCTTCATCAACTCGACCTATTATTCGTTCGGCAGCGGCGTCGTCAGTCCGAAGACCGGCGTCGTCCTGCAGAATCGTGGCTCAAGCTTTCGGCTCGACCCGGCGCACCCGAACGCGATCGCGCCCGGCAAGCGGCCTATGCACACGATAATGCCCGGCATGGCGACGAAGAACGGCCGCGTGGTAATGCCGTTCGGCGTCATGGGCGGCGGCTACCAGCCTTTCGGCCATGTCCACCTTTTGACCAACATGATCGACTTCGGCATGGACCCGCAGCAGGCGCTGGACGCGCCGCGCGTGTTCTACAATGACGGCGTTGTGGAGGCCGAGCGTAACGTTCCCGCCGAGGCGCTCGAAGGCCTGCGCAAGCGCGGCCATCGCGTCGCCGAACCGCAGCATCCGCTTGGCGGCGGGCAGGCGGTGCTGATCGACTGGGAGAAAGGCACGCTGACCGGCGCCTCCGATCCGCGCAAGGACGGGATGGCGCTTGGGTATTGAGGGATGGGGCAAGGAATTGGAGGACCGCCTTCAAGGTGTTGGCGCTGGCCCTCATCCGCCCGCCGGCGCCAACGTCGACAATTGTCCGGAGCCGGATCGTCCGCTGGACTTTCTAGAAGCAGTTGTTTGAACCATAGTCGGTGACCATGAGCACGAATTCAAAAGACCTCTCCCATAGTCTCGCCGCCGGCGCCGATAACGCGCCGGCGATCCTGGCACCCGAGAGAGCCACACTCACCCATGGCGGGCTACGCCGCCTGATCAAGGCCACGGCCGAGCGGCTGCATGCGCTCGGCATCGGTAGGGGCGACAGGGTGGCGATCGTGCTGCCGAATGGGCCGGAGATGGCCACCGCCTTCGTCGCCGTAGCGGCCGCCGCCTCGACGGCACCGCTCAATCCCGCCTACCGCGCCGACGAGCTCGATTTCTACCTCACCGACATCGGCGCCAAGGCGATCCTTGTCGCGGAGAACGAGACCGGGCCGGCGGTGGCGGTGGCCGAGCGGCTCGGCATCGGCGTGTTGAGGCTCATCGTGCAGCCCGATGCGCCTGCCGGCAGCTTCACCATCGAAGGCGCGCCGGCCGGCCCGCAAGCAGCGCCCGCCATGGCAGGGGACGGCGATATCGCGCTTTTGCTGCACACGTCGGGCACGACATCGCGTCCAAAACTGGTGCCGCTCAGCCATGCCAACATTGCCGCCTCGGCCCGCCATATCGGCGCGACGCTGGGCCTGAACGCCGAGGACCGCTGCCTCAACATCATGCCGCTGTTCCACATCCATGGCCTGATCGCGGCGGTGCTGTCGTCGCTGGCAGCGGGTGGCAGCATCTACTGCACGCCGGGCTTCAACGCGCTGCGCTTCTTCCAGTGGCTGGGCGACGCCAAGCCGAGCTGGTACACGGCGGTGCCGACCATGCACCAGGCGATCCTGCCGCGCGCGGCGCGCAATGCCGAGGTCCTGGCGGCGGCGCGCCTGCGCTTCATCCGCTCCTCCTCGGCGTCGCTGCCGGCGCAAGTGATGGGCGAGCTCGAGGCAACCTTCGGCTGTCCGGTGATCGAATCCTACGGAATGACCGAGGCCGCGCACCAGATGGCGTCGAACCGGCTGCCGCCGGGCCTGCGCAAGCCGGGCAGTGTCGGCGCGGCCGGCGGACCCGAGGTCGCGGTGATGGCGCCGGACGGACGGCTGGTCACAGCCGGCGAGACCGGCGAGATCGTCATTCGCGGACCCAATGTCACGGCGGGTTATGAGAAGAACCCGGACGCCAATGCCACGGCCTTCGCGCATGGCTGGTTCCACACCGGCGACCAGGGCGTGCTCGACGAGGACGGTTATCTCCGCGTCACCGGCCGGCTCAAGGAGATCATCAACCGCGGCGGCGAGAAGATCTCGCCGCTCGAGGTCGACGACGTGCTGATGGACCATCCGGCGGTGGCGCAGGTGGTCACCTTCGCCATGCCGCATGACAAGCTCGGCGAGGATGTGGCGGCGGCCGTGGTGCTGCGCGAAGGCATGAGCGCCACCGAAAGCGACATACGCAGCCATGCCGCGACGCGGCTCGCCGACTTCAAGGTGCCGCGCAAGATCCTGATCCTGGACGAGATCCCCAAGGGCGCGACGGGCAAGCTGCAGCGCATCGGGCTCGCCGCCAAACTCGGGCTCTAGATCAGGATGACGTTTCCTCGAATCGGCACCCTGATCTAACTTTTTGTTGGAGCATGATCTTTTCCGAAAAACCGGTCCCCACTTTTCGGGATCATGCTCGAAGGCATGTCGCTTGGAAGTGTCCTCGGTTCCAAGATAACGACATGCATGAAATAAAAGGCCCACTAAGATGAAGATCACCATTTTCGGCGCCGGCGCGATCGGCGGCTACCTCGCGGCCAAGCTGGCGATCGCCGGCCGCACCGATCTGTCGATCGTCGCGCGCGGCGCCCACCTCGAAGCGATCCAGGCAAACGGCCTGCGCCTGATCGAGGACGGCCAGGAATCTGTCGCTCCCGTCCGGACCGCCCCCAGGGCCGAGGAGCTTGGCGTGCAGGACACAGTCGTGCTGGCGCTGAAGGCCCACTCACTCACCCCGGCACTGGACCAGATCGCGCCGCTCCTCGGACCGGACACATCAGTCGTCACCATGCAGAACGGCGTGCCGTGGTGGTATTTCCATGGCGTGGGCGGGCCGCTCGAAGGCACCAGGCTGAACGCGGTCGATCCCGGCGGCGCGATCTGGCAGCGGATAGGTCCGGAGCGCGTCATCGGCTCGGTCGTCTATCCCGCCGCCGAGGTCGACGCGCCCGGCCTCATCCGCCATGTCGAAGGCAAGCGCTTCTCGCTCGGCGAGCCCTCGGGCGCGTGCAGCGAACGGGTCACGCGTCTGGCCGAGGAAATGGTCAAGGCCGGCCTGCAGGCGCCGGTGCGCGAGGATATCCGCAGCGAAATCTGGGTGAAGCTGTGGGGCAACCTCTCCTTCAACCCGATCTCGGCGCTGACCGGCTCCACGCTGGCCGCTATCGTCGCCGACGAAGGCACGCGCACGCTGGCCCGCACCATGATGCTGGAGGCACAAGCGATCGGCGAAAGCCTGGGCGTGCGTTTTCCCATAGGGGTCGACCGCCGCATCAAGGGCGCCGGCGATGTCGGCGAACACAAGACCTCGATGCTGCAGGACCTCGAGCGCGGCCGCCCGATGGAGATCGATGCGCTGGTAACAGCGGTACAGGAACTTGGCCGGCTGACGGACAAGCCGACGCCGACGATTGACGCGGTGCTAGCGCTGGTGCGCCGGCTGGCGGTGGAGCGCGGGTGTTATGGGTGAGAGGCGCGCGACAGTTTAGGCCGCCTGCTCCGCCCGGAGTGATGCGGTTCGGTAGCTTTGGAGAGCATCCACGGCAAGGGCCAGACCTTTGAACCCTCCGGAGGCAAGGCGTTCCACTCAAGGCGTAGATATTGGAAACGTCGTCCTTCTCTTGAGGTCTTTGAGCCATTTCTGACATCGCCAGCCCACCGGCGGGGTGTCATGATGCGACTGCCAAAGCACAAGAGAATGATTTCATGCTTCCGAGTCGTCGCATTGCCTTGAAATTTGTCGCTCTTCTCAGCGTTTCGATCGGCGCTTTTTGCGCTTCGACCGCATTTGCGGAAAGTGTCGATCCGGCGCTCGAGAAGCTGATCAGCGGGAGCCAGCGCTCACAGCCCAACAGCGTGCGGGACAAATATCGCCATCCCGGCGAGGTGCTGACATTCTTTGGCGTGAAGCCTGACAGCGTCGTCGTCGAAATCCTTCCTGGCGCAGGCGGATATTGGACCGAGATCCTGGCCCCCTACCTGAAGCAAAACGGCCGCTATATCGCGGCAAATGGCGAGAAGGCCTCGCCTTCGGCTGAGGTCCAGAAGGACAATGCCGCCTTGGCGGCCAAGCTTGCCGCCGATCCGGCCGACTATGACAAGGTCACCGTCACTGAATTTGCCGCAGACAGATATGCGATCGCGCCGCCAGGAAGCGCGGATTTCGTACTGACCTTTCGAAACATCCACAATTGGATGAGTGCCGGCACCACCGCGGACGCTTTCGCCGCCTTCTACAAGGCGCTGAAGCCTGGCGGTATCCTCGGGGTCGAGGAGCATCGGGGCAAGCCGGACGAGCCGCAAGATCCGCTCGCCAAGTCTGGTTATGTGCGCCAGGACGTTGCGGTAGGCCTTGCGGAGGCGGCGGGTTTTAAATTCATCGGCAGCTCCGAGGTCAACGCCAATCCCAAAGACACGAAGGATTATCCGAGCGGTGTGTGGACTCTGCCGCCAACCTTCAAGCTCGGCGCGCAAGATCACGCAAAGTATGCGGCCATAGGCGAAAGCGACCGCTTCATCCTGAAATTCCAAAAACCATAGGAATCCGGTGACGGGGATTGCCCGGAGCGGATCAGCCCCTGCCCGCCCGACCGAGCACGCGCGCATAAGCTCGCCGACGATGCCGCAGCGGAAGACCAGCACGCAGACCATGAAGATGAGTCCGGTGGCGATGGTCACCGGGAAACCGGAGGTGGCGTGCGTGTTTTCCAGCCCGACGACCAGGCTGGCGCCGACGATCGGCCCGACCATCGTGCCGATGCCGCCGCAAGCGGTATTGAACATGTGCAAGATGAGGACGAGCGGCAAGGGGCGGCTTGCGGATTTCATGTTCGACGCCTGGCAAGGCTTTTGCCCGCCGGACCGCTTTCCCGAGCCTGCCGCCGCCAGGGTGGCAGCAAGGCCGATTGGCCAGATCACGCCAGCCGGAAGCACGGCCATGTGAGCCGTGACCGGCGGCATAGCGGAATCAGCACAGACATCATCCCATTCTTAGTCAGGGGAATGGACTCGACCGCCAGAGCCGTAACGCTTAGATTGCGTATGGATCGCCAGCCTCCAGGGGGAAGCCAACTGAGATATCAGGATGGCTTTGGTAATGAATAGGTCGATAACCGCCATTACCGTGACGCACAACAGCGCGCATACCGTGCGCGGCGCGCTCGCTTGCCTGCCCCCGGGCATCGAGATCGTGTGTGTCGACAATGCAAGCACCGACGATCTTTCCGCCGCGCTATCCGGTTTTGCCGTTCGTCGCATCGATAATCCTGCAAACCTCGGCTTTGGGCGTGCCTGCAACATCGGGGCGACGGCGGCATCGGGAGAGTATTTGCTGTTCGTCAACCCCGATGTGCGCCTTGGCGCGGACGCCGTCGACGCGCTGATGCAGGCGGCTGAACGCTACCCGAATTGCGGCGTCTTCGTGCCGCGCACGAACACGGTGGATGGGCGCCTGTGGTTTCGCGAGCAGAGCGAAATAGATCGCCTTTCCGGTGTGTCGCTACCCACACGTATCCGGCAGGTCTGGGGGGATTGTTGCGTGCGCTTCGTCAATGGCGGCGTGTTCATGATCAGAAGAACGCTCTTCCTCGATACAGGAGGCTTCGACGAGGATATCTTCCTGTATTTCGAAGATGACGATCTCTCTTATCGGTTGCTGCAGCGTGACGAGCCCATGATCCTTGTCAGTAGCGCGCATGCTGTCCACGACGTTGGCACTTCGGTTGCACAATCAACCCGGTCACGGATCTTCCGGTACCGGTCCAAGATGCGATCGGAGATCCACTTGCGCAGAAAATACGGCATAGCCTATAGTCCATTTGTGGACATACTCCGCTATCTGACGAAGATAGGCTTCTACTGCCTTACGCTTAATCGAAATAGACTGATTAATTCCCTAGGCCGGCTGATCGGTATATTTGACAGCATCCTTGACCGATCGCACGCGAATCGAAACAGCGGCTATGTCGCCTGACGCTACCGACACAAGACTTGTTCCGCCTGATGCCCTGCCCTGCGAACCGCGAAAAGGCGACGCATGTGGTGCCGACCAAAGCAGTGCGCTGAGCGAAATCCACATCCACACGCCGGGACGCTACATCGTCGAGCTTTCGCCAACGGACAGGCGGATGCCGTTTCTCCGGCTCAATGTTCGCCGCCCGGGACATCCGGACAGGGTCGTCTATGTGCCTGTCACCAGGCGGACGTCCTATCTGCTCAAAAGTCGTGAAGGCGGACTGGTGCTGCGGTTCGACAGAAGCGACGTCGTTGCGGCGAGTGCTCGCCCCCTAAGCATCAGGGATATTGGCGCGCTGTTGAGTCGGCGCCGTCGCCACAAGCGATTTCAACTGCCTCTTGGCCAAGGCATCGTATTGCAGCCTCTTTTGCACATTTCAGGGGCGGAAGGGCGCGAGTTGGCTCGTGCCCTCGGCAGCCTTGCCGGTTGGGGTTTTGGCACGGCGAGCGACAATCTGCAGAAAACCCTGTTACGGCACTTTGATGGTCCGCCAGCCGAGGCCCCCGAACGCCGGCCCGCCGTCAAGCCCAGAATCGCCGTAGCGCTTCATCTGCATTACCCCGATCTCTGGCCCGAATTCGAGGCGCTGCTGGCGACGATCGGTCGCCCGTTCCATCTCATCCTCTCACTGACCCAGCCCGACACGGCACTCGCGCAACGCGTCCAGGCGAGATTTCCGGATGCCGAGGTCGTCGTTTATGACAATCGCGGTCGCGACGTCGGTCCTTTCATCCAATTGCTTCGTGAAGGAAGGCTCGATCCCTTCGACCTGATCTGCAAGCTGCATGGCAAGAAGTCTGGGCCGCGCGGGCCGCGCATGGTCCTCGGTGATATCTGGCGCCAGGCCAGTGCGTTCGACCTGATCGGATCCCGCGACATGGTTGACCGCATCATCGCCGAGTTCGAGCGCTCGCCCGAGACTCAGATGATTGGATCCAGGCGCTTTCGGTTGCCCAATGAATGGAAGGGGGAGAAGGCTGCGTGGGGCGAGAACAGGGCAATGGTCCTCAACTTGCTTGAGACGATGGGGATGCCCTCCAGCTCCCGTCTCGACTTCTTTGCCGGGACGATGTTCTGGGTTCGCCGCGGCGCGCTGGAACCCCTCATGCGACTTGATCTGCCTTTGGCAATCTTCCCCGAAGAGGCAAGCCAACAAGACGGCACGTTGCAGCATGCCCTGGAGCGTGTGCTTGGAATGATCTGCACAAAGATCTCCGGCATTGCCTGGGACGATGACATGACGCCGGATTCCCGCGAGGCAGACCCGATTGGATAGATCCGAATTCCTGATCTTCATAGGATCGCTCACCAGCAGAAGACGCTGGAAGATCTTCCGAACCTGGCAACGAATTCGCGCCAGCGGGCTGTTCGATTTGTCGTGGTATCTGGTCCAGAATCCGGATGTAGCCAGGAGCGGAAAAGATCCGATCCTGCATTACATCAGGCACGGTGCCGCCGAGTCACGAAACCCAAGTCCGGACTTCGACAACGAATACTACCTGACGAAGTATCCCGACGTGACTGCCGCGTCGATGAATCCGTTGGATCACTACATTCGTTTCGGCAAGATGGAGGGGCGCAGCGCCCGGCGTGCTCCGGGCACAAATGCCGGCGCCCTCCAAAGACCCGCTAGCTATGTGCCGCGATCCGGCGAGGGCCGACCAGCCGCTTTGCGGGCGCGCCTCGTTGCATTCTACCTGCCGCAGTTTCATCCGATTCCTGAAAATGATGCCTTCTGGGGAAAGGGCTTCACGGAATGGACGAATGTGACGCGGGCGACGCCGCAGTTCGACGGTCATTACCAGCCCAGGCTGCCGGCGGATCTTGGCTTCTATGACCTGCGCGTGAAGGACATCCAGAAGGAACAAATCGAGATTGCCCTTCAGTATGGCCTCTCGGGGTTCTGTTTCCACTTCTACTGGTTCAACGGCAAGCGCGTCCTTGAGATGCCGATCGCCCAATTCGTCGAGAACGACGCACACGAGATGGGTTTCTGCATCAACTGGGCAAACGAGCCGTGGAGCCGCCGTTGGGATGGGCGCCAACAGGAAGTCTTGATCCCGCAATCGCACTCGCCCGACGACGACCTGGCCTTCATCCAATACGTAGCCGGCTATTTCCGTGACAGAAGATACATCCGTATCGGCGGCAAACCACTGCTTATGGTTTATCGGCCCGGATTGTTTCCGTCGGCAGTTGAAACGGCACGACGCTGGAGGGCCTATTGCCGGGAAGCCGGCATCGGCGAGATTTTTCTTGCCTATCCACAGTCGTTCGACTTGGACGATCCCGCCGAATTCGGATTCGACGCCGCCGTCGAGTTTCCACCGAACCTTGGACGATTTCCCGATATCAGCGCCAGCATCCCAACGCTCAAGAGCGGCTTCAGGGGGAAGATCTACGACTGGACAGAGCTGCTCAATCGCAGCCGCGCCTACCCGCAGGTTGCCTACACGCTGTTTCGCGGGGTTTGCCCTTCCTGGGACAACACGGCGCGGAGGATGGAGGCCGCCTACATTCTGGTGAACCCGTCGCCGTCCCGCTACAGAGAATGGCTCGCCAACGCGGTCGTCGATACATGCGATCGGTTTGCCGATTTCGACAGCCGGCTGATCTTCGTCAATGCCTGGAACGAATGGGCGGAGGGAGCCTATCTCGAGCCTGATGCCCGCCATGGCTACGCCTATCTGCAGGAGACGCGGGACGTCCTGTTGGCACGGCCAGCGGCCGGCAGATCACCCGGGGGGCCGTCGTGGCGCGTTTTGTTCGTGTCGCATGATGCGGCTCTCGGTGGAGCGCAGGCATCGTTGATCAACATCATCCAATGGCTGCAATCGCATACCAATCTGGAGATCAAGGTGCTGTGCCTGGCAGGCGGTCAGTGGCTCGAAGCGTTTCGACGTCTCGTCGATACCGTCGTTCTGGATGATCTGGCTTCAGAGACCGGGACGACCGCCACGAAGCTGGCCCACATTACGGAATGGTACGGTGGCATACCGGACCTCATCTATTGCAACAGCCTGGCGACCGGCCGGGTGCACGCGCTGCTTGGAGAACTGGACCGGCCAATCCTGACGCATGCCAGGGAGTTGGGAACGAGCGTTGCCCGATACGCCAAGGACAATATGGGCGATGTCGTTTCCCGCACACAGAGATTTGTAGCGTGTTCGCGAAGTGTCCGGGACTATCTGGTATCCGAGCACAACGTTGCAACGGACGCCATCGACGTCATCCCAAGTGCGGTTCCGCAACCCAACGCCGATCACAGCCCTACGGAAATCCGGCGCCTTGAAAGCCGCAGCCTTGCCGGCTGGCCGACTGACAAGGTCATCGTCTTGGGTTCCGGCGTCGGCATGCCCTTCCGCAAGGGTGCCGACCTCTTCATCGAGGTCGCCAGAATCCTTCGGGCACGCGGGGTCGAAGACTATCATTTCTACTGGCTCGGCTCGTTTCGGGGGCGCGAACGGGATGAGGTTCTCGGTACATGGTCGCAGCAACTCGACAGATTGCGGGCGGACGGGTTGGACGAAAAAGTCACATTTCTGGGTGATGTCGACGATGTGGGGACTTACCTGCGGCGCGCCGATCTGTTTCTCCTGACCTCCCGCGAAGAGCCGTTCGGCCGCGTCATGCTGGAGGCGGCCTTCGCCGAATTGCCGGTGATCTGCTTCGCGGGCAGCGGCGGGGCACCGGAGTTCGTCGAGGAGGATGCCGGCATCATCGTCGAGCGGGCTGACCCCGCCGCGATGGCCGATGCCACGTTGAGACTAATCCGGGACAAGTCCCTGCGGATGCAGCTTGGCAGGCAGGCGAGCGCCAAGGCAAGGCTACATTTTTCCACCGATCGGGTCTTTCCGCGCCTGCTGTCGACCATGCGGAAGGTCGCAAACAAGCCGCCGGCGGTCTCGATCATCGTGCCGAACTACAACTACGCGCGCCATCTGCATGAGCGTATGGACAGTATTCTGGGGCAGTCGTTCCAGGATTTTGAACTCATCATCCTGGACGATGCCTCGACAGACGGCAGCCAATCGATCCTGAATTACTATGCCGGTGTCCATGGCACCCGTGTCATCGTCAATGACAGGAATTCCGGGGCGCCATACCCGCAGTGGTTCAAGGGCATGGCGCTTGCAAAGGCCGACTTGATCTGGATCGCCGAAGCCGACGACGTATCAGAGCCGAGTTTCCTCGAAACACTGGTGCCCTTGTTCCGCGATCCAGGCGTGAAGTTTGCCTTTTGCGCATCGAAGATGATCAATGATCGAAGCGAGACCGTCGGCGACTATCTGTCCAGCCCGTACCTCACCGATCTCTCCGATTTCAAATGGAGGCGCAGCTACCAGGTTTCGGCGGCGCAGGAAGTCAACGAAGGGCTGGGTGTCAAGAACACGGTCATCAATATCAGCGCGGCGGTTTTCCGGAAGTTCGACATCACGCCGGATTTCGTCGCGCAGGTCCTGTCCCTGCCGGCGGGCGGCGACTGGTACTTTATCCTCGAGGCAATCCGCAACGGCTCCGTCGCCTATGAATCTGCATTGCTCAACCATCACCGCCGGCACGGGGACAGCGTTACCAGCGCCGTCACCGCCTCCCATTCAGAGGCACTGCTGCGCACGCGGCAAATGATCCATCAGCATGTTTTGCACACATACGAAACGGACTTGGCCATCAAACTGAAAATGGCCGAACATGCCTTGCAACTCTGGAACCAGCTCTTTCCCGGTCGCCCGGCCGAAGAGATGGAAAGCCTGTATTCGCTAACCAAATTGGGCGAATTCCCTGCGAGAAGCCCGCGGATCCCAGAGATTGCTCTCGAGCCGTAACCGTTTCACGGAAACGGTGAACTGCTTCACCTCTTTGTTTTGGCGCGATTCCAAGGGCAAGCGCTACGCGCTTGTCCCGGGAAAACCGCTTCACACTTTTCCTGGAATTGCTCTAGTTACCGGCGGCGACGAGATGGCCGTTGCCGACATCTTGCAAGGCCAGCTTTAGCGGCGCCTCCCCGATCTTGCGGGTGGCGCTCGGGATCTCCTGATCGAGCCGGGCGAAGCGGCTCCTGCGCCTGGCCGGATCAGGCACCGGCACGGCCTCGATCAGCCGTCTCGTGTAGGGGTGACGCGGGTTGGAAAAGACCTGATCGCGCGTGCCCATCTCGACGATCTGTCCGAGATACATGACGGCGACGCGGTCGGAAATGTTCTCGACGACCGCCATGTCGTGCGAGATGAACAGATAGGCGACGCCAAACTCGCGCTGCAATTCCTTCAACAGGTCGAGCACGCGCGCCTGCACCGAGACGTCAAGCGCCGACACGCTCTCATCCGCGATGATCAGTTTCGGCCGCAGCGCCAGCGCGCGGGCAATGCAGACGCGCTGGCGTTGTCCGCCTGAGAATTCGTGCGGATAGAGTTCCATCTGGTCGGCCGACAGGCCGACGCGCTCGAACAATGCCGCCACACGCTCCCGGCGCTCGTCCTTCGAGGCAATGCCATGGATCACGAGCGGCTCGGCGACGAGATCGCCGACGCGCATGCGCGGGTCGAGCGAGGCGAAGGGGTCCTGGAAAATCATCTGCACGTCGCGGCGCACCGCCTTGCGTTCGTCGCGGCCCAGGCCCGATAAATTGCGCCCCCCAACAACGATGTCGCCGCTATACGGCACCAGTCCGGCCAGCGCCTTGGCGGTGGTCGACTTGCCGCAGCCCGACTCGCCGACCAGCGCCAGCGTCTCGTTGGGCGCGATCGAGAAGCTGACGCCCTCGACCGCATGAACACAGCGGGTGACCCGGCCAAAAACGCCGCCGCGCAGATCAAAGCGGACATGAAGGTCGCTGACCTCGGCGACGTTTGCCGGCGTTAACGCCTGTGCACCCCTGGATTTCTGCCGTCCGACGCCGCTGCCGATGCGCGGCACGGCAGCCAGCAATTCACGCGTGTAGTCGGCCTGCGGCCGGGCGAAAATGTCTGACGTCTTGCCCTCCTCAACCATGCGGCCATGCCGCATGATGATGACGCGATCGGCCATCTCGGCGACCACGCCCATGTCGTGGGTGATGAGGATGACACTGGTGCCATGCTGGCGCTGCAGGTCGCGCAGCAGTTCCAGCACCTCACCCTGCACGGTGACGTCGAGCGCCGTCGTCGGCTCGTCGGCGATCAGCACGTCGGGCTTGAGCGCCAGCGCCATGGCGATCATCACCCGCTGGCGCATGCCGCCAGAGAGTTCGTGCGGAAACTGCTTTAGCCGGCTTTCAGCTTCCGAAATGCGCACCGCCTTCAGCGCCTCGATGGCACGCTGGCGGGCCTCGGCTTGCGACAGGCTGGTATGCGCCTCGATGGATTCGGTGAGCTGGCGGCCGATCGACAGCACAGGGTTCAGCGAGGTCATCGGCTCCTGGAAGATCATGGCGACGCGGTCGCCGCGAATGCGCCGCATCTGGCGCTCGTCGAGATCGGTCAGCTCGGTATCACCGAGACGGATGGTGCCGGAGGATATGCGGGCTGCGGGCTGCGGCAGCAATTGCATGATCGCAAGCGCCGTCATCGATTTCCCGGAGCCGGACTCGCCGGCGATGCAGAGCGTTTCGCCGCGTGCAAGCGTGAGCGACAGGTCGGAAACAACCTCGCGCTCGCCATCCTCGCCGCGCACGCTGACCGACAGGCCGGCGATATCGAGCACCGGTCCCGCCGTCACCGGAGCGGCAGCTCCGGTCCGCCTCTTGCCCACGCCAGCGTTCATTCGAAGACGCAGCGCGGGAAGTAGAAAGAGACCACCCAGTTCGGCATGTCGACGATCTCGCTGATGCGCAGATCACCGCAGACCGAGGCCAGCATGTAAGCCTCGACCGGATCGAGCTTGTAGCGCCCGGCGAGCAGATCGACCATCTGCGCAACGGCCTCCTTCGCACCCGTCATCAGGTCCGGTCCGATGCCGGTCGTCACCTCATAGCCCTTGGCGTCGAGATGGCGCGTCACCGGCCCCGGCGTGGTGAAGCGCGGCGTCTTCAGCCGGGCGTCCTTGACCAGGTCGAGCTTGAGCACGACATCCATCGGGCTTTCGATCGCCGTGCCGCAGACCTCGCCGTCGCCTTGCGCGGCATGGGTGTCGCCGACCGAGAACAGCGCACCGGCCACTTCCACCGGCAGATAGAGCGTCGTGCCGGCGGCGAGATCGCGGATGTCGAGATTGCCGCCGACGCGCCTGGGCGGGACCACCGAGTGATGGCCCATTTCGGCCAGTGCATTGCCGATGGTGCCGGCAAAAGGCTTTAGCGGCACACGCGCATTCTTGCCGAACAGCGCCGGCTCTAGCGAGGCTGCGTCATATTTCCAGATGTTCAGCGCCGGCTCCATGAAATCGTCGGCGAGCAGCCCAAAGCCCGGAATATTCGCCGTCCAGCCGAAGCCGGACGGTTTGAACATCTCGATCGTCACCTTCAGCGCGTCACCCGGTTCGGCGCCCTCGACGAAGATCGGTCCGGTCACCGGGTTGATCGTGGCGAAGTCGAGCTTGGCGATATCGCCGACCGTGCTGTCGGGTTTCAGCTGACCGCCGGAGGAATCGAGGCACTGGAACTCGATGGTCGAGCCGGGCGCCACACGTTCGGCCGGGGCAAAGGCGTTGTCCCAGCCGAAATGATGATGGCGTCCATGGATGGTGTAATCGCAGTTATTGCACATCTTTTACGTACACATTGTCATAGTTGATCGGAATATGGACCGGGTCGACATAGAGGTTGTCGGCGCCGCCCATGCGGGCCGATTTCATGGTGAAGCGCTGTTCGTTGAAGACCGGCGCCCAGGGCGCGTCCTCCATAACCTTGTCGTAGATGGCGCTCCACATCTTGTCGCGTTCGACGGCCTTTGAGGGATCGACCACCGAGTCGGCCTCGGCCGCCTTGGCGTCGAGATCCTTGTTGCAGTACCACGACCAGTTCCAGCCGCCCGGAACAGCACCGGCGCAGCCGAGGATCGGGCCGTAGAAGTTCGACGGATCCGGGAAGTCGGCGATCCAGGCCATGCCACCGGACCAGATCATCGGCGCGCCGGCCTTGTCGCCGCCGGCGGCAATGACATTGGCCTGAGCGAGCGACTGGATGCTGGCCTTGATGCCGATCGCCGCCAGATCCTGCTGGATCGCCTGGGCGATGCGCGGGTTGGGGTCGGTGTTCATGGCGAACAGTTGCGTGTCGAAACCATCGGGATGACCGGCCTCGGCAAGCAGCGCCTTGGCCTTGGCGACGTCATAGGGATAGCCCTTGTATTCCTTGTCGTAGCCCGGCATCGACGGCGGCAGCGGCTGGTTGGCCGGCACGGCGCGGCCGTTGATGATCTGGATGATGCGCGCCTTGTTGATCGCCATGTTGACGGCCTGGCGCACCTTCACATTGTCGAACGGCGCCATGGTGGTGTTCATGGTGACATAGCCGGTGTGCAGCTGGCCGCCTTCGACGACACGCGCCTTCTGCTCGGGATCGGCCATCACTTCCTGGAACTTGGCCGGCGGAATGCCGTCGCCGGG
Source organism: Mesorhizobium sp. B2-1-3A (assembly GCF_006442655.1). Taxonomy (NCBI): domain Bacteria; kingdom Pseudomonadati; phylum Pseudomonadota; class Alphaproteobacteria; order Hyphomicrobiales; family Phyllobacteriaceae; genus Mesorhizobium; species Mesorhizobium sp. B2-1-3A. The sequence goes on from NZ_VFWK01000002.1 coordinate 665,741, forward strand.
CACGTCGATCTCGCCCTTCTGCAGGCGCAGCAGCGCGACGATCGGCTCCTGGCCGATCTCGAAGGTGATCTTGTCCAAATGCGGCAGGCCCTTGTGCCAATAGTCCGGGTTGCGCTCGAAGACGATGCGCTGTCCCAATGTCCATTCGGCGAGCTTGAAGGCTCCGGTGCCGACCGGATGCTTGCCGAAATCGGCGCCGTACTTTTCGACCTCTTCCTTCGGCACGACATGCGAGAAGTTGATGGCCATGACATGCAGGAAGGTGGCGTCGGGACGGGTCAGTTCGAACTTGACGGTATAGGGATCGACGACCGTGACGCCCGACAGGGTCTCCGCCTTGCCTGCGGCGACCTCGTCATAGCCCACGATCGAGCCGAAGAAGCCGGCACCGGGGCTCTGCGTCTTCGGGTTGGTGACGCGGTCGAGCGAATACTTCACGTCGTCGGCGGTCATTTCGCGGCCGTTGTGGAATTTCACTCCGTGGCGCAGCTTGAAGGTGAAGGTCTTGCCGTCGGGCGAGATCTCGTAGCTCTCGGCAAGGTCGGGCTTGAGGTTGGTGGTGCCCGGTTCGTAGTCCATCAACCCGTCGAACAGGCTCTTGATCATCGACCAGTTCTGCCAGTCATAGCCGATCGCCGGGTCGAGGGTCGCGACATCGTCCTTGTAGGTGATGGTGATGGCGCCGCCCTGCTTGGCGTTGGGGTCGATCGTGTCCTCGACGCGGGCGCTCGTCATGCCGAGCATCAGCGCCAGCGCCGATGCCGCTACCGTGGATATGAGATACTTTTTCATTGTTATGTTCCCTTTCTCTGTTTGTTTTCGGTCATGTCCTGATTGTCATCTGAGCTTGATGCGGGGATCGATGAAGGGCGCGATGATGTCGGCCAGGAGATTGCCGAGCACGATGGCAAAGGCCGAGACCAGCGTGACGCCCATGATGATCGGGATGTCGACGCGCTGGATGGCCTGCCACGCCAGCTGGCCGATGCCGGGCCAGCCGAACACGCTTTCGACGACAACGATGCCGCCCATGAAGATGCCGATGTCGATGCCGATCATGGCGATGATCGGCAGGATGGCGTTGGGCAGTGCGTGGCGGAAGAGGATGGCACCACGCGCCAGGCCTTTCGCACGCGCGGTGCGGACGTAGTCCTGGCGCAGCACGTCGATCATCGACGAGCGCATCATGCGCGCGTACCAGCCGGCGCCGAGGATGCCCATGGTGAGCGACGGCAGCACCAGATGGCGCCAGGTGCCGTAGCCGCCGATCGGAAACCAGCTCAGCCGCACGGCAAAGACGTAGAGCAGCAAGAGACCGACGACGAATTGCGGCGCCGAGACGCCGACGAAGGACGCGACCATCAAGGTCTGGTCGGTGGCGGTGCCGCGCTTGACGGCGGCGATCAGGCCCATGGAGAGGCCGATCAGCAATTCGCACAGGATGGCGCCGACCATCAAAAGCAGGCTCGCCGGCAACCGCGAGACGATCAGCTCGGTAACCTCGGAGCGCTGGATATAGGAGCGGCCGAGATCGCCGCTGACGAGCCTGGTCAGATAGTGCCAGTACTGGACGACGAAAGGCTGGTCGAGGCCAAGCTGCTGGCGGATGTTCTCGACCGTCTGTGGCGTGGCGCTGCGCCCGGCGATCTGGCGCACCGGATCAGCCGGCAACAGGTAGAGCAGCGCGAAGGTGATCAGCGAGACGCCGAGCAGGATGAGCAGCGACTGGATCAGCCGGCGGCCGAGATAGGCGATCATGACCGGCCCCCCATTATTCCCGGCCCCTTTGCGTCGGATCGAGGATGTCGCGCAGCGCGTCGCCGATCAGGTTGAAGGCCAGCGCCAGCGCCAGGATCGCCGCGCCGGGGAAGAACACCAGCCAGGGCGCTGCCTGGAAATAGGTCTGGTTCTCGAAGATGATGTTGCCCCACGAGGCCGTCGGCGGCTGCACGCCGATGCCGAGGAAGGAGAGCGTCGCCTCCAGCAGCACCGTCGTCGAAATGCCGAGCGTGCCCCAGACTATGATGGTCGGCAGGAGGTGCGGCAGGATGTGGCGGAACAGGATACGCGGCGCGCCGGCGCCGATGGTACGTTCGGCATCGATGAACTCGCGCTCGGCGAGCGAGGAGGTTTCGGTGTAGATGACGCGCGCGGTCTGCACCCAGTTGACCAGCGCGATGACCATGGCGACGATCCACAGGCTGGGCTCGAACACCGCCGCCAGGCAGATGGCCAGCAGCAGCGCCGGAAACGCCATCATCAGATCGGTGAAGCGCATCAGCGCGCTGCCGATCCAGCCGCGGAAATAGCCGGCGGTGACGCCGACAAGCGTGCCGATCAGAAGCGCAACGCCATTGGCGACGATGCCGATGATCAGCGAGGTGCGGGCGCCGTAGAGGATGCGGGTCAGCAGGTCACGGCCGAGCAGGTCGGTGCCGAGCCAGAATTTGGCATCCGGCGGCAAGGGCGAGCCCTCGATGGTCAGGCCGTCGAACATCTGTTCGTCGGGATCATAGCCGGTCAGCCAGGGGGCCAGCACGGCGCCGGCGACCACGATGGCGACGATGACCAGGCCGAGCAGCGCCAGACGGCGCTTGACCAGCCGGCGCCAGACGCCCGCGCGCGGCCTGGCCGGCATGCGCGCCGGCGCGATGAGATCAGGCGCGATGGGACTGGTCATCGCCGCCTTCCTCGCCTGTTTCCTCGCTCATCATCGCCACGATCCGGCGTGCGGCATCCTCGACGCTGATCTGCCAGCTCATCGCCAGCGAGCGCAGTTGCGCATAGGCGCGCTCGTCATCCGTGCCTTTCGACAGTGCCGCCACCGCACGCACGATCGTCTGGCGCTCTGCGACGCGCTGGCGCAGCGAGGAAATTTCGCCGGCTAAATTCTTGCGCGCCTCGAAACTCTGCCGCGCGATCAGCAGCGCGCTGTAGACGCCGGCAGTGCCGACCGGCTTCAAAAGCTGGGCATCGGCGTTGTGCGACAATGCCCATTCGATGCGGCCCGGCGCCTCCGAACCGATCAGCGCCACCAGCGGCATCGGCGCCTCGCCCGGCTTCCAGGGGAATTGCTCGTCGAAACCGAGATCCGCGTCGAAGAAGACGAAATCGGCGGCGAGCGCCTCGGGCGGCAGTTCCGGCCAGCAGTCGAGCGTGACGAGGCCGATGGCCGACAATTGTCTTGTGATGGCCTGCACCGTCGGATGCGGACGATGCAGGATGAAGGCCCTGGCGCCGCCGAGATTGGGGATGCGCGGGGTTCTGGTCACGACACCACCCTCAGGCGCGGACGGCCGAACGTCTTGGCGGGGTCGTAGCGCGACAGATAGGGATCCGGCGCGACTTCGTGCTGCCGGCTGACGACCTCGAAATATCCGTCGGCGATCCGGCCGATGATGACAGGCAGCGTCGCGTGCTGGGTGTGGGCGTCGATGGCGATCGGCCCCAGCCGGGTGGAGAAGCGCGTTGCGGCGAAGGCTTTCGAGAACTCCGCCGGGCCGGCGTCGGGATCGCGCGACAGCACCTCGGCCATCACCTGCACGGAGGCATAGGCGGAGGCCTCGAAGGACGAGGCGAAAGCCGCCGGCCGTGGTGCGAAATAAGGCCCGACCGATAGATGTCCCTTGCCCGTTTCGCCGATCGCCGGCAGTTCGCCCTCGGTGAGGTTGCAGGAGATGACCGGGCAGGATTCCGGGCTGAAGGCAGGATCCTCATCGCCCAAATCGCGATAGGCGGCCAGGAAGGCATAGGACGAGGTGCCGATCAGATTGTTGAGGATGAAGTTCGGCCGCGTGGCGCGGATTTCCCCGATCAGGCGCGACACGTCGGTCTCGCCGATGCGCAGATAGCGTTCGCCCAGCACCTTGCCGCCGGCGTCCGCGATCAGGTCGCGCGCGACACGGTTCATCTCCCAGCCCCAGATATAGTTCGAGCCGAGCAGGAAGCCGTTGGCGCCGAAGCGCGGCACGACATGGGCCATCAGCGGCACCAGGTGCTGGTTGGGACAGGCGTGCATGTAGACGACATGCTCGTTGGCCTCGAAGCCTTCATAGGGGCAGGCGTACCAGAGCATGCCGCCGGCCTTCTCCAGCACCGGGATCGTCTCCTTGCGGCTCCAGGATGTGACGCAGCCGACGACATGGCGTGCGCTGCTGCTCTTGAAGATGTCCTCGCAAAGCGTCGCGTAGCGATCGGCATTGCTTTGCGGATCGCGCTCGACGGGCACCAGTTCGATGCCTGAGCCGCGATCGGCATTGATGTCGGCGATGGCGCGCATGGCGCCCATGCGGCACGCATCGGAGACGAGCTGATAGCTCCCCGAGCGGGAATAGAGGATGCCGATCTCGATGCGCCGTTTCAAACAGGACCCCAGAAATGACAATGCCCCGCAGCCAGCGCCGCAAGGGCGAGGCATACGAGGCATTCTTGCCGCCCGGCGATCAGAGCCGGTATTTCGTTCTAGGGTATTCGGTCCGGCGGGTCAGTCAAGCGGGAAAGTGTGCCGGTCGGGGATCGTACGCGATGTCGGTCATTTCCGGGCGATGTCCTCGAAGCTGAGGTCGAAGCGCCTGAGGTATTTGCGCAGCCGGTCGGCGTCGTTGCCGCTGGTCTTCTGCAGCCGCGAGACGGCAAACAGCTTGCGGCCGGCGGCGCTGATCGAATTGCTGTCACGGCAAACCGCGAGCACGGTTGCCAGCTGCGCCCGGTCGAAGAGGTCGATCCGGCCTTGCCGCTCGGGGCCCAGAACCTCTCCCAGAATGGCTTCCCGGTCGTCGGCTTCACCGGCGCGCCAAAGCGTGGCCAAACGTTCGATCTCGTCGCGCACCGTCTCCTCGTTGATGCGGCCGAGCGGCGCCAGCGTCGCCATGCGGGTGACGGAGGCCGAGAGATCGCGGAAATTCGCCCGCCACATCGCCTCCGGCGCCACGGCGAATTTCAGATAGAGGTCGCGCGCTTCCTTATTGAAGGTTACGTTCTGTCCCTCGCGCTCACTAAAGCGGCGCAGTTCGAAATCTAGGTTTGGCTCGATGTCTTCCTTGCGGTCGCGCAGCGCCGGCAGCTGGAAGGTCCACAGGTTCAGCCGCGCGAAAAGATCCTCGCGGAACTTGCCTTCCTTGACGCCGATCGACAGATCGCGATTGGTGCCGGCGAGAAGCTGGAAATCCGACATCACGTCCTGGTCGGCGCCGACCGGCAGGAAGCGCTTTTCCTCGATGGCGCGCAGGCACATGGCCTGTTCGTCGGGGCCAAGCTCGCCGATCTCGTCGAGGAACAGCACGCCCTTGTTGGCTGATTTCATCAGCCCGGCGCGCTCGTTCTGGGCGCCGGTGAAGGCGCCCTTGACGTGGCCGAACAGGGTCGACATCGCCTGGTCGCCGCGCAGCGTCGCGCAATTGACCTCGATGAAGGCACCGGAAACCTGCCGCTGCGCCTTCTTGAGTTCGTAAATGCGCCTGGCCAGTTGCGACTTGCCGGCGCCCGTCGGCCCGGTGAGCAAAACCGGCGCACGCGAGCGGATTGTCACTTTCTCGATCTGGTCGATCATCTGGTTGAAAGCGGGATTGCGGGTGGCGATGCCCGACTTCAGGAAGGACGTTGCCTCGTCGCGCTCGGCTGCAAAGCGCGTGGCGATCGCGTCGTAACGCGACAGGTCGAGATCGATGATCGAATGGCTGCCGGAAACATCGTCATTGCTGTCGCGTTTGCGCGGCGAAAGCTGCAACAACCGCGCCGGAATGAAATGGGCCTCAGTGAGCAGGAACCAGCATATCTGCGCGACATGGGTGCCGGTGGTGATGTTGACAAGATAGTCTTCCTTCTCGGGATCGAACGTGTAGGCACGAGCGAAGTCCCGCAACCCGGTGTAGACCTCGCTGAAATCCCACGGGTCGCGCATGCTGATGAGATGAGGCCTGACCTCGGTGGCCGGCGAAACCTGTTCGATGTCGGCAGTGACCTGATTTGCCAGCCGTTGCGAGTGGACATCGTGGATCAATTCCAGCTGATCGATGAACAGCCCCGGTTGCTGGCACAGCGCAACCGTCGGCCGCCATTTTTTCCAGCGGTCATCCCGACCGCTCGCATCCAGCGTCGTGCCAAGGATGCCTATCGCAACACGTCTTCTCATTTTATCCCATAGTATAAAGTCGGAGATAATTGGATTATAATACAGGCAATCCCTTAGACTGCGCCAGAGGCCATGTGGTCTCGGATCGATTTTTCTTTCATAGCAAAATCAGTTGGTTAATTGACATCTGGCGGACTAGGACTCGCTCATCCTTCAAACTGGCACGCCGCCTTCAGTGATGCTGGTGTGAAATGAAGGATGAGAACAATGGCGAACAAATCCGTGTTTGCGACGAGTGCAGGAAAGCTGCTCCCGCCGGCTGACGCCAGAAACCATGAGGGTGCCCGGGCTTACCGCCTGTCGCCGCATCAGGCTCTGGCGCAGCTGGCGGCGACGGGCACGTTCAACGCGACCTTCTATGCCGAGCCGCGCGAGCAGCTGGACGAGGTGCTGAAGCTCGCCTGGCAGGTCGAGCCGGGGTTCCTGGCGCGCACCGCCGTCCATGCTTTCGAGCAGGGCTACATGAAGGATATGCCGGCATTGCTGCTGGCCGTCCTTTCCGCGATGCAGGGTGACGAGTTCAACCGGGCATTCGGGCGTATCGTCAGGAACGGCAAGATGCTGCGCAACTTCGTGCAGGTCATGCGTTCGGGCGCCACCGGGCGCAAGTCGCTCGGCACGCGGCCGAAGCGGCTTGTCCAGGCGTGGCTCGAGCAGGCGGCCGACTTCGAGATCATGCGGGCCGCGGTCGGCAATGATCCGTCGCTGGCCGATGTCGTCAAGATGGTTCACCCGAAGCCGAAATCGGCCTCGCGTGAGGCGCTTTATGGCTATCTGATCGGCAAGCCGCATGACGTGGCCATGCTGCCGGACGTGGTGAAGGCGTTCGAAGCGTTCAAGCGCGATCCGTCGCTGCCTGTGCCGGACGTGCCGTTCCAGATGCTGACCTCGATGCCGCTGTCGCGCGAGCATTGGGTGCAGATCGCGGCGACGGCCGGATGGCAGATGCTGCGCCAGAACCTGAACACCTTCGCCCGCAACGGCGTGTTCGAAGTGGACGGGTTCGGCGAGACGCTGGCGGCGCGTCTTCGTGATCCCGAGGAGATCCGGCGCGCCCGAGTGTTCCCGTATCAGCTGATGGTGGCGTTCACCATGGCCGGTACTGACGTGCCTAGCGTGGTCGGGGACGCGCTGCAGGATGCGATGGAAATCGCGCTCGGCAACGTGCCCCGGATCAAGGGCAAGGTGGTCGTGTGTCCGGACGTTTCGGGCTCGATGAGCTCGCCGGCGACCGGCTACCGCAAGGGCGCGACGTCGGCCGTGCGTTGCATCGACGTGGCTGCCCTGGTGGCCGCCGCCATGCTGCGACGCAACCCGACGGCGAGGGTCCTGCCGTTCGAGAACGATGTGGTTGATATCAGCCTCAACGCTCGCGATACGGTGATGACCAACGCCGCCAAACTTGCCGCCATCGGTGGCGGCGGAACCAACTGTTCGGCTCCGCTGGCACGGCTGGTGCGTGAGAAGGCTGATGTCGACCTGGTGGTGTTCGTGTCGGACAACCAGTCCTGGGTGGACGCCTCGGCGCATGCGCATCAGGGGACGGCGACGATGCAGGAATGGCAGAAGCTCAAGGGGTTGAACCCTGGAGCCAAGCTGGTCTGCATCGACATCCAGCCCTATGCGACGACGCAGGCCAAGCCGCAGGCCGACATCTTGAATGTCGGTGGCTTCTCCGACCGCGTCTTCGACGTGGTGGGCACGATGCTGTCCTCGAGCGGCGACCCGGACCATTGGGTGCGCACGATCGAGGCGGTGGAGCTCTGAGCAATTCCAGGAAAAGTGTTAAGCGGTTTTCCGTCCGGAATTGCGTCAACTAAAGAAGTCCCGGCGGTGCATTCGCCGGGACCACAGGAACAAAGATCAGGGCATGACGAATGCCGATGGAACTACAGGCTGTTCACCTCCAGGTCGCGGGTTCGAATCCCGCCGGGTCCGCCACTATGGACCCGTAGCTCAGCGGATAGAGCGGGACGTTTCGTCAAATCTTGTCGTCATGCCCGACGATTTTTACTCGGTCGCAACTGGACAGAAAGGAACCGAGCACGAGGCGTGACGAATGCCTGTGGAACTACATCCTAACTTTCGGGTCGCGGGTTCGATTCCTGCCGGAGCTGCCAATCGGCTCCGTAGCTCAGTCGGTAGAGCAGAAAGGCAGTTTCACAACAGACCTGTCGTCACACCTCGCATGAAACAGCCGTGGCGAATGCCCGATGGAACTACAGTACCAACCAAGCGGGATGCTCCGTGAGGTTCGACTCCTCGCCTTGCTGGCGCTCTCTGGCACGAGCGGGACTCCCGGGTTTCATCATCTTTTTGTCGCCGCGGCGACGCGAATACATGGCGAATGCAGGCAGGACTACAGGTAGCGCGCCCGTCAGAAGACGGGAGGTCGGGTGTTCAAATCACTCTCCCGCTCCACGGAGCGGGGTGGCGCAGTCAAGCGTCGTCTTGCCGATCCTTGTCGCCAGCCGATTGAACAGGGCGAATGCCTGCGGGAATACATTGGTATCTGGTGGTTCGAATCCACCCGTCGGTCGGTTGACCGATCGGTTTCTCGCATCGACTTGTCGCCCGCCTGGAGAAGGGAAATGAATGGCGAATGCAGACAGGACTACAGGGATAGAGCGTCCGCGGCGAAAGTCGCGGAAGGTCGGATGTTCAAACCATCCCTTCCGTCTCCGGACGGAAGTAGCTCAGTTATTGTTTTGCCGACCCTTGTCGCCAGACCGAATGAACAGGACGAATGCCTGCGAGACTACAGGTAGACGCAGCCCGCTTCAGGCAAGCGGGTGCCGAAAGGCGTGAGGGTTCGTGTCCCTCCTTCGCGACTTCGCGAAGTGGCCGAAAAGATGTGTCGCATTGCCTTGTCGTCCGCCCGCAATACGCAGTGCTTGATATGACCGAAAGTGAAAGACATGACCGAGATTTTGAGTGGACAGGATTTGATCGACGCCGGCATGCCGCAGGGCAAGTGGTTCGGCAAGGCGCTCGCCGCAGCCAACGCGGTGCTGGAGAGCGGCGGATCGCAGGGCGATGCGCTGGAGGCCGCGCGCGCTTTCGCGCCGCCGCCGGCGCTGCCGTTGCAGTCGGCTGCCGCCATGCCGCTGCATCTGAACATCGAGGCCGAAACGCCTGACGAGGCTGCAAATGTCGAGGCGGTGACGCGCTCGATGGCCGAGTTGATGCGCACGCCGGTGATCCGCGCCGGCGCCATCATGCCGGATGCCTGCCCGGCCGGTCCGTCGGGCACGATTCCCGTTGGCGGCGTCGCGGTGTCGGAGGCGATCCACCCCGGCATGCATTCGGCCGACATCTGCTGCTCGATGGCGATCTCGGTATTTCCCGGTGTGGCGCCAGCCGCCTTGCTCGATGCCGTTCATGGGGTCACCCATTTCGGACCGGGCGGGCGTCCGCGTGGCCAGCAGATCCGGCCGGCCAAGGAGGTCTTCGAGCGTTTCGAGGCCAACCCCTTGCTGCGCGACCTGACCAGTGCGGCGATCGAGCATTTCGGCACGCAGGGTGACGGCAACCATTTCGCCTATGTCGGCACGCTGAAGTCGAGCGGCGAGACGGCGCTGGTCACCCATCACGGCTCCCGCTCGCCGGGCGCGCGGCTCTACAGCAAGGGCATGAGGATCGCCGAGGGTGTCCGCAAGATGCTGTCGCCGGAAACCTTGCCGCAGAACGCCTGGATTCCCGCCGACACGCGGGAAGGCGATGAGTATTGGGAGGCCCTGCAGACGATCCGCGCATGGACCAAGGGCAACCATGTGCTCGTCCACGATCTAGCGGCCGAAAAGCTGTCGGCGAAGGTGTCGGACCGATTCTGGAACGAGCACAACTTCGTCTTCCGCCGTTCGGATGGGCTGTTCTACCACGGCAAGGGCGCCACGCCGGCCTTCGACAACTGGGCCGACGACGCGACCGACCTGACGCTGATCCCGCTCAACATGGCGGAACCGGTGTTGATCGTGCGCGGCAAGAACGCCGCGCATGGGCTTGGCTTCTCGCCGCACGGCGCCGGGCGCAACTTTTCGCGCACCCAGCACCGGCGCATGCAGGCGGGACGCAGCGATGAGGATATCTTCGCGGAGGAGACGAAGGGCATCGATGCCCGTTTCTTCTCCGGTGTGACGGATATTTCGGAACTGCCGAGCGCCTACAAGAACGCGGCCTCGATGCGCCGCCAGATCGAGCATTTCGGCCTGGCGGAGATCGTCGACGAAGTGTTGCCCTATGGCTGCATCATGGCCGGCGATTGGGAAGCCAACGCGCCCTGGCGCAAGAAGCGGGAAGCGCCAACAGCAGGGCCGCTAGCAGGAAAACGGATGCGGGCTGAAAGGCCCGCATCCGCCGTCCTCCATCGTGTTTCGATGAACAGATCGCCGACTTCCGCTATTTCCTTAAACGGCCTCAGCTCTCGGCTTCGATCAGCGTATCCAGCAGATCAAGCAGCTGCTGCAGACGCTCGTGACCAAAGCGGTGCTCGATGTCGTCGTAGATGACGCGGCGCTCGGGCGACAGAGCGCGGATCAGGGCGGAACCGGCAGGCGCGATGGTCAGCACCACGCGGCGGCCATCGCCTTCAGCCTTGTTGCGGGTAATGAATTTTCGGCCCTCGAGCGCCTTGATGATACGGGTCAGGCTGGGCGGCAGCACCGAGGCGCGATCGGCAAGCTCGGTCGCCTCGACCGGGCCAGCCTCGCTCAGCACGCGCAGCACACGCCATTGCTGTTCGGTCACGTCATGCGCCGCAAGCATTGGACGAAACCGCGCCATCACCGCTTCGCGGGCGTGCAGAAGCGCCATCGGCAAGGAACGACGGGAGTTTTCCGGCAGCAAGTGACGTTTTCTCCAATGCTGACTGCGACCAGCGGCAGGCTTTGCCAGCAGGCTGTTCTCAAAGCCCGTCACCGTCATCCCGTATCGTCGCCTCAGGCAGGATGCAAGGTTTGACTTCGGCGACTTCACTTGTACTTAATGCGTTAATTACAGCAAGTGAAGCTCCCCTACATGCGCCGACGCTTTTCGAGATTGTGCGTGCCGTCGATGCGGGCGTCGTCCACATCAACACCTATGCCCACAGGATCGCAGCGCGGTACCGCCGCGGTCGGTTCGGTGGTGTCCTGTGCTCCCTTCCCTGGAATTTTTGAGAGAATATTCCCGGCTTCGCCGAGAACAGCGAAACACGTTCTTTGATAAAACCGATAGAATTTCTGAGGATGTGACCAAGCTTGGGTAATCCGCCTTGGCACCATGACTTCACAACCGCAGAGATCAATCATGCCCGACGTCAACAACACTTTGCCATCTTCCCTTTGGTCAATCATCAACCGGCGCGGTGGCCTGGCTCTGCTGTTCGCATCGGCCGTCGCGGTCGGCAGCCTGATGGCGTCGCATACGGCCTTCGCCGAAGACAAGAAATCGATCAAGGTCGGCATCATCAGCGGCGAGGACGAGGATGTCTGGCGCGTCGTGGTCGCCCAGGCGGCCGAAAAGGGCCTGACCGTCGAGACCGTGGTGTTCAACGACTACACCCAGCCCAACGAAGCGCTGGAGCGCGGCGAAATCGACGCCAACGCCTTCCAGCACCAGCCCTATCTCGACAACCAGATCAAGACGCAAGGCTATCATATCGTGCGTGTCGGCTACACCGGCGTCTGGCCGATCGGCCTCTATTCGAAGAAGTACACGAAAGTCGCCGACCTGCCCGAGGGCGCGGTCATCGGCGTGCCGAACGACCCGTCCAACGAAGGCCGGGCGCTGCGCGTTCTGCAGAACGAGGGCGTGATCAAGCTGAAGGACGGCACCGGCATTCTGGCCACGACCGCCGACATCGCCGAGAATGCGAAGAAGGTCGAGATCAAGGAACTTGACGCCGGCATCGTCGGCCGCTCGGTCGAGGATCTCGATGCCGCCGTGGTCAACACCGACTGGGCGCTGAAAAGCGGCCTGACGCCGGAAAACCGCATCGCCCAGGAGCCGATATCCGACAATCCGTACCGCAACTTCATCGCGGTCAAGGTCGGCAATGAGAACGAAGCCTGGGTGAAGACCCTGGTGGCTTCCTACCAGAACGACGCGGTCAAGGCCGAATTCGACAAGGTCTACAAGGGAACCGGCCTCAGCGCCTATTGATCGCCGGACGTCCAGTTCGAGAGCAAAAGCGGTCCGCGCTTGAGCGCGGGCCGCAATTGCGTTTTGCGATGGCGAGAACAGGGAACCGCATGAACCAGCATATCACGGCGTCCGGGGAGATCGCCGATCCGACCCACGCCCGACCCGACGCGCTACAGGACGTGGTGCGCCTTGTCGATTTGAAGCGCCGCTTTGGCGCCACCGCGGCGCTCGACGGTATCTCGCTGACGGTGCGCAAGGGCGAGATCCTCGGCATTATCGGCCGCAGCGGCGCCGGCAAATCGACGCTGATCCGCTGCCTGAACGGGCTGGAGCGGCCGGACTCCGGCGAGGTGTTCATCGAGGGCCGCGAAATCAGCCGGCTCAGCGAACGCGACCTGCAGCCACTGCGGCGGCGTATCGGCATGATCTTCCAGCATTTCAACCTGCTGTCGGCCAAGACCGTGGAGGACAATGTGGCGCTGCCGCTGAAGATCGAGGGCCGGCCGAAGGCCGAGCGTCTGGCACGGGCGGCGGAGCTGCTTGAGCTCGTCGGCCTGTCGGACAAGGCCAAGGCCTATCCAGCATCGCTGTCGGGCGGCCAGAAGCAGCGCGTCGGCATTGCCCGGGCGCTGGCCGCGCGGCCGGCGCTGTTGTTGTCGGATGAAGCGACCTCGGCCCTCGACCCGGAGACGACGCGCTCCATTCTCGCGCTGCTGAAAGACATCAACCGGAAACTTGGCCTGACCATCCTGTTGATCACCCACGAGATGGAGGTGATCCGCTCCATCGCCGACCGCGTGGCGGTGATCGATGCCGGGCGCATCGTCGAGGACGGGCCGGTGTGGTCGGTGTTCGCCGAGCCGCGGTCCAACGTCACACGCAGCCTGCTTGGCGCCATTCGGCCGCAATTGCCGGCGGAGTTGTCGGCGCGCCTGCTGCCGGCGGCCGGCGCGGAGACGATCCTGCGCATCGATGTGGCTGGCGAGGTCGCGCGTGGACCATTGCTGTCCGACCTTGCCACTTCTGTTCCGGGCTCCTTCCGCCTCGTCCATGGCGGCATCGACCATATCCAGCAGCAGCCCGTCGGCACGCTGTTCCTCTCTGTTCCCGGCAGCGACGCAAGCCACCTCGCTGAAATCATCACATTCCTGAAATCCCGCCAGGCGCGGGTGGAGGTGCTTGGCCATGTCGCCGGTCCTGTTTGAGCTTCTGCTGCGATCGATCTGGGAAACGGTGCTGATGACGGCCGCCTCCGGCCTTATCTCGCTGGTTTGCGGCCTGCCGCTCGGGCTGGCGCTGATTGCCACCGAACGCGGCGGCATCGCCGAAAGCCTGTGGGTCAATCGCGTGCTCGGCGCCGTCATCAACGGCTTCCGCTCGGTGCCATTCATCATCCTCCTGGTGGCGCTGATCCCGCTGACGCGGCTGATCGTCGGCACTTCGATCGGCACCTGGGCGGCCATCGTGCCGCTGTCGATCGCCGCCACACCCTATTATGCGCGCATCGCCGAAGTGTCGCTGCGCGAGGTCGATCACGGCCTGATCGAGGCGGCGCGCGCCATGGGCGGCAACCGCTGGACGATCATCCGCGAGGTGCTGGTGCCCGAGGCGCTCCCCGGCATCGTCGCCGGCTTCACGGTGACGCTGGTGACGCTGATCGGCGCCTCGGCCATGGCCGGCGCCATCGGCGCCGGGGGCCTCGGCGACCTCGCCATCCGCTACGGCTATCAGCGCTTCGAGACGTCGGTGATGATCGCCGTGGTCATCGTGCTGATCATCCTGGTGTGCGGCATCCAGTGGGCGGGGGATCGTCTGGTGGCGCGGCTGGATCGACGAGGGTGACGTCAGGCCAGCGAATGTGACGCCTGTGTCACGGCGTTCGGGCGAAGACGTTCAGTAGTTGTCGGAGTCCTCGTCGGAGCGCCGACCGGGACTATTCTCATCGAGACCGGTCGCTGCGCTGTAGGCCTTCCAAATCGCTGAGGCGTATGCCTCGGCTATACTGAATAAGAAGCGACCCAGACGGAATCTCGGCCACTTCAAGAGCCCCTTCTTGAGAGTCACGCCTGCCTTTCCCAGAAACTCTACGACAACCGACATTGGTGTTTCCTCTCAGATGTTGTTTAGTTGCGAGAGGCAGCATCGAATTCGAGGCGTGAGGCGGCTGTGAAAAGCTCGTGAATATCGCGAAAAAAGCTGAAATTCAGAGTACATCGTGATGAGTCTGGCGCGGCTCGATCTCCTGGGTGGCTTTCATCTGACGTTCCCGCAGGGGAAAACCTTGGAGGTGGCAGCCAAGAAGAATAGAGCACTTCTGGGCATTCTCGCCGTAGCGCCGAACCAGGAGGCGACGCGTCACAAGCTGGCCGCTCTTCTATGGAGCGATCGAGGTGAGGAGCAGGCAAGGGACAGCCTGCGGCAGGCCCTGGCCGCTATCCGCAGGGACCTTGCCGGATTGGGAGCGGATGCCTTGGCCCTGGTCGGGGATCGTGTCGCGCTCAATCCGAAATTCTTCACCGTCGACGTGACTGAATTCGTGGCTGCATCCGGGAGCCGTGACACGGCTGAGCTGCGGCGGGCTGCCACGCTCTATGCCGGCCCTTTTCTTGATGGGTTGAGCACGTTCGACAACGCTTTCGAGGATTGGCTTCGCGAAGTCCGTGCCGGCCTGTCCTTGCGGGCAATCGATGTGTTCCAAGCTTTGGCAGAATCGGAGAGCGGCAGCGAGCGCGTTGCAATTTGCGAACGGCTGGTTGCTCTTGATCCGCTGCGGGAGCCGTCGCATGTCGCGTTGATGCGGGCGCATATCGCCTTGGGTCAGGCCGCGCTCGCCATCAAGCAGTTTGAGACGTGCAAGTTGTTGCTGAAGCGCGAACTGAACCTGGAGCCAGGTGACGAGCTTCGGCTATTGCGCAGGAGCATGGACGAGACGTCCAAACCGCAGAACAGTGGCGTATCAAGCCGCGGGCCAGTCGTTGCGGTTCTTGCATTCGAGAATATGAGCAGCGACCCCAACCAGGAATATTTCAGCGACGGGGTCACCGAGGACATCATCACCGAACTGGGGCGATTCGGCGAACTTCATCTCATAGCTCGCAATTCCTCCTTCGTGTTCAAGGGAAAGGTTGTCGACGCCGTCACCATCGCGAAGCAGTTGTCCGTCGACTATCTGCTTCGGGGCAGCATTCGCCGTGCCGGCGACAGGGTCAGGATCTCATCGCAACTCATAGAGGCCAGATCCGGCAATCAAATCTGGGCCGATCGATTCGATCGGGAGCTGACGGATATTTTTGAGCTTCAGGAAGACATCGCCAGAAGTGTCGCCATCACCGTCGTCGGCACAATCCGAACTTCGGGTGTGGAGAAGATACGGCGCCTTCCGATCACCCAGCTCGATGCCTACGATCTGTACCTTCAGGCTCGCGTTCGGATGGTTCGCTATGACACCACTCTGGAAGCAGAGCCCTATCTTGCCAGGGCGATTGAGCTCGACCCGAATGTCGCTACCATCCATGCGATGATGGCGACCGTGCTCACAAGCAAATGGCTGCTCGAGGGGGACGGGAACACGCTGAAGATCGCTCTTGCCCACGGTCGCCGTGCTCTAAAACTTGAGCCGAAACAGGCATGGAGCCATACAGCGGTGGGTCACACGCTCATCTTCATGGGACAATTGGAGGAGGCGTTGCTGCATCTCGAGCAAGGTATGAACCTCAATCCGAACGAAACCCGGGCGAGAGCAATACGGGGCTTGTGCTGGAGCTATCTCGGTCGGCATGAGGAAGCTCTGGCCGATCTGGACGTCTGTATCGCCCGTGATCCCCTGAATTACGATTGGTTCTGGGATCTACGCGGACAGGTTCTCCTGGTTCTCGGACGGTATCCTGAGGCGATAGCCTCCTACCGGAATCTCAATTCCTATGCATTTTGGGCCTATGCGTTTCTGGCGGTCTGTCACTTGAGAATGGGTGACGGGCATCTCGCCGCTCAAGCAGCCAGACAGTGCCTGGCGGCAAGGCCCGGTGCGACCGTAAGCACCATCTTGATCGATCCCTATCGTGACCCGAAAATCCTGGAGGATCTTCGAAGAGACCTGCTTGCCGTCGGCATACCCGATGGATGAGGTCGATCTTCCGATAAGCAGCACTAGCCTCTCAACCTAACCCCTTCCGGGTCAAAGAAGGGGATCGGCGCCACGACCGCGCGGGTCGGCTTGCCATCGATATCGACGCTGAGTTCAGTGCCGATGGCCGTGAAGGGTAGCCGCAGATGCGCCGTCGCCAGTACCTTGCCAAGGGAATAGCCGTGGTCGCTGTAGGTGACGATGCCGGCATCCTCGCCTTCGGCCAGTACACGCGCATCTGTCGCGGCCGGTCTGTCGCCGTCCAGGATCAGGCCGGTCCAGCGTTCGTCGAGGCCCTTGTCGCGGATTTTGAGCAGCGCCTCGCGGCCGATGAAATCGCCCTTGTCGAACTTGATCCAGCGGTCGAGGCCGACATGGAACGGTGTGCGGCTCTCGTCCATGTCGATGCCGTGCGCCGGATAGGCCTTTTCCAGGCCAAGCGTGAACATCGCCAGCACGCCATAGGGTTGCAGGCCGAAGTCCGCTCCTGCCCGCATCAGCACGTCCCAGACAGAGACCGCCTCGTCGGCCGGGACAAACAATTCGAAGCCGAGTTCACCGGTCACGCCGGTGCGCGAGATCAACACCTTTGTCTCGCCGACGCGCCCCGAGGTGAACGCCCAGCGCTTCAGGCCGTCCAGATCGGCATCGGAGACCAGCGCCTTCAACAATTCGCGCGAGCGCGGACCCTGGATGGTCGGGAAGGCGATCGCGGCGGTGATGTCGGTGACATAGGCCTTGCGCCCCTGGGCATGGTGCTGCAGCCAGGGCAGCATCTTCAGGCGGTTGACCGAGCCGGTGACCAGCATGAAATGCTCCGGTCCCAGCCTGAACACGGTGAGGTCGTCCATGATGCCGCCATCCTCACGGCAGACCGTGGAATAACGGACCTGGCCCGGTTTCATCGCGGCGGCGTCGTTGACGATGACATGGTTGACCAGCGCCTCGGCGTCCGGCCCCTTGATATCCATCTTGCCCATGGTGCTGAGGTCTTGCACGCCGACATTCTTGCGGGTGTTCAAATGCTCGTCGGCGATGCCGGAATAGTATTTGGCCGAGATGAAATCACCGCCGACCCGGCCCATGGTCGCGCCCAGCCCGACGATGCTGCTGTAGAAAGGGGAACGCCGCTCAGCCAAGGATATCTCCATCGTTCATAAAAACTCGGCAGCGCCGGGTGGCGCCGCCGAGGTCGATTGGTGCCGGGATTAACTCCCGGAGACGTCGAACGAAAAGTACTTGTCGTTGATTTCCTTGTACTTTCCGTTGGCGCGTAGCGCGTCGATGGCGGTGTTGAACTTGTCGGCCAGTTCCTTGTTGCCCTTCTGCAGCGCGATGCCGACGCCGGGTCCGTGAATGGCCGGATCGGCCGTCAGCGTGCCGAGCAGCTTGCAGCAGGCGCCGTCCGGCTTCTTCAGCCATTCGGTCAGGATGATCGAGCCGTCCATCATCGCATCAAGCCGGCCATTGGCCATGTCGGTGCGGGCATCGTCGCCGGTCGGGTAGGCCTTGACGGTCGAGCCCGAATATTTCTGCTCGGCGAATTTCTGGTGGATGGTCGCGGTCTGAACGCCGAGCGCCTTGCCTTTCAGATCGTCCGGCGAGGTGCCCGCAATGGTGGAATCCTTCGGCACGGCGATGGCCGGCGGCGTCTGGTAGTATTTGTGGGTGAACTCGACCTTCTCGGCCCGTTCCGGCGTGATGGTGATGTTGATGATGGCATCGAACTTGCCGGCTTGCAGCGCGGGAATAGAGCCGTCGAAATCCTGCACGGTGAATTCGCACTCGACCTTCATTTCGGCGCACAGCGCCTTGCCGAGATCGATGTCGAAGCCGCCCAGCGTGCCGTCGGCGCTGGCGTAGTTGAAGGGCGGATAGGCGCCCTCGGTGCCGATCCTGAGCTTCTTGTCCTGGGCGGAAGCAGCCCCAGCAGCAAGGGTAAGGGCGACGGAAGCGGCAAGCACGAAACGACCGAAAAGACGCATGTTCCAGTTCTCCGTTGACCGCAGAAGTCTACGGGCTTTCGTGCAACCGGCGGTGACGGAAACGACATGTGCTGCGGCGATCACGGCGCTGTGACCTGTCTCCGCCATGGCGTGTGGCGGTGTTTAGCCGGCGCGCTGCTTGTCCGTGGCCTTGCGGTCAATTGTCAGACCGTCCGCCGACAGGACCACGCCGAATTTTTGGGCAGCTTCCTCAGAGGTGTAGTATCCCAGCGCCACGTCGCGCTGCACCTGATCGGCGTCACGCTCGCGTGGATCACCATAACCGCCACCGCCCGGGGTGCCGACGCGCACGCGGTCGCCGGCCTTGAGCGGGATGTCCTGCTCCTTGGAGAGATGCGGCGGCACATGTTCCTCGCCATTGCGAAAGACGGTCACCGTGTTGACCGCGCCATCCCCGCCGCCGAGCGCGCCTTGCGGGCCGAAGCGGCCGTGATCCATGACGAAGGAGGCGCGCGCGTCGCCGCGCAGGATCTCGACCTCGTAGGCGAGGCCGAAACCGCCGCGATGCCTGCCGGCGCCGCCCGAGCCTTCGCGCAAGGCATAGTGGCGATAGAGCACGGGAAAAGCCTGCTCCATGATCTCGACCGGCGGCGATTTGGAAATGCCGATGGTCGAGCAGCCATTGGTCAGGCCGTCATGGCCGGAGTTGCCGCCATAGCCACCGCCGGAGATCTGGTACATCACATAATCGCGGCCACGCACGGGATCGTTGCCGCCGAGCGCGAAATTGCCGCTGGAGCCGGCGGGGGCCGCCGTCACCTTGTCCGGCAGGGCCTGCACCATGGCCGCGAACACCGCCTCGGCGATGCGCTGCGAGACTTCCGCTGCGCAGCCCGAGACCGGACGTGGATACTTCGCGTCGAGGAAGGTGCCCTCCGGCCGCTTGACTATCAAGGGTTCGAAGGCGCCGGCGCTGATCGGCACATCCGGAAAGATGTGACGCATGGCGAGGTAGACCGACGACAGGGTCGTCGCCAGCACGCTGTTCATCGGCCCGGCGCAAGGCTTTGACGAACCGGCGAAGTCGAAGGTCAGCGTATCGCCCTGCTTTTCGACGGCGAGCGCGATGGTCAGCGGTTCGTTGACCACCCCGTCGGAATCGACAAAGGCTTTCGAGCGGTAGGTGCCGTCGGGAATGGCCGCTATGTTGGCGCGCATCTGCTCGGCGGCGCGGCGGCGCAGTTCGGCGATCGCCCCGACAACCGTTTCGTCTCCGTAACGATCTAGGATTCCATTGAGCCGGTCCTGGCCGATCAGCAGCGCCGCGGCCTGCGCCCTGATGTCGCCGATGCGCTGGTCGGCGACGCGGATGTTGGAGCAGATTATGGCGTAGATCTCGGGATCGAGCACGCCCTTCTTGAACAGTTTTACCGGCGGCAGCCGCAGGCCTTCCTGCTCGACCGCGGTGGCGGAGGCGGAAAAACCGCCCGGCACCGAGCCGCCAATATCGGGCCAATGGCCGGTGTTGGACAGCCAGCAGAAGATTTTTCCGCCCCGGTAGACCGGCATGGCGAAGCGCACATCCATCAGGTGCGTGCCGCCGAGATAGGGGTCGTTGACGATGTAGATGTCGCCCGGCTCCGGCGCCAGGCAGCGGCCGTCGGCGATCATCTCGATCACCGTTTTGGTCGAATACTGCATGACGCCGACGAACACCGGCAGGCCTTGGCTGCCCTGTGCGATCAGCGAACCGTCGACCGCCGAATAGATGCCGTCGGAGCGGTCATTGGCCTCGGCGATGACCGGGGAGAAGGCGGCGCGGGAAAAAGTCAGGTCCATCTCGTCGCAGACCTGCTGCAAGGCGGCCTGGAGAACCGAAAGCGTGATGGCGTCGAGCTTTGCCATATCCATGTCAGGCATCTCAGGCCTCGCCAATGTCGATGATGATGTTGCCATCGGCATCCGAGCGCGCTCGGTCGCCGGGTTCAAGCACGGTCGTGGCGTCCATCTGTTCAAGGATCGCCGGGCCTTGGATAACCGCATCGAGCGGCAGTTTTTCCCTGATATAGACCGGCGTGTCGTGCCAGCGCCCGGCATACCAGACCGGGCGAATCTCTCGCCGTGCCTCGTCCAGTGTTTTCGCGCGCCCGGCCGGATCGATCAGCCGCGACAGGTCGATCGCCGGCCGCACGCCTGTCACCGAGGTGTTGAGGTTCACAAGGTTGGCACGGATCTCCGGCAACTCGACCTTGAAGCGGGCGAAATAGGCTTTGTCGAACAGGGCCTGCAGCTCTTTGCGGCTCACTGTCGAGGACGGCAGCGGCACGTTGATGATGTGGGTCTGGCCGACGAACTGCATGTCGGCGGAGTGGGTGACGCGGATCGTCTCCGGCTTGACCGCTTCCTTGCCGATCAGCTCCTCGCCTTCGTTTCGGTGCCGTTCCAATACAGCGTGAAGTTGGGTTTCATCAAGCACGGTCACGGGCTGGTTGACGGTGTTGACGAAGTCGTGGCGCAGGTCCGCGACGACGCAGCCGAGCGCGTTGGTGATGCCGGGGCGCGCCGGCACCAGCACCTTGGGCAGGCCGAGTTCGCGCGCCAGCGCCGTGGCGTGCAGCGGACCGGCGCCGCCGAAAGCGAACAGCGCGAAATCGCGCGGGTCATGGCCGCGCGACACCGAGACCATGCGGATGGCGCCGGCCATCTTCATGTTGCCGAGCCTGAGCACCGCGCCCGCCGCCTCGACGCCGGACAGGCCCGTCGCCTTGCCGATCCTGTCTTCGAAGATGCCGGTGACGCGCTCCACGGTGACCGGGTTTTCGACGGCGAGCAGCTTCTTCGGCGCCAGCCGGCCAAGCACGAGATTGGCGTCGGTGATGGTCGGCTCCAGGCCGCCGCGCCCGTAGCAGATCGGGCCGGGATTGGCGCCGGCGCTTTCCGGGCCGATCTGGATCAGGCCAGCGGCATCGACGCGCGCGATCGAACCGCCGCCGGCTCCCACCGTGTGCACCGCCACCATCGGCACGTGGATCGGCATGGCATATTCGATCTCGATCTCGTTCGAGACCGCCGGCTCGGCGTTGCGGATCAGCGCCACGTCGGTCGAGGTGCCGCCCATGTCGTAGGTGACGAGGTTTTCGAAGCCGGCGCGCTTGCCCGTATAGGCAGCGGCAATCACCCCGGAGGCCGGACCTGACATGACGGTCTTGGCCGATTCACGTGTGACGAAGCGGGCCGAGATCATGCCGCCATTGCCGTTCATGATCAGGAAGTCGCGGGCATAGCCCTTGGCGGCCAGTTCCTTGCGCAGCCGCTCGACATAGCGCTCGAGGATCGGCTGCACCGAGGCGTTCACGGAGGCGGTGACGCCGCGCTCGAATTCGCGCGCTTCCGACAGCAGCGCATGACCCGTGGTGATGTAGCCATTCGGCCAGAGCTCGGCGGCGATCTCGGCGGCGCGCCGCTCATGCGAAGGGTTGGCGTAGGCGTGCAGGAAATGGATGACGAGGGATTCGCAGCCTGCCGCGATCAGCGTCTTCACCGCTTCACGCATCCCGGCCTCGTCGAGCGGCGTGCGCACCGTACCCGAAGCCTCGACGCGCTCCGACACTTCGAGCCTGAGATTGCGCGGGATGACGGGAACGAAGGTGCCGGTCATGCCATAGGGTTGCGGCCGTGTGCGCCGGCCAAGCTCGATCACGTCGCGAAAACCGCGCGTGGTGATCATGCCGGTCCTGGCCAGCCGGCGCTCGAGTACCGCATTGGTGGTGGTGGTGGTGCCATGCACGATGAGGTCGATGCCGTCGATCGGAAATCCGGTGGCGCCGAGTGCCGAAACCACGCCGAACGCCTGGTTGTCGACCGTGGTCGGGGTCTTGGCGATGTGCACCTTGCCGCCGTGCTTGCCGTCGATCAGAAGCAGGTCGGTGAAGGTTCCGCCGACATCGATGCCGGCCACGACGCTGCCCAGGGAATCCGGCGGCTGCACCGAAAAATTCTCTTTCATTGTCGAAACCCGAAATGCTGGGACTACGGATACGGCACAGTTTGGAAAGGTGTTTCGCGACGGTATCTTGACGCAAATATCGTTTGTATACTAATAAATTCCGGACACAAGAGCTTACCGCCTTGGAGTGTGCGAGCGGCACGCCGGAACCTGAATGGTTCGGGCGCGCAGGAAAAGGTTTGGCGCCCGGGTCCCCGGTTGGGCCAGAAAGTTGGATTTGATGAACACCACATCCGCCTTCAACATCGCCGGCGCCCGCCCGCTGCAGTTTCCGATTCCGGCCAATGTCTATGCCGAAACCGTCGTCTCGGTGAAACACTACACCGACCGGCTGTTCTCGTTCCGCATCACCCGACCGCAGTCGCTGCGCTTCCGTTCCGGCGAGTTCGTCATGATCGGCCTGCCCAATGCCGAGAAGCCGGTGTTCCGCGCTTATTCGGTGGCAAGCCCGGCCTGGGACGAAGAGCTGGAATTCTTCTCGATCAAGGTGCCGGACGGCCCGCTGACCTCGGAACTGCAGAAGATCCAGGTCGGCGATACAGTCATCATGCGCCAGAAGTCGACCGGCACGCTGGTGGTCGATGCGCTGACACCCGCCAAGCGGCTGTTCATGATCTCGACCGGCACCGGCATCGCGCCCTTCGCCAGCCTGCTGCGCGATCCCGACACCTACGAGAAATTCGATCAGCTGATCCTGACCCACACCTGCCGCGACAATGCCGAACTCACCTACGGCCAGGAGTTGGTGGCGGCGCTGGAAAGCGACCCGCTGATCGGCGAACTGACCGCCGGGCGCGTGACGCTCTACAATTCGACGACCCGCGAGGAGTCGGCCTGCATGGGCCGCATCACCGCGCTGATCGGCTCCGGCAAATTCTACGCCGACCTCGGCATCGAGAAGCTGAATCCCGAGACCGACCGCATCATGATCTGCGGCTCGATGCATATGCTGAAGGACGTCAAGGAACTTGCCGAAAGTCTCGGCTTCCAGGAAGGTTCGCTCAGCCATCCCGCGACTTTCGTCGTCGAGCGTGCCTTCGTCGGCTGAGACCTGCTGCCCCCTTTCCTTCCAGGCGAACGCCTGATCTGGGATGCCCTGCTGGGACAGGTCGGACCGCTCGATCCCGACCGAAGGCACCGAAATCGCGCGCCTGTCAGCGCATACCGTCATATCTGATTTCAGGCCAAGCACGGTCGTGCCCGGAACGGCAATGTCGACGTCCGCCGCGTCGACCGGGCCCGCATGGCCGTGTGCGGTTGAGGCGCTCCTCGAGCCCTGGCTCGGACGGACCCTGGAAGTCACTTTATTGCGATGCAGCATTCAAGGCGGCCTCACGCATCCTTGAATGCCGCAGCGCAACATGACCGACTTGTAACCTGACAGGGCCGGGCCATCGGGACTACTGTCCCGGTGATCGACGCGGTCGGTCCTAACCTCCCAACCATCCTGAAAAGGCTTGATATTCTTGCCAGCCAGGTGGACGGCACCATGAGCATTTCATCAACACAGCAAACCAGTCGCAAACGGCCGAAGCGCTCCCGGAGCATCGTCCTGTTGACCACACTCCTCCTGCTCGCCGGCGGCTACGGCCTATGGCGCAGCCACGCCGACGGCGTGGCAAGAGCAGCCACCCAAACGGCGCAACCCTCGCCCAAGGTCCCGGTCACCGTGGCCACGGCAGAGAAGACCGATTTCCCGCTTTATCTCTATGGGCTCGGCACGGTGACGCCGCTGAACAACGTCAGCATCTCGAGCCGCGTCGCCGGCGTCGTCAACCAGGTTCCGGTCGAGCAGGGGCAAATGGTCAAGCAGGGCGACCTGCTCGCCGAAATCGACCCGCGTCCCTATCAGGCGGTGCTCGACCAGGCGAAGGCCAAGGAGGCGGAGGACGAAGCGACGCTCAAGAATGCGCAGGTCGTCCTCGATCGCCTGTCCACGCTCCTGAAAAAGACGTTCGAAACCCAGCAGGATGTCGATAACCAGCAGGCTGTCGTCACCACGACCGCCGCCACGATCGAGGGTGACAAGGCAGCGATCGAGGCGGCGCAGCTCAACCTCGATTTCACCCGGATCACGGCGCCGCTGACCGGCAAGACAAGCTTCCGCACCATCGATCCGGGCAACATCGTGCAGGCCGGCCAGAGCCCCGGGCTTTTCACGGTCGTGCAGCTCCAGCCCATCTATGTGTCGTTCACGCAGCCGCAGGACGAGGTTTCGACCATCAACAAGGTTTTCGCGGCCGGCCCGGTTGCGATCGATACGCTTGGCGCGGACATGAAGACCGTGCTGGCGAGCGGCAGACTGGAAGCGATCCAGAACGCGGTCGACCAGGCTTCCGGCACGATTTCGCTCAAGGCGACGTTCACGAACCAGGACAATGCGCTGTGGCCGGGCCTGTCCGTCAACACGCGCATACGCATCGGCACGATGGTGGGCGCGATCGTGGTGCCTGACGAAGCCGTCCAGCACGGCCCTGACGGGCTCTTCGCCTATGCCGTCGGCGACGACGGCAAGGTCCGTCGGCAAGCCGTCAAGACGGGTCCTTCGGACGGCGGGCAAACGGTCGTCACCGACGGCCTCGCCGCCGGACAGCGTGTCGTGGTTGCCGGCCAATACCGGGTGGTCGATGGTGCAAGCGTCGATCCAACGCCGGCTCCTGGCGGCGGACAGGCGCAGAACGGCGCTGCCGGAGGTGCAAGCTGATGGCACAGATCGGTGTTTCCACGCCTTTCATCCGCTATCCCGTCGCCACGTCGCTGTTGATGATCGGCGTGCTGTTCGTCGGCGTGGTCGCCTATCTCAACCTGCCCGTCGCGGCGATGCCGAACGTCGACTTCCCGACGATCCAGGTGTCGACCAGCCTGCCGGGCGCCGACCCGATCACGATCGCATCGTCGGTGACCCAGCCGCTCGAGACGCAGTTCGCGCAGATACCGGGCATTGCCGAAATGACATCGAGCAGCCTGTCCGGCTCCAGCCAGGTCACCCTGCAATTCGCGCTCGACGTCGATATCGCATCGGCCGCCGGGCTGGTGCAGTCGGCCATCAACGCCGCCGGCGGACAGCTGCCGAAGAACCTCCCCAATCCACCCACCTACAGGGAGGTCAATCCGACCGATTCGCCGATCATGCTGATCGGCGCAAGTTCGACCGACTTGCCACTGACGACGTTGAGCGACGACGTCTACACCAAGCTGGCGCAAGTGATCAGCCATGTCGACGGCGTCGGCCAGGTGCTGGTCGGCGGCCAGCAGACGCCTTCGATCCGTGTCCAGCTCGATCCGGCCAAGCTGGCGGCAAGGGGCCTGTCGCTGGAAGCGGTGCGCACGCCGCTGTCGATCGGCACGGTGGACCTGCCCAAGGGCAACATCCAGGGCGAGGTGCGCTCCTTCACCATCTTCTCCAACGACCAGATGACGGCGGCCGATGACTGGAACAACGCCATCATCGCCTATCGCGACGGGGCGCCGGTGCGGGTCAAGGATGTCGGCCGGGCCGTGCTCGACGCGCAGGACTATACCCAGGCCGGCTGGACCGACACGACACGCGGCGTCGTGCTCGTCATTTTCAAGGAGCCCGGCGCCAACATCATCGACACGGTCGACAAGATCAAGGCGGAGCTGCCGATGCTGACCGCCTCGATGCCGGCCTCACTGAAGCTGCAGGTGCTTTCCGACCGCACCCAGACCATCCGCGCCTCGGTGGCGGACGTGCAGTTCACGCTGATGCTCACCATCGGGATGGTGGTGATGGTGATCTTCCTGTTCCTGCGCAATGTCTGGGCGACCGCCATCCCGGCCTTCACCGTGCCGCTGGCGCTGCTTGGCGCATGCGCCCTGATGTGGTCAGCCGGCTACAGCATCGACAATCTGTCGCTGATGGCGTTGACGATCTCGATCGGCTTTGTCGTCGACGACGCCATCGTCATGCTGGAGAACATCGTCCGCTATATCGAGCACGGCGAGAAACCGATGGATGCCGCGATCCGCGGCGCCAGCGAGATCGGCTTCACCATCATGTCGATCTCGATTTCCCTGGTGGCGGTGCTGATCCCGCTGCTCCTGATGAGCGGCATTATCGGCCGCCTGTTCAAGGAGTTCGCGGTGACGCTGGCCATGACCATTCTGGTCTCGGCCTGTGTCTCGCTGACGCTGACGCCGATGCTGGCTTCGCGCTTCATCAAGCCCGCCAACGAGGAACATCACGGCAGGCTCTACCGGTGGAGCGAAAGCGTCTTCGACGGCATGCTGCGCGCCTATGAGCGCGGCCTCGACCGGGCGCTCGGGCATCGTTTCATCACGCTGCTGGTGTTCCTGACCTGCGTGGGCCTTACCGGCTATTTCTTCACGCTGGTTCCAAGCGGCTTCTTCCCGCAGCAGGACACCGGCCTGATTTTCGGTCAGGTGATCGCGGGCCAGGACGTCTCCACCGGCCAGATGCAATCCTACATGGCGCAATTTGCCGGGATCGTCTCCAAGGATTCGGCGGTGGCGCATTTCGCGGCATCGACGGGCGGCAATGGCAACACGCAGAACACCGGCCGCATGTTCATCCAGCTGAAGCCGCGTGACGAGCGCGACGTTTCGGCCGACCAGATCATCCGGCGGCTGCAGCCGAAGCTGTCGGCCGTCCAGGGCGCGCGCCTGTTCATGCAGGCCTCGCAGGACGTGCGCGTCGGCGGCAAACTGTCGGCCTCGCAATACCAGTATGTGCTGGAAAGCAGCGACCTCGACTCGCTCGATGACTGGGCGCCCAAACTGTTGACGGCCTTGCAGCGCCTGCCCGAATTGCGCGACGTCTCGACCGACCAGATGAGTTCCGGCACGACGCTGACGCTGCAGGTCGATCGCGACCAGGCCGCCCGCTACGGCTTGACGGCGAACGACGTCGACAACACGCTCAACGACGCTTTCGGCCAGCGCCAGATCGCCCAGTATTTTACGCAGCTTTCGACCTACGACGTGATCCTGGAGGTGCTGCCGTCGCTGCGCGGCAACCTCAAGGCGCTCGATCAGATCTATCTGACGACATCGAGCGGGTCGCAGGTGCCGCTCTCGGCCATCGCCAAATGGACGACGAAACCAGTGCAGCCGCTGGTGATCAATCACGAAGGCCAGTTCCCGTCGGTGACGATCAGCTTCAACCTGGCGCCCAACATCGCGCTCGGCCAGGCCACCGCCGCGATCGACAGGGCCGCCGCCGAGATGCGGCTGCCGGCGACCATCCAGACCAACTACACGGGAACGGCACAGGCCTTCCAGCAGTCGCTGTCTTCAGTGCCGGTGCTCATCCTCGGCGCGCTGGTGGTGGTCTATTTGATCCTCGGCATCCTCTATGAAAGCTACGTCCACCCGCTGACCATTCTCTCCACCCTGCCCTCCGCCGGGCTTGGCGCGCTGGGCACGCTGCTCGTCTTCCATATGGAGTTCAACCTGATCGGGCTGATCGGCGTCATCCTGCTCATCGGCATCGTCAAGAAGAACGGTATCATGATGGTGGACTTCGCCATCGCGGCGGAAAGGGACCAGAACCTCAGTTCCCTGGAATCGATCCGCCAGGCCTGCCTGCTGCGCTTCCGGCCGATCATGATGACCACCATGGTCTCGATGCTGGGCGCCCTGCCGCTGATGCTGGAGAACGGCACCGGGGCGGAGATCCGCCAGCCGCTCGGTTATACAATGTTCGGCGGACTGCTTGTCAGCCAGGCGCTGACGCTCTTCACCACGCCGGTGATCTATCTCTATCTCGACGACCTTTCCCATTGGCTCACCTCATTCGGCAAGCATGAGCCGGAGCATGCCGAACCCGAACTTATCGAGGCTGAAATCGGCGTGGCGGCGCGCAAGCTGGCGGCCGAGTAGGCTTGCGTCGGCGCGCGGGCCGACATCAGCTTGTGGCCTCGGTCCAAACGATCGTGTAAGTATCGCCCTAAAGCGCGTCGCGTCGGAACGGATTCGTGCAACGCGCTTTAGGCTTTTGTTTTATGCATGTCGTTCCCCCAAAACCGAGGTCACTTTTGGGCGACATGCATTGAACGAGAAAGGGCAGGAAATGAGCAATACGATCCGCGAAGCCGAGCCCGGCACCAGCGCGTCGAAAGTGACGCCGCTGCCGGCCCGCGCCGCCGCCAACACCCCGATACCGCCGGATCATCGCATCGCGCGCAATCCCGGCATGAAGCTCGATCTCGGCTTCATGGAATCGGTGCGCAGCGTCAACCGCTCGGCACTCGAACGGCGCGTCGCCAGCCTGACCAAGCGGCGCTCGATCAAGGCCGACAACCAGGCGGCGTGGCTGCTGCGCGCCATTGCCTGCATGGACCTGACGACGCTGAATTCCAATGACACCGAGGAGCGGGTGCGCCGGCTCTGCGCCAAGGCGATCAACCCGCTGCGCCGCGACATCGTCGAGGGCCTCGGCATTTCGGGCGAAACCATCCGGCCGGCGGCTGTCTGCGTCTACCATCCCTTTGTCGCTACCGCAGTCGACGCCGTGCGCGGCACCGGCATCCATGTCGCCGCCGTCTCCACGGCCTTTCCGCATGGCCTTGCGCCGCTGTCGACGCGCCTGCAGGAAATCGAGGCTTCGGTGCGCGACGGCGCCGACGAGATCGACGTCGTCATTCCGCGCGGGCTGGTGTTCGGCGCCAAATGGCGGGAGCTCTACAACGAGATTGTCTCGATGCGCGCCGCCTGCGGTGACGCGCATCTGAAGGTCATTCTCGGCACCGGCGACCTCGCCACGCTGCGCAATGTCATGCTGGCCTCGATGGTGGCGATGATGGCGGGCGCCGATTTCATCAAGACCTCGACCGGCAAGGAAAGCGTCAATGCGACGCTGCCTGTCGGGCTGGCCATGGTGCGCGCCATCAGGGCCTATTTCGAGGAGACCGGCTATCTCATCGGCTTCAAGCCGGCCGGCGGCATCTCCACCGCGAAAGCCTCGCTCGACTGGCTGGTGCTGATGAAGGAAGAACTCGGCCGGCCGTGGCTCGAACCCGAGCTGTTCCGCTTCGGCGCGTCGAGCCTGCTGACCGACATCGAGCGCCAGCTGGAGCACCATTTGACCGGGCATTATTCGGCCAATCACCGCCACGCGATGGCTTGAGCACCCACCCCGATCGGCTTTTGCCGATCGACCCTCCCTTGGGAGGGTGAAGGAGGCACGATGAACATTCTCGACCGCTATCACGCCATGGACTACGGCCCGGCGCCTGAAGCCCGCAACGAGGCCGACGCATGGCTTGCCGCGCGCGATTTCGGCAAGGCGCTGTTCATCGACGGTGCCTGGAAGGCCGCGTCCGGCGGCAAGACTTTCGAGACCAGCGAGCCGTCTTCCGGCAAGCTGCTGGCCAAGATTTCGGACGCCAGTGCGGCCGATATCGACGCGGCGGTCGCGGCAGCCACCAAGGCATTGCCGAAATGGAGCGCCAGTTCTGGCTACCAGCGCGCCAAGGTGCTCTACGCGATCGGCCGCGCCATGCAGCGCCACCAGCGCCTTTTCGCCGTGCTGGAGACAATCGACAATGGCAAGCCGATCCGCGAAAGCCGCGACATCGACGTGCCCTTGGCGATCCGCCATTTCATCCATCATGCCGGCTGGGCGCAGGCGCTGGACAAGGATTTTCCGGGCCATAAGGGCGTCGGTGTCGTCGGCCAGATCATCCCGTGGAATTTCCCGCTGCTGATGCTGGCCTGGAAGATCGCGCCCGCGCTCGCCGCCGGCTGCACGGTGGTGCTTAAGCCGGCCGAATTCACGCCATTGACCGCAATCCTGTTCGCCGAGATTTGCGAACGCGCTGGGGTGCCGAAGGGCGTCGTCAACATTGTCCATGGCGGACCCGAAGCGGGGGCTGCCATCGTCAATCATCCCGGCATCCAGAAGATCGCCTTCACCGGCTCCTCGGAGGTCGGCAAGATCATCCGTAAAGCCACCGCCGGGTCAGGGAAGAAGCTGTCGCTGGAGCTCGGCGGCAAGTCGGCCTTCATCGTCTTCGAGGATGCCGATCTCGACAGCGCCGTGGAAGGCTTGGTCGACGGCATCTGGTTCAACCAGGGCCAGGTCTGCTGCGCCGGTTCGCGGCTCCTGGTGCAGGAAGGCATCGCCGATGCCCTGATCGCCAAGGTCAAGACGCGGATGAGCAGGTTGCGCGTCGGCAGTCCGCTCGACAAGAACACCGATATCGGCCCGCTGGTCGACATCACACAGCTCGACCGCGTCAAGGGACTGGTGGCCGAAGGCGCGAAACAGGGCGCCGTCTGCTGGCAGCCGGATGCGGCGCTGCCGTCCTCCGGCTACTACCATCTGCCGACACTGGCCACCGGTGTTTCGCCGGCTAACGTCCTTGCCCAGGAAGAGGTGTTCGGGCCGGTTCTGGCGACCATGACCTTCCGCAACACCGAGGAAGCGATCGAACTCGCCAACAACACGCGCTATGGACTGGCGGCCTCGGTTTGGAGTGAGAATGTCAATCTGGCTTTGCACGTGGCTCCGCAATTGAAGGCCGGCGTCGTCTGGGTCAACGGCACCAACATGTTCGACGCTGCCTGCGGCTTTGGCGGCTACCGCGAGAGCGGCTTCGGCCGCGAGGGCGGGCGCGAAGGCATGTTCGAATATCTCGCGGCAAAGCTGCCGCTCGGTCCTGTCATAAAGGTCGCGACTGTCTCGGCGCAACCGGTCGAGCAAGCCGACGGCCTGGCCATAGACCGCACGGCGAAGCTGTTCATCGGCGGCAAGCAGGTACGGCCGGACGGCAATTATTCGCTGGCCGTCGCCACCGCCAAGGGCAAGCTGGCCGGCGAGGTCGGGCTCGGCAGCCGCAAGGACATTCGTGACGCCGTTTCGGCCGCACGCGGTGCCAAGGCCTGGCCGGAGGCGACCGCCTATAACCGCTCCCAGGTGCTTTACTATCTTGCCGAGAACCTGTCCGGCCGCACCGACGAGTTCGCCGCACGCCTCGTGCAGCTCACGGGCGTGACGGCCAAGGCGGCGCGCGAGGAGGTTGAGCAGTCGATCGAGCGGCTGTTCCTTTATGCCGGCCTTGCCGACAAGTTCGAGGGCCGCGTGCACCAGCCGCCGGCTCGCGCCGTGACGCTTGCCCTGCACGAGCCGGTCGGCGTCGTCGGCATCGTAGCACCCGATGTCTCGCCGCTGCTTGGCCTGATCTCGCTCATCGCCCCGGCGCTCGCGATGGGCAACACCGTGGTCGCCGTGCCGTCCGAACGCTATCCGCTGCTCGCCACCGACCTCTATCAGGTGATCGAATATTCCGATGTTCCGGCCGGCGCCATCAACATCGTCACCGGACGCAGCACCGAGCTTGCCGGCGTCCTGGCCAGGCATGACGATGTCGACGGGCTCTGGGTGTTCGCCGATGCCGAGACCTGCGCCAGGGCGGAAGCGGAGTCCACCGGCAACCTGAAGCGCGTCTGGAGCGGCAATGGCCGCAGCCTGGACTGGGCATCCGACGAAGCGGCCGGCGATGCTTTCCTGCGCCGCGCCATCGAGGTGAAGAACGTCTGGGTGCCTTACGGCGACTGACATTTCCGTGCTGTCGCAATGGTGATCGCGTTCGGACTTGACGCCCGGACACATGTTCTTTAACGAGAAAAAACATCTTTATCTGTAAACTGACGGCGGCCCAGGCTGCATGGTGATGCCTTACTGGCACACGACGCCGTGGCAGGACGCCGGTAAATCCGGATGATCCAGAGGAGCGAGGAGAAAAGCATGGCGGATCTGGCAGGCAAGGTCGTTGTCATCACGGCGGCGGCACAAGGCATCGGCAAGGCGAGCGCACTGGCCTTCGCCAAGGCTGGAGCCACCGTCCATGCCACCGACATCAACGAGGTGCTGCTCGCCGAACTCGCCAAGACATCCGGGATCAAGACCCGCAAGCTGGATGTGCTGAACGACGAGGCCGTCAATACAGCCTTTGCCGAGATCGGCCGCGTCGACGTGCTGTTCAACTGCGCCGGCTTCGTCCATTCCGGATCGATCCTCGAGATGAAGGATGGCGACCTCGATTTCGCGCTGAACCTCAATGTCCGCGCCATGGTTCGCACCATCCGCGCCGTGCTGCCCGGGATGCTGGAGCGCGGCGATGGCGCCATCATCAACATGGCCTCGCTGGCGAGCTCGACCAAGGGCGTGCCGAACCGGTTCGTCTACGGCCTGAGCAAGGCCGCGGTCATCGGCCTGACCAAGGCGGTCGCCGCCGATTATGTCGGCAAGGGCATACGCTGCAACGCCATCTGCCCCGGCACGGTCGAAAGCCCGTCGCTGCAGGACCGCATGCATGCGCAGGGCGACTATGAGGCCGCCCGCGCCGCCTTCATCGCCCGCCAGCCGATGGGCCGGCTCGGCACGCCGGAGGAAATCGCCGACCTCGCCGTTTACCTGGCCGGCGCGACCTATACGTCCGGGCAGGCCTACAATATCGACGGCGGCTGGTCGATCTAGCGCAATCAAGCAGGCGGTCGGCAAGCTGAGAATCGCGGCGCTTATCGAAGATCGGGAAGTCTGAAAATCCGGCTCGCGGACCCGTTCAACAGATGTCCGCGCTTGCCGGTTCTCAGGTCGATGGGTAGGGTCCGCCGGGCTCCTCAAGGAAGCCATCGCCTCGGCGGAGAATTTGCAAAAGGCCGCGAGGCCGCAACCAGGAGAAGGATTTAGATGAAACTGCTGCGCTATGGCGAGGTGGGGAGCGAACGTCCCGGCCTGCTCGATGCGGATGGAACGATCCGCGATCTCTCCGCCCATGTCGCCGACATTGCCGGCACGGTGCTGCATCCGGCCTCGCTGGAGATGCTGGGCAAGCTCGATCCGAAGTCGCTGCCGGCGGTTTCCGGCAAGCCGCGGCTCGGTGCCTGCGTCGCCGGCACCGGCAAGTTCATCTGCATCGGCCTCAACTATTCCGACCACGCCGCCGAGACCGGCGCCACAGTACCGTCGGAACCGATCATCTTCATGAAGGCAAGCTCGGCCATTGTCGGCCCGGACGACGACGTGCTGATCCCGCGCGGTTCGGTGAAGACCGACTGGGAAGTCGAGCTCGCCGTGGTCATCGGCAAAACGGCAAAATATGTCAGCGAAGCCGATGCGCTCGACTATGTCGCCGGCTATGCCGTCGCCCACGATGTCTCCGAGCGCGCCTTCCAGGCCGAGCGCCAGGGCCAGTGGACCAAGGGCAAGAGCTGCGACACGTTCGGCCCGACCGGCCCGTGGCTGGTGACCAAGGACGAAGTCGCCGACCCGCAGAACCTCAAAATGTGGCTGACCGTCAACGGCAAGACCATGCAGGACGGCTCAACCAAGACCATGGTCTATGGCGTCAAATATCTGGTGTCCTACCTCAGCCAGTTCATGTCGCTGCATCCCGGCGACATCATTTCGACAGGCACGCCGCCGGGCGTCGGCCTCGGCATGAAGCCGCCGGTGTTCCTGAAGGCGGGCGATGTGGTGGAACTGGGCATCGAGGGCCTGGGCCAGCAGAAGCAGACGTTCAAGGCCGACGTGTAGGCGCGGCAGTTCTTCCCCTTCTCCCCTTGTGGGAGAAGGTGGCCTCGCAAAGCGAGGTCGGATGAGGGGTGCGCGAAGGATCTCTGCTTGCAGAAGTCAAGCGCCTGAAGTCTTTCGGCCTTTTCACGCCTCACTCCGCTGGAACACCCCTCATCCGTCTCGGCGCCACGCGCCGATCCACCTTCTCCCACAAGGGGAGAAGGTAAGAGGTGTTGGCGCCAGATTACTTCAGCACCTTCCCATCAGCGCCAAACCGATAGGTCTTGGCCGGATCCGGCGTCGCATAGAGCGTCGCGCCCGGCTCGGCGTCGTAGACGCCGAAAATCCGCACCGTGATCAGCCCGGCCTTCTCACAATCGAGATAGAGATTGGTGTCGGCGCCGAGATGCTCGGCATGCACCACCGTGCCCTTCCAGGCGCCCGATTTCGGATCGACGGTCAGATGCTCCGGCCGAACGCCGATGGTCTTGGCCGTTTCGCCGAGGCGGGCGCCGTCGATGAAATTCATCTTCGGCGAGCCGATGAAGCCGGCGACGAACTCATTTGCCGGCGCATTGTAGAGTTCCATCGGACCACCGATCTGCTCGATCCTGCCGGCGTTCAGCACCACGATCTTGTCGGCCAACGTCATTGCCTCGACCTGGTCGTGGGTGACGTAGATCATCGTCGCCTTCAGCCTGCGGTGCAGTTGCGCGATCTCCAGCCGCGTGTTGACGCGCAGCGCGGCATCGAGGTTCGACAGCGGCTCGTCGAAGAGGAACAGCTTGGGCTCGCGCACCACGGCGCGACCGATGGCGACTCGCTGGCGCTGGCCGCCGGAGAGTTCGGCCGGCCGCCGCTCCAGATAGGGCTCCAGCGACAGCATCGATGAGGCGATGCCGATGCGGCGGTCGATCTCGGCCGCGGGTGTGCCGGCCTGCTTGAGGCCAAGGCCCATATTGTTCTTCACCGTCAGATGCGGGTAGAGCGCATAGGTCTGGAACACCATGGCGATGCCGCGCTTGGCCGGTGGCGTGACCGACACATCCTCGCCGTCGATCAACACCCGGCCGGAAGTCGAATCCTCCAACCCGGCGATGACCCGAAGCAAGGTCGACTTGCCGCAGCCCGACGGGCCGACGAAGACGACGAATTCGCCATCGGTCACTTCGAGGTCGATGCCCTTCAGCACCTCGACCGGCCCGAAGGCCTTCTTCACATTCTCGATCTTCAGCGAACCCACGGCTTCGTTCCTGTCGTTAGAGTTTGACGGCTATGCCGCTGCGCACGCTCTCGTCGGCGGCAAGGCAGACGGCGAGCGACTTCACCGCGTCGTCCATGTGTTTGGTGAGATCCAGATCCTCGCGGATCGCCTTCAACACGAAGGCCTGCTCGAGATCGCAGAGGTCCTGGTGGCCGGGTTCGCCTTCCATCGACAGCATCTCATCGGCTTTGGCGAACTTGCCGTCTGGGCCGGTCGCGGCGCTATGCAGCCGGATGGTCGAGGTCTTGGTGTGGGTGTCGATATCGTCCGACTTCACACCTTCCTTCATGACGATCGACACGCAGCCCTTCGGTGAAATGACGTCCTTCACGAAGAAGGCGGTCTCCGAAATCATCGGACCCCAGCCGGCTTCGTACCAGCCGACCGAGCCGTCATCGAACAGAACCTGCAGATGGCCGTAATTATACATCGACGGCGCCACCTCCTCGGTCAGCCGCACGCCCATGCCGCGCACCTCGACCGGCCTGGCGTCGGTGATCTGCAGCATGACGTCGAGATAGTGGACGCCGCAGTCGACGATCGGCGACGTCGTCTGCATCAGTTGCTTGTGCGTCTCCCACGTGTGGCCCGAAGACTGCTGGTTGAGGTTCATGCGGAACACGTAGGGGCCGCCGAGCTTGCGCGCCTCGGCGATCAGCCTGATCCAGGACGGGTGATGGCGCAGGATGTAGCCGATCACCAGTTTCCTGCCGTTGGCTTGTGCCGCCGCGACGACGCGTTTGGCGTCGGCCACCGTCGTTGCCAGCGGCTTTTCGACAAAGACGTGGCAGCCGGCCTCGAACGCCTTCACCGCATAGTCAGCATGGCTGTCGGAATAGGTGGCGATGCAGGCGACATCAGGCTTTTCATCGCGCAGCGCCTCGTCGAAGGAACGCCTGATGTCATAGCCCGACAGCCCGTCCGGCAGCGGCACGTCGGAACGGTTGATCAGCGCAGCGATCTCGAAGCCCGGATTGGTGTGATAGGCCAGCGCATGGCTGCGGCCCATATTGCCGAGGCCGGCGACGACGACACGAAGAGGTTTTTCCAAACTCACTTGACGGCTCCGGAGGTGATGCCGCGGATCAATTGCCGCGAGAAAATGACGTAGAGGATCAGCACCGGCATGATCGCCAGCGAAAGTGCTGCCAGGATGGCGTTCCAGTTGGTGACGAACTGGCCGAGGAAGAGCTGCGCGCCGAGCGTCACCGTCTTGGTCTCCTCCGACGGCGCCAGGATCAGCGGGAACCACAGATCGTTCCAGATCGGGATCATGGTGAAGACGGCGACGGTCGCCATGGACGGCCGCACCAGCGGCAGCACCAGGCGGAAGAAGATGGTGTATTCGGACAGGCCGTCGATACGGCCGGCATTCTTCAGGTCGTCGGAGACCTGCTTCATGAATTCCGACAGGATGAAGACGGCGAGCGGCAGGCCTTGCGCGGTGTAGACCAGGATCAGCGCCGTCAGCGTGTTGACCAGCCCGCTCG
The DNA here is from genome assembly GCF_006442655.1 of Mesorhizobium sp. B2-1-3A. Lineage (NCBI taxonomy): Bacteria > Pseudomonadati > Pseudomonadota > Alphaproteobacteria > Hyphomicrobiales > Phyllobacteriaceae > Mesorhizobium > Mesorhizobium sp. B2-1-3A. The sequence continues at coordinate 702,323 of NZ_VFWK01000002.1, forward strand.
CCACCATCAACTGGAGGATGGCGACGGTGCCGAGCCGGATCGGTATCATGATGCCGAGCGCGAGATAGAGCCCCATCAGCGAATTGCCGCGGAAGCGGTATTCCGACAGGGCGAAGGCTGCCATGGCGCCGAATAGAAGCACGAAGAACAGCGAGGCGACGGTGACGACGAGGCTGTTCTGGAAATAGTGGATGAAGTCTCCCTGGCCGATCACCGTGGTGTAGCCGATCAGGTCGAAGGTTTTCGGCGTCGGCGGCGTCAGCGGCGCGCCGAAGATGCCGGCGCGGGACTTGAACGAGTTCATGATCACCAGGATCACCGGAAACAGCGCGATCGCCGTGTAGGTCAAAAGGATCGCATGGGCGCCGATGGTGCGGGGCAGCGAACGGGTAGCGGTGCTCATCTCCTGGCCCTCAGAACTGGTAGCGACGCAGGCGCGTCTGGACGAGGAAGAGGTAGACGCAGACGCCGCCGAGGATGATCAGGAACATCATCGTGGCGATCGCCGCGCCCATGTTGGGATCGCCGACCTGCAGCTGGAAACCGAAGAAGGCGCGGTAGAGGAAGGTGCCGAGAATATCGGTCGAATAGTTCGGCCCGGCGAGCGCCCCTTGCGCGGTGTAGATCAGGTCGAAGGCGTTGAAATTGCCGACGAAGGTGAGGATCGAGATGATGCCGATCGACGGCAGGATCAGCGGCAGCTTGATCTTCCAGAACTGCGACAGGCCGGTGATGCCGTCGCATTCGGCCGCCTCTATGACCTCGTCGGGAATCGACAGCAGCGCCGCATAGATCAGCATCATCGGGATGCCGACGAACTGCCACACCGAGATCAGGCTGAGCGCGGTCAGCGCGTATTGCTCCTTGCCGAGCCAGGGTGTGAACAGGCTTTTCAGGCCGACCAGGTCCAGCATGTGCGGCGCCACGCCCCACAGCGGCGACAGGATCAGCTTCCAGGCAAAGCCGACGATGACGAAGGACAGGATGGTCGGCACGAAGATCGCCGTGCGGTAGAAGGCCGCGAACCGAAGTTTCGGGCTGGACAGAAGTGCGGCCAGCATGACGCCGATCGGGTTCTGCACCAGCATGTGGATCATGAAGAACCAGGTGTTGTTCCTCAGCGCGTTCCAGAAACCCACCGACCAGTTGGGGTCGCCGAACAAGGTGCGGAAATTGTCCAGTCCGACGAAGATCTGGTGCTGCTCGATGTTGCGGAACAGCGACAGCTGCAGCGTTCCGGCGAGCGGCAGGATCATGATCGCCGTGTAGACGAGCACGGCCGGCGCCAGGAAGACGGCGATGTGCCAGCGAAACGGTCTTTTCGGTCGTATTTCTGCGGCCATGAGTTCGGTTCCCGCCGTCTCTCGGTTCCAGACGATGTTGATGCTAGAGCGGTTCACCGTTTTACGGAAACACCGAACCGCTCTATCTTTTTTGCACGCAATTCCGGACGGAAAACCGCTTCACACTTTTCCTGGAATTGCTCTAGATGATGCCTCGATGCACGGCCCATCCATCCTTGCCCGATACGGCAAGAACAAAGGCCTGCGACTGATCAGCCAGCCTTCCCAAGGAGATCAAGGGTAAGGCCGCGAGGCTGTGCCGACAATCGCTATCTGAATAGGTGCACCCTGGGAACCAGGATGTTCCGGAGCCGGCCAGGCATGCGCCCAGCCGGCTCCGTTGCCTGAGCTCTTACTTCGCCGGCTTGTACCAGCTGTCGAGGCCGGCCTGCAGCTTCTTGGCCGCATCTTCCGGCGTGACGGTGCCGTTGATGACGTTGGCTGACTGGACCCAGGTCTCGTTCTCGAGGTTCGGCGTGCCGCGCGACAGGATCTGGTAGGTCGAGCGGATCGTCGACTTGCACTTGCCGCGCCAGGAAACGAATTCCTGCGCCAGCGGGTCTTCCATCTTCACCGGCGAGGAGTTCAGGCTGAAGAAGCCCGGCAGCGCGTTGGCGTAGATGGTGGCGAAATCCGGCGAGGCCACCCAGGACAGGAAGGTCTTGGCCGCGTCCGCATGCTTGGAAGCCGCATTCAGGCCCATGCCGATATCGGTATGGTCGGAGATGTAGCAGGTGTCGCCGGCCTTCTCGACCGGCGGCGGGAAGGCGCCCATCTTGAACTGGGCCTGGGTGTTGAACAGGCCGATCTCCCACGAGCCGGCCGGGTAGATGGCGGCGCGGCCGAGCGTGAACAGGTTCTGGCTGTCCGGATAGGTCTGCGCCTCGAAGCCGTCGCCCAGATAGGGCTTCCACTTGGCCAGTTCGTCGAAGGGCGCGACCCATTCCTTGTCGGTCAGCTTCTGCGTGCCCTTGATCAGCGCCGCGCGGCCGTCCTCGCCCTTCCAGTAGTTGGGGCCGATGTTCTGGTAGCCCATGGTCGCGGCTTCCCAGAGATCCTTGGTGCCCATCGCCATCGGGATGTAGGTGCCGTCGGCCTTGATCTTGTCGAGCGCGGCGAAGAACTCGTCGCGGGTCTCCGGCACCTTGATGCCGAGCTTGTCGAAGGCGTCCTTGTTGTAGATGAAGCCATGGATGACCGAGGCCATCGGCACGCAGAAGCTTGCCTTGCCGTCATCGGTCTGCCAGGCGGACTTGGCCACCGGCGAGAAGTTTTCCATGCCGGGCAGCGCGCTGAGGTCGGCGAGGTTGCCCTTCTTGAACAGTTCGAGCGACTTGTCGAACGGGCGGCAGGTGATCAGGTCTCCAGCCGATCCGGCGGCGAGCTTGGCGCCGAGCGCGGCGTCATATTCGGTCGGAGCCGATGGTGCGAACACCACCTTGATGCCGGGGTTCTTGGCTTCGAAGGCGGGGATCAGCTTGTCCTTCCAGATGGACAGGTCGTCGCCGCGCCAGCTTTCGATGTTGAGCGTTACGTCCTCGGCGTGAGCCAACCCGGCCGAGCCGAGAATGCTGGTGCCCAGAAGCAGTGCCGTCAGTAGTTTCGTTGTCATGCTCAGTCTCCCTGTTGACCTTTTTCAGGTTCGGTTTTGATGAGAACAGGGGCTTTTTGGCCCCTTGCTCCCCTCGCAAGCCCGTTTCACCCCGATGGAAATCGGGATGAGACAGGCTCTATTTCTCGGTTCGAGCATGATCTTTTCCGGAAAGCGGTTTCCGCTTTTCGGGATCATGCCCCAACGCGGAAAGGGCCGGCCGCAGTTTCTGGCCAGCCTCTTCCAGTATCTTCTGCGCCGCGGCGGCGCTGTCGGCGCCGGCAGCGAGCAGAATTGCGGTCTTGACCGCGCCGCCGCTTTTCTCGAGCAGCCCGGCCGCTTCGTCCTTGCCGCGCCCGCTGATGGCGGCGACGATGCGCGCGGCGCGGTCGCGCAGCTTGATGTTGTCGGCCATCAGATTGACCATGTAGCCGTCATGGACATGGCCAAGATGAACAGCGGTCAGGGTCGAGAGCATGTTGAGCGCGATCTTCTGGGCGGTGCCGGCGCCCATGCGCGTCGAGCCGGCGATCACTTCCGGCGGCGTTTCGAGCAGGATTGCGGTTTCGGCCTGGCGAAGCAGGGCCGAGTCCCGGTTGTTGGCGATGCCGATGGTGGCCGCACCGCGACGGGCGGCTTCTTCGATCGCGCGCACCGCGTATGGCGTGGTGCCGCTGGCGGAAAGCGCGATCAGGCAATCGCCGGCGCCAATACCGGCATTGGCGACAGCCGTCGCGGCCTCCTCGACATCATCCTCGGGGCCGCCCGCCAGCGTCCTGAAAGCCTCATCGCCGCCGGCGACCAGGATGGCGATGCGGTCGCGCTGGATGCCGAAGGTGCCGGGCAGTTCCAGCGCATCGGCCAGCGCCATCAGGCCGGAACTGCCGGCCGCGGCATAGGCAAGCTTGCCGCCGCCGCTCAATCGGCCCGCAATGATCTCGGCTGCCTTGGCGATGGCCGGAATGGCGTTGCGGACGGCTTTCGCGGCTTCGATCTGCGCATCGGCCAGCGAAACAAGGATGGCTTCCGGTGCCTGGATATCCAGCCCCTCGGCATTCCTGTGAAGCGCTTCGGTGCGCGTTTCAGCCATCCGTGTTCCTCCAATACCAGAACAATACCAAAAAAATACCACTTGTCCACACGCATTAACGAATTCGCGGACAGGAAATCGGTGAGCCGACGAAATGTCTAGATTTTTCAATAAAATACGGCTTAATCTTTTTGAAACGGAAATTAAGCCTTGGCTATTGGTATTTTATTGGTATTATCGGCCCGGAGGAGAAATCGCGTGAATTTCGTGCTCGGTATCGATGGCGGCGGCACCAGCTGCAGGGCCGCCCTTGCAACAGCGGACGGTACGGTCGTCGGTCGCGCCAAAAGCGGCGCCGCCAACATTCGCACCGACCTCACCGGGGCGCGGTCGAACATCGTCGATGCCGCGCGGCAGGCTTTCATCGCCGCCGGGCAGGATCCCGAGCTGATCCCGCAGACACCGGCCATCCTCGGCCTTGCCGGCGCCAATGTCGGCACCTACCGGCAGCAGCTCGAAGCGATCCTGCCGTTCAGCACCAGTCGCGTCGAGACCGACGCCGAAATCGCGCTGGAAGGGGCGGTGGGCTCTGGCGACGGGGCCATGGCGATCCTCGGCACCGGCACCGCCTATATGGCCCGCAAGGGCGGCAGGTCACGGGCGATCGGCGGCTGGGGATTTCAGGTCGGCGACCAGGGCAGCGGTGCCCGCATCGGCCGCGATCTGCTCGAACAGACGCTGCTTGCCCATGACGGCGTGCGCGCGGCTTCGCCGCTGACCGACGCGATGATGGCCATCTTCCGCAACAATCCCGAGGACGTGGTGGAATTCACCACCAATGCCAAGCCCGGCGATTTCGGCGGCTTCGCGCCCAAAGTGTTCGAGCACGCCGAGAAGGGCGATGCCGTCGCCAACTGGATCGTCGACAAGGCGGTCAGCGATGTCGAGGCTTCGCTCGGCGCGCTCGGCCTTTCCGACGACGCGCCGCTTTGCCTGCTCGGCGGGCTGGCGCCGCTCTACGCGCCACGGCTGTCGCCACGTTACCGGACGCTGCTCAAGCCGCCGCTCGACGATGCGCTGGGCGGTGCCGTGCAGATGGCGGTCAGGCTTTTCGCCAAGCCAGTGGAGGCGGCCCGATGAGCGATGCCGCCGACCAGATTTTCGCCACGCTGAGACAATCGTCGCAAAGCGGCGCGCCGCTCTACCTGCAGCTCAGGAAAAGCATCGAGGATGCGGTCAACCGTGGCCTGATCGGACCCGGCGACGCGCTGCCCTCCGAGCGCGACATCGCCACCAAGGCCGACATTTCGCGGGTCACCGTGCGCAAGGCGGTGCAGGATCTGGTCAAGGGCGGCATTCTTGTGCAGCGCCATGGCTCGGGCACTTTCGTGGCGCCACGCATGGAGCGCGTCGAGCAATCGCTGTCGCGGCTGACCTCCTTCACCGAGGACATGGCGCGACGCGGCATGGCGGTGCGCTCGGCCTGGCTCGACCGCGGCCTCTATGCGCCCTCGCCCGACGAGATGATGGTGCTCGGCCTGTCGTCGAACGAACTGGTGGCGCGCGTGGCGCGCCTGCGCATCGCCAACGACACGCCGCTGGCGATCGAACGCGCCTCGCTGTCGGCCAGCGTGCTGCCCGACCCGGCGGGCATCGGCTCCTCGCTCTATGCGGCGCTGCAACTGACCGGCAATCGCCCGGTTCGGGCGGTACAGCGCATCTCGGCCGCCAATCTCGGCGACGGCGATGCGCGCCTGCTGGAAGTGCCGCCGGGTATTGCCGGCCTGCATATCGAACGCATTTCCTACCTGGCGAGCGGCAAGGTGATCGAGTTCACCCGCTCCATCTACCGGGGCGACGCCTATGATTTCGTTGCCGAACTGCGGCTGACAGGGCCGAGCGAAGAGGGCCGACCATGACCTCCAACACCACACATATGCAGCGCGAGATCGAGGAGATCCCGCAGGCCGTCGCCCGACTGCTCAACGGTTCGGGCGCCATGCTCGCCGAGGCCGGGCGCGGCATCCGGGAACGCGACCCGCATTTCGTCGTCACCGTGGCGCGCGGTTCGTCCGATCATGCCGCGACCTTCATGAAATATGCCGTCGAACTGACCGCGGGCCTTGCCGTCGCCTCGGTCGGGCCGTCCATCGCCTCGATCTACGGCCGCAAGCTTAGGCTCGACGGCTCAGCCTGCCTGGCGATCTCGCAGTCAGGCAAGAGCCCCGACATCGTCGCCATGGCCGAGACCGCACGCGCCGGCGGCGCGCTGACCATCGCCGTCACCAACACCGCCGATTCGCCGCTGGCGCGGGCCTCGGACTATGCGATCGACATCCTGGCCGGCCCCGAGCGCAGCGTCGCGGCGACCAAGACCTTCGTCAATTCCGCTGTCGCCGGTCTCGCCCTGATGGCGCATTCCACCGGCGACGAGGCGCTTCTCAAGGCACTTGCCGGCTTGCCCGAGCATTTCGGCAAGGCGATCGCCTGCGACTGGATGAGCGTGCTCTCCGAAACCATCGAGAAGCAGAAATCGCTGTTCATCCTCGGCCGAGGACCGTCGGCGGCGATGGCCAACGAGGCGGCGCTGAAATTCAAGGAGACCTGCGGCATGCATGCCGAGGCCTATAGCGCGGCCGAAGTCATGCACGGCCCGCTGGCGCTGATCGGCCCCGACTTTCCGGTGCTGGCGCTGGCCGCGCGCGATGCGTCGGAGCCCTCAATCGCGGAAGCGGCCGACGGCCTGGCGGCCAAGGGAGCACCGGTGTTCGTCACATCAGCTCTTGCCAACCGCGCCACGCGCCTGCCGCATGTCGCCACCGGACACCCGCTGACCGATCCGCTGACGCTGATCGTCTCGTTCTACGTGTTCGTCGAGGCTTTCGCGCGCCACCGCGGCCTCGATCCCGACACGCCGCGCAACCTTCGCAAGGTGACGGAGACCGTATGAGCGACCGTTTGGCCCTGACAGGCGCCCGCATTTTCGACGGCGACAACTGGCATGAAGGCTCGGCGCTCGTCGTGCGCGACGGTCTTGTCGAGGCCATAGTGCGCCAAGGTGCCCTGCCCTCGGACGTCCGTGCCGTCGACGCCGGCGGCGGTATGCTGGTGCCGGGCTTTGTCGACATCCAGGTCAATGGCGGCGGCGGCGTCATGCTCAACGACCACCCCGATGTCGCCTCGATCGAAACCATCTGCCGGGCGCACGCGCCATTCGGCACGACGGCGCTGCTGGCGACGCTGATCACCGACACGCCCGCGATCACCGCGGCCGCCATCGCAGCCGGCGAAGCAGCAGCGCTGCAAAAGGTGCCAGGCTTCCTCGGCCTGCATCTCGAGGGCCCGCACCTGTCGATCGCGCGCAAGGGCGCGCATGATCCGGCGTTGATCCGGCCTATGACGGACGCCGACCAGGCGATGCTGATCGCGGCGCGGCAGAAGCTGCCGGTGCTGCTCACCACGGTCGCGCCGGAATCCGTCGAACCGGCGCGGGTCGCGGCATTGGCGAAGGCCGGCGTCGTCGTCAGCCTCGGCCATTCGGATACCAGCTATTTCAAGGCAAAAACCTTCGCCGAGGCGGGCGCCAGCGTGGTCACCCACCTGTTCAACGCCATGAGCCAGATCGGCAACCGCGAGCCTGGACTGGCGGGCACGGCGATCGATGTCGGTACCTTGTCCGCCGGGCTCATCGCCGACGGCATCCACGTTCATCCCACGACAATCCGGATCGCGCTCGATGCCAAACAGGGACCGGGCAAGATCGTGCTGGTCACCGACGCCATGGCGACGATCGGCACCGACATGACCTCGTTCACGCTCAACGGCCGCACCATCTACCGCAAGGACGGGAGTCTCAGGCTTGCCGACGGAACGCTGGCGGGCGCCGATCTCGATATGATCTCGGCGATCCGGTTCATGCACGGCGTCGTCGGCGTCGAACTCACGGAAGCCCTGCGCATGGCCTCGCTCTACCCGGCGCAGGCGATCGGCCAGTCGCATCGGCTTGGCCGATTTGCCAATGGCACGGCGGCGGATGTCGTTGCACTGTCGGACGATCTTGGCATAGGACGCGTCTGGATCGGCGGCAACAAGGTGTTCGAGGCCGGCGCTCCACGCTGAGAGCAAGGCCATGCAGACGATCGATTGTGTCGTCGCCGGAGCAGGCGTCGTCGGGCTTGCCATCGCCAGGGCGCTTGCCTTGTCCGGGCGCGAGGTGGTGGTGGTCGAACAGGCCGAGGCGATCGGCACCGTCACCAGTTCGCGCAACTCCGAAGTCATCCATGCCGGTCTTTATTATGCACCGGGAAGCCTGAAGGCCCGGCTCTGCGTCGAAGGGCGGCGGTTTCTCTATGCCTACTGCGCCGAGCACGCCGTCGCCCATGCGCGCACCGGCAAGCTGATCGTTGCCAGCGAGCCCAGCCAGATGGACGGGTTGCGCAAGATCGAGGCCAATGCCCGACGCTGCGGGGTCGACGATCTCCGGTTCCTGACGCGCGGCGAAGCCGAGAGCCTGGAACCTGCGCTGGCATGCGCGGGCGCGCTGTTGTCGCCGTCGACCGGCATTGTCGACAGCCATGCGCTGATGCTGTCGTTGCGCGGCGACGCCGAGGCGGCCGGCGCGTCCTTTGCTTTCCTCACCACTGTCGCCGGAGCGACGATCCAGGCCGGCGGGATCCGGATCGAAACGCGCGATGCCAATGGCGAGACCTTCGCCCTGGAGGCGGCCACCTTCGTCAATGCCGCGGGTCTCGATGCGCCGGCCGTGGCCGGCCGGATCGACGGCTTCCCAGGGAATCTCATCCCCCGGCAGTGGCTCGCACGCGGGAATTATTTCGCCCTTCCAGGCCGATCGCCGTTTTCGCGGCTGATCTATCCGGTTCCGGTCGAAGGTGGCCTTGGTGTCCATCTGACGCTCGATCTGAGCGGCAGTGCGCGTTTTGGGCCTGATGTCGAATGGATCGAGCGCGTGGATTATACAGTCGATCCCGGCCGAGGCGCTGCCTTCTACGAGGCGATCCGGCGTTATTGGCCTGATCTTGCCGACGGTGCCCTGCAACCGGCCTATGCCGGCGTCAGGCCGAAGCTGTCCGGCCCGGGTCAGGCGGCTGCCGATTTCATGATCCAGGGGCCGGCCGATCATGGCGCCGGGCGGATCGTCAATCTCTTCGGCATAGAGAGCCCCGGCCTGACCGCGAGCCTGGCGATCGCCGACCATGTCGTGGAGCTGCTGCATACGCGATTATAAGCGCCGCCGGGAATTCGTCCGCTCAGGCTGATGTCATGAAACCTTTTGATTTCGAGGTCGTTGTCGGGGCGTATGTCCGAGGCGAAACCCAGATCGAGACCGACCGACGGCATAAAGCCGCGCGCCGCCCCGAAGCGGCGACGGCGAAAGCCGCGCGACGAGAGCCCGCGCGCGGAGGAGGCGAGCAAAAAGAAGCCGGGCGACAAGAAGGCACCGATCGTCGAAGCGGCCGCGCCCGATATCGCCGGCGAAGCTCCGCCGCCGGAAGCCGTCGAACCCAACCCGGAGTTGACGCCCGAGGAAGCAGAACAGGCGCGCAAGAAATACCTGCTGAAGCGTTTCTGGATCAGCGGGCGCGGCTATTGGGGACGGCATGGCGACAGGCTCGGCTGGCCATTGTCGGTCGGGCTGCTGATCCTGATCGTCGTCAATGTCGGCTTCCAGTACGGGATCAATGTCTGGAACCGCTCGATCTTCGACGCCATCGAGAAGCGCGATGCCCATACCGTCTATTTCCTCAGCGCCGTGTTCGTGCCGCTGGTGCTTGGCAGCATCAGCCTTGTCGTCGCGCAAGTCTGGCTGCGCATGACCATGCAGCGCCGCTGGCGCGCCTGGCTGACGACCTCGGTGATAGCGCGCTGGCTGGCCAACGGCCGCTACTATCAGCTGAACCTCGTCAAGGGCGACCACCAGAACCCGGAGGCGCGCCTGTCTGAAGATCTGCGGGTCGCCACCGAGTCACCCGTCGATTTCGTCGCCGGCGTGATTGTCGCCACCCTGTCGGCCTCGACCTTCATCGTGGTGCTGTGGACAATCGGCGGCGCCTTGAGCGTCCCGCTAGGCGGCTCGACCATCACCGTGCCCGGCTTCCTCGTCATCACCGCGGTGATCTATGCCGCGATCACCTCCACCTCTATGTTCGCCATCGGCCGCGATTTCGTGCGGCTGTCCGAGGAGAAGAACCAGACGGAAGCCGAATTCCGCTACGTGCTGACGCGCGTGCGCGAAAACGGCGAGAGCATCGCCCTGCTCGGCGGCGAGGAGGAAGAACGCAGCGGCATCGACAGAACCTTTGCCGGCGTTCTGAAGCGCTGGGCGCAACTGACCGGCCAGCACATGCGCACGGCATTGGTATCGCAGGGCTCGAGCCTATTCGCGCCTGTCGTGCCGGTCCTGCTCTGTGCGCCAAAGTTCCTCGAAGGGTCGATGTCGCTCGGCCAGGTCATGCAGGCGGCATCCGCCTTCGCCATCGTGCAGAGCGCGTTCGGCTGGCTGGTCGACAATTATCCGCGCCTCGCCGACTGGAACGCCTCCGCACGCCGCATCGCTTCGCTGATGATGTCGCTCGACGGGCTGGAACGTGCCGAGCAGAGCGATGAGTTGGGGCGCATCAAGCGTGGCGAAACCAAGGGCGACGCCATGCTCAGCCTCGACGATCTCTCCGTGACGCTCGACGACGGCACGTCCGTGGTCAAGGAGACGGAGGTCGCCGTCGAACCGGGCGAGCGCGTGTTGGTCTCAGGCGAATCCGGTTCGGGCAAGTCTACGCTGGTGCGGGCGATCGCCGGCCTGTGGCCATGGGGGAGCGGCAGCGTCAATTTCCATCCCGACAGGCGGTTGTTCATGCTGCCGCAACGGCCCTACATCCCGTCCGGCACGCTGCGCCGGGTGGTCGCCTACCCCGCGGCCGCCAACAAGTGGAAGCTCGACCAGATCAAGGCCGCCCTCGACAAGGTCGGCCTTGGCCACCTCGCCGGCCGGATCAAGGAGGAGGCGCCCTGGGACCAGACCTTGTCGGGTGGCGAAAAGCAGCGGATCGCCTTCGCGCGGCTCTTGCTGCATCGCCCCGACATCGTCGTCCTGGACGAGGCGACCTCGGCGCTGGACGAAAAGAGCCAGGACCAGATGATGGCAACGGTGATCCGCGAATTGCCTGAAGTCACGATCCTCAGCGTGGCGCATCGCGCCGAACTGGAAGCCTTCCACACCCGCAAGATCACGCTCGAGCGGCACAAGGGCGGCGCGAAACTTGTCAGGGATATCGACCTCGTGCCGCGCAACCGCAAACGCGGCCTTCTCACACGCGCCTTGTGGGGCTCGGGCATCGAAAGGCCGCATAAGCTAAAGTAGGGGAGTCAATCTCTTTGCCTGACGGACGTGCTGCTGATAGTTCTACCGGCTCACTCCAACAGTGAATCAGGCTGGGCAGCCGAAGCTCTAATTGAACTCGAGCCTGTTGATCTTGGCGATCAAATCGCTGTCCAAATTCAGCATGACCTCAGCGACATCGACATGACCTTTGGCAATGGCCTGAGCAGCCATTGCCGACAAGAGCATCGATTGATCCCAAGCCTCGTTTCGATGGAGACTGACGATCTCGCCAAGACTCGCCACAGCACGGTGATAGTCGTCGGCGCACTCAGTCGGTATCTCAGGTCCGTGGCCCGTTCTCCTGGCAACTTCAATAGCCGCGGGTAGCTGGAAGAATGAAGAGTCGATAGGCGTTCGCGTCTCAGTCGCGATTTTCACAATGTGCGGAACGGCCGCGTATGAGGCGGTATAAACGTCACCTTGGTGGCAAAGGCTTGACCAGAGGCTATACCACGGCTCCTCCTGATAGCCGCTCTTAGGACTTGTGGCTAAGCGCAGTTCCCGGAGTAACCCCGGAATGTTTGCTGCGCTGCCATACGCATGCTGCAGTTCGCCCCATCGTTGGTCTTCAAATGCGAGCATCGGATTATCCTACTTTCAGAGCCTCATGATCCAACACTGCTAGCCACGACCGGGTTTGCGGAGCTTTGAACCTAGGACCCATAGAGATCCTTGTAGGTCTCGCGTAGCAGGTTCTTCTGCACTTTGCCCATGGTGTTGCGCGGCAATTCGTCGACGAAGATCACCTGCTTCGGGTGCTTGTACCTGGCCAGGCGCCCGGCGATGGCACTGAGAATTTCGGCGCCGGTGATCCGCGATGCCGGGGCCCGTACGACGACGGCGGTGACGCCTTCGCCGAAATCCGGATGAGCGACGCCGATGACCGCGCTTTCACTAACCCCCTCTAGCGCGTCGATCTCGCTTTCGAGCTCCTTCGGATAGATGTTGTAGCCGCCCGAGATGATCAGGTCCTTGCCGCGGCCGACGATATGGACATAGAAGTCGGCGTCGATCATGCCGAGATCGCCCGTGATGAAGAAGCCGTCGGCGCGGAATTCCGCCTTGGTCTTTTCCGGCATGCGCCAGTAGCCGCCAAACACGTTCGGACCCTTGACCTCGATCATGCCGACCTCGCCCTGGGCCAGCGGCTTGCCGCTATCGGGATCCGTGATGCGCAGCGTCACGCCAGGCAGCGGGAAGCCGACCGTGCCGGCGCGCCGTTCGCCCTCATAGGGGTTGGACGTGTTCATGTTTGTCTCGGTCATGCCATAGCGTTCGAGGATGGCGTGGCCGGTGCGCTCGCGCCAGGCCTTGTGCGTATCAGCCAGCAGCGGCGCTGAGCCGGACACGAACAGGCGGATGTTCTTCGCCGCCTCGCGGCCCAGCCCGTCCTGCTGCAGCAGCCTGGTATAGAAGGTCGGCACGCCCATCAGCGCCGTGGCGCGCGGCAGCAGTGAGACGATGCGGGCCGGATCGAATTTCTGCTCGAACAGCATCGAGGCGCCAGCCATCAGGATGACATTGGTGGCGACGAACAGGCCATGCGTGTGGAAGATCGGCAGCGCATGGATCAGCACATCGCCTGATGTGAAGCGCCATTGGTCGACCAGCACGCGCGCATTCGACGCCAGGTTTCCGTGGCTGAGCATGGCGCCTTTCGAACGGCCGGTCGTTCCCGACGTGTAGAGGATCGCCGCGAGATCGTTCTCGCCGCGCTCGACATCATGAAAATCGGAGGATTGCCGCGATGCCTGGTCCGTCAGCGATCCCCGGCCGGTGCGGTCGAGCGTGACCACGACGGCACCGGATGGCGCGGCCATCCGCTCGATATCCGCCGATTTCGCCGGATCGCAGACGATGACCCGAGGCGCTGCATCCTCGAAGAAATATCCAAGCTCGGTCAGCGTGTAGGCCGTGTTGAGGGGCAGGAAGACGGCACCGGCGCGCACGCAGGCGAGATAGAGCAGCATCGCCTCCGGGCTCTTCTCGACCTGCACCGCGATCCGGTCGCCGGGCTCGACATCCAATTGCAGCAGCGCGTGCGAGAGCTGCGCCGACCGCGCCAGCATGTCGCCATAGCTGAGCGAGCGCCCATCATCGGTTTCCATCAACAGGCGCCCGGGCGCCGGCATCCGGGACCGGAACGCATCGAACAGATGATTGGTCATGAAATTTTCCTGCTGTGATGGCAATGGCGGCGCCGGCAATGCCCTTGGGGCGCGCAGAGTTCGCGTTTCCGGTCCATGTCGTCAAGACCGCAACGGCGGTCGGGCGCGTCACATCGGCCGAAAAAGCCGCGAACGATGGCAACAAGCTCCGTCAAGGGAAATGATCGTTACCGCCGAGCGCGCTCGACCGAAGCGGCGGGTTTTGAGACTTCGCCTTGCTTGAAGCGCTCCATGCATATGGAAGCGGTCAGCTGGTAATGATCGATCAAGGCCTGGACGGCGCCGTCGGCATTGCCGTCCAGCGCGTATTCGGCGATCCGCCGGTGTTCCCCGAAATCGTCGCGCTGGATGCCCTCGCCGTCAGTGGCCATTTGCCGGTAGCGATAGGCGTGATCGGAAAGCTGATCGCAGAAACCCACCAGCCAGTGCGACCGGCAGGCCGAGATCAGCACACGGTGGAAGGTGCGGTGCAATTTTTCCCAGTCCGGATCGAGCGACAAGAGATTTTGCGGCGAATGTCGTGAGGCGCGACCCAGGCGATGCAGCGCCAGCACCAGTTGTTCCTCCCAGTCGGTGGTGCGGTGGGCAATGGATTCGCGAAGCGCGCGTTCCTCGAGCCAACAGCGGGTGCGCGTCAGTTCCTCGAGCTCCGTCGCGCTGACCGGCATGATGAAAAAGCCACGCTGATCGTGACGGCCAAGGAGTCCCTCGGAGGCAAGGCGATTAAGGGCTTCACGGACAGGGGAGGCACCGGCGCCATACTTGGCAACAACCCACTCGACCCGCAGTTTGCTTTCGGCTTCCAGAGCGCCGCCAAGAAGATCATCCCGCAATTGGTGATAGACCGTACTGGCAAGCGTACTCTTGGGTCCTGTGCCGTCGTCGTTGAGGTTGGCAGCGCCGTATGTCAAATTCGACTCCTTGTCCCCATGTCTGTCTGGGCAATTCGAGTCCGAAAAGAATCCTTCCGTACATGTACCCTACAGTGCCTTCGTCAAGGGGCTCAAGCACAAGATGCCATCCTAGTACTTAAGCACGAAGGAATATGACGCTATCCGCCGTCTGATCGGGGAATTCGCGCGCCTCTGCAACCAATGGAAACTTAACATGTTTTGTATGCACGCAGGATTATCTGTTTCTTGTGTGCCCGTGCGAGCATCTTTTCTGTCGCGCGCAAAAATAACGCACGGCTCGGCTCATGCCTCCTGCGCCGATCTAATTCGGGCGGAACCGGCTCCTGAAGAACCGTGTCCGCGCAAAAGCTGTCGGCCAGCCGGCCCGTTGGATTTGAGGCGGGATGATCGTGGTTCGTCGAGCAATCCGGAGCGGTGCGCTGTTTCCTTGAAGCGGCCGCCCTAACTCTTTCCTTTGACCAATTCCGGACGGAAAACCGGTCACACTTTTCCTGGAATTGCTCTAGCCGGCGGCGTTGTCGGCCGCTGTCCTGATCGCCTCGATGTTGGCACGGTACGCCTCGACGCTGCCGCCCTTGAAGATCGCTGCGCCGGCCACCAGCACATCGGCCCCTGCTGACGTGACCAAAGGGGCCGTTTCGGGCGAAACGCCGCCGTCGATCTCGATGCGGATCGGCCGGTCGCCGATCAGCGCCTTGACCCTTCTCACCTTGTCGACGATCCCCGGGATGAAGGCCTGGCCGCCGAACCCCGGATTGACGGTCATGATCAGGATCAGGTCGAGCCGGTCGAGCACGTATTCGATCATCGTTTCCGGCGTCGCCGGATTGAGCGAAACGCCGGCCTTCTTGCCGAGGTTCCTGATGGTCTGCAGCGAGCGGTCGAGATGCGGCCCGGCCTCCGCATGCACCGTCATGCCGTCACAGCCGGCCTCGGCGAAGGCTGCGAGATAGGGATCGGCCGGCGCGATCATCAGATGGCAGTCGAAAAAGGCCTTGGTGCGGTTGCGGATCGCCTTGATCACCGGCGGACCGAAGGTGATGTTGGGGACGAAATGGCCATCCATGACATCGAGATGGATCCAATCGGCGCCAGCAGCGGCGACGGCTTCGACCTCGTCGCCAAGCTTCGAAAAGTCCGAAGCCAGCACCGATGGTGCGATCAAGGTCTTCTTGCTCATCTCGCGGCCTTTCCGGGCGCCCTTTTCATACCGTTCACCCTGGATCGACTGCCTAATGCCCGGCGGGTGACTTGTCGAGGGTGCAGGCACGGGGGCTCCACAGGCTTGGTGGCGGTGCGGCATCTCGCAGCCAATTCCCGCTTGCCGGGACATGACGAAGGACCCGCCGGATTGCTCCGGCGGGTTCCAGGTCTGACGTCGAGCAGACGGCTACTGCTGCTGGAGCTTCAGGATCCTGTTTGGTGCCGGTTCCTGCTGCTGTTCAGCCTGCGGCAGGCGCCGTGGCAGGACCTGCTGCAGCAGCAGGCCCGGATTGAGCTCCAGCGACGGCTGTCCGCGCATCGGCCGGCAGTTGGGATAGCGTCCAACCGTGCCTTCCGGGCAGCGCCTCTTGAAGATCGGCTGGCACTGACCATTGATCATCTGCGAGCCCGGTGCGCATTCCGCCTGCTGCCTGGGCTTGCGGCATGCGCCGTCGATCACCTCGGTCCCACGCGGGCAGACACACTCGCCGCGCTTGTTGTGGACCTGGCCGCGTATGTCGCACTGCTCCACCTGCGGCTGCTTGCGCCGGCAGGCATTGCCTTGCACCTCGGTACCCCGCGGGCAGACGCAATCGCCGTTGGCATCGTGCACCTGGCCCCGGATGGTGCACTGGTCGGGCTTCGGCCGGACCGGACGGCAGGCGCCGTTGCGCACCTCGGTTCCTTGCGGACAGACGCAATCGCCATCGGCATTGCGTATCTGGCCGGGGATGCGGCACTGCTGTGGCTTCGGCCGAGCCGGGCGGCAGGCGCCGTTACGCACCTCGGTGCCTTGCGGGCAGACGCAATCGCCGTTGGCATCGTGGATCTGGCCACGGATGGTGCACTGCTCGGGCTTCGGCCGGATCGGCCGGCAGGCGCCGTTGCGAACCTCGGTCCCTTGCGGGCAGATGCAGTCGCCATCGGCATCGTGGACCTGGCCACGGATGGTGCACTGCTCGGGTTTGTCGGTCCTGACGCAGGCGCCGTTCTCCAGCGCCGTGCCGCGCGGGCAGATGCAGCGCCCGTCCTCGGTGCGGATCTGGCCTTCGAGCAGCACGCAGCGCGGCGGCACGGGAAGCGGCAGAAGGTTGGTGCCCCCGCCCGTGCACTGGCCATTGCGGAAGGTGGTGCCTTCCGGGCAGACGCAGCGGCCGGCGTCGTTCATGACGAAGCCCGGCGAGCACTGGTTCTTCACCTCATGCGTGATGGTGAAGGGATGGCACGCATAGGCCTTGCCGCGATCGCCCTGCACATTGGTCTGGTCGCCGCCAAGCACGTCGCCGCCGCCCTGCACCCGCGTGTCGGGAGACAGGACGCCAACGCAGTTCTGGCCATTGACGTTGCCCTGCAGATTGGCAAGGCGCCCGTCGTCGGGAATGACCACGGTGACATGATGCGACTGGCTTTCGCCGGCGCCGAGCGTCAGGTTGGCGATGCAGGAGGCCGGCAGTGTGGTCGGCTCCGGCGAGCAGCCGAAGGGCGGGTCGATCGAGGTGATCGCAACGCCGGCCAGCCGGCCGAGCCCTTCCACCCCGATCGCATCACCGATGCGAACCGGGCCGGAGAAGGGGCTCGTTCCGTCATTGGATATGGTGATGTCGAACGAGCAGGGCTGGCCGAGCCGGCATTCGCGGTCGCCGGTCTTCTCGACACGGATGGTCGAGGAGCCGCCGCCCTTGGCGCAGGCCTGGCCGATCGGGTAGACGACATCGTCGCCTTGCGCCGGCCCATAGGAGCCGCGCGCGCAGTTCTCGAACTCGCCATTGGCCGAGACCGTCACGTCGAAGTGGCGGCTGGTTCCGGGTGCCATGACGGCACCGGGAATCTGGCACGACAGCGTGTTGGCCGGAACCGGTCCGCACGCCCATTCCGCGCCGTCTGGAGTGACGGTCTGGATCTGGACGGGCGCGCCGCCCGACACCAGCGTGGCGGCATCGTTGACCCGCACCGGACCGGTGGTGGCCGCGGTGCCGGCGTTGGAGACGGTGATGCGGCAAGAGACGGCCGCTGCACCGGCCAGCGAGCCGCTGCACACCTTGGTGATGCGCAGGCCGGGCTGGCCACCATTGGGACGACGGATGCGTTCCTTGGCGCAGGCCTTGTTGTTGGTGAGGTCGACCTCACCGGGAATGGCCTTCACCTCGGCGCAGTTCTCGACCGTGTCGGACCGGTAATCGGCCGGCATGACCGCCTTGACGAAGATCGGCGTCGAGGCGCCCGCGGGCAGCGCGATGCCGGGATTGTCGCAGCGGAACTGGCCGGGGCCGTTCGGGCCGCATGTCCAGGGCGGGCTCGGCCCGAAGGTTGAGGAGGCCGGTGCGCCGCCGGGATAGTTGTCGATCACCGTCAGCGGCCCGTTATAGGTCGAGGTGCCGTTGTTGATGATGTCGATCACGAAGAAACAGACGCCGTCGGCCGTGCAGATTTCGGTGCGGGCACGCTTCTTCAGGATCAGGTCGACCTTCTTCTCGACCGGCGGCTGGCAGTCGCGGTCACGATCGCCACGGCGGCAGATCGGGATCGAGGCACAGCCACGGTCATTCGACTGGCTGCCGAACAACGGCTTGCCGCTGGCGGCATAGTTGTAGGTCGCGCAGTTGCGCAGCGCACTGCCTTGCCAGCCCCCCGCCGGCCTGAAGCCGAGCTTGAGGTCGAAAAAGGCCCCCGGATTGAGCGTTGTCACCGGATAGGTGCAGGTCATCGGGGTGGTGCCGGGCACGCAGACCCAGGGCGGATTGGGCCCTGAGCTCAGCGTCGAGCCGGCCGGCAACGTCACTTCGTCCAGCACGATCTTGCCGTTGTAGGGCGCGGTGCCGACATTGGTGACCCTGATGGTGAAGTCGCAGCCGCCGGCCATGGTGCAGCGCGCGACATCGGCGCGTTTCTCGACCTTGAGATCCGGCTCCTTGTCCCTGGGCGGGCACCGCTGGTCACGCGGGATGACGATGTCGATGGTCTGCGTGCAGCACAGGCCCCAGCCCTCCTTCGGTCCGGCATAGGTCTCGATGCCGGTGACGATGAGGTGGATGACGTCGCCGGGCGATGCACCGACGATCTTCCAGTTGAGCACACCGCCGCCCGGAGGCACCAGCTGGGTGTCGGGGATGATGGTGATGCCAGGCGTGGTGGTCGACACCTGCACCCACTTGCCGCCCATCTCCGGCCCAACCGGCATGTGGTAGATGAAGGCGCCGCCGCCGGGCACGCAATCGACCGTGCCGCGTTCCACCTTGAAGCATTCCTTGCCGGGAGGCGGTGGCGGCGGTTCGCACTTGGTGACATCGATCTTGATCGAGGTCTTCACGCCGGTCTTGTAGTCGCCATCGTCAGGCTTGCTCGGATCCTGCGACGGGATGATGGTCCCGGTGCCGGCTCCGTTGCTCACCTTGATCAGGCCCTGGTTGTCGATGATCGTCGGCGCGGGAAACGCCGCATGGTCGATCCTGGCCGTGATCTGGAAATTGATGACGCGTTCGTTGGCGGCCCCGGCGCCGTCGAGATCGGCGGCGGAGAGCCGGAAGTCGGACACCGTTGCCGTATCGTTGGGCCCCGCCGTATTGCTGATCGTCGCGGCCGGCAGTGGCCCGCCGGAGGAATCCGTGCCGTCGCCGGACACGTTGACGCTGACGATCGAAAGGCCGTGCGGAAGCTGGTCCTTGAACTCGATCTTGAGTTTCCTCAGCAAGTCCGCAAGGCCCGGATCGGCAAAGCCCTGCGTGTCACCGCGCAGGCCGAAGCTCAGGGAGTAGACGACATAGTCGCAGCCTCTCTGGGTGCCTGTCTTGGTGAAGAACGGCACGACCCGTTCCGGCCTCGGATTGACGACGCGCGAATTGTCGAGGTCGAGCCTCAGTTCCGGTGTGACCGGAGCGGCGTCTTCCGCGTGGCTTGCGAGAGGGGTGAGCATGGCGACCGCGATACCGGCCGCCATCAGCCAGCGCGCGCCGCGCCTGGCGTATGACAGGGGTTTCATGATCGTCTCCATGACGGTTGAGCTGTTTCGCGCGAGCGGGGAGAGTGCGAGATTGTTCATCGTCCCCTCCTCAACGTTCGCAGCTGACGGCTGGGGTGCGGAGCGGCAAGGTCATCTTGCAGCAAGGGTAGTAGCCACCCTTGTCCTTGTCGGACTTCCTGTAGAAGCAAAGTCCAACATCCACTCTGTCGCCCGGATAGTGGCCGGTGATGTTGATCGTGTACGGCTTGCCGGGCGCATGCGACATGGGTGTGGTCACCCCGACGCCTGGCGTCCTGGACTGGGCCTTGATCGAATCGCCGCCGAAGCCGGCATGGTCATGGAGATAGAGATCGGCCTCGAGGCCCGAAGGCGTGCAGTAGTACTGGACGTCTTCAACATCGAGACAGGGAGGCAGGTTGCCGGGCGGTGGGAAGTCCGGCGGGTAGAAGGGTGGCAGATAGCCGCCCGGGATTTCTTCATAATAGCCGGCGCGGCCCTCGCAGGGGTGCCAGACGGCGACGTCGCCGACATGGCCTTCCACCTCGGGATCCTCGAAATAGCCATCGAAATCGACGAACCAGGAGCCGAAGGGCGGCACGTTGGCCGGTTTGACCAGGTCCTTGGGCGTGATCTGCACGCCATGCACGGCGAGCGGGCCGCCAGCGGCGAGCTGTTCGGCGAGCGTCGGATTGTCGCGCAATTTGTCGCCGGTGTTGACCAGCGTCTGCGTGCAGACCGAAGTGTCGAGATTGCCGTCGGCGTCATAGCCATATTGCAGGTCGAGGCCGCCGGCCGACTGCCGGTTGCCCTGCGGGAAGCCGACCGCGTATTCCTGCGGCACTTCCACCCAGACCGATTCCGTTGCCGGATCGTCCGGATTTTCTCTGAAGTAGCGGATGACCTCGCCCTTGCCGGAATCGGCGAAGCGGCTGTAGTCGTAGCGGTTCTCGATCGGGCCGCGCTGGGCGAGATACATGAAGCCGCTGTTGTCGAAGGCGATGTCGGTGACGGCGTAGTCCTTGTCGGCCTTGACCGTCAGCTCCCAGCGCGGGTCGCCGGCAAAGGTGCCGTCTCGGGCGATGCCGACCGACCAGATCTCCGATTTTTCGCCGACCGAGTAATAGAGACGGCCGCCATGATAGGAGACGGCCCAGACACGGCGCTCGTCCTGGGTATAGCCCCAGGTTTCGGAGTCTTCCGTGTCGAAGGCCGCGCCCTGTATGTCCATCACCGCGCCGTCGTCGGCGACGGGAGCCAGGCCATGCGCCGGTCGCCCGGCGACGCCATGATCGTAGGTGTCGATCAGCCTGCCATTGGCGTCGATGCGATGAATCAGGCCGGTGTCGAGGTCGGAGGCGAAGAACTGGCGGTGGTTGGGATCGAAGGTGATATTGCCGATGCCGGGACCGCTGTTGGTGTCGATGTCGGCGAATTTGGCGACCTGGCCGGTGATACCGTCGATCTTCCAGATGGTGCCCGGCCCGCCACCATTTTCGGTGCCGAACTGGCCATCCATGAAGGTCGCGCCTGCCGTGCCGCGGCGCTGCCGCTCCGGCCTGCCATCCTTGTCGGCGTCCGGCGTGACGATCTCGATGCCGTGCAGCGAGGTGGCCGCGGCGTAAAGGTTGGGAATGCCCGACGGGACACCATCGCGCACGCCGTCATCATAGGTGAGGCCGAACACCTCGCCGATCTGGCCTGCCGTCACCTCGAAAGGCGGCGGCGTGAAGACGAGCTGGCCCGAGGCTGGGCCACCCAGGTGCGAAACGTCGAACACGCGCAAGGTGGCGCGCGTGGTGTCGATGAAGGTTTCGTCGACCGGATCGACGCCGGGCGGCAAGCCCTCGTCGAAATTGGGGATGACGGTCCCGGGAAAGCCGGTGACCGCCATCGAGCCTGGATAGATGATCTGGGTGTCCTGAGCCCGGGCGGCACCGCCGAGCCAGAGGCCGGCGGTCAGGGCGAATGCAAGAACGCCGCCGGTTGTCTTGATCAGGCGGCGCAAACGGCTGGCGCGAGAAGACACTGACAGGCCGCGATCGCGAGACATAGAACTCCCCCCGAAGTCTACGGGAGGAATCTCCGGCTGCGCCGCGCAAATCAGGGCAGGGCGCGGCGGTCCGGCACGTTCTTCCCTGATCGAATTGTCTGCTTTCCTCTTCATTACGATACGCCTGCTCTTACCTAGGGTCAACGGAATCAGCGGAAAGCCCAGCGCGTCGACCCCGTCCCGAAGGCGGTGATCACGCCGAGTTCCTGTTGTTCCGGGAGACCGCGGAGCCTCTCGGTTGCTGGTCATGGGGACTTCCTTTCCGGGCCGCTCCATGCGGCACCTGGACGTCAGTCGTGGACGGAGGTGGAAAGGTTCATGGAAGCCTTGCGCAGAATGCTTGCGCCCGATGCCGCCTGTTCTTATATACGCGCCAAGCCGTCCGGCGCCGGGACACCGGTTGCCGAACGGGATTTCTTGTGAACAGGGGCTTTCGTCGGAACGCCTTCACGGGTCCTGAAAGCCTGCTTAGCGGAGAGACTAGAAAAATGGCAAAAGTAATCGGTATCGATCTCGGCACCACAAATTCCTGCATCGCCATCATGGATGGCAAGGAGCCGAAGGTGATCGAGAATGCGGAAGGCGCACGCACGACGCCTTCCATCGTCGCCATCTCGGGCGACGGCGAACGTCTGGTCGGCCAGCCGGCCAAGCGCCAGGCGGTCACCAATCCTGAAAATACCATCTTCGCGGTCAAGCGCCTGATCGGCCGCCGCTATGACGATCCGGTGACGGAGAAGGACAAGAAGCTTGTCCCCTACAAGATCGTCAAGGGCGACAATGGCGATGCCTGGGTCGAGGCCGGCGGCAAGAAGCAGTCGCCCTCGCAGATCTCGGCCATGATCCTGCAGAAGATGAAGGAAACGGCGGAAGCCTATCTCGGCGAAAAGGTCGAGAAGGCGGTCATCACCGTTCCGGCCTACTTCAACGACGCCCAGCGCCAGGCGACCAAGGATGCCGGCAAGATCGCCGGCCTCGAAGTGCTGCGCATCATCAACGAGCCGACGGCGGCAGCGCTTGCCTACGGTCTCGACAAGAAGGACGGCAAGACCATTGCCGTTTATGACCTTGGCGGCGGCACGTTCGACATCTCGGTGCTGGAAATCGGCGACGGCGTGTTCGAGGTGAAGTCGACCAATGGCGACACCTTCCTCGGCGGCGAGGATTTCGACATGCGCCTGGTGGAGTACCTGGCGGCCGAGTTCAAGAAGGAACAAGGCATCGACCTGAAGAACGACAAGCTGGCCCTGCAGCGCCTCAAGGAGGCGGCTGAAAAGGCCAAGATCGAGCTGTCCTCGACGACGCAGACCGAAATCAACCTGCCCTTCATCACCGCCGACGCGACCGGGCCGAAGCACCTGACGCTGAAGCTGACGCGCGCCAAGTTCGAAAGCCTGGTCGAGGATCTCGTCCAGCGCACTATCGAGCCCTGCAAGGCGGCGCTCAAGGATGCCGGCCTGAAGGCCGGCGAGATCGACGAAGTGGTCCTGGTCGGCGGCATGACCCGCATGCCCAAGATCCAGGAGATCGTGAAGCAGTTCTTCGGCAAGGAGCCGCACAAGGGCGTCAACCCGGATGAGGTCGTCGCACTCGGCGCCGCCATCCAGGCCGGCGTGCTGCAGGGCGACGTCAAGGACGTGCTGCTGCTCGACGTGACGCCGCTGTCGCTCGGCATCGAGACGCTGGGTGGCGTGTTCACGCGGCTGATCGAGCGCAACACCACGATCCCGACCAAGAAGAGCCAGGTGTTCTCGACCGCCGAGGATTCGCAGTCGGCGGTGACCATCCGGGTCTTCCAGGGCGAGCGTGAAATGGCGGCCGACAACAAGGCTCTTGGCCAGTTCGACCTGGTCGGCATTCCGCCGGCGCCGCGCGGCGTGCCGCAGATCGAGGTCACCTTCGACATCGACGCCAACGGCATCGTCAACGTTTCGGCCAAGGACAAGGGCACCGGCAAGGAGCACCAGATCCGTATCCAGGCTTCTGGCGGTCTTTCGGACGCCGACATCGAGAAGATGGTCAAGGACGCCGAGGCCAATGCCGAGACGGACAAGAAGCGTCGCGCCGTGGTCGAGGCCCGCAACCAGGCCGAGGCGCTGGTGCATTCTTCCGAGAAGTCGCTGAAGGAATATGGCGACAAGGTCTCGGAAGCCGAACGCACGGCGATATCGGATGCGATCGCGGCGCTGAAGACCGCGGCCGAGGGCGACGACGCGGCCGACATCGAGGCCAAGAGCCAGGCACTTGCCGAAGCTTCGATGAAGCTTGGTCAGGCCATGTACGAGGCCTCGCAGAAGGAAGCGGCGGAAGCCGACGCCAAGGCGGATGCCGCCAAGGACTCCGACGTGGTCGATGCCGATTTCGAGGAAATCGACGAGGACGACGACAAGAAGAAGTCGGCCTGAGCCGCCCGACGGCAAGACAAAGCGGAAAGCCCGGCGTAAAGCCGGGCTTTTTTGCAACCCTTGCCGAAAAAGTGCAGGACCCTCCTGAAAAAACGACAGAAAAACCCGGACAGACGCATGCCAGCACTGGCATCCGGGCGGCACCGATCCTAAATCGAGACGACGTGCCGGCAAACGACGCAACAATGCATCAAGACGTTGAGCATCCGGACAGCGGGAAAAAATGAAAGCTGATTTCTACGAAACGCTGGGCGTGCAAAAGGGCGCCGACGAGAAGGAGCTCAAGAGCGCTTTCCGCAAGCTCGCCATGCAGTTCCATCCCGACCGCAACCCCGGCGATCATTCCTGCGAGCACAAGTTCAAGGAAATCAACGAAGCCTACGAGACGCTGAAGGACCCGCAGAAGCGCGCGGCCTATGACCGCTTCGGTCACGCCGCCTTCGAGCAGGGCGGCATGAATGGCGGCGCGCAAGGCTTTGGCGCTGGCGGCTTCGCCGACATCTTCGAGGATATTTTCGGCGACATGATGGGCGGGCGCCAGCGCCGCTCGTCGGGTGGCCGCGAGCGCGGCGCCGACCTGCGCTACAACATGGAAATCACGCTGGAAGAGGCCTTCGCGGGAAAAACCGCGCAGATTCGCGTGCCGGCCTCGATCTCCTGCTCGGAATGCTCTGGCAGCGGCGCCAAGCCCGGCACCCAGCCCGTGACCTGCTCGATGTGCCACGGCCACGGCAAGGTGCGCGCCACGCAAGGCTTCTTCTCGATCGAGCGCACCTGCCCGCAATGCCAGGGCCGCGGCCAGACCATCAAGGATCCGTGCCCGAAATGCGCCGGCCAGGGCCGCGTCACCGAGGAGCGCTCGCTGTCGGTCAACATTCCGGCCGGCATCGAGGACGGCACCCGCATCCGCCTGGCCAATGAAGGCGAGGCCGGCCTGCGCGGCGGGCCTTCGGGCGACCTCTATATTTTCCTGGCGGTGAAGCCGCACGAATTCTTCCAGCGCGATGGCGCCGATCTCTATTGCAAGGTGCCGATCTCGATGACGACGGCGGCCCTTGGCGGCTCCTTCGAGGTGACGACGCTGGACGGCAGCCAGACCAAGGTGAAGGTGCCCGAAGGCACCCAGAACGGGCGTCAGTTCCGGCTCAAGGGCAAGGGCATGCCGGTGCTGCGCCAACCCAATGTCGGCGATCTCTATATCCAGACCGCGGTCGAGACGCCGCAGAACCTTACCCGCCGCCAGCGTGAGTTGCTGGAGGAGTTCGAACAGCTCTCCTCACAGGAGAATTCGCCCCAATCGAGCGGGTTTTTCGCCCGCATGAAGGATTTCTTCGAATCCTTCGGCGAGCGTTGATCGAGCAGAAATGGCGCGTGGTCGGATGAAACGCGCCGAATCCCGAAGCGCGACGAAATCTATCTTATCCACGACATGCGTCTTGCCGTACCTTGCCTTGCGTCAACCAGGTGTTAAGTAGCTTGCGGGGAGCGTTGAGGAGAGCTTGCATGACACGTGGTCACGGACTGCGGAAGGCGCTTGCCGAGAAGTTCGACGACGAACTCAAATTCTTCAAGGGCTGGATCGACAAACCGAAGACGGTCGGCTCGATCGTTCCGACCAGCTCGATCACCGCGCGCAAGATGGCCTCGATCGTCAATCCCAGGTCCGGCCTGCCGGTGCTCGAGGTCGGCCCCGGAACCGGTGTCATCACCCGCGCCATCCTCGCCCAGGGCGTGCGGCCCGAAAACCTCTACGCGGTCGAATACAACACCGATTTCGTCCGCCACCTGCGCCGCCTCTACCCCGGCGTCAACGTCATCGAGGGCGATGCCTTCAACCTCAACGCCACGCTTGGCGAGCGGAGCGGGATGATCTTCGATTCCGTCGTGTCCGGCGTGCCGCTGCTCAACTTCCCTGTCGCCCAGCGCATCGCCTATATAGAGAGCCTGCTTGACCGTATCCCCGCCGGGCGTCCGATCGTGCAGCTGACCTATGGCCCGATGTCGCCGATCCCGGCCGGGCGTGGCGACTATACGGTCAAGCATTTCGATTTCATCATCCGCAACATCCCGCCGACGCAGCTGTGGATCTATCGAAGGGAAGCGCATTAGTTCCTCGGCCAAAACCGTTCGAGGATCACTAGCGCTGGCTGCATACCTTGGCGATTGGCAGAGACATCAATCATTTCGTCATCCACGGGCGGAGCAAGGAGCGTAGCGACGCGGCGCAGACCCGAGGATCCATGCCGCGACTCCCGGGGCGGCCGCTGCGGTGCAGAATTCTGCTCCGCTGCACTCCACAGCCAAGGTCACGGAATGGATCCTATGGTCTGCGCCGCGTCGCTTCGCTCCTTGCTCCGCCATAGGATGACGAAGTCAGAGGGCCTCGGCCAATACCACCCACACAATCCCTCAAATCGGTTTCGATTTTTCAGCTGCGGCGCGTTGATTTGCTCGTACCTTGGCTGTACCTGTCCGGGAACAAGGATGGCCAATGGCAGTGATCGCGAGAATCCTCGTCTTCGCCGGCTCGAACCGGACGGGCGCCTATAGCGGCAGGACCGCCGACGTGGCGCAGAAGGAACTTGCGGTGCAAGGCGCCGAGGTGACCCGCATTTCGCTCGCCGATTATCCCCTGCCGATCCTCGACGAGGACCTTGAGAAGGAAAAGGGCGTTCCTGAAAACGCCGTCAAGCTTGGCCGTCTGATCGCCGCGCATGACGGGCTGCTGATCGCCACGCCGGAATATAATGGCTCGATCCCGCCGCTGCTCAAGAACACGATCGATTGGGTTAGCCGCGTGCGCCGCGATGGTGGCCGGCCGGTCAGACCGCTTGCCGGCAAGGTGGCCGCCCTCTGCTCCTCCTCCAACGGACACTTCGCCGGCATCCGCTGCATCAATCATCTGCGCGCCGTGCTGGTGCGCTGCCAGATGGAGGTGGTGACGCCGGAATGCTCGGTGCCCGACGGCGACGACGCCTTCGCGGAAGGCGGCAATTTTCGTGACGAGAGACTGCACAAATCGATGGAGCATCTATGCCGCACGCTGATCGAAACCTCGCGCATGCTGTCCACGCGGATCGAGGCGTGATCGCCGCAGCCATGCAGACCCAACCCATGCAGGCCAAATCCATGCAGGAAAGACTGATCGTCGGTCTCGACGTGCCGACCGTGAGGGAAGCCGAGCAGGCGGTGCGCGAACTCGACGGCGTCGTCTCCTTCTACAAGATCGGCTATCAGCTGGCCTTCGCTGGCGGATTGGACTTCGCCAGGGAACTGGCCAGCGGCGGCACCAGGATCTTCCTCGACATGAAGTTGCTCGACATCGACCACACCGTGGCCAAGGGCGTCGAGAACATCGTCAAGATGGGCATGACCATGCTGACCATCCACGCCTATCCGAAGGCAATGCGCGCGGCGGTGGAGGCGGCACGCGGCAGCGACCTTTGCCTGCTCGCCGTCAGCGTGCTGACCTCGATGGACGAGCAGGACATGATCGATGTCGGCTATGAATATGACCCGCACACGCTGGTGCTCAGGCGCTCGGAACAGGCGCTGCACGCAGGCATGGGCGGCATCGTCTGCTCGGCCGCCGAAGCTGAAGCCGTGCGCCGCATCGTCGGACCGGACATGGCGGTGGTGACGCCCGGCATCCGGCCGGCGGGCAGCGACCATGGCGACCAGAAACGCGTGGTGACGCCGGCGCAGGCGATCCGCAACGGTGCCAGCCATCTTGTTGTGGCTCGGCCGATCGTCGCGGCGGCCAACCGACGCGAGGCGGCCGAAGCCATTCTGGAAGAAATGCGCTCGGCCTGAGGACCAGCTCCAAGCTTCGCCCCGGCGGCGGCGTTTTCCGCGCTTCCGATGCTCCCCCGCTTTGGGTACGCTGCGCCTGTCACCCTGCGGTGACCCAAGAACACCACGAGCCGTTTCGGAGCGATTCTTAAGACCGGTCCTCGCTTGAAGGACAGAAACTCGGAGAAAAAGCATGCCCAAGGGATATTGGATCGCCCGCGTCGATGTGCGCGATGCCGAAGGCTACAAGGACTACGTCGCCGCTTCAAAGCTGGCCTTCGACCGGTTCGGCGCCAAGTTCCTGGCGCGCGGCGGCGCGCATGAAAAGGCCGAAGGGCCAGGGCGCGGACGCAACGTGATCATCGAATTCGAATCGCTCGCGGTCGCGCATGACTGCTATCACTCGCCCGAATACCAGCGCGCTGTCGCCATCCGCCAGAAGGTCGCCGACGGCGAGATCGTGCTGGTCGAAGGCATCTGAGGCCCCGTCCCGTCAGACTGGGAGCCGGGAATGGTCCCGGCGAAACCGTGAAGGCGCGCCGTGCTTGGCCCAAGGGCGGGGCCCACCCCGAAGCCCACACGTCATCCGTGGCCATCCGGCAATCGAGGTCAGCGTCCGAATAGCCTCGTCGAGCACGGCGAGGCGGGAACGACTGCGGATTGACATGCAGGTATTTACCTGCATATTATGACCTCACAACAGATTGAGACCGATGGACGCCGACAAGGTTTTCAAAGCGCTGGGCGACCCGACACGCAGAAGGCTGCTTGACCTTCTCTGCGAGAAGAACGGGCAGACGCTCGGCCAGCTTTGCGAGCATCTGGACATGGCAAGGCAATCCGCCACCCAGCACATCGACCTCCTGGAGGCGGCCAATCTGGTGAGCACGGTCAAGCGCGGCCGCGAGAAGCTGCACTTCATCAACCCGGTGCCGCTGCACGAAGTCTACGAGCGCTGGGTGCGAAAATTCGAACGGCAGCGGCTCAGCCTGCTGCACGACCTGAAGCAAGAACTCGAAGGAGAGGGCCAATGACCCGAGAGACGACCAGTTTTGTCTACGTGACCTACATCCGCTCGACGCCGCAAAAAGTGTTCGAGGCCATAACCAAGCCAGACATCGCACGGCGCTACTGGGGCCACGAGAACGTCTCGGACTGGAAGGCGGGATCGAAATGGGAACACATTCGCGCCAATGACGAGCGCACCGTCGAACTGGTCGGCAAGGTCGTCGAAATCGAGCCTCCGACCCGTCTGGTGATGACCTGGGCGAACGCCTCGCAGGCCGACGACCCGTCGAAATACAGCCGGGTGACGTTCGGCATCGAGGAATATGACACCATGGTGCGGCTGACCGTCACCCATGACGAACTCGAAGCCGGCAGCGGCATGGCGAAAGGCATCAGCCAAGGCTGGCCGGCCGTGCTGTCCAGCCTGAAATCCTTCCTCGAAACCGGCAGCGGCATCGACCTTTTCGCCAAGCCGAAATCGGCCTGACGTGCTGCGATATCGTGCGGACCAGGCCAGCGGAGAACGACAATGACCAAGCGCTATAGAGGCGGCTGCGCGTGCGGCGCGATCCGCTATGAGACCAGCGGCGAGCCGATCTTCCAGAACCATTGCCAATGCCGCGATTGCCAGAGGCGCGCGGGCACGGGCCACGGATCCTATCTGACCTTCGGCCGGCGCGCCGATATGGCGATTACCGGCGACGCGAGCACCTGGCGGGTGGCCGCTGACAGCGGCAACGAAAAGATCCACGCCTTCTGCCCGACCTGCGGAACACCGGTCTACCTGACATTCGTCGCCATGCCGGAACTGATCGCCGTTCCCGCGGCCAGCCTCGACGACCCCGGCGATTTCAAGCCGCAGGCCGTCACCTACACGATCCGCGGCCATGGCTGGGATGTTGTCGATCCTTCCTTGCAGGCATTCGAGCGAATGCCCGCGGGATAGCCCGGTACAGTCCGGCTAGAGCAATTCCAGGAAAAGTGTGTAACGGTTTTCCGTCCAGAATTGCGTAAAAACAAATAGTTAGAGCGGTTCTGCGATTCCGTGAAACGCTGAACCGCTCTAAGTAACCGTCGAATGCCCGTCGCTGGCCAGCGCTTCCGCCTGGTGGCGATGCCCGAGCGTTTCGTAGCCGACGACGGTGACGGCCGGCGCCAGCATCAGGATGACAAGGCAGATCGCCATATCGACGCCGGCAAGCGCAGCGAGGATGGCGAGCCCCACGACCGCCGCCGTCGCGACCAGCAGCCAGATGTGGAACGGGTCGAAGCGCCTGACGAGATAGGTGTAGAGCGCATAGATCGCCGCCAGGAAGACACTGACGGGAATCGCGGTGGCAAGCAGCGTCGCAAGCGGGCCGACATGCGCCTTGTGCTCGATGAAATAGGCCGCGACATGCAAGCCTGCGCCGGTCGCGACGATGGCGGTGACGATCAGCATCTGGCCATAGCCCCAGACGAAAGCGCGGTTGCGGTGGGCGTGCAATATCGGCGCGGAGGGCAGCATGTAATAGACCCACCACATGCCGAAGGTGAGCCCGGTGCCGGCGATGCAGACCAGGGCCGCGTCCAGGGACCAGCCCTGTTCCTCAACCACGGCCGACAGGCTCGCGAGCGTGCCGACAACCCCTTCCCCCAGCGCGATGATGGCGAACAGGCTGTAACGCTCGGCCATGTGGTGCGCATGCCATGGCGTGCCGCCATCCCTGCGTTCGGCAATCACCGGCCCCGCCAACTCGATGAGGCCGAGGATGACGGCCAGTATGATGCTGGTGCCGACCGGGAAATCGACAACGATCTGCACCACCCAGCCGATCTGGGCAACCGCGATTGCCTTGACATAGGTAAGGCAGGCGCGGCGCCGGGCGGGATCCTGTCTCGCGGCGCGCAGCCACTGGAAGATCATGGCCAACCGCATGATCACATAGCCCAGCACCATCACCGAATTGTCGAGATGCTCGCCGTGCTCGATGGAAGCGAACATGCGCGGCAGGCCGACGGCCAGCACCAGCACGCCAATCATCTGCACCATGGTGACGAGGCGGAAGCCCCAATCGTCGGTGTCATAGGCAGAGGAGAACCAGGAGAAGTTGATCCAGGCCCAGCAGATGGCGAAGCTGGCGAAAGCAAAGCCGAGCAAGGCCGAGGCGTAATGGCCTTCGGCCAGTGCGTGGGCTAGCTGCGAGGAGGCAAAGCTGAACGCCGTCACGAAGGTCAGATCGAACAGAAGTTCGAGCGGGGTGGCGACACGATGCCCTTCATGCGGATCGCGCCCGGTCATGCGCCTGATGTGATGGTGCAGGGTTTCAGGGATGACAGGCGTGGTTATCATTGCGCGGCCTTGGCTGGCGAATGAACGCTTGGACCAAGCCGATGTATAGCGGCGGATCCTTACTTACCACATGCATTCATCTCGCTTGTCCACAGGCTTATGGGACGGGCTCGAGACTTCGATCAACGGCGCCAACCGTTGGAAGTCGATGCGCCAACCCGCCAAGACAGTCCAGTGCCGCAGCCGCCGACGGCCGCTTCGCCGGCTCAGCGTCGGTCAAGTCCTCGATCAACCTGCAAATCGGGGGCGGGACATCGCTCCTGACCGTCGTGACTGCAACCAGCGGACCGCTGGATGTCGGAATGCGATTGGTTAGCAATTGGTGGAGAAGAACTCCCAGCGCATAGCAATCCTGAGCGGGATCGACCGTCGGAGCAGTCAACCATTCAGGAGATATGTACCCGAGCGAGCCCCATGGCAAAGCCCCTACCGTCTGGGTGCGTTCCGCGCCTTCGAAATCGATAGGCCGCAACTTGCCACTTGCATCAACGATCAGATTGGACGGCTTCAGGTCGCGCCAGACCCAGCCTTTGGAATGAATTGCTTCAAGCAAGCCCGCGGCCGCGATGGCCAGTTCCAACATTGGTGCCAAGTCAAGCAAAGGTTGTTCTGGGGACAGGACTGCCGCTAGCGGATTGCCTTCGATAAACTCTAATGCAAGATAGAGGTTCGGGCCATCTTCGAAGAAGGCATGGATTGCCGGAACTGCGACCGTGTCGGCAAGGGAGATGAGTACTTCGTGTTCTCGCGTCAGTCGGCTGCGTCCGTCGCTGCCGTCCCAGTCAGACTCGCCAGCCGCACGACCTTCCTTCAGGATGCAAGCCCTTGCGGGGATATCCGCCAGGTCGATGGCGCGATAGACACCCCCCTTGCCGCGTTGGGATATCGGCTCGTAAGCTCGAAAACGTGTCTTCAGCAGGCCAGCCGTTCGGACGTCAGGGAGGTTCAGGCTAACAAGCCCCCTTGGCAGTACGGCCCAGTCGGGATTCACCATTCGATTGTCTGGGGTCAACGAGCCATCAGGCTTAAGCACAGCATTCGGGCCGCCCGCGCTGCCATCAATCGGACGAGACTTGAATGCGCCGTAGCGCGTGTAGACATTGCTTCCCGGCGAGATCCGACGCTCGTATGGGACAGCAGGTCCGACAAACTCGCGAGTCGCCTCATCCAGGGCCTTCGCGATTCTGCAAGCCTCCTCATCATCCTTTGGATAGATCGTCAGGAACTTGCCAATCTGCGTATAACCGAAGAACAGACCGCAATTAAGCTTGCGCAGGTCGCCGAGCGTGCGTGGCCCCTTGAAACAGGCATCGTTGCTGGCGAGGAAGTGACCAACGGCCTTCAGGACGTTCGAAGCCGTTACAATAGTTGCCGTTACATGTATCTTCCACCCTTGATCGGGAACCATGTCCATTACGGCATGGCTGGACCGCCAAAGTGAACCTTCTGATTCATGCGGAAGATACTGGGCACAAAGCTTTGCCCAGTCATCTTCCGCCGCCCGAAAAGGGCGCGTCTCGACG
The DNA here is from genome assembly GCF_006442655.1 of Mesorhizobium sp. B2-1-3A. Classification (NCBI taxonomy): domain Bacteria; kingdom Pseudomonadati; phylum Pseudomonadota; class Alphaproteobacteria; order Hyphomicrobiales; family Phyllobacteriaceae; genus Mesorhizobium; species Mesorhizobium sp. B2-1-3A. Next base: position 735,036 of record NZ_VFWK01000002.1, read on the forward strand.
CCATGCGCAGACAGCACGAAGCACCTATCTCGAGCAGGAAATGGAGTAAGATGTAAGTCAGAGTATGGTAGTGCCAACCGTCGTTACGGTAACAGTGCAGGAGCTTGTTGTTACAGTTGCAGTTGTCGTAATAGTCCAAGTGGTACCGTCTTCGGTCAATTTCTCTTTTACAAACATCCGGCTAAGTTCCTCCGGGCTATCTGCAAATTCTGCGAGAACACCTTCCCAGTCCGCTCTCTCGACAACACCTTTTTCACGGTATTTTCGAGATGCTTCGCTGGCTTTACCTGACAACTCAAGAGCAAAAAGAGGATCTGTAATTGCACGATGTACAACGGCATGAACCTTCATTGGATATCTCCTAATATAAATATTACGCCGCACGTTTAGCGTGCTCTAATCCACTAAACCCAAGATTAAAAAAATAGTTAAAATTCTAACGGTCAATTAATATTCATATTCATTCTTATTGACGGCTTCGCGTCAGAGCGATCGGCCCAGATACAATGAAGCATAGCATTGGAAAGCTTGGCACGGAGGGGAAGAAGGCGCTGACGTTCCGACCTCAAGCAAGTCGGGACGACTTCACGACAAGCCGTTTAACGACGGTTTCGGCCATGGCTTCCGACAAGCTCATGCCCCAGCGCGTGCGGCAGTAGTCGCGGAAGTCGAAGCAAGGCAGGCCGGGACAGACCTCGAACTCGATGAGATGGACGGTATCGTCGGGCTCGACCCTGAAATCGACAGAGAACACATCTCTGAGGCCCAGTCCGCTCATCAGCCGTTCGGCAATGGCGCGGATCTTGCGGTCGGCTGCCGGCAGGCTGGCGCCGACGGGTTCCAACTCCGGCTCGACATAGGTCCCCGCATCCTTGGCCGCCTGGCCGGTGTCGCCATAGAGCGCCATCGAGTCGGCCATGGTCTGGAAATCGCCGCCGGAATCGACGAAGAAGATGCCCAAAGCCTCTACGCCCGTTTCAGGATTGAGGCCGAGGAAGCTCGCACGCACGTTGCGGCCGGCAACATAGGGCTGGACGACGACATCGTCGCGATAATGGGAAAAGACACGCCGGCTGAGTTCCAGCGCGTGAGCGAGTTCGGAAACGCGCGAATCCGGCCATATGCCGATCTTGGCGCCAAGCCGGTTTGGCTTGACGAACCAGCCGGCGGCGGAAGCCGGCGGCTCGACCAGCCATTTGCCATCCCGGGCAAGGCCGGCCTGCGGCACCGGCAGGCCGAGCGCGCCTAGCACGGCGCCGGAGCGGAACTTGTCCTGGCACAGCGCGAACAGCGCATCGTCGGCGCCAATCGTGCGCAGCCCATTCAACCGCGCCATCGCGGGCACCGCGCCGCCCCGGAAATAGGCGACGCCGTCGGTCAGCGTCCAGACCAGCGTCGTATCGGGATCAGCCTTCGCCAGCACCGACGCCGCATCGTCGAGCTCGACCGCCGTGAACGCAAGGCCACGCTTGTCGCACGCGGCAGCGAGCAGGCCGAATTCCGGCGCCAGGTCGGTTGACTGCGCCAGATAGGACGAGATCTCGATGGCGCGTTCCTTCGGGTAGCCATCCGCGACAAGCCTATCGAAACAGGCCTTCTCCGGCTCATGGACGAGGATCAGCGTCGGCGTCTTGTGCGGCATCGAATGCTCCGGGCGAAATCAGGCGCTACAATCGCACGGCCTTTTCAATCGGCTTGCGGGAAACCGACCGGCGCGGGCGGTTGTGTGACAGGTCAGGCTATCAGCACGCGCGGCTCGAACCGGCCATTGACGGGAATGTCGAGCAGGAAAGTCATGCCGCCCTGCAGGTCGAGCAGGCGCTGCTTCTCACTCTTGCCCGACCAGGCCGACGTGACCGCCAGGCGATCGGCATTCTTGCCGACGAAGGCCGGACAGGACGGCTGCGTCACCGGCATGGCGACCGTGCGAACGAGCTTGCCGTCGGGTCCATAGGCCTCGATGACACTCCCGCCCCACACGGCATTCCACAGGATGCCGTCGCGGTCGAGCACCGAACCGTCGATATAGCCCTTGGCGGAACGGTGATCGACGAAAATCTTCGGCTCGCCCACCGGCAGGCCGGTCGCCGGATCGCAGGCGACACGCATCAGCAATCCGGTCGATGTGTCGGTATAATAGGCAAGCGCGCCGTCGGCGGAAAAGCAGATCGAATTGGAGACGGTGATATCCGAAAACAGGCGGCGCAGTTCGCCCTTGAAGAACCAGTAGATCGAGCCGGCGCCCTTTTCCTCGCCCTTGCCCATCGTGCCGGTCCACAGCGCACCGCAGGGATGGACGCGCGAATCGTTGGAGCGGGTGACCGGATTGTCGGCTTCGATCGGCGTGTGCAGCGTCATCTTGCCGGTCGCGACATCGCGGACATGAAGCCCGGTCTCGGTGGCGATCAGCTGCCGCTTGTCGTCGATGATGGCGATGGCGCTCGCCATCTGGCCGAGCTCATGGACCTTGGTCGCGCCGCCGGACAGTTGCTTCTCCAGAAGCTGGCCGTTGACGATGTCGAACCAGAACAGCGCATCGGTGGCGGGATCGTAGCTCGGTCCTTCGCCGAGTTGGCAGACATGGTCGGAAAAAACAGAAACAATCGCTTCAATCATCATGCGTCTCCGAACACCGCATCCCAGGCCGCGACGGCGGCGTGCGCACGCACTGCCACATCGTCGACGCTCATGCCGGGCTTGAACAGGCTGGAGCCGAGGCCGAAGACCGTGACCCCGACCGCCTTGTAGCCGGCAAAATCCTTTTCCGAAACGCCGCCAACCGCGCCGACCAGGGTCTGTGCCGGCAGCACCGCCCGGATCGCCGAAATGCCACCCGCCCCGAGCACGCTCGCCGGAAAGAATTTCAGGGCCGAAGCGCCCAGCCGGATCGCCTGGAAAGCCTCGGTGGGCGTGAACACGCCTGGCATCGTCACCATGCCGTGGTGCATGGCACGCGCCATCACCTCGGCATCGATGTTGGGGCTGACCAGGAGCCGCCCGCCAGCCTTGTGCAGGCCGTCGACATCAGCCGCCGTCAGAACCGTGCCGGCGCCGACCAGGGCCGACTTCGGCAGCACTTCGACAATCCTGGCGATCGAGGAGAAAGGCTCGGGCGAATTCAGCGGCACCTCGATCGCCTCGATGCCGGCGTCGAACAGCGCCTGCCCCATGGCAATCGCCTCAGTGGGCTTCAGGCCGCGCAGGATGGCGACCAGCCCGCGCTTGAGTTTCGGAAAGGCTGCGGTCTCGGTCATGCCAAGGCTCCGGTTGTGGCGATCATACCGTTCTCGCGCGCGGCCTCGATCAGGCCGGCGCGCACCGCTTCATCCGCATCGACCGTGCGGAAGGCAAGTCCTGCAAGGTCGAGTGCTGACGAATAGAGCGAAGCGAGCGCGCCGGACGCGATCAGCACGATCGGCGCATGGCCGGCGCCATAGCGGCGCTTCGCCGAGGCGATCTCGCCGCCGATCAGAAGCCCGGACAGGCAGGCCGCCGCATCTTCCGACTTCAGGTCCTGCAGGAGCCCGGCGGCACGGATGGCAAACAGCTTCGAGGTGACGTCGCCGCCCTCGCCAAGCGCCCGTTCGCACCATTGCCGGAAGAATGGGTTGTCCACCGCCACCGGAGCCGGGTGCTCGCCCAGCGAATGCTTGAGGATGGAATGCGCCGCCAGCACCGAGAACAATTCGCCTGTCGGCCAGGTGCCGAAGCCGGCGACCGCGCCATCCTCGACCACGACCCATTTCGAGTGCGTGCCCGGCATGCAGGCGAGATGTCGCCCCTTTGCCGGCAAACCAGCGCCGGCAAGCTGTGTTTCCTCACCCCGCATGACATCCGGCGCGTCAGCCAGACGCTGGGCGAGGCCCGGCACGATGCGGATGTCGCGGCGCCCGTCCTCGATGCGGGCCGCACCGCGCAGGATGGCGCCGATCGGCGCCGGCACGGACACATAGGGCGCCTCGATCCAGCCCTGGCGGGAACCGGCCATGCCGCAGATGATGACGGGCAATTTTTCCGGCGCTCCCATGGCGCCAAGGTGACCTTCGAGGACGTTGGAGAACCCCTTTTCGCGCGCCGTGATCAGGCCGTCGTCGCTGCGACGTTCGGCGAGTACCTTGCCGCTGCCGTCGATCAGCCATGCCCGAAGCCGGGTGGTGCCCCAATCGAGCGCCGCGACCGCGGGAGCGTTGCTGGCTGGGCTCACAGGAAGCCTCCGTCGACGATCAGCATTTGCGCCGTCAGCATGCGCGACGCGTCCGAGGCCAGGAACAGCACCGTGCCGACCATGTCGTCCGGGCGCATGACGTCCTTGATGCACTGCTTGGCGACATGGGCGGCAAGCGCCCCTTCGGTCACCCAGCGTTCCTGCTGCCGTTCGGTGATCACCCAGCCGGGCGCGACGGCGTTGACGCGGATACGGTCCGGTCCGAGCTTGCCGGCCAGGCCCTTTGTCAAACCGAGGATGCCCGCTTTGGCGGCGGTGTAGGCCGGCATGTCGGGGTGGTTGATGAGGTAGGATGTCGAGGTGAAATTGATGATCGAGCCGCCGCCGGCCCGTTTCATGCCCGGTGCCACCGCCTGCGCGGTGAAGAAATGAGGCCTGAGGTTGATCGCCTGGTTGTTGTCCCAGAACTCCACCGTCACGTCCTCGACGGCATGGCGCTCGTCCCACGCGGCATTGTTGATGAGCACCGTGACATCGCCATGCGCCTCGGCCGCCTTGGCCGCCGCGGCCCGCAGCGCCTCGATGTCGCGCAGGTCGGTCTTGAGGTAGAGCGGCCGCCGGCCGAACTCCTTCTCGATGCGGTCGGCAAGCAGCATGCTCGGGCCGTCGGCGATGTCGATGAAGGCGACGTTGGCGCCCTGGCGCACAAACCCCTCGGTCAGGGCCGCGCCGATCCCGGACCCGCCGCCGGTGATCAGCACCGAGGCCCCCCTGAGGTCGGCAAAATCCGCCGATGGCATCATGTCTTTTCTCTCCTCGCACATGACCCCGAAAATCGGATCGATTTTCGGAAAGGCTCATGTTCAAACCAAAACTGCCGCAGCGTCCTTTACGCGTGCTGAAGGACGCGTGGCGCTGCAGCCTGACCGGCGCGCATCCTAGCCACGCAAGTCGCGCGGGCAAGGGCGAAAAGCTGGATTTGGGGGCTTATGTCAGACAAAACGACAATGCGCCGCATTCGGCGCAATGTCGCGATGGTCGGCCGAACAGAGATCCCGGTCAGATCGCCTTGGCGCGCAATGCACCACGGAAGGAATCGCGGAGATAGCCGAGCGTGGCGTCGGCATCGACCGGCCTGCCGAACAGATAGCCCTGCCCGCCGGCACAGCCGAACTGGACCAGGCGGTCGGCCTGCGCTTCTTCTTCGATGCCTTCGGCGACCACGTCCATTCCGAGCCCCTCGCACATGGCCAGAATAGCGCGGATGATGTGTTCGGACGGCCGGTCATCGAGTATGGAGGAGACGAAGGCGCGGTCGATCTTGAGCTTGTCGAAATGGAATTCGCGCAGGCGGCCGAGCGAGGACTGGCCGGTGCCGAAATCGTCGAGCGAGACGCGGATGCCGACGCGGCGCAGATCCTCGACGATCTGCGCCGCCGAGGCCGGATCGTTCATCAGGCCGGTCTCGGTGATCTCGATCTCGAGGCGGCGCGGGTCGAAGCCGGTGCGGTCGAGGATCGCCAGTATGTGCAGGCCGGTGTTCTGGTCGACGAGCTGCGAGGGCGAAAGGTTGAAGGACAGGAACAGGTCATTCGGCCAGCTCCTGGCCGCCTCGGTCGCCTTGCGCAGCACCAGCTGCGACAACGGGCCGATGATGCCGCGTTCCTCGGCGATGGGGATGAAGACCGTCGGCGGCACCGCGCCGAGGTCGCGATCGGTCCAGCGCGCCAGCGTCTCGAAGCCGATTGTGCGACGCGTGGTGAGATCGACGATCGGCTGGAAATGCGGCTCAACCTCGCCGGCCGAGACGGCACGGCGAAGCGCCTGCTCGATGCGGGTGACGCGCTTGGCCGCCTCTTCCATCTCACGCGTGTAGACCACGACCCGGCCTCGGCCGGAGCGCTTGGCGTGGTAGAGCGCCGTTTCGGCCTTGTTGATGAGGATCTCGGTGGTCTCGTCGCCGGAATAGAACAGCGAGCAGCCGACCGAGGCCGACAGCCTGGCGGTGCGTTCGCCGACATCGTAGGGCGCCGACAGGATCTCGATCAGCATGCGGGACTTCTCCGCCGCCGCCTCCTCCGAGAACACCAGCGGATAGAGGAAGGCGAATTCGTCGGCGCCGATGCGGCAGACCGTCGAGTGGCCGTCCATCGAGGCGCGCAGCCGCATGGCGACCTGGATCAGGATGTCGTCGCCGGCCTTGTGGCCGAACAGGTCGTTGATCGGCTTGAAGCCGTCAAGGTCGAGAATGCCGACGGTAAACGGCGCGGGATCGTCGGCGCGGTCGCTGATCAGGCGATCGACCTTGTCGAAGAAGCGGCGATGATTGCCAAGCCCGGTCAACGGATCGGTGAAGGCCAGATCCGTGCTCTCCCTATTTGCCTGACCGGTGCCAAACGGAGTTTGCATCGGTGTCCCTGTTTTTGACGTCGGAATTTATTTCCGAGACTGGCAGCAAACCCTTTAGGAAACGTATCCTGAAAACCAATTTTTCGCCGCCGGCGCATGATCCCGAAAAATGGATCCGGGTTTCACCGGCGATCTTGCCCAAACAGACAGCCGGCTGCCTTCGCGAGGCCATCCGCAGAAAGCATCAGGCCATTGTTTTCACGCGGATTTTCAGCCGCTTGATTTGACGCGGTAGAGTTCAAGTGGCGTGCCACGGGTTCCCGCCACTGGCTCCAGCCAGTCCGGCACGCTGCCGCGCATCAGACCGGCCAGGAAGCCGTCCGGCGCCTTGGCCGCGAACAGCCGGCTTTCCGTGTTGCCGCGGCAGAGCGCAACAAGGCCGACATGGTGGCTTTCGACGATGGCTTTCGCGTCGGCGGCCGAGCCCAGCAAGGCATCGAACACGAGCAGGTTTCCTGCGACGTTGCGATGGTAGGGACCGGCGAAAACGCGATGACCGGTGAAGGCGAGGATCGGCGAGCCAAGATTGGAGATGGCAAGGACCGTGGTGGGCGTCATCGCGCCGAGTGCCGCGAACGAAGCCTTGCTGTTGCAGGGCGCATCGATGCTGGCGTCGCCGGCAGGTGCACCGGTCTCGAAGGCGCTCGATGCGGCTTGAGCGGCGCCCGACCAGATCGCATTGACCGAGATCAACCAGGCGGCGGCCATCCTGAGCATCGAGCCGCTGGACGGGCTGGTCTCGGCCTGCTGCCGCCATTTGGCGATCCAGGCCGAAAGCGGGATCACCGCGAAGGCAATGGAGAAGGTCGAGCCGCGTACTTCCCAGGCGCTGACCAGGACCGCGACGATCAGCAGCGCGCCGACGAGGCTGTCCTGCCGCCGCCAGCCGCCATGGCCGAGGCGAAGCGCCATCAGCACAATCGCCACCAGCGGCGTGGCAAAACGCGCCACCACCCTGGCCGGGTCATCGGAGACAAGCTGGACGATCGACTGCGCCTCCTCGATATGGCCGAGCCACATCTGCTGCAGGCGCGGGTCGAGATGGGCATAGGGCGCCGCCAGGCATTGCGGGAACAGCAGCACCACGACCAGAGCGAGCGTGACGGCAAGCAGGCCAAACGAGATCAGGCGCCGGGCAGCCGTTGCGTTCGCGGCCCTCAAGGAGGCGATCGCTGCCAAACCGGCTCCGGCAAGCCCGGTGACCGCGAATTGCACGACCGAGAATGTGTCGCACTGGGCCTGGCCCCAGGATGAAACCGGGATGGTGGTGACGAAGACAAGGGCCGAGACGCCGGCGACGCCGAGGCCGAAATCCCTTGCGATCAGCCTTTCGCCGTCGCGATTGCCGAGAAACAGCAGTGCGACGACGGCGCCGAGGGCTCCGGCATAGGGAGCGCTTTCCATGCCGATGGCCAAGGTCAATGTCGCGCAGATGCCCGCGACAAACGCCGCCGACCGGTGCGTCGGCGCCTCCAGCAGCAGGGCGAGGCTCGCCAGGGTCAGCATCAGCTGGACATTGTGATGATCGAGAGCGCCGGGCGAAAAAATACCAATGTAGTACAGGGCCGCGCCACCGACCACGGCGGCGGGCAGCACGGCGTGCGCGCCGGCGAAAGCGCGCGCGGCGCGGATGATGAAGAACATCGCGAGAAAGAATTGCAGGGCAGGCCAGACTATTTGCACGATCTGTTCGGCCAGGGCGGTGCTGCCCGTCAGGGCCGACACGGCGAGGATCGCAAGCGCCAGCGGCGCATCGAGCAGCCGCGACCAGTGCATGACGAAGCCGCCTTCCAGCCCCATCCTGTACTGGTGCAGGTCGAACCAGCCCTGGCCGGCCAGCAGATCGCGGACTTCGACCAGTTGCAGCAAGCTGTCATTGTCGCCCGCCGGATTGGCCAGTTGCGGGAACCCGGCACAGGCGTTGAGAGCCAGCAGCAGCAAGGCGGCGAGCAGCGCGAACGCGATATCGGACTTCCCCGCGGAAGTTCCCCTTGCTGTGCCCATCCCGATCGCCCTTGGCGGGAATGCCGGGCCTTTCCAGGCCAATCGACACTCATGAAGTCGGTCTTAAACCTAGCCTTAACGGCTTCAATAAATAGTAAAACCGCCTGGATGAGGCCGGTTTCCGGCGCGCGGCCGTGTGGTCGACAAGGCATTCGGAGACGAAAATGCCGCAAGACCACGAACCTGTCATCGCCGTGCTCCTGCCTTGCTACAATGAGGAGTTGACCATCGCCGAGGTGGTGCGGCGGTTCCGCGAAACGCTGCCGGCCGCCACCGTCTATGTCTATGACAACAATTCGAAGGACCTGACGGCGCTCCGCGCCCGAGCGGCAGGTGCCATCGTCGTGCGCGAGCCGCGCCAGGGCAAGGGCAATGTGGTGCGTCGCATGTTCGCCGACATCGATGCCGACATCTATCTGATGGCCGATGGCGACGGCACCTATGCGCCCGAGGACGCGCCACAGCTGATCAACACACTGCTGACCGAACGTTCCGACATGGTGGTGGGCACCAGGCGCGGCGTCTCCGACGATGCCGGACGGGCCGGCCATGCTTTCGGCAACCGTGTCTTCAACGGACTCTACAAATGGCTGTTCGGCAGCGATTTCACCGACATCTTCTCCGGCTACCGTGTCTTCACCAGGCGCTTCGTCAAGAGCTTTCCAGCGGTCTCCGGCGGCTTCGAGATCGAGACCGAAATGTCGGTACACGCCTCGCAGCTCAAATTGCCGGTCAGCGAAATCGCGCTCGACTACGGCCGCCGGCCGGCCGGGTCGTCGTCGAAACTGTCGACCTTTGGCGACGGCGCCAGGATCCTGTGGATGTTCGCCATGCTGATGAAGGAGACGCAGCCGCTGCGCTTCTTCGGCGCCTTTTCGCTGTTCTTCCTGGCCTCGAGCCTGTTCCTGATGGCGCCGGTGCTGGTCGAGTTCGCTGAAACCGGCCTCGTCCCGCGCATACCGACCTGGGTGCTGTCGGTCGGTTTGCTGCTCCTGTCCATGCTTGCGGCGGTGACCGGGCTGATCCTTGATTCGGTGTCGCGCGGGCGGGCCGAACAGAAGCGCATCTTCTATCTCTCCATGCCTTCAGGCCGTGCCGAGCGTCGCACCGGCGCGATCGCGCCCGCCGCGGCAAAGGTCGCGCCGGGCAAGACACCCCGGGCGGCCTGAGGCGGTGAGCCGCCTCGTCCGCTTCGGTTTTGCCGGCGGCATCGGTTTCGCCGCCGACGCGGCGGCGCTCTGGCTGCTGCTCACCTTCACACCGCTCGGGCCCTTCGCCGCCCGAGTGCTGTCGATAGGCTTCGCGCTCTGCGTCACCTGGCAGATCAACCGGCACCTGACCTTCGCGCCCTCGCGCCGCGGCATGGCACGAGAAGGCGCCCGCTATGGCGGCGTCGGCATCGCCACCAGCATCGTCAACTACCTCGTCTATTCCGCGATCCTGCTGGCGCTGCCGGCAGCGCCGCCGCTTGCCGCCCTCGCCATCGCCTCGCTGGCCGCCATGGCGCTGTCCTTCCTCGGTTATTCCAGGCTGGTCTTTGATCGTTGATGCATGCCTCCCGAAAGTGGCTTCCGTCTGGGACAACGACATGCATGAAGCCAATGTCTAAAGCGCGTCGCAAGGATGCGCTTTAGATCGCTGGCCCGATTGGCAGAAGGCGCCGCGACCCTTATATCGCTCTCGTCGACTGCGCTGGGGACCTGCCATGAAGTTGAAAATCGCCGTCCAGATGGACCATATCTCCGCCGTGTCGATCGCCGGCGACACGTCTTTCGCACTGTCGCTGGAAGCGCAGCGGCGCGGCCACCAATTGTTCCACTATACGCCCGACCGGCTGTCGCTGCGCGACGGCAAGGTGTTTGCCCGCATCGAGGAGATGCAGCTGCGCGATGAGAAGGGCAATCACTACTCGCTGGGCGAAAAGGTGCGCACCGATCTCTCCGAGATAGACGTCATCCTGCTGCGCCAGGATCCGCCCTTCGACATGAACTACATCACCACCACGCATATACTGGAGCGCATCCACCCGAAGACGCTGGTCGTCAACGACCCGGCCTGGGTGCGCAACAGCCCGGAAAAGATCTTCGTCACCGAGTTTGCCGACCTGATGCCGGAAACGCTGATCACCAAGGATCCGCTGGAAGTCGCCGCCTTCCGCAAGGAGTTCGGCGACATCATCGTCAAGCCGCTCTACGGCAATGGCGGCGCCGGCATCTTCCATCTGCTGGAAGCCGACCGCAACCTCGCCTCGCTGCTCGAAATGTTCGGCCAGCTGTTCCGCGAGCCCTATATCGTGCAGCGCTACCTGAAGGACGTTCGCAAGGGCGACAAGCGCATCATCCTGATCGACGGCGAGCCGGTCGGCGCCATCAACCGGGTGCCGGCCGAGCACGACTCCCGCTCCAACATGCATGTCGGCGGCCGCGCCGAGAAAACCGAGCTGACGGAACGCGAGCGCGAGATATGCGCCCGCATCGGGCCATCGCTCAGGGAACGCGGCTTCATCCTGGTCGGCATCGACGTCATCGGCGACTACATGACCGAGATCAACGTGACGTCGCCGACCGGCGTGCGCGAGGTGCAGCGTTTCGGCGGCGCCGACATTGCCAGCCTGTTCTGGGATTGCGTGGAGGAGAAGCGGCGGAAGTCGGCCGTGTAAGGTGTGTTGTTACGGAGGACTTCGGTGAGCCCAGAGAAGCATCGAAAGATGCTCTTTATCGAATAAGACTGCTGAGCAGCGGCCATCACATCAAACTCTGTCCCGGAAGCGCCGAGGCCTCAGTTTCGGGGGAAGGAGACCGATAAGTTTGGTCTGCAATTTTCGCCGTGGTGTTGCCCAGTCTTTCAGCAGAAAACCCGCATCGGGGTTCTTTTCCAGCAATGCAAAAGCCGCAGACAGTCCGATCAAGTCGACCAAGGTCCTGCGCATTGAGTGGCGGGAGATCAAATGCTCCAGTCCCGGCGCCACCTCGCACCAACGATTGGCCAGTGCCCGCCGTATCGCTCTTTCGGTATCAGGCGACATCCTACCGAGGTCAACTCCGCCACCCAGGACGCGCCCGTCCGCCCAGCCATTGCCGCCGTGAAGTCGATAACTGCCAAGAACCCGCTCGATCCTCACGGTTCCCCCAATCATGTGGGCAGCACGAGCCATATAACCATCGGCACCTATCCTAATTTCGTCCGGATCAGATGGACGCATGATTTCAAGCGGAGCTCGACGAAACATCATCCCCGATGTGGTTGACCAAAACCAACCCACAGTACCTCGATCAATAAATAACAATGTTGGGTCAGCTTCCGTATCGACATGCAGGTAACGGCTCATTTTCGGCATCGATCGCGGGTCATTCAGGTGGAATACGGGATGACCGCCAGCAAGCAGCTTGCCGGCCGCATCTATCAACACTTCATCGGAGCTCGATATCGCCGCGATACGGGTGTGACTGAGATGGGCTGTCGCATGGCATTTTATGAAGTCAGGATGCCAGGCATCGTCACCGTCAAGAAAGGAGATCAGAGGTCCGGCTGTCGCGTCGAGCCCAGTCATTATTGTTGCCAACTGCCCGCCATTTTGCGGTCGGGGCAGAAAGCGGAAACGACTGTCGCCAAGCTGGGACAGACACTCTTCAATCCTTCGGCGGGAACCGTCGGTCGAAAAATCATCGACCACCACGCACTCGAACGCAGTGTACGTCTGCGCCGCTACGGATCGGATCGCAGTGTCGATGAATGCCTCTTGATTGAAACAGCCTACGCAAACGGATATGGTTGGTAGTGCGATGTGAGAACCAGCCCCGCTTGGGAGGATGCTTTCTTCCACGAGGCGCTCCTTCGCACACCAAATTTGATCGCTGAGATACTCAGTCGATCAGATGGCGATGCTTTCTTTGCGAAATTTCTCTCTGCCGTCTTCCGTACTCATGATCGCAATTGCCGCATGTTGACTCTAAAGCACGGGTATCGCCCTCCTACCAGATTCGAGATTGTCAGAGCTATGCTGCGTCATGGCCGCAACCTCAGAAAAGGGCACCCTTCTGCGAAATCGCAACCTGCTCTTCAGGCAAGTTTGCTGTCGGACGATCCGTTCATATCCTATTCGGGAATGTCCGGTACGCCCCTCGGATTAGCAAGTCATATGCCTCTTCTTCCACGCGGCCACCGTGCCTGGTTTCTCATCTCGCCAACCTGGTCCATCGAAAACAGTTCTAGCGTCAAAACCATCCGCACCTATGCCGTTCTGCATAGACTTAGGAACCCCCGTCACTCGCTAATCTTCCTGTCCAACACGCAAGCCGAGGCTGATCTGTTGAATCAGTCCGGCGAGGCCGCCGTCCTGCACAACAAGACTTCAACAACCTCCGAATACATATTCAGGCCTCTCGATGACGTCCCTGTAGAGTTTGATGCAATCTACAATGCGCAACTGGCTCCGTGGAAGCGCCATGACTTGTCTCTTGGCATACCGCGTTGCGCATTTGTGTTTTATCGAGATTCAAGCGAGTCCTCTACGAAGGAATCGGAGAGAGCACGAATAGATCGGCACAGGGAACTCGCGCCGCATCACGTCTTTATCAACGCGTTTGACGGCACCGGCAAGCCTGTCCGATTGACATCAGCTCACGTGAACACGCATCTAAATCGTGCAGCCGTGGGACTTTGTCTCTCTGAAGTGGAGGGACCAATGTTCGCCAGCACGGAATATCTTCTCGCGGGGCTTCCTGTGGTCACCACGCCGAACCTTGGCGGCCGAGACCTTTATCTGGATGACGAGTATTCGCTTACAGTTCCACCCGATCCTCGATCCATCGCGGAGGCTGTCTTGGCGCTGAAAGAGCGACGAATCCCCCGGGCTTATATTCGTTCGCAAACTTTGAAACGAGTTGAACGAGACCGCGAGCGGTTCATAGACCTTGTAAATGAGATTTTTCTGGAAAGCGGCTCCTTGCACCGGATCGCCATGCCTTGGCCTTTCCGATACCCTGTCATGGAGTGGCTTCCACCGCAGATCGCAATCGATCGATCCCTTTCCGGTGCGGTCGATGCCTTCGTCACCGCGTAGACGGCAACAGCCTCGGATTGCCTGAGGAACTGGTCGCCCTCTCAACGCGGTTGAGAGCAAGCGGAAGCAGCCCGTTTTCATTTCGTATTAACCATGTTCCGCTTTTGCAGCCGGATACAACCTGATTGCAACCAGTACGCTTCCGTGTTCCTGTAATGTTCTTGATTTGATCAAGGAAGTGTGGTTGTCTTCCCGAAGGGCCATTCTTGGCCAATCGGTTGGGTTGTGGCCGTATCTGGGGGCAGGGAAAATGGTGGCGCGGGTTCGCACGGTCGCTTTCCAGGGCATCGAGGCCGTGCCGGTCGACGTGCAGGTGATGATCGCGCCCGGCAAGGTCGGCATTCAGATCGTCGGCCTGCCCGACAAGGCGGTGGCCGAAAGCCGCGAGCGGGTGCAGGCGGCCCTGCACGCCTCCGGCCTGTCGATGCCGTCGAAGAAGGTGACGGTCAACCTGGCGCCGGCCGACCTGCCCAAGGAAGGCAGCCACTACGATTTGCCGATCGCGCTCGGCCTGATGGCAGCCCTTGGCGCCATTCCGGGCGACATGCTGGCCGGCTATGTCGTGCTCGGCGAACTCTCGCTCGACGGTACGATTGCCGCCGTCGCCGGTGCCTTGCCGGCGGCGATCGGCGCCAATGCCGAAGGCAAGGGCCTGATCTGCCCGTTCGCCTGCGGACCGGAAGCAGCCTGGGCCGGCGCCGATTTCGACATATTGGCGCCGCGCAGCCTGATCGCCATCGCCAATCATTTCCGCGGCACGCAGGTGCTGTCGCGGCCGGAGGCCGGCATCCACGCCTCGGCGCGCGACCTGCCCGACCTCGCCGACATCAAGGGCCAGGAGACGGCCAAGCGGGCGCTGGAAGTGGCGGCCGCCGGCGGCCACAATCTCTTGATGGTTGGCCCGCCTGGATCGGGCAAATCGATGCTGGCGCAGCGGCTGCCGTCGATCCTGCCACCGTTGGCGCCGAAGGAGTTGCTGGAAGTCTCGATGATCGCCTCGGTGGCGGGCGAGCTCGGCGAAGGCAAGCTGACCGACCGGCGGCCGTTCCGCGCGCCGCATCACTCGGCCTCGATGGCGGCGATGGTCGGCGGCGGGTTGCGCGCACGGCCGGGCGAAGTGTCGCTGGCGCATCACGGCGTGCTGTTCCTCGACGAATTCCCCGAATTCACGCCGCAGACCCTCGACGCGCTGCGCCAGCCGCTGGAGACCGGCGACTGCATGATCGCGCGCGCCAACCACCGCGTCACCTATCCGGCGCGCATCCAACTGGTGGCGGCGATGAACCCGTGCCGCTGCGGCATGGCCGGTGAGCCGGGCTATCGCTGCCTGCGCGGCGAGCGCTGCCGCACCGACTACCAGGCCCGCATTTCCGGCCCGCTGCTCGATCGTATCGATCTCAGGATCGAAGTTCCCGCGGTCTCAGCCAGCGACCTGATAAGGCCCGACCGGGCGGAGAAGAGCGCTTCCGTGGCGCTGCGCGTCGCCCGTGCGCGCAGCATCCAGCGCGAGCGTTTCGAGCGGCTCGGCGTGACCAGCGCCACCACCAACGCCCATTGCGCGCCGGCCGTCATCGAAGACATCGCCATGCCCGACGCCGCCGGCCTGTCGCTGCTCAGGGACGCCAGCGAGAAACTCGCCTTTTCGGCAAGGGCCTATCACCGGGTGCTGAAAGTGGCGCGCACGCTGGCCGATCTCGACGCCAGCGAGACCGTCGGCCGCATCCACCTGGCCGAGGCGATCTCCTATCGCATGAGCTCGGAGCGGGTGGCGCAGGCGGCGTAGTATCGTTCCTCTTGAAGCCGGTGACTACCAGCATGGTTGCCGGAATGCGACGCTTCCCCAAGCGAGAGCATCCCGTTCCCGCCAAGCGGCCAACGGCCGCCTGCGCCGGTCGAGAGCCTTGACGAGGTCGCACCCGTTCCGCCGGCCCGACCTCACGAAACAATCCGGAAACAAGATTCAATAGTGCAGAAAAACTAGCGAAAAGAATGGGTAGCATCGTTCGCCCATGGCGGTGAGGCCGCTGTGGATGCCTCGTCTGGGGCACCAAAGCCATGACGAAGACGGCCAGCCGGTGCTCGCCTCTTCGACAGTGGGCGCCGGGGGGAAGATGTGACGATCCATACCAATGCCAACACGCTGCTCTACATCAACGGTCGCTGGCGGTCAGGGCACTCGCCGAGCCTTCCTGTCGTAGATCCGGCCACCGAGGCTCGCATCGGCACCTTCGCCACGGCCGGCGTGGGAGACCTCGATGATGCTGTCGCCAGCGCGGAGCACGGGTTGTCCATATGGCAACGGACGAGCGCTCTCGAACGGTACCAGACGCTGACACGGACAGCCGAGCTGTTGCGCCGACGCATCGAGCCCATCGCACGGTCGATGACAATGGAGCAGGGAAAGCCGCTCGCCGAGGCACGCGCCGAAGCCGCCGCGGCCGCCGCCCTGATCGACTGGTTCGCAAATGAGACCCGCAACGGCGCGGCGGCGACGGCGACGCGCCCGAGAACGGAGACCTTCGCGCAGGCCGAACCGATCGGACCCTTGGCGGCGTTCGTGGCGTGGAGCTTTCCCCTCGGGCAGGCCGCGCGCAAGGTATCGGCCGCCCTAGCCTGCGGCCGCTCGGTGGTCCTGGCGGGGCCGGACGCGGCCCCGGCCAGTTGCGCCGCCTTGGTCACTGCTTTCGCGGACGCCGGTCTGCCTGCCGGCGTGCTGAATCTGGTTTACGGCCCGCAAGCGAAAGTCGCACCATACCTGGTCACACATCCCGCCATCGAGCGGGGCTCATTTAGCGGCCCTGCCTCGCTCGGTGCGCGATTGGCGGATTTGGCAGGCACCCACGGGAAGCGACTGGTATTGGAGCTCAGCGGACAGGCGCCAGCGATCGTCTTCGACGATGCCGATATCGGTCTCGCGGTGAATTTGCTTTGCAAGGCGAAGTTCCGGAATGCGGGGCAATCGCGTTTCGCCCCCACGCATATCCTGGTGCAGGACTCCGTCCACGGACGTTTCCTCGACGATTTCATCGAGGCTATGAAACGTATCCAGGTCGGAAACGGATTTCAGGACGGTATCGAGATGGGGCCCCTGACGGGCGAACATCGCATCAGGACCATGGAGGCCGCGATCTCCAATGCTCAGGCACGGTCGGCCGTCGTGGTGGCCGGAGGGCATCGGATGGGCAATTTCGGATATTTCTTCTGGCCTACCGCCTTGACGCAAGGAACACCGGAAGCGGGCTCGATGGATGTCGAGCCCTTCGGGCCGATCGTAGTGATAAGCCGTTTCGATCGATATGAGACCGCAATTGAAGGGGTGAGCCGTCTTCGCCCCATGGCACTGCATGCCCATACGACGTCGAAGACCACGACCGGCAACATCAGACGCGATGTCGCCAGCGACTTCCTGTTTTTCAATCAGCGTGACAATCGGGCCCTCTCGACGCCGCTCGGCGATATCATTGGCGGTGCCGGGCATGACGACACGTTGGAAGGCTACGCGCAGGCGAGGTTGATAAACCAGTCGGCCTGACCACGCCCCTGCGGGCGCAATCAAGATCCCTCCCATCCGTGCGCCGCGATCACGTCCACTTCTCGCTGATGTGATCGCACCTCCCTTGTGCCGCCGCGGCGGTCGAGAATAAAAGCTGACCGCTCTGCACAAGTTTTCGGTTCCTCCTGGAAAGCGTCAACTTCTGCGGATGCAGCCTCCCAAGGGCCTCCTCGTCGGCGTGGCTGGACAGACAATGCTGGTACCGTTCCTGATCATGTTCCGCGAGGGCGTCGAGGCCGCGCTCATCGTCGGCATCATCGCCAGCTATCTCAAGCGCACCGGCCGTGGCGCCTGGATGCCGGTGGTGTGGATCGGTATCTTCCTGGCGCTCGCCTTCTCGCTCGGGGTCGGCGCCATCCTGCAATTCGCCAGCGTCGAGTTTCCGCAGAAGGCGCAGGAACTGTTCGAGGCCGTCATCGGGCTGGTCGCGGTCTGCGTGCTGACCTCGATGGTGTTCTGGATGCGCAAGGCGGCCCGTTCGATCAAGGCGGAGCTGCACAATTCCATCGACGCGGCCTTCGAGACGCCATCGCGCAAAGGCTTCGGCCTGATCGCCATGGTCTTTCTGGCCGTGGCGCGTGAAGGTGTCGAGTCGGTGTTCTTCCTGCTCGCCGCCTTCCAGCAGGAAAACAGTCTTGCGCCGCTGGCGGCACTTGCCGGCGTGCTGCTGGCGGCGGCTGTCGGCTACGGCATCTATGCCGGCAGCGTGCGGCTCAACCTCAGGCGCTTCTTCCGCTGGACCGGCGCCTTCATCCTGATCGTCGCCGCCGGCCTGCTCGCCAATTCGGTCAACGCGCTGCATGAGGCCGGCCTGTGGAACCATGGGCAGACGATCGTCTTCGACGTCAGCGGCGTGCTGCCTATGGACAGCCCGCTGGGCTCGGTGCTTTCAGGCATTTTCGGCTATATCGACGCGCCAACGGTCAGCGAGATCGCCGTCTATCTCGGCTTCCTCTTGCCGTCGCTGTGGCTCTTCCTGGCCGACCGGGCGGGTCTGCAATCGGCAACGGCCTCCAAGCAACGGCGGCCGGCGACATGACCGCGACGCCGCAATCCCCCGTATTGCCGCGCACGGCGGTCCGCATCGGCCTAGCGCTTTCCCTCATGCTGCTGGTCGCGGCTGCCGCCGCCTTCACCTATGCGACACGGGTCGCGCAGAAAGGACGCCATCTCGCGGCATCGGCGACCTCGGTGGCGATCACCGGAAAATCCTGCGAGCCCAACGAGCTGAGCGTCACCGCTGGTCGTCATGTGTTCCAGATCGAAAACCGCTCCGACCGCGCCGTTGAGTGGGAAATCCTCGACGGCGTGATGGTGCTGGAAGAGCGCGAGAACATCGCGCCGGGCTTCGCCCAGACCTTGGCGACGCGGCTCGAGCCCGGTGATTACGCCATCACCTGCGGCCTGCTCTCAAACCCGCGCGGCAGGCTGCACGTTCTGCCGGCCGCCAATGCCGGCGCGGCACAGAAACCTGATCTTGCCGCCTATATCGGCGCGCTCGCCGAATACAAGGTGTTCCTGGCGACCGAGACCGATGCCTTCGTCCAGGCGGCCGGCACCTTCGCCAACGCGGTCAAATCCGGCGATCTGGCGGCGGCAAGGACGCTCTATCCGCCGGCCGAGATCGCCTATGTGCATCTCGCGCCGGTGTCGCCGCTGTTTTCGGACCTCGACGCGGCCATCGACGCGCGCGCCGATACTTTCGGCCAACGTGAGGCCGATCCGGATTTCGGCGGCCTGCATCGCCTCGAATACGGGCTGTTCAGCCAGGGCGGCACGGACGGCCTCGCTCCGGTCGCCGACAAGCTCGCGAGCGACGCGGCGCAGCTGAAGACGCGCATCCACGATCTGCGCATCATGCCCGAAAGCATGGTCAGCGGTTCGGTTGCGATCCTCGAGCGGCTTGCCGCTCCAGGTCCCGACTTCGGCGACAGCCCGTACGCCCATGGCGACCTCACCTCCTTCGAGGCGGCGGTGACGGGCGTGCGCAAGGTATTCGACCTTCTGCATCCGATCGCGGCCAGGAGCGCGCCCGAGATCGTGACGTCGCTCGACAAGGATTTCACCGTGCTGGGGGACATGATCGCGGTGCGCCGCGCCGGAGCCTCCGACGCGCTGTCCGATCCCGCCAAGGCCGAACTCGGCAAGGCGGCAACCGTGCTCGCCGGCGACCTCACACAATTGCGCGAAACCATGGACCTGAGCCAATGACAGCCGGGGGAAAACCAGACAAACCGAACGCGGCCTTCTCGCCCTCGCGCCGGTCCGTGCTGATCGGCGCGGTCGCCGGGGCGCTCGCCCCGCAGGCCGCCGTGGCGGCCAGCGCCGGCAGCGTGACCAATGCGCCGGAGAGCGACACGATCGACCAGCGGCAGCCCTTCCATGGCGAGCACCAGCCGGGCATCGTGACGCCGCGGCCCGCGGCCGGCCTCGTTGCCTCGTTCGACGTGCTTGCCCAGAACCGCGCCGGACTGCTGCGGCTGCTGCGCACGCTGACCGAGCGCACGGCCTTCCTGATGGCGGGCGGAACGCCGCCCGTGCTCGACCCGAAGTTTCCCGCCGCCGATTCCGGCATCCTCGGTCCCGTGGTGACGCCGGACAATCTGACGATCACCACCTCGCTCGGCGCGTCGATCTTCGACGATCGTTTCGGCCTGCGCGCGCTGAAACCGAGGCATCTCGTCCGGATGACCTCCTTCTCCAACGACGCCCTGCAGGAAGAGTTCTGCCACGGCGACCTGTTGCTGCAGTTCTCATCGAACACGCCGGACACCAATATCCATGCGCTGCGCGATATCGTGAAGAATACGCCTGACACATTGCTCCTGCGCTGGAAGCAGGAAGGGTCGGTGCCGATGCGGCCGGCGAATCCTGGAAAGCCCCAGCAAAGCGCCCGCAACTTCCTCGGTTTCCGCGATGGTTCGGCCAATCCGGATTCCACCGACGACGAGCTGATGAAGCGGATCGTCTGGGTGCAGCCGGGCAGCGGGGAGCCGGCCTGGACTTCGGGCGGCTCCTACCAGGTGGTGCGCCTCATCAGAAATTTCGTCGAGCGCTGGGACCGCACGCCGCTGCGGGAGCAGCAGACGATCATCGGCCGCCAGAAGGCCAGCGGCGCGCCGCTGGAAGGCGGGACGAGCGAGGCCGATGTTCCTCACTTCGCCAGCGACCCCCAGGGCAAGACCACACCGCTCGACGCGCATATCCGGCTTGCCAATCCGCGCGACGCCGAAGCGCGGAAACACCTGATCCTGCGCCGGCCCTTCAACTATTCGAACGGCGTCAGCAAATCCAACCAGATGGATATGGGCCTGCTGTTCATCTGCTACCAGGCCGACCTCGAACAGGGTTTTGTCGCCGTGCAGACCCGCCTCAACGGCGAGGCACTCGAGGAATACATCAAACCCTTTGGTGGCGGCTATTTCTTCGTCCTGCCGGGCGTGCAGGACGATCAGGATTATCTCGGCCGGTCACTGCTCGAAATGGCCGCTTCGACGCATGCCTGAACCCCAAACCCGCTTCGCACCATGAGAGGATATATCCGATGAGAACCCTGCTTGCCGCCTCCGCAATCGCGCTGCTGACCGGCCTCGCGCCGGCGCACGCCGCCGTCTCGCCGCTCGATCTCGTCCAACCGATCGCCGACTACAAGCTCTACGTCCAGGGCAAGATCGAGACGCTGGTGACCAGCACCAAGGTGTTTACCGACGCGGTCAAATCAGGCGACCTCGCCAAGGCCAAGGCACTTTATGCGCCGGCCCGCGTCAACTACGAGACCATCGAGCCGATTGCCGAACTGTTCTCCGACCTCGATGGCACCATCGATTCGCGCGCCGACGACCATGAGCAGAAGGAAAAGTCGGCGGACTTCTACGGCTTCCACCGCATCGAATACGGCCTGTTCAGCCAGGACACCACGGATGGCCTCGGTCCGCTGGCCGAAAAACTCGACGCCGATGTGCTGGACCTGCAGAAGCGCGTCGCCGGCCTCACCGTGCCGCCGGAAAAGGCCATCGACGGGGCGGCCGGGCTGCTCGAGGAGGTGGCGTCCAGCAAGATTTCAGGCGAGGAAGACCGTTACAGCCACACCGATCTGTGGGATTTCCAGGCCAATATCGACGGCGCCCAGAAGATCGTTGCCCTGGTGCATCCGCTGGTCGAGAAGGAAAACCCCACCTTGATCAAGACCGTCGACGACAATTTCGCCACCGTCGACGCCATCCTGGCCAAGTACAAGACGTCAGATGGTTTCGAGACCTACGACAAGCTGTCGGACGCCGATCGCAAGGCGCTGGCCGGCCCGGTGACGTCGCTGGCCGAGGATTTGTCCAAGCTGCGGGGGACGCTGGGATTGAACTGAGGGCTCGCGCGGGGCCGCGGATCGAAATCGATCGCGGCCCACCGTCCGGTCGTGCGGACATCAAGCGCCGGCTTCGCGTGGCCGGGAGTCAGAATTTGTAGGCAACGGCAGCGCGAACGACGCTGAAATTCGTCTTCACCTCATAGGACGCGAACGGGTCAAACCCGAAATCCTTCTTGCCAAGGTCGACGTAAAGATATTCCGCACGGACGGTCCAATTGTTGTTGAAGGCATATTCAGCACCGCCGCCGACCGCATATCCGGTCTGGAACTTGCTCTCGGCCGCCGCGAAGACATGCTCATCAATTTTCACATTGCCCATCGCAACGCCGGCTGTGACATAAGGAAGCCAGCGATCAAAGGCGTAGCCGACGCGGCCTCGGATCGTTCCGAAGGCATCCAGTCTCGCTTCAGCGCCGAGGCCGCCACCATCGACGCCCGGCGAAAATTCTTTCTTGAATCCCAAGTAGTTGATGTCGCCTTCAACACCGAGAACCCACTGACCGTACTGATAGTTGACGCCGACCAAACCGCCACCGGTGAAATTCCCGATGTCAGCCGACCCGAGAATGCCGGTGTAATCTCCGTCGACTTTGCCGAAGGCGCCGCCGGCATTTGCACCGACATAGAAGCCGGTCCATGAATATGGGATATCCATGGCAGCCACCGGTTGAACAATGTCTGCTGCTTTGGCCCCAGTGATGGTCATGCCTGCAAGCAGGAAACCTAAAACAAGTCGCATGGATCGCCCCCAAGCCGAGTTGTCGTCACCACTATCATGGTAAATGTACGCTAAAATTCCCGGAAAGCTGTATCAAATATGGCCACTCTTCTGACTAAATTAGTGATTGCCAATACGCTGCACTCGTGAGGCCAGCGCCTGACGGGTCGCGTAGTCTCACGATGATGCACTCACCGGGGGGTTGGGATGATTTCGATTTTGCCGGCGCGCGGTACCGAGGACTTCGAGACAATGGCCGGGCTTTGCCGCAAGCTTGCGCTATGGGATGCCGAAGCGGTGCAGCCTTACGGTGTCTCGGCAGAAGACGTAAT
Organism: Mesorhizobium sp. B2-1-3A; assembly: GCF_006442655.1. Classification (NCBI taxonomy): domain Bacteria; kingdom Pseudomonadati; phylum Pseudomonadota; class Alphaproteobacteria; order Hyphomicrobiales; family Phyllobacteriaceae; genus Mesorhizobium; species Mesorhizobium sp. B2-1-3A. The sequence continues at coordinate 757,642 of NZ_VFWK01000002.1, forward strand.
GACGATTTTCCATCCCGAAACGAGCGGCGGCGGATTGGCGGCGAAGTTCGGCGCGCCGGATGCCATGGCGTTCATCGCGCGATCGGAGAACCAGCCGGCGGGTTGCCTCGCCTTCGACCGGTTCGACGACGAGACGGCGGAGGTTCATAGGTTCTTTGTCGATGAATCGTTTCGCGGAAAGGGGATTGGCCGTGCCCTGATGGGGGCCGCGCTGGCGGAGATCAGGAAGGGCAGGAGCCGGACAGTGCTGATCCACACGACGTTCTACATGACGAGTGCGGTCGCCGTGTACGAGTCGTTCGGCTTCAGGTCTTGCCCGCCCTTTCGCGAAACCCCCGAGCATGTCAGGCATACCGACGTCTTCATGTCGCTCGCGATCCGATCCTCATAAAGGGGATGAGGAACGCTGGCGCTTCCGCCCGTGCTCGGCCAGTGCGTAATCTCTTCTGGACCTTTTATTCAGGCCGTCGCCTTCGCCTTCAGCTCCAGCCGCCGCGCGTGCAGCACCGGCTCGGTGTAGCCATTCGGCTGGCTCGTTCCCTTGAACACCAGGTCGCAGGCGGCCTGGAAGGCGATCGAGGTGTCGAAATCCGGCGCCATCGGCCGGTAGAGCGGATCGCCGACGTTCTGGCGGTCGACGATGGCCGCCATGCGCTGCAGGGAATCGCGCACCTGGATTTCCGAACACACCTTGTGGCGCAGCCAGTTGGCGATGTGCTGCGAGGAGATGCGCAGCGTGGCGCGGTCTTCCATCAGGCCGACATCGTTGATGTCGGGCACTTTCGAGCAGCCGACGCCCTGGTCGATCCAGCGCACGACATAGCCCAGAATGCCTTGCGCGTTGTTGTCGAGCTCGCGCTGGATCTCGTCGGGAGTCCAGTTCGGCCGCACCGCCACCGGCACCGAAAGGATGTCGTCGAGCTTCGCCTTCGGGCGGCTCTTCAGCGCCGCCTGTACGGCATGCACGTCGACCTTGTGGTAGTGGGTCGCATGCAGCGTCGCCGCCGTCGGCGACGGAACCCAGGCGGTGTTGGCGCCGGCCCTGGGATGGGCGATCTTCTGTTCCAGCATGGCCGCCATCAGGTCCGGCATCGCCCACATGCCCTTGCCGATCTGGGCATGGCCGGCCAGCCCGCATTCGAGCCCGGTGTCTACATTCCAGGCCTCGTAGGCGGAAATCCAGGCGGCCTGCTTCATGTCGCCCTTGCGGATCATCGGCCCGGCTTCCATCGAGGTGTGGATTTCGTCGCCGGTGCGGTCGAGGAAGCCGGTGTTGATGAACACGACGCGTTCTTTTGCGGCGCGGATCGCTTCCTTGAGGTTGACGGTGGTGCGCCGCTCCTCGTCCATGATGCCCATCTTGATGGTGTTTTTCGCCATGCCGAGCAGCGCTTCGACGCGGTCGAAGATCTCGACGGCGAAGGCGACCTCTTCCGGCCCGTGCATCTTGGGCTTGACGACGTACATCGAGCCGGCGCGGGAGTTGGCGCGGCGGCCGTTCGGTCCGACATCGTGCAGCGCGATCAGCGCCGTCAGCGCGGCGTCCATAATGCCTTCCGGCACCTCGTTGCCGTCGCGGTCCAGGATCGCCGGATTGGTCATCAGGTGGCCGACATTCCTGACCAGCATCAGCGAGCGGCCGGGCACGGTGAGCTGGCCGCCGGCGGGCGCGGTGTAGGCGCGGTCGGGATTGAGCTTGCGGACAAAACTCTTGCCGCCCTTGGTGATCTCCTCGGCGAGATCGCCCTTCATCAGGCCAAGCCAGTTGCGGTAGACGACGACCTTGTCCTCGGCATCCACCGCCGCGACCGAATCCTCGCAGTCCTGGATGGTGGTCAGCGCCGATTCCAGGATGACGTCGGCGATGCCCGCCGGATCGGTGCGGCCGATCTGGTTGGCGCGGTCGATCACGATCTCGATGTGCAGCCCGTTTTTCACCAGCAGCACGGCATCGGGATTGGCGGCATCGCCACGATAACCGACGAATTGCTTGGGATCGGCCAGCGTGGTGCCGCCGGCGCCGGCGCCGAGCTTCAGCGCGCCATTGGCCACCGACAGCCCGTTGACGCCTGCCCATTTGCCCGAGGTGAGCGGCACCGACTGGTCGAGAAAATCCTTGGCCCAGGCAATGACCCTGGCGCCACGCGCCGGATTGAAGCCCTTGCCTTTTTCCGCGCCGCCCGTCTCGGGAATGGCATCGGTGCCGTAGAGCGCGTCGTAGAGCGAGCCCCAGCGCGCATTGGCGGCATTGAGCGCATAGCGCGCATTCATCACCGGCACGACCAGCTGCGGCCCGGCGACGACAGCGATTTCCGGGTCGACATTCTCCGTCGACACGCTGAAGGCCGTGCCCTCGGGGAGGAGATAGCCTATGTCCTTCAAGAAGGCCCTGTAGACGTCCATGTCGACGGGCGCGCCATTGTCGCGATACCAGCCGTCGAGCTTTTCCTGCATGGCGTCGCGTTTTGCCAGAAGCGACCGGTTCTTCGGAGCGAGATCGTGGACGATGGCCGAAAGGCCGTTCCAGAACGCATCGGCGGCGATGCCGGTGCCGGGCAAGGCCTCGCCAGCCACAAAATCATGCAGCTCGCGGGCAATCCGCAATCCGGCGATCTCGACGCGATCGGTCATCAGGCTACTCCAGATGAAAGGCTTTGCGGGGCGTTTGGCATGTTGAGTTTGCCGGGTCAATTCAGCTTAGGGTGAAGGTGGGGCATTTTGGCCCCGTTCGAAGTACCGAGCGTTACTCTGAACCGTGCATTCTACGTCCAACGTCACGGCATGGATCCTAGGGTCTCCGCGACGTCGCTTCGCTCCTCCTCCGCCCTAGGATGACGAAGGCGCGGGATTCAGGTCAGGCCGAGCCGAAAATGGTGGCGTCCGAGAACCGGAGCGGAGCGTACTTTTGGGTACGTGAGCGCCGGAAGCGCAGGACGCCGCCATTTGCAGGTCGGCCTCACCTGCATCTACACCGCGATCCTTGGCCGTCCCGAGGCCACCGCCACCACATGCGCCTCGATGAACATGCGCTGGGCTTCGACCGTCGAAACACGGAACTCGGTCGCCACGTCGATCTCGGCGTTGTCGGTACCGGCGTCCCGGGCGCGCTCGGCGACAATCGCCCGCACATCGGCCTCGGCCGCCGCGATCGCCGCCGCCTCGTCGAGGAAATCGCGCACCGTCTCACCCGAGGCAAGCCTGAACAGCCCTTCCTTTGGCTGGCTGACCCGCGCTTCGGCCGAGACCCTGACCTGGCCGACGACGGCGCCGAGCGCGTTGGCGACATCGGTGTCTTCCGGCACCACGCAGTCATTGCCGACCAGCGGCGCCAGGCCGGCATAGTGCAGCGGCGCCGAGGCGCCGAGGCCGATGACGGGGCGGTCGAGCGCGACACTCAGCCGAGCGATACCGGGATGGGCGTCGACGGCGCGCTGCACCAGCGCGTGCGCCACGGTCGCGGCGCCATCGAGCCCGTCCTCGGCGAAAGCGGTTTCAAGGATGTATTCGGCCGACCAGCGCGTCAGCGTCACCAGCACCCGCTCCGAGATCACCTCCGGTGACGCCGCTATAGGCTGGCCACGGCCGTCGCGCTTGCGGGCGAACAGGTCGGCGCCAAGGCGGGCGGTGGCGGCATCCCAGTTGGCCTGCTTGCCAAGCACATGCGCCGCATCCGACGGGGTGAAGCCGCAAATATGCACCAGCCCGCGCGAGACCAGCCGGTTCAAGGTGGCGTTCTGGGCATTCGACGTCAGCAGCCGGTCGAGGGCGAGCGGGGTCGCGCCGATCGCCTCGTAGAGCCGCGCTTCCGGGGCGGTCAGCCCGGCGGCGAGCCTGTCCGGCACGCCGGTGCGAACCGCGAAGCGGCCGTCCATGCGGCCGGTGTTGGGCGCGCGCAGCTGACGCTCGAGCTCTGACGTCACCGCCTCGCCATGCGCCATGCCGGCCAGCGCCAAAGGCACCAGGCGGCGCGGCCCAAGCAGGATTTTCGGGTTGAGCGCGCCATCCTCCAGCGCCACTTCGGAATCGCCGCCCAGACCGAAAGTGCGCATGGCGACGGCCTCGACCATGGTGCGGAAGCCGCCGACGGTGGCGCCTTCCGGATCGAGCCGCGGCCGGCCGTTGTCGAGCACGGCGACGTCGGTGGTGGTGCCGCCAATGTCGGACACCATGGCATTGTCGAGCCCGGTCATGTGGCGGGCACCGACCAGGCTGGCGGCGGGGCCGGAGAGAATGGTCTCGATCGGCCGCTGGCGGGCGAACGCCGCCGAGACCAGCGCGCCGTCACCGCGCACCACCATCAGCGGGGCGGCGATGTTGCGCTCCGTGAGAAAGCCTTCGGTCGCCGCCACCAAGCGGTCGATCATCGAGATCAGCCTGGCGTTGAGCAGGGTCGTCAGCGCCCGGCGCGGGCCGCCGAGCTTGGCCGACAGTTCGTGGCTTGCCGTGACCGGCAGGCCGGTTTTCTCGCGGATCAGTTCGCGGGCGGCAATCTCGTGCGCCGGATTGCGGGTGGCGAAATAGGCGCAGACGGCAAAGCCCGACACCGAGGCGCCGAGCTCCGGCAAGGCGGCCTCAAGTCCGGACAGGTCGAGCTTGGCGGCATTGCCGTGGACATCGTGGCCGCCCGGGCAAAACACCACCGGATCGGTGCCGAGCGCCGTCTTCAGCCCGTCACGGGCAAGATCGGCCTCGGAGAAGCCGATCATGACCAGCGCGACGCGGCCGCCCTGGCCCTCGACCAGCGCATTGGTGGCGAGCGTCGTCGACATCGAGACCAGCTTGATGTCAGCCGGATTGGTGCCGGCCTTTTCGAGCACCGCGTCGACGGCACCGGAAATGCCGACGGCCAGATCGTGCCTGGTGGTCAGTGACTTGGCCTTGGCCAGCACCTTGCCCTTGTTCGGCCCCTGCTGCGGACCTTCGGTTTCAGACCACAGCACGGCATCGGTATAGGTGCCGCCGGTGTCGATGCCGAGGAACAGGGGTTTTGGCTTGGTCTTGGCGGTCATTTTTTGATGGCGGTCCGATTTATCTGCCCCCGCCCATTAGCCGATACGGAGCGGTCGATAAAGCCGCGAGCGCTGGGCCACGGGAGGAGTTCGATCTCCCCCTTCGTGGGGGAGATCGCCGGCAGGCATGCTGGGAACCGTCGACTGACAAGTTTCTTCTCCGGGCAAGCGAAGTCGACAATGTAACCGGCGACCGGAAATTGTCGGCGGAAGCCAAGCCCCATCAGCCGATGCGCGCGAAGCTCGTTCCAGAGCTTCAACTCGGCTGATGTCATGACCTTGCGCATCGATCTGGCGTCTGCGCGATGTCTCGGAGGCAACGGTGTGTGGGGCATTGTTGCGCTCGGTGGCTATTGAAGTTGGTGCCCTACGGCGCCCCCCTCTGTCCTGCCGGACATCTCCCCCACGAGGGGGGAGATTGGCTGCGTCGGCCGCAGCGTCAAACTACCCCACAAATCCAACCTTCTTGTGCGACCCGTCGCAAAACGGCTTGTTGGCCGAGTGGCCGCAGCGGCACAGGAAAGCGACCGTCGTGCGATCGATCGTATGGCCGGTGCCGGTGACGATCTCGAGATTGCCCTCGAGCTTGAGCGGGCCGTTTTTCGTCGGGGTGACATTGAGCGGGCCATTGCGCGCTTCGAGTGCCGGCGCTTCCTTTAACGGCGGCTCGCCGGTGGCGGTGAAGCCGGCCTTGATGTGGCTGTTGTCGCAGAACGGCTTGTTCTGCGAGGCGCCACAACGGCAGAGCGTGGCGCGATGGAAGGTCTCGTCGCCCAGGACGATTTCGGCGTGCACGGCCAGCGGGCCGTTCTCACGGACGCGCACGGTGTTGACCACCGGCGGCTGCTCCTGCGGGCCGCCATCCTTCCTGATGTAGGTGATGGCGCCCGATGGGCAATTTTCGGCCAGTGCAACAATCTTTTCGACGCTGGCCGCCTCTGGGTGGATCCACTGCCCCGGCGCATTGGGCACGAAGACATGCGGGTCGCCGAGCACGCAATTGCGCGAATGGATGCAGCGCTTGCCGGAAAATCCGACGTCGATTTTGTCGCTCTCGACCATGCCGGCCATCGCGGTGCTCCTGTTGCCTGGAGCACGCCGCGTTTCAAAGGAAGCCGCGCGGCGTGCTCGGGGTGATCGTCTCGGCGCAGGCTAGGGCGCCAACAGGAAAACCGTCAAGCTGGCAAACCGGTCAGGGGACGAGATTGATCTCCTCGGTCTCGCCGCCGCTGCAGGTGTAGCAGCAATCCTCGCATTTTTCCTTGTTGCCGGGGCCGACGCCCCAGTAGGTGCCTTCGTCGCCATCGACCCAGGCGCCGTAGCAGATCGATTCGCCCTCATTGCAGGAGATCGGCAATGACTTGGTCTCGCCGTCGTCGAGATAGAAGTCCTTGCCATCGCCCGGCCAGACATAGTCCCGATCCTGGCTGTATAGCTCGATGCGCATGGCGTTGGGATGGCTATTCTTGATGGCAAAGGTGACGTCGCCGGCATGGGCGGACGGTGCAAACAGGACAGCAAGCGAAAACGCGGCGGCAAGCCGGCGCGCGGACGTGAAAGACATGGAAACCCCCGATGAAGAATCGGCCCTGACGGCCGATCGGGGTTATGCCATGACGCGGGCGGGCGCTAAAGGGATGATGGTGACAATTCCTGACTTAATCCGACGCCGGATCTCAAGACTTCGCCTATCGCTGCCAGAACGGCAGCTTGGCGATCTCATCCTCGACCTGTCGCCTGGTCAGGCCGATATCATCGATCAGATGCGGATTGACCTCCGAGATTCGCTTGAGGTCCCAGCGATAGCGTGTCCGTTCGCGCCAGGCCGCGATGGTGTTTCGCAGAGTGACAAGGCCATAGCGACGACGCGGCGCCGGCCCGGCGGTGGTTCCCCGCCGTACGGCCTGATGCGGGGCCGATGCAAAGCTATTGGTCATGGCAACCTCCATGTGGCTTGGGGGCCCAAACGGTTTGAGAATGGGCACCCTCGAACTGAAAGAGGTTGAATTCTGCAGGATACGGACGGCGCCGTAATTAAAGCCCGCCAAATAGTTCTCAAAAGTTCCAAATGGCTCTAACCCTTTGTTTTGGCGCCATTCCCCGGGGAAAGCGCAGCGCGTTTTCCGATAAACCGCCTCACGCTTTTCCCGGAATTGCTCTATAGATGCGCCCCATGCAGGGATCGCGCTTTGCCTTTGGTCCGTTCGTGCTTGATCCGGGTGCGGGAACGCTGCTTCGGAACGACGATCCCGTTGCCGTCGGCTATCGCGGGCTGAAGCTGCTCGCGGCGCTCGTCGGACGGCCAGGCGAAATCCTGGAGAAAGCCGAATTGATGGACGCGGCGTGGCCGGGCACGGCGGTCGAGGAAGGCAACCTCACCGTCCAGATCGCACAGCTGCGTAAACTGCTCGGGCCGCCCGCCGACGGCGGCGAATGGATATCGACGGTTCCGCGCGTCGGCTACCGCTTCACGGGCGCCATCGAGCAGCTCGACCGCGCGAAGCGAAAACCCTTGCCGCTGCCCGACAAACCATCGATTGCGGTGCTGCCTTTCGTCAACCTCGGCAACGATCCCGAGCAGGAGGCCTTCGCCGACGGGTTGACCGAAGATTTGATCACCGACCTGTCCAGGGCCCCGGGGCTGTTCGTCATCGCGCGCAACTCGACCTTTGCCTACAAGGGCAAGGCGATGGACGTGCGCGCGATCGCCGAGGAGCTTGGCGTGCGCTACCTTCTGGAAGGGAGTGCGAGGCGCGCGGCGGGGCGCGTGCGCATCAACGCACAGCTGGTCGACGCGTTGAGCGGCGAGCATCTGTGGGCGGAACGCTTCGATCGCGGCCTGGACGATATCTTTGCCGTCCAGGACGAGGCCACGGCCAAGATCGTGGAGGCGCTGCTCGGCAGGCTGCGCGCGCCACCGGCACGCAACCGGCCCACAAACCTGGAGGCCTACGATCTGTGCGTGCGGGCGCGCAAGCTGATCGACGATTCGCCGCAGTCGGCACGGGAAGCGCATCTGATGCTGACGCGCGCGGTGTCTCTCGATCCGGCCTACGCCGAGGCCTATCGCTGGCTTGCCATGAACCACTGGATGGGATGGGTGCATTGGGGTGAGCCGGTCGAACCCAACCGCCGCATTGCCCTGGACCTGGCGCGCAAGGCCGTGGCGATCGACCCCAACGATGCCGGCTGCCACTGGGTGCTCGGCAATCTGCTCGCCTATGAGCGCAGCTTCGAAGAGGCCGATGCCGAATTCGCCAGGGCGTTCGAGCTCGACCCGAACGAGGCGGACGCCTGGGCGACACTGTCGGACATCACGACACTGGCCGGGCGGGTCGAGGAAGGCCTCGAGCAGATCCGCAAGGCGTTCCGGCTGAATCCGTTTCCGGCAAGCTGGTACTATCTCACCCTTGGCCAGGCGCAATATGCGGCACGCGACTACGAGGCCGCCGTCGAGACGCTGCGCCGGGACGAGACCTATCGGACGAGCTCACGCCGTTTCCTGGCGGCAAGCCTGGCCCAACTCGGCCGGCTCGACGAAGCGCGCGCCGAGGTCGAGCTGTTCCTCGTCGGCAACCCGCATTTCACAACCCGCCACTGGGTCTGGACGGAGCCCTTCCGCGACACCGCGATGCTCGAGCATTTCGTGGACGGCTTCCGCAAAGCCGGGCTGCCGGACTGACGTGCCGGTCGATCACGGCACCAGATCGATCGTCTCGGTCGAGTGTTCCACGCAGATGAAGCAGCAGTTGTCGCAAGGCTGATCGTTGTCCGGCCCGACGCCGGCGGAGATCTGGTCGTTGCCGTCGACCCAGGCGCCATAGCAGATGCGCTCGCCCTGATTGCAGGACAGCGGCACCGATTTCTGCGAGCCCGGATCGATCAGGAACACCTTGTCGTTGCCCGGCCAGACCGTCTCGCGGTCGCGGCTGAACAGCTCGACCGCAACCGCGCGGCTGTGCAGGTTCTTGACGAAGAAGGCCATGTCGGCGGCTTTGGCTGAATTGGTGAAGACCAGCGCCACGAGCACGGCCATACGAAAGAGCGTCACGGTCTGGCCTCCCGAATCATTGCCGCAGAATCGCATGGCCGCCCGTGCCTGTCGCTCGCGTTTTCTGACTATTTCCCGGAAGGCCCCTGCGCCGTGATCTCCCGGCCCAGCCGCAGCGTCTCACCGACCAGAAGGTCGAGGTCGTCGCGCCTTGTGCGATGGTTGGCGATCGCCACGCGCAACCAGTGCTCGCCATGCACCGTGGTGTCGGAGAGGGTGGCGATACCCTGTTCCTGCAGCCGCAACATGATCTCGGTGTTGAGCGCCTTCAGCGCCTCACCCGTGACGCCAGGCTGGTAGCGGAAGCAGACGATGTTGATGGTCGGCTGTATCGCCAGCTCCAGCAGCGGCTCGGCCTCGATGCGTTCGGCGAGATAGAGAGCCTGCGCGATGTTCTGGTCGATCAGGCGGCCGAATTTGTCGACGCCATGCTCCTTCAGCGCCATCCACACTTTGAGCGCGCGAAAGCCGCGCGACGTCTGCAGGCCGTAGTCGTGCAGCCATTCGCCGGAGGCAAGACCGCGCGGCATCGATTCCAGATATTCCGGCGTCACCGCGAAGGTCCGGCGATGCGCGACGGCGTCCCTGACCAGGGCGCAGCCGACCTCGAATGGCGCGTGCAGCCATTTGTGCGGATCGAGCGCGACCGAATCGGCCCATTCGATGCCGGCAACGCGATGCGCGTTCTCAGGCGCAATCGCAATCAGCGCACCGATGCAGCCGTCGACATGAAACCACAGGTCTTCCTCATGAGCGAGTTTGGCCAACGCCCGCAGATCGTCGATCGCGCCGGTGTTGACCGTGCCGGCATTGCCGATGACGCAGACCGGTCTGAAACCCGCCGCACGATCTTCCGATATCGCTGCTCGCAAGGCCGGTATATCGATGCGCAACCGGGCGTCGGTCGGGATCCGGCGCAGCGCCCGGTTGCCGAGCCCAAGCGCTTCCATCGCCTTGCGATGGCAGGAGTGGATCTGGTCCGAACCATAGAAGCGCAGCGGCTTTTCGATCGCGGCGACGCCGTGCTCGCGCACGTCGATGCCGGCCTTGGTGTTGCGCGCCACCGTCAGCCCGATGATGTTGGCCATCGAGCCGCCACTGACCAGCGTGCCGGAGGCGGAAGCGGGAAAGCCCAGCATCTGTTTGCACCAGTTGACCACCTGGCCGTCCATCAGCCCGGCGGCGTGGTTGCCGCCGCCGAGGTTGGAGCCCTGGATTGCCGCCAGGAAGTCGCCGAGCGCTCCGGTGAAGTTGCTCGAACCCATATACCAGGCCCAGAAACGCGGATGGACGTTGCCCATCGGGTAGGACATCACGGTGCGCGAGACCTCGCCATAGACAGCGGCCAGCGGCGCGGGGGAGCGCGGCAACGGTGCCGCGAAGGCTTCTCTCACATCCGCCGGCATTTCCCGCCAGGCCGGCCGGTCCCTGACAGCACGCAGATAGTCGACGGCATCGTCGATGACCTGGTGCGACAGGGCCTGGACAGAGGCCCAGTCGGCGGGGTCAAGCGTTTCCTCGGCCACCAGCCCAAGGGTCTCCTGCGCGATATCCATGACCGGGCTCCCGTCAAGCCGCCGGGAACTGGCAGCCGGGCGTCGAGCGCGACAGCGCTATCTCGTCGGCATCCATCTCGGCCTCGATGCCGTCGAACAGCGGCGTCGACATGTAGCGCTCGCCGGTGTCGGGCAGCATGCACAGGATCACCGATCCGGGCGCTGCCTTCTCCGCGACCTGCCGTGCCACGGCGAAGGTGGCGCCACCGGAAATGCCGGTGAAGATGCCTTCCTTCTGCGCCAGGGCCTTGGCCCATTTGATGCCCTCGGGCCCGGCGATCGGCATCACTTCGTCATAGAGGCTGGCGTCGATGGCTTCCTGCAGGACATTGGGGATGAAGTCCGGCGTCCAGCCCTGGACAGGATGCGGCTCGAAAGCCGGATGGCTGGCGGCTGGCGCCCCATGCGCGCCGCGCTGCTGCGTCTTGCCGCTGCCGACCAGCTGGGCGTTGGCCGGTTCGCAGAGCACGATGCGGGTGTCCGGCCGCTCGCGGCGCAGCACGCGCGCCACGCCGACGACGGTACCGCCAGTGCCATAGCCGGTGACGAAGCAATCGAGCCGCGACCCGGCGAAATCATTGATGATCTCGCGCGCCGTGGTCGCCTCGTGGATGGCCGCATTGGCCGCCGTCTCGAACTGGCGGGCGAGGAACCAGCCATTGGCCTCAGCCAGTTCAACCGCCTTCTTGTACATGCCGAAGCCCTTTTCGGCGCGCGGCGTCAGCACCACCTTGACACCAAGCATGCGCATCAGCTTGCGGCGTTCGACGGAGAAGCTGTCGGCCATGGTGACGACCAGCGGATAGCCCTTTTGCGCACAGACCATGGCGAGCCCGATGCCGGTGTTGCCGCTGGTCGCCTCGACCACGGTCTGGCCAGGCTTAAGCGCGCCGCTGCGCTCGCCCTCCTCGATGATGTTGAGCGCCAGCCTGTCCTTCACCGAGGCGCCTGGGTTGAAGAACTCGGCCTTGACATAGATCGTCGCATGGGCCGGTCCGAGATTGTTGATGCGCACCACCGGCGTGTCGCCGACAGTGTCGAGAATGCTGTCGAACAGGCGGCCGCGTCCGGTCGTGGTCCTGATTTTCTGCTTATTCAACATCGTTGATCTCCTCGATCGTGTTCATCTTCACAGGCCGGTTACAAACCGGCGGCTTGGGCGGCGAGGTTTCGAGACATGGCCGCGCTAGGACTGACGCGCCGACGATGCGGCAATAACGGTACCCGGCGTGGAAATTCGCCGCCGGATGCGCTGTGTCGTGTTTGGTGATACAGCAAAGGCCGGCGGATCAGCGTGGGAGCAGGCGTGGAAACGGACGTGGAATCCGCACCATCGAGGCTGGACGGCGACATGCCGCGCCTGTCGGTGCGCCTGCTTGGACCGCTGGAAATCTTGCGTAATGGGACGCCGGTAGCGCTACCGGCATCGCGCAAGCTGCGCGCGCTGCTCGCCTATCTGGCGCTGGCGCCCCATGCGGTTGGGCGCAGCCGCCTGTGCGAGCTGTTGTGGGACGTGCCCAACGATCCACGCGGCGAGTTGCGCTGGTACCTGAGCAAGCTGCGCGCGGCCCTCGACACGCCGGACCGGCGCCGGGTCGAGACACGGGGCGACACGGTGGCGCTCGATCTCGATGGCTGCCTTGTCGATGCGCTGGACGTCACCCGCGCCGCCGCGCAAGGGATCGGCACGCTCGATCGGGAGCGGTTGCGGGCGCTGTCAGAACTCTTCGCCGGCGATTTGCTCGACGGGCTGGACCTCGAGCGCAGCCCGCTTTTCGACAGCTGGCTGATCGCCCAGCGCCGGCGCTTCCAGGCGTACCACGCCGCCGTGCTCGAACAGCTTGCCGTAAACCATCCGGCGGGCTCGCCCGAAATGTCCATGCATCTCGACAAATGGGTCGAGCTGGCGCCGTTCGACACGCGCGCGCATCTGGCCTTGCTGTCCAGTCTGGCGGAGCGCGGCGCCATCGGCGCGGCCGAGGAGCATCTGGCTTCGGCGGCTCGCCTGTTCCAATCGGAAGAACTGGATTTCGCCCCGCTTCGCGCGGCCTGGCAGGCAATCCGTGACCAACAGTCCGGCAGCTCGCTCAAGGCGCAACCGGCCTGCCTGTCCACACCATCGCAATTGGCAGTCCCATCGGATGCCGGCACGGTCGAGCCAAGCCAGGCCTCGCTGGCGGTGATGCCGTTTGTCGAGGAAGCCGGCGAGGGCACACGCGGCGGGCTTGCCGACGGCTTCACCCATGACATCATCACCCGCCTCGCCAAACTCCGCGATTTCTTCGTCATCGCGCGCGGATCGGTGTTTGCGCTGGCTGAAAAAGCCATCGCGCCGGAAGAAGCCGGCAGAAAACTTGGCGTCGACTATGTCGCCACCGGCACGGTGCGCAACGCGGCCGGCCGGCTGATCGTCAGCGTCGAGCTCATCGAGGTGCGCACGGCCAGGATCGTCTGGGCGGAGACCTTCGAGCGCCGGCCCGACGACATTTTTGCCGTGCTCGACGATATCGGCGACAGCATCGTGTCGTCGATCTCTGCCGAGATCGAAACGGTCGAGCGCAACCGCGCCATGCTGAAGGCACCCAATTCGCTCAACGCCTGGGAGGCCTACCATCGCGGCCTCTGGCACATGTACCGCTTCACGCAGGCCGAGAACGAGCAGGCGCGGCATTTCTTTGACAAGGCCTTGCAGCTGGACCCCACCTTTGCCCGCGCCTATGCCGGCCTGTCGTTCACCCACTGGCAGAATGCGTTCCAGCGCTGGGGCGACCGCGACCGCGAAAGCGCGCTGGCCTATGAGAGCGCCGGCCACAGCCTGCTGGTCGACGACCACAATCCGGCCGCGCACTGGGCGATGGGCCGGGCGCTGTGGCTGCGCGGCGAGCAGGATGGATCGCTCTCCGAACTGGGGCGGGCGGTGGATCTCAGCCCGAATTTCGCGCTCGGCCATTACGCGCTGTCCTTCGTCCACTCGCAATCGGGCGACCCGCGGGCGGCGATAAGCTCCTCCGACCATTCGCGTCATCTCAGCCCCTTCGACCCGCTGCTGTTCGGCATGCTGGGCTCACGCGCTATGTCGCATGTCCGGCTCGGCCAGTTCGAAGAGGCGGCCGACTGGGCGCTGAAAGCGGCGGCGCGGCCGAATGCGCATACCATCATCCTGGCGATCGCCGCGCACTGCCTGGCGCTGGCCGGCCGGCTCGAAGAGGCGCGCGGCTTTGCCGCCGCCATCCGCAAGACATTGCCTGATTATCGCGCCGACGATTTCATCGGCACGTTCCGCTTCGATCCCGATGCCGAGGCGCTGTTCCGGCAAGGCGCAAGGCGCATCGGGCTCAGCTGATTTTCGCGCTGGAATTGCGTCCGTTAACGAAGTCGGAAGGAGTTGTTTAACCGTTCACCTCTACGTGACCTCCCGGGGGGTCAATGGCAAAGTGAGTATGATGAGCGACAGCCCCGACAAGCGCAGCAACGAATGGCGCGCCATTCTCCACGTACAGGCCCGCGTCGCCGTCCTGTTCGTTCCGGTTGTCGCCAGCCTGCTGATCATAGCCGCGCTTGCCGGCAACGAACGCAAATCCGTTCCCGATGTCGACCGCACCGTAACCGGGTCGGTGCGATAGACGGCACGACAGCCGGCCGCGAACGCTGTGCGCTATTGGGCGCGTCATCCTTTGGCGCTACAGTCATCCAATGGCTACAGCACTGCGCGAATGGGCCCGAGCGATCAAGCGCGACGTGCATGCGCTCTACCTTGCCGCGCGCGATCCCCGAACGCCGTGGTACGCCAAGGCGCTTGCCGTGTGTGTCGCGGGCTATGCCTTGTCTCCAATCGACCTGATTCCCGATTTCATCCCCCTGGTTGGCTACCTCGATGATGCGATCCTGGTTCCCTTGGGGATCATTGCCGTGGTCAAGATGATACCGCCCGAGGTCATGGCAGAGCACAGGGAGGCCGCCGCCCTCGCCGTTGACAGGCCCGTGAGCCGCAGCGCGGCGGTGATGATCGCCTGTATCTGGGGCGCCTCGGTCGCGCTGGCGGGATGGCTGGCGTATCGATACTTCGCCGGCTGATCTTGAAGCCGCGCCCTGCAACGTGGAACAACGCGATTGCGCTCCCGAATGCGTCTTTAGAGCGACTCCATCGGCATGGGGTTTTCGTGGTTGGTTGTGAGGTGGGTTCTTGAAGCGCATCGATGAACACCGCATCCACCAGATCTTCAAAGTCAGCCTGTGGCTGAAGGGCGCGCATGCCCTGATCGAATGCATCGGCGGGATTCTGCTCTATGTCGTCACCACCGATACCATTGCCTCCTGGGTCAATGCCCTCACCGCGGAGGAATTGATCGAGGATCCCAACGACTTCATAGCTGGCCATCTGTCGCGGATGGCAAGTCATTTTTCGATCGCCAGCAAGGAGTTTTATGCCTTCTACCTGCTTAGCCACGGCCTGATAAAGCTTGCCTTGGTGGTCGGGCTTTTGAGAGGCAAGCTCTGGTCTTACCCTGCCTCGCTCGCGGCCTTGGGCTTGTTCATGGTCTATCAAGTCTACCGCTACTCATACACCCAATCATTCGGCCTGCTGGTCCTGACCGTCTTCGATGCGGTCGTCATGGTGTTGATCTGGCACGAGTGGAGGATCGTGCGGCAACACAAGCCGGCATGATGGTTGAGTTGCCGGCGGAACCCCACGCACTGTCGGACATTGTGTTCCAGGACAGCCCCTGGAGGACATGATGACCAGAGCTTTCGATATCAACGACAACACAGAAGAAAATCCGAAGCGCCCGCCGCAGCCTGAGACCGGTGACGACCTCAGGAAAAATAAGGTCGAAGGAAAGGCCTTCCAGGTGAACGAGAACAGCGTCGACAATCCGGCATCCGCGCCGGTGACGCCAAAGCGGGACTGATCGAAGGAAGGCGGCGTGCGCAATCAGCGCGTGCTTTCCGGCAGCATTCGCTTGAGCACGTCATCCCTGCGGATGAAATGATGCCACAGCGCCGCCGCCGCATGCACGCCGGCAAGGATGAGGATCGAATTGGCGCAGAGGCTGTGCAGCTCCCTGATAAACCGGGCCGTGTCGCGATCCGGTGAAACTGGCGCCGGGATGGTGAAAAGACCGAAGAAACTCAGGGCATCGCCCCTGTACCAGGTCAGCAATATGCCAAGCACGGGAATGGCCATCAGCAGCGCGTAAAGCGCGAGATGCGCAACCTTGGCCGCCCATCGCTCAAGCGGTGACATTTCCTGCGGCAGGCCGGGCGTCCCCAGCGTCAGGCGCAGGCCGACACGGATGACGACCAGCGTGAAAAGCAGCAGCCCGAACGAAATATGCAGCCACCAGACGAGCGCGCGACCGGGATCGCCGCGCGGAAAAAGCTCCTCCACATAGGTCAGGCCATAAAGGCCGATGACCAGCAGAAACACCGCCCAGTGAATGGCCTTCTGCGCGCTTGTATAGGTGGGGTGCATGCGAGGCTTCCAGTTTTGAATGTTTCTAAACTAGCCGTGATCATGTCAAAGCTTTGTCGGGCGACGATCCCGTTGGCCGTGCCTGGGCCACAGCTCATGCCTTGGACGACAAAAAGCCCGGACGAACCGGGCTTTTCGGATACTGAATCGTCGAGCGGTTCGAGTTCCGCTGTCCGCCCGATGCGGCCTCAATAAAACCTTGGGATCGGGCCGTTCTGCGGCGTCGTGCGGTCGCCTAGGTCGAGAAAAACCTCGTCGACATAGCACCAGCCCCAGCCTTCCGGCGGATCGTAGCCCTCGATGATGGGGTGGCTGGTGGCGTGAAAATGTTTCGTCGCGTGGCGGTTGGGCGAGTCGTCGCAGCAGCCGACATGGCCGCAGGTGCGGCAGAGCCGCAGATGCACCCACCACGAGCCGCTCTTCAGGCACTCCTCGCAACCGAGCGCGCTCGGCGTCACGTCCTTGACCCCAGCCGCATGCTTGCATTCATCCGCCATCACACTCTCCTGGCCAGTTGAGGCTCAACTCTTCCTTTTTGCGCTTTTCCCGGGAAAACCGTTACACACTTTTCCTGAAATTGCTCTCCGCGGCGTGGGTTCCGTCCTGCGCGAGATAGGCATGCAGCGCAGCCACCACCTGGGCGCCTTCGCCGACAGCCGCCGCGACGCGTTTGACCGAACCGCAACGCACGTCGCCGATGGCAAACACCCCGCTGCGGCTGGTCTCCATCAGGCCCCGCTCCGGTCCGAGCTCGGATCCGGTGCGGATGAAACCCTTGGCGTCCAGCGCCACGTTGCACTGCGCCAGCCAGTCGGTGTTCGGATCGGCGCCGATGAACAGGAAGAGATGGCGGATCGGGCGTGTCGTCTGCTCCCCGCTGACGCGGTTGCGCCAGTGCACGCTGGCAAGATTGCCTTCCTCGCCCTCCAGTGCCTCGATCTCGGTCTCGGTCAACACCTCGATGTTCGGCTGCGCCTTGATGCGCTCGACCAGGTAGCGCGACATCGAGGCATCGAGGCTGCCGCCGCGCGCCAGCAGCGCCACCTTGCGCGCATGGCTGGCCAGATAGACCGCCGCCTGCCCGGCCGAATTGCCGGCGCCCACCAGCGCCACCTCCTGGCCGGCGCAAAGCCGCCCTTCGATGGGCGAGGCCCAATAGTGCACCGACGTGCCCTCGAACCGCGACAGATTGGCGACATCGAGACGCCGGTAGCGCGCGCCACTGGCGACCACCACGCTGCGCGTGCGCACGGTCTCGCCGTCGCCGACATCGAGCAGGTAGCGGGCGCCTGAATTGTCGGCCGCGGCGCTCAGCAGCTTGGCTTCGTCCGGGATCACCATTTCGACGCCGAATTTCTGCGCCTGGTTGTAGGCGCGCGCCATCAGCGCCATGCCGGTAATGCCCGTGGGGAAACCGAGATAGTTCTCGATGCGCGAGGAGGCGCCGGCCTGCCCGCCGAAAGCCCGGCAATCGAGCACGATGGTCGACAATCCTTCCGACGCCGCATAGACCGCCGCCGCCAACCCAGCCGGGCCCGCGCCGACAATGGCGACGTCATACAGCGTGTCGGCATCGATCGGCCTGAGCAGGCCGATGCAGCGGGCGAGGTCCTTCTCGCCGGGATTCATCAGCAGCCTGCCGTTCGGGCACAGCACGACCGGCAGATGGTGGGGATCGACGTCGAAGCGCTCGACCAGGGTTTTCGCGCAGGGGTCGCTGGCGGAATCGAGCACACGGTGCGGCTGGCCGCTGCGGGCCAGGAAGCCTTGCAGCCGCAAGACATCGGCATTGCCTGATGGTCCGATGATGATCGGTCCGCTGGTCGCGCTTTCCAGGAGCCCGACGCGGCGCAGGATCAGCGCCCGCATGATGCGCTCGCCGAGATTGGCCTCCTGCACCATCAGGTCGCGTACGCGCTGAGAGGGAATGACAAACGCCTCGACAGGCTCGGCGGCCTCGGCATTGACCAGCGAAGGCCGCGCCGAAAGCTGCGCCAGCTCGCCGACGAAGCTGCCCGGACCATGCGTGACGATCGTCTCGCGCCGGCCGAGCCCGCCATCCTGGGTGATATCAACCCTGCCCGACAGCACGACGATCAGGCCGGGCGCCACATCGCCGGCCCTGATGATGTGCTCGCCGGCGGCGTAGAAGCTGGCTTCGCCGAAACGGCGCATGTGGTCGATGTCGGTCTCGCTCAGCGTGGGAAACGCCTGATCGCGCCGGGCGCCGAAGATCGCGGTGGAGGATTGAGACATGGATGCGAGCGTAGCGAAGCCGGCGCGCGGTTTGAAGCGGTTTGTTGGGGACTAGCCGGGAGGGGAGGTTGCTTCAAAAGAAAAAGCCCGGGCGAACCGGGCTTTTTCTTTGGGTTTCTGAACCATGGAGTGGCTCGAAACTGGAATTTGGTGCCCAGAAGAGGACTCGAACCTCCACTCCTTGCGGAACACGGACCTGAACCGTGCGCGTCTACCAATTCCGCCATCTGGGCTGGTGCGGGCTCATGTAAGCGGGCAAGCGATGGCTGTCAACGCGCTTTTTTGAAGGCTGATGCTCGCCGGCTCAGTTTCGGGCGTTGGCGCCGCCCCTCACCTGCCTGCCGGCATCCTCTCCCCGTATAGAGACGGGGAGAGGGGACGCTCTCATCACCGATTTCGCCAATCGCCGGCGTTGCGGCCAGCAGCCCCTTCGCCCCGTCACTATACGGGGAGAAGGTCCCGGCAGGGGGATGAGGGGCAGCGCCGCCTTTTACAATTGATGACCGAGGCTTATCGCCCTCAGCCGTCCAGTACTTCCTTCGACGCCACGGTCGAATCGGCGTTGAGCTGGTAGATGACCGGCACGCCGGTGCCGAGCTCCAGTTTGACGATCTCCTCGCCCGACTTGCCGTCCAGCGCCATGATCAGCGCGCGCAGCGAATTGCCGTGGGCGGCGACCAGCACGGTGCCGCCGCGCAGCACATGCGACTGCATGTCATGCAGGTAATAGGGCCAGACGCGGGCGCCGGTGTCCTTCAGGCTTTCGCCGCCGGGCGGCGGCACGTCGTAGGAGCGGCGCCAGACATGCACCTGCTCCTCGCCCCATTTCTTGCGCGCATCGTCCTTGTTGAGGCCGGAAAGGTCGCCGTAGTCGCGCTCGTTGAGCGCCTGGTCGCGGATGGTCTTCAGATCGCTCTGGCCGACCGCGTCGAGAATGTGCTGGCAGGTCTTCTGCGCCCGGATCAGCGCCGAGGTGAAGGCGATGTCGAACTTCAGGCCGCGCGCCTTGAGCTTCTGGCCGGCGGCCTTGGCCTCGGCGTGGCCCTGCTCGGTCAGGTCGACGTCGCGCCAACCGGTGAACAGGTTCTTCAGGTTCCATTCGCTCTGGCCATGGCGCACGAGCACGAGGGTTCTCGACATGTTTGCTCCTTCAGATTGGCAAATTTGGCAGATTGGCCGCTTCAGCTCAGGCCGAGCACGTCCCGCATCGAATACAGTCCTGGCTTCTTGCCGCGTGCCCACAGCGCTGCCTTGACGGCGCCGCGGGCGAAGATGGCGCGGTCCTCGGCATGATGGGACAGCGTGATGCGCTCGCCGGTGCCGGCCAGGATCACGCTGTGGTCGCCGACCACCGAGCCGCCGCGCAGGGTGGCGAAGCCGATCGCGCCGGTTTTTCGCACACCCGTATGGCCGTCACGTGAACGTACGTCATTGCCGGCAAGTGCCACGCCGCGCCCGGCGGCGGCGGCCTCGCCCAGCAGCAGAGCGGTGCCCGAGGGAGCGTCGACCTTGTGCTTGTGGTGCATCTCCAGGATCTCGATGTCGAAATCGTCGGCGTCGAGCGCGCGCGCCGCCTGTTCGACCAGCACCGCCAGGAGATTGACGCCGAGGCTCATATTGCCCGACTTGACGATCGTCGCGTGGCGCGCTGCAGCGGCAATCCTGGCATTGTCGTCGGCCGAGCAGCCGGTCGTGCCGATGACATGGACGATGCGCGCCTGCGCCGCATAGCCGGCGAACTCGACTGATGAGGCCGGCGTGGTGAAATCGAGCACGCCATCGGCCTTGGCGAAGACCGGCAGCGGATCGTCCGATATCGGCACGTTGATGATGCCGATGCCTGCCAGCTCGCCGGCATCCTTGCCCAGATAGGGCGAATCCGCGCGCTCGACGGCGCCGATGACGCGGGCGCCCGGAATGGTATGGATGGCGCGGATCAGCGTCTGGCCCATGCGGCCGGCTGCGCCCACCACCACCAGGCCCATATCGCCTGCTTCGCTCATGTGCTCCTCACAGCAGTCTTCTTCGCACGCGTGGCTCGGACCGGAGTTTGGATCGGCTTGCTGTCATCGACAAGCCCCAGCCCTTTCTTGCCCTGGATGCGGTGGAAGCGGGAATAGATGCTGTCCGGGTCGGCCATCAGCGTCGCATGGGTGCCTTCCTCGACCAACCGTCCCTCTTCCAGCACGATGATGTGGTCAGCATTGACCACCGTCGACAGCCGATGCGCTATGACGATGGTCGTGCGGCCTTCCATGACATGGGTCAGCGCTTCCTGGACGCGCGCCTCCGCCTCGTTGTCGAGTGCCGATGTTGCCTCGTCGAGCAGCAGGATCGGTGCCTGGCGCACGATGGCGCGGGCGATCGACACGCGCTGGCGCTGGCCGCCTGAAAGGGTCGAGCCGCCTTCGCCGACCGGCGTATCGTAACCTTGCGGCTGCTGGCGGATGAACTCGTCGGCTGCCGCCTGTTTCGCCGCCTGCTCGATCTCGGCGTCCGTGGCCGACAGGCGGCCATAGCGGATGTTGTCGCGGATCGTGCCCTCGAACAGATAGGGCGCCTGCGCCACATAGGCGATCGACTGCCGCAGCGAATGCTTGGTCACCTTCGAGATGTCCTGGCCATCGACCTCGATGCTGCCCTGGTCGACGTCGTAGAAGCGCTGCAAGAGCGCCACCAGCGTCGACTTGCCGGAGCCCGATGCACCGACGATGGCCGTGACCTTGCCGGCCGCGGCGGTAAAGCTCAGGTCCCTCAGCACCGGCATGTCGGCGTTGTAGCCGAACGTCACATTGTCGAAGCGCACTTCGCCGGTGGTGACCCTGGCCTCGACAGCGTCGGGCGCATCGCCCTGTTTCGGCTCCAGGTCGAGCAACTCGTAGATCATGCGCGCATTGACCAGCGCCCGCTCCATCCCGACCTGCGTGCGCGCCAGGCGTCTTGCCGGGTCGTAGGCCATGATCAGAGCGGTGATAAAGGAAAACACCGCGCCCGGCGGTTGCCCAAGCACCAGCGCCCGGTAGCCGGAATAGGCAAGCACGGAGGTAATGGCGAGACCGCCCAGAATCTCGGAAATTGGCGACAGCCGCTCCGAGACGCGGGCAATCTTGTTGTTACGCTGCTCGGCCGTGTCCGCCATGATGCCGATGCGGCGCGCCAACTCGGCCTCCAAGGTGAAGGCCTTGACGATGGCGATGCCTTGCGTGGCCTCCTGCACGGATCCGTTCAGCCTAGAATTGATCAACACGGATTCCCGGTTGATACGCCGCAGTCGGCGGGTGATGTAGACGACGGCCCAGATCAGCGGCGGCCCGATCAGCAGCGAGCTGAGCGACAACACCGGATCCTGGTAGATCATGACGCCGACGAGAGCGACCAGTGTGACCGCGTCGCGGCTGATGGAGGTCAGTGTCAGCGACAGCAGGTCGCGAACGCCGCCGACATTCTCGCTGACCTGTGCCGCCAGCCGACCGGAACGCGTATCGTTGAAGAAGTTGACGCCGAGCTTCATCAGATGGTCGAAGGCGCGCTTCTGGTAGCGCGCGACCAGATTGTTGCCGATCTTGGCCAGCGCGACTGCCTGGCCGTAACCAGCGAAGCCGCGCAGCAGGGAGGCTCCCATGAAACCGGCGCAGATCCAGACGAGCATATCGCCGCGCCGTTCGTAGAAGATCTGGTTGATCATCGGGGCCATGATCCACGCCGTGAAGGCAGTGGTGCCGGAAACAATCAGCAAGCAGCTGACGGCAACGACATAGGTCCAACGATACTCGTTGCCGTTTTCAGCGAGGATGCGGCGGAGCACCGCCGTGACCTCGCCAGGCCGGACTTTTTGTTTGGGGGCTTGAAGTGTCAAATCAGGAGCGCTTTGTGGTTTTCCGCCTCGTGGGATCGGGCTGCGAATTCGGCACCCCTCTTAACGTCATGAGGCCGGCTTGCCTATGCCCGCGGCTGATTAACTTCGTCGCGGGCGGCTCAAGCGCGCCCGCGGGGAATATAGGCACATCCAGTCGAAGAGCTAGGCTTGCCAGCGCCGGCCGGCGGTCTGGACGCCGAAAAGCGACGGGTTTCGGGCATAGGCGGCAAGGCCGAGAAGTGCCGCCAGCGGATGGGTGATGACGTAGACGGGCATGGTGCGCATCAGCGCGCTGTGCGGCGCCTTGTCCTCGAAGGCGGCGCGGAAATTGCCTTCCTTCAGCGCCGGCACGATCTTTTGCGCGATGCCGCCAGTGAGGAAGACGCCGCCACGGCTCATGAACACCAGGGCAAGGTCACCCGCCGTGCGCCCGAGGCAGGTGACGAAGGTCTCCAGCGCTTCCTGCGCCACCGGATCGGTCTTGGCCAGTGCCGCGCCGGTGATCTGCGCCGGCGTGGTGAAGGGTGACGGTTTGCCGTCCGCCGTGGCCACCGCGCGATAAACGTTGACGAGGCCGCGCCCGCACAGGATCTGCTCGCCGGAAATGCGGCCCTCGATCTTCTCTATATGCGGGAAAACCTCGAAATCGCGCGGCGTGCGCGGGCCGATGTCCATATGGCCGCCTTCGCCGGGCACCGGTATCCAGTGGCGTAGCGCATGGACCAGCCCGGCGACGCCGAGACCGGTTCCCGGCCCGAGCACGACGCGGCCGGCATTGGGCTCCGGCGCGCCGCCGCCGATCTTTTCCATATGCTCTTCGCCCAGCGCCACGACGGCCAGCGCCTGCGCCTCGAAATCATTGAGCACGACGATGTCGCTCAGGCCAAGACTGGCGAACATCTGCCTCGGCCTGACGACCCATGGGCAGTTGGTGAGCTCGATCTCGTCGCCATCGACCGGACCGGCCACCGCCAGGACCGCCGAATTCGGGCGGACCGACGAGCGGTCGAGAACGGCCGCCTGGATCGCCTCGTCGATGGTGTTGTAGTTGGCGGTCTGCACGATGGTCGGCTCGCCGGCCTCGGAATTGGCGTCGAGCACGATCGAGAAGCGCGCATTGGTGCCGCCAATGTCGCCGATCAGAATCGGGAACCGCAACGACGTGTCGGTATCGCTTACGCTTGGCATGCTCTGGTCCGTCCCCGGCGCCCCTGACGGCGTCTCGCCGTTCTTCCGTTGACTAGCGCATGAGTTTGAAAAGGGAAACGGTTTTCGAACCGGGTGATGCGCAGGGAAAGGTTCTGCGGCCAAACGGCCACTATTTCGCGGAAAACGCGATGCTAAACCGATTGAGGCCGCCGATGCCGCCGCGACGATCAGTTCGCGGGCGGCCGTGGCCGTGGCACCGGCACGCCGACCTCGGGCGTCGACGTGAAGGCGTTCAGCGCGCCTGGCAGGCCGGCTGTGCCGGCGGCCGTGGTGGCGGGCAACGACGATGCTTCCGGTTCGGGTGCCGCCACCGCGACCGGCATGGCGCCGCCGTGATAGGTCGCCGCCTCGGCCGAGGCCGGACCGGGCGCGTCGAGCACGGCGCGGCATTCCCTGGGCAGGTTGGCCATCGTCATCACGTCGCGTGCCTTCGGCGCGTCCGGGTTCTTGTTGGGACGCCACGGTTCTTCCGTGAACCACCAGGCCAGCGGCTTGCCGCAGCCGTCATCATCCGGCGTCGCCTCCTGCCCCTTGCAGTTGGGCGAACCCGGCTGGCAGCCGATGCGCATGTGGAAATGATAGTCGTGGCCCCAGAACGGCCTGATCTTGCGCAGCCAGGTGCGGTCGCCCTTGACGGTGTCGCAGAGCTTTTTCTTGATGCCCGGATTGACCAGGATGCGTTCGACCTCGGGGTAGCTCGCGGCGCGCTTCAAAAGCGCCGTATGCTGCGGCTTCCACAGCGCGTCCTTCACCAGATGCGTCTTCTCGTCGACCATCAAGGTAGCGCTCATCGATTCGCGCTGCGCGATCGACAGCGGCCGGCTGGGCATCGGCGTCAGCCAGATGTCGGCATCGAGGCCGATCTGGTGCGAGGCGTGGCCGGTCAGCATCGGACCGCCACGCGGCTGCGAAATGTCACCTATGAGCAAGCCCGGCCAGCCATCGGCGGCGGCATCACGTGAAAGCTTCTCGATTACGGCGATCATCGCCGGATGGCCCCAGCGGCGGTTGCGCGAGGGGCGCATCACTTCCCAGTTCGGGCCATCCATGGGAATGGCGACGCCGCCGGCAAAACAGCCCTTGGAATAGAAGCCGATCGACTGCGCCGCGGTCGCTGCCGGCAGCTTTTCGGCGCCGAACAGGTCTTTTGCCCGTTCCTCGGAGCGTGCCGGCTGCGCGGCGAGACCGGTCAGGGCAATCAGGCCAAGAGCGACCGCCAACCGTGACGATCTGCCGAAATATGGACGCATCGCTGAGTTCATGAAACCGGATCCCCACCGCAATCCCGAAACCGAATCATAGCACGTCGGCCGCCAGGCTTCGATCATCCGCGCTTCATCGGGCTGCGCGCCTCGCCGTCGCGCCAGTCGCCGCTTGCCCACATATGGTCGAAGGCGGCGCGGTAATCGGGAAAGCGAAAGCGATAGCCTGACGCCTTGATCGCCGCATTGGCGACACGCTTGTTCTCGCCATAGAAGGACCGCGCCATGGGCGAAAGTTGGGCGGTGTCGAAGGGAATTTCCGGCGGCGGCTCGACGCCCATCAGCGACGCGGCGTAGGCAACGACATCCTGCGGCGGCGCCGGCTCATCATCGGTGACGTTGAAGATGCCGCCTGTGTTGCCCCCGATCAGTTGCCAGAGCGCGCCGGCAATATCGTCGCAATGGATGCGATTGAACACCTGGCCGGGCTTGACCAGCCGCCGCGCGGTGCCGTTTTCCAGGTTGACCAGCGCATTGCGGCCCGGACCGTAGATGCCGGACAGGCGCAGGATCGCCACTGGCCGGCCGATATGCTCGCCGAGCTTCAGCCAGTCCTGCTCAGCCTCGACGCGCATGACGGAGCGTTTCGACACCGGCCGGCACGTGGCCGTTTCATCGACCCAGGCGCCGCCATAGTCGCCGTAAACACCGACCGTGGAGAGATAGCCGATCCATTGCAGCGCCGGCATCCCCGCGATCGCGGCGCGGACGGCATTCAGCACGGGATCGCCTGCCTCTTCCGGGGCGACTGAAATCACCAGATGCGTCGTTTTCTCCAGCGCCTCGCCGATTTCGCCCGTCAGCGCGCCATCAAACAGCAGCGGGGCGATGCCGGCCTGGCGCAACGCATTGAATTTATCCTCTGACCGCGTCGTGCCAAGGATCGCATCGGCATCCTTGCCGGCCCGGGCAAAAGCTTTGCCGGAATAGCCGGCGCCGAAGATGAAGACCTGTTTTTCGCTCATGCATGCGTCCTGTCTGGCCGCGCCAGGCGCCATTCCTCGCGCACGACGCCATCGCTTTCGGTGTTCAGGCCGGTCGCGGCCCGCTCGGCATATTCGGCATCGGATACCAGCCGCGCCAGCGCCCATATTGCCGCGCCGCGAACCAGCGGCGAGGCGTCGCCGAGCAGTGCACCGACAGGGCCGGCCAGCCCGGCATCGCCGGAATTGCCGGCGGCGATCAGCACGTTGCGGACAAAACGGTCGCGGCCGATGCGCTTTATCGGCGAACCGGAGAAGAAGGCGCGGAAGGCCGCGTCATCCAGCTGCAACAGCTCGGCGAGCGGCGGTTCGCGCAAATCGGCGCGCGCGGCGAGCTTTGCTTCGGAGGCTACCTGGGCGAACTTGTTCCAGGGGCAGGCGGCCAGACAATCGTCGCAGCCATAGATGCGGTTGCCGATTTTTTCGCGGAATTCATGCGGGATCGGCCCCTTGTTCTCGATGGTGAGGTAGGAAATACAGCGCCGCGCATCGAGCCGGTAGGGCGCGGGGAAGGCATCAGTCGGGCAGGCGTCGAGGCAGGCGCGGCAGGAGCCGCAATGGTCGATCTCGGCCCGGTCGGGCGTGAGTTCGGCCGTGGTGAAGATGGTGCCGAGGAACAGCCAGGAACCGTGCTCACGGCTGACCAGATTGGTGTGCTTTCCCTGCCAGCCGAGCCCCGCGGCTTGCGCCAGCGGCTTTTCCATCACCGGCGCGGTGTCGACGAAGACCTTCACGTCGCCGCCGGCGCGCGACACGATCTTGCCGGCGATCTCCTTCAGCCGGCCCTTCATCACATCGTGATAGTCGCGGTTCTGCGCATAGACGGAGATGGCGCCCCGGTCGTGCCGGGCCTGCAGGTCACGCGGATCATGGTTGGGGCCGTAATTCATCGCCAGCACGACGATCGAGCGCACTTCAGGCCAAAGCGTGGAAGGTTCGCTGCGCCTTTCCAGCGTCTCGGCGATCCAGTCCATCGAGCCGTGAAAGCCGTCGGCGACGAATTCGGCGAGGCGGGCCGGAGCCAGCGGGATCGCATCGGGAGAGGTGACGGCAATGGCATCGAAGCCGGCGCGATGCGCCTCCGCGTCGATCAGCGCGCGCAGTTTTGCGGCGTCAGAAGTCGAGGTCCGCATAGTGCGACACCGGCGACAGGCCGCGCACGCGGTCGGTCAGGAGCGGCCGGAAGGAAGGCCGCGACTTTACCCTGGTGTACCATTCGCGCGCCGCGGCGTGTTCGCGCCAATCGATCTCGCCGAGATAGTCGAGCACCGACAGCGTCGCGGCGGCGGCGAGATCGGCATAGGTGACCCTGCCGCCGGCCAACCAATGGCGGGTGCCGGCCAGCCAGTTGGTGTATTTCATATGCTGGCGGATGTTGGCGCGCGCGGCACGGATGGCGCCCGAATCGGGTGAACCGCCGCCGGCCGTTTCCGGCATGATCGGCTTCAGCACGCGTTCGCGCACCAGATGGCGGGTGACTTCGCTTTCGGCCTTGTTCAAGTACCAGTCGATCAGCCGGCGGATTTCGGCGCGCTGCATCGGGTCCTCGGCGAACAGCCGCTTGTCGCGCTTCAAGACGCCGCGCGTCTCGTCGAGATATTCCGAGATCACGGTCGCGCCGACGATCGGCACGTCGCCTTCGGCGAGCAGGATCGGCAGCGTGCCGGCCGGGTTCAGCGCCAAGAACTCCTTGCGCCGCGTCCACGGCTTTTCCTCGATCAGCGCCAGCTCCTCGCCATACTCGCCAAAGGCGAGGCGGACGAAGCGGCAAGTTGCGAACATGGGATGGTGGAAAAGCGTCAGCATGGTTCCGCGATGATAAAGCGCACTGGCGAATCGCCGGGCGCACCGGTAAGTCTTGGCCGCCCGGTTAGCGGGCCGTCAGGGTGTTGCGACCTATAGGGGCACTTCAACGCCATGACAAGCAAGCCGTTCTGTTAGCCGTCGCGCAAAAGCCGAGGTAGCCATGGAAAGCCAGACCTTCGTCGAAGCCCTGCTGCTCGGCCTGCTGGAGGGGCTGACCGAATTCATACCGGTCTCCTCGACCGGCCATATCCTGCTTGCCGGCCATTTCCTGGGCTTCCATTCGACCGGCAAGGCCTTCGAGATCCTGATCCAGCTGGGTGCGATCCTGGCGATCCTCAGCGTCTACTTCCGCCGCCTGTGGCAGATGCTGCTCGACCTGCCGCATGACAGGCTGACGAGGCATTTCGTCATCGGCATCCTGATCGCCTTCCTGCCGGCGGCGATCATCGGCGCGCTGGCGCACGACTTCATCAAGACGGTGCTGTTCGAATCGCCGAGGCTGATCTGCATCATGCTGATCATCGGCGGCGTCATCCTGCTGGTGGTGGACCGCATGAACCTGAAGCCGGTCTATCGCGACGTCGAGCGGTTCCCGACCAGGCTTTACCTGCAGATCGGGCTTTTCCAGTGCCTGTCGCTGATCCCCGGCACCTCACGCTCGGGGTCGACCATCGTCGGCGCGCTGCTTCTGGGCGTCGACAAGCGGGCGGCGGCGGAATTTTCCTTCTTCCTCGCCATTCCGACCATGGTCGGCGCCTTTGCCTTCGACCTGTTCAAGAACCGCAACGTGCTGACCTCGGCCGACCTGCCGATCATCGCCATCGGCTTCGTCGCCGCCTTCGTCACCGCACTGTTCGTGGTGCGCTTCCTGCTCGATTACGTCTCGCGCAACGGCTACTCGCTGTTCGGCTGGTGGCGGCTGGTGGTGGGGATTGTCGGGTTGCTGGCATTGATGGTTTGGGGGTGAGGAGCGTTCCGCGACCTCCTCGACTTCGTCATCCACGGGCGGAGCAAGGAGCGTAGCGACGCAGCGCAGACCCGAGGATCCATGCCGTGACGTGGATCGAGGAGCTCGGCGGTCGAGAATAGCTTGCTAGGCGCGCTGTATCCGGCGAAAAAGTCTTCCACTTCCTGCACCGTAGAAGCGCTCAAGGGTCGCGGCATGGATCCTCGGGTCTCCGCGACGGAGCTTCGCTCCTGCTCCGCCCGTGGATGACGACGTGAGGGACCTCCCCCTAACTCCGTCCATAAAACGCGTTCTCGACATGCACCGGCCAGTGCCATGGCAGCACCGCGACCATGTCGAAGCGCATCGACAGCCTGCCGTAATCCGCCTGGCGCGACAGCCAGATGTCGGCGGCCGCCTCGATGCGGCGCTCCGATTCATGGCTGATCGCCTCCATGGCTTCCATCAGCGTGCGCCGCGCCTTGACCTCGACGAACAGCACCAGGTCGCCGCGCCGCGCGATCAGGTCGATCTCGCCGAAACGGGTGCGGTGGCGGCGCGCGAGAATCCGGTAGCCCTTCAGCATCAGCGCGGCCGCCGCCAGCCATTCGCCGCGATGGCCGCGCCGATAGGCCTTTTGGCGGCTGGCGCTCGGCCGCTCAGCCACTACCCTCTCCGGAAGCATCCTTGAGCTCCAGCAGCCGACGGTAGAGGGCCTGTTTCTGGCCTCCGGTCATCTTCGCGGCTTCCGCCGCCGCCTTGGAAGCCGGCATTTCGGCGGCAAGCGACAACAGCAGGCGGTCGATATCCGCCGGCTCGTCCGCCTTGGCCTCGGCGGGACCGACGCAGACGACGACCTCGCCCTTCGGCGTGTCGGCCGCGGCATAGTGGTCGGCCAGCACCCGCAGCGTGCCGATACGCATTTCCTCGAAGGTCTTGGTCAATTCCCTGCCAATGGCAGCCTTTCGCTCGCCGCCCAACGCCTCGACCATGGCGCCCAGCGACTCGGCCAGCCGGCGTGGCGATTCAAAGAAGATCAGCGTTGCTGGTACGGCCTTCAGCGCTTCCAGCCGCGCCAGCCGCTGGCCTGATTTCACGGGCAGAAATCCGGCGAACAGGAAGGCGTCCGACGGCAGGCCGGACGCTGTCAGAGCGGCAAGCGGTGCCGACGGACCAGGGATCGGTACGACACGAATGCCGTGGTCGATCGCCTCGCCGACCAGCCGGTAGCCGGGATCGGAGACGAGCGGCGTACCGGCATCGGAAATCAGCGCCACGCTCTGACCGGCCTGAAGGGCCGCGATCAGCTTCGGCCCGGCCTCGCCGGCATTGTGCTCGTGATAGGCCGTGGTGCGGCGGCGGATGCCGTAGCGGTCGAGCAATACGCGCGACACCCGCGTGTCCTCGCAGGCGACGATGTCGGCGGCGGCCAGCGTCTCCAGCGCGCGCAGCGTGATGTCGGCGAGATTGCCGATCGGCGTCGCCACCAGATAGAGCGCCGGCTCGAGAGGACGGGCCACGATCTCGGTCTGCCCGACCACATAGCTGCGCTTGCCCGTCTCGCCAGTCACCGATGCCGTCTCCGTTCAGCCCTGTTTGGCTGCCAATCCTGTTTGGCACGGCTGGTGCCGGCTTGCAAAACTCACGCCGATGTAAGGTAACCGCCATTCCTTCGCCACAGTAGGGAACGAAACCGGGTTTGGCAGATTTAGGCCCTGATTCCCAAGGGAGGACAGGATGGACAGCCTGAAGATACAGGACGCGTTCGCGCCCTACTATGCCGGCCGCAACAGCGCCTCCCTGCCCAGGGGCAAGCGCCTGCCTGCCGAGAACGACGCCAGCCTGACCAAGCGGGCCGCCAAGGCCTTGCCCACCAATGTCAGGCTTTCCGACAACAAACCAGACAGCACGACGGAGCACTGACCGAACGATGCCCAATCGCTTCGATATCTTCATCACCCGTCTTGAAACGAAAAGCGCCAGGGAAGGCGTGCCCCCGCATCCGATGAACGACCAGCACAGCGTTCGCCGCGAGAAGGCTGACGCCAAACCGGCCCGCAACGGAGAGGCGCATGCCGAGAAGGATCGCGGCAAGCGCGGTTTCAAGCACGACGCCTGACGAGATCGCTGACAAAATTGAAGCGCATCGCGACTGAAAAGCTGATTGGTCCGCGAATGTTGGCCCTTGCGGTCGGCCTTGTCGCCTTCACGTCCTCAGCCAATACAAGAAACAACGCAGAGGCCGGCTCTTCATCCGCCGCGCAAAGCCCACGAACGGTCAAGTTCAGGGCAACGGCGGCCAGTGGCCTCTTTGGCAAGACACTCTCGCTCCGAGGGGTGCTGGTCGGCGAAACCGAGGAACGGGAATTCGCGAGAATTCGCTATCCGGCGTTCAATCAGCCTATTTCCAACCGGGACTGGATAAGCGTCGAAGGTCTCTCCGCCGCCTATCTGCAACTGGACATTGATCCGCAATTCGCGATGCCGGGCATCCACCTGCATATGCGTTCAGACGATCCAGCCACATCACACTACATGTTCCATAAAGTTGGCGAGCAATGGATCCAGGCGCCGCGGGCCACAAAAATCGACGTGTTTTCCTACGCGGGCTGTGGCCTCACCCAACAATCCTGGGAGGACGGTGGCGATTTTCACCATCAGGATTTCTTCTTTGAAGTCGACTCGGGTCCGGATTGCGCGGTGGCCGATGCTTCATCGCCAAGCGCGCGCGGCAAGCCATCTGTCACCCCAGATAGCGTGAAACGCTCGCCTTCAGACGGTCAATCAGCTCCAAATCCATGAATTCATAGTTATCCGGTATATCGAGGCAGATGATTCGGGCCTTGTTCAAGCTCGTCTTGAATTTCTTCTGCAATTTGGTGCGGTGCACCTTTTCCATGACGAAGATGATGTCGGCCCAAGCGACCAGCTCATGCGTCAGCGGCGTGTCGGCATCATGGTTGGTCCCCGCCGATGCGACCTCGATATCCCGGCGTGTTGAAAACACCTGCTCGGCGGTCGGGCTGCGCAAGCGGTTCTGGCTGCAGACGAAAAGGACGTTTTTCAAGGATCAGCGCGCCAGGTCGGCCACCACGGCGTCGAGCACGATCATGCCGGCCGGCGTGGCGCGCAGCCGCGCATTGCCGATCGGCGCCACCAGCCCCTCGCCCTGCAGCATGGACAGCCGCGCGCTCGACAGGCCGCGCCCGGAAAACGCCTCGTAGCGCGAGAGGTCGATGCCTTCGGCGAGCCTCAGTCCCATCAGCAGGAATTCGTCGGCCTCTTCCGAGCGGGTCAGGATCTCGCCACCAGTAACGCCATGGCCCTTGGCCTCGACAAGATTGGCCCAGGTTTCCGGCATCCGCTCGGCTATCGTCACCGTGCGGCGGCCATTCTCGACGAAGCGGCCATGCGCGCCGGGACCGACACCGACATATTCGCCATAGCGCCAGTAGGTCAGGTTGTGCCGGCTCTCGGCGCCCGGCCTGGCGTGGTTGGAAATCTCATAGGCCGGCAGGCCGTGTGCGGCCGTAATCTCCTGCGTCAGCGCATAGAGGTCGGCGGCGTGGTCATTGTCGGGAATGATGAATTTCTTCGCCGCATGCAGCGCATGGAAGGGCGTGCCTTCCTCGATGGTCAGCTGGTAGAGCGACAGATGGTCAGCGGCATGGCCGATCGCTTGTTCGAGCTCGGATGCCCAGGCTTCCGGCGTCTGTCCGGGCCGGGCGTAGATCAGATCGAAGGACAGCCTTGGGAATATTTCCCGCGCGAGGCCGATGGCGTGCAGCGCTTCGTCGACATTGTGCAGCCGGCCGAGGAAGCGCAGATCCTTGTCGTTCAGCGCCTGCACGCCGAGCGAGACGCGGTTGACGCCCGCCGACCGATAGCCGCGAAAACGTTCGGCTTCGACGGAGGATGGGTTGGCCTCCAGCGTCACCTCGATGCCATCAGGCACCGTCCAGTTCTTGGCCACGGCGTCCAGGACCCTGGCCACCGTTTCCGGCTTCATCAGCGACGGCGTGCCGCCGCCGAGAAAAATGCTGGTCACCTCGCGCGGCCCGGTGCGCTGGCGCATCGTCGCCAGTTCCGCCTCGAAGGCGGCGGCAAAGCGCTCCTGGTCGACCGGCTGGTGGCGGACATGGCTGTTGAAGTCGCAATAGGGGCACTTGGCCGCGCAGAACGGCCAATGGATGTAGACGCCGAAGCCAGGCGCCCGGTCGAGCGGCATGGTCATGCCGGATCCAGTCATGCCGAGCCCAATCCCGGCAAATTCAATCGCGCCTGGGCGAATTTCTGGAAAGCGCGGGCACGGTGCGACAGCGCCGTCGCCTGGCCCGGCTTCCAACCGTGTTTTTCCTCGGCACTCATCTCGCCGAAAGTTTTTTCGAAACCATTGGGCAAGAACACCGGATCATAGCCGAAGCCAAGCTCGCCGCGCGGCGGCCAGACCAGCGTGCCTTCGGCCTCGCCGCGGTAATATTCGGCCTCGCCGTCGGGAAAGGCGAGGCAAATGACGGCGACAAAGCGGCCCTTGCGCTGTTCCGGCAGGGCAGCGCCGACTTCCTGCAGCGCCACTTCGGTGCGCTGCATGGCCATGGCGAAATCTCTGCTGCCGTCCGGGGTTTCGGCCCAATTGGCGGTGTAGACGCCAGGCGCGCCGTCGAGCGCGTCGACGCAGAGGCCTGAATCATCCGACAGTGCCGGCAGGCCGGTCGCCTCCGCCGCGGCCAGCGCCTTGATGTAGGCATTCTCCTCGAAAGTGGTGCCGGTCTCGTCCGGCTCCGGCAGGCCATAGTCCTTCGCCGACTTCGCTTCGAAGCCGAACGGCCCCATCAGATCGGCGAATTCGCGCAACTTGCCGGCATTGTGGCTGGCGACGACGATCTTCTTTCCATCAAGAGAATGCATCAAAGGCCCCAGATTCTTGGCTCGGCAAACTCGATCGAATTGCCCGAGGGGTCGCGTATATAGAGCGAACGGCCGCCTTGCGGCCATTCGAATTCGCTTTCGATGGCAATTCTTTTTGCCTCCAGATGGGCTTTCCAGGCCACGATTTCCGTAGCGGTCGCCGCGAAGCAGAGATGACCTTCGCCGGTCGCGCCATGCGGCGGCACTTTCAGACGCGCATCCGGCGCCGGAGATATTCTGGTCGCCTCGGCATTAAAGACCAGCAGCACGCCCGGCCCGCAGCGGAAGAAAAGATGTCTGCCGTTCACCTTGCCGAGCAGGTCGAGGCCGAGCACGCCGACATAGAATTCTTCCGCCGCCGCCAGATCGGTGACGTACAGGGCTGATTCAAGGATGGCGGAAGGGGTCACCAGAAAATCGATGGCTTACGCCACCGCCATCTGCTGCAGGCTGACCAGGCGCTGGATGCCTTTCTTGGCCAGGCCCATCAATTCCGCGAACTGCCCTTCCGAGAAAGGCTCGCCCTCGGCGGTGCCCTGGATCTCGACGATGCCGCCCTTGCCGGTCATGACGAAATTGGCGTCGGTGCCGGCCGAGGAATCCTCGAGATAGTCAAGATCGATGACCGGCTGGCCATCATGGATGCCGCAGGAAATCGCCGCGACATGGTCCTTCAACACCTTGGCGACGCTGGCCATCTGCCGGGCTTCCATCCAGCGCAGGCAATCATGGAGCGCCACCCAGCCACCAGTGATCGAGGCGGTGCGGGTGCCGCCATCGGCCTGGATGACGTCGCAGTCGACGGTGATCTGCTGTTCGCCCAGCGCCTGCAAATCGACCACGGCGCGCAGCGAACGGCCGATGAGGCGCTGGATTTCCAGCGTGCGGCCGCCCTGCTTGCCGGCCGAAGCCTCGCGGCGCATGCGCTCGCCGGTCGAGCGCGGCAGCATGCCGTATTCAGCCGTCACCCAGCCCTTGCCGGAATTGCGCATCCAGCCCGGCACCTTCTCCTCGAGGCTCGCCGTGCACAGGACATGGGTGTCGCCGAACTTCACCAGGCACGAGCCTTCGGCGTGCTTGGAGACGCCGCGCTCGAAGGAGATGGCGCGCATTTCGTCGAATTGGCGTTTGGAGGGGCGCATTCGGGCTTCTTTCCAGTCATTTTTCGGAATCGTGGCCGGCTTTTAGACGCATGGGGGGCAGCGCGCAAAGGAAAACGGACCGGTGATCTGATCCAGACACCCGGGATGATCCGACACAGACACCGGGTTGCGCCCACCGTGCCGAAGTCTATATCCTGAACAAGGAGGTTTTTGGCCGAATGACCAAGGCAATCGATCCGGGTTCGCAACCGCTTGCACTGCAATCACTCGACATGCGCTCACGCGACATCTTCCGGCGCATTGTCGATTCCTATCTCAGGGACGGCGAGCCGGTGGGCTCGCGCAGCCTGTCGCGCATCCTGCCCTCCTCGCTGTCGCCGGCCACCATCCGCAATGTGATGAGCGACCTCGAGCACCTCGGGCTGATCTATGCGCCGCACATCTCGGCCGGCCGGCTGCCGACGCAGGCCGGACTGCGTTTCTTCGTCGACGCCTTCATGGAGCTTGGCGACCTTTCCGACGAGGAGCGCCGCACCATCGAGGCACAGGTGCGAGCCTCCGGCTCGGGCGCGACGCTGGAGCACATGCTGACCGAGGCCAGCCAGATGCTGTCGGGCATGTCGCGCGGCGCCGGCCTGGTGCTCGCCGCCAAGAACGAGGTGGCGCTGAAGCATATCGAATTCATCCAGCTGGAACCGACCAAGGCGCTTGCCGTGCTGGTGTCGCAGAATGGCGATGTCGAGAACCGCGTCGTCGAGCTGCCCGCCGGCATCACCCTCTCGCAGCTGCACGAGGCCTCGAATTTCCTCAACGCGCATATCCGCGGCCGCACGCTGGCCGAGGCGCGGACCGAGATCGCCCGCATCAAGGAAGAGACGCGAGCCGCGCTCGACACGCTGTCGCAGGACCTTGTCGAGAAGGGGCTTGCGGTGTGGGCGGGCGCCGAAAGCGGCCTGCCGGCGCGGCTGATCGTACGCGGCCGCGCCAACCTGCTCGAAAACGTCACCGCCCAGGCCGATATCGAGTTGCTGCGGCATCTGTTCGAGGACATGGAGACGCAGGACGGGCTGATCCAGCTGCTCGATCTCGCCGAACAGGGATCGGGCGTGCGCATCTTCATCGGCTCGGAAAACAAGCTGTTCTCGCTGTCCGGCTCGTCGCTGGTGGTCGCGCCCTATCGCGATAAGGATGCCCGCGTCGTCGGCGCGCTCGGCGTCATCGGCCCGACCCGGCTGAACTACGCCCGCATCGTGCCGATGGTCGATTATACCGCGCAGCTGATATCGCGCATGTTAAGGTAGCGCCCCGGACAGAAGAGACGGGCAGCAAGGAGAAAAAGAATGGCGCTCGAAGAATTCAAGGCCCGGATCAGCCTGCTGCTCGAGGAGATGGTCAACCAGCCGGAAGACCAGCACGAAATCCAGGAACAGCTGCGCGAAAAACTGCGGGAGATGCGCGCCATGGGCCTGCCGCTGCCGGCGGATCTCGTCGCGCTGGAAAAACGCCTCGACGACGATTTTTACGCTGCCGGGACATAGACCGGAAACCGGTCTTTCGCTTCCTCGACGCATCGTATGAGGCGGAACCTCTGGACAGACCTACCGTTGGTTTCCTTCGCGACCAGATGGAGGACAAGATGATCCGATTGGCCGGCCTGGTGCTTCCAGCGCTCTTTCTTACGACAGCGGCATTCGCACAGCAGGCGGACCAACCGGTGCTGAAGGGCCCAGCCGCCTTCGGCGACTGGCGCGCCGACAAGCCAGGCGTGCGTCGCCTGATCAAGCCGGAAGACCTGCCGAAGCCCTATGTCACCAAATCCGCCTCGAACAGCGCCGGGCTCGCCGACATGCCGGCAGGCGCGAAGCCGCAACTGCCGCCGGGGTTCTCGGCCGAGCTGATCGCGTCCGGCATCGACAATCCGCGGGTCGTGCGCATCGCGCCGAACGGCGACCTGTTCGTCGCCGACAGCGAAGCCAACCAGATCCGCGTCTATCGCCTGGCCAAGGACAGTGCCAAGCCTGCCGAAGACGCCATCTTTGCCCGCAATCTCAACCAACCCTATGGCATCGCCTTCTATCCGCCGGGCAATGACCCGCAATGGGTCTATGTCGCCAACAGCGACAGGATCGTGCGCTTTGCCTACCGCAATGGCGAGCTGAAGGCCGCCGGCGAGCCGCAAACCATCGTCGACAAGATTCCCTCCAACCACCACTGGACGCGCGACATCGTCTTTTCGCCTGACGGCAAGGCGCTCTATCTGTCGGTCGGCTCGGGTTCGAACATCGCCGAGGACATGGGCAAGGCGCCGGATGGCGGCCTCGAAGCGTGGGTGACGTCGAAGCCGCTTGGCGCGACATGGAGTTCCGAGGACGGCCGCGCCGACGTGCTGGCCTTCGACCCGGACGGCAAGAACGGCCGCATCGTCGCCACCGGCCTGCGCAACTGTTCGGGCATGACCGTGCAGCCGGCGACCGGGGCGCTGTGGTGCGTCGTCAACGAGCGCGATGCGCTGGGCGACAATGTGCCGTTCGAGTACGCAACATCCGTGAAGGACGGCGCCTTCTACGGCTGGCCCTGGTACTATATCGGCGACAATGAGGATCCGCGCCACAAGGGAGCGCGGCCCGATCTCGCCGGCAAGGCAACCATTCCCGATGTGCTGATGCAGGCGCATTCGGCGCCGCTCAACATCGCTTTCTACGACCGCCAGGATCTTCCGGCCGGCACCGGTTTTCCCCAGGACTACAGGGGCGACGCCTTTGTGGCCCTGCACGGGTCGTGGAACCGCGGCAACAGGACCGGCTACAAGGTCGTGCGATTGCTGTTCGAGGACGGCAAGCCGACCGGCGAATACGAGGATTTCATGACCGGCTTCGTGGTCTCCAATGGCGAGGTGTGGGGCCGGCCGGTGGGCGTGGCGGTGGCGAGCGACGGTGCCCTGATCGTCACCGAGGACGGCAACGGCACCATCTGGCGCGTGACCTATGGCGGTGCCCGCTCCTGAGGGATTTTGCCCGGCTGGCGCAGGCCCCCTCGCAGGGTGAAGGCCGCGATGTCTGGTGCAATGGATTCCGACCCCCAGGGAATTCAACCGTGGCCCGCGCCATGCGACAAGGCTCTCCGATCCGAGACCGAAACCATGACCCTCACCGGCTTCCTCACCTACAGCGCCGCCCTTGGCATCGCCGCCGCCATCCCCGGCCCCGGCATCACCGCGCTTGTCGCGCGTGCGCTTGGCTCCGGCTTCCGCTCGTCGCTGGCGATGTTCTTCGGCCTGATGGTTGGCGACCTCACCTATCTGACTGCCGTGGTGCTTGGCCTCGCCTTTGTCGCGCAGACCTTCGGCATGGTGTTCCTGGCGATCAAATGGGCCGGCGTCGCCTATCTGGCGTTTCTGGGCTGGCGCTTCTGGACCGCCGGCATCACGCCCGAAACGGTTGAGGCCAGGAAGGGCAAGGGCGGACTGGTTTCGAGCTTTATCGCCGGCCTCACCGTCACGCTCGGCAATCCCAAGACGATGATCTTCTACCTCGCCATCACGCCGACCATCGTCGAGCTGAAGACCATCACATTGGCGGACTACGGCATTCTCGCCGCGCTGACGGTCGTCGTCCTGTTCGTCGTGCTGGTCCCTTACCTGGCGCTCGCCGCCAAGGCGCGCTGGTTCCTGAAATCGCCGCGCGCGCTGAAGGTGCTGAACCGTACCGCCGCCGGCTTCATGGTCGGCGCCGCAGCAGCGATCGCCGCCCGCCAGTAGCACCCTTTCAGCCAAAACATTCCGGTGTCAGGCTTTTCCGCGAAATGCTTTTCCGGGACGACGGCGTTTTAGACACAGGCCCCACTCGGATATTTCCGGCCGACAGCTTATGTTGCGCGGCTGAAAGCCCTATCTTGCCGGCTGCAATGCCACTTGCCTGAAATCCTGGGAGCGAAACCATGAACAAGCCCGTCACCTCCGCCCGCGCCCCCGGCCGCGGCCGCATCTACAGTTCCATCACCGACACGATCGGCGACACGCCCCTGGTACGGCTCGACAAGTTCGCCAAGGAGAAGGGGATCGTCGCCAACCTCGTGGCCAAGCTCGAATTCTTCAACCCGATCGCCTCGGTCAAGGACCGCATCGGCGTGGCGATGATCGAGGCGCTGGAGGCGGCAGGCAAGATTTCACCCGGGAAGACGACGCTGATCGAACCGACGTCGGGCAACACCGGCATCGCGCTCGCCTTCGCCGCCGCCGCCAAGGGCTACAAGCTGATCCTGACCATGCCCGAGACAATGTCGATCGAGCGCCGCAAGATGCTGGCGCTGCTCGGCGCCGAACTGGTTTTGACCGAAGGCCCGAAAGGCATGAAGGGCGCCATCGCCAAGGCCGATGAGCTGGCCGCGACGATCCCCAACGCCGTCATTCCGCAGCAGTTCGAAAATCCCGCCAATCCGGAAATTCACCGCAAGACGACCGCCCAGGAAATCTGGAACGACACCCAGGGCGAGGTCGACATCTTCGTCGCCGGCATCGGCACCGGCGGCACCATCACCGGCGTCGGCCAGGTGTTGAAGAAGCACAAGCCTTCGCTGCATGTCGTCGCCGTCGAGCCGGAAGCCTCGCCGGTGCTGTCGGGCGGCCAGCCAGGCCCGCACAAGATCCAGGGTATCGGCGCCGGCTTCGCGCCAAAAATCCTCGACACCACGATCTACGACGAGATCGTCAAGGTTTCCAATGAGGATTCCGTCGCCAATGCACGCCTCGTCGCCCGCCTTGAAGGCGTGCCGGTCGGCATTTCGTCGGGCGCTGCCCTGCAAGCGGCAATCGTCGTCGGCTCGCGGCCAGAGAACAAGGGCAAGACCCTGGTCGTGGTCATTCCCGACTTCGCCGAACGTTATCTGTCGACGATCCTGTTCGAAGGGCTGGGGGCTTAGGCCTAACAGCTTCGTCATCCCAGGGCGGAGTGACGCGAAGCGGCGCGCAGACCCTGGGATCCATGCCGTGATCGCGGCCGAGGAGTGCCGCGGTGCAGGGTGAAGGTCTATTTTTGTACCGTCGCGGCGCTTTGAAGTCGCGGCATGGATCCTCGGGTCTGCGCCGCGTCGCTTCGCTCCTTGCTCCGCCCGTGGATGACGACGCGAAGGGCAGCGTCGTGACCCATCCTCGCTGGCCCGCTGAAAAATCCTTCCGTGGCGCCCGTGACCCGGCTTGAGCGGAACCCTGCTTCCGGTTCATATCGCCCGGGCCTGCGTTGCGCAGGTCGGGGAGGATTTTCATGTACAAGCTTTATACCCGTCCAAGCAGCGGCGGCTTCGTCGTCGAGGCCGCGCTGGCGCTGGCGAACGCGCCGTTCGAGCAGATCGACGTGCCGAAGACCGACCGGCCCGATCCGGCCTTCCTAGACATCAGCCCGCTGAACCAGGTGCCGGTGCTGACCTTGCCGGACGGGCGCTCGATGACCGAATCGGCGGCGATCTGCATTCTGCTTGCGGAGCGCCATCCCGAGGCCAGCCTGGCGCCGGCGATCGACGCGCCGGCCCGCGTCGAGTTCCTGCGCTGGATGGCGTTCATGTCGTCGGTGCTCTACCCCGCTATCCTGCGGCTGTATTACGCCTATCGCTACACCGCCGACGCCGACGGCACGAAAGCCGTCAAGCAGGCGGCCATCGCCGAGATGGACCGCGGCTTCACCGTTCTCGATGCCGCCTTGCGCGGCCGTGATTGGCTGGTGGGTGAGGCGATGTCGCTGGCCGACATCTATCTCGTCATGCTCGTGGCCTGGCATCCCGACATCGAAACCGCGCGGACGGCATGGCCTGATATCGAACGCTTGTGGGCGAAGCTGCGCGAGCATCCACTGCTGAAGACGCTCAACACGTCGCACGAGATGTGGCCGGGCTAGAGCAGTTCACCGTTTCATGGAAACGGCGAACTACCCTAACTCTTTGTTTTGACGCAATTCCGGACGGAAAACCGTTCACACTTTTCCTGGAATTGTTCTAAGGGTCAGTTTCGCAGCGCTGCGCGTTTGCCTTGCAGGAACCGGCGCAGCGCCGGATCGCGTTCCAGGCCGATCGCCCTGTCATAGGCTTCGGTTGCCTGCGGCACCTGGCCAAGCCTGGCAAGGAGACCGGCCCGCGCCGCCCAGTAAGGCTGATACTCATTCAGCCGCTTGTCGTCACCCAGCACGTAAAGCGCCGCCAGCCCCGCCATGGCGCCCTCAGCCTCGGCGAGCGCCACCGCGCGATTGATCGCCACCACCGGCGATCCGGCGATCGAAAGCAACGCGTCGTAAAGTTCACGGATCGC
Organism: Mesorhizobium sp. B2-1-3A; assembly: GCF_006442655.1. Taxonomy (NCBI): domain Bacteria; kingdom Pseudomonadati; phylum Pseudomonadota; class Alphaproteobacteria; order Hyphomicrobiales; family Phyllobacteriaceae; genus Mesorhizobium; species Mesorhizobium sp. B2-1-3A. The sequence goes on from NZ_VFWK01000002.1 coordinate 798,352, forward strand.
CACCCAGTCGGTGCGGCCGGTCAGCCGTCGCGCCGCGTGGGCGGACTGTACGGCGGCCTCAAGCTGGTAGCGGCCGACGACGCCGCACGTCGCGGCGTGGGACAGAAGCGCCTCCGCCTCATCGATGAGGGCGCGGTCCCACAGGCCGCAATCCTGTTCGGCCAGCGGCACGAAGTCTCCTTCGGCGCTACGCCGGGCGGCACGGCGGGCCTCGGCAAACAGCATCAGTGCAAGCAGGCCAAGCGCTTCCGGCTCTTCCGGCATCAGCGTGGCGACCAGGCGGCCGAGCCAGATGCCTTCGGTGGCGAGGTTGCGGCGCCGCGTCTCGGTGCCGGCCGGATCGGACCAGCCTTCGGCGAAGGCGGCGTAGATCGCCTCCAGCACGGCGTCCAGCCGCTCGCCGAGTTCGGCCCGCTCCGGAACCCGCAACGGAATGCCGGTTTCGCGGATGCGCGTCTTGGCGCGCACCAGGCGCTGGCCCATCGTTGCCGGCGAGACCAGGAAGGCGGAAGCGATCGTCGCGGCATCGAAGCCGAGGATGGTCTGCAGGATCAGCGGTGCCCGCACGCCCGGTTCGATCGCCGGATGCGCGCAGGCAAACATCAGCCGCAGCCGTTCGTCGGGCAGATCTTCGTCGGTCATGCGCGCCTCCATCTCCTCGGCGATCAGCTTGAGATGATCGCGGGCGGCCTCCCGGGTGAGCCGCCGCCGCACCGCATCGACACGACGCCGACGCGCCACGGCCAGCAGCCAGGCTTCCGGCTTCTCGGGCACGCCCGACTTCGGCCAGCGTTCGAGCGCCGCGGCAAAGGCATCGGCCAGCGCGTCCTCGGCCGCGGCCACGTCGCGCGTGCGCGCCGCGAGCCAGGCAACCAGCTTGCCATAACTCTGCCGGGCGGCGGCCTCGGCGGCCGCCCGGGCGATCTCCGGGCGACTGTCCATTACATCGTCATTTCTGTGGCATGTAGTCGGCCAATTCCCAGATCGGACGCAGTTCGACCGTGCCGGTGCTGGCCGCCGGACAGCGCGCCGCCCATTCGATGGCGGTGTCGATGTCAGCCGCCTCGATCATATAGAAGCCGGCAAGCTGCTCCTTGGTGTCGGCATAGGGGCCGTCGATCACATGGGTCTTGCCGTCGGCGATCCGCACCGAGGTGGTCGCCTGGGTCGGGCGCAGTCGCTCGCCGGCCAGCCATACGCCGGATTTCTTCAACGCTTCGGTATAGGTGGCGTAGGCCGCGCTCATCTGCTGGAGCTGCTCGACCGGCGTTTTCGCCAGCGCGGCTTCGTCGCCATTGATCAAAAGTATGTATCGCATGGGTGTTCTCCCGTGGTTTGGACGGCCGCGTCCTTGCGGGGCCAGACGTATGTCGCGCGGCAGCGACCGGTTTCGACAGGGCGCAGAAAAAATCTTTCGGCTCTGATCGGGCGCGGTGCAAGCCTTTCGTCATACCAGGGCGGAGCAGCCGCGAAGCGGCGTCGCTGAGACCCTGGTATCCATGCCATGGCGGGAGGTGGCGTGCGCGGCGGAGCCGAATTCTGCACCGCTGTGATGGTGTCGATGTCGCGGCATGGATCCCGGGGTCTGCGCCGCGTCGCTTCGCTCCTTGCTCCCCTAGGACGACGAAATGACAAGCGTTTCCGCCAATCGCCGAGCCCTGCGGCTAGCTGGCAACGGCATCAGGCGACATCTTCGCGACATGAGAATCCACCGGCTCGAGCCAGCCGCGATAGCGCACGATCAATCCGGTGAACGGATGCGAAATCTCGACATGGAAGCGGAAGCGGCCATTCTCGACGGTTTCGTAAGATGTGGACCGCGGGCAAAGCCACATCGGCAAAGGCAGGCCAAGAACGCTCCAGCCGCGCAGGACGAGCGACACCTTGGCCTCCTCGGCCACCAGCGCCATGGCGAAGGTCAGCGGACCGAAGCGCTCGCTCAGCAGGCGTTGCCAGCGCCTTCGCCCCGCGAACTGGCGGCTGGAGAAACTGTGCGTGCCGAATGTCCGCGTCCAGGTCTCTTCCTGCCCGTCTACGTCGAAGCGGACACGAACCGGGATGTCCGCGCTCGCCTTGGGAAACCCGACCAGCCATGCCGTCATCAGGCCAAGGATGTTTCGCCCGCGTTCGACGCTGGCACGGCCTTCCGCCATCTTCGTTTGGTCGTGCATCGCTCGGATTTCATCGGGCAAGCCTTGCCAGGCATCGCCAAGCAGCCTCGCATAGAGCGGTTTGTCCGGGCTGGCGGCTGTGTCGTCGCGAAAGCCGGGATAGATCGTCCGGCCCGCGAACAGGGCTTCGTAATCGACAAGCTCGAGATCGTCCACGGCGGCGCGGGCACCTGCCGCCGGCACACGGCCGTCGAGCGCCTTGCGGACCAGCGCCTCGACCGCCATGGACGGGATCAATGGCCCGTCATCGCCTTCCGCCAGAAGATGCCATGAGCGCTTGACCGGCGTGCCGGCCCTGTCGGCACCCTCGACCAGGACGAACATGCCGCCGCGATGTTCGCCCCAGCGCAGCCGGTTGGTCGCCCAATGCATCAACGGGACAAGCGGCGACAGCGAGCCAACCAGCCCGATGCGCACCAGCCAGGCAAGGCCGATCAGGGCGCGGTGCAGGATTTCGGGAACCGGCCCGGCGCCCATCCAGATGGTTTTCGCCTGTGGCCACAACTCACCCAGCGCGCGCAGGTCCGGCACGTCGACCAGCGAAAACAGCGTGTTCTTCAGCGGCACCCGGCCAGGCGGCGCGATGGTGTAGCGCATCTGTTCGGTCAGCGGATGGCCTTGCGCCTTGCCGCCGTCGCGCACCAGCGCGACCGGCTGGCCGGCATAGCCCGCGATCGCCCGGATGACATTTTCGCCGACGCCGGCATAGGGCGACGGCGCGATACCGCCCTTGATCGTGTCGATGCGTGCCATGTCGCAGGACAGCCGGCGCACCACTGCCGCCGTCAGCACGGGAAAGCTGGAGACGCCGGACAGCACGAACAGCCCAGCCCGCCTGGCGGCCTCATCGAAGGCCGGCAGGCCGGCAACGAAATCCGATCCGTCGGCGAGATCGAGATAGTTGACGCGGCCGGCGATACAGGCCTCGATCAGGCGATAGCGGCCCTCGCCATAGGCCTGGAACGGGCCGCTGGCGTCGACCAGCGTATCAGGACGCAGCGACGCCAACTGCCCGGCGAGATCGCCGTCCCGGTCGAACGCGGCCGGCATCAGCCGGGCGGCGACCGCGCCACGGCTTGCGCACCAGGCCTCGGCCTTGGCCAGGGAGCGGCCGGCGACGATCACGGCCAGGCGCGGCTCGCTCTCCAGCAATTGGATGATGCGTCCGCCAAAGGTGCCATAGCCGCCGACGATGAGAAGTTTCATGCACTGCTCCCCCCAGAGCCACGGTTGAGTTCATGCATGCTTTGTCCCAAAACCGCCAAGCACTTCTGGGCGACATGCATCAGCCAATCAGGCGACCGCGCAGTTCGGCCGACGGGACGTCACACCTGTCCCTCCTGCCGAACAGGGCGTAGCGATTCTTGGCGACGCGATCATACAGCCAGTCGCGCAGCGGCCTCGGCAGCAGCGACAGCACCTTGGCCGCCCGCCACGGCCAGCCGAGTTCCGACATCACGGCGACAAAGCTGTCCAGCCGCGTGAAGGCCGCGCCATCGACAAGGACGAGATTGGTTTCGTAAGTGTCCGTGCGCAGCCCATATTGCCGGAACAGCGCTTCGCCGAAGGGCGATTGAGCGGTGGCGAAGCGGAAGCGGTCTCGACGATCGAGCCTGACCACCATGCGCACGAAGCCGGAGCACAGCACGCACACGCCGTCGAAGACGATCAGCGGATGGTTTGTATCGAAGGGTTCAGAGGGACGGCTTGGGTTGGGCCGATTGGACGGGGACGGACTTGACTGGGAAAGGTCGGTCACGCTGGCCTCGGCTGCTCGTGTCCGGAGACACTAAGCCAGCCGAAGGCGGCATCAAAGACGCGGCGTTGTCGCACGCCGCTCGTCGGCGAAAACCGGACGCTCGGCGCGATAGGTGGTGGCGCGGGAGTTGGCACCTGGCCGGCAGATCCGGCTGTTGTGGCGGCTCTCGAACGTCATGATCAGTGCGCGCCCAACGAGGTGCCGCGACGGGCGCAAGCCGGACCCGGGCCGCGCATGTAGTAGCGCTCTGGCCGATAGGTCGGCGCGACGAATTCGCGAATGGCGGCGGCGTAGCCGATGAGGTGCGTTAGGAAGTTCATTTTACCCGTCCCTGTCCCGATTTTCGGATGTCCCTTCCGAATTGCGTAAATGATAGCATCGAGGCGTGAATAGTCGGTGAACGTGATGTTAATTTCTGGTCGAAAACCCGTTGCTTCGTGGCCGGAATGCGGCTGATTCGGGGTGTTTCCATGCCTTTTGTCGCCATTCCGCCGAGTGTGACTTTTGCATCACATATGTTTCGTTTGAATGTCGCCTGCGCGCGGTTCTGTTTCAACTTCCAGCCAACGCGGGAAATTTTCGTGCGCGGAGCCCCGGGCGATGGCTTGCGCAGCAGCGTGCGGTTGGAACTGGAATGGAACTTGCTCGTTCTCGACCTGTCACCACGGGAGTTCGTCATGGCACCACGTCCAGCCTGGAAGGGCTATCTGAAGCTTTCGCTGGTCACTTGTGCCGTTGAACTGACCAATGTCGTCACCCATACGGAGCGGGTCTCGTTCCGGATTCTCAACCGCAAGACCGGCAACACGGTGAAGCGCATCTATGTCGATGCGCAAACCGGCAAGCCGCTTGCCGATGGCGACGAAATCAAAGGCTATGAATTGGATGATGGCGATTTCGTCCATATCGAGGAGGACGAGATCGAGGCGGTGCAGATTGAATCGTCGCACACCATGAGCCTGGACGGTTTCGTCGACAAAGCCTCGATCCAGCAGATCTATCTCGATACGCCCTATTATGTCGCGCCGGCCGACAAGGTGTCGGAGGAAGCTTTCGCCGTGATCCGCGATGCCATGGCAGGCAAGAAGATGGCCGGGCTGGCGCGCATCGTGCTCTATAGCCGGGAACGCCCCGTGGTCATCGAGCCGCTCGGCAAGGGCATGGTGCTGACGACGCTGCGCTACGACAACACGGTGCGCCAGCCGGACGGCGTGTTCGGCGAGATCAAGGCGGTGAAGACCGACCAGGAGATGACCGATCTGGCCGAACTGATCATCGACAAGAAGAAGGCGAAGTTCGATCCATCGAAATTCGACGATAAATATGAGGACGCACTGCTCGAACTGATCCGCGCCAAGAAGGCCGGCAAGAAAGCGCCCAAGACCCAGGCGGCGCCCAAACCCTCGAACGTCGTCAACCTGTTTGACGCGCTGAAGAAGAGCCTTTCGTCGGATTCAGGCTCCGCGAAAGCCAAGCCGGCGGCAAAGCGCGCCAAGCCGAAAGCGGCCGCGCCCAAGCGCAAATCGGCCTGAGGGACCAAATGGCCGGCCTCGAGCAATATAACGCCAAGCGCGATTTCAAGAAGACCTCGGAACCGGCCGGCAAGATCGCGCGGACCGGGAAAAGCGAGGGCGGCATCTTCGTCGTCCACAAGCACGCGGCGACCAGGCTTCATTACGACCTTCGGCTGGAACATGACGGGGTGCTGTGGAGCTGGGCGGTGACACGTGGCCCAAGCCTGGACCCGCATGAGAAGCGGCTGGCCGTCCATGTCGAGGACCACCCGATCGACTATGCACCGTTCGAGGGCACGATCCCCAAAGGCGAATATGGCGGCGGCTCGGTCATCGTCTGGGACGAAGGGACATGGGTCCCCGAGACCGACCCGGCCAAGGCGATGAAGAAAGGCCATATCAGCTTCGAGCTCAAGGGCCACAAGCTGCATGGGCTGTGGCATCTGGTCAGGCTGAAACCGCGTCCGGGCGAAAAGCGCGACAACTGGCTGCTGATCAAGTCGGACGATGCCGCGGCGCGCCCGGGCGAGGATATACTGAGGGAGGCGCCGCAATCGGTGAAGTCCGGCCTGACGATCGAGGAGATCGGCGAAGGCAAGACGGCGAAAGGCCGAAAGCCCGACGTCTGGCATTCGAACAAGCCGGCGGCCGGCAACGCGAAGGCGGCTGCCCGTAAACTCGACTTCATCGAACCGCAGCTGGCGACACTCGAAAGGGATGCGCCGCCGGGCAAGGACTGGCTGCACGAAGTCAAATTCGACGGCTATCGCATGCAGGCGCAGATCGCCGGAACCGATGTGCGGCTCTTGACCCGCACCGGGCTCGACTGGACGGAGAAATTCGGCAGCGAACTCGTCACCGAACTCGCCGGCTTGAAATGCAGCGATGCCATCATCGACGGCGAGATCGTCGTGCTGGCCGACAGCGGCGTCTCTTCCTTCGCCTTGCTGCAGCAGGATTTGTCGGCAAAGCGGACAAATCGCTTCATCTACTATGTGTTCGACCTGATGCGCCTCGACGGCAAGGATTTGCGCGCCGAGCCGCTCATCGAGCGCAAGCAGGCCTTGCAGGAGCTGCTCGGCAAGCAGTCCGAGAACCCGGCGGTGCGTTTCTCCGACCACTTTTCCGAGCCCGGCAAGATCATGCTGGAGCATGCCTGCCGCATGGGGCTGGAAGGCGTCGTCTCGAAGCGAGCCGATGCGCCCTATCGCAGCGGGCGCGGCCCGACATGGGTGAAGTCGAAATGCACGGCGCGGCAGGAATTCGTCATTGGCGGCTATCTGCCGTCGGACAAGACCGGGCGCGGGCTGCGCTCGCTACTGGTCGGCTACTACGAGGCCGGCAAACTACACTATGCCGGGCGCGTCGGCACCGGCTTCTCCGCCAAGGGTGCGACGGAGCTGAAGACAAAACTCGATGCGCTGAAGGCCAAGGCTTCGCCTTTCGACAAGGCCGTGCCGAAGGGCAAGGGTCTGGTCTGGGTCAAGCCGCAGCTTGTCGGCGAAGTGGAGTTTCGCAGCTGGACCTCGGACCGTATAATACGCCATGCCTCGTTCCAGGGGCTGCGCGAGGACAAGCCGGCGGAGGACGTTGTGCAGGAAAAGCCCAAGGCAGCGACAGGCAAGGCCAAGCCGTCGTCAAGCGGCGCCGGCAAATCCGCCGGGGCGGTGACGACCACCGTCAAGCTCTCCCACCCCGACAAGCTGCTGTGGCCCGACGAAAAAATCTCCAAGCAAGGTCTGCTCGACCATTACGCGGAGGTCTGGCCGCGCATGGAGCAGTTCGTCGTCAACCGTCCGCTCAGCCTGGTGCGGGCGCCGGACGGCGTCGGCGGCCCACGCTTCTTCCAGAAACACGCCTCGGCCGGCATGAGCGACAAGATCGCCCGGATGAAAGACCCGACCGATGGCGAGGAAATCCTGTTCGTCCGGGATTTCGATGGCGTCGCGGCGCTCGTCCAGTACGGCGTGGTCGAGATCCACATCTGGGGCTGCACGATCGACAAGCTCGAACAGCCGGACCAGATCATCTTCGATCTCGACCCCGATGAAGGCGTCGACGTGAAAGCGGTGCGCGAGGCAGCGCTCGACATCAGGGGCAAGCTCGACGAGCTGTCGCTGCCGAATTTCGTCAAGACATCGGGCGGCAAGGGCTATCACGTGCTGGTGCCGCTGAAGCCCTCGGCGGATTGGGATGCGGTAAAAACCTTCGCCCATGACTTCGCCAAGGCGCTCGAACAGGCCGCCCCCGACCGCTACACGGCGACGCTGTCGAAAAAGGCGCGCACCGGGAAAATCTTCGTCGACTATCTGCGTAACGGCCGCGGCTCGACGACGGTCGCACCCTATTCGTCGAGGGCCAAGAAGGGGGCTACCGTGTCGATGCCGGTGACCTGGGCCGAGATCGAGGCCGGGCTGGCGCCGAACGCGTTCCCGATCGGCGACAAGACGACGCTGAAACAGTTGGCGCAAGCCGATCCGTGGAAGGGGTTTTTCGAGCAGGGGAAGGCGTTGAAGCGAGGGTGAGCGCGGCAAACTACGCCAAAAACAGCCTCTCAAACGCCTGCTTGCCCGGCGGCGAGAAGATGATGGCGCGGCTGTCCTTTTCGCGGCGTGCCCATTTTTCCAGAAGGATCTTGTCGAGGATGGCCGCGCCCAGCGTGCCGGCGAGGTGCGAGCGGCGCACGCTCCAGTCGAGGCAGGCGCGGCAGACCGGCCGGCGCGGCCTGGGACCAACATCGATGCCGATGGCGGAAAAATGCGATGCCGCCGACGGACCAAGCCTGATCTCCCTCTCGTCACGCAGCAGGATGTCTTTCTCGACAAGGCGGTCGAGCATCGCCACCGCCTGCTCGCCGGCGAGGTGGTCATAGCAGACCCGGGCGACGCGCATCGCCGCGTCACGCGGACCCGGCCGCACGCGCTTGGGGCCAACGGCTTCCGCCACACCGGTGATGGCTTCGATCATGCCCGCGACCTGCGGACCGGCGAGGCCGTAATAGCGATGCCTGCCCTGGCTGGCCAAGGTCAGCAGCCCACCCTCCATCAATTTCGACAAATGCGAGCTGGCGGTCGGCAAGGAGACGCCGGCCTCCAGCGCCAGTTCGCTCGCCGTCAGCGCCGTGCCGCCCATCAGCGCGCTGAGCATGTTGGCGCGGGCCGGATCGCCGACCAAGCTGGCGATGCGCGCGATATCGGGTCCTTCACGCATAGTTTGATCCTTGTCGAAGCATTCTTGTAAGATAACCACTAATCTGGCTTCAGCTCAAGGAGCCGGCTACGCAAGCGACGATGGCTCCTGACACCAAACTGCCTAGCACATCGATCAACATGACGTTTCGACCGCGCTCGAAGCGTCGATGCAAGACCCCAGGGAGCCGACCATGACCATCACCTGCTTTATCCGCTATGAGATCGACCCGTTCGGCAAGGCCGCCTTTGAGGAATATGCCCGCAACTGGGGCCAGGCCATCCCGCGCTGCGGCGCCGATCTCATCGGCTACTACGCTCCGCATGAGGGTTCGGCGACGACGGCCTACGCCGCCTACAACATTGAAAGCCTGGCCGCCTACGAAGCCTATCGGGCCCGCCTTGCCGCCGATCCGGCCGGCAAGGCAAACTATGAGTTCGCCCGCCGCGAAAGATTCATCCTCAAGGAGGACCGCATGTTCCTGAAACACGTCTCCGGGCCCCACGCCAAGCTGGTGCTGCCGTGATCGCCGTCATCTTCGAGGTGCAGCCAGCAGAGGGACGGCGCGATGCCTATCTGGGGATCGCCGCCAAGCTGCGGCCCCTGCTCGACGGCATCGATGGCTTCATCTCGATCGAGCGCTTTCAGAGTCTCGCAGACCCGAACCGCATCCTGTCGCTGTCGTTCTGGCGCGACGAGGACGCAGTGAAGGCCTGGCGCAACACCGAAGAGCACCGCCAGGCGCAGCAGGCGGGCCGCGGCGGTATCTTTGCCGGCTACCGTCTGCGCATCGCGCATGTCGTTCGCGATTACGGGCTGACCGAAAGGGACGAGGCGCCAGCGGACAGCCGGGCGGTGAATGGGTGAGTGGCTTGGCGCGGCAGCGCTCAAGCATTCCCGATCAGCACCCCCGCCGCGAACACCAGCGCGCCGCCCAGCACCACCTGGAAGGCGGCGCGCAGGAAGGGCGTCTGCATGTAGCGGTTCTGGACGAAGGCGATGGCCCATAGTTCGAAGAACACCACCACTGCGGCAACCGCCGTCGCCGTCCAGAAATGCGGAATGAGATAGGGCAATGCGTGGCCAAGACCGCCGGCTGATGTCATGACGCCGGTGGTGATGCCGCGTTTTATCGGCGAGCCGCGGCCCGAGAGCTTGCCGTCGTCGGAAGCGACCTCGGTAAACCCCATGGAGATGCCGGCGCCGATCGACGCGGCAAGCCCGACCAGGAAGGTCTGCCAGGTGTCATGCGTGGCAAAGGCAGCGGCGAAGATCGGCGCCAGCGTCGACACCGAACCGTCCATCAGGCCGGCAAGGCCCGGCTGCACATAAGTCAGGATGAACTGGCGCTGCTCGGCGGCGGCCTCCTCATCCTTCACGTCGCCGGGCACATGCTTCTGCTCCAGCCGCTGCGCCAGTGTCTCGTGACCCTGTTCGGCTATGGCGAGATCGTCGAGAAGTTTTCGCGTCGAAGCATCGGTGGTGTGCTTTGCCGCCTCGACGTAGAACAGGTAGGCCTGCTGCTCCATCGCCTCGGCCTGGCGGCGCACATGCTCGATGCCGAGCGGCCTCACCAGCCAGTCGGGCTTGCGCTCGAAATAGCCTTTCACATGTTCGCGCCGGATCAGCGGAATGCGCTCGCCGAAACGCTTGCGGAAGAGTTCGATCAGGGCGTCGCGATGGCCGTCCTCCTCCTCGGCCATCTCCTCGAACACCTTTGCCGATTGCGGGAAGCTTTCCGCCAGCCCGTCGGCATAGGCCCGATAGATGCGGCCGTCGTCTTCCTCGGATGAAATGGCCAGCGCCAGGATTTCCTGTTCGGAGAGCGATTCGAAGGGGCGGCGGCCGAAGCCGAAAACACGGGAAAGCATGAGGAAAGGACCCTAGTTTAGAATAGTTCTAAACTAGGGTTTGCCACGCTCCGGGTCAATCGCGCCGAGGTCACGGGGTTCAAGAATTGTTGAAGCGCCCGAGCGGCCTCGATCCTTCTTTATTGACGAAGATTCACCTATATAGCTGAACCTAAGACAAGAATAAGGAGCATGCGCATGACGAAGCCGCATCCGCAGCATTTCGACCCGAAACCCGTTCTCGATCTCATCGCCGGCATCGAGGCCGATCTGCAGCGCCTGAAGGGTCTGGTCGAGCAGCAGATCGAAAAGTTCGACCCCGCCAACCCACACAACAAGGCCCCCGACGGCAAGCTGACCGAGGAAGGGGTCGAGTGCTGCTACCGCATGTTCGACGAAGGCAAGTCGCGCTATTCGGTCGCCCAGCAGATGAAGATCTCCTTTGCCGCCGCTACCCATCGCTTCAACAACTGGCGCAAGCTCGGCGGAACCAAGAGGCAGCGGACGTTGCTTGGGTGAAACTGGCGAGATGTCGGCGGGACAGCGCCCCCCTCTGGCCTGCCGGCCATCTCCCCCACAAGGGGGGAGATTAACAGCGTCACCGTCCCGCCCTTCTTTCTCCGCTGAAAAGTGGTGAAAGCGCCAATGACTGCCGATCTCCCCCCTAGTGGGGGAGATGTCCGGCAGGACAGAGGGGGGCGCGCAGCCGAGGCAGGGGTGATCTCGCATTTCACGCATGACTCCTAACTTTGTATCGGTCACATCTTTTCGGTGGCACCGCGCCGCTCTTTGCGTGCACCATGGCCGGATCACATCGCTACAGGATCCGCCATGACCACCCTTCCCGGCATCGCCGACATCCACGCCGCCGCAGCCCGCCTCTCCGGCCTGATCGTCGAAACCCCCTTGATCGAATCGCAGGAGCTGAACAAGCGCTTCGGCGGCCGCGTCCTGTTCAAACCGGAGACGCTGCAGCGCACCGGCTCGTTCAAGTTCCGCGGCGCCTACAACAAGCTGTCGTCGCTGAGCGAGGCGGAACGCAGCCGGGGCGTCGTCGCCTTCTCCTCGGGCAATCATGCGCAAGGGGTCGCCGCTTCGGCCGCCATGTTCGGCGTCAAGGCGGTCATCGCCATGCCGGCGGACGCGCCGGCGATGAAGATCGGCAATGTCCGCAAGATGGGCGCGGAGGTGGTGCCCTTCGACCGCTTTCGCGATGACCGCATGACCGTGGTTCGCCCCTATATCGACAAGGGCATGGTGCTGGTGCCGCCCTTCGACGATCCTGCCATCATTGCCGGACAAGGCACGATCGGCCTTGAACTCATGCGGCAGGCCAAGGCGCTCGGCGTCAGCCTCGACGCCGTCTTGATCCCCTGCGGCGGCGGCGGCCTGTCGAGCGGCATTTCGGTCGCGGTGAAGGACGCCTCGCCAGGTACAGCGGTCTGGGCGGTCGAGCCCGAGCATTTCGACGATACGCGCCGCTCGCTCGCCGCCGACGCCCGGGTTTCCAACGAAGCCGGCTACAGCTCGATCTGCGACGCGATCCTGACGGCCGAGCCGGGGGTGATCACGTTCGAGATCAACCGCAAGAACCTCGCTGGCGCCATCGCCGTCTCCGACAAAGCGACGGCACAGGCGATGCGCGACGCCATGGCCTATCTGAAGCTGGTGGTCGAGCCGGGCGGCTGCGTGGCGCTGGCGGCGCTGTCATCGGGCGAGATCGAACTGTCGGGCAAGAATGTCGCCGTGGTGCTGTCCGGCGGCAATGTCGATTTCGGCACCTATGCCGGGATCATGGCGGCCGCCTGAGCGCTTTGTCCTCCGCGCCATGCCCGCTATCAGCGCATCTGCCGTACGGGAGATGCGGGCGATCGGACGCCGTTTTACGATCCGGCCGTCGTCATTGGTGATCATGGTTCGTTGGGACAGGTGACAGGATGAAAAAGACCTATGAAAAGCCACGGCTGATGAAGCGCGAGAAGCTCTCGGTCGTGACCGCGGTGACGTGCACGATCTCCCATCCATGCCCGTAGAATTTGCTCCAACGGCCCGCCCGCGTAACCCAGGTTGCGCGGCGGTGCCGCCAAGTTTTCCGGCGGGCTTCGTGCGAAGCGCCGGTCAGTCCAGCGTGCGCCTGAAGCGCAAAAGCGCGGTGCCCGCGAAGACCAGCACGAACACGGCCAGCCAGCCGATCTCGGTGGCGATGGCGTGGAAATCGGCGCCCTTCAGCATCACCGCGCGGGTGATGCGCAGGAAATGCGTCAGCGGGAAGATTTCGCCCAGCGCCTGGGCCCAGCCCGGCATGCCGCGATAGGGGAACATGAAGCCGGACAAGAGCAGGGACGGCAGGAAGAAAAAGAAGGTCAGCTGCATGGCCTGCATCTGCGAGCGGGCCATGGTCGAGATGGTGTAGCCGAGCAGCACCAGCGAGAGCACGAAGACAAGCACCGACGACAACAGAAGCGTCAGGCTGCCGACGAACGGGATGTCGAACAGGAGCTTCGCCGCCACCAGCACCACCGCGACCTGCACCGCGCCGACGACGAGGAAGGGCAGCACCTTGCCCAGCATGATCTCGGCCGGGCTGGACGGCATGGCGAGCAGGTTTTCCATCGTGCCGCGCTCGGTTTCGCGGGTCAGCGCCATGGCCGTCATCATCACCATGGTCATCTGCAGGATGACGCCGAGCAGGCCGGGCACGATGTTGTATTGCGAAATGCCTTCGGGATTGTAGCGCTGGTGCACCACCACCTGCAGCTGCTGCCTGGCATTCTCGGCGGCGGCCGCCTGCATGCCCTGGGCGCGCAGCAGCGCCTGGCTCGCCACCGTGCTCAGCGTGGAAATGGCGCCGCTCGCCGCCGACGGATCGGTCGCGTCCGCCTCGATCAGGATCTGCGGATTATCGCCGCGCTCGACACGTTTGGCGAAGTCGGCCGGGATGGTGACGACGAAGGAAACGTCGCCGCGCGCCATCAGGAATTCCGCCTCCTCGGCGCTCTGGGTGACATGGTCGAAACGATAGTAGCCCGTCACCTGCAGCGCCGAGACCATGGCGCGCGTATACTGGTCGTTGCTCATCGCCACCAGCGCCGTCGGCAAGCCCTTCGGATCGTTGTTGATGGCAAAGCCGAACAGCACCAGCTGCAGCAGCGGCACGCCGAGCATCATGGCGAAGGTGATGCGGTCGCGCCGCATCTGGATGAATTCCTTGATCAGCAGCGCGCCAAGCCTGGCGAAGGAGAAGACGCTGTTCATGCCATGTTGTCCTTCGACCCCGACATGAACTGGATGAAGACGTCCTCCAGGCTGGTTTCGCCCGGCGCGACCGTCACGCCCTCGTGCTCCTTCTCGACATCGGCAAGCGCTGCTTCGAGCTTCTTCCTGTCGGAACCGACGACATGCAGCGTCGCGCCGAAAGGCGCCACCTGGTCGACGCCGGGGCGGCCCTGCAGCTCTTCAGCCACCTTGGCCAGCCGCGGCCCCTGCACCACGAATGTCGTCAGCCCGGCATTCCTGACCACTTCGGCGACGGTGCCGGTGGCCAGCATCTTGCCGTAGGAGATGTAGCTGATGCGATGGCAGCGCTCGGCTTCGTCCATATAATGGGTGGAGACCAGCACGGTGAGCCCGCCGCTGGCGAGACGGTGGATCTCGTCCCAGAATTCGCGCCGCGCCTTCGGGTCGACACCGGCCGTCGGCTCATCGAGCAAAAGCAGTTTCGGCTTGTGCATGATGCAGGCGGCGAGTGCCAGCCGCTGCTTCCAGCCGCCGGACAGCGTGCCGGCCAGCTGGTTGCGGCGCGAGGTCAGGCCGAGTTCCTCCAGTGTCCTGGCGACGAATTCCTCGACCGGCTTCAGCCGGTAGAGCCGCGCCACGAACTCGAGGTTCTCGCCGATCGTCAGATCCTCGTAGAACGAGAATTTCTGCGTCATGTAGCCGACTTCGCGCTTGATCCTGAGCGACTCCGTGCGGATGTTGAAACCCAGCACCGTGCCTTCGCCTTCGTCCGGCGTCAGCAGGCCGCACATGATGCGGATGGTGGTGGTCTTGCCCGAACCATTGGGGCCGAGGAAGCCGACGATCTCGCCTTCGGCGACCGACATCGTCACATGGTCGACGACGGTCTTGTCGCCGAACCGCTTGACCAGGCCGTGAACGTCGATGGCGTTCATCTCGCCGTTTCCGCGAGATCGACGTCAACGATCTGGCCGGGCTGCAGCGGGCCGGCATCGCCCTCCGGCCGTGCCTCGACCAGATAGACCAGCTTCTGCCGGTTCTCGAGCGAATAGATCACCGGCGGGGTGAATTCGGGATCGGGCGAGACATAGCTGACGCGCGCCTTCACACCCGCGCCGCAGCCGTCGCAATGAACGTTGAGCAGGCTGCCGATCCTGACCGAGGAGAAGGCGGCCTCTGGTATGTAGACGCTGAGCTTCACCGCGCCGTCAGGCAGCATCGAGATGACCGGCGCGGTCGGGCCGGCCGTGTCGCCGGGATTGCGGATGACGTCGTTGACGCGGCCGGGCGAGGGCGCGGCCAGCGTGCGCTTGGACAGCCGCCACCGAGCCTGCTCCAGCGCTGCCTGCGCCTGCTTGACCTGATTGTCGGCGGCCTTGATCGTCTCGGGCCGGGCCGGCAGACCACCGACGGCGAGGTTGGCCTCGGCCTGGCCGACCTGGGCATTGGCGGTCTCCAGCGTCGCCGAGGCGGTGTCGTAATCGGCCTGGGTGCCGGTGCCGCGCTTGAACAGATCGGCGGCGCGGTCGTATTTGCGCTTCGCGTCGTCGGCCTGCGCCTTGGCCATGTCGACCTGCGCCTTGAGTGCAGCGATTTCTTCCGGCCGCTTGCCGACCTGCAAATCGGCGAGCTGCGCCTGGGCCTGGGCGAGGCTTGCCTCGGCCTGCGCCACCGCGATCTTGGCGTCGGCGCTTTCCAGCGTCACCACCGTCGTGCCCGGCGTGACGCGATCGCCGCGCTTCACGGCGACGGCCTCGACCTGCGCCACCTCGATCGGCGCCAGGAGCACATAGTCACCCTCGACATAGCCGACGGCCAGGGGAGAGGTAGGGGCACAGGCCCCGAAAAGCTGCGCGGCGAGCGGCAGCGAACACAGAAAGCTCATGGTCTTTGCCCCTTCATCCCTGCCGCTTCATCCTCGATCTTTCGGGCGGCCAGTATGGCGCTGAGGTTGTCCGTCGTGACCGCCACGACCTTGGCTGCCTCGGCCGCGCCGATATCGTGCCAGCCCATGCGGCGCATCACCGCTTCGCGGCCGATACGGAAATAGATGACCTGGCCGATCAGCGTGAACGCGGTGAGCCGGGTCCGCTCGCTTTCGGCCGGCTCGCCGGTAGCCTGCTCCCAGATCAGACACAGCCGGCGATGCGTCGGCTCGAACACGCCGTCATAGATGCGGTCGAGGGCTGCTGTCGGATGCGACAGTTCGCGCAGGACGAATTGAACGATCTCGCCGGCCTGCGGCTGCGCCACGATGAAGCCGACCATCCGCTCCAGCGCCCCGAAGAGCAGCAAACGCGCGGCCTCCGGATCGTTTGCCGCCGCGGCCTGGGCGCTGCCCAGTGCCTGGCCGGCAACCGTCTGGATGGTTTCGACGATATAGTCGGCGGCGGCGGCGCGAAGGCCTTCCTTGCCGCCGAAATGATAGGCGATCGAGCCGATATTGGCCTGCGCCTCCGCCGCGATCTCACGGGTCGAGGTACCGTCGAAACCCTGCCGGCCGAAGAGTTTCAGCGCCGCCCGCACGAGTGCGGTGCGCGTCAGATCCGCCGGAGAGGTTTCGCGGCGCGGATTTTTGGCGTCGGGAACTTTGATCATGGCAAGACTTTAATCAATCGATTGATTAAAGTCAACTTGTGTTCGGAGTTGTCTTGCCATCGCCCGCAGCAAACGCTTAAGTGCGCGGCCATGGGCAAGGAAGTCGAGCGCAAGTTCCTGGTCTCCAGCATCGCATGGCGGGAGTTGGTCGAGGCGGATATCCGCATTCTCCAGTTCTATCTCGCCACGGCGCCTGGGCGGACCGTGCGCATTCGCATCAGCGACGGCGCTTCCGCCAAGCTGACGCTCAAATTCGGCAGCGGGGCGCGCGAGCGCGACGAGTTCGAATATCCAATCCCGCTCGCCGATGCCGTCGAGATGCTGGACTTCGCCATCGGACGTGTCATCGAGAAGACACGTCACCATGTTAGGCACCGCGGCTATCTCTATGAAGTCGACGTCTTTGGCGGTGCACTCGCGGGACTTGTGGTGGCCGAACTCGAGACGCCGGAAGACGTGCCGGACGAAATGCTGCCTGACTGGCTCGGCCGTGAAGTCACCGGCGAGCAGAAATTCTACAACGCGTCGCTCGCCCTCGGGGGGATACCGGAGATCGCCGCATGAGCTTTCGTATCGACCCGCGCCTGCCGCTGACCGGCGAGGTCAGGCGCATCCTCGCCGAGGAAATTGGCAAGGCGCTCCTGCATCTGGATACGGCGCGCAGCCGGCCTGAGCAGGGACTGCATAAATGCCGCAAGCGGCTGAAGAGCGCTCGTGCCTTGCTGCGCCTGGTTCATTCCGGCGACGAAACATTCTGCACGACAGAGAACCAGTGCTATCGCAACGTCGCGGCGCTGCTTGCCGGCCCGCGCGAGGCGACGGCGCTGATCGAGACCATCGACCGGCTGGCGGCAGCTTTCCCGAAGGAGAGCGCCGATGGCGGGCTCGATGCCGTACGTGACCGGCTGATCGCCCGCCAGCACGATCTCCACGAAGGCGCCGGCCTCGAAGCTGCGATCGGCGCGGCGACCGCGGCCTGCCAAGACGGTATGAAGCGGATCGAAAGCCTCGACTTGCCCGACCAGCCGGAACAGGCGGCCGACGTGCTTGCCGAAGGCGCCCGGGTCACGCTGCGCCGTGCCAGGAAGGCGCTCGACAAGGCTGACTCGCGCGGCGAGGCCGACGATTTCCACGATTTGCGCAAGGCGGCCAAGACGCATGGCATGCACCTCTCGCTGCTGGGCAGGCTCTGGCCGACGCCGATCAAGGCGCGGCGCAAGGCGGTCGATGCACTGGGCGAGCGGCTCGGCGAACTGCATGATCTGTTCGTCTTGCGCGCGCTGCTCGAGGCCGACGACGAGCCGCTTGGCCCGCCCGAGGACACGAAACTTCTTGGCAAGCTCATGAAGCGCTCGGAGAAGAGTCTGAGAAAGTCATGTCTTGCCGAGGCGGCCGAACTGTTCGGCGACAGCCCCAAGCATTCGACGAAGAAGCTGGCCCGCAAGGCGCGCGATGATCTGGCCAGTCCGGCGCCGCGCGACGAGACGAGCGCTTCCGCCGGCTGACGAAGCGCCGGCACGCTGGCACTTCCCCGCCGGCGTGTGCTAGTCACGCTCCATCATGACCGAGCCCGGCGACACGCTCCTGGACCGACTTGGCCGCTGGCTCGCCGGCCGGTTGCAGGAAGAGTCCTCCGGCTATGAACCCTACACGCCGTCGGACCCTGAAACGCTGCGCCGCACGCTGGAACCCGGCGACATCCTGCTGATCGAGGGCAACCAGAAGATCTCGGCGGCGATCAAGTACCTCACCCAGTCGACATGGTCGCACGCGGCCTTCTATGTCGGCGACGCGCTGGCCGAACCGGGGGACGGAACAGAGCGGCGGCGGCTGATCGAGGTCACGCTCGGCGAAGGCTGCGTGGCGGTACCCTTGTCGCGCTACCGCACCTACAACACCCGCATCTGCCGGGCGAGCGGGCTGACACCGGAGGACCGCGACACGGTCGTCGCCTTCATGATCGGCAAGCTTGGCCTGAAATACGACCTCAAGAACATTTTCGACATGCTGCGCTATTTCCTGCCGACGCCGCCGGTGCCGGTGCGCTGGCGCCGGCGCATGCTGGCCTTCGGCTCCGGCGACCCGACCCGGGCCATCTGCTCCTCGCTCATCGCCGAGGCCTATGGCCGGATCCACTACCCGATCCTGCCCGAGATCACCCGTGCGCCGGGCCGCGCCTCGGCGCAGTCGAGCTATATGCGCAAGGAAATCCTGCACATTCGCCACCACTCGCTCTACACGCCGCGCGACTTCGACCTGTCGCCGTTTTTCCGCATCGTCAAACCGACGCTGGAATATGGTTTCGACTACCGGGAAATGGTCTGGGACGACAAGGCCGCCAGTGCGGAGACGAAAGCCGCCGAATAATGCATGTTTGGCAGTCCTTTCAAGCTGGAAGCGGGCGCCGTCCTTTTGCGGCGGGCTGCTCAGGCGTCCGCGCGCCGGCATCGCGCGGGTGCGGGCCGATCGGCATGATCGCGGGAAACGGCGTCGCTCCAAAGGCAAACGTCCATTTGTAGCCGGTGAGCCCGTCCTCGGGCGTCGTATGCTGGTCGTGGTGAGCCAGCAATTTGGCGCGCTCGGCAAGGTCCTCCGCTTCGCGCCGCACCATCTCGGCCGTCTCCGGCCGCATCCGCCTGGAGAAGCTGACGAAGGTCGCCTCCTTCTCGATATGGGTGATGGCCCAGTCGATGAAATTCTTGTTGGTCATCTCGAACAGCGGCCTGAGCGGCCCTTCGAAATTCCACTGGATCGGCGTCTCGACCAGCAATCTTGCCGTGAGGCCCCGGCCGAGCGCGATCAGGCCGAGTTCTTCCAGGTCGCGCAGATAGAGGAACATCGAGGCCTCGCTCAGGCCTTGCGAGCGCATGATGCCGTCAGGCGTGAACTTTTCCGACAGCATGACGAAGACGAACAGCAGCGCCGGCCGCCCGGCGAGCCGGCGCTCGATCTCGGGCGCGATGTGGTTGACCGGGCCCGGCCCCCGGTTCATCGAGCCAAGCACGTTTTCCAACTCGACGCCGGCTGCGGCGCAGATCTCGACCAGCCGGTCGAGCTTGCAGTTGCGCTCGTGGAAGATGCGCTTCACCGTCGGCTCGGAAACGCCCATGCGTTCGGCCAGCTCGCGATAGGTGACGCCCTTCGCCTTCAGTGTCCGCTTCAGCGCCTCGAAGATCAGACCGTTCATGGGATGCACCTCTTGCCGGCAATTTCGTATCGACTTTCGATACTAACGGTAATCAGGCTTTTCGAAAAGTATCGGAAATCCTAGCTCACCGCCTGTCAGCACAGGAGAACAGCCATGAAACACTTAATCATCTCAGCCTTGGTCGCCACCATCGGCATCGCAGCCGCACCAGCGGTCCAGGCCGGCGAACTCTGGCGCGCAACGGGCCTCGAACAACCGGAATCGGCACTGTTCGACGCCGCCAACAACCGCATCATCGTCTCCAATATCGTGGGTAACCCGGGCGATGCCGACGGCAACGGCTATCTCAGCGTGCTGTCCCTGGACGGCAAGATCGTCACCCAGCACTGGACCGAAGGCATGGACGCGCCCAAGGGCATGGCGATATCGGGCGGCAAGCTCTATGTCGCCGACATCACCAAGGTCCGCGTCGTCGATCTCGCCAGCGGCAGGCTGATCGCCAGCATCGTGGTGCCGAATGCCGTCTTCCTCAACGACATGACTGCGGACCACACAGGCAAGGTCTATGTCAGCGACATGCTGGCCGACACGATCTACCGCATCGACGGCGACAGGCCGGAGCTGTTCGTCAGGGATGCGATGCTGGCTTCGCCCAATGGCGTCTTCGCCGATGGCGACCGGCTGATCGTTGGCTCCTGGGGCAAGGGCATCAAGCCCGACTTCAGCACGGCGGAGCCGGGCGGGCTGCTGTCGGTCGACCTCGCCAGCAAGGTGGTTTCGCCGCTGCCCGGCGCGCAGAAATTCGCCGACCTCGACGGCGTCATCGCCATTGGCGACACCATCTACGCCACCGCCTACATGACCGGCACGCTTTACCGCTACAAGGCCGGCGGAACTCCGGAAGCGGTGGCGCACTTCAAGCCGGGCAGCGCCGACATCGGCACCGACGGCAAGTCGATCCTCTATGTGCCGCTGATGAACGAGGGGGAGGTCGCAGCGCTGAAGCTCGATTGAGAAACGGTGCCTCGGGGCCGAACCGCGACCTTCGCTAACAGCCGTCGATGGACCCGTGGTAGGAAAGGTCCATCGACGGCGATGGAGGTTGCCATGGAAGACTTTGCCATGGAAGACGGGGACATCCGGGCGGCCCTGGATCGCCACTGGGCGGCCTCCGACGCAGGTGACTTCGAGGCGGAACACCAGATCTACCGGGAGGACGCGGTGCTCGACTATCCGCAATCGGGCGAGCGCATCCGCGGACGGCGCAACATCCAGTCCTCCCGCGCCGCGCAACCGAACCGCAAACGCTTCACCGTGCGGCGGATCACCGGCAAGGATGACCTCTGGGTCACCGAATATGTCCTGACCTATGATGGGCGGCCATCCTACACCGTCAGCATCATGGAGTTCCTGGACGGCAAGGTGGCCCGCGAGACCCAGTATTTCAGCGATCCATTCGAACCGGGAGCCTCGCGGGCACAATGGGCCGAGCGGATATTGTGAGCCATGGGGAAAATCATCCGCCGATCGCCCGCGCGGAGCTGCCGAACGAGACCGTCGCTCTCGCCCGCTTCCTGATCGGCAAGCTGGTGATGCGGGCGTTGCCCGAAGGCATTGTCGGCGGCCGCATCGTCGAGACCGAGGCCTATGTCGTCGGCGACGCCGCCGGGCATGGTTTCAGGGGAATGACCCCGCGCAACCGTTCGCTGTTTCTCGAGCGAGGCCACGCCTACGTCTATCTCGCCTATGGCACCTCCATGATGCTGAACGTCTCGAGCGAGGGGCAGGGGATCGGCACCGGTGTCCTGATCCGGGCACTGGAACCACTCGAAGGCATCGCGATCATGCGGCGGAACCGTGGCGTGGAGCGCTTGCGTGACCTGGCGCGCGGGCCGGGAAGGCTGGCCTCGGCGCTGCGGATCGATCGTTCGCTCGACGGGCTCGACCTCTGCCGGAAAGGGCTTTTATGGCTCGCAGGCGATGCCCAGGACCCCGGCGAGATCGGGCAAGGCATCAGGATCGGCATTTCGAAGGATGCCGACCGACCACTGCGATTCTATCTCAGGGGCAGCCCGTTCGTCAGCGGTCCGAGATCGCTCAACCGATGAGACGCCGGTCAGCCGCCCTCCTTCGTTGAAAGGAAGCTGGACGCGAAGGAGCCGCGCCTCACTTCCCCGCCAGTTGCGCCCGCGCGTCGCGGATCGAGGCGGCATAGGTCACCAGCGGCCGCCTGATGCCGGCGGTGCGGCGGGCTTGAGGCGCACGCCCCTGCCGCCGCGCTCGCTGGCCTGGTTCTCGCCGATCAGTTCCACCCCGGCCTCGTCGAGCGCCTGGATGACCTTCATCAGCGTATCGACCACGCCCCGGACCACGCCATCGCTCGCTTCCATGCGCTGGATGGTTGGAAGCGAAACGCCCGCGCGCTCGGCGAGCGTCTTCTGATCGATGCCGGCCAAGGCCCTTGCGGCACGCATCTGCGCGGCAGTGATCATCGGCCGCAACCCATGTCTGCGTCCGCGGAAATGACGCATGATGTTTCAAGCATCAGCATCAATCCTTGTGACTCAAGCACCGTCGCCTGATCGTCCATTTTCGATACTTTCCGAGGATTGCAAGCTAGGATGTTGTCCATCTGAGGCAGGGGGTAACGCGGTTGAACATTTTCAAGACTTTGGTGACATCGGCATGCTTGCTGTCAATGGTTCTGGCGCTCGCAGGCTGTGGTGGACACCTGATCAACAGATTGATCTGAGGGCAAGCCCGGGCGGTGTGGCCAGGCGCCATCAGGTGTCGTCGCTCACCACCTTGCGCCGCTGCAGGATCCGCGCCACCAACCAGCATAGCATCGCCCAGGCGAAGCCCGCACACCAGCCTGCCAACACATCCGACGGCCAGTGGACGCCGAGATAGATGCGGCTGACGCCGACCAGCACCGTCGTCAGCACGGCGAGGGACAGGACGTATATCTTCGTCGCCCGGCCATGCAGGAAGCGCGCCGCGAGCGAACCGAGCGTGAGATAGGTCACCGCCGACAGCATGGCGTGGCCACTCGGGAAGGAAAGCGACGTCTCGCTGACCAGATGCGAGACGAGCTCGGGCCGCGGCCGATCGACGCCGACCTTCAGCAGGCTCGACAGAACCTGGCCGCCCGCCACGGCGACAAAGATGAGCAGCGCGGTCCCAGGCCTGCGGATCAACAGCAGATAGATGATCGTTGCCGTCGTGATCAGCACCAGCACGCTGGCGCTGCCGAGGCTGGTGATGTCGCGCATCGCCCCCTCCAGCCATAGCGGGCCGATTGGGATACCGGGTTGGCCCGTCTGACGGAAGGCAAGCAGGATTTCGGTGTCGAAGGCGTGTGGCGTGGTGGCGCGCGCCACCTCCATCAACTCCTCGAAGCCCCAAAGCCCGCCGGCGATGACAAGGCCGGCCAGCAGGACCGGGAATTCGATCCGGTTAAGCAGGGTGCTTGCAGGGTCTTTCATCGGATTGGTACCGCAGCCTTCATTCGGTCATCGTCCCTGCAGATAGGGCCCGAGCGTGATCAGCGCCACGGCCGCGATCGCCAGCACGATGCCGGCGGCCTGCAGCGCGTTGACGCGCTCGCCGAAGAACACCAGCGCGACGACATTGACCGAGACCAGCTGAATGACGGCCGAGAGGCTGAAGGACACCGACATGCCGAACTCACGGATCAGCCGCAGCATGATCAAATTGCCCAGCGAATAGAGTGCCAGCGTCAGCAGGATCTTGCCGAGGCTCGGCGCCAGTCCCCATTGCTTGGCGGCGGTCGCCGCCAGAAGGAAGATCACCGTTGAAAAGCCAAGCTGCAGCAGTCCCGAAAAACTCAACGTCCGTCCCCTTAGAAGCGGCTGCCGCCGCGTGTGCCGCGGACCTTGTTTCCCAAGCGCCCCAAGACGTCAAGCGACCTCGTTCCAACTAAGGTCTTGGCAAGGGCAAGACTGAGGCTCAATGTGCCAATGTCGCCCAGCTGTCGATGGGGAGGGGGCGGTCAGGGGCTTATGATTCGTATTCTGCAGAATTTGGCGCGGCGCTGGAGCGAGCTTTCGCTTGCCCTGCAATTCCTCGTTGCCGGCGGCTTTGGCCTCCTGGCCGTCATGCTCGTGGTCGGCACCTGGGTAACGACGCAGATCCGGGACGGCGTCATGCGCAATTCGGCCGCCACGACAGCGCTCTATGTCGACAGCGTGATCGCGCCGCTGCTGCCGGACCTGCGCAAGAGCGAAGAGCTCAGCGAGGCCGTCAAGCAGGCGCTCGACGAGACGCTTGGCCAGGGTGCGCTCGGCAAACGCCTGGTTTCGTTCAGGCTCTGGCGGCGCGACGGCACGGTGCTCTATGCGAAGGACGCGGCCTTGATCGGCCGCCGCTTCAATCTGACCGACAATCTGCTGTCCGCTTTCCAGGGCAACGTCACCGCCCAATTCGATACGTTCGACGAAGACGAAAGGAAGGAACAGGCTGTCGGCGTGCCCTTGCTGGAGATCTACAATCCCGTGCGCGAACCCTGGTCCGGCAATGTGGTGGCCGTCACCGAATTCTTCGAGGTCGCCAGCGATTTCAAGGCCACGCTGGCTTCCGCGCTGCTGTCGAGCTGGCTGGTCGTTGCCGGCACCACCTTGACGGCTTTTCTGCTGCTGTCGGGCATCGTCCTGCGGGCCAGCCGCACCATCGACGATCAGCGCGGCGCGCTGCGCCACCAGGTGTCGGAACTGCAGGACCTGGTGACGCAAAACAGCGCCTTGCGGCAGCGTGTGCAGCGGGCGTCCCGCCGCGCCACCGCACTCAACGAAAGATATCTGCGCCGGATCGGCGCCGACCTTCATGACGGACCGGCGCAACTCGTGGCGCTGGCGGCTTTGCGCATGGACAGCCCGGTATTTTCGGACGACGGCCATTCGACCGAGAGCCGTTCGACCGAGGTCGCGATGATCCGCAAGACGCTGGAGGATGCCATGCGCGAAATACGCGGTATCTGCACCGGCCTTGTGCTGCCGCAGATAGAGACGGCCGCCGCCAAGGAGATATTACGGCTGGCCGTCGACGAACATGAG
This sequence comes from Mesorhizobium sp. B2-1-3A, assembly GCF_006442655.1. Lineage (NCBI taxonomy): Bacteria > Pseudomonadati > Pseudomonadota > Alphaproteobacteria > Hyphomicrobiales > Phyllobacteriaceae > Mesorhizobium > Mesorhizobium sp. B2-1-3A. The sequence continues at coordinate 822,890 of NZ_VFWK01000002.1, forward strand.
CGCCGGACGGGAACCTCGGTGAGGCTTACCGTGCCCAAGCATTTGCCCGAACCCGGCGCCTCGGAGAAGATCAGCATCTATCGTTTCGTGCAGGAAGGGCTGAACAATGCGTATCGCCACGGACGGGCCAAGGATCAGACAGTGCGTGCCGGGATGAAGAATGGCCGGCTTTTTGTTGAAGTGTCGGATAGCGGGCCGGGCTTCGACCCGGCGCGGGTCGAGGGGCTGGGGCTGGCCGGCCTGCGGGAGAGGGTCGAAAGCATTGGCGGCCAGTTCCAGACCTTGACCGGAGCACAAGGCACGCGATTGGTAATCAGTCTATCGGTTGAGGAGCAAGCATGATTGGCGCCATTCGAATCGCTATTGTCGATGATCATCCGCTGTTTCGCGAAGGCGTGACGCGCAGCCTGTCGGAGATCGGAGGCTTCGAGATCGTCGGCGAAGGTGCGACGGCGCAGGATGCCGAACGCATCGCCTCGACGGTCCAGCCCGACATATTGCTGCTCGACATCTCCATGCCGGGCGGCGGCCTGGCCGCGGTTACAAGCATCCTTGCCGACCACCCCGCCCAGAAGATCGTCATGCTGACCGTTTCGGAGGCCAATGCCGACGTCACCAAGGCCCTGAATGCGGGGGTGCACGGCTATATCCTCAAGGGTGTCGGATCGCGAGCACTCGCCGACATCCTGCGCAGCGTCACGGCCGGCGAGAGCTATCTTTCGCCGACGCTGTCGGCGCGGCTGCTGTCCGATCTCCAGTCCCCGCAGCCTGCCAATGGCGAGGCGGACCGGCTGCGGCAACTGACCGGGCGACAGACGGAAATCCTGCGGTTGGTGGCGGAGGGGCTCAGCAACAAGGAGGTTGCCTTGCGCCTGGAGTTGCAGGAGAAGACGGTCAAGCACCACATGACCGGGGTGCTGTCGAAACTCAACGTGCGAAACCGCACCGAGGCGGCCCTCATGATGCGCGAGTTGCGCGACCGAGACAGGAACCGCGCGTAGGCCATCGCGGAACCGCTCTAACTATTTGTTTTTACGCAATTCCCAAGGGCAAGCGCTGCGCGCTTGTCCCGGGAAAACCGTTACACACTTTTCCTGGAATTGCTCTAAAGCCAGACAGAACGAGGTCACCTCCGCCGGGGGCGGCGGAGGTGACGTGTGAAGCTGGTCGTTGCCTGTTGACCGGCCTCACAAGGCCTTGAGACGCCTGACATCGGCGGGCGTGGCCCGACGGTCGATGATCGTGCGGCCGAGCGCGTCTCGCATCCTGAAACGACCGTTCTCGACCTTTTCCGTCATGCCGTTGGGGTGCTCGACCGAGATCTTGCTGCCGTCCACGCTGACCTTGTCGCCGGTCGTGGCGTTGACATGGCTGGTGCCCGTGCTGCTCTGGCTGGCGCCCGATCCCGAGTTGCCGCCACCGTCATCACCGCCATCTGTTCCGGAATTGCCGCCGTTTCCATTTCCGTTGCCGCTATTGCCGCCGCTGTTGCCGCTAGTGCCGCCGTTTCCATTCCCGTTGCCGCTATTGCCACCGCCGCTGTTGCCGCTGCTTCCATTTCCGTTGCCGCTATTGCCGCCGCCGCTGCTGCCGCCGCTTCCATTTCCGTTGCCGCTGTTGCCACCGCCGTTGCTGCCACCGTTACCGTTGCCGTTGCCGTTGTTGCCACCGCCATTGCCGCCCTTGGCGGCCTGTGCGGTGGCGGCATCGATTCCGGGGGCGGAGCCGTTCAGGGCGATTCGATAGGGAGCAATGGTCAACGGCAAAGCCGCCGCAGTGACGAGCGCCAGCCGGCAACAACGGGCCGTGATCGATCCGTTCATCCTGATCTCCGTCGATTGAGCCGGCGCGCCCACCCCAACGTTGCAACCAGCAACATCGCCGAAAGATGTATTGACCGGAAGCGACCTCCGACCGTTGCGTTTGTCCCCCAGGACCTTTGGAAGCGCAAGGTTGGACCAAAGTCCGAGGTCATGGATGACAACTGCCTCGCTCGGAGCGGTGGAACAGGTATGATGTCACGAAAATGTGATCAGCCGGCTGTAGGGGTCGAAAGCGACAAAAGCTCCAGCCACTCCAAAGCCAGAGGCCCTCATGACCGAACATCGCTCCCCCGACGCCAGATTCCGCACCAGCCTGCTCGAGGAAAACGAAGGACCGGCCATCAACCCGACCGACAACCGCACCATGGGCGAGATCATCGCCGCGCGGTTCTCGCGCCGGGGGTTCCTCAAGGGATCGCTCGCCGTCTCGGCGATCGCCGCCACGGTCGGCCCGCTGGCCATGATCGCCGCGGACGATGCCCGCGCCGCGGAAGGCTCGGCCTTCAAGTTCGACGAGCTCGAGGCCGGCATCGACGACAAGCATCATGTCGCGCCGGGCTATGACGCCGACGTGCTGTTGCGCTGGGGCGATCCGCTGTTTGCCGATTCGCCGGAATTCGACCCGACGAAGCAGTCGGCCGAGGCGCAGGCCAGACAGTTCGGCTACAATAACGACTATGTCGGCTATATCCCGATCGACGGCTCGGCCGAGCACGGCATGCTGGTGGTCAACCACGAATACACCAACCCGCATCTGATGTTCCCGGGCATCGTTTCGATCGTCGAGAAGGACGGGAAGAAGAAGGCCGAGGTCGCTCCGCTCTCGAAGGAGCAGGTCGATGTCGAAATGGCGGCGCATGGCGGCACCATCGTCGAGATCCGCAAGGACGGCGGCAAATGGCAAGTGGTGCGCGACGGCAAGCTCAACCGCCGCATCACCTCCACCACAGAGATGGCGCTGTCCGGCCCGGTCGCCGGCCATGACCGCGTCAAGACCAATGCCGACGCGTCCGGTACCAAGGTGTTCGGCACCATCAACAATTGCGCCGGCGGCGTCACGCCGTGGGGCACCTATGTGATGGCCGAGGAAAACATCCATGGCTATTTCTCCGGCGAACTGCCCGAGGGTCACAAGGAAGCCGCCAACTACAAGCGGCTCGGCATTCCCGAAGGCGCCTATGAATGGGGCGCGCATTACGACCGCTTCAACCTAGCCAAGGAGCCCAACGAACCCAATCGCTTCGGCTGGATCGTCGAGGTCGACGTCAACGACCCGACCTCGACCCCGCGGAAGCGCACCGCCATGGGCCGCTTCAAGCATGAGGGCGCCGAATCGATCGTTGCCAAGGACGGCCGCGTCGTCTTCTATCTCGGTGACGACGAGCGCTTCGACTATGTCTACAAGTTCGTCACCAAGGGCGCCTTCAACGCCAACGACCATGCCGCCAACAAGGACCTGCTCGACGACGGCACGCTGCATGTCGCCAAATTCGCCGAGGACGGCACGGTCGACTGGCTGCCGATCGTCTTTGGGCAGGGCCCGCTGACGGCCGAGAACGGCTTCGCCAGCCAGGCCGACGTGCTGATCGAGACACGGCGTGCCGCCGATCTGCTCGGCGCCACCAAGATGGACCGGCCCGAGGACATCCAGCCCAATGGCGTCAACGGCAAGGTCTATGTGATGCTGACCAACAATTCCAAGCGCAAGGCCGACCAGGTCGATGCCGCCAACCCGCGCGCCGAAAACGCCTTCGGCCACATCATCGAGATCACCGAGACCGACGGCGATTTCACGGCCGCCAAGGGCAAATGGGAAGTGCTGCTGAAATGCGGCGATCCCTCCGTCGCGGATGTGGGCGCCACCTTCTCGACGGCGACGACGGCCAATGGCTGGTTCGGCATGCCCGACAATTGCGCGGTCGATTCGGCCGGGCGCCTGTGGGTCGCCACCGACGGCCAGGGCCCGAAAGCCACCGGGCGCACTGACGGCCTGTGGGCGGTCGACACGGAAGGTGCCGCGCGGGCGACCTCGAAACTGTTCTTCCGCGTGCCGATCGGCGCCGAAATGTGCGGCCCGCTGTTTGCGCCCGACGACCAGACCGCCTTTGTCGCCGTCCAGCATCCGGGCGATGGCGGCGAGGATTGGGAAGGCTTTGGCCGCCCGTCCTACTACGAGGATCCGTCGACGCGCTGGCCCGACTTCAAGCCCGACATGCCGGTGCGGCCAGCGGTCGTCGCCATCACCAGGCAGGGTGGCGGCAAGATCGCGGTCTGATCTCGGGGCTCTGGTGGAGCAGGGATCTGCCGGTTGGCGTGGGTCATGGACGTCCGCGAGTGTCGTCATCCCAGGGCGGAGCAGGAGCGAAGCTCCGTCGCGGAGACCCCGGGATGACGAAGCGATGGCTGTTTGTGCCAATCGCCAAGGCTCAAGCCTCGGGAAAGATTGGCAATTTAGGAATGGCGCCCTAACTCCTCTCCCAGGAGACCGCCGCCATGTCGAAGTCAGTCTATGATCGTGGCCTGCTCAAGCCTGGCGAAATCGCCAGGCTGCAGCGCGTCTTTGACGAAGCCTGCCTGCGGCGCGACGTGCAGCCCGACTCGCCGGAAGCGCGCGAAATCGCCCTGACGCTGCTTGCGCTCCACAATGCCGGCATGGTCGACGAGGAGATGTTGATGGAAGCCGTCGGTTTCCGCCGGCTCGAACCGAAATCGGCGTGATGTCCGCGGTCGCGTCCAGCCCTATGCAGCGCGCTGAACGACGGCGACATTGATCGGGGTCCTCAAGCTGAAGCCGATGGACTCGTACAGCCTTATCGCGCCGGCGTTTGTGGCAAAGGCGTGAAGGTAGGGGATTTCGCCGCGTGCGAAAATCTGGTTGGCCACGAACACGGACAGCAGCCGGCCAAGGCCGGTGCCGCGAAACTCGGGGTGTGCGCACACACCGCTGAGTTCGGTATAGCCGGGCTGCTTCATGCGCTCGCCGGCCATCGCCACCAGCCTGCCCTCGACCTTCACGCCCCAGAAGGCGCCAAGGCTCAAGGCGCCTAATGTGAACGGGCCAGGCTTGGTGAGCGACGCCAGGGCCAGCATTTCGGCGGCGTCCTCTGGCGTCAGGGGCTGGATGCGTTCATCCGGCACGGCCGGCGACGGCGCCTCGGCAATCATCTGGACGGCGTCGGCGGTCGAGATGGCCGCGAGACCTGGCGGAAGGGTAATGGTGTCGGCTTGCGCCATGATGATGCTCTCATCCGGGCCAACAAGCTCGCCGAGCGCCCGCAGGCTTGCGGGATCGTCCGCGGCGGTGGCGGCAAACAGGGCGATTGACGGTGAATAGCGCCTGGCGAGATCGCCGCCTTGCGCGAAGGCGCGATGCCGCGTCTCAAGCGCGCTCCAGACGGGCCGGTCGAGAACATGTTTCATTGCACGGCGCCCGTTTTGACACGACGGTCGAGCGGGGCCGTGGCCAGCCCATCCTCGATGGCGGCGAGTTGATCGAGAAGCGGTCCTGAAAGGTCCCGGCACAGATCCGCGACAGCGTTTTCGATGCGTGGCCACACATCCCGTTTCGCCACATCGACGAGCCGCTGACCCTTGCCCGTCAGCGAGACCACCCGCCGTCGCTGGTCACCCCGTGACTGAATGGCTTCGACCAGCCCCAGCTCGGCTAGCAGCGACACGCTCCGTGTCACGCCCGGCTGTGTCAGCCCGAGCGATTGCGCCAGCTCGCCGATGGCCAGGGGCCCGAGCCTGTCAAGAGCGGCCAGCAGGGGGTACTGGCTCGACTGAAGCGGAACCTCCAGGCCGTCGAGCAGCTGTTGCGCATCGGCCTGCAACTGTTCGCCGATGCGCTTCAGCCGGCTGCCGAGGCAGAGATAGCCAAGCGATCGGATAACGTCTTCCATCATCATTTCCCGCGATAGTTTGTAACATGTTATATAACATGGCATATAAAATGCCGGAGCGATATGCTTGTCGCCCGCCTCCGCGATCAAATCAGCGTGACGCGCCCGAGGGCCGGGAGGAGCCGGCGATGCGCCTGGCGATCGCCTTGCCCAATATGCTGGCATTGGCAAAGCAGCCGCGGATGCTCGGCCGCATGCCGGTGAACCACAGGCCTGGCAGTTTCGCATCGGCTTGCCCGCCGTTGAACAGCGGGACGCCCTTGCCGTCGAGCACGCCGAGATTGCCGACCATACGCTCCAGCCCGGTGCGATAGCCGGTCGCGGCGATGACGATATCGGGATCGACCAGGCTGCCATTGGCCAGGAACACGCCGTCGCGGGTGAACTCCCGTATCGCCGGCACGACGACGATCTTGCCCGATTTGATGGCGTCGACGGCACCATCATCCGCGGCGATCGCCGTGTAGTCCGAGGTCAGGCGGCTGGCGCCGCCCGACGGCGCGGGCGGCATGCCGAATTTGGTCAGATCGCCGAAAACCAGGCGCTGCGTCGCGGCGATCGCCGCATCGGCGACGCGCAGCGGCAAACGCGCCATGAGCGGCGAAAGCCGGTGCACGGCGATCTTGCCGATGCGCTTGGGCAGCAGCGCGGGCCCGTTGCGGGCCGACAGCCAAAGCGCCGCCGTATCCACGCCGGCCAGATGATTGAGGGCGTCGAAGCCCGAATTGCCGGCGCCGACGACCAGCACCTTCTTGCCGGCATAGGCCGTGGCGTCGCCAAAATCCGCGGAATGGATGATCCGGCCCGCGAAGGCCTGCATGCCCTTCCACTGCGGCGTGAAGGGCTCCCTGTCGCGGCCGGTGGCGACCACGACATGACGCGCCAGGCGCAAGCCGGCACTGGTCCGCACGGCCCAGTGGTCGCCCCTGAACACGATGGCCTCGACGGCAACGCCGAACTCCACCGGCAGGCGGTTCGCCTCCCGGAAATCGTTCATATGGCGGATAACGACGTCCCTGTGCGGAAAGGCGGGAGTATCCCCGGGATAGGCAAGGCCGGGCAGCGCCGAGAGATCGCGATGGGTGTTGAGATGCAATTGCTGGTGCCGCCGGTGCCAGGGCTCGGCCAGCCGGCTCTCCTTTTCCAGGATCGCCGTCGGCACGCCGGCCTTGATCAGGGCATGCGCGACGGTCAGTCCGGCGGCGCCGGCGCCAATGACGATTGCAGGCTCGACCGCCACCAATTGCTCCACCATCGGTCTGGTTGTCGTATCAGCCATTCACCCTCTAGTCCCATTCAGCCGCCGCGCATTCCCGCAAGGCTCGCAGCAGGCTGTAACCGTTTGATCACGCGCAACCCCATATATGGGTGTCATCGCCGAGCCCTGCGCCGGGCCGCGGCCGCGCTCCAGAACATTTCGTTGCCAAGCGGAAACGACTGGATCGCGGAAATGCGGCCAAAACAACAAGATGGAGCGGAATGCCCGCTTCTGTCCGAATACATCCAGCCCTATATGGCATATCGGCGGCATCGGCGATAATCAGGTCGCGGCAATGTGATTGATTCGAGCTCCGGGGGCTGGCGGATCTCGTTACCGGCGCAGGAATTCGAAACCGCAAAGATTTCGGCTTCCCGCGAAAATCAAGACGCCGTGGCGCGTCTTGCGTGTCGACAGGCACGCCACGCCACAGACGGCACGCGGAATCTCGACCATGCCCTCCTTGCGGATCTATTTCGACAAAATCCTCGAGGGCGCCTCGCCCAAGGTCGAGCGCCAGGCGTTGACGCATGTCGAACGTCTGGCCCTGGTCCGCCGCCATGGCGACTTCTCGCTCGCCTATTCCACTGCCGTGCAGGGCAAGCTTTCCTATTTTGGCGATGCCGACGGCTACATCGCCTTCGGCACCAAGATGAAGCATCATTTCGCACTCGGCGACCCGGTGGCGGCGCCGGCGCGGCGGGCCGACTACATCAGGCGCTTTGTCGAGACCGCCGGCGCCCCGTGGTTCGTGCAGATCGGCGCGGATACGGCACGCGTGCTGGCCGGGCTCGGCTACAAGATCAACCGGCTGGGCATCGACACAAGCCTTGTCCTGCCCGAGCATGATTTTTCCGGCAAGCGCAACGAGACCGTGCGCTATTCCGAGCGCTGGCTGCTGAAAAAGGGGTTTTCGTTCGACGAGGACAAAAGAACCGTCTTCCTCGACGAGATCACACGACTTTCCGACAATTGGCGTGGCGACCGCATCGTCAAGCGCTGGGAAATGGGCTTTCTGAACCGCCCCTTCTACGATCAACTCGGCACCGACATGCGCCGTTTCGTGCTGCATGGTCCTGACGGCGAGCTGGTCGCGCTGCTCGATTTCGATCCGCTGTTTCGCGACGGCAAGGTCATCGGCTATACCACCGCCTTCAAGCGCAAGCATATCGATGCCTCGCCGCATGCCGAGATCGGCCTGACCAAATTCGCGGTCGACCGGTTTCGCGAGGAAGGCATATCGGTGGTCACGCTTGGCCTGTCGCCGCTCGTCGACGTGACCCCAAGCGGATTTGCCGAAAGCGACTTCTGGCGCAACGCCTTCCAGCGCGCCTACGCCTCGCCCTGGATCAACCGCCGCCGGTTCAACCTGCAGGGCCAGGCGGCATTCAAGCGCCGTTTCCACGGCGTGGAAGAGCCGGTCTACATCGCCTTCCGCGAGGGAACGTATATCGAGATGCTGGGGTTGCTGCGGCTGGTCAAGGCGATCTAGGGACGCAGCGCGCGGTCGGCCATGCCCTTCCTTTCGTCATCCTAGGGCGGAGCAAGGAGCGAAGCGACGCGGCGCAGACCCGAGGATCAATGCCGGGACTTCAACGCGCAGCCACGGTCCGAATTCTGCTCCGCTGCACCCTTCGACCCAGGTCACGGAATGGATCCTCGGGTCTCCGCAACGGAGCTTCGCTCCTGCTCCGCCCGTGGATGACGAAGGTGGGGGGCCGCGTCAGTTGCGCAGCCGATACCCAGTCTTGAAGATCCAGGCGACGACCGCGATGCAGGCGGCCAGGAAGACCAGCGTCATGCCGAGGCTGATGCCGACCGAGACGTCGGCCTTGCCGAAGAAGCTCCAGCGGAAGCCGCTGATCAGGTAGACGACCGGGTTGAACAGCGTGATCGTCTTCCAGATGCCGGGCAGCATATGGATCGAATAGAAGCTGCCGCCAAGGAAGGTCAGCGGTGTGATGATGAGCAGCGGCACCAGCTGCAGCTGCTCGAAGCTCTTCGCCCAGATGCCGATGATGAAGCCGAACAGGCTGAAGGTCACCGCCGTCAGCACCAGGAAGGCGATCATCCAGAATGGATGCTCGATCCTGAGCGGCACGAACAGCGAGGCAGTGGCCAGGATGATCAGGCCGAGGATGATCGACTTGGTGGCCGCCCCGCCGACATAGGCGATGACGATCTCCAGATAGGAGACCGGCGCCGACAGCAGCTCGTAGATGGAGCCGACGAATTTCGGGAAGTAGATGGCGAAGGAGGCGTTGGAGATCGACTGCGTCAGCAACGACAGCATGATCAGCCCCGGCACGATGAAGGCGCCGTAGGCGATGCCGTCGATCTCGGTGATGCGCGAGCCGATGGCCGAGCCGAAGACGACGAAATAGAGCGATGTCGAGATGACCGGCGAGATGATGCTTTGCAGCACGGTGCGGAACGCACGCGCCATCTCGACCCGGTAGATCGCCCATACTGCGCGAAAATTAGGGGCTGCGCGCAGGTTCATGGCTCTCTCCTCACCAGATTGACGAATATCTCCTCGAGCGAGCTGTTTTGCGTGTCGATGTCACGGAACTGGATGCCGCCGGCCTCGAGATCGCGGATCAGCGAGGCGACGCCCGGCCGTTCGGCCTGGTTGTCATAGGTGTAGGTCAGTTGCCCGCCATCAGGCGACAGCTCCAGCGCATAGCGCGAGAAGGCTTCCGGTATGGCCGTCAGCGCATTGCGCAGCTCCAGCACCAGCCGCTTGCGGCCGAGCTTGCGCATCAGTTCGGCCTTGTTCTCGACCAGGATGATCTCGCCGCGGTTGATGACGCCGACACGGTCGGCCATGGCCTCGGCTTCCTCGATATAATGGGTGGTGAGGATGATGGTGACGCCATCCTCGCGCAGCCGGCGCACCATCTCCCACATGTCCTGACGCAGTTCGACATCGACGCCCGCCGTCGGCTCGTCGAGGAACAGGATGCGCGGCTCGTGCGACAGCGCCTTGGCGATCATCAGCCTGCGCTTCATGCCACCCGACAGCGTGATCGCCTTGGCGTCTTTCTTGTCCCACAGCGAGAGATCGCGCAGCACTTTTTCGACGAAGGCCGGGTTGGCCGGCTTGCCGAACAGGCCGCGGCTATAATTGACCGTCGCCCAGACACTCTCGAAGGCGTCGATGGTCAACTCCTGCGGCACCAGGCCTATCAGGCTGCGCGCCGCGCGGTAGTCCTTGCCGATGTCGTGACCGTCGACGGTGACGGTGCCGGTCGAGCGGTTGACGATGCCGCAGACGATCGAGATCAGCGTCGTCTTGCCGGCGCCATTGGGGCCAAGCAGCGCGAAGATCTCGCCGCGGTTGATGTCGAGATTGACTTCCTTGAGCGCGGTGAAGCCGGTGGCGTAGGTCTTGGAGACCCCGGAAATGGACAGAATGGAGGGCATGGGCTGAAAACGGCTGCCTGAAAGAGGTCCCCTGATATAGGCCGAATGTCGTGGTGTGCAACCGTAAGTCAAGGCGCTGCTGACAGTTCTGGACAGCGGTTGCGGGCGGCCAGAGCTCTTGCCTCGACGCAATCCCCGCTGGAAACCGCTTCATGCGTTTCCTGGAATTGCCTCAGCCCAGGGTGAACACTGTACGCCTTGTGCTGTCGTCCCTGGCCCATGCCTGCTCGACATCCGCCAGGGGCACGGGCGTGGTGGCGATCTGAAGGCCGGCCGGGACCACGGCGCGCAGCAGATCGCCGGTGCAGGCGATGAAGCGGTCGAGCGGTACGCTGCCGATGCCGCTACCCATCAGGGCAATCGCGGATGAACGGAGCACGGCACTCGGCAAGGTGATATCGGACCCGCTGACGGCGCCGACCTGGACGAAGCGGATCGGCACGGCGTCGGCTCCGGCCTTGGCGGCGGCGACCAGCAGACGCTCGGCGCTATTGCCCCAGAGATAGTCGATGACGACATCCACGCCCTCTCTGAACTGCCTGATGAAGCTTTCTTCAAGAGCCGCCCCGTCCTCGACGAGCGGGATGGTCACATCCGCCCCGAGCGCCGCGACCGCATCGAGCGCGGCTGCGTTGCGGGCAGTGGCGATGACTTTCTTCGCCCCGAGATGCCGGGCGATCTGAACGGCGAGACGGCCGGCCGTGCCGGTGGCGCCGTTGACCAGCACGGTTTCGCCCGGCTTGAGCTTCGCCCGCTCGGTAAAGGCCGCCCATGACGACATGCCGGGATTGGCGATGGCCGCGGCGGTGACGTCGTCCAATCCGTCGGGCAGCGCCACGCAATGCGCTTCGGGCACGACGGTCCGCTCCGCCATGCTGCCATTGGGCGCCTTGGGCAGCGCGAAATAGACCTTGCTTCCGTCCTCGAGCCGGCCGACGCCGTCAATGCCGACGACGAAGGGGAACCGGCCCGAAGAGCTGTAATGCGAGCCAGAGGCGCGGCTCTTCACGACATGGCTGATGGCTGCGGCGATGACCGTGACGCGGCTTTCGCCCGCCGCCGGGACCGGCTCGGGGAAGTCGCCATAGACAGGCGCTTGCCCAGCGCCTGGGACAATAGCGGCTTTCATGATGGTCTGCCTTTCTGGGATCGATTTTATGTGTATAATGCACATATAAGGAGCTTGAGCATGCCGTCAACAAAAAACGTGCAAAATACACATATCTCGGACCAGCTGCGCCAGATTCACGGCGCTGTGCTCGATATTGTCGGCCTGATGAACCGGCCGCAACGCGACGAGTTGTTGATCAGGGCGGCGGGCATTCCGCTCGACCGGGCACTGTTCCCGCTGCTCGTCGGCATCGAGCGTTTCGGGCCGATCGGCGTCGTCGAGATGGCCGACCGTGTCGGGCGCGACTACACGACCGTCAGCCGCCAGGTCGCCAAGCTGGAGAGTCTGGGCCTGGTGCTACGCCAGGCCAGCGCCGCCGACCGGCGCGTGCGCGAAGCCGTGATCAGTCCGAAGGGTAAGGCGATGACCGACCTCGTCGATGCGGCGCGCGAGAAGATCGGCCACGCCATTTTCGAGACATGGGAGGCGCGCGACGTCGACGAGTTGGTGCGCCTGATGCGCAAGTTCGCGGATGCGCTTGGCAATGTGCCTGAGACCAGTTCTTAACCGGCGCATGAACCGGTAAAATTGTCCTGTGGCGTTCAGCCTCGCGGCAGGACGCCGCTTTGACCTGACCCTGCTTCGGGCCTATCCTTCATCAATACTTGCAGCAGCCGGAGCCCACCATGGACCCGCTCATACTGTCGCGCATCCAGTTCGGCGCGAATATTTCGTTTCATATTCTGTTTCCGACAATCACCATTGCACTTGGCTGGGTGCTGCTGTTCTTCAAGCTGCGCTACAACGCCACCAATGATTCCGCCTGGATGCGCGCCTATTTCACCTGGGTGAAGGTGTTCGCGCTGTCCTTCGCCATGGGCGTGGTCTCGGGCGTCACCATGAGCTTCCAGTTCGGCACCAACTGGCCGGGCTACATGGAAAAGGTCGGCAACATCGCCGGGCCGCTGCTGGCCTACGAAATCCTCACCGCCTTCTTCCTCGAAGCGGCCTTCCTCGGCATCATGCTGTTCGGCTTCCGCCGCGTCTCCAACCGCGTCCACACGCTGGCTACGGTGCTGGTCGCCGGCGGCACCACCCTGTCGGCCTTCTGGATCATCGCGCTCAATTCCTGGATGCAGACGCCGGCCGGTTTCGAGATCCGCGACGGTGTGGCGCACGCCGTCGACTGGTGGGCTGTCGTCTTCAACCCATCCATGCCTTACCGCCTGGTCCACATGCTGCTTGCATCGGGCCTGACCGTATCATTCCTGATATCGGGCCTGTCGGCTCTGCGTTATCTCCAAGGCGACCGCTCGGAATCGATGTGGAAGGCGCTGCGCACCGGCGTCTTCACCGCGGCGGTCCTGATCCCGATCCAGATCTTCGCCGGGGACCAGCACGGGCTGAACACGCTGGAACACCAGCCGCAGAAGATCGCCGCCATGGAGGCCAACTGGAACACCGGGCCCAACGTGCCGCTGGTGCTGTTCGCGCTGCCCGACGAGGCGGCGAGGGAGAACAGGTTCGAGATCGCCATTCCCGACGGCGCCAGCCTGGTGCTGCGGCACTCGACCAGCGGCGTGGTGCCGGGGTTGAACGACTTTCCCGGCAACCACCCGCCGGTCTTTCCGGTGTTCTGGGGCTTTCGCGTCATGGTCGGCACCGGCCTGCTGATGCTCGCCGTTTCCTGGTCGGCCGCCTTCTTCCTCAAGCGCCGGCACAGCCTGCCGAGGCCGCTCGCCATGCTGATGGTGCCGATGGCGCTGTCGGGCTGGCTGGCGACGCTGGCCGGCTGGTATACGACCGAGATCGGCCGCCAGCCCTGGCTGGTGACGGGCGTGCTCAGAACCGCCGACGCCGTCGGCCCGGTGGCGGGCAGCCATGTCGCGCTGACGCTCGCCGTCTATCTCATTCTCTACGTGCTGCTGCTGATCGCCTATCTCGGCGTGCTGGTGCACCTGGCGCTGAAGGCGGCCAAGGATGGCGATACCTCGCCATTGCCGGGCGTCATGAAAGCAGCGCTTTCACAGCCGGCGGCAGGAGAGTGACATGAGCTTCGATTGGCCAACCGCCCTCCCCCTCATCTTCGCCGGCCTGATGGGCCTTGCCATCCTGATCTACGTCATTCTCGACGGTTTCGACCTCGGCATCGGCATTCTGTTCGCGGCCGCCGAGGACACCGAGCAGGATACGATGATCGCGGCCATCGGTCCGTTCTGGGACGCCAACGAGACCTGGCTGGTGCTGGCCGTCGGCCTGCTGCTGGTCGCCTTCCCGATGGCGCATGGCGTCATCCTGACCGCGCTCTACATTCCGGTCTTCGTGCTTTTGGTCGGGCTGATCCTGCGCGGCGTCGCCTTCGATTTCCGCGCAAAGGTGCCGAGCGGTAAAAAGCATCGCTGGAACCGCATCTTCTTCCTCGGCTCGGTCATCGCCTCGCTGGCGCAAGGCTACATGCTGGGCGTCTATGTGCTCGGCCTCGATGTCGGCGTGGGCGGCATGGCATTCGGCGCGCTGGTGGCGTTCTGCCTGGCCGCGGCCTACGCGGCGATGGGTGCGGCCTGGGTGATCTACAAGACCGAAGGCGCATTGCAGAAGAAGGCGGTGCGCTGGCTGCGCACGGCGCTGGTGCTGACCGCGCTCGGCATGGCGGCGGTGTCGCTGGCGACGCCCTTCGCCAGCCCGCGCATCTTCGACAAATGGTTCGTCTGGCCGGAGATGCTGTACCTGTCGCCGCTGCCGATCCTGTCGGCGCTGCTGTTCCTGTGGCTGTGGCGGCAGACCTTCCATCTGCCGAAGCCCGACGACCGCCATTCGCTGACGCCGTTCCTGGCGCTGGCCAGCATCTTCGTGCTGGGCTTTGCCGGCCTTGCCTGGTCGTTCTACCCGTTCGTGGTGCCCGACAAGCTGACCATCTGGCAGGCGGCGTCGGCGACCGAAAGCCTGGCCATCATTTTGGTCGGCACCGTGGTGGTGCTGCCGATCATCATCTTCTATTCCTTCTATGCGTATAGGGTGTTCGGCGGCAAGGCGACGGATCTCACCTACGACTGATCCGCCGGCCTTCCCAACCGCCAAGGCATGGCGAAGGTTCAGATCAGCCCTGAGTCGCGCGCGGCCGCGGTAGCCTCGCCGCGCGACACGGCGTCCAGCTTGCCCAGCACCGCCGAGACATGGTGGTCGACCGTCTTGGGCGAAATGGCGAGATGTTCGGCGATGCGCTTGTTGGACAGGCCGCGCTCGATCAGCTGCAGCACTTCCATCTGGCGCTGGGTCAGGCCGGCGCTGTTGGCCCGGGTGGTGCGGCGCGGCCCCCTGGCAATGTGAATGACGCCGTTCTGCCGCATGATGTCGCGCACATGGCTCGCGACCGGTTGGGCGCCGAGCGCCTCGAGAATCTCCAGCGCCGTGCGCTGCGCGGCCTCGTCGCCCTGGGCGAGCGCCAGCGCGCGTTCGTAGGGGGCGTCGAGTTCCGCCCAGGCCGAGGCCGCGCCGCGCCAGTCACCGGCCAGCAGCATGCGGTAGGGCGCGGCCATGCCTGACGTGTCGCCCGGATCGGTATCGGGTGAAAGCAGCTGCCGCCAGCCGGCCAGTTCCGCGAAGACCGCCCGCGTCGGCGACAGGCCTTCGGCAAGGCCGATCAGGCGCAGCGCCTCGGCCTTGTCCGCCTCGCCGAGCCAGGCCCGTTCGGCAATCACCGCCGCGTAGGGCAACAGCCGCTGCAGCTCCGCTCCCCTTTCCAGAAACTGCTTCATCTCGGCCAGAAGCGGCTCGGCCGAGGGGTCGCCGCGACGGACCCTAAGCCGCGACAGCGCCACAAGAGCCGGATAGCGCACCAGTGCGGTCGCCCGGTCGTTGGCAATCACATCCAGAGCCTCGGCGGCCGCCTCATTCCAGCATCCCTGGCGCAGCAGCAGCTGGGCCCGCACGCCACGCATGTAATCGCGCCACGTCGCGAGATCGTTCTCGACGCAATAGTCGATGCCGCGGTCAAGGAAGGATTGGGCCTGGCTGTAGCCCAACTGGTTCATCTCGCCACAAGCGCAATTGGTGAACGCGCGGGCCGCATGTTCCTGGAAATTCTGCTCAAGCGCGATTTCGAGGCTGCGGGCAAGATGCAGCCGGCTTGAGTCTAGGTCCAGCCACTGCTCGGCGGCGCCGACATTGTTGAGAGCATGGCAGACGACTTCGGGCCTGTTCAGCCGTTCGGCGAGCTCGATCGCCCGGGCACCCAGCGACAAGGTCTCGTCCAACCTTTCGGCCAGCATCGCCAGTTGCGAAAGGTTCGAGTAGGCCATGGCAAGCTCGGCGCTGGCCGGCACGGTCTCCAGCAACGCGACAGCCTGGGCGCCGAACATGTCGGCGGCCTGCCGGTCGCCCACAAGATAGGAAAAGCGCGACAGCCATCTGAGGCTGTCGCCTTCCTTCAGCGTGTTGCCGAGCGCCTGCTGCAGCACGCGGGCCTGTTCCTGCGCCTTGATGGCCTCTTCGATGCGCGCGATCAGATGGCACTCGAAGGCATATTGCTCGTAAAGGCCGGCGCGCTCTTCCTCGGGCAAGGTGTCGGCCTGGCGCAAGGCGACCTCGTAATAGCCGGCGGCGTCGCGATGGGCGCCGAGACGCGAGGCCTCCCGCGCCGCGATCGGCGCGAACTCGCGCACCGCCTCGAGATTATGCGCTTCCACCGCATGATGGACGAGGCGCGCGGTGGCGACATCCCTGTTTTCGAGCAGCGCCGACAGCGCACGCTGGTTGAACAGTCTCCGGGAACTCGTCGTCAGCATCATCTCGATGGCGTGGCGTGCGATCTCGTGCCGGAAGGCGTAGCCGTCGCCCAGATCGTCAAGCAGCCCATGCGACACGCATTCGGCGAGCTGACCGGCGGCGGCCACGCCGCACAGGCCCTGCAAGGCCCAGGCGTCGGCGCGTCTGGGAAACACCGACACCGCGTCGAGCATCGAGCGGGCGCCAGCCGACAACCGTTCGGCGCGCGCGACGACGGCGTCGCGCACGCTGGCAGGCGGCGTCATCTCATTGTCGGCGCATAAAAGCTCGGTGACGAAGAAGGCGTTGCCGGCCGTCGCCCGGTAGATGGCCTCGCCGTCGCGGCCGGCGGCAATGGCGAGCGAGAGCACCGCCGCCTCGCTGAGTAGCGGCACCTCGATCCGCACGACATTGCCGGTGGGAATTTCGCCGAGCGCGCGACGCACGCGCATCTGTCCTTCGCTGCGGTCGGTGCGCGCCGTCAGGACGAGCAGGATGTGGGTGTTGGCGATGCGGCGGCCCAGAAAGCGGACGAAATCGAGCGTCGCGTCATCCGCCCAGTGCAGGTCCTCGATGATCAGGAGCGTTGGCTGCGTCCTTGCCTCGAAGACTTCGAGCGCGTCGGAAAACAGGGGCAGCCTCTGTCCCTGCCGGGCATCGATCGCCTGCGGCATCGACCATCGCGCCTCCCGGGCGAGATCGTAGAGCGGCCCGAGCGGGTCCGGTATCGACAGGTCCTCGCAGGCGCTGCGGAAAACGCGCACGCCGTCGCCAACGCCGCCGACGAAAGCCTCGACAAGGGCCGACTTGCCGGCGCCCGCCTCGCCGGACAGTGCAGCCACATGGCCGAAGCCACGCGTGGCCTCCGCGAGAAGTCCATCCAGCTGCTCCAGCTGTGCCTGCCGTTCCAGAAGCATCGTCATTCGCTCAACAGGGATGGTGTCCGGGCGTATCCCTGGACGTCCGCCACGAGCGTCCGGGACGATGACCGACAATGTGCCCCTCCCCACATTTTCGGTGCCACCTACCACATAACGTCGCCACTATAGGGAATCTTCCAACAAAAAAATAGGGAAAGGCTCCGATGCACGCCCTTGGCGAGCGTGATCAATGTCCAGCCGCGCTTAAATCGAGCGTGAATCAACAGAAAAGGGAAACTTGATATGCCTCGCTATGTGGTACAACGCACATTTCCTGACGGCCTCAGCGTGCCGATGAACGATGCCGGCGCCGACGCGCTGGGCGGCGTCATCATGCGCAATGCGGAGAAGGGCGTGACCTGGGTGCAATCCTTCGTGTCGCCCGACAAGAAGCAGAGTTTCTGCATCTATGACGCGCCCTCGCCGGAAGCGATCCGCAGCACGGCCCAGAAGAACGCGCTGCCTGTCGACAAGATCACGGAGGTGCGGGTCCTTGACCCTTACTTTTACCGTTGATCCCTCCGATGGGCGTCAAACTGCCCTTCGCGGCGGTGGCGACATGCCTGACGAAGCGCCCGGCGAGGTGCCGGCGGCTTCGAGACCCGTCGGACGACGGCCGTCACTGGGCCGGCTTCCCTGGCGGCTTGCCTCGCTGCTGCTCGCACCATTGCGCAAGGGGCGGCGGCGGTTGCCACCGCAGGACAACTATCTGAGACGCGACATCGGCTTGCCGGAGCTCGAGGAGCTGCCGCAGTACTGGGATTTCACCCGGTCAGACCACTGAAACGCGCAGCCATCCGACGTGCCGGCGGCGGGAGCGGCTGCTCCCGCGCACCATCAACAACGAGGAGAGAAAATGAACATTCATGTGTGGACCAAGCACCTCATCAACCTGTCGATCCTTTCGATCGCGGCCACGGCGGCGAATGCCCATGACACGGGCACGCTGGATGAGAAGGTACGGGCAGCCAATGGCCGTTTCGAGAATGTGGCGATGGCCACCGCCGAAGGCTATGCGCCGATCCCTTGCGCCAGCGGCATCACCGGCGGCGCCATGGGCATCCACTATGTCAACGCGGCCTATCTGAAGGACGATGCCGTCGATCTCGCAAAGCCGGAGGCCGTCATGTACGAGCCGATGGCGGACGGCACGCTTAAACTGGTGGCGGTCGAGTACATAACCTCGAAAGGCCCGGCCTCGCTGGAAGGGCAGCTGTTCAATTTCAACAGCGCGCCCAATCGCTATGGCCTGGGCGCCTTCTACGAGCTGCATGTCTGGGCCTGGAAGAAGAACCCGACCGGCACCTTCGCCGACATGAACCCCGATGTGTCGTGCGACGCGATGAAGGCCATGTAGGCGCAAATCTCCCCCCTCGAGGCAGGGCAATTGCATATGAGTTTTTACGAAGAGAACCCCCACCCTAACCCTCCCCACAAGGGGGAGGGAACGCTGCCGCGCGCTACGCTTTGGCGTCGAACTTCTACAGATTACCGAGTGCAGCGCCGGCGCGAGTCTCCCTCCCCCTTGTGGGGAGGGTTAGGGTGGGGGTCCTCTTCGTAAAAACTCATATGCGATTGCCCTGCCCTTGGGGGAGGGTCGATCCGCAAGGCGGATCGGGTGGGGGGCTGCGCCGCACCCCTCACACAGCCTTGAACACCACCGTCTGCGCCAGCCCGCCGCCTAGGCGGTTCTCCAGCGTCACCGTCCCGCCATAGCGTTCGATGATCTCCTTGGCGATGGCCAGGCCCAGCCCCGCGCCCGGAATGAATTGCTGGCGGCCGGGGTCGACGCGGAAGAAGGGCTCGAAGGCCTTGTTGATGAGGTCGGGCGGAATGCCCGGGCCATTGTCGGAAATGGTCAGCACCGCACGCCTGTCGGCCAGCGCGAGGTCGATGCCGCAGGCCTTTCCGTGCGTGGCGGCGTTGACGATCAGGTTGCGCAGCGCGCGGCGCAGGCCGAGCGCGCCGGCGCGCACCGAAACCTTGTCCAGATGCCCGATCGAGACGTGATGGCCGAGCGTGACCATTTCGGCCGATATGTCGCGCACCATCTTTTCCAGGTCGAGCGGCTCGACAGCGTCCTGGTTCACCTCCTCGCGCACCAGGCGGATGGCGCTGTCGGCGATGCGGTCGAGCTCGTCGAGGTCGTGAAGCCATTTGTCGCGTTCCTCGTCGAGGAATTCGGCGCGCAGCCGCATGCGCGTCATCGGCGTGCGCAGATCGTGGCCGGCGGCTGCGACGAGGCGCATGCGGCTTTCCATGGCCACTCTCAGCCGCGACGACAGCTGGTTCAGCGCATGGGCCGTCGCCTTGACCTCGGCCGAACCCACTTCCGGCACCGCTGCCAGCACACCGTCGCTGCCGATCTTGGAGACGGCGGCTTCCAGCATTTCCAGCGGCCGGATCAGCACCGAGGTGAAATAGACCGAGACGGCGGTGGCGCCGGCGACGATCAGCGAGATCCAGCCGGCGAGCACCAGCCATTCGCGCCCTGGCGGCTTGAGGTGCGGCACGTCCATGATCGCCCAGCGCCTGTCGGGCAGTTGCACCGAGGCGGTCTGGCCGGGTTCACCGGGCTTTTCGCTGATGATCGCCAGGAGGTCGAGGCCGCGGCGTTGCAGGATGTCGTTGAGCATCTCCGTTTCCGCGCGGGCGACCTTGCCGGCGGCCGGATGGTCTGTGAATTGCACCCGCAGCACATCCGGTATCGGCCCCGGCAGCAGCCGCGCCACGAGTTCCATCTGCTGGGCGATCCAGGGCACGGTCAGCTCCGGCGGCGGCCCGCCGCCGCGCACGCTGATAACGGCGGCGGTCGCCAGGCCGACGACGCCGACGATCGAAATGACCAAAAGCAGGATGAGGCGGCGGCGCAGCGAGTTCACGCCTGCGCCTCCACCGTCTCGACACGGGCGGTCAGCTGATAGCCGCCGTTGCGCACGGTCTTGAACAGCGGCCCTTCGCCGGTGTCGGAGAATTTGCGGCGCAGCCGGCTCATCAGCACGTCGACCGAGCGTTCGAGCGGGTCGCGCTCGCGGCCTTGCGTGAGATCAAGCAGCTGGTCGCGCGACAGCAGCCGGCCGGGGCGGTCGAGGAACACCTGCAAAAGGTCGAACTCGGCGCCGGTGAGATCGATGCTCGCGCCTTGCGTGTCCGTCACCTTGCGGGTGTCGGGTTCCAGCCGGTAGCTGGCGAAGCGGTAGACGCGGGCGCGGGGAGCGGGCGCTTCCTCCGGTGCGGCGCGCCGCAGCACGGCGCGGATGCGGGCGGTGAGCTCGCGCGGGTTGAAGGGCTTGCCGAGATAGTCGTCGGCGCCGAGTTCCAGCCCGATGATGCGGTCGACATCCTCCTTCAGCGCCGTCAGCAGGATGACGGGGACGTGCGGCTTGCGGTCCCGCAAGCCCCGGCAGATGTCGAGGCCCGAGCCGTCCGGCAGCATGACGTCGAGCACGACGAGGTCGAACTGGCCGGAGGCCAGCTTCTGCTCGCATTCGCGCCGGTCGGCGGCCACCGAGACGCGAAAGCCCTGGCCGTCGAGGTAGCGGCCGAGAAGCGTCCTGATCTCGCGGTCGTCGTCCACGACGAGGATATGGGGTTGTGACTGCATGATGCCTGCCCTTGCCCGTGATTATTGAGGGCTCGAGGCTGATTATAGGGAGCGCGCGCGCCGGCGGCATGGAAAATTGCAACGCAATGTTTCTGGCCGGGGGTGGGAAACATTGGGAAACAAATCGCCGCTTTGCGGAAACCTTCGGCAACATGCCGACGCGAAGCGGACAAACAGGCTTCCTATCCTCATGGCCGTCCGATGCATGAGAGAAAGGAACACAATCATGCGAAGCAGACTTCTTGCGCTCGGCCTGTTTTCCGTCGCCGCGATTCATCCCGCGCTGGCGGCGCAGCCCGATGCCGGCCCCGCTCCCGGCGAGCCGCCTCCCGCCATGGCCATGCAGGACGGATCGATGCCCGGACCGCAGGGCTTTGGCCCGCATGGCCCGATGCGGCACGGTCCGCCAGGCTGGGGTCCGCAAGGCTGGGGCCCGCATGGCCCTGAAGGCTTTGGTCCCCGCCGCATGGGACCGCCGCCGGAATTCATGCTGGCCGCCCGGCTGGCGGCGCTCGAGACGCGCGTCGGCATCCGCAGCGAGCAGCTCGACGCCTGGCGCGACTATACCAGTGCGCTGCAGGCGGTGCTTTCGCCGCCCCGGCCTGATCGCGGCCCCGGCGGCCCCGGCGAAGCCGAGGCGAAGGGGCCTGATGCGGCTCCGGGCGGCAAGCCCGATGCCTTCGCCTTCCAGGAAAGGCTGGCCGACGACATCACGGCGCGCGCGGCTTCGGCCGCCAAGCTCAAGGATGCGATCGCCGCGCTGCGCGCCAAGCTTACGCCCGAACAGCTCGAAATCCTCGCTTCGGCGGAACGCCCCCACGGACCACCCCCCGGCCCCTGGGGCGGCCCGCCGAATGATGCAGCCGCACCTGGAGGTCCGCCCGACCAGGGCGGGCAGCTTCCGCCACCCCAGCCCGGGAACGGCTGATTACTCCAGCCGGCTGCGCCGGCCGGCCCGGCGCCCAACCCGTTCTCGGGCCGGCCGGTCCCGTGGGATGGCTGACAGATCCAGCCATCCCACCCTTCAAATCACGCACAACGGAAGCACGGCAATGTGGGAAGCCTTGATGATGCTGCGGCTGATTGCGTCGGTCAGGCCGATCGGCGCGCTCGGCCAGCGCGCCGGCCATGCCGTCACGCCGGAGATGCCGCCGGTCGACACGCCGCAGGGCGCGATCCGCTTGCACTTTGCCGCCTGGCGCCTGTCGCTGCCGGTTTCGCGGCAGCTCCACGATCATCATGACCGCAAGACCGCATAGGATGCAGGCAAGGCTTGGCATGCAACCGCCAATCGGCATAAATGGGCGCGATGGGCATCGCGGCCAGGAACTCGATCGTCGGGTTCGATCTGGCCGCGGAGAAGGAGCGCGACATGAGCCGCTTCGAGGCACTGCTCGACGCCGCCCTGGCATGGGCGCGGCCCGTTTTCACCATATCGATCGCCGTCGAGCGTATTTCATCGATCCTGCCTGGCCCCGCTTCCGGTGCCAGGCCGCCGCAACTCCAGGGAAAGATCCAGGCCATGCCTTTCACGCCTAGCCAATCCGTCGTGCCGGCCCATCCACGCCGGCTCACGCCCTGGGCGGCGATACTCGCCGCCACGGTACTTCTGGCGGCCTGTTCGCAGGAAGGGAGCAAAGCTCCCGCCGGCATGGCGGGTGCAAGCAAGCCGGAGGTCGGCGTCGTGACGCTACATCCCCAGTCGGTGGCGATAACAGCCGAACTGCCGGGACGCACTTCAGCCTCGCTCACCGCCGATGTGCGCCCGCAGGTCAACGGCATCATCCAGGCGCGGCTGTTCAAGGAGGGCAGCGAGGTGGTGGTCGGGCAACCGCTCTACCTCATCGATCCGGCGAGCTACCAGGCCGCCTATGACAGCGCGCAGGCGGCCCAGCAGAAGGCCGAGGCGGCGGTGCCGACGGCGCAGGCCAAGTTCGACCGTTATGCCGGCTTGCTGAAGCAGAACGTTGTTTCCAAACAGGATTATGACGATGCCGCCGCAACGCTGGCCCAGGCCAATGCGGATGTGGCGTCCGCCAAGGCCAGTGTCGAAACCGCGCGCATCAATCTCGACTACACCAAGATCACCGCGCCGATCGCCGGCCGTATCGACAAGTCGTCGCTGACGCCGGGCGCCCTGGTCACCGCCAATCAGGACACCTTGCTCACCACCATCCGTTCGCTCGATCCGATCAATGTCGACGTCACGCAGTCGAGCACCAATCTGCTCAACCTGCGCCAGGCCATCAACGAGGGCCGGCTGAAGTTCAGCGGCCCCAATGTCAGCGTCAAGCTGAAGCTCGAGAACGGCACCATCTACAACCAGACCGGCAAGCTGGAATTCGCCGGCGCCAATGTCGACCAGACCACCGGCACCTTTGCGCTGCGGGCCGAGTTCCCCAATCCCGACCGCCTGCTTCTGCCGGGCATGTATGTGCGCGCGCTGGTCGAAGAGGGCGTCGCCCAGAACAGTTTCCTGGTGCCGCAGCGCGGCGTCACGCGCAACACCAAGGGCGAGGCGACCGCCATGGTCATCAATGCGCAGGGCAAGGTCGAAACGCGCGTGCTCGCCGTGCGCAACAGCGTCGGCAACAACTGGCTGGTGGATTCGGGCGTCGGCGACGGCGACCGTGTCATCGTCGAGGGCCTGCAGCTGGTGCGCCCCGGCGGCGACGCGACGGGCGTCGAGGTGACGATCGACGAGACGACCGGCGAGGTGAAGGACCGGGCGCAGACCTCTTCGGCCGCACCTTCCACGTCCAAGATGGCCGATAGCAGCCAGTCGACCGGGAACTGAGGCGATGTCAGCATTCTTCATCAACCGGCCGATCTTCGCCTGGGTGATCGCCATCGTGATCATGCTGGGCGGCCTGCTCGCGCTCACCACGCTGCCGATCTCGCAATATCCGCAGATCGCGCCGACCACGGTCAACATCAGCGCCAACTATCCGGGCGCCGACGCGCAAACGGTCGAGAACTCGGTGACCAAGGTCATCGAGCAAGGCATGACCGGCATCGACAATCTCGACTACATGACGGCGACCTCGACCTCGACCGGCCAGGCCACGATAACGCTGACCTTCACCAGCGCGGCCGATCCCGACACCGCCCAGGTGCAGACGCAGAACAAGCTGCAGCTGGTGCAGTCGCAGCTGCCGCAGGTGGTGCAGAGCAACGGCATCACCGTCTCCAAATCCTCGACCGGCTTCCTGATGGTCATCGGCTTCGTCTCCAGCGACGGCAAGATGAACTCGACCGACCTTGCCGACTATGTCGACTCGACCATCAATGACACGCTGAAGCGCGTCGAAGGCGTCGGCTCGACGCAGCTGTTCGGCTCCAGCTATGCCATGCGCATCTGGCTCGATCCCGACAAGCTCGCCAAATACACGCTGATGCCGAGCGACGTGGCCGCGGCGATCCAGGCGCAGAACACGCAGGTCTCGGCCGGCCAGCTCGGCGGCATGCCGCAACGCAAGGGCCAGCAGCTCAACGCCACGGTGACGGCCAAGAGCCGGCTGCAGACCGCCGAACAGTTCCGCAACATCATCCTGAAGAGCCAGACCGACGGTTCGCTCGTTCGCCTCAACGATGTCGCTACCGTCGAGCTCGGCGCCGAGAGCTATACGACGCAAGCCAGATACAATGGCCAGCCGGCGGCCGGCGTCGCCGTCAACCTCGCAACCGGCGCCAACGCCATCAGCACGGCGGAAGCGGTGCGCACGACGATCAACCGGCTGAGCTCAACCTTCCCGCAAGGCGTCGAGGTCGTCTACCCCTACGACACCTCGCCCTTCGTGCGGCTGTCGATCGAGGAGGTGGTCAAGACGCTGGCCGAGGCGATCGTGCTGGTGTTCCTGGTGATGTTCATCTTCCTGCAGAATCTGCGGGCGACGATCATCCCGACCATCGCCGTGCCGGTGGTGCTGCTCGGCACGTTCGGCGTGCTGTCGCTGTTCGGCTATTCGGTCAACACGCTGACCATGTTCGCCATGGTGCTGGCCATCGGCCTGCTGGTCGACGACGCCATCGTCGTGGTCGAGAATGTCGAACGCGTCATGGCGGAGGAAGATCTGTCGCCGAAAGAGGCGACGCGAAAATCGATGAACGAGATCACCGGCGCGCTGGTCGGCATCGCCACCGTGCTGTCGGCGGTGTTCGTGCCGATGGCCTTCTTCGGTGGCTCGACCGGCATCATCTACCGGCAGTTCTCGGTGACCATCGTCTCGGCCATGGTGCTGTCGGTGCTGGTCGCGCTGGTGCTGACGCCGGCGCTCTGCGCCACGATCCTGAAGCGGCCCAAGGACCATGCGACGCAGACCGGCCCGTTCGGCTGGTTCAACCGCGTCTTCGATCGCGGCACGACAGCCTATCGCGACGGCTCGCACGGCATCATCAAGCGGTCCTGGCGCTTCCTGGCCGTGTTCCTCGCCATTGTCGTTGCCATGGGCTGGATGTTTGCCCGGCTGCCGAGCTCGTTCCTGCCGGAAGAGGACCAGGGCATCCTGATCACCAGCGTGTCGCTGCCGGTCGGTGCGACGCAGGACCGGACCGAGCGTGTCCTGGCTGAGGTGACCGACCACTATCTCAAGCAGGAAAAGGACGCTGTTCAGGGCGTCTTTACGGCCTCCGGCTTCGGCTTCGGCGGCGCCGGGCAGAATGTCGGCATCGCTTTCGTGCCGATGAAGGATTTCAGCCTGCGCAAATCGCCGGCCTTGTCGGCGCAAGCGGTTGCCGGGCGGGCCATGGGCGCCTTCTCCAAGATCCGGGATGCGCAGGTTTTCGCGCTTGCCCCGCCCGCCATCCAGGGTTTCGGCAACACCAACGGCTTCGATTTCTACCTGCAGGACGTCAACGGCGCCGGCCATGACGCGCTGATCCAGACGCGCAACCAGCTACTGGGTCTTGCCGCGCAGAGCAAGCTGCTCGCCAACACCAGGCCCAATGGCCAGGAGGACCAGCCGCAATTCTCGATCGATATCGACCAGGAGAAGGCCAGCGCGCTCGGCGTCAGCCTCGCCGACATCAACAACACGCTGTCGAGCGCCTGGGGCAGCGACTACGTCAACGACTTCATCGACCGCGGGCGGGTGAAGCCGGTCTATATGCAGTCGGACGCGAACTTCCGCATGCAGCCGGAAGACCTGGACAAATGGCAGGTGCGCAATGCCAGCGGCGCCATGGTGCCGTTCTCGGCCTTCGCCTCCAGTCACTGGACATTCGGTTCGCCGCGGCTGGAACGCTACAATGGCTCGGCGGCGGTCGAGATCCAGGGCGCGGCGGCAGCCGGCGTGAGCTCCGGTGCGGCGATGGACGAGATCGACAGGCTGGTGGCGCAGCTGCCGCCCGGATATTCCCACGAATGGACCGGGCTGTCGCATCAGGAACGGCTTTCCGGCAACCAGGCGCTGTCGCTCTATGCGATTTCGGCACTGGTGGTGTTCCTGTGTCTGGCCGCGCTCTATGAGAGCTGGTCGATCCCGTTCGCGGTCATGCTGTCGGTGCCGATCGGCATTTTTGGCGCTCTCGCGGCGGCAACGCTTTTCGGCCAGACCAACGACGTCTATTTCAAGGTCGGCCTGCTGACCACGATCGGCCTGGCCGCCAAGAACGCCATCCTGATCGTCGAGTTCGCCATCGAGCGGCAGGCGGCCGGCATGGGGTTGGTCGAAGCGACGCTGGAAGCGGCGCGACAACGATTGCGGCCGATCCTGATGACGTCGCTGGCCTTCATCCTCGGCGTCACGCCGCTCGCGATCGCCAGCGGTGCGGGCTCGGGCGCGCAGAACTCGGTCGGCATCGGCGTGATGGGCGGCATGATCGCGGCGACGGTGATCGGCGTGTTCCTGGTGCCGCTGCTGTTCGTCACGGTGCGGCGCATCTTCAAGGGCAGGGTGGCCAAACAGGATACCGGGCCGGATCTCGGGCAAGGCACGGACGAGAAGCCGGCGCCGGCCAACCAGCAGTAAGGAACTTCCCATGACAGGTTTGGAACGTGGCCCGGTGGCCGCGGGGCGGCTCATTGCGCCCATGATCACGGCTGTTCTGCTTGCCGGATGTGTCGTCGGCCCGGACTATCGCACGCCGATCCTGCCGATGCCGGCGAACTGGAGCGGTGAGAAGCCGACGAAATCCGTCCAGCCGGCGCAGCTGTCGCAATGGTGGCAGCGCCTGCGCGATCCGCAGCTCAACACGCTGGTCGCGGAAGCGGTCGCCGGCAATCTCGATGTCGCCACCGCCAAGGCCAAGATCCGCGAGGCGCGCGCCAGCTATCGCCAGAGCGCGGGCACGCTGCTGCCGTCCGTGGACGGCTCCGGCTCGGTCACCCGCAACAAGTCGTCCGCGACCACGGCGGGGACCAATTCGATCTACAGCGAGTACCAGTCGGGCTTCGACGCCAGCTGGGAGCTCGACCTGTTCGGCGCCAACCGCAGGGGCGTCGAGGCCGCGCGCTACGGCGTGGACGCGGCGCAAGAGGAATTGCGCTCGACGCTGCTGACGCTGGTCGGCGATGTCGCGTCCTATTACACCCAGGCGCGCGGCTACCAGGCCCGCATCGCGCTCGCCCGGCGTTCGGCGGTGTCGCAGAGGCAGACCGCCGAACTCACCCGCACCATGGCGCTGGCGGGGTCGGCGACGGCCGCCGACGTCGCCAAGGCGATGGGGCAGGCGGCCAGCACCGAGGCCGAGGTGCCGACGCTGGAAGCAAGCTATGCCGAGGCGGTGCATCGCCTGTCGGTGCTCACCGGCCGGCCGCCGGCCGCGCTCAGCGAGCGGCTGAAGCGCGGCAAGCCGATCCCGTCGCCGCGCCTGCCGATGCCGACCGGCATTCCCGCCGACATCCTTTTGTCGCGCCCGGACGTGCGCATGGCCGAGCGGCAATACGCGCAATACACCGCCAAGGTGGGCCAGGCCGAGGCGGCGCGCTATCCCTCGGTCAGCCTGACGGGAAACATCAGCACGGCGGCCCTCAATCTCGGTGATCTCGGCAAGAATTCGTCGATCGGCTGGTCGTTCGGGCCTTCGCTCAGCGTGCCGCTGTTCAACGCCGGCCAGTTGCAGGCCGCGGCCGACGTCGCCCGCGCGCAGCGCGACCAGTATTTCATCGCCTATCGCGCCTCGGTGCTGACCGCGCTCGAGGATGTCGAGAACGCGCTGGTGCTGATGGCGCAGGAGCGCATCCGGATCGGCAAGCTTGCCTCGTCGGCGAAATCCTATGGTGAAGCGGCAAATCTCGAAGGCACGCTCTACAAGGCCGGTGAGACCAGCCTGCTCGATGTGCTCGACGCGCAGCGCTCGCTCTACACGGCGGAAGATTCCCTGCTGCAAAGCCGCGTGCTGCTGGCGACCAACTACATCGCCCTCAACAAGGCGCTCGGCGGCGGCTGGGACGGCGCGGTCGACAGCGCGAAGCCCGAGATCATCGACGTCAAGGCCGGGCCAAGGCTGGCGTCGACGATGACGGCGCAGTGAACAAGATGTGTAAACAAAACCGGGGCCATCCGTTTATAATCGCGTGGAGGCAATGCGATGTCCCGTACCTACGATCTTGCATCCGATGTGATCCGGCGTGTCTATGAAAGGCGGATAGAGGCGCCGGCGATCCTCGATACCGATACCGAATTTCCCAACGCGGCGAAATTCATCGACGCCTGGCGTGAAATCCGCGACGAAGCGTTGGGCGTACATCTGGGCAAGGTCCCGCGTTTTCACGACATCATGCCCGAGCAGGCTGATATCTCGGCCAATGACGGCCTCGACTGGCGCATGTTCGTGCTCAAGGCCTATGACATGGCGGTTCCGGAGAACCTTGCGCGCATGCCGGTTCTCAGCCGCTTGCTTGCCGAATGCGCGGAAGTCAAATCGGCGGCTATCTCGTTCCTCGCACCGCGCAAGCACATTCCCAGCCATCGCGGACCCTTTCGCGGCATCATGCGGTTCCACCTCGGCCTGGTCATCCCGCGGCAAGTCGATGGCCGCCCGGCGACCGTCATGATGATCGACCATCAGGAGAAACGGATCACCGACGGCGAAGGCATGCTGTGGGACGATACCTATCCGCACGAGGTGATGAACAATGCCGATGAAGTCCGCATAGCCCTGCTGCTCGATGTCTGGCGTCCGGACATGCCTTGGGACATGGAGGTCCTGTCCAGGCTGATCGTGCGCGGCGTGCAGGCGGGAATGCGCCGCAGAGGCGTGTCGTTCGGCGGCTGAACCGGCGGCGGCGACAGCGTCCGCACTGTCTTGCCCCATCAAGCGCCGCGCGCTGTCTCACGACAGGCGGGCCGGTTCGGCCTATCCCGATGCCGCCAGAGGGCTTGTGCCCGGCGGCGAGGAGGATAGTACCAAGTGACATCGATGCCGGTTGCCAGTCGCGAAGCGGCGCCCTTGCCCGTCGCGGCGCTGATGGGCGCGATGGTGTCGATCCAGATCGGCGCCACTTTCGCAAAAACCCTGTTTCCGGTGATCGGCGCGCAAGGCACGACGACGCTGCGGCTGGTCGTCGGCGCGCTGATGCTGATCGCGGTGTTGCGTCCCTGGCAGATGCGGCCGACACGCGCCACCTTGCCCTGGCTCGTCGCCTATGGAGTGACGCTCTGCGCGCTCAATCTCCTGTTTTACGCGGCTCTTGCCAGGATCCCGCTCGGCGTCGCCGTGGCGCTCGAATTTTCCGGGCCGCTGCTGGTCGCGACGCTGACGTCGCGGCGCGCCAGCGACTTTGCCTGGATCGCGCTGGCGGTGGCAGGCATCATCCTTTTGTCGCCCTTCACCCGCTCCCAGCAGCCGCTTGACCCGACCGGGGTAATGCTGGCGCTGGCGGCCGGCGGCTTCTGGGCGCTCTATATCGTGCTCGCCCAGAAGACGGGCGCCGAGCTTGGCACCCGAACCACCGCCTATGGCATGGCGATCGCCGCCGTGCTGGTGCTGCCCTTCGGCATCGCCGAGGCCGGAACGGGGCTGCTGGCGCCGTCGATCCTGGTCAGCGCCTTGCTCGTCGGCCTGTTTTCCAGCGCGCTGCCGTTCTTCCTGGAGATGGTGGCGCTGACCCGGATGCCGGCCCGCATCTACGGCACGCTGACCTGCCTGGAGCCGGGGCTCGGCGCGCTCGCCGGCTTCCTGTTCCTGCACGAAAGCCTGAGCCTGCCGCAACTGGCCGGCATCGCCGCCGTCATCGCGGCGGCCGCCGGCACGGCGCTGACCTCGAAGCCACCGGTGCCGTCGCCGGAGTAGGTGCGGCACCGCACCGTCCTCGCCGGTGCCTTCGGTGTCACAGCGGCCGCGTTCGCATCGATCGACTGCGGCTGAATGGTCACACCGATCGGGAAAGCGGCGTCCCGCTTTCCCGGACAATTCCGGTGCGACCCAGCCCAAGACGCAGCCGACGGACAATGCAACACCGGGGGCCTCGACCACAGCTGGATCGCCACGGAGTATTTTCGTGGCGAGGACCACAACATATTGGGGCGGCAGACAAACAATGAAAATCATTCTTCTCGCGACGGCCTTCACCCTGGCGCCTGTCGGCATGGCGTGCGCGGCCGACATCAATGAGGTCTCGCCCGTTGCCGGCTACGACTGGTCCGGCCTCTATGCCGGCGTCGACGCCGGCTACGTAGCCGGAAAATCCAATCTCTTCATCGCCGGCGGCGGCTTCGGCGGCGGATCCGACCTTAGCGTGCCGCTTGATCCCGACGGTTTTGTCGGCGGCATCCATATCGGCGCCAACTACCAGATGGCGAACAGCTTCGTGATCGGCGCCGAGGCCGACATCGCCTACAGCAATGCCGACGGACTGACACCTGTCGACACCGGCGGCGGTGGCGTCACCACATTGCTCAAGAGCGAACTCAAATGGCAGGGATCGGCGCGGCTGCGGGCGGGCTACGCGTTCGACCGGACCTTGCCCTACATCACCGCCGGCGTGGCCGCGGCCAAATATGAAGTGACCGCGGTCAGCGCCGGCCCCGGCGGTGAAATACCGTTCCACGACGAGAGCCATGTCGGCTGGACGGTTGGCGCCGGCATCGAGCATGCCTTCACCGACAGATGGATCGCGCGGGCCGAATACCGCTACTCCGATTTCGGCAACCAGGATCTGTCGATAGCAGCCGGCCTGCCTACCGAGACGAACGTCGACCTGCAGACGCACGATATCCGGGTCGGGCTCAGCTACAAGTTCTGATCCGCAGACCGAACAATATCCCGCGCCGACCTTTTCGGCGCGGGGACGCAATCCGTCGTCGCTTCGGCCTTCGCCGGTCGCCGACTTCGGCTCCTCTTGGACTCGCCAAAATACAACCCATATTGAGTCCATGGAGCTTTGAGCGTGACCTTCGCGCGGGTGGCCCTTCTTGCCGCGGCCTTCGTCGCCGTGGCTGTTTTTTCTCCCTTCTCTTCAGCCGGGAGCGAGAGGGTCGCGCTGAGCGTCGCCATCGACGGCGCCATCGGGCCGGCAAGCAGCAGGCAGCTCGAGGAAGCGCTCGATGCCGCCGCCAAGCGGGACGCGACGGTTCTTATCCTGCAGCTCGACACGCCGGGCGGGCTGGTCACCTCGATGCGCGAGATGATCGCCGATATCCTGGCTTCGCCGGTGCCCGTCATCGGCTATGTCGCGCCGGCCGGCGGCCATGCGGCGAGCGCCGGCACCTACATCCTCTACGCCACCCATGTCGCGGCGATGGCGCCGGGAACCAATCTCGGCGCCGCGACGCCGGTCGAGATCGGCGGGCTGCCGTCGCTTCCGGGCAGCGAGAAGGACGACCAGAAGGACAAGAGCGACCAGAAGAGCCAGGGCGGGCGGCCGGCGGGCGACGCGATGATGGCCAAGGTGACCAATGACGCGGTCGCCCTGATCCGGTCGCTTGCCGAATTGCGCGGGCGCAATGGCGACTGGGGCGAAAAGGCGGTGCGCGAGGCGGCGAGCCTGTCGGCCAATGCGGCGCTGCAGGAACATGTCATCGACTTCGTCGCCCGCGACACAACCGAGCTCCTGCAACTGGCCGACGGGCGCACCGTCGATGTCGCCGGCAAGAAGATGGTGCTGGCGACCAAGGGGCTGCCGGTCGAGACGCTGGAGCCCGGCTGGTTCATCAGGCTGCTCGGCGTCATCACCGATCCGAACGTCGCAGTGATACTAATGCTGGTCGGCGTCTATGGCATCGTCTTCGAGTTCACCAGTCCCGGGGCGGTCGCGCCCGGCGTCATCGGCACGCTCTGCCTCGTGCTCGGCCTCTATGCGCTCGACCTGCTGCCGATCAACTATACCGGCCTTGCCCTGATGCTTCTCGGCCTCGCCTTCCTCGTCATCGAGGCGTTCAATCCCACCGTCGTGCTCGGGCTCGGCGGCATGGCCGCCTTTCTGTTCGGCGCCGCCATGCTGCTGCGGGTAGAGGGGCCGGGCTTTGCCATGTCCTGGGCCGTCATCGGCCCCGCCGCGGCGCTGACGCTCGGGCTGGCGCTGCTGACCGGCACCTATGTCTGGGCGGCGCGCAAGAACCCGCCGCGCGTCGGCGGCGAGGCCATGCGCGGCCTACCGGTCGAGATCCTCGACTGGCAAGGCGCGGAGGGCCATGTCCTGGCCCTGGGCGAGCGCTGGCGGGCGAAGGCCGACGAGCCGATCGCGGCCGGCGACAGTGTCGAGATCACCGATATCAGCGACCTCGTGCTGACGGTGCGGCGGCGCGACGCGGCAAGGAATGGAGCACCACAATGATGATTGGTTATATCGTCTATCTGGTCGTCGCACTGGTCGTGATCATGTTCCTGTCCTCGGCCATCCGCATCCTCAGGGAATATCAGCGCGGCGTGGTCTTCACGCTCGGCCGCTTCACCGGGGTCAAGGGGCCGGGCCTCATCATCCTCGTTCCCTTCGTGCAGCAGATGGTGAAGGTCGACCTGCGGGTGGTGGTGCAGGATGTGCCGCCGCAGGACGTGATTTCGCGCGACAATGTCTCGGTCAAGGTCAACGCGGTGCTCTATTTCCGAATCGTCGATGCCGAACGGGCGGTCATCCAGGTCGCGGACTACATGGCCGCCACCAACCAGCTGGCGCAGACCACGCTGCGCTCGGTGCTCGGCAAGCATGAGCTGGACGAGATGCTGGCCGAGCGCGACAAGCTCAACAGCGATATCCAGGAGATCCTCGACCAGCGCACCGATGCGTGGGGCATCAAGGTGTCCAATGTCGAGATCAAGCATGTCGACCTCAACGAGAACATGATCCGCGCCATCGCCAAGCAGGCCGAGGCCGAGCGGCTGCGGCGCGCCAAGGTGATCAACGCCGAGGGCGAGCAGCAGGCGGCGGCGAAACTGGTCGAGGCGGGCCGCATGCTGGCGGCCGAGCCGCAGGCCATGCAGCTGCGCTATTTCGAGGCTTTGCACGACATCGCCGGCGAGCGCTCGTCGACGGTTGTGTTCCCGCTGCCGGTGGATCTGCTCAGCCAGTTCATGAAGGGGCAGGGGAAGTGAGGGATGTGCGCGTAATCTCCCCTCGAGGGAGAGATTGCGCGCTCAGATCAGCTTCTCCAGCGTAATCGGCAGGTCCCTGATCCTCTTTCCGGTCGCATGGAACACAGCGTTGGCGATCGCCGGCGCGACGCCGACGATGGCGAGCTCTCCGACGCCCTTGCCGCCGAGCACCGAGGAATGCAGGTCGGGGATGCCGACCGAGATCACCTCGATGTCGGGGATGTCGGCATTGGTCGGCACCAGATAGTCGGCGAGGTTGTTGTTGACGATGCGGCCATGGCGGCGGTCGACTATGCCTTCCTCGAGCAGGGCCTGGCCGATGCCCATGATGATGCCGCCCTTCCACTGGCTCTCGGCGAGCTTCGGGTTGTAGAGCCGGCCGGAATCGAGCGCCGACACCACGCGTGACACACGCACCGTGCCGAAATCCTCGTCGACGCGCACCTCGACGAAATGCGCGCACCAGGAGTGGCGGGAATAGTCGCCCTCGGTGTGCGGCAGCGCCATGGCGATGGTGGTGTAGTTCTTGTAGCGGTCCTCGGCGGTCGAGTTGGCCGGCATGGTGTCGCCGGCGGCCTCGATGCGGTCGCGGCCGACGCTCCTGAGCAGGTCGGCGATCGAGACATCGGGGCCGTCGCCGCGCGGCGAGCCGATGCGGCCATTGGCGACGACCAAGGTGTTCGCCTGCAGCGCGTGGAAGGGCGAGCGCGGGTCGCTGATCGCCAGGCCCACCAGCTGGTCGAGCGCCGAGGTGGCCGCCTTGTAGACGGCACCCGTCATCACGCCGGCAAGGCGCGAGCCGCCGGTGACGCCAGCACGGGGAAAGCGGGAGTCGCCGAGCTTCACCACCACGTCGTCGGCGCTCACGCCGACCGTTTCGGCGGCGGTCTGCGCCAGGATGGTGTAGGTGCCCTGGCCCATGTCGATCGAGGAGCTTTCGACCTCGACCGAACCGTCGGCCAGGATGCGCACGACCGCCTCGCCATAGGCGCGTCGCACCGGATAGGTGCCGGCGGCGACGCCCCAGCCGATCAAATGGTTGCCGTCGCGCATCGAGCGCGGCGCCGGCGTGCGCCTGGCCCAGCCGAAGCGCTCGGCACCCGCTGCAAAAGCCTCTCGCAACTGCCTGGTCGACCAGGCTTTTCTGGCGTGCGGGTCCTGTTCGGCATAGTTGCGCAGCCGGATCTCCAGCGGATCGATGCCGACCTCGTAGGCGAGCTCGTCGATGGCGCTCTCGATGCCGAAGGCTGAGGGGTTTTCGCCCGGCGCGCGCATGGCGCCCGGCACCACGGAATTCACCCGCACGACGTTCTGCTTCGAGGAGAAATTCGGCGTCGCGTACATGATCGAGGTGACCGATCCCAGCGGCTCGACCCACATGCCGTCGATGGATGTTTCATTGACGCCGCGATGCACGATCGACTGGATCACGCCGTCATGGTCGGCGCCGATCGTCACCGTCTGCCGGGTCGCGGCGCGGCCGCCATAGCCGGTGAAAGTCTGCGGCCGTGTCATCACCAGCTTCACCGGCCGGCCCAGCATATTGGCGGCACTGGCGGCAATCGCGCCGTGGCTGAGCGCCAGTGCCTTGGAGCCGAAGCCGCCGCCGATATAGGGCGAGACCAGCCGCACATTCTCGAACGGCACTTCGAACCATTCGGCATAGGTGCGGGCCATGCCGTCCAGCCATTGGCTGGGCTCCCACACGGTCAGACGATCGCCTTCCCAGCGCGCGATCAGGCCATGCGGCTCCATCGGCGCCTGGTATTCGCGCGGCGTGTTGTAGGCGGCGCAGATCCGCACCGGCGCCGAGGCGAAGGCGGTGGCCGCGTCACCCCATTCCTTGGTCATGGCGTCGATCGGGATGCCGTCGCCGGCCTTGCCGTCGCTGAGGTCGACGATGGAAGGCGTCTCGTCATAGCTGACCTTGACCAGCGCCGCCGCGGCGACCGCCTGCTCGAAGGTCTCCGCCACGACGGCGGCGACATGCTGGCCTGAAAAGGTGATGTCGCGCGCCAGCGGGCAGTAAGGCTTGTCCGGCGGCGGCGTGCCGAACCAGTCCGACGCGGTTCTCAGGCTGATGATGGTGTCCGGTGTCAGCACCTTGAGCACGCCCGGCGCTGCCTCTGCCCGCGCGGTGTCGATCGCGCGCACCTTGCCGGAGGCAATCGTGCTTTCGACCAGCACGGCATGGGCGAGGCCTTCGAGCTGCTGCTCGACGGCATATTTGGCGGCACCGGTGATCTTGGCCGGGCCGTCGACGCGCGACAGCCGGCCGCCTACGGCTTCCGCCAGCGTGCCATCCGAGGCGTCGCCATGTCTTGTGTGAACAGTCATGCCGTCTCTCCCAATTTGAGGATGGCCCGCGCGACAACGCGCGGTGCGAGTTCGATCTTGTAGTGGTTGGCGCCATGGTCGACAGCGCCCTCGACGGCAAGCAGGCTGGCCGCGCGGACAGCGTCCGGTTCCAGCACCTTGCCTATCAAGGCGGCCTCCACGGCCCGCGCCCGCCACGGTTTGGTGGCGACGCCGCCGACCGCCACGCGCAGGTCGCGGATGGTGCGGCCATCGGGTTCCAGCTCGAGCCCTACGGCAGCACTGGCCGCCGCGAATTCGTAGGATTGCCGGTCCCGGATCTTGAGGTAGGTCGAACGGCGGGCAGCAGCGGATGAGGGGATCTCGATGGCGGTGATCATCTCGCCCGGCTCGATCGCGTGTTCCTTCTCCGGCGTGGTGCCGGGCAGCAGGAAGAAGTCGTCGACCAGAAGCCTGCGCTCGCCCAGATGAACGATCGGGTCGAAGGCGACCAGTGCGGTGGCGAGGTCGCCGGGGTACATGGCGATGCAGGCCTCGCTGGTGCCGAGCACGGCGTGGCCCCTGGTGACGCCGCCGATCGCCGAACAGCCGCTGCCTGGTTCGCGCTTGTTGCAGGCGGAAAAGTTCGAGGGATCGCGGAAATAGGGGCAGCGCGTGCGCTGCATCAGATTGCCGCCGATGGTCGCCATGTTGCGGATCTGCGCCGAGGCCGCCTGCCACAACGCTTCGGAGATGGCGGGGAAGTGGCTCTTGATGTCGGCATGGTCGGCGACATGGCCCATTCTGGCGAGCGCGCCGATGATGGCGCGGTGTTCGCCCACTTCGATCCGGTCGAGGCCCTTGAGGTGGGTGATGTCGACCAGCGTGTCGGGTTCGGCGACGCCGCATTTGGCGAGGTCGATCAGCGTCGTGCCGCCGGCAAGCAGCATGGCGCCGGGCAGGGCAGCGGCCTGTCGCGCGACATCAACCGAAGTGGCGCGCAGATACGAAAAATCCCTCATGATGCGACCTCCAGGGCTGCCTGGCGCACGGCGGCGACGATGTGCGGATAGGCGCCGCAACGGCAGAGATTGCCGGCCATGTATTCGCGGATCTCCTCATCCGAGCCGGCGTGGCCCTCGCGGATGCAGGCGACCGCCGACATGATCTGGCCCGGCGTGCAATAGCCGCACTGGAAGGCGTCCTGCTCGAGGAAGGCAGCCTGCACGGGATGCAGTTCGCCCTCCCGTGCAAGCCCCTCTATGGTGGTGATGGCGCGGCCCTCGGCCTGCGCCGCCAGCGTCAGACAAGCCAGCACGCGCTCGCCGTCGACATGCACGGTGCAGGCGCCGCACTGGCCGTGGTCGCAGCCCTTCTTGGTGCCGGTCAGGCCGAGCCGTTCGCGCAAGGCATCGAGCAGCGTCACGCGCGGCTCCAGCTGCAATTCGTGATGATGGCCGTTGATATCGAGATGGACGGGGATTTTCGTCATGGGCGTCGGGCTCCAGTTGCTTGACGCGAGGTCGGTTGATCATGTTGCGCGGGCGGGGCAGCCGGCGGGTCTAGCTCGAGCGGTCCGGCCCTTGGCTGTCGCTTCGAGCGTTCGTTGTTCGGGAAGCCAGGCAATTGGCTTCCCGTCCATTCTGCGGACCACTCCTCACCCCAGCAGGTCCTCGATGCGGATCGGAAAGCGGCGAGGCCGCACGCCTGTTGCATGCCAGACCGCGTTGGCAACCGCGCCGGCGGTGCCGGTGATGCCGATTTCGCCGACGCCCTTGATGCCGAGCGCGTTGACGTAGGGGTCGTCCTCATGGACCAGGATCGCCTCGACCGACGGCACGTCGGCATTCACCGGGACATGGTATTCGGCGAGGCTGGCGTTCTGGATCCGGCCTGAGCGCCTGTCGGTGCTGGCTTCTTCATGCAGCGCGAAGGAGACGCCCCAGATCATGCCGCCATAGTACTGGCTGCGCACCAGCCTGGGTTTGATGACCCGTCCGGCGGCGAAAGCGCCGACCAGCCTGGTGACGCGGATTTGCCCGAAATCCGGATCGACCTTGACCTCGGCGAACACGGCACCGTGGGCATGCTTGGCATAGGTCTCCTGGGACGCCGGGTCCGGGGCGGCCTTGCCACGGCCTTCGATCTCCGTGAGGCCTGCGCGCGTGAGGATCTCGGCATAGCTTTCACCGCGGCTTTCATCGTCGCGCCGGTACAGCCGGCCGCCGCGCGCCAGCACGCCTTCATTGCCGGCGCCGAACAATGGCGAGGCCTCGTTGCCGGTGGCGAGATTGGCGAGCCTGGCGATGACGGCGGCGCCGGCATTGTGGATCGCCATGCCGGCCGTTGCCGTGTGGCCGGAGCCGCCGGCAATGCCCGCATTGGGCAAGTCGGAGCTGCCGGCCCTGAAATCGACCTGGCCGATGTCGAGCCCGAGCCCGTCGGCGGCGATCTGGGCGAAGGCGGTCCAGGCGCCTTGCCCCATGTCCTGTGCGCCGGTCTCCATCAGGCCGCTGCCATCGGCCCTCAGCACCGCACGCGCCTCGGCCTGGAACATCAGGGCCGGGAACGTCGCCGTACCCATGCCCCAGCCGGTGAGGAAACCGTCGGCGTCGCGCATCTGCCGCGGCCGAAGCGGGCGGCTCGCCCAACCGAACGCCCCGGCCGCCTGTGCGTAGCATTCGCGCAGGGCCTTTGAAGAGAACGGCTTGCCGGTCATCGGCTCGACTTCGGCATAGTTCCGCAGCCGGAATTCCAGCGGGTCGATGCCGCAGGCATGAGCCGCCTCGTCGATGGCGCTCTCCAGGGCTATCGAGCCGGTGGCTTCACCGGGTGCGCGCATGAAAAGCGGCGTACCGGTGTCGAGCCGCACCGCCTCGTGCGAGGTGGCGATCGCCGGGCTGGCATAGAGTGTGTGCGAGGCATCCGCCGCCGGCTCGAAGAAATCGTCGAATGTGCTCGACGCGGTCTTGGCATGATGGTCGATCGCCGTCAGCCGGCCCTCGCCATCCATGCCCATGCGCAAGGTCTGGCGCGTCGGAGCACGATGGCCGACCGGCCCGTACATCTGCTCGCGCCGCAGCACCAGCTTGACCGGACGGCCGACGAGACGCGCCGCCAGGATGCCCAGCACCTGCGGCCCCGAAATCATGCCTTTCGAACCGAAGCCGCCGCCGAGGAAGGGGCTGCGGATGTGGATGTCCTGCGGTGCGATGCCGAACAGGCCGGCGATACGGCCCTGCGCCATGGCAAGACCCTGGCTCGGCGTGTCGATCGACAGCCTGCCGCCATCCCAGGCGGCGACGATCGCATGCGGTTCCATGGCGTTGTGGTACTGGGCCGGCGTCTCGTAGGTGGCTTCGATCCGCGTCTTCGCCGATTCGAGGCCGGCCTCGACATCGCCCTTGTGCTGCACGGCCGGATTGCCGACGCCGACACCACGCGGCACGAAGCTTTCGGCGCCTTCGAGACCGACGCGCGCCGGCAGCGCCTCATAGCGCGGCGAGAGCAGCGCCGCCCCTTCGGTCGCCGCCTCCAGCGTTTCGGCGATCACCACGGCGATGGTCTGGTTCGGGTAGCGGACCTGATCGTTCTGCAACAGGTCGAGCCGGAACATGAAGGGATTGTCCTTGGCATCCGGATCGATGGCGAGCGCCGGCCGGTTGTCGGGCGTCATCACCTCGACCACGCCCTTGTGCGCCTTGGCCGCTTCGATATCCAGCGCGGCGACGCGACCGCGCGCGATGCTGGAGACGGCGAGCACGGCATAGAGCATGCCGGGCGGATGGTTATCGGCCGCGTAGCGCGCGGCTCCGGTGACTTTCAGAAAGCCGTCGCGGCGGGTCAGCGGCTGGCCGATGCTGGAGCCTTGCCGCGCATGGGCGGGTTGCTGGTTGAGGCTGAGTTCAAGCGTCATGGCGCACTCCGGGAATGGAGGAAAAGGGAGAAGCCGGAAGGGCCGGTATCCGCTCGGGCGTCCCCGCCATGGCCGATATCAGCGCCCTGACCACGATGCGGCGGGCAAGCTCGATCTTGAACGCATTGTCGCCGGAGGGGCTGGCATCGGCCAGGGCCGCGTCCGCCGCGCTGGCGAAGGTCGCCTCGTTGGCATCCGCGCCAAGCAGGACGGCTTCCGCCGAGCGCGCCCGCCACGGTTTGGCCGCGACGCCGCCCAGTGCCAGCCTCGCGGCGCGGATCTTGCCGCTGTCGACGACAAGTGCCGCGGCGGCCGAGACGACGGCGAAGGCGTAGGAGGTGCGTTCGCGCACTTTCAGGTAGCGGGCGTTGGCAGCGAAGGAGGCTGCCTCGGCCGGCAGGCGCACCGCCACGATCAGGTCGCCGGGCTCCAGCACATTCTCCCGCTGCGGCGTATCGCCGGGAAGCCGGTGGAATTCCTCCAGCGTCACGTGGCGCCGGCCCTGCTTGCCTTCGATCTCGACCACGGCGTCGAGCGCCACCAGCGGCACGCAGAAGTCCGACGGATGGGTGGCGATGCAGGCATCGCTCCAGCCGAGCACGGCGTGCAGGCGGTTCTCGCCTCCAATCGCGTCGCAGCCGGTGCCGGGCTCGCGCCTGTTGCAGGCGCTGGCGGTGTCGTAAAAATAGCTGCAGCGCGTGCGCTGCAGGAGATTGCCGCCGACGGTGGCGGCGTTGCGAAGCTGCGCGGAGGCGCCCGACAACAGCGCCTCGGCCACCGCCGGATAGGCCTTGGCGAATGCCGTGTCGTGGGCGAGATCGGCGTTGCGGACCAGCGCGCCGATGCGCAGGCTGCCATCGTCCAGCCGTTCGATGCGGTTGAGCTCCGGCAGCCGCGAGATGTCGACGATGCGCTCGGGGCTGGTGATGCCGCCCTTCATCAGGTCGAGCAGATTGGTGCCGCCGGCGAGATAGGCCGAACCCGGCTGCGCGGCGGCCGCGATGGCGTCCGGGATCGTGGCCGGCCTGACGTAATCGAAGTCCCTCATGCCGCGGTCCTCCGGTCGGCTTTGGCAAGTTGCTCCTGAGCTTCCAGGACGGCCTCGACGATGCCGCCATAGGCCGCGCAGCGGCATATGTTGCCGCTCAGGCCCTCGCGGATGCGTTCGGGATCGTCGCCGGCCTGTCCTTCGGCGATCAGGCCGAGCGTGCTCATGATCTGGCCCGGTGTGCAGAAACCGCACTGGAAACCGTCATGGGCGATGAAGGCGGCCTGCACCGGATGCAGGTCCTCGCCACGGGCGACGCCTTCAATGGTCAAGACGTTGGCGCCGTCATGGCTGACCGCCAGCGCCAGGCAGGAGTTGATGCGATTGCCGTCGACCAGCACCGTGCAGGCACCGCACTGGCCGCGATCGCAGCCCTTCTTGGTACCGGTGAGGTCAAGCCGCTCGCGAAGGAGATCGAGCAGGGTTACGCGTGGATCGACTTCCAGTTCGTGTCGGTGTCCGTTGATGGTAAGCGTGATGGGAAGACTGGTCATGGGCGTCTGGCTCCAGTTTGCTTGACGCGGATCGGGAGTGAACTGGTGCCTTGCCGGAGAACGGCAAGGTAACCTTTTGGTCAGGTGTTGGCGGAAGTGACAGCGGATCTCCCGGGAGATGGGCGGGCAGGGGAGATGTCAGCTTGCAGGTTCGAAAGGCGTGACATAAGCGTTCCCCTTCTTATATGATGAAAGCACTCCACTAAAACGGAGGCGCCTCCGTTTATTACGTGGGGGCTGGCCCGGCCGGGTTCAAGCCCCCATATTTCGACCGTGGAGAAAAAATTGGCCGTTGAGCCGTCCGTCATCGCTGAAACGAACACCGCCGCGGAGACCAAGCCGCTGCGCGCGGACGCGCAACGCAACCGCGACCGGCTGGTCGAAGTGGCCGCATCGGTCTTTGCCGAACGCGGCATCGATGCCTCGCTGGAGGATATTGCGCGCCGCGCCGGTGTCGGCATCGGCACGCTCTACCGGCATTTTCCGACCCGCGAGCATCTGGTCGAGGTGGTCTATCGCCGCGAGGTGGAGGCACTGTGCGCGGCGGCCGGCGAGCTCACGGCAAAGCATCCGTCCGATATCGCGCTGGAAGAATGGATGCGGCGCTTCGTCGACTACATCGCCACCAAGCGCGGCCTGGCAACCAGCCTGCGCATCCTGCTCACCACCAACTCGACGCTGTTTTCCGACACGTCGGGCAGGGTCTCCCAGGCCTTGCGGCTTTTGGTCGAGACAGCGGTGGCCGACGGCACGATCCGGGGCGACGTCGATGCCTCCGACGTGCTGCATGCGCTGTCCGGCATCTACTCCGCACCCGATACGCCGGAGTGGCGTGACCGCTCGCGCCGGCTGGTCAAGCTGTTGATGGACGGCTTGCGGTTCGGGGCAAACAGCGCGCGTTGAGGGCCTGGATACCGGCCGCGTGACAACCATGCCTGTCCACGATCTTTGAGGGGGATCCGATGTATGTAGGCCGTTCCTACAAGCTGATCGACTTCGCGCTCTGGTCGCGGCGCAGCGTCATCTACATGGTGGTGGTGAGCGGACTGGCGGTCGCGGCCTATCGTCTTCCGGGCCTTGCTGGGTTCTCTGTGCCGTGGTCGGTGGTGCTGGTGCTCGGCACCACCGTGTCGCTCGTTGCCGGCTTCAAGAATTCGCAGGTGCTCACCCGCAGCGGTGAGGCGCTGCAGGCGTTCACGCAAATCACCGCCAGCAGCCGGGTGTGGTCCAATTTCTGCCGGGACTTCCTCGATGCGCCGACGGCCAGGCAACTGATCTACCGCCATATCGCCTGGATGACGGCACTGCGCTTTTCGCTGCGGCGGCCGATGCCCTGGGAATCCATGGGGAAGGCCGCCAATATCGAATACCGGCGGCGCTACCGCATCCAGGAGGATACCGGCTCGCTCGCCGGCGACTTGCAGCCGTTGCTGGCCGAACAGGCCGGCAAGGTGCTGGAATCGCCGCAGCCGGCGATCGCCCTGCTCGAAATGCAATCGGTCCAGGTCAATGCACTGCTCAAGGACGCCAAGATCCCCCCGCAGATCTATGGCGAACTGA
Organism: Mesorhizobium sp. B2-1-3A; assembly: GCF_006442655.1. NCBI lineage: Bacteria > Pseudomonadati > Pseudomonadota > Alphaproteobacteria > Hyphomicrobiales > Phyllobacteriaceae > Mesorhizobium > Mesorhizobium sp. B2-1-3A. The sequence continues at coordinate 865,482 of NZ_VFWK01000002.1, forward strand.
CGAAGCTGATCCGCGATTTCCACGATCAGCAGGCGCGCTGCGACCGCATCAAGAACAATCCCTATCCGCGCCAGTACGCCATCGTCAGTTCCATGTTCGTCATGATCTTCTGCACGCTGTTGCCGTTCGGCGTCGTTCCAGTCTTTGCCGACATGGGCAAACTTGGCGGCGTGCTCGGCACGATCGGCATCTGGCTGACGATCCCGTTCAGCACGCTGCTGGGCTGGGCCTACATGTCTCTCGACCAGGTCGGCGAGAGCAGCGCCAACCCGTTCGAGGGCAACGCCAACGACGTTCCGATCTCGCAGATATGCCGCGACATCGAGATCGAGTTGCGCGCCGGGCTCGGCGAGACTGACCTCCCCAAGCCATTGCTGCCGGTCAACGATATAGCGACCTGAAGGGCCGGACCTGGCGCGGCTACGCTTTCGCCTCGACCAGGATCACCAGGGACTCCGGCACCACGCCATCGTGTGCCATGGCATCGGCGGCCGCCTTGCTCTGCATCAACGCGGCCATCTTATCCATATCCGGCACGTCCATCATCAAAGCCACCCGTTTCGGGTTCTGGGGATCGACGAAGGTGCGGATGTTGGTGATCCCCAGCGAGCCGAAAAGCTCCTTGCGCTTGGGTGAACTGAGCCAGTGCTTGCTGTCTTTCGTGATGTCGTGATGGCCGATTACGGTTGGCATGGCATCCTCCCCAGGGTGACGCCGGCGGTCGAAATCGCCCGCCTGATGCTGCGATCCACCTGTACAAGGCACTGAGCGCCGTTTCGCTTCGGCTGTCAATTAGCTGTTGCTGATGGAATGGATCAAAGCTCCAGGCAAACCTTGCCGAAGTACTTTCGTGCTCCGTAATGCGTGAAGGCGGCGGCGATGTCGCGCAGCGGAAAGCGGCGGTCGATGACGGGCTTCAGCCGGTTGACCTCTATCGCGCGGATCATGTCCTCCTGGTCCGCCCGGCTGCCGATCGAAATGCCGCTGATGCGGATCTGGTTCGAAAACACGGCCGGGATCGAGACTTCAGCGGCAAAACCGGTCAGGACGCCGATCAGGGCGATGTGGCCGCCTGTCCGGCAGGCGACCAGGGATTGCGCCAGCGTGGCGGGGCCACCGACCTCGACCACGTGATCCACGCCGCGCCCGTCGGTCAACTCCCGGGCCTTGCGGCCCCAATCCGGAACGGCCCTGTAGTTGATGGTGGCGTCGGCACCGAGGCTTGCGAGCCGCTCCAGCTTTTCCTCGTCGGACGAGGTGGCGATGACCCGGGCGCCGGCGGCCTTGGCGAATTGCAGCGCGAACAGCGACACGCTGCCGGTGCCGAGCACCAGCACCGTGTCGCCGGGCTTCACCTTGCCGCACACCACCAGGCCTCGCCAGGCGGTGACGCCGGTGCAGGCGAGCGCCGCCGCCTCCAAATGGCTATGGCCCGCCGGAGCTTTCGTGAAGGCATGCGCCGGCATGCACACATATTCGCTGGCGAAGCCGTCGAAGCTTTCTCCCGGAATGTCGCGCCTGGTGGCGGGCGTCATGTCTCCGTCCAGCCACCAGGGATAGAAAACGCTGACCACGCTGTCGCCCGGCCGGAGCGCATCGACATCGCCGCCGACGGCGATCACTTCACCGGCGCCGTCGGACAGCGGCACGCGGCCGTCGGCGAGCGGTGTCTTGCCTTGCACCGCGAAATCGTCGCGCATGTTCAACGAGCAGGCGCGGATCCTGACAAGCACGTCACCCGGCCCCGGCCGCGGCGGATCTTCCTCGACCAGTTCGAGCCTGTCCAGGCCACCCGGCGCTCTCAGCCTGACCAGCTTCATTGTCTTCTCCGATGTGTGGATGTCTTGATATGGCGACAGCGAACCGGCGCTATCGGATCTGGCGGCCGGAAATCACCCGCAGCCAGGGTGCGAGATGGAAGGCGCTCATCAGCAGGTACATGGCAGCCATGCCGGTCAGCGGCGAGCCGCCCATGCACAGCATGGCCGCGTCGCCACCTTGAAGACACGAGAGCAGGGCCATCAGAGCGAAGGTCGGTGCCGCCGCGAGACACAGCCAGTCGGCGACGCCAAGGGGGGCGGTATTTTCGGGGGTCGCGCCGCCGGTGCCGGAATGGATGTCGGTCATGGTCCTTTTCCCTAATGATCACGCCAGCGACGAGGCCTGCGCTTGGGTTCCTCGCCACCCAGGTGGGGCAGGAGGAACCCAAGCGGGATGGCGTCGATCCACCGTCCTATTGTTCGCCCTTGTCGCGGAAGGCGGCTTCGCCGGCGGCGGCCACTTCGGCCCACTTCTTGTCGGCACCGGCTTCGTAATTGTCGTGCCAGTTCCACCAGCTGTAGAGCGAGGTCTGGGGATAGCCTTCGGGCGAGTCCTCCCAGACCTCCTGGCGGCCGAGCGGGGTGGCGTCGAGATAGCTCCAGACCGTGCCCATCGCCTCGTCGCCGCGGCTGCTGATGAAATAGGTGCGGAAGACGCGGTCGCCGTCATGGATGAAGACGTTGTGGCCATGCCATTCGTCGACCCCGAAGTCTTTGTCGAAGCTGTCGGTGATGGTGTACCAGGGCATTTCCCAGCCCATCCGCGTCTTCAGCCGCGCAATGTCGGCCTGCGGGGCGCGCGAGGCGTAGGCGAGCGTGGTGTTGCGGGCGTTGAGATGGGCGAGGTGGCCGACCTGGTCGGCGCCGAGCGAGCAACCGCGGCAGGCGTGATCGGGCCAGCCATAGACACCCGGCTCGAAGAAGGCGCGGTAGACGATCAGCTGGCGGCGGCCTTCGAACAGGTCGAGCAGGCTTGCCTTGCCGTTGGGGCCCTCGAACACGTAGGCCTTGTCCACTTCCAACCACGGCATGCGCCGGCGTTCGGCGGCGAGCGCGTCCTTGGCGCGCAGCGTCGCCTTCTCCTTCACCAGCATCTTTTCGTGCGCGGCGTCCCATTCCTGCCTCGAAACGATCGGCGGGGTCTTCATCGTCATGTGCTTGGTCATTGGTCTTCTCCTTTGCCAGTCATGGGGCCGTCGCGGCCTGTGGTCGCCCGCGGATCCTGAGCCAGGGTGGGGCGGTGAGGGAGGGGTGTTGCATCGTCCGGTCCGGCGCAGCAGGGGTGACGCCGGGCAGGCCCGGTGGCGTCGTTCGGTGCGTCGAGAGCAAGGTCGGTTGAGACAGTCATCGCGTTCTCCTTGGTGCGCCGCCCGTTGCCGATGCGGCTTGCTGCTTGGCTGCGGTGACTTAAGTTAGGGCGGTGCTTTTCGAGGTGGGAGTTACAAGTGTGACGGGATTTGAATGGACTCGCTGATCACGGCGGCCGCACTGGCGCTGGCGTCGGGCGATCCGCTCGGCGCGCTCGACCGCGTCGCGCTGCGCGAGGACGCGCCGGCGCTGGCGCTGCGCGGCATTGCCATGGCGCAGCTCGGCGACTTCGACCGCGCCAAGCTGCTGTTGCGGCGCGCGGCCCGCGCGTTCAGCCCGAAAGAGGCCGTCGCGCGCGCCAGATGCGTCGTCGCCGAGGCTGAGATCGCGCTGGTCTCGCGCGATCTGGGCTGGCCGGCCAAGGCGCTCGACGCGGCGCGGACCGCGCTGGAAAAGCATGGCGACCGGCTGAACGCGGCGCATGCCGGCCAACTCAAGGTTCGGCGCCTGTTGCTGATCGGCCGCCTCGACGAGGCCGAACATGTGCTGGCGGGGCTCGACCCGACGCCGTTGCCGCCGGCCGCGAGGGCGGCGCACGAGCTCGCCGTCGCCGGCATCGCCATGCGGCGCCTCAGGATCCGTCCGGCGCGCGCGGCGCTGGAATGGGCAAGCAACGCCGCCCGCCAGGCCGGTATTCCCGGCCTCATGGCGGAGGTCGCCAGCGCATCGCTGGCGCTCGAAACACCGGCGGCGCGGCTGATCACGCAAGGTGTGGAGCGGCCGCTGCTGCTCGAAGAGGTCGAGGCGCTGCAGGCATCGCCGGCGCTGGTCATCGACGCCATTCGCTATGTCGTGCGCGCCGGCGACAGCACCGTCTCGCTGGCGAGCCGGCCGGTGCTGTTCGCGCTGGCGCGTGCGCTTGGCCAGGCTTGGCCCGGGGATGTATCACGCGAGGATCTCGTGGCGCGGGCCTTCGGCGGCAAGCATGCCGATGAATCGCACCGCGCGCGCCTGCGCGTCGAGATCGGCCGGCTGCGCGCCGAGCTTGCCGCGCTGACGGATATCAGCGCCACAAAGCGCGGCTTCACGCTGGCGCCGCGCGGGGGGCGCGCGGTGATGGTGCTGGCGCGGCCGATCGAGGAGCGGCACGCGGCGGTGCTGGCCTTGCTCGCCGACGGCGAAGCCTGGTCAAGCTCGGCCCTGGCGCTGGCGCTCGGCACTGGCCAGCGCAGCGTACAGCGGGCGCTCGAGCCGCTCGCCGAGGCCGGCAAGGTGCAGTTTTTCGGCCATGGCCGGGCGCGCCGCTGGATGACGCCGCCAGTGGCCGGATTCACGACCACCTTGTTACTCCCGGCGCCGCTGCCGAACGGCTAAGGTGTGGCGATATCCGGATGAGGCCGGCCTGCAAATGGCGGCCTGACCCGGATTTCGACACCTTGGATGACGACCATGAGGATCAAGGAATGAAACATTCAGCGGCCGAAATCCTGCGCGAATACGGACCCTTTCCGGGGGTGGAGCGAGTGCATGGGGTGAGCTTCGACGGCGAGAACGTCTGGTTCGCCTCGGGCGACAGGCTGAACGCCTTCGATCCGCAAAGCGGGCAGGCGCTGCGTTCGATCGATGTCGCCGCGCATGCCGGCACCGCCTATGACGGCCGGCATTTCTTCCAGCTCGCCAATGATCGCATCCAGAAGATCGATCCCGATACCGGCAAGGTGCTCGCCACGATCCCGGCGCCCGGCGGCGGTCGCGATTCCGGGCTGACCTGGGCCGAAGGCACGCTTTGGGTGGGGCAGTACCGGGAACGCAAGATCCACCAGATCGACCCCGAGACCGGACAGATCCTGCGCACGATCGAATCCCACCGCTTCGTCACCGGGGTGACCTGGGTGGACGGCGAGCTGTGGCACGCCACCTGGGAGGGCGACGAGAGCGACCTGCGCCGCGTCGACCCGCAAACGGGCAAGGTTCTGGAGAGGCTCGACATGCCTGACGGCATTGGCGTTTCGGGGCTGGAATCCGATGGCGGCGACCGCCTTTTCTGCGGCAGTACGTCCTCCGGGGTGGTGCGGGCGGTGCGCCGGCCGAAATGAGACGGTTCTCCTGACAGGGACATCAGGGCTGCCAGGCCCGTGTCTGCGAATTTGTCCACCGGTGACTGGCCGTCGCCGTGGCGCGTGCCTAGATAGGCTGCGTTGGGCGACCGCCCGGACATCTCTTCGCAAAGGAACCGACCATGCCCGAACAGATTACGCTGAACGACGGCGCCACCATTCCCCAGCTTGGCCTTGGTGTCTGGCAGGTCGATCATGACATCACCGCGCGAGTGGTGGGCTGGGCGATCAAGGCCGGCTACCGGCTGATCGACACCGCCGAAGGCTACCAGAACGAGGAGGGCGTCGGCGAGGCGATCCGTGCCGCCGATGTGCCGAGAAGCGAGCTGTTCATCACCTCGAAACTGCGCAACGGCGCGCACCAGCGCGATGCGGCCCTGCGCGCTTTCGACGATACGATGAAGAAGCTCGGCATCGAGCAGCTCGACCTGTTCCTGATCCACTGGCCGGTGCCCAGCCAGGACAAATATGTCGAGGCCTGGAAGGCCCTGATCGAGCTGAAGCAGGCCGGCCGCATCAAGTCGATCGGCGTCTCGAATTTCAACAGGGATCACCTGGAGCGGATCATCGGCGAGACCGGTGTGGTCCCGGTGGCCAACCAGATCGAACTGCATCCGCGCTTCCAGCAGCGTGCGCTCAGGGATTTCCATGCCCTGCATAACATCCATACCGAAAGCTGGAGCCCGCTCGGCAGCGGCCGGCTGCTCAGCGACCCGACAATAGCGGGCATTGCCGGGAAGCACGGCAAGTCCGCCGCGCAAACGATCATCCGCTGGCACCTCCAGCAAGGGCTGATCGTCATCCCGAAGTCGATCCACCAGGACCGCATCGCGGCCAATTTCGATGTCTTCGATTTCGAACTGGACGAGCAGGACCTGAAGACGATCGCGGGCATGGATTCGGCCGACGGCCGCGACGGACCGAATCCGGCTACAGCGGCGTTCTTGTTTTAAAAGGAGCCGGCGGCGAAGCTGCCAATCTCCCCCCAAGTGGTGGAGATTGGCCGCTTTCCGCGGCTCCTCTCTCATCCCGACAAATCCACCAGCACCGCGCCGCTCTCCAGCCGCGCAGGATAGCTCCTGAGATTGATGCAGGGCGGCAATCGCTTGGCAGCACCCGTGCGGTAGTCGAAGGCGCCCGAATGTTTCGGACATTCGACCTCGTAGTCCATGACCAGCCCGTCGGCGAGGTGGACCGCCTCATGGGTGCAGAGCCCGTCGGTGCAGAACACCTCGTCGTCGGGCGAGCGGAAGATGGCGTAGGTGCGGCCGCCATGGTCGAAACGGCGCGCGCCTTCCTGTTCGATGTCGTCGAGGCCGCAGGCCCTGATCCAGCTGGTCATTTCTTCTCACCACTGGGTTCGATCGCGATGGACTTCCGGAACGGCTTGAATCGCCCCGAAAGGCCCAGGTCGCGGGATCAGTTCTTGCTGAGATACTTGGCGGCGTTGGTGGGCGTGACCAGTTCGAACGGTACGTAGACGACGCGGTCGACCTTCTCGCCCTTGGCGAGCGCGAGGGCCGCGTCGACACCGCCGCCGCCTTGGCCCTTGGCGTTCTGGAACACGGTCACGGTGAGATCGCCCGCCTTCATCGCCTGCAGGCCGTCCTGAGTGGCGTCGATGCCTCCGACGACAACATTCTTCATGTCGATGCCGTTAGCCTTTAGCGCCAGTATCGCGCCGATGGCGGATTCGTCATTGTTGGCTATGACGGCATCCGGGGCAGGGCCCGCCGTCAGCCAGTTGGTCATCAGGTTCTGCGCATTGTCGCGCGCCCATTCGGACGACTGCTTGTCGGTGACCTTGATGAAGTTGCACATGTCGGTGGCAAAGACCTGCTCGACATCCTTGGTACGCTGCAAGGCGGCCTGGTGAACCAGGCTGCCCATGATGATGTAGGCGGTGGCGCCCGCTGATTTGCCCTTGGCGCGCAACAGCTTGCAGACCTCGAACGCCTCCAGCGTGCCGGATTCGGTTTCGTTCGAGCCGACATAAACCTGCTCCTCCGGCAGGTTCTTCATGTCGGACGGTTCGAGGTTGACGAAGACCAGCGGAATGCTGGCCTTGGCGGCTTCCTCGCTGATCGTCTTGGAGGCATTGGTGTCGACCAGCGTGACGATGATGGCGTCGACGCCGCTGGCGATGAAGTTCTTCACCTGGTCGAGCTGCTTGGCGACGTCGTTCTGCGCGTCCTCGACCTGGATGCCGGCGCCTTTTTCCTGGGCGCGCTCCTGCATGCCATGCATCAGGAGCGTCTGGAAGTTGTTGTCGATATTGACGATCGAGACGCCGATCTTGGCGGCGAAGGCATTGGTCGACATCAAGGCCGCCAGCGCGGTTGAAATGAGAAGTCTTTTCACGGTTTCCTCCCTTGCGGATGGAGTGCCGGTTCACCCCTCTTTTGTTACCGGCCCTTTCGGGATGGCTGGATGGATGGCTGGAGCCATCCACATGGCTGTCTGGTCGGGCCGCGGTCAGGGAGCCGCGTTGGCGCGCGCCTTCTTCTTCTCGTAGCGGGCCTGCATGCGGGCTTCGCCGTCCTTGCTGCCGTCGTGGAAGGTGCCGAACCACCTGTCGAACGGGATGAGGCCGTCGCCGTAATTCACCTCGAAATATTTGTGGTGGAGGTAGTGGATGTAGGCGTGGCTATCGACGCTGGCGTCCTCGGTCAGCTCGACCTTATCGAAGCCGACATGGCCGGGAATGGCGCCGAAGCCGGCATAGTGGAGCTGGTAGAGTGCGAGCAGCGGGTTGGACGGGATGATCAGGTGCCAGAAGGCGACGCCGAGATAGCCGAACTGCTCGACCGGGTGCATCGACAGCGACGACCAGGGCGAGGGGTTGACCGAATTGTGGTGCACCGAATGCACCCATCTGTAGAGCGGCCCCCAATGGATCGCCCGGTGCAGCAGGAAGAAATGCGTCTCATGGATGATGGGCACCACCAGTGCCAGCAGGAAGAGGTAGACCGGGTGCGCGGCTAAGGTGAGCCACGGCACGTAGCCATTGGCGTAGGCATAGAGGATCGCCGCCTCGATCGCCGTCCATATCGGCATGCCGGTGCCGAAAGTGCGCAGCATGTTGTCGAGGTTCTGGCTCTCGAAGAAGAACGCCTTGCTCTTCTGCTCCGAGGGCCATTTGCCGTTGTATTTGAACCGGTTGCCCTGGCTTCTCAAAATGTAGAGTCGCAGTTCGAAAACCCCGAAGAAGACGAGCAGCGCCGCGCAGTTGACGAGGAACAGCCGCAGGATCCAGCCGACAGAGAGCGTCTTCATCACCTCGATGTCGGGCAGCACGAAGTGCCACCAGGCGACCGCCGAGAGCGCGAACAGCAGGTTGTAGGGCAGGAAATAATGCGGCAGCCATTTCAGAAGTGCCAGCGGACGCGGCGGGAAGACGAAGAGCGGCGCCGTGCCGGCGGGTTCGTTCGGTGCCCAGTCGCCGCGCTTGTTGCGTGTGCCGTATTTCAGGTCGTTCATGTCTGATCTCACAAGGCCTGGGAATGGGCAAGGAAGCGGTCATAGGCAGCATCGTCCATGTCGACCTGATGCCGTGCTTCGGGATAGAGGCCATCGGCCACGTCGCGGCCGAAGGCACGAAAGGCAGCGATGCGCTTCTCCTGCAGTTCGGCTTCCAGCGTGACGAAGTCGGCGTAGCGCCTGGCGTGGCGCGGATAGTGGCCGGTGTGGGTGCCCAGCACGTCGGAGGAAAAAAGATATTGCGTGTCGCAGGCCGAGCCGCAGCCCATGCCCATGGTGATCAGCGGCGTCGAGCGGGTGATGTGTTCGGCAAGCCTGACCGGCACCACTTCGACCTCGATGCAGGCGGCGCCGGCATTCTCCAGATCCCTGACGGCGCGCAGCACCTTGATCGCTTCTTCGGCTGATTTGCCGATGGCGCGGAAATTGGTCCAGGCGGCGCGGTTCGGCACCAGGCCGACATGGCCGGTGACGGGAATGCCCTCGGCGGCCATGGCTTCGATGAAGCGCGGCGAATGCGAGCAATAGACCGCATCGGCGCCGCGCTTCATCATCGCGAAGCCGAGCCGCACCGCCTCATCCGGCGCGGCGACCGCGCCATGCGGCATCCCCACGGAGAGGAAGGCGAGGGGTGCCGCCTGGCGAATGGCTTCGAGATTGTGATCGGGTTCGCAGGACAGGATGACGATGTCGCAGGCGACAGCGGCCGCCGCCTCTGCCGGCGTGTCTACATGCAGTTGCAGCCATTTCCTGCTGCCCCTGGCGCTTTGCAGGTCGTGAACCGTCAGCCGTCTCGTCACCGGTGCTCCTCCCATTTGCGAGAGGCGTAGCATCGCGGCGGGCGGAAGGCCGCCTTGTTCCTTGATCAAATCAGATCAAAGGTTCTCGGCGGTGAAGGTGATGAAGCGGATCGGCGGGTTGTCGATCGGCAAATCGTGGAGCGCAAGCCGGGCCAGGATGAGATCGATGGCGCGGCGCGCCTGCGCTTCCGGCGCCTGGTCGAGCACGACATCCATGGTCCCCGTGCGCAGAGCGGCGCTGCTGCGCTCGGTCAGTTCATGGCCGACGAAGAAGATCTCGTGGCGGCGCGGATCGCGTGCCAAAACCTCGTTCAGCGAGCCGTTGCCGCCGCCGGCATTGTAGAAGCCGGCGAGATCGGGGCGCTGCCGCAGGATATCGACCAGGAGGTCGGCGCTGCGGTGGCCTTCATCATGCCCGAACAGCACCTCGACGAAAGCCTGGTCGGCGCGCGGATGCTCGGCCAGATAGTCGGAAAATCCGAGGATTCGATCGCGGTGCACCTGGTAGATCTGGCTGTGGCAGAGCGCGGCGATGCTGCCGCCGCGCGGCTGCATGCGGCTCATCAGCTGGGCCGCCATGCGGCCGGCGGCATAATTGTCGATGCCGACATAATCGGCCTTCGAACCGGCGATGCGGGTCACCACCTGGACCGTGGGCACGCCCTGCGCCTCGACCTCAGCCAGGGCGGCGCGGATCAGCGGATCGTCCGGCACCGCCAGGATCAAGCCGCCGCGCCGCATGCCGGGTTCGCGGATGCGCCGGGCGACGGCGGAAGCATCGCCTTCGTCCAGAAAAGTCCGGTGCACGGCGACCGTGCGGTCGAGCGTGGCGGCGATGCGCTCGAAGGCGCGCGACAGGCGCGAAAAAAAGGTCGAATCCGGTCGCACCAGGATGACCTCGATACGGATGATGCCGCGATGCGCCTCCGGAAGCCGGCGCGGATAATCGAGCGAGCGCGCGGCGGCGACCACTTTTTCGACCGTCTCGGGACGTACGCCGCCCCGGCCGTTGAGCACGCGCTCGACGGTCGCGGTGCCAACCGCGGCGCGGCGGGCAATGTCGGCGAAGGTGGGTTTGGCGATGGCATCCTCCCTGATGCGATTTGATCAGGGAGGTACCATATTTTTTCGGTAAGGCTCCAGCCTTCCGCATCGATGGCGCTACCGCCAAGCAGCCGGTCTCCCCACGAGAGAGCAGGCCGGCAGCGTCTGCCTTTTTGCTATATCCCGGAACCATCCAGCTGTTGCGCATCGTCGCCTTCCCAGGGAGCGGGCATCGAGCCGCCCCGGCTGAGATTGGCCGAGGGCAGGGGCATCCAGCATTTCAGCTCCGGCTCGGCATATTCGACGACGCGGCCGGGCGAGGAGTCCGACGCCCGCCAGCCTTCCCCGGCGAACTGGTCGCCGCGCGACCAATAGGCGAGGTCGACTTCCGCCGGCCCCTGTTCGGAGGGGCGCACCGTGACCAGGATCCGGCTGCCGTCCATGGGCGCTGTCGACATGTGGCGCCACCGTTCGGGCTCGTCCATCGTATTTCCTCCTGCTTTTGGTGCGAGAGGAAGTGTCGCCTCGCCATCGGGGCCGGTCAACCCAAACTTTGTCGGATTGCACCGTCCACTTTCGTCCTTGGTCTGGCGATGTTGGCCAAGACAAGGAGAGGCATTCATGAGTGACAGGGTCGAGCCGGTGCCGGCAGCGGGCGAAATGAAACTGTATTTCAGCCGCAATCCCAATCCGCGCCTGGCGGTCGCGGTGGCGCGTCACCTCGAGACGGGGGTGACCTTCGAATTCGCGTCGCCCTTCGCGCCGGGGCAAGCGCAACGATTTCGGCCGCTCAATCCCAACCTTTCCCTCCCCATACTGGCCTGGCCGGGCGGCAGCCTGTGGGAGACCGACGCCATAGCCTGCCGGCTGTCGCGCGACATGCGCTCGGATTTCTGGCGCTCCGGCGATGACGAACCGGAGATGATCCGCTGGCTGAGCTGGGGCAAGGAGAATTTCGCCAGGGCCTGCGACATGGTGCATTTCGAGCGTGGCACGAAGCAGCGCTATCATCTGGGCCCGATCGATCATCAGCTGGTCGAGGAGGGGTTGGGTCTGTTCCACAAGATGGCGGCGATCCTTCAGGCCGCACTTGCGGGCCGGCAATGGCTGGTCGGGGATAGGGTCTCCTACGCTGACTTCCGCATGGCAACGTTCCTGCCTTTCAACGATGTCGGGAGGCTGCCGCTCGGTGATTATCCCGTGCTTGCCGAGTGGTATCGCCGGCTTGAAGGCATCGAGGCCTGGCGTGATCCGTTCAACGGGCTCGACGCGCCCGAATTGCCGCCGGTGCCGGGGCAAGGCGCGGAAGTGAAAACGTAAAGGTGAAACCGACGGCCGGCGCATACAGAGAGGGAACTTGAAGACGCCGGCCGTCATCTGGGGCGTTGGGTGCATCCCGTTGGGGCGCGATGCAGGGTCAGGCTAGGCGGATGAACGGCATCTTCAATCGGAACGCCTGCCCATGGTGAATGAGGGGTTACTATCCACAGGCCGGCCGGGCGATGACCACTCTTCGCCCGACCTTCACCGGCTCTCGCAACTGTGTGCAACACCCGGCAGTCGGCCATCAGTGCTCGACGTGCAGCGCCTGGGTTGGTAAGCCCCATGCCGCGCAGGAGACCTTTTTGAGTCGAGACATGACCGTTGCGATCGAGATGGGACACACCACGGCGGGCGCCCCAGCGAACCTCGATCTCGAGGAACTGCTGGCGACCCGCCTTCTGGTGCAGGGCAACTCCGGCTCCGGCAAGTCGCATCTCTTGCGCCGCCTCCTGGAACAGAGCGCGCCCTGGGTGCAGCAGACCATCATCGATCCCGAGGGCGACTTCGTCTCGCTCGGCGAGCGCTATGGCCATCTTGTGATCGATGCCGAGGAGCATACCGAGCGCGGCCTGCAGGCAGCCGGCGAGCGGGCGCGCATCCACCGCGTCTCCACCGTGCTGAACCTCGAAGGGCTCGACGCCGAAAACCAGATGCGGCGCGCCGCCGCCTTCCTCGGCGGCTTGTTCGAGGTCGCCCGCGACCATTGGTATCCGATGCTGGTGGTGGTGGACGAGGCGCAGCTGTTCGCGCCGGCGGTGGCCGGCGAGGTTTCCGACGAGGCGCGCAAGCTTTCGCTTGGCGCCATGACCAATCTGATGTGCCGTGGCCGCAAGCGCGGGCTGGCCGGCATCATCGCCACGCAGCGTCTGGCCAAGCTCGCCAAGAACGTCGCGGCGGAAGCATCTAACTTCCTCATGGGCCGCACCTTCCTCGACATCGACATGGCGCGTGCCGCCGATCTGCTCGGCATGGAGCGGCGCCAGGCGGAAGCCTTTCGCGACCTGGAGCGCGGGCAGTTCATGGCGCTGGGGCCGGCGCTGTCGCGCCGGCCGCTCGGCCTGCGTATCGGGCCGACCGATACCAGCCCGCGCAACGGCACGCCGCGGCTGATGGCGATGCCGGAGGCGGCCCTGGAGGACGCCCGCGCGATCATCCTGGCGGCACCGCCGCCCGAGGCGGTGCGCGCGCCGCGCCGGGTGGCGTCGCCGGACCTGCTTGACCAGCTGATGGCGGCAAAGTCGGCGGCGCTGGAAATCCGCCCCGAACCGGCGGAGCCGCAAATCAGCGCCGAGGACTTGGCCGATCGGCGCGAACGGGTCGACCGCGTGTTGAGCGCCATTCTTGCGCAACCCGACGCGGGTTTCCGCGTCATCGGCGTGCTCTACCAGGAATTCGTGGTGCGCTGCCGCATCGAGGGCCTCGCCTCGGTAGTGCCGGATCTGCCGGAGTTCCGCCGCATGCTGACGCGCGCGCGCGCCGGCCTCGGCTCCGAGACGACGCAGGATGACGCGTGGCGGGACGTTTCCGTCCGCGCCTCGCTGCTGCCCGACGACATGCAGGGCGTGTTCATGATGATCGCGCGTGCGGCGAAGGAGGGCTGGCCGTGCCCGAGCGATGCCGCGATCGCGCGCGCCTATGGTTCGCACTCGCTGCGCCGCGCCCGGCGCCTCCTGACCTATATCGAGGAGCAAGGCCTCATCGTCTGCCAGCTCGACGGCACGGGAAAGCGCACCGTGACGCTGGTCGAACTCGCCTGGGCCACTGCGCCCGGCGATCCCAATGCCGAGGAGGCGGAGCAGGGGAGCCTGGCACTGTGAGACGGCCATGACGCGTTCAGCCCACGATGGATCCCAGACGCAGCATGACGGCAATGCCGCCCGGGTGCGCATCATGGGGACGCCGAGATCCGGCACGAATCTCGCCAAGCACCTTGTCGAAACCCATCTTGGCGTGCCCGTCGTCTTCGACCAGGGCTTTTGGAAGCATGGGATCTTTCCGGCGCTGATGAGCGGGCGCGACCTCGGATATGGCGGCTTGCCCATCATCGTGATGAGCAAGGACCCCATTACCCAGCTTCTGTCATGGTTCCGTTTCACCAGGAACCGCAGCATTTTCAGGCCGGCCAGACATCTCGGGCCGTTCCTGAACGGGCCTTTGGAAATCAGGCAGGATTTTACGCAACCGAAGCAGATGGAGTACAGGTTCCGCACGCCTGCCGACTACTGGAACCAGTTCTATTTCGCCATGGAAGCCCTGCGCCGCACCGGCGCGCCGGTGCATTTCACATGTTATGAGCAGCTCGTTTCCACGCCGGCCCTTTGCCTGAGTTCGATGTCCCGTTTTCTCGATCTGGCCTCGCCTTTCGACGCCGGCGCCTCGGTGACGGTCCCTCGCTACGCGATGGGGGCAAGCAATGACATCGACCGGCCCGCCGATCCGGCCGCCAATCAGGGGCCGTTCGATCCCACGCGCGCGGATCTGGCATCGGCGCTTGCCAGGATCGGATGGCGCAATGCGCGCCGCATCCTGCGCGACATCGACGATGATGTGCTCGATGCGACGGGCCGGGCCGGATTTCGCAAAACCTGCCGGAAAGCGATTGGTCCCGCGGCGATACTGAGGTCGCTGGTGGGTTTCTGGTGAGAGGTGGCGGACGCCGGCAAGCTTGACGTCACCGGCCCGTCAACCCGTAAAGGGCGCCGCAATGCCGGCGTGATGGCTGCCCAATTGCCAGAAGGGCAGGGGGAAACGCCCGTGCTGCTGTTCGGTAAGGCTGAAGCCGGCGGCGCGGATCAGGCCGAGCGGATCGCGGTTAAGGTGGCAGCCGCCGGCGAGGCGCCCCCATAGCCCGTTGAGGCGCTGCTGCCAGTTGCGGCACCACTTTCCCTCGGCCTGGCCGTGCTCGATGAAGATCAGCTGGCCCGTGGGCTTCAGGATGCGCCGGATTTCGCCGAGCGCCGCCTCCGGGTCCGGAATGGTGCAGAAGGCATAGGTGACGACGACCGTGTCGGCGAGGCCATCGGCCAATGGCAGGCTTTCGCCGCTCGCCCGCAGGCACTCGACCCGGAATGGCAAGGCACGGCTCCTGGGTCCGGCAAGGCCGAGCATCGTGCCGTCGGGATCGACGCCGATCAGCCACTCCACCTTGGTGGGGTCGTAATAGGGAAGGTTGAGACCGGACCCGAAGCCAACCTCGACGACAATTCCCTTTGCGCGCGGGATCACGCGCCTGCGCATCCGCGCGAAGGCGCCGGCCGAACAGCCGGCGTGGACGAGGTAGGGGGCAACGCAGCGCGCGTACCAGGAGAGACAGGTCTGGCACATGGCTCAGCCTCCGTGCCCGGTGTTGGCAGGGGCGGCAGGGGCGGCGCCGCCGGCAAGCGGTTCCGACATGCGATGGCTTGATGTATTGACCGGTGACATTTCTCGCTCCAAGGGAGTCTCCTGATCGGGTCCCATTGGCCCGACGTCGCGGGGATGGATAGATGGCCGGCGTCCCCTCAACGTCCTCTCTGCATCCTTGCGCGGCCGCGTGCGGATCGATGGAGCTGATACAACTCAGACTGCTGGGGTTTCCGGAGTTCCGGCTCGACGGCCGGCGGGTGGAGCTCGCCTTGCGCAAGGCGGCCGCGCTCGTCATCTACCTCGCCGAGACCGGTGGGCCGGTGGCGCGCGACGTCGCCGCCACGCTGCTTTGGCCCGAGGCCGACGCGGAAGCCGCCCGCGCCCGCCTGCGACGCACGCTCTACAAGATCCGCGTCGCCTTCGGCGAGGAGGTCATCGTCGCCAACGCGGCATCGCTGAGCCTGCGCCCGGCGCTGTCGGTCGAGGCCGATTCCCGGGCCTTCGACCGTGCCTGCGATGCCGGACTGCTCGACGCGGCCGCCGGCCTCTACACCAGCGACTACCTCGCCGGCTTCTCGCTGCCGGATTGCCCCGAATTCGAGGAATGGGTGTTCTTCAGGCGCGAGGCCTTGCGCAGCCGGCTGGTGCAGGCGCTGGAGCGGCTGGTGGAAGCCAAGATCGCCGGCGGCGATGCGCGCGGCGCTGTCCTGCACGCCACGCGGCTTGCCGCGCTCGACCCGCTGAGCGAAAGCGCACACCGCCACCTCATCCGCGCCCATCTGGCGGCCGGCGACAGGGCGGCGGCCGAGCGCCAGGGCGAAACCTGCACGCGGCTGCTGCGCGACGAACTCGGTGTGGCGCCGGACCCGGCCACGCTTGCCCTGCTGCGCGCGCCGACGCCCGACCCCGAACTGGAGATGCCCAGGACCCGCTATGTCGAGGTGGACGGCATCCATGTCGCCTACCAGACCATCGGCAACGGCCCGGCCGACATCGTGCTGGTGCCGGGCTTCATCTCGCATGTCGAGCGGATCTGGGAAGACAGGAGCTGCCGCGCCTGGCTCGGCGCGGTGTCGCGGCTCGGCCGCCTGATCCTGTTCGACCGGCGCGGCATGGGACTGTCCGACCGCGTCGGCGCGCGTCCGACCGTCGAGGCGACGGCGCGCGACATTCTGGCGGTGATGAACGCGGCCGGCAGCCGCAAGGCCTTGCTGGTCGGCGCCTCGGAGGGCGGGCCGGGCTGCATCCGCTTTGCCGTCGACCACCCCGACCGGCTGACCGGCCTGGTTCTGTGGGGCTCGCTCGCCAAGGGCAGCCACGCACCCGACTACCCCTTCGCGCTGACATCGGCGCAATACGATCTCTGGCAGCGGCGCCTGCTCGCCGGCTGGGGCGGCCCGGCGGAAATCGAGACCTTCGCGCCGAGTGTCGCCCAGGACCGCCAGGCGCGCGCCTGGTGGGCCGGGCTGCTCAGGGCCGCCTCCAGCCCCGGCGCGGTGGCGGGCCTGCTGCAGGCGCTGCGCGATGCCGATGTGCGGCCGCTGCTGCCAAAAGTCTCGGCCAGGACCCTGGTCCTCCACCGCACCGGCGACCACGCCGTGCGCATCGAGGCGGGGCGATACCTGGCGGCGCGGATTGCGGGGGCCCGGTTTGTCGAGGTGGAGGGGGAGGATCACTGGTTCTGGGTGGGGGAGCAGCGGGCGCTGCTGGAGGCGATCGCGGCGATGGCGGGCAGACGGTGAGGGCAGGCACGCTGCCGCGCGTGTCGGCCATATCAGGCATCGGTCGGGGCCGAGCTTGCGAGACCGGCCGCCATGCTCTTCTGCGTCAATTACACGTCGTCGCGGTCCTCAGTGCCTCCGCACGGGAAGGCTCGGGCAAGGCCGCGATCCGCCGAACGGAAGCATAGAACCTTGGATAGTCGCCGGAGCACAAATCATACAGGCGAAGGAACGCCGGGACCTGCTCGCCATAGACGGACGTCGCGGCGAGCTTTGCGTTGTTGATGGGGCTCTTGAACCAGGCATCGTATCCGCTGTATCCGGCCCAGCGCTTGTCGCGCATCTGCCGGTAGCGTACCCGCAGCCTGTCGATCGTGGCTGTCTTGGCGGCAGCCATCTGTTGCGGGGCGCGGGGACTTCCGTAGACCTGCCGCAACTCTTCACGCGTTTGCGCGATCAGCCCGAGAAAATCCGCACTGCGCTTGCGGCCTGCTTCGTAGCGGCGCAATCCGGCGCGATCGCCGGTGACCCGGAGCCATTTCCTCACGCCGCTGGTTTCGACGGCGACCGCGAACGCTTCATTGAACGCGGAGTCGTTGTTCACATAGATTTTCTGATGCGCCAGCTCATGGAAGATGAGGCCCGCAATATAGGCGTCGTCCTGACGCAGCATGGTGCTGAGCAGCGGGTCGCTGAACCAGCCCAGCGTGGAATAGGCGGTGACGCCCGAGACGTAAACGTCCAGCCCCTTCCGCTGCAGGTCGCCAGCGCTTTCAGCCGCTGATTTCTGGGAAAAATAACCCCGGTACGGAACGCAGCCGAAGACCGGAAAGCACCATGTTATGGGTGTGAGCGAGAATTGCGGCGCGGCAAAAACGGCAAAGGTCACATTGTCCCGGCCGATGTCGACATAGCTTCGATAGCTGCTGTTGTCGGGCAGCGCCAGCTCGTCCGTGGCAAAGCGACGTATGGCGCTCGCCGATGTCAACTTGGCGCGCAATGCCTCCGGCGTCGAGGGATCGTGGATGAGCCTTCCGACATTTTTGCGCGCCGCCATGATCCGCACATGGCCCTCGAGCGACTGCGCGTAATAGGAAACGCTGGTGCACCCGGCCACGCAGGACGCCATCACCACAGCGGCAAGCAATCGAAAAAAGCGCTTCACAGCTTGCCCTGCTCATCTCCCCATGGAGCGATTGCCCCATTTGCCCTAGTGTCTCAAACAGGCGCATCGATTTTCGTCAAGAGCTGGCTGGGCTGGCGGCCTTGGTTGCGCCAGGGAATGAACCGGACAGAGGCGCCACCTATCCCTTGCTTCCGATCGGTCGCCTTGGCCATGCCGCGAAATAGCTGTACGCAGAAATCAGGAACGGAACAGACCATTCGGAAGCAGGGACGGACGCCAAATGGCGCGAATCAAGATTGTCCATACGACCGAGTACACCTACCGCAATCCGGTCGGCCTTCTGCGTCACCGGCTGATGGTGCGACCCGACGACAGCCACGATTTGAGACTGCATCGCGCCGATCTCAAGATTGAGCCGGAGCCAGCCTCCATCCACTGGAAGCACGACACATTCGACAATTCCATCTGTTTCGTCGAATGGCCCGAAACGCTCAGGACCAAGCGCCTAAGCATCGTCTCGACGCTGGACTTGACGCATCATCCCGAAGGTCCGCCGCTCCCGCAATACAGCCTCGAGCCCGCGGCCGAAAAATTCCCGCTGTCCTACGACCAGGGCGAAACCGCTGATCTGGGGCGTCTGGTCGAACTGCAAATGCCGGACACGGACCGCAAGGTCGAGGCCTGGGCGCGACGCGTGGTCGCCGAGGCCGGCAGCACGGACACGTTGAAGGTATTGGAGGCGATGACCCGCGCCATCCAGCAGCAATTCCGCTACGGCGCCCGCCATGAGGAAGGCACGCAGACAGCCGCCCAGACAATCGAGCTCGGCACCGGTACCTGCCGCGACTTCGCTGTCCTGATGATGGAGGCGCTGCGAAGCTTCGGCCTGGCCACCCGCTTCGTCACCGGGTACCTCTACGACGACACCTCCGGCACGACGCGCGGAGGCGGTAGCACGCACGCCTGGTGCGGTGTCTATCTTCCGGGCGCCGGCTGGGTCGAGTACGACCCGACCAACGGGCTGGTCGCGGGCGCCAACCTGATCCGCGTGGGAGTGACCCGCGAAGCCTCGCAGGCCCTTCCAATCTCGGGAGGCTTTGTCGGCAGCGCCGGAGATCCGACCGGCATGCATGTCGACGTATCGGTCTCCGCGGTTCCGATACGCTGAAGCATCTGCCGTCGAAGGCAGTCTTCCCTGGTGTCGGTGCATAAGCCTTGCTGGCGGGAATCCCGACTCTCGGATAGCCTTCCACTTGAACGAACGCCTTCCATTCCGCCGCCGACCGCCAACAACGAGCCAAGATACCTTCAATCGAGGACATCGCCCGCGCGGGTTGGCTGCCATTGAACAGGGACGCAAGATGAATGCAGAACTCGGGCTTGTCCTTGCCCTGCTGGTCTCCGCGATTGTCATGTTCGCGGTCAACAAGCCAAGGTTGGACGCCGTCGCGCTTATCATGCTGGTGGCGCTGCCTTTTACCGGCGTGCTGTCGATGGGAGAGGCGCTGGCGGGCTTCAGCGATCCGAACATCGTCCTCATCGCGGCTCTTTTTGTCATCGGCGACGGATTGGTGCGCACAGGTGTCGCTCAGCAGCTCGGCGACTGGCTCATTGCAAGAGCGGGATCAAACGAGCTCCGGCTGACCGTGCTCCTCATGCTGGTCGTCTGCTCGCTGGGGGCGACGATGAGTTCGACGGCGGTAACCGCGATCTTCATTCCCGTCGTACTGCGTATTTCGCAAAGCACCGGCATAGGCCCGGGACGGCTGATGATGCCGCTCAGCTTCGCTGCCCTCATCAGCGGCATGATGACCCTGGTGGCCACCGCGCCCAACCTCGTCGTCAACAGCGAGCTCGAGCGGCACGGCGTGCCAGGCTTCGGCTTCTTCAGTTTCACACCTTTCGGCCTTCCGGTTCTTGGTCTTGCGGTTCTGTACATGATCTTTGCCCGACGCTGGCTGCCTGGCGAAAACGAGCCGAAAGCGCCCCAACAGGCAACGTTCGGGGCGTGGGTGGAGGAATACAGGCTTGCTCACCGAGAGCGGCGGGTGAAGATTTCCGACCGGTCTCCCTTGGTCGGAAAGAATTTGGAGCAGTTGGACCTGCCAAGCACATCGGGCGCCAACATCCTGGCGATCGAGCGTAGTCACAAGTTCCGAAAGGAAATTCTCAGGCCTACCGTCAATACGGAATTGCAGGCCGGCGACATTCTCCTGATCGACCTGACGGCTCCCGGCGGTCAATTCGACGAGCTCCAGGCGCGGATGGCCCTGGAAGACCTGCCATTGAGCGGCGGCTATTTCGCGGATCGATCGCAAGAGATCGGCATGGCGGAGACCATCGTGCCGCCGACGTCGGAACTCATCGGCAAGACGGTGGTGGAGGCCGATCTGCGGACGCGGTTCGGGTTGACGGCCGTCGGCCTGAACCGCGGCGACGGCCCGCACACGGACAATCTCCTGGCCGAGAGGCTTCAGACCGGTGATACGTTGCTGGTGATCGGATCCTGGAAGGAAATCGAGCGGTATCGGACCGATACGAAAGATCTTGTGGTCATCAAATTGCCCGTCGAGATCGAGCAACGGCTTCCAGTCCCCGGAAAGTCATTGCACGCGGTGATTTGCCTGCTTTTCGTCATCGGCCTGATGGTCAGCGGCATCGTGCCGAATGTGCAGGCGGCCCTCATCGGCTGCCTTCTCATGGGCGTGCTCGGCTGCGTCGACTTCGCGAGCGCCTATCGATCGATCGACTGGAAAACGATCATCCTGATCGTCGGCATGTTGCCGTTTTCCGTCGCCCTGGAGCGAACGGGTGGCGTCGACCTGGCGGCGGAAGGCCTGAAGACACTCACCGCCGGGGCCGGAAACAGCATTGTCCTTGCCATGCTCTTCGCCATCACGGCTGCCCTGGGCATGTTCATCTCGAACACCGCAACCGCGGTGCTGATGGCTCCGGTCGCCCTTGCCGTGGCCCATGAATTGGGTGTGTCCCCCTATCCATTCGCCATGACCGTCGCGCTGGCGGCCTCGACAGCCTTCATGACGCCGGTTTCCTCGCCCGTGAACACGCTGGTGGTCGCGCCGGGGCGCTACTCGTTCGGGGATTTCGTCCGCATCGGCGTCCCCTTCTCCTTCATCGTCCTGATCGTGAGCGTGATCCTGGTTCCGCTGCTCCTGCCTTTTTGAGGTGGAGTGGGGCACGATTTGGAAGTCCGCGCCCGCGTCGGCGCCCGCCCGACCGTCGAGGCCACCGCGTGCGACATACTGGCGGAGATGGATGTCGCCGGCAAAGTCTCGGCCAAGACGCTAGTCCTGCACCGCACCGGCGACCGCGCCGTGTGGGTTGAGGCCGGGCGGTATCTGGCGGCAAGGATAGCAGGGGTGCGGTTTGTCGAGGTGGAGGGAAGGATCCCTGGATCTGGGTGGGGGAGCAGGGGGCTGGAGGGGATTGGGCGGATGGTGCGGGTGGTTGAGAGGCGGGGCGAAGTTGGCCATCAGCCGACGCTTGCTTAACAGCAAGAAGCAAGCCTAGGGTCGGACTTAAATAAGTGTGTTGTGGGCCGAGACGTCGCGCGCCCACGCTAATTCAAGGTCCGCTCTGCGCCTGATGTAAGCCGTTGAAGTCAGCTTTTCCATTTTCCGCAAGCGGTCATTGAGTGCGATTGCTGGAGTCGGATTTTGGACGAAGATGATTGTCGCAGACAACCCGGATTTACCTATCCCGTCGCTTTTGGCGCGGCAAAATAAGCTACCACCAGCGTCAGTACGGTCAGAATCCCGGCAACGACGCTGGCCGCTGTAATGCCACCAGCGTAGAGGGCGGCTGTGCCTGCCCAGCCGACCGACGAAAACCCTTCGGCGAATGTAGCGATCCGCGAGGAGGTCTGGCGACGATGAAATTGGGCACGCCGCGCCTGCGCGCGGAACCAAAGCTGGATCATCGTCGCCGAGATCGCGGCCAGTGCCGAGCCGGCTGCCAGAACCAGCGCGTGTCGCGTCGAAACCATTGCGAAAGCCAGGACGAATGGGGCGATGACGACTATGATTGCGCGCAAAACCGCCTCGACCTTTGCGCGTATGATGCTTGTCGCGGTCACCGGCGCGGTTGCCACCAGATCGGGTGCATCCTCACCGGAAATGGCAAGCCAGGCAAGGCCGCCGGCCAACTGCCCGGATGCCATCACCAGCACGGGGATGATCAGAACCAGAGCGTCCGTGCCGTGGCCATAACTCTTCCACAGCAATATCGCGGGTGGCAGCATGTAAAGCAGCTGCATCAGGCTTTGCGATATGAGCCAAGGATCGCGAAGCAACAATGTCCATTCCTTTGAACGCAAGGCGTGTCCCGGCGACATCAGACGAAACGACGCCGCCTTGCCTTGGCGGATCAAACCGCTCTCGCCAATGTTGGCGGTGAGCGCCGTGTAGCGCACGAAACGCCATGAGAAAACTGCAATGGCGGCGGCGGCCAAAGCCACCGCACATCCAAGCACCCAGGCCAGCCTCACGCCGTCGCCAAGCGCGGCCCTCGCCGGCCACCACACCAGGCTGTCCTCGGGCGGCGAAAGCGCGATGACCCACTCGTCCCGCAAGACCGCCAGTTGCGAGAGCGTGTCGGTCGTGAAGATAGCGATGACCTGCAGAGATATGACGAACAGCGCGCCGACGATCGCGGCCACAAACTGGGCGGCAAATCGGGTGCGCCGTGGGCCGACGACGTTGAACAAAAACGCCGTCAGCGTGATGGCCAAGGTGGCAGCAACGCATCCCGTCGCGAACACCACGCCATAGGCGGCCAGCCATTGAGCCCCCAGGCG
Source organism: Mesorhizobium sp. B2-1-3A (assembly GCF_006442655.1). Taxonomy (NCBI): domain Bacteria; kingdom Pseudomonadati; phylum Pseudomonadota; class Alphaproteobacteria; order Hyphomicrobiales; family Phyllobacteriaceae; genus Mesorhizobium; species Mesorhizobium sp. B2-1-3A. The sequence continues at coordinate 888,382 of NZ_VFWK01000002.1, forward strand.
CCAAGCCAGCACGTTGATGAAAGGCGATGCGATCACCATCGCCATCGTGGCGATCGAAATCGCGATCATAGACAGGCGCACGACAAAGACCCGCCGTAGCGCCACCGGGGATGAATGCAGCAATTCCAGATCGGCGCGGGCATACAGCACGCGGGTCGCCGCCTCCATCGCCTGCGAGGTCATCAGGAAGAAATAGAGCAGCACACCGCTGGTCAGCAGGAGATAGTTGGCGCGCGAAACGGGAAAATCGGCGGCGGTGAAACGTCCAACCACAAACAGCGCAAAGGCATGCGCGAGCAGCACGCCGACTATCAAGAATATACCTAACTTGCGCGAACGCCCCTTCTTGCCCGCAGTGAAGAGATAAAACCAGTCGCGCCACGAGAGGCGCAATTCATGTGCCGCCAGCCAACCGATCGTTGCGGGACGGGCGATCGTTGCGGGATGGGCGCTCATGCCGCTTCGGCCACCAGAGCCAGGAAGGTATCTTCCAGGGTTCCCACCCCATGGCCGGCCTGCCGCCGCAGTTGCTCGAAAGTGCCCTCGGCGATCAGCCTACCCTTGGCAATGACTCCGATGCGCTCAGCCATGCGTTCGGCCACCTCCAGAATGTGCGTCGTCATTATGACCGTTGCGCCGGCATCGACGCGTTCGCGCAACACCCGCTTGACCTGACGCGCCGAGCCGGCATCAAGGCCGGTCAGCGGCTCGTCGAGGATGATGATTTCCGGGTCATGGACCAATGCTCCGGCCAACGCCACCTTCTGTCGCATGCCCTTCGAAAAGCCGCTGCAATGCGTGTGTGCATACGGTGTCAGGTCCAGCAGATCGAACAGCTGCCTTGCCCGTTCCTGTGCCGTGCTTGCCTTGACGCTCCACAGACCGGCGACGAATTCGAGATATTCGAATGGCGTGAGCTTGTCGTAGATCATCGGTTCGTCCGATATCCAGGCAATGATGCGTTTGGCTTCAATGGGGCTTCGGAGCGCGTCGCGACCTGCAATGGTGATCGTTCCCGCATCCGGTTGCAGCAGCCCTGCTACCATGCGCAGCGTCGTTGTCTTTCCGGCGCCATTTGGGCCAAGAAGGCCGTAAAACTCGCCCGCCCTGACGGTCAGGTCGAGGCCAGCCACCGCAGGCTTGTCGAAGCTTTTGTAGAGCCCACGAATTTCGAGCGCGTTCGCAATCGTCGTCTCAGCGGCCATGGCAATCTCCAGTGGATGGAGTTGGTAGCCCGGCAACGGTTTCCCAGGGGTGAAGGCCGCACCTGCGCGTGAGCCACCGTGTCCCATTGGTTAACGAACGGTAATCGGACCCCGTGCACGCGAGGGGCGGTCACAGCGCCAGTGCCGCGGCGACCCGTTCCTGGAAATACTGCACTCCCCGCTCATGCCGCCCCGAAAGCGGGCCTGAGCTATAGGCCCCCGCGGCATAGTTGCGATGCGTATCGGCGCAGATGGTGTAGTCCTCGCGCACCACGGCCAGGGTGCCTTGCACGGATTTCGCCCTGCTCTCGGATGCTTCCGCGGAGGTGTCGGCAAAGAAGAAATGGTAGTGCTGGTCTGTGTGATGCGGTGAGGTCGGGTTGATCCGGCTAACGTTCATGCCGCCGTCGAAAAGCGACAGCGTCCAGTTCGGCCACATCCAAAGCCATTTGCCGCGATAGAACAGACCGTCTTTCGGCGGTGCGGTCATCCGGACATAACCGGGATGGGCGGTGGTCTGGAAAGCTTCGAAGTCGATGGCAGCGTAGAACGAGGGATGCGTGCCAGGGATGTGGTAGCCTTCGACGAAATTGTCGGTGTAGATCTTCCAGTTCGCCGCAAAGCTGACAGTGGCCTGATCGGTGGCGGCATAGGTCTCCAACGGCTCGTCCGCCAGTTCGGCGGGCAGGGAGCCAAGTTGATCCAGAAGACTTTCCTTCGGGTCCAATGCCGCGAAGAGCAGCCCGCGCCATTCGGACAACTGCACCGTCTCCAGCGGCCAGTCTTCGGCGATGATCGCGGGATCCTTGCCATACCATGGGGCCTGCACCAGCCGTCCGGTGTCGGCAAAGGACCATTTGTGATAGGGACAAACGATCAGCCCACATTTGCCCGCGCCATCGGCCAGAAGTTTCGCCCCCCGGTGGCGGCAGACGTTCTTAAATCCGCGCAAGGTCCCGTCCCGGCCCCGGATGGCGAAGACCGGCGTGCCGGCGATGTCGATCGCAAGGTATTGACCTGATGTCGCGACCGAGGCGACAGGCCCCATGAACTGCCAGGTGCGCGCGAAGATGTCGCGCCGTTCCTGCTGCCAGATATCATCGCGGACATAAAGCGACGGGTCCAGGTTCAGGTATTGCACGGGCGGAGTGTCTGATGGCGTGTGGTCGAGTCGCAAGGCATCTGGCGTCATAGGCTAACCTCAAGTTGCGGCAATCCTGTCGTAAGCGGAGCGACATCGCAAGTCGGATGCCTTACCGCAGCACAGGTTCTGGGCCGACTTCGAGCCCAGTTCGTCGTCCGCCTGATGAACGGCGGTATCAGAATGGTGCGGTTCGCTCGCGAACGACGAGGATGGGGTCGGTTGCCGAATGGGAGCTATCCGCCGAGCGCGACCGAAACCCGACAGTCAGCAGCCCGCCTCGCTGCGGCCATTAACTCATCCTCCCTACCGTTCCTCCACAATCCGCAGATACGCCGCCGTGACAAACAGCACGATCAGCCCGAACAAGATCCGCCGTGCCCCTTCCGGCATCTGCAAAATCGTCAGCAGCGTCGTCAGCACGGTCAGGATCAGGGCGCCGATGATGGTGCCGGTGTAGCCGCCGCGGCCGCCGAAGATGGAGGTGCCGCCGATGACGGCGGCGGCGACCGAGGGCAGCACCAGGGGTTCGGCGAGCGAGAGCGATGGGGCCTTGATCAGGCCGATATAGAGCAGGCCGGTTATGCCGGCGAGCACGCTCGATGTGATGTAGAGCGCGGTGATGACCTGCCAGTATTGCACGCCCGAAAGGCGGGTCGCGCGCTCATTGTCGCCGACAGCGTAGAGCAGGCGGCCGAAACCGGTGCGGGCCAGCGTGAAGACGATCAGCGCTGCCAGCGGCACGTAGAGCAGCAGCGCGTTGGGGAAGCTGAAACCGATGCCTGCGTCGGTCAGCCACTGGCGCGCCGCCTCCGATGGCACCCATGCATCCGGCAGGCGGGTGACGCCGGTGCCGAGCCAGGCCAGGAAGTCGGGGATCTTGGCGCCCGACGCGATCACCGTGCGCTGGTAGACCTGCAGGCAGCCGGTGCCGATCAGGCTGGTGCCCAGCGTCATGATCAGCGGGTGGACACGGAAGACGCCGACGCCGATGCCGTTGACGAGGCCGATCAGTACCGCTGGCATCATCGCCAGCAGGAAGGCGATGGCCGGATCCTGGTTGACGATCTGCGTCGCCATGATGAAGGCGCTCATCGTCGCCACCGTGCCGACCGACAGGTCGATGCCGCCGGTCAGCATGGTCATGGTCTGGCAGCCGGCCAGGATCGCCAGCGGAATGGCAAACTTGATGGTGTTGGCGATCCAGCGCTCGTTGACGATGCCGGGGCGCAGGATCTGCAGGATCACCACCAGGATAACGAGCAGGATGATCAGCGGCACCAGCGGCCGGTCGGCCATGAAGCGCTTCAGGCGGCGGCCGAAGGGGACGGGGGTGATCGCGGTGGTGCTCATGGGGTTTGCCCGATGTTCTGGGAGGGTAGCGCGCTACGCTCTATATTTCTCTCTCCCATCATTGCCGCCCCCGCATGGTGATGAACGCTCCGAACATCACGACCGCGACCATGATCAGGCCCTCGATGATGGCGGTGACGTTGGGGTCGATGGCAAGCAGCGTGAGATCGGTGCGCACCAGGCGCAGCACGAAGACGGCGATGATCGGGCCGAGCAGGCCGCCCTTGCCGCCGCCGAGCGCCACGCCGCCCAGCACGACCGCGGCGACGCTGGCCAAGAGATAGGGGCCGGGGATGGGCGCGCCGATGCCGGTGCTCATGGTCAGCGCCAGCCCGCCGAAGGCGGCGAAGAGGCCCGACAGCGCATAGGCGATGATGCGGGTGCGCTTGACCGGCACGCCTGAGCGGAACGCGGCCAGTTCGCTGGAGCCGATGGCGTAGATGGAGAGGCCGAGGCGCGAGCGCCGCAGCGGTATCCAGATGATGGCGAGGCAGACGACGAGCACCAGCAGCGCCTTGGGCAGCCAGGCGTCGATGGCGTCGGTCAGGCCGGGGATCGGCACGGTGCCGGAGATCAACGCCTTCAGCCATTCGGCCGCGGCACCGCCTGGCGCGTCGAGCACCAGAAGGGCCGCGCCCTGCAGCACGAACAGCATGGCGAGCGTCACGACGATGTCGGGCACGCGGGTGACGACGATCAGGAGGCCATTGAGCGCGCCGAGCACGAAACCCATGGCGAGCACGAAGGGCACGACAAACAGCGCGTATTCTTCCGACGCGCCCGCCATCATCGAGGCGGCGGTGACGCTGGTCAGCGCCATCATGGCGGCGACCGACAGGTCGATGCCGCCGGCGATGACCACCACCGTTTGCGCGGCGACGGCGAAAGCGTAGGGCAGCACGGCCCGCGCCAGCGAGCCGAAATCGCCGCTGCCATAGCCGGGCTGGATAAGCTTGGTGGCGATGAACAGGACGACGAGGAGAGCGAACAGGCCGATGACCCAGCCCTGGCGGCGCAGGAAATGGTTCATGGCGCCGTCCCCGAAGACGGGGACTGGGGATCCGCCAGGATGCCGACATCGGCTTTGGCGCCGCGCGGCAGGCCATAGGCGGCGCGCATCAGCGCCGGTTCGTCGGCCTCCTCGACCGGGAAGATGTCGACCAGGCGGCCGCCGAAGATGACAATCACGCGGTCGCAGACGCGCTGCACCTCTTCGAGCTCCGAGGTGTAGAACAGCACCGACTTGCCGTGGCCGGCGAGCTCGCGCAGCAGCTTGTAGATCTCCTGCTTGGTGCCGACATCGATGCCGCGCGTCGGGTCGAAGCACAGGATGGTGCGGGCGTCGGCCGCGATCCAGCGGGCAATTGTCACCTTCTGCTGGTTGCCGCCGGACAGGCGCTGCACCTCGCCTTGCGCGCGGGTGTCGATCTGCAGCCGCTCGATGGCGCTGAGCACCTTGGCGCGCTCGCGGCGCATGGGAATGGGGCCCCAGTTGCGCAGCGCGGCGCTGAAGGGCAGGGCGATGTTCTCACGCACTGAGCGCTGCATGGCGAGCGCCTCGGAACGGTCGCCCGGCACATAGGCGATGCCCGACCGGATGGCGTCGATCGGATGGGAGAATTTCACCTGTTGGCCATCGACCTCGATCGTGCCGCCGGAGGGCCGGATCGAGCCGGCAAGGGCGGAAAACAGTTCGTCCTGGCCCTGGCCTTCCAGCGCCACCACGCCGGCGACCTCGCCATCCCCGAGATCGAAGGAGACGTCGTTGAGCTTGGTGCCGACGCGCAGGTTCTTCACGGCGATGCGCGGCCGGGCAGGGGCGGGCGCGGCCTTCTCGGCGGCACTGCGGGCGGCGACATGGGTCTTGACGATGCGGGTGCCGAGCATCAGCTCGACGATCTTTTCCTCGACGCCGGGCACGATGTCGACGACGCCGACGGTCTCGCCGTCGCGCAGCACCGTGGCGCGGTCGCAGAGCGCCGATATCTCGACGAAGCGGTGCGAGATGAAGATCACGGCGCGGCCGGCGTCGCCCTGGCGGCGCACCACTTCGAGCACCTTTTCGGCGAGGTTGGCCGGGAGTGCGGCCGTCATCTCGTCGAGCAGCAGCACATCGGGCTCGACGGCCAGCGCGCGGGCAAGGTCAAGCACGCGCAGCACGGCCAGCGGAATGTCGCGCGCGGTGTCGCGCAAGTCGAGGTCGGCTATGCCGAGCTCGCGCACCCAGGCGCGGAACGGCTCGACCGGCGTGCCGGTGAGCCGCAGATTGGACAGAACGTCGAGATCGGGGATCAGCGACGGCTCCTGGTAGACCGGCAGCAGCCCGGCGCGGCGGGCGGCGGCGGGCGAGCGTATGTCGCGCGCCTCGCCCCGGATCAGGATGCGCCCGGCATTGGCCGAGATCGCCCCGGTCAGGATCTTCACCAGCGTCGACTTGCCGGCGCCATTGGCGCCCATCAGCGCATGCACCTCGCCCGGCAGCACGGAGAGCGACGCGTTGCGCAGTGCGGCTACCGCGCCGTAATTCTTGGCGACGCCTGACGCGTCGAGGAGGGGGCTTTGCTGTTGAGGGCTTGTCGTCAAAAGGTGTTGCTCTCGATTCGGAAACTATCTGCGCTCTACGGCGCCCCCCTCTGTCCTGCCGGACATCTCCCCCACTTGGGGGGAGATTGGCAGCTTCGGCGCCGGCCCTCGTCTTGCGACGTTGAAAATTAGCGAAAGCCGAGATGACAGCCAATCTCCCCCCAAGTGGGGGAGATGTCCGGCAGGACAGAGGGGGGCGCCGTAGAGCGCTAATCTGAGGAACGAGGACGGCAGTTCGCCGTCCTCGCTACACAATCAAAGCCCCACTTACTCCCCCGGGCCCTTGCAGGCCACGATCTGGTCCTTCGTATACGTCGTCCAGTCCGGGATCGAGATCGAGACCGGCCATTCGGGGCTGAGCGACGGGTCGGCGGCGGCCTTCAGCTTGGCCTTGCCTTCCTCGGTGGCGTTTTCCCACAGCTGCGGGTCGACCAGCACGGTCTGCTGTGCCGGCTTCTTGCCGTCGAGGATCTGCAGGGCCAGCGTCACGCCCGCGCCGCCGATCGAGCCGGGGTTGGTGACGGCAGCGCCGACGAGGCCCTTGACCGAGCTCAGCTGGCCGACGAAGCCGGCATTGTCGGCGCCGACCACCGGCACCAAAGGCGCCTGCGATTCAACCAGCGCGTCGACGATGACGTTGTCGATGCCCGACGTCCAGACGCCGTTGAACGGCGTGCCGGTGGCGAGGAAAGACAGCATCTGCTGCTTGGCCTGGTCCTGCTGCCAGCCGGTGAAGACTTCCTGGGCGACCTTCACATCGGGGAATTCGGCCAGCGCCTTCTTGAAGCCTTTGTCACGATCGCTGTCGGCGGAAGCGCCGGCGGCGCCGCGCATGTAGAACACCTCGCCCTTGCCGCCCATCTGCTGGAACAGCCACTTGGCACCGAGATAGGCATACTGCTCCTGGTTGTTGGAGATGATGTAGGCCGACGGTTCGGTGACCGCCTGGTCGACGGCGACGACGACGATGCCGGCCTTGGTGGCTTCTTCCAGGCCTGCCTTGATGCCGGCCGGATCGGCGGGGTTGACGACGATGGCGTCGACCTTGGCGCTGATCAGGTTGCGGATGTCTTCCAACTGGCCGGCGGCATCGGTGTTGCGGTGGGCGATGTTGAGCTTGGTGACTTCGCCCGAAGCCAGCGCCTGCGCCTTCATGGCGCAGACCATCTCCTCGCGCCAGCCATTGCCCTGCACGGTGTTGGAAATGCCGATCGTGTATTTGCCGGCGGCCGACGAGACGCCCACCGAGGCCAGCAAGGCCGCGCCCGCAAGCAGCGGGACCATGGTCAGGATTTTCTTCATTTCAGTACTCCTCCACATTGTTTTTCAGTTTCAGTTCAACCTGTTAGAACACGCCGCTGACAAAGTGAGTCATGCGGCGCGCGCTCGTTCATTTGACGAAGGGACGCAGCACGTCGCGGGCGAGCAGGAAACCGCGCTTCACCTGGTCGTCGCTGCCTTCAAATCGCCTGTCCTCGTGTTCGATGATGACGGATCCATCATAACCGGCGCGGTAAAGGCCGGAGAAGAAGCCGCTCCAGTCGACATCGCCCAACCCCGGCATGCGCGGCACCTGCCAGCCTATGCCAGCCGAAAGGATTCCGCGCTCGTACAAACCATCATGATCAATCATCAGGTCCTTGGCGTGGACATGCAGCATGTAGGGGCCGAACTCCCTGATGAAGCGGGCCTGGTCGATCATCTGCCAGACGAGGTGCGAGGGGTCGAAATTCATGCCGACATCGCCGCCCCAGGCCTCCAGGATGCGGCGCCAGACCTGCGGCGAATAGGCGATGTTGTGCCCGCCCGGCCACTCGTCATGGCTGAAGATCATCGGGCAGTTCTCGAAAGCGAGTTTCACCCCGTGCCCACGCGCATAGGCGACGATCTCGGGCCAGATCTTCAGCGCGTCCTGCCAGTTGACGTCGACGGTCTTGGACGCATCGCCGCCGCAGAAGGTGTTGACGACCGGCACGCCCATATTGGCGGCCAGCACGATCACCTTCTTCAGATGGCCGATGACCGCCTCGCGGTGCGCGGCATCCGGGTGCAGCGGGTTGGGATAGTAGCCGAGGCCTGATACAGCGAGGTTCTTCTGCGCCAGCGAGGCAACGATTTCCTTGGCCTGCGCGGGGGAGGTGCCATCCGCATCGATGTGGCTGGTGCCGGCATAGCGGCGGGTGGCGCCAGATGTTTTCGGCCAGCAGGCGATTTCCAACGCCTCGAAGCCGACGGAACTCGCCCAGCCGGCAACCTCGCCAAGCGGCGTCTGCGCGAACGGTGCCGTAAGCACACCAAGTTTCATCATGCCTCCCTAAAGCCAGTGCCTATAATGCCGATTGTTTGGATCGCTTCAACCTCGCGACCTCATCTTGTTCAAGACTGTGCCTGACAGCCGCCATCGGGTCGTCCGAGAGCAGCTCGCCAAGCGCCGCGGTCACGGCCTCGCGGAACATGGCGTTCGCGGCCAGGCCAGGGTCGAAAATCGTGTCGATCGCGAGAATGGCGGAGGCCAGCGCCGGCGCATCGCGCCCGGTCATGTCCGCGATCTCGGCGACCTTGCCGGCATAGGGATCCGACACCGGCCAGCGTTTGCCGAAGCGGGCCGAGGCCTGGATGAGGTAAGCCATCCATCCGGCGACCGGCACCGACAGAAGGCCGATGCCCTGGCCCTGCCGCAAGCGGTCGCGGATCGGGTTGAGCAGGCGCTGCACGATCTTCTGCGAGCCGTCGGTGGCGATCTGGTGGTTGCGGTGGCGGATGGCCGTGTTCTTCAGCCGGCCAAGGCTTTGCTCGACGTAAGCCAGCGGCTCCATGCCGGGCACCGGCGTCAGCGTCGGCAGCGTTTCCTCGACAAGCATGCGGTGCACGAAGACCGACAGCAGCGGGTCGGCGATGGCGTCGAATGTGTGTTCAAGTCCGGCCAGCACGCCGAGGGTCGCAAGCGTCGTCTGGGCGCCGTTCAACACCCGCATCTTGAGATGCTCGAACGGCGTCACGTCTTCGACGAAGGTCGCGCCGGCCAGATCCCAGCGCGGCATGCGGCCGGCGAATTTCTTCTCGATCACCCATTGCCGGAACGGTTCGCCGACGGCAACGGCGGCATCTCGGTAGCCGAACCATTGTTCGACGCTGTCAAGATCGTCCTGCGTCACCGCCGGTGCGATGCGGTCGACCATGGCCGAAGGGAAGGCGGCATTGGCCGCGATCCAGTTGGCAAGGCCATCGCCGCGCCGTTCGGCAAACGTCCGCACGACAGTTTCGAGGATGACGCCGTTGGTCGGGATGTTGTCGCAGGAGAGCAGCGTCAGCGCCCGGCCATGCGTGGCCCGGCGCAATTCCAGCGCCCGCGTCAACAGGCCAGGCACGCTGCGCGGTGCTTGCGGGTTGGCGAGGTCGTGGACGATGTCAGGGTGGCCGAGGTCGAGCGCGCCGCTGGACGGGATGTGGCAATAGCCCTTTTCCGTAACCGTCATCGTCACCAGTTCGATGTCGGGCGAGGCCAGCACATCGAGCGCCGGCGTGGCGCTATCCTGGCTGTCGACCACTTCGACGATGCTGCCGATGACGCGTGCCTCGACATGGCTGTTCTCGCGGATCAGCCGCGTATAGAGCCCGCCCTGCCGGCCGATCGTGTCGGCAAGGCGAGGCGGGCGGATGTTGATGCCGACAATGCCCCAGCGGTCGAACTGGAGCGAGAGCAGATCATCCGTGTATTCGGCCTGGTGGCAACGGTGGAAGGCACCGACGCCGAGATGCGCCATGCCGGGGGCCAACGCCGCGCGGTCATAGGACGGTGTCTGGACAGCGGACGGAAGCCGGTCAAGCAAGGCCGGCCCAAGTGTTTCCGCCGATTTGGGAGTAGCGTTCACCGGTTCGCCCCGATCACCGACTGCTCCTGATCGATGACGGCGCCGGTCATCGGCCCGGCCGCGTCGGAAAGCAGGAAGACGGCAAGGCTGGCGATATCGCCTGGCTCGAGCAGCCTGCCGAAAGGCTGTGCGGCGTTGGCGACGTCGAGCCAGCCGGGGCCATGGCCGAGCGTTTCGGACTGCATGGTGCGTTCGGCCGGTGTGTCGGTCCAGCCGACATTGATGCCGTTGACGCGGATGCGGTCGAAACGATGGGCGTTGGCGGCGTTCTTGGTCAGCGTCGCCAGAGCGCCCTTGGTGGCGGAATAGACGGCAAGCTCGGGCGAGCCGCAATGGGCGTTGATGGACAGGATGTTGACGATGGCGCCGCGCTCGCCGCGCTTCTTCATGTCGGCGATGGCCGCCTGCATCAGGAAGAAGGGCGCGCGCGCGTTGACGGCGAACAGCGAGGCCCAATCGTCGAGGCTGGCATCGAGGAAGGAGGCGCGGTCGGTCAGCCCCGCCGCGTTGACCAGGCCGTCGATGCGGCCGAAGCGCTCGATGCAGGCCTGCGCCAAAAGGGCAGGAGTTGCCGGGTCTCCGAGGTCGGCTGCGACGAAGACAGTCGGCGTGCCCAGCCGCGAAAGCTCCGCCGCCACCGCATCGCCACGCGTCTTCTCGCGGCCGGTCACCAGCAGCCCGGCCGCGCCGGAGCGCGCCAGCGTCTCGGCGATGGCGCGGCCGATGCCTTGCGTCGACCCGGTGACCAATATCACCTTGCCGTCGAGCCTGATCTCCATTCCTCCTCCCGGAACAAAGTTTCTATTTTTTAAAATATGGAACGATAATTCCCGATAGTCAATTGTGCCAGCATCACCTCATGTGCCGCGCTTTGCCGCGACGCCTTGGACCAGTGCCATGCCGACCGCCAGCGACGCCGCCAGCGAGCGGAAGCCGGCGAAGTCGGATTCCACCACCTCCAGCCAGCTGTCCGACAGCCGGATCAGCGGGCTGAAGGTGCTGTCGGTGATGGTGACGATGCGGGCCTTGCGCTCATGCGCCACCGCCACGAGGTCGGGCGTGATCGAATTGTAAGGGCTGAAGGACACCGCCAGCACGGCATCGCGCGCGCCAATGCAGCCGACCTGGTCGAGCGCGGTGGAGCCGACATTGTCGACCAGCACGTTGCGCACGCCCTGCTGGGAGAGCGTCAGCGACAGATAGGTGGTGACCGGGAAGGCGCGCTTGGAGCCGATGACATAGATCAGGTCGGCGGCCGCCAGCACCTCCACCATCTTCTCGAAACTCCCGACGTCGAAGCCCGCCTCGATGCGGCCAAGCGAGGCCTGGGAGGCGCCGACCATGCCATGCAGGAAATGCAGCAGAGCATTGGGTTCGGCCTCGGTCCGCTGCTCGCCGCGCCCGTCCGGCCACGACCCCTTGATGTGCTCCTTGAACAAGCCCTGGAAATCGGAAAAACCGGAATAGCCGAAGATCTGCGCGAAGCGCACCAGGGTCGAGGGCTGCACGCCGGCCTGTGCCGCCACCTGGGCGATGGTGCCGAGCGCGACATCGCTCGGATGCTGCCACAGGAAGATCGCCACCTGGCGCAGGCGCTTGGGGAAATGCACGGTGCCCGACGACAGCACGGCGCGCAGTTCCTCATAGGTCTGCGGCTGGATATAGCCCAATGCCGCCAGCGAGCGACCGCGCTTGCGTGTCGCCGCCTCGTCGCTGAGAGACCGTCCCGATGATTTGCCCGCCCCACTCATGATGGTCAGGCTAGCGCGGCACAATCGTATTACAATAAGGAAATTGGAAATTATGTTCGAAAGTGGTAGGGGCTCACTGTCGTCATCCCAGGACGAAGCAGGAGCGAAGCTCCGTCGCGGAGCCCCTCGGATCCATGCCCATGACGGTTGTCGAAGAATGCGGCGGAAGGAAAAATCCTGACCGTTGCAACGCTTTGAAGTCGCGGCATGGATCCTGGGGTCTGCGCCGCGTCGCTGCGCTCCTTGCTCCGCCCCAGGATGACAAAGTGATCGGTGGAGGAGGAGAAAACATGGTCTACGCAACATCGGATGGGTCGGCGGGCAAGCGCCTGAGGGTCGGCATGGTCGGCGGCGGCCGCAATGCCTTTATCGGCGCGGTGCACCGGTTGGCGATGCGCCTCGACGACCAGATCGCGCTGGTGGCCGGCGCGCTATCGTCCGACCCGGAGAACGCCGCCGCTTCGGCCGCCGAGATCGGCATCGCGCCGGAACGCAGCTATGCCGATTACCATGCCATGGCCAAGGCCGAAGCCGCGCGGCCCGACGGTATCGAGGCGGTGGTCATCGTCACGCCCAACCATCTGCACGCGCCGATCGCCACCGCCTTCCTCGAGGCCGGCATCGACGTCATCTGCGACAAGCCGCTGTCGACGACAATCGGTGATGCCGAAGCGCTGGTGGCGCTGGCACGAGCAAGAAAACGCCGCTTCGTCGTCACGCTCAACAACACAGGCTACGCCATGGTGCGCCAGGCGCGCGAAATGGTGATGGCGGGCGAGCTCGGACGGATCGTATCGGTGCATGGCGCCTATATCCAGGACTGGCTGACCAAGCCGATCGACGCCGAGGGCCAGAAGCAGGCGGAGTGGCGCACCGATCCGGCAAGGGCAGGGCAGTCGGCTGTCCTGGCCGATATCGGCGTGCATGCCTTCAACCTGGCGAGCTTCATCTCCGGCCGCGAGGCCGAGGCGGTCTCGGCCGACCTGTTCACCGCCGTGCCAGGGCGCCGGCTCGACGACAACGCGCATGTGCTGGTGCGCTGGACGGACGGCGCGCGCGGCACGATCCTGGCCAGCCAGACCTCGCCTGGCCACTACAATGATCTCTCCGTGCGCATCTATGGCGACAAAGCCGGGCTCGAATGGTCGGGTGGGCGGCCGGAGGAACTGCGCTTTTCGCCCTATGGCGAGGAAACCCGCACGCTGGTGCGCGGCGGCCACGGATCGACGGCGGAGGCGCGGCGCGTGTCACGCATGCCGGCGGCGCACCCGGAAGGCTATATCGAGGCCTTCGCCAATTTCTATCGTGACGCCGCGGATATCATCCGCGCCCATCGCTCTGGCGGGGTGGTCGATCCGGCGCGCGCGGCGCAGGTGCCGGATGTGGTCGATGGCGCGCGGGGCGTGAAGTTCGTTGCGGCGGCGGTGGAGTCGAACGCGGCGGGCGGGGCTTGGACGGCGGCAAGGCTTGGGTGAGGCGGGACGGTGAACTGCCGTGGTTTAGCCGCAGAGGCAATTCGTCTACGGCGCTCCCCCACTGGCGCTGCCCTTCAGCGAAGGCGGATACCTGATTCCCGCCTTGATCTACAAAAGCCGCAGCCGCTGGTCGATCAGCTGGAACAACCGCTCGTCATCGACTTCGGTGATGACATGTACCGGCCGGCCGTTGCCGTTTTCGACCGCCCGCGTGCGGCCGTAGGCGCCGGCCTGGTCGCATTCGACTTCGATCACCGCGTCGACGCCCCTGAACAGGGTCGGGTCGATCAGGAATGCCGTCACGCAGGGGTCGTGCAGGCTGGCGTCGCCGCTGCCATAGTGGCGCATAATGGCGATGGCGGTCTGCATGATCGGGCTGGCGTCGCGCTCGAGCTGGTCGAAGCGCGCCTTGGTCAGCGTCGCGTGGCGGGTCGCGTCGAGGCCGAACATGGTCATGGGAATGCCGGATGACAGCACGACCTGCGCGGCATGCGGGTCGATCCAGATGTTGAACTCGGCGTCGGTCGCGGTGTTGCCGGGGGTGAAGGCAGCGCCGCCCATGAAGACGATGGCCTTGATCTTCTCGGCGATGGACGGTTCCTTGATCAGCGCCAGCGCGATGTTGGTCATCGGGCCGATCGGGCAGAGCGTGATCTCACCCGGTTCGCGCAGGATGGTGTCGATGATGAAATCCACCGCATGCTGGCTCTCAGCCTCATGCGTGGCGTCTGATATGCCAAGGTCGCCAAGGCCGTCGGTGCCGTGCACCGAGGCGCCACGCTGCACGCGCGGCAGGATGATCGGCCTGCTGCAGCCGGCATGGACCGGAATGTCCTGGCGGCCGGCCATGGCGGTGATGCGCAGCGCGTTGCGGGTCGTCAGCGGCAGCGAGACGTTGCCGATGACCGTCGTGATGCCGACGATCTCGATCTCGTCGGGCGAGGCAAACGCCAGAAGCAGCGCGATGGCGTCGTCGACGCCGGGGTCGCAATCGATGATGATCCTGCTCTTGGCCATGCGTGATAAGTCCATTCTCTTTGCACTGGAAAAAAGGGGCCACCCCGGCGGAGTGGCCCTTGTCTTGAGGGGGGCAGCCCGCCGCTACTTCAGCAGTTCGTTGGTGTAGTATTTCGAGGCCGGCAGGACTTCCTTGATCTGGTCGGTGTCCTTCAGCGCCTGGGCGATCGGCAGCCAGTTCTTGTCTTCCTGCATCATGTAGCCGGTGTCGCCCTTCATCAGGGCCGCGGTCAGCTTCCAGCCGGAGAGGTTGTAGGCAAGGCTGCCGCCCTCCGGATAAGCCTTGGTGAACATTTCAGCGGCCTCCTCGGGGTGCTCGGCGGCCCATTCGGTGGCCTTGATGGTGGCGCGCATCCATTTCTTTGCGATGTCGCCATGTTCGGCGAGATAGGCGGTCGACGCCGTGTAGGTCCAGACCGGCACGTCGGGCGCGCCGGCGGCCGTGCCGACGAGGCTGGTCGGGTCTTTCTTCAAGGTCTCCTGCACCTGCGGCACCAGATAGTTTTCGGTGTTGGTGGCGATGTCGATCTTGCCGGCGAGCAAGAGGTTGGTGTCGGAATCCTGCGCGATAATCAGCTTGACGTCATCCTCGGTCAGCTTGGCGGCCTTGAGCACGAAGGGCATCATCGCCTTGGTCCAGGAGTCGGTGTAGATGGCGATCGACTTGCCTTTCAGATTGTCGAGCGAGAGCGGCTCGCCGGGGCGGCCGAACAGGCCCCAATTGTTGCTCTTGGTGTAGAGGCCGATCGAGGTGATGGGGATGCCCTGGGCAGCGCCGAAGACGACGTCGGTGGTGGCCTCGAAGCCGATCTCGGCCTGGCCGACGGCAAGCAGCCGCGCGGTGGTCTGCGAGTCCGGTGGGAAGATCACATCGACCTTGATGCCCTCGGCTTCATAAAAGCCCTTCTGCTGGGCGACCAGCGTCGGGATCAGCTCGAAATCGGCGCTCGCCCAGTCATAGACAAAGCGGACGGTGGTGAGATCGGCGGCGCTGGCCGGAGCAGCGGCGAAGGCGGTTCCGAGGGCGATGAGGCCGACGGTTGCCGAGATCATCCTGGTGTAAGCACTGTGCATTGCATTCCCCTTTGGTTGTTGTCGACTATTCAAAACTGATGGCAATTCACGCGGCGGTGCTGGCCCCCGCCGGCTTCCACTGCGCCCAGGCGGGTGCGGTGGAGCGCGAGCGCCAGGGCGTCATCAGCACTTCGAGCCCGAAGACGAGCAGGAACGAGCCGACACCGATGACGGTGAGAAGCAGCATGGCGGCGTAGACGCCGGCGGTGTTCATCTGCGCGTTGGCGGTGAGCAGATAGGTGCCGAGCCCTTGCTTGGACGACGCCGTCCATTCGCCGATAACCGCGCCGGTCACCGCATAGGTCGCGCCGATCTTGAGACCGGAAAACAGCGGGCCGATGCAGGCCGGCAGTTTGACGATGGCGAAGGTGCGCAAGGACCCGCCACCCATCAGGCGGGCGAGGTTGAGCATGTCGCGGTCGACCGAGGCGAGACCGTCGAGCACATTGACGACGACCGGGAAGAACACGATCCACGCGACGATGATCAGCTTGGGCATCAGGCCGAAGCCGAAGATGATGACCAGGGGGGCCGCGATGGCGACGATGGGCACCGCCTGCGAAATGATCAGGGCCGGCATGACCAGACGCTGCACGACACGGATCTGCCCCATGGCGAGCGCAAGCACGAAGCCGATCAGAGCGCCGATGACGTAGCCGATGGCGGTTTCGTAGAGCGTCTGGCCGGTCAGCACCGACAGCCGCGGCCAGTTGTCGAACAGGGTGGAGAAGGCGAGCGCCGGCGGCGGGATGACATAGGTGGGAAGCCCGGAGATCCAGACCAGCAACTGCCAGCCGACCAGGATCAACACCATGGCCACGACCCAGATCAAGAACGGTCCCGCCGCTGCGCCAAATCTTGTGTTCATTGGAGTACTCCGATCCCCTGAGGTCCGTGCGCGATCGGTCCATGCCCGATCGGTCAGTGCCCTGATGGTCAGTGGTAGAGGTGCTGCATGATCTGCCGCTTCAGGCCGACGAAAATGTCGGTCGTCAGCACTTCCAACGGCCGGGGTCTCGGCAGGTCGACGGTGAGGATTTCGGCGATGCGGCCGGGGCGGGGCGTCATCACCACGATGCGGTCGGCGAGATAGATCGCCTCGTCGACATCATGGGTGACGAACAGGATGGTGCGCTTGAGGTCGCGCCAGAGCTGCAGCAGCCATTGCTGCATGCCGAGCCGCGTCTGCGCGTCGAGCGCACCGAAGGGCTCGTCGAGCAGCATCACCTGGCGGCCGGCGGCGATGGTGCGCATCATGGCGACACGCTGGCGCATGCCGCCGGACAGCGCGTGCGGATAATGGTTGAGGAAATCGCCGAGACCGTAGCGGCTGGCAAGCTCGGCCGCCTCGATCCGGTCCCGCGCGGTGGCGCCGCGCGTCAGCGACGCGGCCAGCGTGATGTTGCCCAGCACGGTGCGCCAGGGCAGCATCAGATCCTTCTGCAGCATATAGCCGACCTGGCCCGGCCGGTTGGAGACATCGTGGCCGTCGAGCACGATCTTTCCCGACGTCGCCTTGAGCAGGCCCGAGACGACGTTGAACAGCGTGCTCTTGCCGCAGCCCGAGGCGCCGAGAATGCAGACGAACTCGCCGTCGGCGATATCGAGGCTGACATCGTTCAGCGCCACGACCGACCCGAAGCGGACGTTGAGGTTCTCGATCGACAGCTTGGTCGGAGCGGATTCTCGGGATCCGGCGGCGCTTTGTGCCTGTAACGTCTCCGGCATTCAGCAATCCTCGCGAAGCAGGCTGGCTCGGAAACGCATGGATCCTCCCATCCGGCGTCACGCAGGCCTGCACCGGGCAGGCGTGCTTATCGCCAGAAAACAACGTTGAACTAACGTAGGTAAACGTTTACCTAGATGGTTTCCGGCTTGTTGTCAAATCGACGACCGGGGCTGTGGATGACGCGACCTGTTTGTCGGGATCGCGATCCGTGCTAGGGCAATTCCGGGAAAAGTGCGCAGCGGTTTTCCGTTCGGAATTGCGTCAAAACAAAGAGATAGAGCGTTCGCCGAAAGGGCGAAACGCTCTAGTCGCGTGGCGATGGCGGCGAACGACAGGCCATTGTTCGCCGGGTTGCGAGGGAATGTGGCAACAACGATCAAGGATATCGCCCGGCTGGCAGGCGTGACGGCGGCAACGGTCTCAAAGGTTCTCAACCGGAAAGACCAGTCGATCGGCGAGCAGACCCGCGAAAAGATCTGGTCGCTGGTCAAGGAGCTCAACTACACGCCGAACTCGATTGCGCGCTCGCTGATCACCCGCAGTTCGCGCGTCATCGGCGTCATCGTGCCCGACATTCTCAACGCCTATTTCACCGAGTTGGTGCGGGCCTGCGACCAGGCCGCGCGCGAGCGCGGCTATTCGACGATCCTGTGCAATTCGGACTCCGATCCTGAAAAGGAGGCGGCGCATCTGACCTTCCTCGCCAGTCACGGCGTCGATGGCATCGTGCTGGCCGCCAGCGATCTCATTCCGGAGGCCGACTTGCTGGAGCGACTCCGGATTCCCGTCGTTTCGATGGACCGGGAAATTCCTGATCTCGATTGCCTGGCCGCGCGCATCGATACGGATTACGAGCAGGGGGCCTTCCTGTCGGCGCGCCATCTGATCGAGACAGGACATACACGCATCGCCTTTGTCAGCGGCAATCCCTTGGCCTCGAACACCAAGATCAGACGGGCGGGATTCGAGCGGGCGCATCGCGAGGCCGGGCTACCGGTCGATCCCGACCTGATCGAATGCGGCGCGTTCAACCATAGGTTCGGATTGGTGGCCACCCGCACGCTGCTCGACCGCACCAGCTTCTCGGCCATGTGCTGCATGAGCGACATGCTGGCGATGGGCGCGACCGTGGCGCTGCGCGAACGGGGCCTCGCCGTTCCCGACGATTGCGCGGTGATGGGCTTCGACAACATCTACATCGCGCCGCTGCTGGTGCGGCCGCTGTCCACCGTCGAACGGCGCATTTCCGAGGCCGGCACCTTGGCGATCGGCGCGCTGCTCGATTTTCTCGACGACCCGACGCATCCGCGCCGGATGGTGCTGATGGAACCGACGGTGATTTTGCGCGAGACGACGTGACGGCACAGGGACAGGGTTGGCGGGCTATCCTGCCCCCAGTTGCTTCGCCAGATCAGCCAGCATCGGGCGCTGCCCGACAAGGATTTTCACCTCGGCCTCGGGCAGGCTGAACCAGCCGGCTCTGTCGACCTCGGGGAATTCCTTCATCGACCCGGATCGCGGCGGCCATTCCATGGTGAAGGTATTGCTGCTGATCGCGGCGACATCGATCTCGGTTGTGGTCTCGACGGACCAGGCGATGACGATCTTGCCGCCCGGCTGCCTGTATTCGCCGAGGCGCGCGAAAGGGTCGCCGACCTTGATGCCGAGTTCTTCGGCGGTCTCGCGTTGTGCCGCGGCGAGTTCGTCCTCGTCCTCGCCGACGAGCCCCTTCGGGATCGACCAGGCGCCATCGTCCTTCTTCGCCCAGAACGGGCCGCCGGGATGAACCAGAAGCACCCTGACATCGCCACCGCTTCGGCGATAAATCAGCAGGCCTGCACTGCGTTTTGCCATTTTTGTATGTCCGTTTGCGGCGCCGGTGCGAAGTCGGCGGTCACCTGATTGCGCGTGGATCATGGGCGCCGATCTTGCGCCGGGACATTGCGACGTTATGTCAGGTGCATCCGCATTGCACCCCATTGCGGGGGCCTGCAATCTGACAGCATCGTTTGGGTTGCGTCGAAGTCAGGTGGGACGTCCGAAATGCAACTGGGTCTGATCGGCTACTACAGCGATTTCGTGGTCTATCCGCTGGTGATCGCCGTACTGGGGATCGCCGGGCTGATCGAGGCAGGCGAAGAGAGCGCCCCGGACTGGCTCGGCACAATGCTTATCTGCCTGGGCCTGTGGACGCTGATCGAATACGTCCTGCACCGCTTCGTCCTTCATCACGTTCCCTACATCAGGGATCTGCATGATCGTCATCATGTCGAGGAGCGCAGTTCGGTGGGCACGCCGACCTGGCTCAGTCTCGGCGTGCATGCGTTGATCGTACTGCCCGTTTGGATGCTCTCGGATTTCGCGACCGCCAGCGCGGTCGGTTGCGGGCTGATGCTGGGCTATCTCTGGTACATCAGCGTTCATCACATGATCCATCACTGGCACCCCTCGCATCCCAGCTACCTCTACACGCTCAAGCGCCGCCATGCTGTGCACCACCATATCGACGACACCGCCAATTTCGGTGTGACGTCGATTTTCTGGGACAGGGTTTTCGGCACGGCCCGGCTTTGAGACAAGTGGCGCCAAGCTCCTTGACAAGCCATGCTTGCCGGGTGTTGTTTTGCCGCCAACCGCTTGGACGTTGGGGATTGCCGTGAAGAAAACCTATCAGAAGCCGGTGCTGGTGAAGCGCGAATTGCTGTCCGTCGTGACCGCGGCGCCTGTTACTTCCGGGCGTTGACCCGGAAGCCTGAGGGCGAGGGCTCTGGCGCTTACAGCTCCTTTTCCGCCAGTTCCCTGAATTCGTCGGGCACGGAGCGTGCCGCTTCGAGCGCCACCGTGCCGTAGCCTACGGCCTGTTTGCCGAAGCGTTCGCGGATCTTGTCGATGGCGCGGTCGGCGCCGAATCGGGCCAGGCCTTTTTGACTGCCGGGGCGGCGCTTCTCGTCGGCGAGGCCAAGCGGCAGGTCGAGCTGCAGTTCGGCACTTTCCTCGAGATGCGAGACCGAAATCGCCAGCAGCGAGATCGTTTTCTCCTGGCGATGGTCGGCGAGGACGCCGCGCACCAGGTCGCCGGCGATCTCGGCCAGCATGGTGGTCGCGGAGATGGGCTGATCCAGCGTGATCGAGCGCGTGACGGCGCTGAGATCGGCAAAGCGCACGCGCACCGTCACCGTGCGGCCGGGCCGCGCCTTGGCGCGTAGGCGGCTGGCGACCCGGTCGGCCAGGTGCAGAAGCGTGGGCACGATCACCCGCGCCACGGCCGGCTTCAGGCCAAGCGCCGATTGCGCGCCTGCCGAGTGCGCCCGGCGCTTGGTTTCCAGTTTCCTCGGGTCGCGGTTCCACGACAGGGCGGCAAGCTTTTCGCCGGCGGCGGGGCCGAGCAGTCGCGTCAGCGCGCCGCTATGCGTTCGGGCAAGCTCGCCGATGGTCTCGACGCCGATCTCGGCCAACCGCGCCTTTGTCGCGGGGCCGACGCCCCACATCAGCGAGACCGGCAAATCGTGCAGGAAGGCGAGTTCGGTACCGGGATCGACCACCACCAGCCCGTCGGGCTTGGCGACCTGCGAGGCGATCTTGGCCAGATGCTTTGTGCGGGCCACGCCGATCGAGATCGGCAGGCCAAGTTCCGTGCGCACGCGGCGCCGGATCGCCGTGGCGATCTCCGCCGGTTGCCCGAACAGATGCGTGCAGCCGGCGACATCGGCGAAGGCCTCGTCGATGGAAATGCGCTCGACCACCGGCGTGAAATCGTCGAGGACCTTGATCGCCGCGTCGCCCAGCCGCTGGTAGTGGCTGAAATTGCCGCCGACGAAGATCAGCTGCGGACAAAGCTCGCGCGCCTTGCGCCCCGGCATGCCGCCGCGCACGCCGAAGGCGCGCGCTTCATAGGAGGCGGCGAGCACCACGCCGCCGCCCACCGCGATCGGCTTGCCGCGCAGCGACGGATCGAGCAACTGCTCGACCGAGGCGTAGAACGCGTCGAGATCGGCATGCAGGATGGTGGCTGTGGTTTCCATCCCGCTGCATATCCGAGGTTGCTGATAGACAAGAACGAATAGAGAACAAAAGGAGACAATTGTCAAGCGGGACTGTGGAAAGCTCCACTTTCTCCTACAGGGGAGAAGGGAACGCTGCGCCGCCACCTACCCAATCTGCTCTGCCCGCAGTGTTGCCTTGATCCGTTCCAGCGCAGGCTCGCCGCCGGCCGCCAGTTCGTCGGCAATCCGGGCCAGGTGATCGTCGGCCTTGCGGTGCTTGCTGCCCCACGCGCCGAGCGTGGCCAGCACCGGCAAAAGGTCGATGCCGGCCTCGGTCAGCCGGTAGATCGCCTTCAGCCCATGGCTCGGGTCGTCGCTGCGAGTGAGGATGCCTTCGTCCTGTAGCGTCTGCAGCCGCTCCGCCAGCGTGCGTGAGGAGATGCCTTCATCGGACTGCAGGAACTCGCGAAAATGCTTTTTCCCGGCGAAGACCAGGTCGCGGATGATGAGCAGCGTCCAGCGGTCGCCCAGCAGTTCCAGCGACAGGCTGATCGGACAGCCGGATCTTTCACGCGTCGACATTTCTATGCTTCCATTTTTAAATCAATTTACTATTGACATCATTTTTGGCCTGCGTCAATGGTTCCAAAAGTAAAGCAATTGCCTCTTGATGTGGAGACGACGATGAAGAAGCTCATCCTTCAGATGCAGATGTCGGTCGACGGTTTCGTCGGCGCCTATGAGGATCATGGCTGGCAGCTCTGGGAGTGGGGCGACGACAGTGCTTGGGACGAGGAGCTGAAGCGGGACTTCAACACCGTCTTCGCCGGCATCGACACAATCCTGCTCAGCCGCAAGATGGCCGAGGAGGGGTATCTGACCCATTGGGGCAATGCGGCGAAGAGGTTTCCGGCCGATCCGTTCTACGCCTTCGCCCAGCGTATCGTGGAGGCCCGAAAGGTGGTGCCGAGCGGCAGGCTGAAAAGCTCGCGCTGGGAGCGCACGACGGTGGTCAGCGGCGACCTGCCGCGCGAAATCGAGGCGCTGAAGGCAGGCGAGGGCGGCGACATGGCCGCCTTCGGTGGTGCCGGCTTTGCATCGGCGCTGATCGCGGCCCGGCTGGTCGACGAGTTCCAGCTGTTCATCAACCCGGCGGTGCTGGGCGCGGGACGCCGCATCTTCGAGCAGGGCGGTTTCCAGGACCTGCTTCTGCTCGGCTCGAAGGCCTATGCCTGCGGCATGGTGGTCAATCGCTACGCTCCGGCGCGGTGAGGAGAGAAAAATCCGGGTCCGACGTATCCTTTCCACCCGCCCGTCCGTCCTTGGCTTTGGAAGGTCGCGCAGCCCGCGATCCGCAACCCTGGGAGATTATCATGGCGAGCACTGAGAGTGAGGCGAACAGGAACCACTATGCGGCGATCGTCGCCAATGCCGGCACGTTCAACAGCCCAAAGGCGATGATCGATTTCAACGACACCAGCTGGACGGCGCTGACCCGCGAACCCGGCGGCGTCGACTATATCGAGGTCGATGCCGGCGGCGTGCCGGCGCTGTGGATCGTGCCGAAGGGCGGCGACGAGCGGCGGGCGCTGTTTTATGCGCATGGCGGCGGCTTCCTCGGCGGTTCGATCTACACGCACCGCAAGATGGTTGGCCATCTCGCCAAAGCCGTCGGCTGCCGGGCCTTGCTCTATGACTATCCGCTGGCGCACCAGGCCAAGCATCCGGCCCAGACCGAGGCGGCGATGGCCGCCTGGAACTGGCTCGTCGACCAGGGCTTCGACACCCGGCGGGTCGCGCTTGCCGGCGATTCCTGCGGCGCGGTGCTGACCTATGGCCTCCTGCAGCGGCTGCGTTCGCAAGGCCGGCCGTTGCCAGCCGCCACGCTGATCATCTCCGGCTGGTTCGACATGGCGCTGACCGGCGCCAGCTACGCGACCAACCGCGAGAAGGATCCGGCCTTCGCCAGGGAGTCCGTCGACTGGCTGGTGACCAATTTCATCGGCGACGGCGACCGGCTCGATCCCGAGGTCAGCGCGCTCTACGCCGATCTCAGCGGCTTTCCGCCCGTCTTCCTTCAGGCCGGTGCCGACGAGGCACTGGTCGACGAAAGCCGCATGTTCGCCGAGCGCGCGCGGCAGGCTGGCATCGAGACGCGCCTCGATGTCTTCGACGGCATGCTGCACTCCTTCCAGATGATGGCCGGCCGGGCGCCGGAGGCCGATGACGCGATCGGCCGCTTCGCCGCCTGGCTGCGGCCGAGGCTCGGCCTGCCGGATGCCGTCAGCGAGAAGATCGCCAGCGGCAAGGCGGCATAAGCATGGGCGGGCCGATCGGGTCGCACTTCGTGCTTGTGGATGCACGGCGCCTGCGCGATGGTGCCGTGACGTTAGAGCAGTTCACCGTTTCACGGAAACGGCGAACTGCTCTAACTCTTTGTTTTGACGCAATTCCGAACGGCTACACACTTTTCCTGGAATTGCTCTAAGCGACGTGCCGCGATGAACCAGCAGATCCGCACATCCCGTGAAACGAGGCAAGGCATCGAGCCGCGCCTCGATCCCGAAGGCCTGTTCGACCTGCGCTACAGGGCATTCCTGGAGACGGTCTCGCATTTGCGCGTCCGTCTGCACCGCTACTGCGCGCGCATGACCGGCTCGGCTCTCGACGGCGAGGACATCATGCAGGAGGCGCTGTTCGAGGCCTACCGCAAGATCGCGCTGCTCGACGATGCACAGGCATTGCGGCCATGGCTGTTTCGTATCGCCCATAACAGGTGCATCGACTTCATCCGCAACCGCCGCACGCGGCTCAAGGCCGAAGCCTCCTATGCCAGCGATGAGATCGTGCTGCCTGTCGAGCCCGCCGGTCCGGGCGCCGGCCGCGCCATCGAGCGGCTGGTGGTGCACCTGCCGCCGAAGGAGCGCGCCTGCGTGCTGCTCAAGGATGTCCTCGACCATTCGCTGGAAGAGATCGCCGACCTGGTCGGCTCGACATCGGGCGGCGTCAAGTCGGCGCTCAATCGTGGCCGCGCCAAGCTCGCCGCTCTTCCGGCGCAACCGGTCGCGGCACCCGCGCACGACCCCGAACTGGAGCGGCTGCTCGGCCGCTATGTCGAGCTCTTCAATGCCAGGGACTGGGACGGGGTGCGGGCGCTGACCAGCGCCGATGCCCGGCTGCGGGTTTCGGACTGCTACAATGGCCTGCTCTCCCGCTCGCCCTATTTCGTCGAATACGAGCGCGGCGAGCCCTGGCGCATGCGGCAAGATGCGATCGAAGGGGAGGCCGTGCTGGTGGTCGACAGGCTGCAGGGCGAGGCGTGGCGGCCAGCCTATCTGGTGCGCATCCATGCCGATGGCGGCGTCATCGATCGCATCGCCGACTATTATGCCTGCCCCTGGATCCTGGAGATGGTCTTCACGGACGGGTGACGGGCCGATCCGGCCCGCGTCCTATTTCACCGAGTCGGCGGCAGCCAGAATGACATCGGCCACCTCGCGCGGTGTGGACAGCATAGGAACGTGGCTGGTCGCAAGCTCGGTCACCTCAGCGCCGATCGCCTTGGCCATCGCGGCTTCAGCCGCCGGCGGTATCATGCCGTCGTGGCTGGCGACGATGTAGAAGCTCGGCTTGGTCTCGTAGGCGGCGGCCGTGAGCTTCTCGTCGAAGATACCGGCAAAGGGCGGACCTTGCGTGGCTGCGATCAGGCTGATTTCCTGCGGCGGCAGGTCCTGCGCGAAATGTTTGGCGACGCCTTCAGCGCTTAGCCTGACATAGCCGCCGCTATCGGCTTCCAGGGCGCTTGCCCAGGGCAGCGGCGGCTGCCCCTTGCCAAGATCGTTCACCGACACGCCCTTTGGCGGTGCGAAGGCGGCGACATAGACCAGCGCCTTGACCTTGTCGTTCACGCCCGCCTGACTGATGACGACACCGCCCCAGGAATGGCCGACCAGGATGACCGGCCCCGGCTGGGCATCGATGACCCGCCTGGTTGCGTCGACATCGGCGGCCAGCGAGCTCAACGGATTCTGCACCGCCACCACATTGAGCCCCTTGGCCTCCAGCAAGGGGATGACCTTGCTCCAGCTCGAGCCGTCGGCAAAGGCACCATGCACCAGCACGACCGTTTTCTTCGGCGCGCCGGCGGCCGAAGCCGGCGCGGCCATCGCCATCAGGACGGCGGTTCCCGACAAGAGAAGATGCGACAACGACATCGAATGGCTCCATTTTTGTCGTGACGGGCCGCCTTGCGAGGGACAACCCATCGGCTTGGTTTCATGACATCGGTTTCAGCAGGTCCGAAATGATCGCCGGCCGGTTGTTACCTGGCGAGGAAATCGGTGATCAGCTTGACCGTGGCATCCGGGTTTTCTTCCATGATCCAATGGCCGGATGCGGGCACGATGGCGCCCGTCACGTCCGACGCGACGAACCGCAGGATGTCGGCCTGTGACGTGCCCGCCGATTTCTCCGCGCCGGCCGCGAGCACCGGCATGGGAAGCTTGCCGCCGGCGGAAAGCATCGCCTGGTTGTCGACGGCGTCCTGGTCGAATGCCTTGAACTGCTCGAAGGCGTCATGCATGGCATGCGGCCGCGCATAGAGTTTTGCGTAGTGGGCGCGCGTCGCCTCATCGATCTTCTTCGGGTCAGCCGACAGTTCGTTGTAGAAGCGGTCGAGGTAGATGCGCTCGCGGCCCGCCACCAGCCGCTCCATGTCGGGGCCGCGGAAGTTGAAGTGCCATAGCAGCGGGCTTTGCTTGATCTTGTCCCAGTCACCTATGCCCGGCAGCGGTGCGTCGATGACAACCCATTTCGTGATGCGCTTCGGATATTGCGCGGCCAGCGCATAGCCGACCATGTTGCCGATGTCGTGCGTCACCAGGTCGGCCTTGTCGATCTTCAGCGCATCCATCACACCGGCGATGTCGACCGCCTGGTTCTTCTTGGCGTAGCCGCTGTCCGGATGCGCCGAAAGGCCCATGCCGCGCAGGTCCGGCACGATCACCGTGTGATCCTTCATCAGCTTTGTCGCCGCCGGTGCCCACATGTCGCCTGTATCGCCGAAGCCGTGCAGCAGAATGACTGCGGGCCCTTGTCCGCCGACGCGCACATGCAGGCTGGTGCCGTTGGTCTCGATCGACTGGGTCTTGAAGCCCGCCGGAAACGGGATCACGCGCGCCGAGGCCGGAGCGGCGAGTGACAGCAGACCAAGCACGATAACCAAAGGACGAAACATGATGCATTACCCCGAGCTTTTGTGGCCGCCGTATCGCGGTCCTTCCAACTATGGCACCATGCCCTTGATTTCGTTAGGCGTCGGTCGCCTGATTGTGAATTCGGGAACGCCGAACAATGCTAAAGCTTGAAGCCGCCGCCGCGTTTGTCGCCGTCGCGGAATCCGGTTCGATCAGCGAGGCGGCCAGGCGCATGAGCCTGTCCAAGTCCGTCATCAGCGAGCGGCTGTCGGAGCTCGAGCGCAGCCTCGGCACAAAGCTTCTGGACCGCACCACCCGCAAACTCTCGATCACCGAAGCGGGGCGGGGTTTTTACGAACGCGCCAAGCGCATCATGCAAGAGGTGGCCGATGCCAGCGCCGAAATCGCCGAACATCGCGGCGAACTGGCCGGGCCGCTCAGGATATCGGCGCCGACCAGTTTCGGCATCCTCCATCTCGGCCCGGCGCTGTATGGCTTCCTGGCCAGGCACCCGGGGATCGAACTGACGCTTGATCTCGACGATCGTTTCGTCAGCATGGTGGCCGATGGCTACGATGCCATCGTGCGTCACGGGCCGGTCGTCGATGACGGACCTGTCATCGTCAAGAAGCTGGCTTCCAGCGAGCGCTTCCTGGTGGCCTCGCCGGACTATATCAAGCGGTTCGGACGGCCCGCGGCCACCGAAGATCTGAAGCGCCATAAGGGCATCATCTATTCCATCCGGGGCGCCGCCGACTGGCGGCTCAAGATTTCGCGGCGGCTGGTGACGATCCGCCCACAAACGGCGTTGCGCGTCAACAACGGAATCCTGATGCGCGACGCCGCTCTTGCCGGCCTCGGCCTGGCATTGCTCCCCGCCTACTTCATCCAGACCGAGATCGCCGACAAGCGATTGATGGTCGTCGATGTCGGCGCCGAGCCCCAGGGAGCCACCATCTATATCGCCTATCCCGAGGATAGGCGCGGATCCGCCAAACTGCGCGCGCTCACCACATGGCTGCGCGATGCCTTTGGCGATCCGCCCTATTGGGAGGCTTGAGCAGCGCTCACTTGGCATCATGAAAAATGATGCCGGCCGTGTGGCGCATGCCCGAGCGCAGCCGGCTGACGCCGTGGCGCAGGTTGACGCGGTAGGTGCCCTTGGTCCCCTGCACCGGCCGGTTGTGGACGGCGAAGGCCACCGCATCGCCCTGGCGCAACGGCACCACTTCGACCCGGCTCTGCATGCGCGGCCGCTGCTCGGTCAGCGCGAATTCGCCGCCGGTGAAATCCTCGCCCGGTTCGGAGAGCAGGATCGCCACCTGCAGAGGGAAGGCGAGGTCGCCATAGAGGTCCTGATGCAGGCAGTTGAAGTCGCCGGGCACATATTGCAGCAGAAGCGGCGTCGGCCGCTCCTGGCCGGCGGCATGGCACTGGTCCAGAAACTCGGCATGCGTGCGGGGATAGCGCAGGGCGATCCCCATGCGTTCGTTCCACCGGTTGGCGACCTCGGCCAGCCTTGGATAGAGCGCGCTGCGCAGGCCGCCGATGAGGTCGGGCAAGGGATAGCGGAAGTAGCGGTATTCGCCCTTGCCGAAACCGTGCCTGGCCATGTGGACATGGCTGCGGAAATGCTGCTCCTGGGGGTAGAGGCCGGCGATCCGCCGGCACTCCTCGGGTGAGAGCAGCTTTTGCATCACCGCGCAGCCGAACCCGTCGAGTTCGGCGGCAAGGGCTGGCCAGTCGTAGCCGGTGATGCGGGTCTCCGCGGCTTCGACCACGGATGTGGCAACCTTGGCATGGGCGTTCATATCGCGGCCTCCTTGTCCAGCAGCGCGCGCTTGCGCTCGATGCCCCAGCGGTAGCCCGACGGCGTGCCGTCGGCTCTGACAACACGGTGGCAGGGAATGCCGAGCGCGATCGCGTTGGCGGCACAGGCGATCGCCACGGCGCGCGCGCCGTTCGGCTGGCCAAGGCGTCGGGCAAGCGCGGTGTAGGTGATGGTGGCGCCGCACGGTATGGTGCGCAGCACTTCCCACACCCGTTGCTGGAACGGCGTGCCGTGGCGCATGTCGAGCGGCAGGTCGAGGCCGGCGGCGGGCGTTTCGATGAAGCGCGCTATTGCCGCAAGATCGTCACGCAAGGCGGCCTCGTCCTCGGCCAAGGCCGTGCCGGGGAAGTAGCTGGCGAGATCCTGCTTCAATGCATCGGCGTCGGAGCCGATCAGGATGGCGCAGACGCCGAAGGGGCTGCGGGCGGCCAGGATATGGCCGATCGCGGATTGGCCGGCGGCATAGGCGATGGTGTCGTGCGCCGTCGATGCGGTCACTTGAGTTTGCATGGGGTTCATTGCCTTCACTCCTTTGTCTATGGCCGAACCCTAGCCAGGTGCCTTGCGTTCCTCACTCCGATGCTTGCTTTCAAATTCAAATCTTGGCGTTTGAGTGTGCCTATGCCACACGCGTGACGGACACCTCGCCCAGCACGAACACTTCGCCTGATGACAGGCGCAGCTCGATCTCACCTGTCGCGGTGCTGCTCAATTCGGCCTTGCCGGCATCGACCAGGCCGCCGATGGCGGCCAACACCCGTGACTTCGCGTCGATGGCTGCGCCGTTGGCGATCTGGCTGTTCGCGCCGGTGGTGGAAGACCTGGCCATCGCGCGCATCGCCGATCCTCGTCAGGCCCGCGAAGGCCGGTCGGCGGCGGTCGCCGTCCCGTCCGCCTCGCGGTCGAGAAGCGCGCGCCGGCGCTCGGCACCCCAGGCATAGCCTGAGAGGGCGCCGTCCTTGCGGATCACGCGGTGGCAGGGAATCGCGACCGCATGGGCGTTTGCGGCGCAGGCGCCGGCGACGGCGCGGGTTGCCCTGGGCGAGCCGATGCGTTCGGCGATCTCGGCGTAGGAAACCGTGCTGCCGACCGGGATATCCCGCAAGGCCCGCCAGACGCGCTGCTGGAACGCGGTGCCGCGCACGTCGAGCGGCAGGTCGAGACCGAACCGTGGGGCCTCGACGAAGCCAACGACGCGGGCGACCAGCGCCTCGTAGTCGCGGTCGCCGCCGATCAGCCGCGCCCTGGGGAAGCGGTCCTGCAGGTCGCGCACCAGTGCATCCGGATCGTCGCCGAGCAGGATCGAGGCGACGCCCTTGCGGCTCGACGCCACCAGTATGGTGCCGAGCGAGGTCTCGCCGACGGCGAAGCGGATATCCTCGTTGGCGCCGCCGGCGCGGTAGCGCGTCGGCGTCATGCCGAGCATGCCGGTCGATTTTTCGTAGAAGCGGCCGCTCGAATTGAAACCGGCGTCGTAGATCGCGGCCGTTACGCTGGCGCCGTCCTCCAGACCCTGGCGGACCCGGGCGGCGCGGTGCGCGGCGGCATAGTCCTTCGGCGTCAGCCCGGTGGTCGCCTTGAAGACGCGGTGGAAATAGCCGGCGCTGCGGCCGGCGGCATCGGCGAGTTCGGCGAGCGAGGGCTCTTCCTCGCCCTGCTCGATCCTGCGGCAGGCATCGGCGACCATCGCGGCATTGCCGGCCTCGAGCGAGGGGCCATCCGGGGTGCAGCGCCGGCAGGCGCGAAAGCCGGTCGCCTTTGCCTGGGCCAGCGTGTCGTGCAGTTGCACATTGGCAGGGTTGGCCTGCCGCGACGGGCAGGAGGGCCGGCAATAGACGCCGGTCGTCGCCACCGAATACCAGAATTCTCCGTCCGCCGATTTGTCACGCGCGACGATGCGCGCCCAGCGCGGATCGTCACTGACCGGCAGCGGCGTGGATTTCAAGTCTCTTTGGAGCGTGACGAACATGGCAGCATTGAAGCCGCCGAAAGCCGCCGCCGCCACCCGTTTCCTGACAAATGTCAGGATGGCGCAAGCGTATGCGAGGGGCGCGGCTCCCTTACGCCGCGCGTTTGGGCTCCACCGCGAACGGGCTGAGTCCCAGCCAGGTCTGCATCTTCCTGCCGATGGCCTGATCGCCGGTCAGGGAAACCTTGGCGCCGGCCTTCTCGACGGTCAGCAACCCCATCCAGATCGCCGTCATCGTGTGCAGGTCGGTCGAGACGTAGAGATCGACATCGAAGCCCGGATCGTACCAGCAAAGGTCGACCTCGCCGTGCTTTTCGACGATCAGCCACCACGAGCGTTTGGATGCCGGCAGATCCTGATACAGGAATTGTATCACCGTGCGCCCTTCAGGGAGCGGCGATGGGTTCAGATTGCGCCGCATGTCCCACATCAGCAGCGACGGATCGAGGTTCTTGAGCGACAGCCGCGACTCGACCCATTTCTGCCCCCAGAAGCCCATCGCCTCGACGACCGGGCGCAAATCGCGGCCGGCCTCGGTCAGCCGGTAATCGAAGATCCCTTTCTCGCCCTGGACCTCCCTGCGCTCGACGATCCCTGCCAGCTCGAGCTCCTTGAGCCGTTGCGACAGAAGGGTCGGCGACATTTTTGGGACGCCGCGGCGCAGGTCGTTGAAGCGGGTCGAACCGGCCACCAACTCGCGCATCAGCACCATCGTCCAGCGGGTGCACAGCACCTCGGCAGCCATCGATAGCGGGCAGAACTGCTTGTATCCGTGCTGGGCCATGATTGGTGTCCTTCCCTCGAAGCAAGGCCGAACATTAGTCCTTCATGATTGAGGCGGCGAGTACAGAAACTGTACCGGCCCGGTACAGATCGCGGACTGGTTGGCGAGGGCCCCGCCATGCGAGCCCTTTGGCCGGTGACACGGGATACCCCTGTGCGCCGCAACCAGGAGACGACCATGACTGCTTATCTTATCGCGGACATCAAGATGAAAGACCCGAAATGGGTGCCGGACTATGCCGCCTCGGTGCACGACCTCGTCCACAAGCATGGCGGCAAGTATCTGTCGCGCAGCGGCAATGTGAAGACGCTCGAAGGCAAGCCGCTCGACACCACGCTGATCGCCCTGATGGCTTTCCCGTCGGAGGCGGCGGCGCGCGCCTTCACCAACGATCCGGCCTACGCGCCTTTCGTTTCGGCCCGTCAAGGCGGCAGCGACAGCCGTTTCCAGCTGATCGACGACACCGATCTGGCCGGAACGATCCCATATCTGCCGAAGGGATGACCGGCATTCGCCGCATCGTTTTCGGGATCTCCAAGCAACAACAGCCACGGCGCTTGCCTGTCGCGCCGCCGTATTTCCGGCGGCCGGCCAGCCGTGCTTTTTCAAGAAGAATGGAATGGACATGATATCAGGTTTTCGCAACAGGCTTGTCATGGCGGGGGCCATGCTGGCCGTCTGCACCACCTTCGCACAGGCGCATCAGGAAGCGGCTGAAGCCGCGTCCGGCCCCAATCCGCTGGCCGACAAGGTGCGGGCCGCCAACAGCCGGTTTCTTGACGTGAAAGCGGCGACGGCCGAGGGCTATGCGCCCATTCCCTGCGCCAGCGGCATCACCGGCGGCGCCATGGGTATCCACTACGTCAACGGCCAGTACCTGAAGGACGACAAGATCGACATCGCCCGTCCCGAGGCCGTCATGTACGAGCCGATGGCCGACGGCACTTTGAAGCTGGTGGCGGTCGAATACATCACCTCGAAGGGGCCGGCGTCGCTGGACGGACGGCTGTTCAACTTCAACAGCGCGCCCAACCGCTATGGCCTTGGTGAATTCTACGAGCTGCATGTCTGGGCCTGGAAGGGCAACCCGACCGGCACCTTCGCCGACATGAACCCGAAAGTGTCTTGCGAACACACGATGGCGCCGAGCCAGTAGCGGGCCAAGGCCAGGCGGCGCCAAGGCCGCCTGGCCGAAAGCCAGCTGGAGGTGGTTTGCCGGCCTCAGCCGGGCCCGGTCATTGCGACACCGGTTCGGGCAACGGCAGATCCGTCCCGACGGTATCCCGGCTCGCTTGCGGCAGGACGAAACGCCCTGTCAGATACCAGATCGCGGACACGACAAGGATCGAAAGGTAGCCGTCCACGGCATAGTGCCAGCCGGTATAGACCGAGCCGAACAGGATGAGTGCTGCAAAAGACCAGCCGGCAACGGCCCAGCGGCGGCCGAAACCGGTGAGGAAGAAAGCGTTGAGCGTGACGAAGGCGACATGCATGCTTGGCATGGCGGATATGCCGCCGCCCAGTTCTGGGCGGCCGCTTGTATAGGCTGTGAGCAGATAGCTGGCATACATATGGACCGGCGCGGCGTAGCTGTTCCGCGCCAGCGCGGTCTGCAAGGCGGCAAACCGGTCGCCGCCATAGAACTGGTCATGAAATATCGGGCCGGTGGAGGACAGCGCCATGGCCAGAACGGTGCCACACAGGATCGTGGTCAGCGCGAGCGCCCATAAATAACGCAAACGCGCTGCCGGGTTGTTCCAGAAGGCGACGAACAGCAAGGTGCCGAACCATTGCAGGTGCCAGCCATATCCGTAGCCGATGAAGATGATAGCCGAAATGCGTTCGGGAACGACGCGGTGCGCCCATGTCCAGGGATCGGCGCCATGCAGTCCAAGATCAAGCTCCGCCAGCATGCGGTCGGCATAGAATGGCACGATCTCCGGGATGGCGATCTTAAAGGTGGTGAAGGCGGTAATGCAGAGAAAGGACAGGAGGATCACCGGTGCCGCGCCTAGCCAGCGCTGCCTGAGCATGTCGAGCATGAACCGCGTCGGGCCATGCCTGGCAAATGTCAGCGCCATCACGCCGAGGCCGGCGGCAAGAAGCGTAGGCAGGAAGAAGACAAATGGCTCTGTGTAGGATTGCGCCAGATGCAGATAGCGGTCCGGCTGCAGGCTAAGCGCGGTAAGGGCATAGGCCAGGCACAGGGCGGTCAGCAGCCAACCGCTCCTGGTCACCGCGATGTCCAGGTCGATAACGGCAAGAGACCGGCGATCGCGGTCCCGCTGCCCGGTGTGCGCATTCATTGAAGGACGTCCCGCCAGCTGCCCAAAGCATTATTGATGGGTATTTTTTGCATATTGTGTATTACTATTCAGTTACACTTGGCAAAGGATAAAAATTGAAAATATTAGACGTCTATAATTATTCTTTTTTCATCAAGGAATCGTTGACGAAGATGTCGTCGTGAAATGCACAAGTATTGACGATTTCGCGGGCCGCTTCCGAACGCCCCGAACGGCTGCCGGCTTCGACCTAGGGGCCGCCGCCTGGAGCAGTTCACCATTTCACGGAAACGGCGAACTGCTCTAACTGTTTGTTTTTACGCAATTCCTGTGGGAAAACCGTTTCACATTTTTCCTGGAATTGCCCTGGCGGCGATGGCCCCGCCGATCAGGCGGCCTTGATCAGGCCGAGCTGGGTCAGCGCCGCGACGCCGTCGTCGAGACCGATCTCCTCGACGATCCTGCCGCCGATCACCTTCAGCACCGTGGTGCCGGTGAAGCGCATGGCGCGGCCGGTGGCGGCGGGCAGCGAACCGGCGAGGAAATCGCCGAAGGCCGGCCCGGTATGCGTGCCGCCGCCCTCCCACTGGCCGACGACATAGTCGCCCTCGGCGATGAGATCGGCGGTGGCCCAGAAGTTGAGATCCGGGAAGGCGGCGCGGAAATCGGTCATGAAGGCCTTGATGTCGTCGCGGCCCCGGCGCGGCTCATGCAAGGAATATTTGAGCAGCATGTCGGGCGCGGCGATGTCGTCGACGACGCTGAGATCGCAGGTTTCACCCCAGAAATCGGTGAACCATCTGACGACGACGGCCTTGTTGTCTTCCTGTTTGGTCATGGGAGGGTCCTCTTTGTTGTCGTGCATGCCGTTTTCCCCAAGGCGTGGGCGCATTCGGCCGATGGCTGCCGGGCGGCTGCTTCTCTCGAGATCGCCGGGATGGGCGGCCTCGTGCGATCACTAGGACCATTGGCCGGCGACAAAACTCCGCTTCTTGTCGCCCAATCGAAAGACCGGGAGGGCGTCGGTATCCGGGACCTGGACAGGGCGGCCCAGGCCAAACTCTGTTCCGCCGGGCCCAAGCCTGCCCACCTGGCCCCGGATGGACTTGAGCGGCGAAAGGGCACTGGAGAAGGAACTGGCGATGACGAAGACCTACGAAGAGCCGAGGCTCGAAAAGCGCGAAAAGCTGTCCGGCGTGACGGCGGCCAGCGGCGTGTCAACGGTCGAGGAAAGTTGACGGGCCGCCCCTTGCGGCAAGCAGCGTGGGCGCCTTGATGGGCCGCTGACCTTCCAGACATGGCATTCCGCCGCTCCGGTAACTGTTTCTTCTCTGGTCTTGCCGCAGATTGCCCGTCGGTGGGGCAAGCGAAACAGACTATGGCGCGTCAGGGTAAGAAAAGTCGCAATGGAGCGTTCTGGGCCAAGGCCCTGGAACGCGCCCATCTTGGCGTCTGGGACTGGGATCTTCGCAGCGGCGACTGCTTCTATTCGGCGACCTGGGCACGAATGCTGGGTTACGGGGAAGATGAACTCGCCAACGCCAGCGACCTGTGGCTGCGACTCACCCATCCCGAAGATCGCGAGCGGGCGCTGGCCAGTGGCGACCGCCACATCGCCGGGCTGACCGATACCATCGAGACCGAACTCAGGCTGAAGCACAAGCAGGGGCATTGGGTGTGGGTGCTCGATCGCGGTGGCATCGTCGAGCGCGGCACGGACGGGCGGCCGGTGCGGCTGATGGGCGTGCAGACCGACATCTCGAAGCAGAAGGCTGCCGAAGCCGCGCTCGAACAGGTCACCATGCGCTTCCGCCTGGCGCTCGCCGCCAGCGGCACCGGCATCTGGCACTACGACATCGCTACCCACAAGAGCTATTGGGACGCCCGCACCAGGGCCATATTCGGCGTCGCCGCCGATGCCGACGAGGTGCCCGCCGACCTCTGGCACAGCTTTCTGCACCCCGATGACAAGGAAGCCACGGAACGCGCGCACCAGCCGGCACCCGGATCGGAGGGCGTCACCGCCTCGCAATACCGCATCATCAAGCGCGACGGCGAGATCCGCCATATCGAATCGCTGGTGCGTTTCGTCGCCGCCGCGGGCGCTGCCGGCCAGGTCCTCGGCACGGTGCGCGACATCACCGAGGACAAGCTGCGCGAGCAGGAGCTTGCCTTCGCCGCGCGTCACGATGCGCTGACAGGCCTGTGGAACCGCGCCGCCTTCGACAGGCTGCTTGCCGACCATATCGCCACGGGCATGCCGCTGGCGGTGTTCTATGTCGATCTCGACTACTTCAAGGCGCTCAACGACTTCGCCGGCCACGCCGCCGGCGATCTCGCGCTGAAGAGCGTGGCGGCGGGCATCGGCCGCTGCCTGCCGCCATCGGCGCATGCGGCGCGGCTGGGCGGCGACGAGTTCGCCCTGCTGGTCCCCCATTGCGACGCCGCACAGGCCGAGCGGCTGGCCGGCGCCATCCTGGCGGCCGTGCGCGGCGCCGATCTCGGCCTCGCCGTGACCTCGCGCCGGCTCGCGGCGAGCATCGGCATCGCGATCGTCGATGACCGAGCCACCACGGTTGCCGACGCGCTGGCCTGCGCCGACGATGCCTGCTACGCGGCCAAGGCCGCCGGGCGCGACCGTTTCGCGGTGTTTTCGGCCGAGGCCGCTTCGGGCGGCCTCAACGCGGCACGGCTCGCCGCCGATACGGTCGACGCCATGGAGGACGGCCGGCTGAAACTGTTCGGTCAGGAGATCCACCGGTTGGGCCGGCCCTGGCAGGAAAGCCGCCATGTCGAGGTGCTGGCGCGGCTTGCCGGGCGCGCCGGCAAGCTGATCCCGCCCAGCGAATTCATACCGGCGGCCGAGCGCTTCGGCATTGCCGCCAGGCTCGATCGCTGGATCATCCGCACCGCGCTCTCGCAGCACGGCGCGGCCATGAAGTCCGGCGCGATCACGCTCGGCTTCAACCTGTCGGCGCAGACGCTGAGCGATCCGGGGCTGTGGGACTTCGTCGACAGCATCATCGAGCAAACCGGAGCGCCGCATTCCGGCATCGGGTTCGAGATCACCGAAACCGCCGCCGTCACCAATTTCGACGCCGCCGAGACGTTCGTGCGCAAGGCGCGCGAGCGCCGCTGCAAGGTCAGCCTCGACGATTTCGGCGCCGGCATGAGTTCGTTCGAATATCTCAGGCGTTTTCCGGTCGATGCCATCAAGATCGATGGGTCCTTCATCGAGCACATCGCCGAGAGCCGCTTCGACCGCGAGATCGTTTCGGCCATATCAGGCATTGCCCGCAGCGTCGGCTGCGCCGTCGTGGCCGAGAAGATCGAGCAGGCCGAGACGCTCGGCATCCTGCAGGCAATGGGCGTCGATTTCGGCCAGGGCTTCCTGCTGCACCGGCCCGAACCGCTGGAGCAGATCGTGGCACGTGCGGCCGGGCCGGCAAGCGGTGCCCGCAAGGCGTCCTGATGCCTGTCGCTTACATCAGCTGGGGTGCCGCATCGTCACCTGAGGAAAGTCCAGCACTCCGGTCTCGGGCCGCCTGTGCTGGGCTTCCGCCACCGTCTCGATGAGGAGGTCGAGGGCCTCGCATGTCGAGCGGCTTGTCTCGTCATTGCCGCGCAGATAGTGATAGGCGCGTTCGAGATGGATGCGGGCGGCTGAAAAATCGCTGGTCAATGGTCCCTCCATGATCCCGCCCTAATTTATCTTGGCTTGCCCGCCGGAACGCTGGGTAAATATCCACAGGCGTTTTTTATTCAAATGCCGCCGGACCTTGCCGCGCTGTCAGGAGAGACACCGCGCAACTCTTTGCCCTGCCTGCCCGCACGGCTAGACTGAGACTTCTTTTCCCGAGGTGACATTCATGATCGTCCAGGCCTGCATCAACGGCGCGCGTCGGCGCGATTTCCACCCGAAACTGCCGCTCGATGTGCAGGCCATGGCAAGCGATGCCGCGGCCTGCGTCGCCGCCGGCGCCGGCGAACTGCACATCCATCCGCGCGGCGCCGACGGGCGCGAAAGCCTGGCCGCCGTCGATGCGACGGTGCTGGCGGTGCGCCGGGCTTGCCCGGGCACGCTTGTCGGCGTGTCGACCGGCGCCTGGATCGAAAATGATGCCGGTCGGACCCGCGCGGCGATCGCCGGCTGGCGCGAGCTGCCCGACTATGCTTCTGTCAATCTGTCGGAGGCGGACGCGCCCGCCGTGATGGAGCTGTTGCGCCAGCGCGGCGTCGGCATCGAGGCCGGGCTTGCCACGACAGAGGATGCCGAGCGCTTCGTGGCGCTTGCCGACCGTAGCCGGGTGCTGCGCATCCTGATCGAGATCGACATACAGGACCTGGCGGCGGCGCTCGACGAGGCTCGAGGCATCGGCGCCGCGCTCGAACGCGCCGAGATGCGGCGGCCGATCCTGCTGCATGGCGTCGACGCCACGGTCTGGCCGTTCGTGGAATTGGCGCGCCAAAGGCGCTGGTCGACGCGGGTCGGGCTGGAAGACGGCAAGACGCTGGCCGACGGAACGGTGGCGAAGGACAATGCCGAAATCGTTGCGGCGGCGGTGGCGATCTTCTCGTCGCGGGGCTGATCCTATTGCCTCGTCTCGTCCGGCGCCGCGAGCCGTAGCACCAGCGCGGCCAGCGCGATCACCGGCGGGATGACGAAGCACCAGACATTGACGAAGGCGAAGCCGAGTGCGGCTGCCGCGCAGCCGGTGGCGAACACGGCGACTGCCGCCGCCATGCGCCGCAGGCGGGCAACAAGCGCCGGGCGGGCCTCCGGCGCCAGCCCGCCGATGAGGTCGGCGAGGTCGATCATGATCTGGGTGGTGGTGCCGGTCATCAGCGTCGAGGGCGGGGCTGCCGCCAGATGGACCCGATGCACCGCGTTCTGGATCGCCATGGCGGAGACCAGCACCATGCCGGTGAAGATCGCGGCCGCGCTGTCGCCGCTGGCGAAGGGGCCAAAGCGGACCGCCAGGGCGGCGCCGATGACAAGCAGCGCCAGTTTGGTTCCCAATAGCGGCGCGAGCGCCGGCCGGCCATGCCGGCGCAGATGTTCGCCGGCCAGCCGGGTCAGGATGACGACGATGCAGAACACCGGCAGCGCCAGGAGCTTTGCCAGCACACCCGAAATGCCGAGCACCAGCGAGGCGCCCAGCGTGACGAAGTTCCCCGTCACATGCGCGGTGAACAGGCCCTGCAGCGCCAGGAAGCCCGCCGTGTCGACATAACCGCCATTGAGGCTCAACAGCAGCGGCAGGGTGGGCTTCATGGCGGCATCTCGCGTCCGGGGATCAGGCAGCGTCTCATATCCCCGCGCGGCAATCCACCTCCGTTAGGGGCCTTGCCGTCACGAGCACGGTACCTTTACTGGACGTCCGGCTAGGCGTCCGCCCAGATTGCTACTCCAGAATAATCCGGATCGCCTGATCGACCACCGGATGCAGGCCGCTGGCCTGGAAGGAGAGGCGGTTGCCGGAGCCGACATTGCTGGTCATGGCGATGGTGAGATCCGTTTCCGGGTCATGCAGCATGACGGCGACATAGCCAGGAATGCTGCCCTGGTGGCCGTAGAAGGCGCGGTCGGCATAGGCGCTCTGGAACATGCCGGCGCCGGTTTCGCGCATGCGTGTGCCGGGGAAGCTCGCCGGCACGCGGTGTTCGAACATCTCCGCGAAGAAGTGCGGCGACAGCAGCCCGCCGGAAAACAGGCCGCGCATGAAGCCCACCATGTCGGACGGGGTCGCCACCATGTCGCCGCAGCCATAGGCGGCGCCGAAGGGGAAGGAATCGGAGGAATCCTGCAAGGCGTCGGAATAGGGCAGAACGCCATCCATGCGCCACATCTCGCCGCCCGAAGCGATGTCGGTGGGCGCGTTCGGCGCCGGCGGCGGCCGGTGGTAATAGCCGCGCACCATCGATTTTTCCGGAAAGGCTTCGGTCGCCGGCGACCAGGTGTTTTTCAGGCCGAGCGGCTGCAGGATCGCGCTTCTGACATAGGCGCCCAGCGACTGGCCGGTGACGGCCTCGATCACCATGCCGGCCAGCACATAGCCGGTGTTGTTGTAGACGGCCGGACCGCCCGGGGCCTTCTGCTTGTCGGAGGCGAAGGCGATGTCGACCAGTTGCTGCGGCGTCCATCGCCGGCTCGGGTCCATCGGAATGTAATATTCGAATTCCGGCAGCCCGCTGCGGTGGTTGATCAGCTGGCGCACCGAAATATCCCGGGCTCCCGGCAGGTCCGGAAACCAGGCGGAGATCGGCGCGCCGAGATCGAGCTTGCCGGTCTCGGCGAGCTTGACCAGTGCCGCCGCGACGAAGGTCTTGGTGCAACTGCCGATCTTGAACAGTTGGTCCGATGTGACGCCGGCGCCGCTTTGCCGGTCGGAAAGCCCCGATGTGAGGGCGGTTGGCGTCGCGCCGTTTCGCGCATAGGCCAGCGAGGCGCCTACCGCGCCATCGGCGAGGTAGGTGTCGAGGAGGGCGTTCAAATTCTCACGCATCGATTCTGCTTTCGCCGCTAAATTGCTGGTTTCATGGATGTCGTGGTCCATCCTGCCGAGGAATGGACCACG
Source organism: Mesorhizobium sp. B2-1-3A (assembly GCF_006442655.1). NCBI lineage: Bacteria > Pseudomonadati > Pseudomonadota > Alphaproteobacteria > Hyphomicrobiales > Phyllobacteriaceae > Mesorhizobium > Mesorhizobium sp. B2-1-3A. The sequence goes on from NZ_VFWK01000002.1 coordinate 928,207, forward strand.
AGGAGCCGGGCCTTATTCCGCTATGTCGACCGCGGCAAAATTCTGCCGGCCGAAGGGGTCGAGCACGTAGTTGAGCACGCTCTTGCGGATCGGGATCGCGACCATGGAATGGGCGATCGGGGCCACCGGCACTTCCGCCTTCAGGATGGCCTGCGCCTTGCCGTAGATCGCGGCGCGTTCCTTCTGGTCGGCGGCGACGCGGCCTTCGTTCAGCAGCTTCTCGAAATCCTTGTCGCACCAGCGCGAGCGGTTGGAGCCGCCCTTCACGCCGTCACAGGACAGGAGATAGCTCAGCATGTTGTCGGGATCGCCATTGTCGCTGCTGCCGCCGAGCAGGAAGGTGTCCTGCTCGCCCGCCGCGGTGCGCTTGAGGTATTCACCCCATTCGAAGCTGACGATCTCCGACTGGACACCCACCTTGGCCCAGTCGGCCTGGATCATCTCGGCCATGCGCTTGGCGTTGGGATTGTAGGGGCGCGACACCGGCATCGCCCACAGGCTGATCTTCAGCCCGTTTTCGTGGCCGGCTTCCTTCAGCAGCTTCTTGGCGCCATCGGGATCATAGTCGATGCCCGCATCGGTGACGGCACCGAGCTGCGCCGGCGGTACGACGCTGCCGGCCACCGTGCCCGCGCCGGCATAGACGGCCTCGACGATCGCCTTGCGGTCGATGGCCTTGGCCAGCGCGGTGCGCACGCGCACATCGCCCAGCGGCTGGTGTTCGACATTGAAGCCGAGGATACCGATGTTCTGGCCCTTGAGGTCGAGCACCGTGATGTCGGGATCGGTGCGCAGGTCGGCCACCGCGCTTGGCGGCGGCGGGGCGGCGACCTGGCATTCATTGGCCTTGATGCGCTCGACGCGGGTGGTCGGCTCGGGCGTGATGGCGAAGACCAGCGTGTCGATCTTCGGCGCGCCGCGCCAGTAATCCTTGTTGGCGGTATAACGGACCTGGCTGTCGGGCACATAGGCCTCGAGCATGAATGGGCCGGTGCCGACCGGCTGGCTGTCGATCAGCTCCGGCGTGCCGGCCGCCACCATCTTTTCGGTCTGCTCCAGTGACAGGATAGAGAGATAGTCGAGCGCCAGCCCGGCCAGGAAGGTGACGTTGGCAGCGGTCAGCGTGAAGCGCACGGTGTAGTCGTCGACCTTGTCGATCTTGTCGATGAGCGTGCCCATGCCGAGCGCATTGAAGTACTCGTAAGTGCCGCCGCCGAGCTTGTGGTAGGGATTGTTGGCATCGCGCTGGCGGTTGAAGGTGTAGAGCACGTCGTCGGCGTCGAAATCACGCGTCGGGGTGAAATGCTCGTTCGACTGGAATTTCACGCCGTGGCGCAGGTGGAAGGTGTAGGTCTTGCCGTCCGGTGAGACATCCCAGCTTTCGGCCAGCGCCGGCCCGACCTCCGTCGTGCCCGGCTTGAATTCGACCAGCCGGTTGAAGATCGTCTTGGCGGCGGCGTCCATGGTGGAATCGGCGATGCCGATCGCCGGGTTGAAGGTCTCCGGATTGGCTTCCGAACAATAGACCAGCGTCTTGGCGTAGGCCTGCCCGCCGAGCAGGACGGACGAGGCCAGAAGGGTCGAGGCAAGCACTGCGCGCAGAACGGGGGATTTCATCGCAAACGCTCCTGATGACACTTTCGGGGTTGAGGGAAGGGCATGAACTTCATGGCGTTGCCGCCGGGACGAGGAAACGGTCGGGCGCCAGCGCCGCGACGGTGACGCCGAGCGCGGTGACATCCGCAGGCAGGGGATCGCCGCGCATCAGCGCCGAGCTCAGCCTGGCCAGCGTCAGCGACACCTGGAAGCCGTAGCCGCCCTGGCCGCCGAGCCAGAAGAAGCCGGGCAGGCGGGGGTCGAAGCCGGCGACCGGCGTGCGGTCGGGCGCGAAGGTGCGCAGGCCCGCCCACGGCGTCGAGGGCCGGCCGATGCGCATCGACGTCGCCTGCTCGATGCGGTCGACAGCGATGGCGACATCGATGTCTTCGGGCCAGGCGTCACAAGGCTCGGAGTCCGTTTCGTCGGCCAGCGAGCCGATCAGCCTGCCGGCATCGGGCTTGAAGTAGAATTGTTCGTGCAAATCGACCACCAGCGGCCAGCCGGCAATATCGGTGCCCGCGGGCGGGTCGAACAGGAAGGCGGTGCGCCGTTTCGGCTGGAAGCCAAGGCCGGAGAGCCCGGCAAGGCCGGCGACGACATCGACCCAGGCGCCGGCGGCATTGACGACGATGTCGGCCCGATGCTCGCCGGCACTGGTGATGATATGGAAGCCGTCTCCGGCATGGCCGATCTCGCGGACTTCCTCGCCGGTGCGGATGATGCCGCCGCCGGCCTTCAGCGCCGAGGCGCTTGACCCCAGCATCTTGCCCGTGTCGACATCCACCGCGTCCGGCTCATAGACGCCGCCGCAGGTGGCCTCCGTGGCAATGACCGGAACCAGGGCGTGGAGTTCGGCCGCGGAGAGGCGGCGCACGCTCGGCACCAGCGCCTGCAATTCGCCGGCCAGCCGGTCTATCGCCGCGTCGTCGCCGCGCCAGCCGACATGCAGGGCCCCACGCCGGTGGGCGACGAACCCGCCCTCGACGATGGCCTCCCGGCTGGCCAGCGTCAGCCCGCGCACCAACCGGTTGCCATAGGTCTCGGTGAACAGAGCGGCGGAGCGGCCGCTGGCGTGGTAGCCCAGATGCGGCTCACGCTCGATGACGATGACTTCTGCCCAGTCCCGCACGGCCGCGGCCAGCGACAGGCCGGCAATACCACCACCGATGACGACGATTTTTTTGGGAGACTTCGACTGCATCCACCAGTCGTAAAAATGTTTTCGTATCCAGTCAATATTTAGCGTATAAGAAAATTGTTGGTGTTGTTGATGGCGACCGGGAGTTCGACTACCTAGAGCAAACGAGCGACGGATGGCCGCGCCATGGAGCTGACAATGTCGGAGCAACCGAACCTCGGTGATTGTCTGCGGGCGCTGAGAAAGACGCATGGCTGGACCTTGCAGGAGGTCAGCACGCTCACCGGCGTCGCGGTGTCGACGCTGTCCAAGGTCGAGAACGACCAGATGTCGCTGAGCTACGACAAGCTCTTGCAGATCTGCGAGGGGCTCGGCATCCATGTGACGGAGCTGCTCAGCGGCGACCGCAAGCAGCCGGCGTCGCGCACGCGCCGCTCGGTGACCTCGCCGGCCAACACGCTGCGCCAGCTGACCCGCAACTACGACTACCGGTATCTGGCCACCGACCTGGTGCGCAAACGCATGGTGCCGATCCGCGCCTATGCGCGCGCCCGCACGCCGGAGGAGTTCGGCCCGCTGACCCGGCATGCCGGCGAGGAGTTCCTGATCGTGCTCAAGGGCGAGATCGAACTCCACACCGACCAGTACGCGCCGGTGCGGCTCAAGGAGGGCGACAGCGTCTACATCGATTCCACCATGGGCCACGCCTACCTCTCGGTGGGCGAGGGTGACGCCGAGATGCTGTGCGTGTGTTCCGGCGACGAGCCCGACATGGAAGGCACTCTGCTGAGCGTGCTGGAGACTGTGGAGGGGTAGGGGGGCTGCTGCGCACGTTCCAATGCGGAGCCCAACGCCCTTGTTGATCTACACGGGCGGCCTTTCCCCCGCATCCAGCAGCCATTGCCGGACGGCCTGCGTCGGTTCGGGATGGCGCTGTTTTCTTGGCATCACGACATAAAAATCCTGCGTGCCGCGCATCTCGCCATGCACCGGCTGGATCAGCCGGCCGGCGGCGAGGTCGGCGGCGACGAGGAAGCGGCTGGCCAGCGCTATGCCCTGGCCGGCGAGGGCCGCGTCGATGGCGAGCCCGGTCTGGTTGAAGCGCATGCGTTTCAACTCGGTCGTCATCTTCAGGCCGACCGCTTTTTCCATGAATTCCGGCCACAGATTGTGCGCGTCGTGCAGCAGGACGTGATGCTGGATTTCGGTCGCCGCGATTTCGGTTGTGCCGGCCGGCAGCAGAGCCGGGCTGCAGACGGCGATGATCTGCTGGGGAAACAACAGGTCGACGATCAGGCCTGGGCCGAAGGGGGCGCGGCCTTGCCGCACCGCGATGTCGACGCCGTCGGCCTGGAAGCTCGACAGGCTTTCGCTGGCCAGAACGCGCAGGTCGACCAGCGGATTGTCGGCCATGAAGTCCTGCAGCCTGGGGATCAGCCATTTGGTGGCGAAGCTCGGGGTCACGCTGATCGTCAGCCGCGCCGGTTCGGGGCGTAGAAGCAAGGTCGCCTCCGAGATCAGGTCGAAGGCGCGGCGGATGTTGGGCACATAGGCGCGGCCCTCATCGGTCAGCGCCAGCCCGCGTGGCAACCGCTCGAACAGTTTCGTGCCGAGATCGGCCTCCAGCCCGCGAATGTGCTGGGCCACCGCCCCTTGGGTAACGTTCAGCTCCTCGGCGGCGATGCGGAAGTTGAGATGGCGCGCCGAGGCCTCGAAGGCGCGCAGCGCATTCAGCGGCGGCAGGCTCAGGAAGGCTTCGGGCATGCAGGAGTTTTTCTACTGGTTGATTTCAGGCATTCTGGTTCGAACCAAGCGGAAAAACCAGCTATATCAGCGCTCGGATCCCGAAAACACCGTTTGCGGCTCTCGCCAACCCGAAGAGGAAAATCCAATGAGTGTAGAAAAAGTGGCTGTGGTCGTGGCCGGCGGCAGCGGCATGGGGGCGGCGGCGGCCAAGCGCTTGGCGGCGGACGGGTTCAAGGTCGCCATCCTGTCCTCGTCGGGCAAGGGCGAGGCGCTGGCCAAGGAATTGGGCGGGCTCGGCGTCACCGGCTCCAACCAGTCGAATGACGATCTGCAGCGCCTCGTCGACCTGACGCTGGAGCGTTTTGGCCGCATCGACGTGCTGGTCAACAGCGGCGGTCACGGCCCGCGCGCGCCGATCCTGGAGATCACGGACGAGCAATGGCATACCGGCATGGATGTCTATCTGCTCAACGTGATCAGGCCGGTGCGCATCGTGGCGCCGCAAATGGTCAAGCAGAAGGGCGGCGCCATCATCAACATCTCGACCGCCTGGGTCGCCGAGCCGAATGCGATGTTCCCGACCTCGGCCGTGTTCCGGGCCGGTCTTGCCGCCTACACCAAGATCTTCGCCAACACCTACGCCGCCGACAATGTGCGCATGAACAATGTGCTGCCCGGCTGGATCGACAGCCTGCCGGCCACCGAGGAGCGCCGCGACAACGTGCCGATGCAGCGCTACGGCACATCGGAGGAGATCGCCGCGACCATCGCCTTCCTGGCATCGGAGGGTGCGGGCTATATCACCGGCCAGAACATTCGTGTCGATGGGGGTGTCATCCGGGCGCTGTGAGGCGCCGGCCTGGGGCCAGGCGCCGCCAGTCTCGCGGCTCGTGCGCAGTACTTTCAATCATTTCTTGAAACCGACAGCGACAGTTTCATGGTTTGATGGTGCCGGCCAAGAGGGGAGGCGTCATTGACCGACTTCATCGGACTGCCGAAAGCCGAAGTGCACATCCATATCGAGGGCTGCTTCGAGGCCGACGATGTGGTCAGGAACTGCGAGGAAGCCGGCATTGCGTTGCGCGCGCCGCGCGACAGGCTGTTCGAAGTCCATGACCTCAAGAGTTTTCTCGAGATGCTCGACTGGTTGTGCGGGACTTTTCGCACGCGCGAGCAGCTCGCGACCACGGCCTACAAGTTCGCGCAGCGCATGGGCCGAAGCGGCGTGCGCTACGCCGACGTCATCGTCAACCCGACGCACTGGCCGCACTGGCACAAAGACGTTCCGGGGATGATCGACGCGTTCGATGCGGGTTTCGCGGCCGCCGAACAGGATGGGCACCCGCCGGTCGGGCTTTGCGTCAGCCTGCTTCGCACCCAGTCGGCGGCGGAAGCGATCGAGCTGGTGGAGCTGCTGATCGACATCAGGCACGGCCGTGTCGCTGCCTTGTCGATCGACGGCAACGAAGCGGCTGCCGGCCGCACCGGCCCACGCTTCGCCGAGGCGTTTCGCCGTGCCGGCGCGGCGGGTTTGCGGCGCACGGTTCACGCCGGCGAGTCGAGCGGGCCGGAAGGCGTTCGCGACGCAATCGAGCTGCTCGGTGCCGACCGCATCGACCACGGCGTGCGGGCGATCGAGGATCCGGACCTTGTCGACTTGCTGGCGCAAAGACAGATTCCGCTCGGCATCTGTCCGGTCTCCAACCTGGCGCTCGGCGTCTATCCCTCGCTGGCGCAACATCCGCTCGACGCCCTGCGCAAGGCCGGTGTCCCGGTCTCCATCAACACCGACGATCCGGCACTGCTCGACACCACGCTTGAGGCATCCTACGCCGCTTGCGCGGAGGCCTTCGCCTGGGACGACGAAACCATCCGCCAGCTCGCCGCGACATCGGTGCAGGCGAGCTACGCCGACCCCGCGCTGAAGGCACGGATCCTGGCCGATCTGGCGGCCTGGCGAAGCTAGCAAGGTTCAGTTCGCAGGCACCGTCCCGGCCTGCTGATCCGCGTCCGTCAGCGTCTGCAGGAACGCGACAATGTCGTCGATCTCGGCGTCGGTCAGCGCCGGCTTGTTGCCGGGCTTTTTGCCGTTGAAGGGCGGATCCTGATTCAAGTTCGGCCAGTAAGCCTTTGGCAGATCATCATATTGCCGGACCGTACCATCGGCATTTCTGGGGTACCAATGGCCGGGATCGGTATCACGGCTGGCGTAGAAGGCGACAGCGTCGCGCAGCGTGTGGAAGGTGCCGTTATGGAAGAAGCTCTTGCGCAGCGCGACGTTGCGCAGGCTCGGCGTCTTGAACAGGCCGCAATACTCGGTCCGGCCCTTGAAGTCGGTGCGCAGCGGGCCGCACAGACCGAGATCGATATAGGCGGGGTCAGCATTGGCGGGAATTGCCGCGTTGCGCGGCACGGCGATGGCGATCAGGCCAAAATCGGTGAATTGCGGCGGCTCGCCGTCATTGGCCGGTTCGCTGAGGTGGCAACTGGCGCAATTGCCCTTGGCCCCGTCCTCGAACAGCGCGCGGCCGCGCAATTCCCGCGCCGTCAGCTGCGCCTTGCCGGCGAGGAACGCGTCGTAGCGGCTGGAATAGGGATAGAAATCAGGTGCACTCTGCTCAAATGTGCCGAGCGCCTCGGCGGCGGCGTCGAAGGCATCGCCCGGGTGGTCGAACACGTCGTCGCCGAAGGCGGCCTTGAACTCGCGGGCATAGGCTGATTTGCGCAAGGCCGATGTGACGGCGGTCCCGTCCTTGTTGGCCATCTCGAAGGGCGAGAGCAGGGGGATTTTCGCCTGGTCCTTGCCATGGTCGGCCCGGCCGTCCCAGGTCAGGCCGCCGGTCGGGCCATTGTCGACGCTCTCATCGCCCTCGTCCTCGGAATCGTAGAAATGCTCGGTGAAGGCGGGCGCGGCCTGGAGATAGCGCAGCGACGGCACGGCGCGCACGCCCGGCCGGTCGAGGTTCGGACCGCCCATCTCGACAGGCGTGGCCGAGGCCGGGCCGAAGGCATGGTGCGGGTCATGGCAGGACGAGCAGGCCTGCTTGCCCGAGGCGGACAGCGCCGGATCGAAGAACATTTTTCGGCCAAGCGCGGTCAGCGACTGCGCCCGCGCGAAGGCATCGGCACGCGATAGCGGGCCGGGGTGGACGCTGCCGGATCCGGCATGGACAAGGGTTTGCGGCCAGGCGAGGGCAAGGCCGAACAACGAGGCGGCAGCGGCCGCGATCATCAGGCGTCTGCCTCGTCCCGTCGTCATCGCTTCCCAGTCCATTTCGCTCCGCAGTTAGGGGCGCACTGCAACGGATTGATGACTGCTTCCGTTCTTCACGAAACCGTGTTCGCGGGCGAGGCAAGTGTCACAAAGGTGACAAGGCATCGACGTAGCTCTTTGCGTGCGCGGCCACCGGCCATGCACGACGCCTCTAGCCATCCCCCTTAGCCATGAGGACTCCTTGATGCGGCCCTTCAGTTCGCTTTTCCTGGCCTCCACCGCCCTGGCATCGTTCGCCAGCGCTGCCAACGCCGCCCCTCCCGGCTACGACAAGATCGATACTGTCGTCGTCATCTATGCCGAGAACCGCAGCTTCGATAATCTCTATGGCGGCTTCCCCGGCGCCAACGGGTTGGCCAATGTCTCGGCCGACCAGGCGCGCCAGCTCGACCGCGACGGCAAGCCGCTTGCCGAATTGCCGCCGGCCTGGGGCGGGCTGACCGCCAAGGGCGTGACGCCTGTGGTGACCGAGGCGCAGTCGGCGCATCTGAGCAACGCCAGCTTCGCCATCGATGACGCCAGCGGCTTCAACGAGAAGACCTCCGTCGTCACGCGCGACCTCTGGCACCGCTTCTACCAGGAGCAGATGCAGATCGATGGCGGCCGGAACGACAAGTTCGCCGCCTGGGCCGATTCAGGCGGTCTGGTCATGGGCCATTATGACGGCTCCGGCCTGCCGATGTGGGCGGTGGCGAAGAAATACGTGCTGGCCGACAATTTCTTCCAGGGCGCCTTTGGCGGCTCCTTCCTCAATCATTTCCAGCTCGCCTGCGCCTGCGCCCCGGTCTATCCAAACGCCGATACCAGCCCGGTGAAGGGCCAGATCGCCGTTGTCGAAGCCGATGGCAAGACGCTGAAGGTGGCCGACAACTCGCCACCCTCCGCCCTTGGCGGCGTGCCGAAATTCGTCAATGACGGCGCCATCACGCCCGACTTCTATGCCGTCAACACCATGCAGCCGCCCTATCAGCCGAGCGCCAACAAGCCCGTCGAAGGCGGCGACAAGGCGCTGGCCGACCCGGCGCAGCCGACGACGCTGCCGCCGCAGCACGACATCACCATCGGCGACCTGCTGTCGCTGAAGGGGATCGACTGGGCCTGGTATGCCGGCGCCTGGCAGGCAACGCTCGACGGCAAGAACGCGACGCCGGTGCCGAACTTCCAGTTCCACCACCAGCCGTTCAACTATTTCGCCGCCTATGCGCCGGGCACCGCCGCGCGCACCGCGCATCTCAGGGATGGCGGTCTCGACGGCTCCGAATTCATCAAGGCGATCGATGACGGCAAGCTGCCTTCTGTCAGCTTCTACAAGCCGCAAGGCAATCTCAACGAACACAGCGGCTATGCCGATGTGACATCGGGCGACCAGCATCTGGCCGACCTCGTCGCGCATCTGGAGAAGAGCCCGCAATGGAACCACATGCTGGTGGTCGTCACCTATGACGAGAATGGCGGCTTCTGGGATCATGTCGCGCCGCCCAAGGCCGACCGCTGGGGCCCGGGCAACCGCGTCCCGGCCTTCATCATCTCGCCCTACGCGAAGATGGGCACGGTCGACCACACGCAATACGACACGACGTCGATCCTGCGCTTCATCACCGCGCGCTACGACCTGCCGGTGCTTTCAGGCATCGTCGCCCGCGACAAGGCGCTGCGCAACAACGACCAGCCGCCGATGGGCGATTTGAGCGCCGCGCTTGATCTGAGCCGGTAGGTTGGGCTGGCGCCCTTCCTCTCCCTCCGGAGGGCAGGGCAATCGCATATGGAAACTTCCCGAAGGTTTGCCCGGCACGTACCCCCACCCCTAACCCCTCCCCACAAGGGGGAGGGGAAGTGGGTCGGCGCCGATCTCTACGAAGTGTCCAGGTCCGAAGCCAGAAAAGCGGCAGCGTTCCCTCCCCCTTGTGGGGAGGGTTAGGGTGGGGGTCCTCTTCGTAAAAACTCATATGCGATTGCCCTGCTCCGGAGGGGGAGAGGAAAGGCGCGAGTTTGCCACCGTGGTGACCGCGCCATGGCGTCGGGGGCTTGAGGACCGGACCTGATGGAGCCGCGATGATGACAGTCAGGGACCGGTCACCAAGGCTAGCACAAGCTTCTGCAGATTGCCGCCCTGGCCGAATTCGACGCGGTCGAAATCCCGGCTGCCCTGTATCCTCGCCTTCGAGATCGCATCGAGCCGACGGACTACCTCGGCCCTGGTCTTGGTGCATTTGGGATCATCAGTGACGGTCAGGCCGTGTGTCGCGGCTTCGATGTCATGGACCATCTGTATCATGCTGGCGCCATGCACCTTCTCATGGGCGCTGACGCCGGCGATGAACACTTCCCAGTTCTTCTGGACGGCCGGCGGCAGCGGGGCGGAAGGGCTTGGCAAGGTGTAGGTGATGACCAGTTTCGGCTTCCCCGCCGTCAGCACGCAGTCCTTGCCCCTGGGCTTGTAGTCCCTGACCCCCCAGGTCAGCTTGAAGTTGGTGTACGCGATGGCGCGGGTAATGCCGACATTCGGCCCGTTCTCGCCGATCGACCGGTAGAGCTCGATCCCGGACTGGCCCGAAATGGCGTAGGTCTCGACCTTCTCGGCCGGCTTCCACTCGGCATGGGCGGTGACCGGCAAGGCCAGCATGGCGGCCAGCAAAACACAAGGACGAACTCTCGACACAAACTCTCTCCAGGCAGGGACCGGGCGGCGGTGCCGAACAGGCGATGCCACCGGGTCACTTTTCCTATATGTTGCCGGTGGGGGCTGCAAATATCGCGGCTGAGTCATTGGGGGAAATCATGAAAGCGGGATATCTCGTCGTCGCCGGTGCCGTGGCCGCATTGCAGGTCGCGCAGCCGGCTTTTGCCGCGTCTTGCGGCGGCTGGAGTGCCAAGATGGAGGAAGACGAGGGGGGCAGTGTGCTGACCGCCTCGGTCTGCGGCGGGCCGAAAGGCGACGCGCATCTGATGCTGGCCTGTTTCGACACGCCGGTGCTGAGCTATGACCTCGGCACGGCCGGCCAGCAACCGGAATCCGGCGCCAGCGGCGCGTTCGACTTCAAGGCCGACGGCAAAACGGTGACCAGGACGCTGCAGCTGGAGGAAATGTACGGTTATTTCACGGTGGATTTGGCCAAGGTCGATCCGTTGCTCGACCTGCTGCGCTCGAAAGGTGACGTGTCGGTCAGTTCAGCCAAATATGGCGCGAGCAGTTTTCCGCTGAAGGGGTCGAGCGGGGCTATCGGCAAGGTGCTGGCGCAGTGCGGCAAGGCGAAGCCTGCCGGTGACGGGGATTGAGGGGCGGTACCCGCGCCTTCGTCATCCTAGGGCGAAGCAAGGAGCGAAGCGACGCGGCATAGACCCTAGGATCCATGCCGTGAGCTTTGCCGGAAAATGCAACGGAATCAGGATTTTATCCCGACGTATTACTGTTGTTCTGCGTCGAATTACAGTGCTCTATCCTGATCCGCTTTGGCCCATCACAGATGTCGCGGCATGGATCCTAGGGTCTCCGCGACGGAGCTTCGCTCCTGCTTCGCCCTAGGATGACGAAGGGTGGAGGGCTTCGGCTAATCTCCGAGGCTTGCGCTGCTCCAAACCAACACAACAACTACCGATCACGACCCCATCACCCCACCCAGCCGCACCGTCGCTCCCATCAACTCCTCATCCGAAAACCCGGAAAAGCCCAGCACCAGCCCGTGCTTCGGCGCCCCGTCGATGAACATCGCCGACAGCGCCCGCGCGCCGACGCCTGCCGCTTTTGCCGCCTCGACGATCGCGGTGTCCGGCCCGGCGCCCCGCAGCATCGCCATCAGATGCAGCCCCTGTTCGGGCACCGTCACATCGAGCGCATCGCCGCAATGCGCCTCGAGGCCAGCCACCAGCACGTCGCGCGCGGCTTGCACCCGGCGGCGCACGCGTCTGAGATGGGCGGCGAAGTGGCCTTCGTTCAAGAGGTCGGTCAGCGCGCCTTCGGCCAGTGTCGAGGGGTAGCGGTCGGAGCGCGCCCTGACCGCCATCACGGCATCGAGCAGCGGCTCCGGCACCACGACATAGCCAATGCGCAGGCCGGGGAAGAGCACTTTGGAGAAGGTGCCGAGATATGCGACGCGGTTGGCGCCATCCATGCCTTGCAGCGAGGTCAGCGGCGGGCCGGCATAGCGGAACTCGCTGTCATAATCGTCCTCGATGATCCAGGCGTCGTTGCGTCGCGCCCAATCGAGCAGGGCAAGGCGGCGGGGCATCGTCATCGTCACGCCGAGCGGATATTGGTGCGAGGGCGTGACATAGGCCGCGCGTGCCTGTGGGCAGAGGCTTTCGCCGATCCCGGGATCGAGCCCTTCGCTGTCCACCGGCACGGCGACAATCCTGGCGCCGCTGCCGGCCAGCACGGCGTGCGCCATGGGATAGCAGGGGTTTTCCAGCCAGACGGCGTCGCCGGGGCGAAGTGCGGCGCGCGCCAGCAGGTCGAGCCCCTGCTGCGTGCCCGAGGTCAGCACGATCTGGCCGGCGTCGCAGCGCACGCCGCGCGCGGTCCTCAGATACGTAGCAATCGCGGTGCGCAGCGCGATGCCGCCGCGCGGATCGCCGTAGCGGAAATGTTCGGGGCCGGGACGGGCGAGGTGGCGCGACAGCAGGATGCGGAACAGGTCGAGCGTGCGCGGGTCGGATACCGCGACGCCAAGGCCGCAAGGCAACGACGTGGCGGCATCGATCTCGGGCGGACGCGCCTTGGCCAGTGTTGTCGGCAGATACGGTACATCGCGCGCGACGAAAGTGCCGGCCCCGACCTTGGCGACGGCAAAGCCTTCCGAGATCAGCATTTCGAAACAGGCGACCGCCGCCGAGCGCGACAGGCCGAAGCGCCGGGCGAGGTCGCGTGTGGTCGGCAGCTTGGCGCCGGCGGCCAGCGCGCCGGTCTCGATCAGCCGCCTGAGCGCGGCGTAAAGTTCGCGGCTGCGCGGGCCGTCGCCGGGCAAAACCGGGATCAGCGCCGACCAGTCCGGCAGATTGGTCTGAATTTTATCGCCTTGATTGGTTCTTTTATCGACCAATGCCATGACGCATGGTTGGCAGACAATAATTGAGGATGCAAGCCGTGAACGATGTCGCCGCCAGCTTTCCGACCACCAGCCGCAACCGGGTCAAGCGCCTGCATGAGCGCGGCAGCTACGACCATGCGGCCGTGTTCGCGGTGCTGGATGCCGGGCTGCTCTGCCATGTCGCCTATACGTTCGACGGCCAGCCCTATTGCACGCCGACCATCCACTGGCGCGAGGGGGACATGCTCTATTGGCACGGTTCGTCGGCCAGCCGCATGCTGCGCCAGTTGCGCGGCGGCACGCCTGCCTGTCTCACCGTGTCGCATCTCGACGGGCTGGTGCTGGCACGCACCGGCTTCAACCATTCCGCCAACTACCGCTCGGCCATGTGCTTCGGCACCGCACGCATCGTTGACGAGCCGGAAGAGAAGATGAAGGCGCTGGCCGGCGTCGTCGACCGCTTCTATCCCGGCCGTTCCGAGACCTTGCGGCCGATCTCGGCGCAGGAGGCCAAGGCGACGATGGTGATCGGTATGCGCATCGAGGAGGCTTCGGCGAAAGTCCGCGCCAAGGGTGTCGGCGATGACGAGGAGGATTACGGCCATCCCGTCTGGGCGGGCGTCATCCCGGTGCGGATGGTGATCGGTGCGGCCGAGCCGTGTCCAAGGCTGCTGCCTGGCATCGAGCGGCCGGGGAATCTAGCTGGCTATGCCGAGGGCGAGAGGCTGGACGCGGCGTTGACGCAGGCGCAGAGGGTGTATGAGGGCGAGGTGTAGTTAGCACCTCTTCCTTCCCCCCTTTGTGGGGGAAGGTGGATCGGCGCGCAGCGCCGAGACGGATGAGGGGTGTTCCAGCGGAGTGAGACGTCGGCGTTCCCTGGAACACCCCTCATCCGTCCTCGCTTCGCGAGGCCACCTTCTCCCACAAGGGGAGAAGGGAGAGCTCACTTGCCGCCGCCCATTCCTCGCGCTATCCCGGCGCCATGATCACCTTTCGCAAGGCGCAAGCCTCCGATCTTCCCGCCATCGTCGCCATGCTCGCCGACGATGCGCTGGGTGCTGCCCGCGAGGATGCCTCCTTGCCGTTGGCGCAAGGCTATGTCGATGCCTTCAAGGCCATCGACGCCGACCCCAACCAGTTGCTGGCGGTGGCCGTGGATGGCGGCGAGGTGATCGGCACGTTGCAGATCACCTTTCTTGCCGGACTTTCACGCAAGGGCGCCTGGCGCGGGCAGATCGAGGCGGTGCGGATCGCCGGCCATCGCCGCTCGGGCGGCATCGGCCGGCGGATGTTCGAATGGGCGATCGATCAATGCCGGGCGCGCGGCTGCGGTCTTGTGCAACTGACCACCGACAAGGGGCGGGCGGACGCACACCGTTTCTATGAAGGCCTCGGCTTCACCGGCAGCCATATTGGCTACAAGAAGAGCCTTTAGGGGCAATTGTCCGCTGAGCTGACGAAGCGATTGATGTTTCCGCCCCGGCAGAGACTGGCGTATACCGCAAGAGCTTCAGGCACTATTCAAATTGCCTGGCAAAGCGGATATAGGTCAGCCAAGTTGACCTATATCCGAAACGTCTGGGGAGGCGTGACTTGACCCTTATGAACCTCTTGGCTTCGCGCTCGTCGCGCATGAAGGCCTCCGAAATCCGCGAACTGCTGAAGCTGCTCGACCAGCCGGATATCATCTCCTTCGCCGGTGGCATTCCCGATCCGTCGCTGTTTCCGGCCGAGGCCATCCGCGATGCCTATGCCGAGGTGCTGGGCGGCGCGGAGGCGGGGGCAGCGCTGCAATACCAGGTCTCGGAAGGCTATCTGCCGCTGCGGCGCTGGATCGCCGGGCAGATGGGCAAGCTCGGCGTTGCCTGTGACGAGGCCAACATCTTCATCACCTCCGGTTCGCAGCAGGCGCTGGACTATCTCGGCAAGCTGTTCCTGTCGCCGGGCGACACCGCGCTGGTGACATGGCCGACCTATCTCGGCGCGCTGCAGGCCTTCAATGCCTATGAGCCGCGCTACGACCGGCTGCGGCCCGAAGGCGGCAACATGACGCCGGATGCCTATCGCGCGGCGGCGGCTTCAAATGGCGGCAAGGTCAAATTCGCCTATCTGGTTCCTGATTTCGCCAACCCGACCGGCAACACGCTGGACCGGCAGCAGCGCGAGGCGGTGCTCGACCTTGCCGGAGAACTCGACATCGCTGTCATCGAGGACGCCGCCTATCGCGCGCTGCGCTATGACGGCGAGGGCGTGCCGCCGATCCTGGCGCTTGACTGCGCGCGGTCCGGCGGCATCGACAAGGCGCGCACGCTCTATTGCGGTTCGTTCTCGAAAATCCTGTCGCCCGGCATGCGCGTCGGCTGGGTGTGCGCGCCGCGCCATGTGGTGGAAAAACTGGTGCTGATGAAGCAGGCCTCCGACCTGCACAGCCCCTCGATCAACCAACTCGTCATGCACCGCGTCGCCGAGGCCGTGTTCGACGGCCAGGTCGAAAAACTCATCGGCGCCTATCGCGAGCGCCGCGACGGCCTGCTCGGCGCGCTGGAAGCCAACATGCCCAAGGGCGTGACCTGGAGCCGCCCGGAAGGCGGCATGTTCGTCTGGGCGACGCTGCCGGAGGGGGTCGATGCAACCGAACTGCTGGCACGGTCGGTGAAGGAGGCGCGCGTCGCCTTCGTGCCGGGCAACGCCTTTTATGCCGACGGCACTGGGCGCAACACGCTGCGGCTGTCCTTCACTCTGGCCGACCGCCGCGCGGTGACCGAGGGCATTCCAAGGCTGGCGGCGCTGCTGAAGGCGTAGGCTTAGGCAAGCTTCGCCGCCGGAATGATGATCCGGCAGCGAAGCTTCTGGAGCAGTTCACCGTTTCACGGAAACGGCAAACCGCCCTAACTCTTTGTTTCCTGGAATTGCTCGAAGTCAGATGCGGTTGACGTCACGAGCTCCGTCGCGTCCGATTTCGTTCGAGCGGTAATTCTCCGCATCGGCGTCAAAGCCGGTCCAACCGTCGGCCTGGTATTCACCGCGCCGCTCTTCCAGGTTCACGGATTTGGCCTGCCCGAGAATCCTTTCAGCCTCGGGCACGAACTGGTCATCGACCTTGGCCGTGACCAATGTGCCGCCACGGCGCACGCCCTCCGCGTAAACGTGTGCATCGGTTTCAGACACGCCGGAGTCGGTCAGCGCGCCGACGATGCCACCCGCGGCGCCACCAACCACGGCACCTCCCACCGCGCCGACCGCGGTGGCCGCCAGCCATCCGGCCGCCACCACCGGGCCGACGCCCGGAATGGCCATGAGGCCGAGTCCAGCCAGCAGCCCGCCAGCTCCGCCGATCGCAGCTCCAAGTCCAGCGCCGCCCGCGGCGTCATCCGCGGTCCTGGAGCCGTCATTTTCGTGCCGGTTGTCCGCGTTGTTGGCGACGATGCTGATGTCGGAATGCGGAATGCCCGTGGCTTCCAGTTCGCCAACGGCATCGGAGGCGTCGTCATAATTGTCGAATAGTCCGGTTACGGTTTTCATGGTCTTGATCTCCTCGATTTCGGATTCAGTTGGTGCCGGCAACGACGTTGCCCTTGTAGTCCAGCGCGATGGTGGTGTTCTTGCCGCCCTTGCTCGCCTGTCCACGCCAGATGCCCTGGTCGTCCTTGGTCAGCTTCGAAACATCCGAGAAACCGGCATCCTTGATCCGGCCCTTTGCCTGGTCTTCGGTGAAGCTGTTCGCGCCGGAAAGCGGAGGGGCCTGGTCGGGCTTGTCGCCGACCGTGACCTTGGGCGTCTGCGAACTCGACGACTGGGTGCCCATGGCCGCCGCGATCTTCTCGATCATCTCCTGGTGCATCTTGAGCGTCGGCACGGTCTGCCCGGCGAACGTCTTCAGCTCGGCGTTGTCGCCGTCCTTGGCGTAGCTCTCGAACAGTTTCACGGCATCGGTGTGCGCGTCGCGCTGCATCTGGACGTAGGAGCCGTCGATCGGATCCTTGCCGTTCCGCAGGGTGTCGACATCACTCTTGTGCCTGGCGTCCAGTTCCTTGGGAACCGTCAGCTTCTGCTCGCCGGCGATCGTCTCCAGCTTGGCATTGGCCGCGCCGTGATCGTCGATCATCTTACGCGCAAAATCCTTGACGCTCTGATCCTGCGATCTGGTCTCGGCGATCTTGCTCGAATCTATTTCGAACATCGCACCGTTCGCTGCCTTGTCGACAAAGTCTTGCGCGCTGTCGGCAGCAAAGGCTGGCAGCGCGAAAGCCATAGCTGTGGCTGTGGCCAGTGAGGCCATAAGAAGGCGAGTTTTCATGGGGAAGGTCCTTGTTTATGCACATACGTGCTGAGGACTTAATCTGCGCTCGAGAGCTTTGTTCCGAGGGATAAGCAATAAAGCGATGTCGCCAATGACAAGAAAGTCGTTTCCCTACCTTTGCGACCAGCGAAGGAACTTGAAGCGGGGCGGGCTGCGCGGAAGCCACGTATCGGCGCTCCGTAGGCTTGTGGACGTCGCCACGAGCCGTTACGCCGGGACGCCGATCAAGAGCTTGATCTTCGAAAGCCTGGCGCGAGCCAGCTTGCGGATCGATTTCTCGAACCCTTCCTTGCCGCTTTCGATGACGAAGACCAATGTCTTGAAGTCCAGCATGAACTCGTCCACCGCCGCTGTGATCTCCTGCGACCTGCCCTTGAAGCGGCGCAGCAAAGCGGTCGCTTCTTCGATGCTGTCGCCGCCGGCGCCGTCGACGAGTGCTTCGAGCCTCTTAAAACTGTCCAATTCAATTCCTCCCTGACCGCGCCACAAACCCGGTCAGCAGTGGAAGGTTCCAGCTCGGAGCGGTGCCGCGAAAAGAAATCGCTTCCGCCGTTTGAATTGCCGAGGTCCAGCCTCTGTCGGAATTCTTTCGGCTTTGTTGGAACCTCCGTGGTCATCAGGGGTTGTCATTGCGTCTGAACCCCCGTCAGACATCTGAAAGCTCAATATCAGCTTTCCAAAGGCCCGCTGGATCCCCTCCTGGCGGGCTTTTTGTTTGAAGCCTGGGCCGAGGGCTGGCCACCCAATGGCGCGCCGACCGGTGCGGTGGGCTACGGGCCGTTATGCGTGCCCTTTATGGCGTCGCCTTCGAGCTTGGTGAACGGCACGAAGGACAGCGTGCCGCCATTGTAGATGTCGGCGCGCGTGACCTGGAACGTACCGTCAGCTTCCTGGTGCTTGGTGACCTTCAGCACATGCTGGGCGCCGGGCGGGCCGACCGGAATGACCATCATCCCGTTCGGCTTCAGCTGCTGCAGCAGCGGTGGCGGGATATGGTCGATGCCGCAGGTGACGATGACCTTGTCGAACGGGGCTTCTTCCTGCCAGCCATAATAGCCGTCGGCGTTGCGGGTGGTGATCGCCTTGTATTCGGAATAGCCCCTGGCGATCAGCGCGTCGTAGAGCGCGCGCGTCCTTGCCGCC
This sequence comes from Mesorhizobium sp. B2-1-3A, assembly GCF_006442655.1. NCBI lineage: Bacteria > Pseudomonadati > Pseudomonadota > Alphaproteobacteria > Hyphomicrobiales > Phyllobacteriaceae > Mesorhizobium > Mesorhizobium sp. B2-1-3A. Next base: position 946,431 of record NZ_VFWK01000002.1, read on the forward strand.
AGCGGCTTGATGATCTCGATCGAGAACACCTTGTCGGTGAGGTTGGACAGATAGGCCGACTGGTAGCCGGAGCCGGTGCCGATCTCGAGCACCTTGTCGCCGGGCTTGATCTGCAGCGAATTGGTCATGCGCGCGACGCTGTGCGGACCGGTGATCGTCACGCCATAGCCGATATCGAGATAGTGCCACTCATAGGCGCGGCTCAGATTGGCCTTGGTGACGAACTCCTCGCGCGGCGTCATCAGATAGGCGCGCTTGTCGCGCAGGTCCCAGATATCCTTGTGGGCGAGCAGGGCCTGGAAGCGATCCCAGCGCTGGCCGAGGAAGCCGGCATCCTCGCCCCGGTTCTTCCGCATCCAGTCGATGAAGCCGGCGCGACTGTCCATCGCCGGCATGGCGTTGCGATCGTAGCCAGCCGGCACATCGGCCTCGGCGGGCCCGGCCAGCAAGGTGGCGGTGGCGCCAAACAGGAATTGCCGGCGGTCGACGCGCAAGCGCCTGACCTCGATGCGTATCTGGCGATCCTTCATGGCAGGATACCCCGCGGCTGACAGGTCAGGCCGAGGATCGTCCCGATCCGATGGTTTGACAACCGGGAAGGTCCATACATTTCGGTAAGATCGGCGAAAGGCACAAGTACGGGCTCAACCACCGCGAGTGTACGAAGGTCACTCGGCGGAGATGATTCCCGCGCGCCTGTATATTTCCGATTGTTTTGAAATTTCGAACGCCGGCTCGGGGAATATCGACTGAATTCTTGACCGGTACGGCAATGAAATTGTCGCGCAAAGCATAAACATCGCCAACTCTGGACAAGACGCAAGCAAGTTTCATACGGTGCATTTCCTGGAAGGCGCGGGAAGGGCCGGTTATTTTTGAAAAAGAACGTCTTCTCGTCGGTCGACCTGCCATCACATCTCGACGATCAAGCACGGTTCGCGCTCTGGCAGGATATCCATGTCGCGGAGATCTGGTCGGTCGAATATGCCATCTCGGCCAACCGGCCGTTCGCCGCGGCCATCGAGGCGACGGCGGTGGGGCCGCTGGTGCTGGGGCAGATGGCCGGAACGATCCAGCATGCCAGCCGCAAGGCCCGCAACATCGCCGATGACGGCCGCGACGGCTATCTCCTGCTGATCAACAATGGCGACACCACGCTGAGCGGCGCCCAGGCCGGCCGCGACTACAGCGTCGGCAAAAACGAGGCCGCGCTGGTGTCGGCCTCCGAAGCGCTGGAAATGAGCGGCGGCGACAGCAATGTGTGGGCCAATATCGTCGTCCCGCGCGAGATCCTGGAGAATGCCTTCGCCCGTGTCGAGGACCGGCTGGCACTGACTGTCGCGGCCGACAATGAGGCGCTCGGCATGCTCAGGCGCTATTGCAGCTTCCTGGCGGCAGGCCCGGCCCTGGTCTCGCCCAACCTTGTCACCCATGCCACCGAAACCATCGTCGACCTGATCGGCCTGGTGACCGGCGCCAAGGGCGATCCCGCCGAACTCGCCGGCATGCGCGGCCTGCGCGCGGCGAGGCTGCAGGCCATACTGGACAAGATCCGCGACAATTTCGCCGATCCCGCCATCTCGGCTCAGCAGGTCGCCCAGCAGTTGCGGCTTTCCGTGCGCTATGTCCATGACCTCCTGCAGGAGACCGGGGTGAGCTTCGCCGAGCGCATTCTCGAATTGCGCCTGCAGAGGGCCCACCGCATGCTTAGCGACAGGCGCAACGACCGCATGCGCATCAGTGAAATCGCGCTGCTGAGCGGCTTTTCCGACGTCTCCTATTTCAACCGCTGCTTCCGCCGCCGCTTCGGTTCGACGCCGAGCGGCGCCAGATAAGGCAACTCGAGGAAAAGCGTGAAACGGCTTTCCCTTGGGATAGTCGGAGTTCGCCGTCGTCGTAAGACGGTGAGCCGCTCGACCACATCGGACCCTTGGTCTCATCCGGCCGGTGCGGAACGGCCACACGGGGCGGGAAAGCACCACGGCACGCTCGAAGACAAGTCCGGTGCGGTCCAGCCCAAGACGAAGGACGGCGAACAATGCGAGACACGCGATGTATCGTCGCGAAGCACTTCCGCCGTGGCGAGCATCTCGGGGACCGCGCACAAGCAATGAAAACGATACTTCTCGCCACAGCCTTCTTTCTCGGGCACGTAGGCATGGCTTCAGCCGCCGACGCCGGCCTGCCGGTCTCGACCGCCTACAACTGGTCCGGTGGCTATATCGGCGCGCAGGCCGGATACGGATGGGACGACGCAAGGGTTGGCCAGACTTTCACGCCTGACAGTTTTGGCGGCTACGGCTGGGGCTACGGCAGCCTTTCGGGCGGCTTCGGCGGCCTATATGCCGGCTATATGAAGCAGTTCGACGGCGGCCTGGTCCTCGGCGTCGAGGGCGATTACAACTTCGCAAGTCTCAAGGACACGACCGGCTATCAGGCGCTGGGCGTCGACGATCCCGGCTTCGGCGGTGTGCTGGAACTGAACTCGATCGGGTCCGCCCGCCTGAGGGCCGGTTACGCGATGGATCGGTGGCTTCCCTTCGTCACCGCCGGCGTGGCGATGGCGCACTACAAGCACAGCACCGTCTTCCTGCCGAGCGGAGATGTCTATGCCGATGTCGAGGACACCATCGCGGGCTATGCGCTGGGCGCCGGCGCCGAATATGCCGTCAGCGACAATTGGGTGGTCCGGGGCGAATATCGCTTTGCCGACTTCGGCCGCCACATCTCCATACGGCACTCGACCTTCGATGGGGCCGCGGTGAATCCCGATGCGATCGAACTGAAGACGCACGATATCCGGCTCGGCATCGCCTACAAATTCTGAACGGTGTCTCCGCTGATGCCGAATGGCCACACCGGTGCGTCAAGTGTGGCGGCGCACTCCAGGACAATTCGCATGCGGTCCAGCCCAAGACGCGGCACGGCGAACGATGCAACACGGGAAGGCCCGTCAGCGCCGGCCACGGTATCGGCCAATTGACGGTCATTTCGCCGGACGCGGGGTCCGGAACGCATATTTTTCGGGGTTCTCAATGCATCGCTTTTTACTTGTCGTCGCTTCGCTGGCCGCCACGACCTCCGCTTTCGCCGCGGACGCCCTGTCGCCGCTGGCCGCGGAGATGGTGACGACGCCGCGGATTTCGGGTTACGGCGAACTCTATCTCGGCGGGCTGCGCTTTGTCGGCGACGATTATACGACCCGGTCCGGCGGCGGAGCAGCGCGCGTCAACATCGCATTCGCGCAGCATTGGAACCTGCAGGGCGACCTGACCTACGACCGCATATGGGGTCACTATGACCCGCTCGATGACACACGCGGCGCGATCCATGGCTTCTATCGCGATCCCGACCGTTTTGCCGCCGGCATCTTCGCGGCCTACACATCCTTCGGCTTCGGCGACGACGTGACCGTCTACAACTATGCGGTCGGTCCGGAAGCCCAGCTCTACCTCGGCAACCTGACCCTTTACGGCCAGGCCAGTGTCGGCCAGCTCACCGTGAACGATTTTCACGGCGACCAATGGGGCGTGCGCGGCGTGGCGCGCTATTTCGTCCGGAAGAATCTTCGCCTCGATGCCGAGTTGGACTTCAACCAAACCGACTATGACGGCACCAGCGAGAACCTGATCGGTGCCGCCGTCCAGGCGATGTACCGGTTCGACGAAACACCGTGGGCGGTGTTCGGACGCTACGAATTCGAGCGGAGGAAGTTCGAAACGTCCGCCGAGGGCATCAAGGCCAACAAGTTCGTCATCGGCCTGCGCGCCAGCTTCGGCAGCGAAACGCTGTTCGACGAAGACCGCAACGGCGCCACCATGGATACCTACCGGGCTTCCTCGGTGACCAACACGAAGTGACGCGGCCAGCTCCAGGGAGATCCAGCGAAACCAGGCAAGGCATGTCAGCTGACACCGCCGCCCGTATTGACGGCGCCCGGTCCGAATCTACATTCGGGGCCTTGCGAGGAGGATTTGCATGGAAACCCAGGAACTGCATCGCGGCCGGCTCATAGACCATATCCAGCTGGTGGTAAGGGATCTCGCCGCCAGCCGGCGTTTCTACGAGGCGATCCTGCAAGTGCTCGATGTGCCGATCGGCGGGACGGCAGCGGATTATTTCTGGTGCGACGAGCTGTTCATCTCCAGTGCCGACAGCCGTGCCGCGCTGGGACAGCTCACCGGCCGTCACCATCTGGCTTTCCAGGCAAAGGACCACGCGATGGTCGACGCCTTTTACAAGGCCGGATTGGCGGCCGGCGGCAAGGACAATGGCGCGCCAGGCGAGCGGCCCTATCATCCCGGTTACTACGCCGCCTTCCTGCTCGATCCGGACGGCAACAATATCGAGGCCGTCCATCACGGTCCGCACACGCGCAGTACCGCTTCGGTGAAGATCACCTTCTGAGAGACTGTCTGGCTGAGAGACTGTCTGGACATACCACCCTGGCGGCAAGAGCGAACTCGAAACAGTCTCCAAGCGTCGGCTTTTCTTTGATCCCGTATCCTCGTATACGAGATCGGAATGAGCCGCCCCGGGGATTCGCATGAGCCCGTTGCCTGAAGCCGTGCCGTTTTTCAGCCAGTGGGAAACGCCCGACATGACGCTGGCCGTGATCGCCGATGGCGCCCAGGCCGCGTTGCGGCGCGATCCGCTGTGGCGGGGATCAGGCGCGGACACGCTCGACGAATACGCGGTCTGGGCCGACAACATCTGCGGCATGGCGTGCCTCAAGATGATCCTGGCGACGCGGGGCGAGATCGTGCCGACGATCGAGCTGGCCAGGCGATGCACCGGATATGGCGGCTATGTCGTCAATGAAGGCTCGATCAAGGGCCTGATCTACGCGCCTTTCGTGACCTTCGTGAAGGCGGAGTTCGGCCTGGAGGCGCAAGTGATGACCAATGTCGCGACATCGGACATTCCGGCGATCCTCGGGCAGTCGCGCTTCTTCATCGCTTCGGTCAGCAGCTCGATCCGCTGGCCCGAGCGCGAGCCGCCATCGAAGGGCGGCCATTTGGTGCTGGTGACAGCGGCATCCGATGATGGTTTTCGCTTTCACAACCCATCCGGCCATACCAGTGCCACACAAGAGAATGCAGTGTTGGCGCCATATGATTTCGACCGTTTCTTTGCCAATCGCGGCATTGCCGTCGCCATTTGATTTTTTGAGGGGTTTCAATGACCGGGAAGACAAGAGTTGCCATCCTCTATGGCGGGCGCTCGGCCGAGCATGAGGTGTCGCGCCTGTCGGCGGCCAATGTGCTGAAGGCAATCGACCGGACGCGCTACGAGGTGGTCCCGATCGCCATTACCAGGGACGGCAGATGGCTGCTGCAACCGTTGTCCGAGCCTGACGGCGACGGGGCAGGGGCCGCGGTATCGGAGGACGGTATCGAGGTCGCCCTGTTGCCAGGTGGCAAGGGACGGCTGGTGGCCGTGCCGCACGGTGGCACGCAGCATGACCTGCCGCCGGTCGACGTCGTCTTTCCCGTGCTGCACGGACCGTTCGGCGAGGACGGCTCGGTGCAGGGCTATGCCGAGGTCGCCGATGTCGCCTATGTCGGCTGCGGCATCCTGGCCTCCGCCGTCGCCATGGACAAGGACGTCGCCAAGCGGCTGATGCGCGAGGCGGGGCTCGGCGTTGCCCGCTCCGTGACCGTGCATCGCAACGACAAAGGTTCGTTCCAGGAAATTGCCGGCGCGCTTGGGCTGCCCTTCTTCGCCAAGCCGGCGCGCCAGGGCTCGTCCTTCGGCGTGAGCAAGGTGAATGACAGGGATGGCTTCCAGCAGGCCGTCGAAACGGCCTTCCGCTATGATGGCAAGGTGCTGATCGAGGAGTTCGTCGAAGGCCGCGAAATCGAATGTTCGGTGCTGGAGCGGGCCGACGGCTCACTCACGGTGTCGCTGCCCGGCGAGATCATTCCCGCCGGCAAGCATGGCTTCTACACCTATGAGGCCAAATATCTCGACGCCGACGGCGCGATGGTCCAGGTGCCCGCCAATGTGCCGGCCGCGGTTGCCGACAGAGCCAAGGAGATGGCCGCGCAGGCTTTCCGGGCGCTGGGCTGCGAGGCCATGGCGCGCGTCGACTTCTTCCTGCGCGCCGACGGTTCACTGCTGGTCAACGAGGTCAACACGCTGCCGGGCTTCACCGACATTTCGATGTACGCCAAGGCGCTGGCGGCGATAGGCATCGGCTACAGCAAGGTTATCGACGTGCTGATCGAGCACGCGCTGGCAAGATACGCGGGGCGCTGATCGACTGATACCGTTCGGGAGCAATCTCCACCCGCGCTTGCTTCCGGGTGGAAGCTGACGGCAATCGCTTTGACAGGATGTACAGATGCTCCCGTACGGGGTCATGATTTATGATCCCGTGCGGTAACAAAGTGGCTTTGATTTCACCCCGGCAGAGCATATGCTCCCGCTCGGGAGCGGAATCATGACCACACAAACACCCCTGCCTGAAAGCGCTGTCGAAATTGCGCGCCGCGCCGCACGATCCGCCGCCGCCGGGCAGGGGGATTTGTTCGGTTCGCTGGCGCCGGCTGTTCCGGCTGACGGCGTTTCGAATAAGCATGAGGGGAGCCTTGGTGATCCCCGCGACGACTCCAGGCCCGTCCGTGCATCGCTGCCGCGGCGGCTTGCTTCGGTCCGCGATGACGGGAACGCCTTGGCGCAGTCGGCCTTGCAGGGCAGCACCATAACGTCGCCGGCGGATCTCGGCCGGCTGGTGCGCGCGGCCCGTAAGCGGCGGGATTTCTCCCAGCAGCAGTTCGCCGATCTCGCCGGGGTCGGCCGGCGCTTCCTGTCGGAGTTGGAGAACGGCAAGCCGACACTCGAACTGGGGAAAGTCCTGAAGGTTGCCGGCGCTGCCGGCATCACGCTGTTTGCCAGGCAAGGCTGAGCTGACGGGTGCGTCAGGCTCCGCCCGGCCAGCCAACACCGGTCAACTCCCGCGACACATCCCAAAGCCGGGCGGCGACGGCAGTGTCGCGCGCATGCCTGCCGATCCTTGCCTCGCCGACCGCGCCCTTCAGTTCGAACGGGCCTTGCGGACCGTAATAGCCGCACGGCTTCGCATCGGGCGCGGTCGCGGCGAACAGCGTCGGCAGCGCGCCTTGCGCGGCTGACTGCGAAAGAACCGGCGCGAGCAGCACGCCGAGCCAATCGAAGGGTGAAGACCCGCCGCCGCGCCCCATGCGTGGACCGCTGGTCTGCAGGTCGGTGAGAGCGTAGCCGGGATGAGCCGCATTGCTCAGCAAGCCCCAGCCATTGATGTCGCTGCGGCGCTGCAGTTCGAAGGCGAACAGGATCATGGCGAGCTTGGACTGCGCGTAGGCGGCCCACGGCCTGTAGCGCTTTTGCCATTGCAGGTCGTCGAAATGGATCGCCGCCTGGATGCGGTGGGCGCCGCTGCTGAGATTGACGACGCGCGTCCTGTTGCCCTTGCGCAGCATAGGCAGCAGGCGTCCGGTCAGGGCGAAGTGACCGAGATAGTTGGTGCCGAATTGCAGTTCGAAGCCGTCGGCGGTTTCGTGGCGGGTCGGCGGGGTCATGACGCCGGCATTGTTGACCAGCAGGTCGATGGCCTCCCATTCGCCGGCGAGCTGGCCGGCGAAGGCTTCGATTGAGGCGAGGTCCGCGAGGTCGAGATGGGCATAGCGCACGGCGGCGCCGGGAACCGCGGCCTGGACGCGGCTCAGCGCATCCTTGCCCTTGGCTTCGTTGCGCCCGGTCATCAGCACGTCCGCGCCGGCTTGCGCCAGCGCCAGCGCCGTCTCGTAACCAAGGCCGCCGGTGGCGCCTGTGATCACCACCTTGCGTCCCTGCTGGGGCGGGATGTCGTGCGTGGTCCAGGCGCTCACGAGTGGCCATCCCGCGACAGGAAGGAAAGGTCGACACCCTCGATATCGATGGAGGTGCTGACCGGTGCCCATTCCGTCGCCGCCTGCTGGCGCGCGGCTTCGGCCTGGGCAAAGACATGCAAGGCGTCGCTGCCGAGGATCAGGTGAGCGGGCAAGGCATCGCGGTCGGCGAGATCGACGATGACATCGGCGACCTTTCGCGGGTCGCCAATGGCATTGCCGACATAGGCCTTGAGCATGCCGAGCACCGCGCCGACGGTTGGCTCATAATCGGGCAGCAGGGCCGGCGCGGCGGCCAGGGCGGTGGCTCCCCAATCGGTGCGCATGCCGCCCGGCTCGACCGAGATGACCTTGACGCCGAAGGGGGCGAGTTCCAGCGCCAGCACTTCAGTGAGCCCGCCCACCGCCCATTTTGCCGCCTGGTAGGCGCCGAGGCCCGGCGTGGCCGTCCGCCCGCCGACCGAGGAAATGTTGATGATATGGCCCGAGCGCTGGGCGCGCATGACCGGGATGGCCGCGCGGGCAAGATTGACGACACCGTAGAGATTGGTCTCGATCTGCGCCCGGAAATCGGCCTCCCCGGTCTGCTCGAACGGGCTGATATGGCCGAAGCCGGCGTTGTTGACGAGAACGTCGAGGCGTCCGAACGTCTCCAGCGCAAAATCCACCGAGGCCTGCGCGGCGGCGGGGTCGGTGACATCAAGCGCGAAGCCGCGCAGATGCCCGGCGTAGCGCCTTTCGAGATCGGCGAGGCGGGTGACATCGCGCGCCGTCGCCACGACGCTGTTACCGGCGGCAAGCGCCGCCTCGGTGATATCCAGCCCCAATCCGCGGGCGCTGCCGGTGATCAGCCAGACTTTCGACATTGTCTTTTCCGTTCAGTGTGTTGGCAATAAACGAGTGATTAGGCACTCATTCATTCGTGTTGATTTGGTCGTAGATTTGCGGTGGTCATGATCCGTGTGGTGCTGTTTGAGACCCGCCCGGAGCTACTTGGAGATACCGCTCCAGAAAAACGCGAAGCCGGCCTCCTTGTAGTGTTCGCGTTGCCGGGGATCGCGGGCGATGAATTCTAGCGTCGTCTCCGCGAGGGCCTCGAAAATGCCTCCGGCAAAGGCCATCGAGCAGCCCTTCAGCCCGCCGTCGTCGAGGCTTTCCTCGATCATCCTGTTGATGTCGCCGAAGGCCGCGTTGCCCTGCCGCCTGCTCTGCTCGGTGATGCGCTCCGACACGCTGAGCTGGCGCATGGCCTTGCGCTTCATGGGAAATTTCGCACCCCAGTCGATGAAGTTGTTCCAGACGTGGCGGCTGCGCTCGCGCACGCTGGCCTGCGACGGATATGAAGTCAGCAAGGCGTTGCCGAGGCCGGTCTTGATCTCGAGGTAGAGCTGGTTGAGCAACTCATCCTTGCTGGCGAAGTAATTGAAGAGCGAGCCTTCGGAGAGGCCGGCCTCCCTGGCGATCTTGGCCGTGGCCGCGCCGGTTCCAAGCGTCGCCACCAGCTCGGTGGCCGAGGCCAGGATTGCCTGACGTTTTTCTTCGCTGAGGGGGCGTGCCATGTCCAAGCCATTTGAGTGAGTGGTCACTCATTTATTGACGTGCGCACAAAATGTCAAGCGTGTGGGAGCCATTCGGACCGGCGCCCGTTGGGGAGCAGCGCATTGCCGCCGGCCAAGGTTGCACGCCGGCTCAATATGTCAGACCATGGCCGTTGGCAGGGGAGATGTACCAGGTGGCGAACAATCGTCGGAATGGAATGGCGTCGCAGGGGCTGGACGACATTCTTTCGGCCGCCGCGCCCCACCCGCGAACATCACTGCCAAATGTGGCGACCACCGTCACCACGGTGGCTGCGCTGTATTTCGGGCGCGAGGTTTTCCTGCCGATCGCCATTGCACTGCTGCTGACCTTCGCGCTCGCGCCCTTGGTTTCGGCGCTCAAGCGGGTGGGCATTCCGCGGATCGCCGCTGTCATCGCCAGCGTGCTCGCCGCCTTCGCGGCACTTGCCCTGTTCAGCTTCATCGTCGCCACGCAGGTCAGCGAACTGGCGCAGAACATCCCGGTCTATCAGACCAACATCCTGGCCAAGATCCGCTCGCTCAAGGAAACCGGGGTCGGGGGAGGGATCATTTCGAGATTGAGCGGCGTGGTCGAGCGTGTCGGCCAGGAGATCGACAGGCAGGACGCCACGCTGCCGGCCGCCACGCCCGACAAGCCGCCGCGCGAGCCGGTGCCGGTCGAAATCGTCTCGCGCGAAAGGCCGCTCGAAGTCCTGCAGAACATCGTCGGTCCGCTGATCAGCCCGCTCGGATCGGCCGGGCTGATCATTGTCGTCGTCATCTTCATGCTGCTCGAGCGGGAGGATTTGCGCGACCGCTTCATCAGGCTTGTCGGCTATGGCGACCTTCATCGCACCACCGAGGCGCTTCAGGATGCCGGCAAGCGCGTGGGCCTCTATCTGCTCATGCAATTGGTCGTCAACATCGTCTACGCCATACCGATCGCTATCGGGCTGTGGATCCTCGGCATTCCCAATGCCCTGCTTTGGGGGTTGCTGGCGCTGGCGCTGCGTTTCGTTCCCTATATCGGCCCGGCCATCGGCATGCTTTTGCCGCTGTTCCTGGCGCTTGCCGTGGCGCCCGGCTGGGAGCTCGTGCTGTGGACGGCCGCCTTGTTCGTGGTGATGGAACTGGTCACCGGCAATGTCGTCGAGCCCTGGCTCTACGGTTCGCGAACCGGGCTGTCGCCGCTGGCGATCATCGTGGCGGCGATCTTCTGGACGTGGCTGTGGGGGCCGCTCGGGCTGGTGCTGTCGACGCCGCTCACCGTCTGCCTGGTGGTTCTGGGCAGGCACGTGCCGCAGTTCGAATTCCTCGACGTGCTGTTCGGCAACGAGCCCGTGCTGGAACCTCACGCGCGGCTCTACCAGCGGCTTCTGGCGGGCGATCCGGACGAAGCCACCGATCATGCCGAGGAGATGCTGGAAGAAAAGTATCTGGTCGAGTTCTACGACAAGGTCGCCATTCCGGCCCTTCTGCTGGGCGAGCGGGACCGTGTGCGCGGCGTCATGGGTGACCTGCAAAGGCGGCAAGTGGCGGCCAGCGCCCTGACGCTGGTGGCCAATCTGGAGGACGAGGCGAAAGAGGAAGCGGGTGAGGAGGATGAGCAGGCCGAGGAGGCGGGCGAGCCCGGCGACGCCGCCGATGAGGACGCGGCCGACCTGCCAGACGGCACCGGCCTATCGGTGCTTTGCGCCGGCGGGCGAGGCGAGCTCGACGATGCCGCCGCCGCGATGCTGGCGCAGGTGCTGGAAGTCCAGGGCGCGGCCGCGTCGAAGGCGGGCTTTGCCGACATGGAACCCGCCAGCATCCGCCGTCTTGAGCTCGAAGCCATCGATACGGTCGTGGTCGGCTTCCTCAACCGCGATTCCGTCAAGCATGCCCGCTTCCTGGTTCGCCGGCTGAAGCGGGCGAAGGCAGCACTTCGGGTGGGCGTCGTGTTCTGGTCGGAGACCGGCAACGGCGACAAGGAAGCGACCGCCAGGCTGGCCCAGGACATCGGCGCGGATTTCGTCGCGCATGGCATGGTCGGCGCGGTGACGGGCGCGCTGTCGAAAGAGCCGCCGATTGCGTTGAAGCTCGTCGCCAAACGGCGCCGGCCACGCGCTGCCCCTAGGAAGGTGGCTGCCGCGGCGGCTTAGGGGTGAAGCCAGCCGGATGGTTCAGCTCTGTCATTTCCTGAACGAGGATGCGGAGATGAGTGCACCGGAGGCCGTCGTGTCGTTAAGTCGACGTCCGCCCGACGGACGGAAATGCGGGAATGTCCGCGTTACCTGATTGGAGCCACCATCGGCGGCGGGAGGCGGCTGATCTTGTGGAGTGGCCAAAGGAGGAGAGGGCAAAGGAGGAGCGCGGCAGCGCCAAAATCGAGCGCGACGGCCGCGGTGCCGGCACAAGCAGCAAGTTTGCCACCGATCGCCGGCCCGGCGAGCATGCCGGCATAGTAGACGGTGTAGAACACTCCCATCCCGATCGAGCGCGTCTGCTGATTGAGCACGCGCGTCGGCAAACTCATGATCGCGCCGGCAGGCAAGCCGCACACGATCCCAATGGCTATGATGAGGGGCAGCACCGGTTCGTTTCGCGACAGAAGCAGCATCAGGAATGCAAAGGTGACACAGCCCGCGATGAGGACCGCGCCGCCGTGTTTGGTGCGATCAGCCAGGAAGCCACCCAGGGGGACCGAAAGCGCCGCCAGCCAAAGCACGATGCTGATCGTCGATCCCGCCGACGGATTGGACCAACCGCGTTCAACGAGCATCGACGGACCGAAACTGAAGACCATTGCGAAGCCGACATTGTAAAGGCACCAGATCAGGCCGGCGGCGACGAGAGCGTAAGTTACCCCCGCCGAAATGCCGCGGCGTTCACTTCCACTGAAGGATGGCACCTCTGGCGCGCGATAGATGAAGATCATCAGGCCGATACCGACGACAATCAGGACCGAAACAGCAATGCCGACGGCGGTCGTCCCGAATGTCGTCCCGATTGCAGGCAACAGCATGAGAGCGATGGCGATCCCCGCTGGCCAAGAGTTGATGTAGATGGCCATGGCGGTTGCGATTTCCTGGCCGGCAAACCATTCGGCGACCATCTTTGTCATCAGGACATTCAGCAGAATGCCGCCAGTGCCACCGATCAGTCGACCGCCGATTTGCAGGTTCCAGGACGTCGACGCCGTGGTCAGCATCTCACCCGCCAGCATCATCATGAGACCGGCGAGAACGGTCGCCTTGTCGCCGTAGCGCTCTCCGATGGCCGCGCCAGGCAGAGCCAACGCGATCCCCGGCGCAAGATAGAGACCAATTAGAATGCCGATGTCGGCCAGGTTCACGCCGGCAAGGGGCGCGACGGCGGCAACGCTCTGAAACTGAAACGCCATTGCGATGCGGGCGACAAACAAGACAGCAAGGATCGTCCAGCGACTGCGCACGGGTTCCCCACAAATTCCGGGCTACGCAGGCCTGATGTTTTGGTTCAACCGGAAGAAATTGGTCGGATCATATTGCTTCTTTATGGCGGCAAGGCGCGCATAGTTCGCGCCATAGGCATCACGCACGCGCTCATCGCCCTCATCCCCGAGATTGTTGGCATAGACACCGCCGGTGGAGAATGGTCGGACCGCATTCCACAGATCGCGTGCCCAGCGCATATTCGCCTCGTCATCGGCAGGATTGTCCCAGATGGCGATCGGGAAGCAGTCGAGGGCGGCGTCGCGGTTGGCATAGGGGGAGTGCGACGCGGGCACGCGAGCGATCGCTCCGCCGACCTGCTGGAAAACCAGCAGGGACGAGTTGTTGGGAGCCTTCGCGTAGGCATCGAGCAGCGCCTCGATCGCGCCACCGCTGATCTCGCGCAGGAACTGCGCCTTCCAGTAATAACGTCGCCCGCGTGGAAAAAGGCTATCGCCCGCCGATTGAATCCGAAGATAAGGAATGGGCTGAAGGCGGCTTTCGACAGGGGATCCGAATTTCATAAGCGGTGCGATGACAGGCTCGCCCTCCTCGGGTGGCCCGACATAGCAGGCCGAGATGCTGAAGGCACGATCGCCAGAGGGCAGTGTCACGAGCGCGGCGTCGACGCTCACCTCGTCGGGGGCGTCGCGGGAGAATTTGTCGTAAAACCGCATGGCCTCGCGCGCATGATCGAAGACGTGCAGCACCGAGCCCACGAGAAGGGCCGGGCCGACCGTGTGCAGCCGGTATTCGAACGCCGTCACGATGCCGAAATTGCCGCCGCCGCCGCGCAAGGCCCAGAACAGGTCCGGATGCTCGCCGGCGCTTGTGCGCAGCAATTGTCCGTCGGCCGTGACGATTTCAGCGGCGATCAGGTTGTCGCAACTCAGGCCATGCTTGCGCCCGAGCTTGCCAAAACCGCCACCCAGCGTGAGGCCGGCAATGCCGGTGTCGCTGTTGACGCCCATGGTCGTCGCGAGACCGTGCGTTTGTGTGGCCGCGTCGAACTCGCCAAGGTTGACACCGGCTTCGGCCCTTGCGATGCGGCGCCCGGGATCGACAATAATCTTCTTCATGCGAGATAGGTCGATCACTATCCCATCGTTGCAGACCGACAGGCCGGCGACATTATGGCCGCCGCTGCGAACGGCTACGAGCCAACCTTTTGACCTGGCATGGCTCACGGCATGAACGACGTCGTCGGAATTGGCGCAAAAGACGATTGCGCCAGGCCGCTTGTCGATCGCTCCGTTCCAGACCGCGCGCGCCTGATCGTAGCCAACGTCCGTCGGTAATACCACTTCGCCTTGTAAGTGCTGTCGCAGTTGTTCGAATGTCGTGCTCGGAGAATGAGATCGGCCCGACAGCGTATCGGTCTGCCTGGGAATCTCCATCGTTACCGCCCTTGGCTCCAGCGAGACGATCATGCTCTCACAGGGGCCCGATCTTCTGCAAAGGCAAAATTCTTAGCTGGCAGATGAGGGGAATTCATCTAGATTGCCGATGTGAGCAACCGTCCGCCCCTCCGCGCCTTGCGCGCTTTCGAGGCCGTAGCCCGGCACGGCAGCTTCAAGGCCGCCGCCGCGGAACTCGGTGTGACGCCGACGGCGATTAGCCACCAGGTCCGCTTGCTGGAAGAGATATGCGGTTGCAAGCTGCTTCAGCGCCGGCCGCGACCGCTCATGCTGACGGGTGCGGGAGCGCGGCTGTTTCCGATCCTTCGCGACGGCTTTGATCTTCTTGCAGGTTCCCTTGCCGCAGTCGCGGAGCCCGATGCTCAAGCACCATTGCGGGTGACGAGTCCGAATGCCTTCGCGAGCCGATGGCTGGTGCCCCGGCTGCCGAAATGGCGAGAGGCCAACCCGGCGGTGCCGCTGGAGATCATCGGCACGGATGTGGTACTCGACCTGCGCGCCGGCGCCGCGGACGTGGCGATCCGCTATGCGCGTCGCCCGCCTATAGGATTTGCAGCGCAAGAGGTGTGCCGCGATTCCTTCTTTCCCGTTTGCAGTCCACGATTGCTGGCAAGCGATGGACTGGCGATAGAGCGTGCCGCGGATCTCTTGCGTTATCCCCTGATCCATTTTGACTGGATGAACCGGGATCCGGACGCTCCTACCTGGCGCCGCTGGCTCGCGACGGCCCGCTCAATCGATCCGGACCTCAGTCCCGACAAGGGTTGGGACTTGAGCTTCCGCGAGGAACTGCATGCGATCGACGCGGTTGTCGCCGGGCAAGGCATTGCGATCTGCAGTGACGTCGTGGTTGGCCGTGAACTGGAAAACGGCTCGCTCGTCAAAGCGCATCCATTGTCTCTGCCGGGCTACAGTTTTTATGTCGTATGGATGCATTCCAGTCCGCGGTCCACGATCATAGAGTCTTTCTCGGCGTGGACGAGAACCGTCATATGAGATTGCCGAACATGGATAAGCTGCGCCGGCTTGCCGCCGAGGAACAGCGTTCATCCGATGAAGGGTGCCGAGGTTGGGCGGGCGGCTATGCGTTAATTACGAGAAGGAGGATCGGCACCTTGCTTCGGCAAGCGAGCTTGGAGCCGGAGCAATTACGAAGCCAGACAATCAACTGGTCAGTCTTGTCCCTACGGCCTGATAAATTTCGATCGAATCGAATAGGCTCCTTCTCGTCCGAGGACGGTTCCCTCGTTTCGCAACTGTCCCTCTACCGGTCCAGCATCGCCATGCCGCGCTCGCCATAGCGTGGGCCGGAGATTTTTCCCGGCGCGAGCGCCTCGTCGAGCGCGGCCATGTCGGCGGCGTCGAGCTTCAGCGAGGCGGCGGCGATGTTCTCCTCCAGATATTTTCTGCGCTTGGTGCCGGGGATCGGCACGATATCAACCGCGAAATCGCTGCCCTTTTGCAGCAGCCAGGCCAGTGCGACCTGACCCGGCTTGACGGCCCGGGCGGCCGCGACGTCGCGCACCGTGCTCGCCGCCTCGACATTGGCGTCGTAATTCTCGCCCTGGTAGCGCGGGTCGTTGCGGCGGTAGTCGCCTTCGGGATAATCCTCGGCGCGCCTGACGTCGCCGGTGAGAAAGCCACGGCCGAGCGGTGAGAACGGCACCAGGCCGATGCCGAGTTCACCGAGCAGGGGGATGATCTCGGGCTCCAGATTGCGCTCCCACAGCGAGTATTCGCTCTGCACGGCCGAGACGGGATGCACGGCATGGGCGCGGCGAATGTTGGCGCTGCCCGCCTCCGACAGGCCGAAGAAGCGAACCTTGCCCTCGTCGACCAGTTTGCCGACCGCGCCGGCGACATCCTCAATCGGCACCGCCGGGTCTACGCGGTGCTGGTAGAGGAGGTCGATATGGTCGGTGGCGAGCCGGCCGAGCGAGGCTTCCACAGCTTCCCTGATATGGCCGGGCCGGCTATCGACCCCAACCTGCTTGCCGTCTTCGATGCGAAAACCGAATTTGGTGGCGATGGTGACATGGTCGCGCTTGCCCTTCAGCGCCCGGCCGAGCAGGGCCTCGTTGGCGTACGGGCCATAGACCTCGGCGGTATCCAGGAAGGTGCAGCCAAGTTCAATGGCCCGGTGCAGCGTGGCGATGGACTCGGCCTCGTCCGCCGGACCATAGGACTGGCTCATGCCCATGCAGCCGAGGCCGATAGCGGAGACTTGCAGCCCCTGGCTGCCGAGTTTTCGTGTGGCGAGGGTCATGACTGGGCTTCTCCGGTTGCAAGCTTCCCGGATTATATAGGGCCCTTGTCAGCCCTGTCCCTGGATTACTGCATCGATGCCGGGTGACCGAGATCGAGTGGGGTGATCGCGCACTCCTCGTCATCCTCGACGAGATGGTTTCCAAGCACGACCAAGCCACTGTTCAAGGTGTCGAATTCGATTGCCGCGCCAAGCAGTTGGGCGGCCTGCAGCACCAGGTGTTCAAGGTCCTCGAGGGCGACGTTCTCGACCAGATTCCTCATCCGGACCTGTTCGGCCGTCGCCGAGATATTGACGATCCCAGCCATCTTGAATGCCTTCTGGACCGTTGAATTGACGTCGTCGCGCAAGCGCGTGGAGTAGTCATGCCGCATCGAAACCTCCCAGGGGGAACGGTTTTCTGTTCATATCAGAGCATGCGCCGAGTGCGACGGGATGACAAGTGAAATTCTATAAAATACATAAATAAATCAGTTAGTTATGATAGTTACAGGAATGCGCATGCGGTGTTTGATACGCATCATGAGCTTGATGCGGGGAGCGCTCACTGACCGGCCTTGACGCATCTTGAGAACTACCCTAATTATAAGCGAAATGAGTTAGATACTAACTCACCGTATTTTGGTCTTGAGCGGGGAAGGCGCACATGGCTGAACTGGAACGCCCGGAACGACTGCAGATCATGCTCACCGCCGACGAATTGGCGGCCCTGGAAAACTGGCGCTACGACAAGCGCATGCCAAGCCGCTCCGCCGCCGTCAGGGAGCTGTTGCGGCGCGGCCTTGCCTCGGATGGGTTCCTGACGGCCGAACAAGGCGTCAAATCGCAAGACTTCGGCGTCCTGCCCGAGGGCGACGGCAAGGAAACCGATCGGCCTTCGGAGTGAGGGCCGTTTCGGCCATGATGCGCCGCCTGTGCGAATTGCCCGGGGCGAGATTGCCTTGATCAATTTGCGCGCTACCTCATGCAAATGAGCGAGATCGTGGTGGCGACGGCTGACATCGGAACAACCGACCAAAACCAGACCGCAACCGCGGATGCGCGCCTTGCGGCGATCGTTGATTCCTCTTTCGACGCCATCATCAGCAAGGATCTGAACAGCATCGTCACCAGTTGGAACCTGGCGGCCGAACGCATGTTCGGCTACAGCGCCGAGGAAGCGATTGGCCGGTCGATCGTCATGCTCATTCCCGATCACCTCAAGAGCGAGGAAATCGAGATTATCAGCCGGGTTCGCGCCGGCGAGCGGGTGGCGAGCTACGAGACGACGCGAAAGCGCAAGGACGGAGTGCTTATCTCCGTCTCGCTGACGGTTTCGCCGATCAAGAACGCCAATGGCGAGATTGTCGGCGCCTCGAAGATCGCCCGGGACATTTCCGCCGCCAAGGAGAGCGAGCGCAAGATCAGGCTGCTGATGCGAGAGGTCAACCATCGCGTCAAGAACCAGTTCGCGGTCATCCTGTCGATGGTCCGGGAGACGAGCAAGCGCTCGAATGACCCGCACGAGTTCGAGGAACTGATCCGTGCCCGCATCATGGCGCTGTCGCGCTCGCATGATCTGCTTGTCACCTCGGAGTGGGCCGGCGCCAGCCTGTTCGACCTGATCCAGGAGCATTTGAAGCCTTTCGGCCGCGAAGAGCAGATCCTGCTCTCCGGCCCGGTGCTGACGCTGCAGTCGAATGCGGTGCAGAATCTCGGCATGGCTTTCCACGAGCTCGGCACGAATTCGTCCAAATATGGCGCGCTGGGCAGCGAGGACGGCCGGGTCGAAGTCACCTGGACCATCGGCTCCGGCACCCACGATGCCGGTGCTTCGGGCGGGCGTGAGTTCGAGCTGCTTTGGAACGAGACATCCACGCCCCGTCCCGACGACAGGCGCGACGAGACCACACGCAAGGGGTTCGGCACCGTCGTCCTGCAGCGGGTGGCGCCGCAATCGCTTGGCGGCTCCGCCGTCCTCGAGCGGTCCGCGGGGCATCTCAGATGGCAGCTGGCCGCGCCGCTGGCATCGATCATCGTGCCGCAACCCGGCGCCGAGCCCGATGACGACGCCGCGCTCGGCTTCGGCATCTGACGCTCCGTCAAAAGAAGCTGGTGTCGCGCTTATCCGGCGGCGGGCAGCTGGCTGACGGTGATCTCCACTTCGATGGCGGAGCATGCGCGGTGCGCGTGGACAGCGACCGCTGCCTGAGCGGCGTTGCGCCGAGGTGGGGCGGCAGGTTTCTCCGCCGCCCCGGCCTGCCGATCACCGATGATGCGGGAGATGCCTTTCGGCATCGACTTCTCCAACGGTGAAGCTCTGGAAGCCCGGCATGAGCTGCCATACTGCTGCAAGGCCTATGACCAGATAGGCCAAGCGGGCCAGCATGGCGCCCCCAAGGACCGTGCCGATTACGTCATGGCCGGTCACACCCATGGACAGCCAGTTGAGACCGCCAAGGATTATGAGGGCGAGCGTGACGAGATTCATGATGCGCATAAACGCCTCCTGATGTTGCCTGACAAAAAGACGCCTGCAAAAAAACGCCTGCCGTTTCAGGCGGTTCCATTGATCACGAGATTGTGAATAGTGGCTGCGGTCCGTGAACGGCCGGCCTTCTCGACCAGTCCCTACTCGACCAGTATGTGCGCTTCGCGCGCGGCCTCGACGAAGGCATCCCTGGCGGTATCGGGAGATACGTCGCCACTCGTCGCCCGGCGGCAGGCGCGCAGCGCGGACTGATGTTTCAGGCTGCCGGTATCGCGCCAATGGGTCGTGAGCAATTCGATGGCCTGCTGTGTGTTGGACAGGTTGCGCGTGGCACCGGTGACACCGACGGAAACCACCACGGGTTTGGAAAACCAAGCAGTCTGCATTGGAGCCTCGACGGCGTTGCGGACATTAAACGTCGGCGCCGGCGCAAAGTTGCATTCCGGCCAATCACTGTCGCGTGAGGCTCGGCGGTCCCTGCCGGCGGCGCGACCTTCCCCTGGTCGGCGCCGGGAGCGCGCAGGGCCTAGAGGATGTTGGTCGTCACCTCGACGATGATCGCGGCGCCATCCAATGTGCCGCCGGGGACATGCACGACGCGCGAGACCCGCAGGTCCTGCGGGCTTCCGTCGACCGACAGCGAAACGCTTTCTCCGATCCTGGGCACCGCCTGGAAAATGGCGTCGGTGGCGTCCGGCCGGTTGTCGATGGATATGCGGCAGTTGACGGTCATGAAATGTCTCCTGTGTCTGGCCATGCCTCGGTCGTCAACGCAGGGTCGATGAAATGGTTTCAGGAGAACCGGTTCCAAAACCGGAGTTCCTTGACGCAATTCCCTGGAATAACCGCCTCACGGTGTCCCGGAATTGCTCCAGCCGGTCGAAGGGCTGGTTCCCGCTCATGGGCTCGAACCACGATTCACGCCTTCAAAGGGCGCTGTCCTACCATTAGACGAAGCGGGAGAAGCTGGAACGGTTATGGCGCCAGTACGGCAAAGCGTCAATTCGGTAAGTTGTTGACCGGCTCTTCGCAGCGGTAAACCGGGCAGTGTCCGTCGCGCGCCGGTATATAGGCCGACATCGGCACTTCCGGCCAGTCGCATTCATTGCCGAACTGCCTGACATAGCGGTCATAGGTGTTCGGGCCGGTGGTCAGCACCACCGCGTGACGGCTCTGGATCATGGCCCGGATCTCGGTGCAGCTCATGGCGCGGCTGTCGGGCCGCGCCTCGGCCAGACCGGTCGCCGCAAGCACGGCGCCCAAGGTCATTAATAGAATTCGAACGCGAGCTGACATCATTGTTTCTCTTCTAACGCGGTTTTGGACGAAAGCCGCTTCACTTTTGCCGGAGGTACCCCGAGCGGGCATCCTTTGTCCCATAGAACTCATCCTCCGTCCCGCCGGTTCCGCGACAGGCTACGCATGGGGCGTGGCGCGGCACGGCCGGCCTCCGGCGCAACCAAATCGCGTGTGGCGCATTGCTGGGAATGGACAGCAGGAAACCTTACGAAACACCGCAGTGGTGGCCCGGAGACGAGGGCCGCGTGGCCATGTGCTGTTCTTTCTGCGGCGGCCGCGACCACCGTTATGAGGAGTGCCCGCAAAGGGCCGACCCGCCCGCTGCCCCGTCCGAGGACGACGCCTGGACATCTCGCTGATCCCGTCGCGGCCTGAGTGCCACCTTTTGCGCCGACAGGCGTTGTCCCTGCGAATGGAAGGTCGCCACCGGCGGCCGCGCAGGAGAAGGAGGCCAAGATGAAACCTCTCGCCATCGCGTCCCTGATGCTGGTGCTGGCAGTGCTGCCGGCGGCGGCGCAGACGGCTCCGCAGCAGAACCCGGCCCAGCAGGCGGACAAATGCCGGGTCCAGCCAGAGCAAGGCAAGCAGCCGTCCGGCGACGGCAATCTGACCGAAAAGCTCAATGATTGCGGCGGCGTGCTGAAGCCGCCGGCCACCGGCGACCAGGGCATGGCCGCGCCGGCGCCCGATGAAGGCAATACGCCGGTGATCAAGCCCGGCCAAGTGCCCGCGCAGCCGCCGTCCAAGTAGAAGCGAGACCGGCGCCTTTATTGCCGGGCAACGGAACCTCGTCGGCCGGGAAACGTTTCTTTAACGAATTGGATTTGAAAGGACGGGAGCCTTGAGGGATATCGCCAACACCGCCACATTTATTGCCACGATCGCAATCGTGATCGCCCTGATGCTGATGGCGCCGAAGAGTTTCGGGTTCGAAAGCTCTCATCCTATCGTGGATGGCGACCTGCCTGCCCAATAAAAGACCCGCTCCGCAAAAAAGCAGGCGAGGGCATCGCCTGTTTTTTTGTTGAGCGAAACCGTATCACACGTTTCCTGGAATGGTTCTAGCGAACCAGAACGCCGGCGTGATCGCACAGTGCGGTGAAGGCTTCCTGCGCCTGTGCCGCGCCGTCCTTGTTTTCCAGCGCCGCCTCCACCTTCTCGCGCGCGGCCTGGTAGAAGGGACCACGGCTGGCATGCGGCCAGTCGATCAGGATCTCACTGGCGTCCTGAAGGCTCGCCACCTCACGGATCGTGTCCGAGCCATGCGGCTTGATGCGCATTGGTGTCGACAGCATCACATCGGCCATTGTTTTTCCCGCCACCATTGTTCTCAGCTATTGGAGGATGTGTGCTTCGCGCGCGGCATCGATCATGGCGCGCATCGCCTTTTCCGGTGGTGTCCAGCCATCCAGCGCATCGCGGCAGCTGCGCAATGCCGCCCGGTATCGCCGGCCCTGGCCGGCCGGCCAGTCGCCGAGGCATTCTAGGCCCTCCCAGGCGCTACGCACCACGCGCTCGTGCTCGGGGGCAAATTTCAGGCGGATCGGTCGGGGAAACATCTTGTCGTTCAACTGAAGTCTCCGTGACGGGTGCATGTGGCCATGCGGTTTGAAGGCCGCGGCATGCATGAGGGGCGCCGGATAACGTCGTTGGCAGGGGAGGGTTCCAGACCCGAAGGATCAATTTTCAATCGCCGGCGACGGCGTCCGACAAAGGTCTCGGCGCCGGCGGACCGGCGTCTTCGGCCTGCGGCCGGTCATGCTCGAATTGCTCCGCGCCGGGCAGGGCGTGGAGCCAGGTCTCGCGGCGGCTGATCCACAATTCATATTCGGGGGCAAGGTCGGTCGGCGCGACGTCGAGGCTGCCAAGCATGACCTCGGCCTCGGTGTCGCCGACCCAGGCCACGCGGCCGCCGCAGGTCGGGCAAAAGCTGCGCGTTCCGTAAGTGGCGACTTCGCCCGATGTCTCGAAGGCATCGCGCGGCCAGATGGCAAAGGCCGAATAGACCGAGCCGCCCGCCTTGCGGCAGTCCTTGCAATGACAGAGGCCGACCCGCGTCGGCTGGCCGGTGACGACGAAATGCACGCCGCCGCACAGGCAGCTGCCGGTCCTGCGTATGGTATCGGACATGGTCGCGGCCCTCCGTTCTTGCGGCTCGCGGCAGCCGCCCTCTATCCGCGCGCCGCCATATGGTTGTCGAGCTTCTTGCGCGAAGGCCCGTAGCGCTTGATGATGGTCTGGGCTTCGCTCTGTGGGATGCCGTATTTGCGGGCAAACGCGGCAACCTCATAGGTTTCCTCGCTCGAAACCAGCTTGCGGTCCTGTTTGGTCTTCGATTTGTCGTCGGGCATGGCGGGCCTCGCTTTCTGTCAGCCGCATGGTCGCGCGGACATAATACCACGCGATGCCGCGATCAGACATAACAGCGATCGGCGCTGCTGGTTCCATGACGGCGCATCGCCCCGGCAGGAACGGCTTGCAAGCAGTTGTTCAGGCCGGCGAATGGACCGGGCCGGCGTCGCGGTGACCGGTGTCACCGCATTTGACGCAAGGCGCGCTGGCGCCGGGGCAGCCACGATGATGGGTGCCGGCGGGACAGCAAAGGCCATTGGAGCTTGTCCAGCGCGGGCATTGGAAAACCTGCCCGCTGCCGCCGCAGCCATTGCACTCTGCCACCGATAACCCGACCAGAAAGGATCTCGTCCCTAGCCTGACTCGCGCGCCCAATTCTTACCCCACCCAAAACACCGCATCAGACATAGCTGTGCATTAGCCCAAGCTAACGATACCACGATCACGGTTACGAACAAGTTTCGCGATTTTTATGGCGGGGGCCTCGCCCGGGAAGAGCGTTTGAAGCGGGGGATCGCTCGCCGCCGCCGTGGCGGCGGGCGGATGCCTTGTGGGTTTTCGGGTAAAATTCGCGAGGGGTGTCGGAACCGCCCCCGGCCGCACGTCCTTGGGGGCGAAACGGTTTTCAACCCTGGAGAAAGTCATGCCGTCGCAAATCGCTCAATCGCCGTGGCAGACCACGGCCCTTCTCATTGCCCGCCTGATCTTTGCCGCCGTCTTCCTCATGGCGGTGACCTTCAAGTTCATGGGCATGGGCGCCACCGCGGGTTTCATCGCCGCCGCCGGCTTTCCCTTCCCGCTCTTCCTTGCCTGGTGCGCGGCGATCCTGGAGGTCGCGCTGGTGCTGTGTTTCCTGAGCGGCGCCTTCTTCACGCAGGCGGCCCTGGTCGCCGCGGCCTATGTGCTGTTCCTGGCCTTCGCCTTCCACGGCCCCAGCCACTGGGCCGGCAACCAGGCCGAGTTCGGCTTCTTCGTCGACCATTTTTCCTTCATGGCCGGACTGCTGTTCGCCGCGGTGCACGGACCGGGACAGACGCTGGCGCTGAACCTGGGCTGGCCGGGCAGGGCTTGAGGGAGCGAACCTCACATCTGGTCGTTATATGGCTCCTTCATCTGGCCGACCATGCGGGCCAGTTTCGAGAATGAGGGCATATCCGCCTCCGGCTGGCATTGATTGGCGAGTTCCAGGAGCCGGATCGGGAAATTGACGGCGTCACGGCTCGACGCCGACATGCCGCCGGACCGCTCCTCGCTGGTCTCGCCGGCCTCGGCCTTGCGCAGGGCGATATCGATCTCCTCCGATGTCAGCACACCTTTGCGCACCAGCACGTGGTTGATCGAGGCGACGGCCATCAGCAGGCCTTCGAGTTGCAGGTTGGCGACATTCATGGCGATTGCTCCCTCTATTCACCGTAGCTGAAACGCGCCAGCCGCGTTTCCGATCCGGAGGCAGGCGAAGCCGCCCCAGATCCTGTCGGCGAACAGCAGGACCAGCAGCATCGCGCCGCTATCCCGGCCAGCCGATGAAGGCGCCGGGTACGGTCATCTTCAATCCGGACGACGGGCAGGTGGTCTGCCGCGGGAAATAATCTATTCCTGCGTCAGGCGCTCGCCATATTCGCGCCACAGCGCCTTGACCTCCAGGCTGCCGAGGCGCGGGATCGACGGATCGCCGCATGTGATGGCAACGGCGCCGATGTCGTAGTTGGGATAAGCACCCGCGACGAAGCGGATCGCTTCGCCAAGCGAGTTCACACGGATCACCGGATCGGCCTGGCCCTGGCCGGTACTTCGCACCCCGGAAACCGAGGCTGGAGCATGTCGCATCCTGAAAACGGATGCCATGGCTGGTCTGTCCATCGTCCTCTCCCACAAAGGCCGTGACGGGAATCATTCCATGAGCTTCAACTGATGATTCCACAGCTGCGGGCCGAAGAAAAGCCGGCTAGCCAATGCCGGATTTCGGCGACCGGCCGGCCGCCATCCGATTGTCCGGTGAGGGCAGTTGTGCTATGATCTCATCAATGGTGCTGATTTGCGCCGACGACCCGCCGCCGAGGCGGGTTTTGTTTTTCGGCCTCCCGCCGCCGCCGGCTTGTCGAAACGGCCGCGCTCTGGCATCTTGCCAGTAATGGGAGATGTCTGGCATCTTACCAGTGATGGGAATGGGGTTCTCCCGAAACCGCCAGTGATGGCTGATGACTCCTGCCGCGAAAACCGCGGTGGGAATCTGTCGATTCCGCCGCCATGGCGGGCCGATGTGCTCGTCTCAGAGAGGATCGAGCATGTCTTTTTCGAACTGTCTTCTGGTCATGGCCGGTGGTGCGCTCGGCACGCTGGCGCGCTACCTCGTTTCCACCTGGGCCCTGCCGGTGAGCAGTGAGCTGCCCTGGGGAACCATCATCATCAACATCAGCGGCTCGCTGCTGATCGGCTTCTTCGGCACGCTGACGCTGGCCGGCGGGCGCTATCCCGCCTCCGAAAGCCTGCGCCTGTTCGTGATGATCGGCCTGTGCGGCGGCTACACCACATTCTCGTCCTTCAGCCTGCAGACGCTCGACCTGTTGCGCGCCGGCGGCTTCGGCCGGGCGGCACTCAACATCGGCCTCTCGGTGCTGCTGTGCGTGGGTGCCGTAGCGCTCGGACACATCATCGCCGCCCGGATCAATGGCGGCGCCACGCAGGTCGCGCAAAGCGTGATCGAGGAGGAGGCTTGAGGCGAATTTGAAGGTCTAGGAATTTTTTCCTTGACCGAGTGAGGGCAGCCAAGCTATCATCTTGTTCATGGTGCTGATTTGCGCCAACGACCCGCCGCCGAGGCGGGTTTTGTGTTTTTGGCGCCTTGTCATGTGACGGCGCTGAGGCTGCCGATTTTGAACGCCGGC